>NZ_JBYSYN010000002.1:415824-1636596 GCF_058783475.1 Achromobacter sp. FW305-C-13 | reverse complement strand
CTACGTATTACCGCGGCTGCTGGCACGTAGTTAGCCGGTGCTTATTCTGCAGGTACCGTCAGTTTCACGGGGTATTAACCCATGACGTTTCTTTCCTGCCAAAAGTGCTTTACAACCCGAAGGCCTTCATCGCACACGCGGGATGGCTGGATCAGGGTTTCCCCCATTGTCCAAAATTCCCCACTGCTGCCTCCCGTAGGAGTCTGGGCCGTGTCTCAGTCCCAGTGTGGCTGGTCGTCCTCTCAAACCAGCTACGGATCGTCGCCTTGGTGAGCCGTTACCCCACCAACTAGCTAATCCGATATCGGCCGCTCTAATAGTGCAAGGTCTTGCGATCCCCTGCTTTCCCCCGTAGGGCGTATGCGGTATTAGCTACGCTTTCGCGTAGTTATCCCCCGCTACTAGGCACGTTCCGATACATTACTCACCCGTTCGCCACTCGCCACCAGACCGAAGTCCGTGCTGCCGTTCGACTTGCATGTGTAAGGCATCCCGCTAGCGTTCAATCTGAGCCAGGATCAAACTCTTCAGTTTAATCTCTGTATTTGTTTCGTATTCTTGGTCCGAATAAATCCGAACCAGGTCATACGTCGCTACTCAAAGGAAGTGAGGTATGTTCTTAAACTTGACGTCTAAGGTACTTCACTTCTAGTGAGCACTTGATTTCATTGTGCTTGTGAAGAGATTAGGGTTTAACGCCTAACCTAATCACAGTGCATCGCATCAAGCGCCCACACTTATCGGTTGTTTAATTGTTAAAGAGCGGTACTGCTAAATTCTTACTGCTACCTGCTGAACTCGCTTACTTCGCTGCGGCTTTCGCCTTGCGTCGCTTGCTGTTTTCAGCAGCAGAGAGGCGAGATTATGAAGGAGTTTTTATCGCTTGTCAAGTCAGCTTCGTTCGCTTTCGCGCCACCGCTTTCTTGCTTGCGACCCCTTCGGATCCGCTCTCTTTAGCAGCTATCGAAACATCAGAAGCACCCATTCGGGTTAACCCTAAGTTTTCGGCAACTGCCAAGCCTGAAACTATAACACAACTTTTGCAGATTATGCAACCGGCTTTTGCCTGACTTGCATCCTATCTTGCAACCCCGCCGCTTTCGCGGACAGCCCAGATTCCTGGGGTTGGTTACTGCTCAGGTGGCTAGCGAGAGATTCGGGTAAACCCGAAATCAACATCACCAGCCAAGCCCAAGACTATAGCACGATTCTTGCAGATTACGCAACTGGCTTTTGCCTGATTTGCTGCAATCCTTGCAATAACCGCTGGCGCTCATTTCTGAACTCTTCGCGGCAGGCTTGGCTGGGTTACCCCGGTTTCGCCTGTTGTGCTTGCTTGGCTTCGCGGTTCAAAAAACGTCTGAACTGCGAAGGAGCGAGACTATAGCACAAGTTTTGGGCTGTCATGCCACGGAAGCAAAACCTTCCCCAATTTCGACACTCATGGCGGGGAAATCTGAAAGCGCTCTATATATAGAGAGAGAGGCTACCCCCTTCCGACGCCCTCCTCTCTCTATATATAGAGGCGTCATCAACACCGGTTTACCAAAGTCGAAGCGCCGGCCCCCAACCCAGGGAGAACCGGCGCCCGCTCGATGCCCTTCGCGTCGCGAAGGAAGCTACCAACGCATGTAGTCCGTGTGCTTCAAGCGTGCCAGGTCGCGTTGCAGGGAGGTTTCGTTGATGAGCCAGCTCGGCGCGCCCACGTCTTGGAGGATGTGCGGGTCCATGTCGACGGCCAGGTTGCGTAGCCGGGACGCTTCACGCCGTCTGCAATAGGCGGCCCAGAGCTTGCCGAGCCAGCCGCGCGGCGATGCGCCGTCGACAGCCGCACCTTCCGTTGGTGCGCTTCTGACGGTCGAGGTCGGCGGCAGTGCCGGTTGCGGGGGCTGCCGTAGCGGCCGAAACGACGGTGACGGTGAGGTGCAAGTGTGGGCAGACATGATGGACTCCTGGAATTTCGACGTTTTGGTAAGCGTAGTCGCCCAGGAAGCGGGTGAAAATCGAATTGTTTTCCGTGTATTGGTCAGCTAAGCTAACCAAATATTGGCCTTCTGCGAATTTTCCTATGCGTTTACCCCTGAACACCCTGCCCGCCTTCCGTGCCGTCGCCGAGTTGCAGAACCTGCGCGCCGCTGCCGACCGGCTGCATCTGACGCATAGCGCGGTCAGCCAGCAGATCAAGGGACTGGAGGAACAACTGGGCTTTCCGCTGTTTGAACGCAGCGGGCGCGGGATCGTTTTGAATAGCGCGGGCGCTGCGCTGCTATGCAGCGTGCAGAGCGCGCTAGCGGTGCTGGACGAAGGCGTGATGGCGGCGGCTGCCGCTGCCACCGGCAGCGAACAACGGTTGCGCGTGTCGGTACTGCCCTCGTTTGCGCAGCGCTGGCTGCTGCCCCGCATGGCGCGGTGGCGTGTGCGGAATCCGGGACTGTCGCTGGAGATCGAGACCTCCCAACAAGTGGTGGACCTGGTGCGCGACGGCTTTCATGCCGCGCTGCGGTTCGGCCGCGGCCCCTGGGCGGGCGTGGAATCCGAGCCCTTGTTCGATATGCCGTTGCCACTGATTGCGCTGGCGTCGCCGGAAACAGCGGCAAAGCTGGAAGACAATTCCCCGGAGACCCTGGCCCGCCAACCGCTGCTGGGCGAACGCGAAATGTGGCAGCACTGGTTCAATGCCGCGGGCCTGCGCACGCCGGTGATGCCCGTGGCCACGTTCAACGATGCGGGGATGATGTTGCAAGCGGCTGAACAAGGCTTGGGCATTACGTTGGGCCGCGAACTGCTGGCGGCCGACGCCCTCTGCGCCGGGCGCCTGGTGCAGATATCGCCTATGAGCGTGCAATATGAACAGGCGCAGACCTACCACCTGGTCTATCCGCCGAGCCTGCGGGAGTGGGCGCCATTGGTGGCGTTAAAGCAATGGCTGCGCGACGAGCTGGAGCTGTCGCGCTGCGCGCTCGTCACTACGCCTGCGGAACCTGACGCCTTGCCCGCGAACTCAACGCGAAAAAAAAGGTAAAACAGCTTTCGCTCCTTTACCCCTACCCAAACACGGCGCCCGGCGGGAGCACTCCCCGCAGGCCAGGATTCGCTTCGCTCGAATAGCCTGGCGGACGCCGCGACGGCGGCAGTCAACGTTGCGTGCCCTCAGGCCGCCTTGCGCGCGGGCGACTTCGCCGGCTGCATCGAATCCGTTTCATTGAAGCGTTGGTGCCACGAGAACGCCTCTTCCAGCAGATGGGGCGTCTGCCCGCCGCGTTGGCAGGCGCGGTCGAAATAGTCCTGCAGGGCGTCGCGGTAGGAAGGATGTACGCAGTTCTGGATGATGGCGCGGGCGCGTTCGCGCGGCGCCAGGCCGCGCAAGTCCGCCAGGCCGCACTCGGTCACGAGCACATCCACATCGTGTTCGGTGTGGTCCACGTGGGACACCATCGGGACCACGCTGGAGATGTCGCCGTTCTTGGCCATCGATTTCGACACGAAGATCGCCAGATGGGCGTTGCGCGCGAAGTCACCCGAGCCGCCGATGCCGTTCATCATGTGCGTGCCGCCCACATGCGTGGAGTTCACGTTGCCGTAGATGTCGAATTCCAGCGCCGTGTTGATTCCAATGATGCCCAGGCGGCGGACGATCTCGGGCGCGTTGCTGATTTCTTGCGGACGCAGCACGATGCGTTCGCGATAGTGGTCGATATTGGCCAGGATCTTGTCGTACACGGGTTTGGACACCGTGATGGACGAGGCCGACGCGAAGGCGAGTTTGCCCTGGTCCAGCAGATCGATGGCGCTGTCCTGCAGCACTTCGGAGTACATCGTCAGATTATCGAAGTCCGACGACTCGAAGCCGTGCAGCACGGCGTTGGCGATGGTGCCGATACCAGCCTGCAGCGGCAGCAACGCGTTGGTCAGGCGGCCCGCGTCCACCTCTCCGCGCAGGAACGTATTGATATGGCCGGCGATGGCGTTGGTGTCGTCGTCCGGCGGCAAGGCGTTGGAGGGGCTGTCGGGCTCGTGCGTGATGACGATGGCGGCGATCTTGGCCGGGTCCACTTCAATGAAGGGCTGGCCGATGCGCTGGTCCACCGACACCAGGCCGATCGGCTGACGCGCCGGGCGGTCCGCGGGCACATAGATGTCGTGCAGGCCTTCAATGGCGGCGGGCACGCCCACGTTCAATTCGATGATGATCTTGTCGGCCTGCTGCGCGAACGAGGCCGAGTTTCCGACCGACATCGTCGGCACGATGGCGCCCGATTCCGTAATCGCGGCGGCTTCGATGATGGCGACGTTGATCGGCCCGATATGGCCGGCGCGCAGCTGTTCGACCGTTTCGGACAAATGCTGGTCGATGAAGGCGATTTCGCCTTGATTGATCTTGCGGCGCAGGGTGGTGTCGACCTGGAACGGCATGCGGCGCGACAGCGCATTGGCCTGGGCCAGCATCTTGTCGGTATCGTGGCCCAGCGACGCGCCGGTGATCAGCGTGATCGACAACGGCTCGCGCTCGGCGCGTGCAGCCAGCGCCGCCGGCACGGACTTACAGTCCCCGGCGCGCGTGAAACCGCTCATTCCGACGGTCATGCCGTCTTCAACCAGCAATGCCGCCTGATCGGCGGATGTGATCTTGGCGCGCAGCCCAGGGTGGCGGATACGGTCGAGATGCATGGTGTCTCCAAATTTAAAGGCCAACGGCTTGCGGCCGGGCGCGGCGAGGCCGCCATTCAGCGCCCGGGCGCCGTCTTTCGCGGCGTTTCCCGATATCGCGGCACGGGCCCAAGGCCTGCACCGGGATGAATTTTCGGCAGTATAGGAAGGCCTGCTTAAATCTCGTAATGACTTAAAATCATTCAAATCAGTCGTTTTTTTCATCATTTGACGTTTTTGCGCACAACGCGCCTAGGGAGTTTCCAAGCCATGGACGTGCGTGCGTTGCGCTATTTCGTCGAAACGGTCAGGCATGCCAGCTTCACGCAGGCGGCCAAAGCCCTGTTCGTCACGCAATCGACGGTGAGCAAGATGATTCGGCAGTTGGAAGAAGAAGCCGGCACGCCGCTGCTGATCCGCGACGGCCACACCGCGCGGCCGACGGATACCGGGCGGGTCATGTACCAGCGCGGCCTGCAGGTGCTGGAAACGATGCGGCAACTGTCGGAAGAACTACGCCAGACCGCCGATCTGGACCGCGGCGCGCTGGAGGTCGGCATCCCGCCGATGATCAACCTGCTGTTCACGCCGGTGGTCAAGCGCTTCCGAGAGCTTCACCCCGGCATCCACCTGACCTTGCGCGAGGGCACGGGCCAGGCCGTCGAAGGCCTGGTCGCCAGCGGTGAGCTGGAGGTGGGCGCCACCATCCTGCCTGTCGCGCCCGACGGCGGACTTGCCGCCCAGTTGTTCGGCAGCTATCCCATCTGGGTCATCGGCCCGCCGGACGCCCCATGGGCCGGCAAAACGTCCCTGCCCTTGAGCGCCCTGCGCGACGCGCGGCTACTGATCCCCACCGACGACTTCGCCGTCACCCGGCGCCTGCGCCAGGCTTTTGCGGATGCGGGCTTTCAGCCCAGCATTGCCGCGCAGAGCGCGCATTGGGACTTTCTGGTTGCGATGGCCTCTGCCGGGCTGGGCGTTGCGCTGCTGCCCGAGCCGCTGATGCAACGCATGAAAACGCGGGGACTCAGTACGGCGAAATTGGCCAAGTCCGGCATGCAATGGGAGGTGGGCCACATCTGGCTGCAATCCAGCTATCTGTCCTTTGCCGCGCGCGCCTGGTTGGACGTGTGCGACGCCGTGCTGGGCAAGCCCAAAAAATCCCTCCCCCGAGGCGTGCTGGCGCGTCCGAGTTGATTCCAAACGTTGGCGTGGTAAACGTGGATTTCGTGCCGGGGCGCATCTGGCTGCCCGCGCATTGCGCGCATCCGATGCGGCCCTGTTTCCGCCCCCTGGGCGCCGACGGGAGGCGCCTTCGAATTTCAGTTGGAAAATAGGGGACGCAGCACTAGTTTTTGTTGCAACGGAGTGGTCCGCGGCTTGTTATGCTGCCGCCTCGACGCGAGTGTCTCGCACAAGAATATGAACCCGATCCGCACCTTCCCGCTCCTACTCCCCCGGCGCTTAACCGCCCATCTCGCCGCGCTTGTCGCGGCGTTGTTGTTGGCGCTCTGTGTAATGCCCGCCTTCGCGGCGCCGCCTGCCAATCCTGCGGAAACCGAAACGCTGCTGGCGGCCGCCCGCAAGCAGATTGACGACATCCGCAAACGCGTCGCCGACGAGACCGACGACGCCACGCTCGTCAAACAGCGCAGCGACGCGCTGGACATCCAGTCCAAGGCCGACGCGGCCAGCGAGGCGCTTGCCCCGCAGTTGACCAGCCTGACCGCGCGGTTAAGCGAGCTGGGCACGCCGCCCGAAGGCGCCAAAGAAGCCCCGGACGTGGCGGCCCAGCGCATGCAGCTGGAAAAGAGCAGCCGCGCGCTGGATGCGCAGATCAAGCTGGCCCGCCTGCTGTCGGTAGATGCCGCCCAGACGGCGGAACAGATTTCGGCGCAGCGCCGCACACAGTTCCAGGCGCGCCTGGGAGAGCGGCGCAATTCGTTCCTGTCCAAACAGTTCTGGGTGGAGTTCCACGAGGAATTCCCCCGCGACCTGGAACGCCTTGAAGCCTTGGGCGACGACCTTTCCACTGCGATCGGCCAGACACCGAAATGGGGATGGCTGCTGCTGGTTGCCGCGGCGGCGCTGACGATCGCGCTGCGCATCTGGATCGGCCGGATGTTCCTGCGCCTGACCGCAACCCGGGTGCCTCCCGGCCGGCTGCGGCGCTCGTTCCTGGCCGTGGCGCAGTTGACGCTATCGGTGGCCACGCCTGGGGTGATCGCGCTATTGATCCATGCCGGCCTGGATTGGAATTCGCAGCTGTCCGACAACACCGGGGCGCTGCTGGCCACGCTGGTGGCGACCGTCTGTTTCGGTGGCTATGTCTCGGGTCTGGGCAACGCGCTGTTGTCGACGCACCGCCCGTCCTGGCGCCTGCCGCCCATCAGCGATGCCGTGGCGACGCGCCTGAACTGGCTGCCCAATCTGCTGGGCACGCTGGTCGTGATGATCTGGCTGGCCGAGCGCCTGCCGGTATTGCTGAACGCCAGCCTGACGACAACCATCACGCTGACCGGCATCGTCGCCGTGATCATCATGACCACGATGGCCATCGTGCTGGCCATCTGCCGCAGGCTGCGCCGCCTGAGCATCCAGGAAAACGACGCGCCGGCGCCCTTCTGGGTTTCGCTGGTGCTGGGCACGGTGTGGGCCGTGCTGGTCCTGGGCCTGGCCAGCCTGTTGGCGGGGTATGTGGCATTCGGCGCCTTCCTGACCAAGCAGGTGCTGTGGACGCTGATCGTGCTGGCTTCCGCCTACCTGGTGTCGACGCTGATCGAGGACGGCTTCAGCACGCTGCTGGGCACGTCGCATCGCGAAGGCGAGAACGACGGCCCCAGCCTGCGCGACCAGGCCGCCGTGCTGCTGTCCGGCGTGGGCCGCGTGGCCGTCGGGTTGCTGGCGGTGATCCTGCTGCTGGCGCCCTTCGGCGAAGGGCCGGCCGACCTGCTTCAGCGCTTCGATCAACTGCGCAAGGGCCTGGCTATCGGTGAGGCGCAGATCCGTCCCGGCGCGGTGCTGCAAGCGCTGTTGGTGCTGGGCCTGTCGCTGCTGAGCGTGAAGATGCTCAAGCGCTGGTTGGCGAACCGCTACCTGCCGACCACGGAACTCGATCCGGGCATGCAGCTGTCGGCCGCCACCTTGTTCGGATACGCCGGCTTCGTGCTGGCGGTCGCGTTGTCGTTATCGGCGGCCGGCATCGGCCTGGAGCGCGTGGCGTGGATCGCCAGTGCGCTGTCGGTGGGTATCGGTTTCGGTTTGCAAGCGGTGGTGCAGAACTTCGTGTCGGGCCTGATCCTGCTGGCGGAACGCCCGGTCAAGGTGGGTGACTGGGTATCGCTGGGCGGCGTCGAGGGCGACATCCTGCGCATCAATGTCCGCGCCACTGAGATCCAGATGGGCGACCGGTCCACGGTGATTGTCCCGAACTCGGAGTTCGTGACCAAGACGGTGCGCAACGTGACCCGATCGAACCCCTTGGGGCTGGTGCAGATCAAGCTGCCCCTGCCGCTGTCGACGGACGCCGAGCAAGTGCGCGAACTGATCCTGCAGGCCTTTGCCGACCATGAGGACGTGCTGGACACGCCCGCGCCCAACGTGTTTTTGGACGGCATCGAAGGCGGCAACCTGATCTTCAATGCCAAGGGTTATGTCTCGTCGCCGCGCGCGTCTTACGGCGTGCGCAGCGCCATGCTGTTCACCGTGCTCAAGCGTCTGAACGACGCCGGCCTGGAAGTGTCTTCGCCCCCCACCATGCTGCTGGCTTCGGCGCCGCAGCCGGCGGCGGTGGCTGCGCCCGCCGCCATCCTGCCGCCCGCTTCTACCCCCTGAACCGGCTTCCCCCGAGGCGTCAGCCGGGCGAGTACAGGTCGGCGAACTGCTGCCGCTCAAGCCGCGGGTTGCGCAAGGGCGGCGATGCCAGCGCGGTAGTTTGAACGGCTTGCACCGGGTACCCCTGCACTGCCGGCGCCGGCGCGGGCGTCGGGGTCTGGCCTTGCATCGGCGCGGGCGGCACCGCGACGGTGGCCGTCGTGGGCGAGGACTGCGCAACCGCAGTCGTATCGAAACGATGATCGGCCGTCGTCAGCGCCGGATTGGTGCAGAGCCCTTGCGCCACCAACGCCGCCTTGGTGCGGTCGTCGGTCTGGCACAAGATGTCGATGGCCGCGGTTTCCAGCCGGCGCGAGCGATCCGCGTCCTTGGTGGAGGCGGCCGCCTGCATCGTGCGCTCGAAGTTGCGCCGCAGGCTGCATTTCTGGTCTTCGATCGGTATGGCGACGTTCATGCCGAAGCCCACCACCGAGCCGCCGCCGCCTGCCGACACCATGCAGCTGTCCGACGAGAACGAACCATAGAAGCTTTGGCCCCCCACCGGCGGAACCGTCTTTACGGTGCTGGAACCGCTGTTATTGGAATTCAGCGTGATGCCCTGGTTGTTGCCGGCATTGGTCGCCCCCGATGACGCGGAAGTCGTGGAACTGGAGTTACTGGTCTGCGCCGCGGCCGTGCACGCCGCCAGCGACAGGGAAATTGCAAGCACTATGGTTTTCATGATGTCCCCTCGACCGGACGGCCGAAGCCGTCCGGATAATTGGGTCAGTGATTGAAGCCAGAGATGTGGCCCACCCCGCCCACACCGCCGATCGACCCAAACGCGCCGATGTTGCCGGCAACGAAAGTCCCCGTCGCCGACGCGGCAGTATCAGTCTTGCCGAACGACGCCCCGCCATTGGCGATGCTGTCGCCCACCATGATGGGCGCGTTGCCCGTCACGTTGCCGTACGACTCGCTGGTGGCGTACTGGCGCGTGCTGGTGACCACTTGCGTGCCGTCCCGGTTGAACGTGCCGCCCACTTGCGCGACGCCGCCCGTTTCGCCAAACGACGTCTGGCTGGAAGACCCGTAGCCATTGACTTGCGTGGCCACCACCGAACTGCCGGTGGAGACGGATGACGCCGTGCCATTGATCGTGCCGGCATGGCCGGTGATCGACACGGAAGGCATGCCCGGCCCACTGGCATAGGCCGATGCGGCAAACAAGGTCATGGCTGCGACTGCTGCGAGCTTTTTCATTTGAGCTCCTCCTGATCCGCTTCATGCGGATGCACAGGTGCCGGTGGCCGACCGGCGCGGACCGCTACGTCCCTCCCCCGTGCCCGCACATAGACGAGTGGCGTGGGACTTATGTATTGGTACGGAATGATTGCTCCGTCCTAGGCATGTCGATATCGGTTAAACGGGCGACCGGGTCTTTGTGGACGAGGCCTGTCTGTCAATCGGCAAGCGGAACAGACGAGCGCGCGACCGCCACGCCATGCGTATGGACGATGAAAAAGACAGGGGAACCCTGCGCGACGCAGGGGGGCTCAACTTTAAGGATGGGGCGACGCGTCTTGGGCTCGGACAAGGTGCCTAGCGCGCACGCCGGTAGGCAAGCCGTTGATGGCCTTTAGGCTTACTGTCAGCCAGAACGAGCAGGCACCAGGTTGAAGAACTGTGCGGCTTCCCGGCGGAGCAGCCAGAGATCGCCCGCGACGAGAACCAGCAGGAAGCCGCACTCCGCCAGATCCAGGTCCGCCAGCACGTGGTAGCTGGCCAGCAGCACGATGCCTAAACCGCCGGCCAGCCACGCAGGCCACACGGGAGCCAGGCCCTTGACCGGAGCAGGCAAACCGCGGCTCCAGCACAGCCATGCCATCAGCGGCAAGCACAGGACCGACAAGGGAATGTAGATGGCGATGGCCGACAGCAGTACCACCACACTGAACTGCGTGTTGAGCGCCAGCGCCATAACGGCGATAACGGCAATGCCTGCGTACCACAACAGGCGAACGGCAATGAGACGAGTCAAGGTCACGGCTCGAGGAAATCGGACAGGATGGAATTGGAATTTTCAGCCATACTACTCCGGCCGACCGGGCCTCACCCGGCCCCAATTATTTGGAGACACCGTCATGATCCAGGAGATTGCCAGCATTCATGTCCGTGAAGGACAGGAAGCGCTGTTCGAGGCAGGCGTCACGCAGGCCAAGCCGCTATTTCTGCGCGCCCGTGGATGCCATGGGATGGAGTTGTACCGCAGCATTGAACAGCCGCAGCGCTATACGCTGGTCGTCGACTGGGAAACCGTCGAGAACCACATGGTGGATTTTCGGGAATCGCCCGACTTCCAGGAATGGCGCAAGCTGGTGGCAGGCTTCTTCGTCGAACCGCCCCAGGTCCATCACGAACAGAAAGTGATCTGACCGTCAGCTCTCTTCAGGCGGATCGTCGTACTTGCGGGCGCTGCCGGCAAAACGGTCCGCCGGATATTTCTGCGCGTTCTTGACCATCTTGCGCGCCACGGCGTCAGCGATGTCGATGCCCAACTGATCCGCCAGCGCCACCAGATACATCTGCACGTCCGCAATTTCATCGGCAGCGTCCACCAGGCGTTCCGGCGCCATATTGCGCGATTCGGCCTCGGTCAGCCACTGGAACAGGGACACCAGCTCGCCGGCCTCGCCGGACAGCGCCATGGCCAGGTTCTTGGGCGAATGAAAGGGCTCCCACGCTCTTTCTGCCGTAAAGGCCCGCACCGCGAGTTTGATCTGTTCCAGGTCGGACATCGAATTTTCCAGATAGCAGGCGCTGCGTCAGGCCGCGGCCAGGCGTGAACTGGCTGCCAGCGCGACGGCCACCGTCGTGCGCACGTCGGCCAACGCGCGGTGAGTGGGGTCCGAGGCGCCCACATGACGCGCCAGGATCTCTAGCTTGTGCGACGGCAGTTCCGGCCAGGCGCGCCGCGCCAGCGCCAGCGTGCAATGCGTGGGATTCGCAAACGGCAGGCCGGTCTGGTCAGCCGCTGCGCCCAGAAAGCGCCGGTCGAACGACGCATTGTGGAAAAATACCGGCAAGTCCTCCACGAATTCCAGGAAGGACGAAAACGCCTGCACCACCGGCACGCCATGGCGGTCGATTTCCGCCTGGGTAATGCCGGTCAGCCGCGTGATGAAAGACGGCACGGGCGACCTCGTGCGAACCACTTGTGTATATTCGCGGGCCAGCATGCCGGACGCTTCGACCCGGACAGCCGCGAACTCCAGGATTTCGCACGTGGCGGTGGACAGGCCGGTGGTTTCCAAGTCGGCCACGATGAACGGGCCGCGTAGCGCCTGCAAGGCCGAATCCAGCGCAGCCGAGGCTTGCGCGCGGTTGACGGTCGTGCGAGACGTCGCGCCGCTGGCGCGAGGCCGCCGGTTGAAGAACGTCACCGTATTTACTCCGTCGGATGCAACGGCGCGAAGCGCGGCGAACCATCGGCCAATTGGCCAAAGAACAGCGTGGCGGGCCGCACCCACAGGCCGCGCGCGTGCGGCCACAGGTGTTCGTACACCACCATGGACTCTTCGGTCTCGGAATGGCGGGCGGTGCCCACATACAGGTAGAGACCGCCCTTGTAGTGGCGGTGCGATGCAAGGGCGAGGGCTTCGGATTCGGTCATGGACGGTGCCGCAAATAATGCGGCCCGGGCGGAAGCGATCCGGCCCAGGCCTGGGATTCAGACAATACCGTCTTTATAGCGCACTCGCGCGGGCCCCTGGCCGCGCGACGTCAGTAGCGCACGTACTCCAGCACCGGCTTGGGCGGCAGCGGCGTATTGGCCGCCTGCCTGGCCCGCACGGCCGCCGTCACGGGCTTGACCACCCCGACAGCCCGATGGTCTTTGCGCGCAGCCTGCGCATCCGCGGCTTCCTGGGTAGCCCGCAAGGTCTGGGCGGCTTCTGACGTCATCTGCGTGATGTCTTCGGTGACATCCGCCAGTTTGGCCGATTGCGCCAACGACACGTTCACCACTTCCGCCATGATTTCAGTGACGCGGCGCGATGAGGCCACGATGTCTTCCATCGTGGTGCCGGCCGACTGCACCTGACCGGCGCCACTTTCTATCTGCTCGACGGAGGTCGTGATCAATCCCTTGATCTCTTTCGCAGCGGCGGCGCTGTTTTGCGCCAGACTGCGGACTTCGGCCGCGACCACCGCGAAACCCTTGCCGTGCGTGCCGGCGCGGGCGGCTTCCACGGCGGCGTTCAGCGCCAGGATGTTCGTCTGGAAGGCAATGCCGTCCATCACGCCGATGATCTCGGAAATGCGCCGCGAGCTATCGGTGATGGCCCCCATCGTCTGCACCACGCCCTTCACCGTCTTGCCGCCCTGCTCGGCGACCTTGCTGGCGTCCAGCGCCAGGGCGTTGGCCTGGCTGGCGCGCTCGGCGTTTTCCGTCAAGCCCTGCACGGCCACCCGCAGGGTCTGCGCGGCGGTGAAGCGCTTGGTGATGTCGGTGGCGTATTTCACGACCTTGAAAGGCCGGCCTTCCGCGTCGAGGATCGGGTTATAGCTGGCTTCGATCCACACCTGGCGCCCGCCCTTGCCGATGCGCAGGTACTGGCCCGTGTCATGTTCGCCGCTGCGCAGCTTGCGCCAGAATTCCTGGTAGGCGGCCGAGCGCGCCTCTTCGGGCCGCACGAACATGCTGTGATGCCGACCTTCCACCTCAGAGGCGTGATAGCCCACGGCATTCAGGAACAAGTCATTGGCGCGGATGATCGTTCCGTCCAATTCGAACTCGATAATCGCCTGCACCTTGGAGATCGCCGCCAACTGGCCTTCAGTGTCCGCCTGGCGCTGCTGCTGATCGGTGATATCAGTGGCGTACTTGACGACTTTAAGCGGGCGGCCACGCTTATCGAATATGGGGTTATAGGACGCTTGCAGCCAGACGTCCCGGCCATCGCGACGAACGCGGCGGTAACGGCCCGCGTCATAAGCGCCCTGCCCGAGCTTTTCCCAAAAAGCCAGATACTCGGCAGATTCGCGCTCATCCGGATCGATGAACATGCGGTGGTGCTGTCCCAGGATCTCATCCAGGGAATAACCCATGGTGTCCAGGAAATTCTGATTGGCCATCAGGATGTGGCCTTCCAGATCAAATTCGATAACGGCCTGCGCTTTATGGATAGCCGAGATCTGGCCATACAAATCCGCCTTCTGCATGCCGCGTTCGCCGCGGAACAGGCGACTTAGGGTGATCCATTGCATGGTGGCTTCTCCTGCCAAGGATGGGACGAAGTTTCTGACAACGGTCGACAAGCGGAATCTCTGAATCAGAACTGCTTGGCGCGTCCCAAACTCAGTCAGTGCAGCCGCGCCGCATGCACTTGCTACCTGGAAGTCCGTCGCCACTGCGGTAACGGCAGGCCTGGATCAAAATTAAAAAATCGAGAATGTATCCAGTCGAAAATATTTAATCCTAAAAATGATCGCTTCTCAACCTATTACCGATTGCTTTACAGAAAAAAATTGCAGCTCGACATCGCATCGGATAATCATTCAGCGACGTTTCAACTGCGCAATCAGCCTATGCTTATTGCGCAGTTCAGGGTTAATACCAATCCGCTATCTATTTTTAGGCTGATTGACGCGCATCGTTTATTAAAGGGGCGGTCGATGACCCCTTTATTAATAAGCAGATGGAAATGCGGGTGGCATCAGCGCCGCTCGGAAATCGCGGGCGCGGCCGTTAACTCATCCCCGCAGCAGCCGATGACTCGGTCGTCAGGCGGCGTCCAGTTCGCGATACTGGCGGAAAATGCACTCGCCAAAAGGCAGACGCCTGCCGCTATCGAAATAGGGCTGCAACGCGGGCAGCGACGCCACGCGCGCGTGCAAGGCCATCACGTTCGGATAATCCGATGCCACGGTCGCCATGCGTTTCGGGAACGCGTAAAGCAGACCGTCAACCAGATGGAACAACGACAGGTCGACGTAGGTCCAGCGCTTGCCGCCGGCCAGCCAGGCCGTCGGCCCGGCGAGCACGCGTTCGAAATACCCCAGGAATTTCGGTATGCGTTCTTCCCGGAAACCCCGCGCCCGGCGCGCAGCCTCTTCTTTCTGGTCTTCGTAATAATAGTTGGCGGAAATGGGGTGATGCGTATCGTGCGCCTCGGTCACCATATCGGCGATGGTCAACTGCAGCTGGTTCACCCAAAGGCGTCCTTCCAACGATTCCGGCGCCAGCCCGTGCTTTTCTCCCAGGAACAACAGGATGTTGGCGGTCTGCCCCAGCGTCATGTTGCCGGCTACCAGATAAGGTGGCGCGAAAGGCGGATGCTTGCGCGGCGACTGCATGTCTTCGATCAGCGAATTTTCCGAGGCACCGGGTTCGCGCGCGCATTCGCGATAGGGGATGCCCCCCGCTTCCAGCGCCAGGCGCACGAATTCGCCACGTCCAGGAATACCGTCCCAATACCAGAGGTCATACGTCATGCCGTCTCCTTGGGGTAAGCGAAGGCTAGGCAGGAAATACGCTGACACCGCCCTCTTGCCCGATAGCCTGCTGGCCTCGGGCCTGTTGATACTGGCGCGGGGATAATCCGAAGTGCGCCCGGAAGTCGCGCGAGAAGTGCGCGCCGTCCGCAAAACCGCAGTCCAACGCAATCTGCGTGATGCTGCAAGGATTATTGAGCAACAACCAGCTTCCATACTCCAGCCGAAGTTGCCGCTGGAACGCCATGGGCGACATGCCCGTAGCAAGGCGGAACGCGCGCTCCAACTGCCGCCGCCCGACCCCGACGTAGCGCGCGATGGCGTCCAGCGGCGGGGGGTTGTCGATGCGCTGCTCGATGAAGTGCGCAGCCTGGCGCACGCGCAGGTCCTGGATGCCGGACAGGTCGGTGCGGAAATGCGCCTGCGGCACCCGGCCTGGGCGCACGCCTTGCAGCATCATGTGCCGCATCGCCTGCTGGGCCTTGTCGCGCCCGCAATGGCGGGCCACCAGATACAGGCCGAGGTCGATCGCCGCGGTGGACCCCGCGCAAGAGATCAGGTCGCCCTCGTCCACGAACAGGCGGTCCACCACCGCGCGGGTCTGCGGAAAACGCTCGCGAAACGCATCCAGCACATTCCAATGCACGCATACCGTGCGGGGCCCGATCACGTCGGCTTGCGCCAGCGCGAAGGTACCGGTGCAGATGCCCAGCAAACGCACCCGCAGCGCCGCCGCCAGGCGTAGCCAGTCGCGCAGCGGCTCGGGCATGCGGCCGTTGATGTAGTCGTTGCCCCCGCACACGGCCACGTAATCGAACTGGGCGGGGTCGTCGGGCAGGCTGTCGGCCACGTCGATGGTCAAGCCGGCGCTGGAGCAGCGCGGCTTGCCGTCCCAACTCATGACGCGCCATGCCGTATGGATCTGCCGGCTGCGTCCGCCGTGGTCGCCGGCCAGGCGCAGCACGTCCACCAAACCAGCGAAGGCAGCCAGCGTGAACTGGTCCATCAGCACGATACCGATGGTCAGTGCGGGTTTCCCCGGGGGCAGGCCTTGTGCGGCGTCCTCATAGGGGGAAGTGGCGGAGGCGGTGATTTCGACGTCAGTCATGACGCAATTATTCAAGTTTTTGTCCCGCGCCTTCAAGCTCGTTTTCCCGGGGATCGCCCAAGATGCAGGTATGGCAACGTCACGGCTCCGTCCTGGAGCACCCTGCTCCCGCGACACCCGCGACAAGCCGATAAATCGACAAGGGGAATCCGACATGGCAACACCTACCCGCAGCGCAGTCCGCGCCGCTTTGCTGGGCGCCGGGCTATTGCTGGCCACGCAGGCGATGGCGCAACAGCAGAAGATCACCGTCGCCTGGTACGGCGGCAACTGGGGCGACGCGTTCCGCGCCTGCGTCGCCGATCCCTACACCAAGGCCACCGGCGTGACGGTCGTGCCGGAAGTCGGCACATCCACCACCACGCTGGCCAAGCTGCAGCAGCAGAAGAACGCGCCTACGATCGACGTGGCCTGGATGGACGGCGGCATCAGCGAACTGGCCGCCCAGGCCGGCGTGCTGGACACGCTGGACCCCGCGGCCATCCCCAACCTGAAGAACGTCATCGACCAGGGCGTATACCGCAACGGCGATGCGGCCTATGCCGTCAGCACGGGCTATTACTCGCTGGGCATCACCTACAACACCAAGGAAGTGCCGCAGGCGCCGACCAGCTGGAAGGACCTGTGGAAGCCCGAGTATGCCGGCGCCGTCGCCGTGCCCTCGCCCGCGAATTCGTCCGGCGTGCCGTTCATTTTCTTCCTGGCGCGCGTCTGGGCCATCGACCCGTCCAACCTGGCGCCCCTGTACGCCAAGCTGGCCACCCTGGACACCGCCTTGTTCTTCGACAGCTCGGGCGCGGCCAGCAACGCCTATCAAAGCGGCGAGGCCATCATCGGCGCGCACTTCAACGTGGGCGCGTGGGACTTGATCGACAAAGGCCTGCCTATCGGCTTCGCCGTGCCCAAGGAAGGCGCATGGGCCACGGACGCCCGCCTGCATCTTGTCAAGGGCGCGCCCAATGCGGCGGCCGCCAAGAAGTTCATCGATACCGCGTTGACGCCAGACGCCGCGGCTTGCCTGGCCACGCGCCTGTACTTGGGGCCGGCCGTCAAGGACGTGCAGGTGCCCAAGGACGTGGCCCGCAAGCTGCCGTGGGGCGCCGAGGGCTCGGTGAAGAACCTGAGCCTGTTCGACTGGAACCTCATCAACAGCCGCCGCGCCGAAGTCACCGACGCGTGGAACCGCCAGGTTGCCCGCAAGCGCTAGGGTCCAGGGATCAATCATGTCCGCTTTGCTCACCATCGAAGGCGTGTCGATGCGCTTTGGCGCCTACCAGGCGCTGGACCACATCGACCTGGACATCCAGCAGGGGGAATTCGTCGCCCTGCTGGGGCCCAGCGGCTGCGGCAAGACCACCTTGCTGCGCTCGATCGCCGGCTTCCTGAAGCCCGAATCGGGCCGCATCCTGATCGACGGCCAGGACATCAGCCGGCTGGCCGCGCACCATCGTCCGCTCAACACGGTGTTCCAGAACTACGCGCTGTTCCCGCACATGACCGTGCTGGAGAACGTGGCCTATGGCCCGCGGCGCCAGGGCGCATCAAAGGCCGAGGCCGCCGAGCGTGCCCGCGCGGCGCTGGACATGGTGGGGCTGGCGGACTTTGGTCCGCGCTACCCCCGCGAGATGTCCGGCGGCCAGCAGCAACGGGTGGCGTTGGCGCGCGCCATCGTCAACCAGCCCAAGTTGTTGTTGCTGGACGAACCGTTGTCCGCGCTGGACCTGAAGCTGCGCAAGCGCATGCAGCTGGAGCTTAAGCACCTGCAAGGCAAGCTGGGCATCGCCTTCATCTTCGTCACCCACGATCAGGAAGAAGCGATGACCATGGCCGACCGGGTCGTCGTCATGCATGCGGGGCGCATCGAACAGGTGGGCGCAGGCACGGACATCTATCGCCAGCCTGCCACGCGCTTCGTAGCGGAGTTCATCGGCGACGCGAACTTCATGGCCTACACCGCGACAGAAGGCGGCACGCTGCAGCTGGAGGCCCAGGGCCTGCGCGTGCCGCTGGGCGGCAAGCCGGCGCCCGCGCGCGGCGTAGCGGTGCTGCGGCCCGAAGACTTGCGGCTGAGCGCCGAAGCGTCCGCGCACACGCTGACCGGCGCGGTCACGGACGTCATTAATGTGGGCAGCCACAGCATGATCCACGTGGACATCGGCGGCCAGTCGGTGGTGGCGCGCCATGGCGGCATTGCGCCTGCCGAGCTGCGGCCGGGCACGACGGTGCACCTGGCCTTCGCGCCGGAGCACCTGCACCTGATCGGTGAACAGCCATGAACCGGCGCGCCTGGCTCTCGCCCTGCCTGCTGCTGGCGGCCCCCGTGCTGTTCTTTGCGGCCTTCTTCCTGGCGCCGTTGGCGGTGGTGGCGTTGGCCAGCATCACGGGTGGCCCAGACGGCGTGACGCTGACCTTGCAACAGTACCTGCGCGTGCTGGCCGACCAATATCACTGGGATGTGATCCTGGTGACCTTCCGACTGGCCTTCTTCACCACCGTCGTATGCGTGATCCTGGGCTACCCGCTGGCGTGGTACCTGGTGCGCGTAGTGCGCTGGCAGGCCTGGCGTCGCTTCTGCGTGATCCTGTTGGTGGTGCCGCTGTTCACCAGCAACATCGTGCGCGCGTTCGGCTGGATGGTGCTGCTGGGCCGTAACGGCCTGGTCAACCAGGCGCTGGTTGGCGTCGGCGCGGCCGACCGTCCGGTGCGCTTCATCGGCACCGAACTGGGCATCCTGATCGGCATGGTCTACGTGCTGCTGCCTTTCGTCGTGTTGGCGGTGGGCAATGCGCTGGCCCGGGTAGATCCGGCCTGCGAGCAGGCGTCCGCAGACCTGGGCGCGAGCCCGGCGGCGACGTTCTTCCACATCACCTGGCCGCTGACGCTGCCTGGCGTGGTGTCGGGGGCCATCATCGTCTTCACATTGGCGGTCAGCGCGTATGTGACACCTGCGTTGCTGTCCGGCGGACGGATCTCGGTCTTGTCCATGCTGATCTTCCAGCAATACAGCTCGGTCTTCGATTTCCACTACGGCGGCGCGCTGAGCATGGTGCTGCTGGTTTTCACCCTGATCCTGGTTGCGCTGGCGAACCGCGCCGCCACCCTGCCTGGAGCCGCGCGATGATCGCCCGCAATCTGATCCGCCTGATCGCGCTGGCCGTGCTGGCCTACCTGGCCCTGCCGCTGGTGGTGATCCTGGGCTCGTCGTTCACGGCCACGCCGTACCTGGCGTTCCCGCCCCAGGGCTGGACGCTGGAGTGGTACCGCACCTTGCTGGTGGAAGCCGGCTACGTCGCCGCGTTCACCACCAGCACGGTGCTGGCGCTGGCGGCGACCGTTGCCGCCGTCGTGCTGACCGTGCCCGCTGCGCTGGCGGTGGCGCGCTACGAATTCCCGGGCAAGGCGGCGCTGACGTCGGTGCTGATGTCGCCGCTGGTGCTGCCGCACATCGTGTTGGGCGCGGCGCTGCTGCAGTACGGCGCGTATTTCGGCCTGACGCGCAGCTTCCTGTCGCTGTTGATCGGGCACATCGTCATCATCGCGCCGTTCGTGCTGCGTTCAACACTGACCCTGCTGACGCCGGAGCAGCGCGCGCTGGAAGAGGCTTCCGCGGACCTGGGCGCCAACCCCTGGACCACGTTCTTCCTGGTGGTGCTGCCGCAGATCCGGCCGGGCATCGTGACCGGTTCCATCTTCGCGTTCATCTCGTCATGGATCAACGTGGAGCTTTCCATCTTCAACACCACGGCGGACCTGAACACCATCCCCGTGAAGCTTTTCAACTACGTGCAGTACACGATAGATCCGACCATCGCAGCCGTATCGGGCGCCACGATCGTGGTTGCGGTGATCGCCATCGTCATTCTTGATTTGACCGTCGGGCTGGACATGCTGTCCGAACGCGGCAAATAGTTTCTCGACTCCCGGGTTTTCCCCTCATCCTACTTTTGTCTGGAGCCACAGTCATGCGCAAGCAAGACGCGTTCGATGTCATCTATACCCATACCGAAGGCGAGCCCCTGTGCATCGTGCATAGCGGCATCCCCTACCCCGCCGGATCCACCATCCTGGAGAAGCGGGCTTTCCTGGAGCAGAACTACGACTGGCTGCGTCAAGCGCTGATGCGCGAACCGCGCGGCCACAAGGACATGTTCGGCGTATTCCTCACGCCGCCGTCCAGTCCCGAATTCGACGCCGGCCTGATCTACATCGACGGCACCGAGTATTCCCACATGTGCGGCCACGGCACGATCGCGGTCAGCATGGCGATGGTGGCCAATGGCTTGGTGGCGCGCGGCAAAGACGGCATCACCAAGATCCGCTTTGAAACCACGGCCGGCCTGGTCGTGTCGGAAGTGGCATCCGAAGGCGACAACGTGCTGTGGACGCGCTTCGAGAACGTGCCGGCCTACGTGGCGGCGCAGGACATTCCGGTGGAACTGCCAGGCTACGGCAAGCTGTCCGCCGACATCGTCTGGGGCGGCAACTACTTCGGCATTGTGGACCTGTCGGGTTGCGACCTGCGGATCTCGCCGGACAACGGCACCGAGCTGTCGCGCATGGGCCTGATCGTGCGTGACCAGTTGAACGCGCGCCATCGCATCCAGCACCCGACCGAAGCGCACATCAACAATCTGAACTTCATCACGTTCTGGCATCAGCCGACGATCGAAGGCGCGTTCTACAAGAACGTGCACGTGTTCAGCGCCGGCCAGCTGGACCGTTCACCCGGCGGCACGGGCACCAGCGCCATGATGGCCATGTTCGAGGCGCGTGGAAAGATGGGCCTGAACCAGCCAATCAAATCCGAAGGCCTGCTGGGCAGCGGCACGTTTGAAGGCAGCCTGCTGGGCGAGGTAGACCTGAACGGCACGCGCGCCGTCCGGCCCACCGTCAAGGGCACCGCCAGCATCCTGGGCACCGCGCGCTGGGTGATCGACCGCAACGACCCGGTCGGCGCGGGCTTCTTGATCCGCTGAGCCCGGCAGGCCGTAGGATGGGTGAAGCGCGGGGGTTCTTAGGCAAGAATGCTGCTGCCCAGCGCGCGTAACCCATCAAGCAGCGGTGATTTCTTGGCAACTTTAGCAACAACGCAACCGCTGTCTGATGGGTTGCGCGCGCTGAACGCGAGAGTCCTTGTTTAAGAACTCTCGCGCTTCACCAATCCTACGATCGCTCAGGATGCCTGAGCGGCGTCCTCCAGGATCATTTCGGCGCCGCGCTCGGCCACCATCATGACGGCGGCCTGCGTGTTGCCGGAGACCATCTTCGGCATCACCGACGCGTCCACTACGCGCAGCCCCGTCAGGCCGTTCACGCGCAAGCGCACGTCGGTCACGGCGGCGGCGTCCGAGCCCATGCGGCAGGTGCCGATGGGGTGATAGATCGTCTGGCCGTTGCGCCGCGCGAAGTCCAGCCATTGCTCGTCGCTTTCCACGGCGGCGCCGGGGCTGACTTCGGCCTCGATGAACCGTTGCATGGCCGGTTGTCCCACGATACGGCGCGCCACTTTCATGCCGCCGACGAGGCTGTCGCGATCGATCTGCGCCGACAGGAAGTTCGGGCGGATCGACGGGCCCGCCAAGGGATCGGCGGATTTGATGTGGATGCTGCCCACCGATTCCGGGCGCAGCTGCGCCACGCCGATCGTCATGCCCGGATGACGGTCCAGGATGCGTTCGGCCGCGTTGGCATAGCTGGCATGCACGAAGAAGAACTGCACGTCGGGCGTCGGCAGGTCAGGCGCGCTCTTGACGAAGCCGTGGACGAGTCCCGTCCCTAGCGTCAGGATACCGGTGTGGCGGGTGTAGTAGCGTGCGACCTGTTGCGCCAGGCGCCAGCCGCGCGACATTTCGTTCAAGGTCACGGCATTCTTCACGCGCCAATTCATGCGCGTCGCGAAGTGGTCGATATAGTTTTCACCGACCTGCGCCTGCGCATGCACCAGCGGAATGTTGAAGGATTGCAGCCGCGCCGGATCGCCCACGCCGGACAGTTCCAGCAACTGCGGCGACTGCACCGCCCCCAGGCACAGCACCGTTTCGCGGCGCGCCCGTACGGTGTGCTCCTGGCCGTTCTGGCGATACGTCACGCCCACGCAGCGCTTGCCCTCGAACACCAGCCGCGTCACATGCGCGCCGCACTCCACCTTCAGGTTCTGGCGGCCGGCGGCGGGCTTCATATAGCCGTCCACCACGCTCCAACGCCGTCCCCGATGCTGCAGCACCTGGTAGTAGCCCACGCCTTCCTGATTGCCACTGTTGTAGTCGGCATTCAGCGGCTGGCCATCCTCTTGCGCCGCGCGCAGGAAAGCGTCGGACACCGGAAAGCGTTCGGCGACTTCCTCCAGATGCATCGGCCCGTTCTTGCCCCGGCTTTCGCCGCCGGGTTCGTAATGCTCGATCTTGCGGAACAGCCGTTCAGCCTGCGCATGTCCCCAACCCGTCGCACCCGCGGCTTCCCAGCCGTCGTAGTCCTGCGGCTGTCCGCGCACGTATATCATTCCGTTGATCAAGGTGGATCCGCCCACGCCCTTGCCGCGCGGCACGGCAATGGTGCGGCCATGGACGTTGTCTTCGGGCTCGGTCGCAAAGCGCCAGTTGTAGTCCGGGTTCACCAGCAGCTTGGAAAAGCCCGCCGGGATCGAGATCCACATGCTGCGGGCCTCGAAGCCGGCTTCCAGCATCAGGACGCGATGCTTGCCGTCGGCGGTGAGCCGGTTGGCCAGGATGCAACCCGCCGTGCCGCCGCCCGCAATAATGAAATCGTAGTCGCCCATCTTTTTATCTACCCCGTCCTGATATCGGCTGCATGCTATTTCGCGGGAACCACGCCCAGCATCTCGGCCATCAGCTCGATCTGGCAGGCCAGCATCGGTGCGCCGTAATGCACCTTGCAGCCCTTGGCCTGGGCGGCCAGCAACAGCGCCGTGTCCTTGGGCTGCATGATGACTTCGCATACCAATTGGTCCGGCGTCAGGCGGCTGGTATCGAGCGGCAAGGCGTCGCCTTCCTTCATGCCCAACGACGTGCCGTTGACGACCAGGTCATGGCCGGCCGGGTCGGGCGTGCCGATCGTGATCTTGGCGTCCGGATGCAGCGACAGGATGCGGGCCTTCAGGTCTTCGGCCTTGGCCGGCGTGCGATTGGCGATGGTCAGCCGCGACACGCCCGCCTGGATCAGCGCAAAACCGATGGCATTGGCTGCGCCGCCGGCGCCCGCCAGATAGGCGCTTTTCCCCTGCACGGGCACACCCGCCGTCAGCAGGCCACGCACGAAGCCTTCGCCGTCCAGCATATGCGCCACCAGACGGCCGTCCGCGTCGCGGCGCACCACGTTCGCCGCGCCGATCTTGCGAGCGACCGGCGTGACCTCATCCACCAGGTCCAGGATGGCGGTCTTGTGCGGCATGGTGATGATGACGCCCCCCAGGTTCTCCAGGCGCCGCAGGCCGTCGACCACGGCGGCCAGATTGTCGGGCCGCGCATGGAACGGCACGCACACGCCGTCGAACCCGATCTTGGCGAACAGCTCGTTCATGCGCTGGGGCGTCTTCACATGATGGATCGGGTCGGCCAGGATGCCGAACAGGCGCGTGTTTCCGCTGATTTCCTTCATCGTGTTCTCCGGGGTCAGGCTTTATTTGAGGTTTTGATCACTTCGCGGGCCACTTCGCCGATGCCGGTAGCATCCAGCTTGTAGTGGGCGTACAGCGTGGTGGGCGGGGCGATCAGGCTGTATTCATCATAGATGCCGTGGCGGCGAAGTCGGGTGCCCGTGCCGGCATCCGCCAGCACTTCAGCCACGGCCGAACCCAGCCCGCCCAGCACATTGTGTTCTTCCACCGTCATCATCACGCGCGCCTGCCCCGCCGCGGCCAGCACGGCGTCGCGGTCCAGCGGCTTGATGGTCGGCATGTCGATCACGCCGACCGAAAATCCTTCCTGGCGCAGCTGTTCTGCCGCGGCCAACGCGGCATGCAGCGTGATCCCGCAAGCGATGATGTTCAGGTCCCTGCCCGTCGAATGCACGATCGCGCGGCCGAATTCGAACGGCGCGCCGTCTTCATACACCTGCGGATCGCGGCCCCGCCCGATGCGGAAGTAGATGGGTTCGGGCCAGTCGACCGAAGCCTTGATGGCGGACGCCAGCTGCGGGCCGTCCGCGGGCGAGACGACCGTCAGGCCGGCCAGCGCGCGCATCGTCGAGATGTCTTCAGTGGCGTGATGCGAGGTACCGTAAAAGCCCAGGCTGATCCCGGTATGGTGGCCGATCAGCCGGACCGGCAGCTTGGTGTATGCCACGTCCATGCGGATCTGTTCGCAGCACAGCAGCCCCAGAAACGAGGCGAAGGTGGCCACGAACGGCATCATGCCGGTGGTGGCCAGGCCGGCCGCCGCCGACACCATGTTCTGCTCGGAAATGCCGAACTGCACGTAGCGGTCCGGGTAGGCCTGGGCAAAGCGGTTCAGGCCGTTGGAATATTGCAGGTCGGCCGAGCCGGCCACCACCGGGTGCCCGGCCTGCGCCAGTTCGATCAGCGCATCGGAAAGATAGGACAGCCCGGGGTTCACCGCATTCAGGGCGCGGTACTGCCAGGAGTCGGGGGAGAGGACTTGTGCCTGTGCCATTCAGATCTCGCGGGAGAGGATTTCGTCGACGGCGCTTTGCGCATCTTGCGGCGCCAGGTAGCCCAGGTGCCAACCCGGCTCGGTTTCCATGTAGGACACGCCTTTGCCCTTGATGGTCTTGGCAATCACGCACGCTGGCCTCGCGCGCGCGTCGTCCGCACGCAGGCGGCGCAGCAGCGCCGTCAATTCCAGCAGGTTGTGGCCATCGACTTCATGAACGTCCCAGCCAAACGCCAGCCACTTCTCTTTAAGCGACTCCACGCCCATCACGTCGTCCACCTTCCCATCCAGCTGGTAGCCGTTGCGGTCGACGATGGCGATCAAGCGCGACAAGCGGTTATGCGCGGCGAACAATGCCGCTTCCCAGACCTGCCCTTCCTGCATTTCGCCGTCGCCCAGCATCACGAAGACATTGAAATCGCGCTGGCTCATGCGCCCGCCCACAGCCATCCCCACGCCGTTGGACAGCGCATGCCCGATCGAGCCCGAGCTGAAATCCACGCCCGGCACTTTGCTCATGTCGGGGTGGTCACCCAGGGGGCTGCCCAACCGGGTATAGCCATCCAGCAATTCGCGGTCGATGAAACCGTGGTCGGCCAGCACCGGGAACAGCCCCACGGCGGCATGGCCCTTGCCCATCAGGAAGCGGTCGCGGTCGGGCCAGTGGGGCTCGCCCGGGCGCAGCCGCATCACGTCGTAATACAGCGACGCGAAGATTTCCGCGCACGAGAAGACCGAGCTGTAGTGCCCGACCTTCGCGATTTCGATGAGTCTGATTGTCTCCAGCCGGATATGGCGGGCTTTCTCCCGCAGCATCCTGACTTCCCCCTCGGTGGGGGCCTCCTGGTGATGGCGCATGGCGCGTCCTTTCTTCGTTAGGATATATGATATATAATATACCCATTGAGCTTGAATTGGCTATGGCGGGCTAGAATTCATTCCGGATTCACCCGTTCCCTCAATACAGCAAGCCCGAAACGTCATGCCCAGCCTCAAACCGGTAAAGAAAGAGAACCTCTCCGTCAGGGTCTACAACGAAATCCGCAATGCCCTGATCAACGGGCAGTACGAACCCGGAGAACGCCTGATCATTGGCGAACTGGCCCAAGAAATGGGCGTGTCCATCACGCCCGTACGCGAGGCCATCTTCCGCCTGATCAGCGAGCAGGGCCTGGAGATGCAGGCCGCCACGGCGGTCTATGTGCCCTACGTGAATTCGGAGAAGCTGCGCGAAATCCAGCAGATCCGTTTCCATCTGGAAGGCATGGGCGCGGCCGAGGCCGCGCAGAACATCACGCGCAAGCAGCTGGACAATCTGGTCGCCTTGCAGCGGGACTTCATCTCCTGCACGTCGACGGACCCCAAGCGCGCCAGCTACCTGAACCGCAAGTTCCACTTCGGCATCCTGGAAGCCAGCAACAAGCCCATCCTGCGCAGCACGGTGGAATCGTTCTGGGTCATCACGGGCCCCATCCTGAAGGTCTTCCACATCAAGACGGCCGGCCTGGACTATTCCGAAAACGAGCATCGCCACGAAGCCGTGCTGGAAGCGCTGGAAGCGCGGGACTCCGAAGCGGCGCGCAGCGCCATCCAGGCCGACCTGGTCTGGGGCGGCAAGATCATGATTGACTGGTTGGTCGAGCGCGAGAAAGAGCTCGACTACCGCCCTCCCGTGCCACGCAAATAGGAAGACTTCATGCTGAAGATTTTTGGCGCTCCCAGCCGCTACATACAGGGAGCGGGCGCCCTGGCCACCTTGGGCCAGTACGCCGCCTTGTTCGGGCGCCGCGCCGCCCTGGTCATCGACCGCTACGTCCATGGCGTGCTGGGTCCAAGAATCGACGCCTTGTGCGCTGAACACGGTGTAGCGCTGACGCCGCTGATCGTCGACGGCGACCTGACACCCGAACTGATCGCGCAATTGCGCGCGCAAGCCTCGGACGCCGGCATCGACATGGTGGTGGCGGTGGGTGGCGGCAAGTCGCTGGATGCGGGCAAGGCGGTGGCGAAGTCGGCCCACTGCCATCTGATCACGGTGCCCACGGTGGCATCCAACGACGCGCCCACCAGCAAGAACTATGTGCTGTACGACGAACATCACAACCTCCTGGCCGTCGAACACATGCTGTTCAATCCCACGGTCGTGCTGGTGGACACCGCCATCATCGCCACCGCGCCGGTGCACTTCTTCCGCGCCGGCCTGGGCGACGCCATTTCGAAGAAGTTCGAAGCCGAGCAATGCCAGCGCAACGGCGGCAAGAACATGTACGACGGCGCGCCGCTGCTGTCGGCGCAACTGATCGCCGACGGCTGCCTGCGCACCCTGCTGGCCGATGGCGTGGATGCCGTGGCGGCTGCGGGCACCGGCCAGCCCACGCCGGCGTTCGAGCGCGTGGTGGAAGCGATGATCCTCATGAGCGGTCTCGGTTTTGAAAGCGGCGGCCTGTCCATCGCCCACGCACTCACGCGCGGGCTGCCCAAGATTGGCGGCGTGGCGACGGCATTGCATGGCCTGCAGGTCGCAGTCGGCCTGCTGGTGCAACTGGACCTGGAACAGCGCAACGACGGCATGCTGGCCGACCTGACCCAGTGGTACGCCCAAGTGGGCCTGCCCACCACGCTGCGCGAACTGGGCGCCGCCGATACCCCTGGCGACGCGGACTTGACCCTGGCGGCGGAACTGACCTTGAAGGCACGCCATGCCGCCAATTTCGATCGCGAGCTGGACGTCGCCACGCTTGCCGACGCGCTGCGCCGCCACGCTTGAACGCGGCCGGCGCACCCGCGCCGGCCTGCCTCCCTGATCAGAACTTCACGTTTTCCCGGCCCTTCAGGCCCAGCTTGGCGCGCGCTTCGTCGGGCGTCGCCACCTCCAGGTTCAGCGCCTCGAGGATGGAGCGGATGCGCTCGACCTGCACGCGGTTGGACTCCGCCAACTGCCCCGGGCCGATCCACAGCGAGTCTTCCAGGCCCACGCGCACGTTGGAGCCCATCGCGGCACCGATGGTCGCCAGCGGCATCTGGTTGCGGCCCGCGCCCAGGATCGACCATTCGTAGTCGTTGCCGAACAGCCGGTCTGCCGTGCGCTTCATGTGCATCAGGTCTTCCGGGTGCGGGCCGATGCCGCCCAGGATGCCGAACACGGATTGGATGAACGGCGGCGACTTCACCAGCCCGCGGTCGACGAAGTGCGCCAGGTTGTAGAGGTGGCTGATGTCGTAGCACTCGAATTCGAAGCGCGTGCCGTTGGCGTTGCCGAGCGTCAGGATGGATTCGATGTCTTGATAGGTATTGCGGAAGATCAGCGAGCGGCTGTTCTCCAGGTGTTCCCGTTCCCAGTCATGCTTGAAGTCCTGGAAGCGGTCCAGCATCGGGAACAGGCCGAAGTTCATCGACCCCATGTTCAGCGAAGCCAGTTCGGGCTGGAAGGTCGTAGCCGGGCGCATGCGCTCTTCCACCGTCATGTGCGGGCTGCCGCCGGTGGTGATGTTGATGATGGCATCGGTCTCGTTCTTGATCCGCTCAAGGAACGGCTTGAACAGTGCGGGATCCTGAGACGGCTTGCCCGTCTGCGGATCGCGCGCGTGCAGGTGCAACACCGCCGCGCCGGCCTTGGCCGCGCCGATGGCGGCTTCCGCGATTTCATCGGCGGTGACCGGCAGGTGCGGCGACATGCTGGGCGTATGGATGGCGCCCGTCACGGCGCAGGTAATGACGACTTTCTGTTTGGGCTTAGCCATTGTTGTCTCCGTTCTCTTGTTTGTGGCGCATCAGGCGCATCAGCTTTTCATCGCGCCAGAAGCGGCGCTTGGCAAGGTCTTCCTGCGGCAGTAAGCCGCGGCGTTCGTCCTCCAGCGCGGCGACCAACGCGCCGTCCCAGGCCACGCATTCGCCCTGGTCGGCACCGATGGACTCGTACAGGCCACCGTACCGCGCGCAGTAGTCAGCAATGCCGCCCGGCGCATTCAGGTCGATCGTTTCGAACGGCCCCATGAACGACCAGCGCAAGCCCAGGCCGTCCTTCACGGTCACGTCGATGTCTTCGGCGCTGGCGATGCCTGCTTTGGCCAGCCGGAACGCCTCGTGCAGCAAGGCGCCCTGCAGGCGGTTAAGGATGAAGCCTTCGATTTCGCGGCGGACCAGCACCGGTTTCTGGCCGATGGCCGTCATGGCCTCGCGGGCGGCATCCAGCGCCTGCGGACTGGTCCAGGGCGCGGGGCATAGCTCCACGACAGGAATCAGATAAGGCGGGTTGACCGGGTGCGCAACCAGGCAGCGATGCCGTCCGGGCAGGTGTTCGGTGAATTGGCTGGCGGGGATGCTGGAGGTCGAACTGCCGATCACCGCGTCGGGTTCGGCCACGGCGTCCAGTTCCGTAAACAGCGCGCGCTTGATCTCGACCTTTTCCGGCGAGTTCTCTTGTATGTAGCTGGCGCCCTTGACCGCGTCGGCCAGGCTGCCGGCCACGTGCACCCGCTCGATGATGCCGCTGGCGTCTTCCAACAGGCCCTGGGTTTCCAGTTCGCGCAGTTGCTGCAGGATCAACGAACGCGCTTCGGCCAGCATGGCCGCATTGACGTCGTACAGGCGCACGTCCCAGCCCTTGCGGGCGAACACGATGGCCCAGCCCTGGCCGATCAGGCCCGTTCCGATGATGGCGGCGCAACGCGCCGGGGAGCCGGTACCCATCAGTAGAGCTTCTGCGTGAAGCCATCCACCACGATGGCCTGGCCCGTGACGCTGCGGGCGGCTTCGCTGGCGTTGAACAGCACCATGTTGGCGATGTCGCGCGCCGTGACCATGCGGCCCAGCACGGCCTGGTTTTCGTACTGCGAGGCGATCTCGTCCACCGGACGTCCCAACGTATCGGCCTTCGCTGCGATGACGGCACGGATGCGCGGGCCTTCGACGGCGCCCGGCAGGATGGCGTTGACCCGGATGCCATGCGGCCCCAGTTCGATCGCCAGCGACTTGGTGAACCCGATCACCGCCCACTTGGACGCGGAATACACCGACCGCCCCGCAAAACCCAGGTGACCGGCGGCGGAAGACAGGTTGATCATTACGCCCGCCTTGGATGCCTTCAGCAGGCCGATGGCCTGGCGCGCGCACAGGAACTGGCCGGTGATGTTCACGGCCAACGTGCGGTCCCAGTCCGCCTTGGACAGGGTTTCAACGTAACCGGTGGGCCCAGCCACGCCCGCGTTGTTGATCAGGATGTCCAGGCCGCCCAACTTCTGCTTGACCGCAGCGAAAAGCGCGCCCACGCTGTCCTCGTCGGATACGTCCGCAACCGCGGTATGCACGCCAGGCAATTCGGCCGGCAGCGCGGCCAGGCGCGCTTCGTTCACATCGCACACGAACACCGTGGCACCCGCATGATGGAACACCTTGGCCATCTCCAGGCCCAGACCATCCGCGCCCGCGGTGATCAGGACCCGTTTTCCGGCGAAATTGACTTCCTCGAACATGCTTCTGTCTCCTGGGTTTTTATGGAAAAGCGCGCGTTTGATGATATAGGATATATGATTAAGCCGGCTAGTTTCTCGTACTTTCGGTAACGCTGGCGGCCAGCCGGAAGGTACGCCCGCCTGACGAAATATTGCGGTTCATTTCGCCCCTTATCGGCCGCTGAGGCTTTATTCATGCGGCTTTAGGGAATTCCCCGATTCGGCTAGTTGCGGCCCCAACTAGAATCCAAGGCGGGGTTTTTTTACCTGGCCGGCACATATATCATATATTTAAAAAAGACGGACACCACTAAAAACAGTCCGCATCCCATACCGACAAAGGAGCGTAGACCGTGTTCAAGTTCAATAAGATTATTCTGGCGCTGGGCGTGTGCGGCGCACTGGCAAGCGGCACCGCAGCGGCCGACATGAAAGTGGGCGCCCTCTTCCCGTTCAGCGGCGCACTTGCGCTCCTGGGACAAGAGAGCTATCGCGGTCTGGAGCTGGCCGTCAACGAGATCAACGCCGCAGGCGGCGTGAACGGCGAGAAGATCGAAATCGTCAAGGCGGACGCCGTGGACCCCACGCAGGCCGTGTCGGAAACCAAGCGCCTGATCTCGGCCAACGTGGTCGGCGTATTCGGCAGCTATGCCTCCGGCATTTCGTACGCGGCCTCGCCCGTGACGGAACTGGCGGGCGTGCCGTATTTCGAACTGGGCGCCACCGCCCACAAGATCACCACGCGCGGCTACAAGTACCTGTTCCGCAGCAACCCCAATACGGCGCTGTACGGCGTGTCGGTGGTCAATGCGCTGCATGACACGATCGCCCCGGGCATGGGGTTGAACCCCAAGGACATCAAGATCGGCATCATCCACGAAGACGGTCCTTACGGCACGGACGTGGCCGCCACCGAAAAGAAGCGTGCCCAGGAATTGGGCTACACGGTGGCTGAAGTGCTGCCCTACTCGGCCAAGACGGTAGACCTGTCGTCCCTGATCCTGCGCCTGAAGGGCGCCAAGGTGGACGTGGTGCTCCAGACGGCCTATCAGAACGACGCCATCCTGTTCTTCAGCCAGGCGCGCGCCGCGGGCTTCAAGCCCAAGGTCGTGATTGGCGCAGGCGGCGGCTATTCGCTGGCCGATACGGCCAAGGCGGTCGGCGCCGACATGAACGGCGTGTTCGACCTTGACTTCCCGCAGTCGTCCATCAATCCGGCTGGCGCGCCGGGCCTGGACAAGTTCCTGGAAGCCTACAAGGCCACCTACAAGAGCGACCCGCAATCAGGCCACAGCCTGACCAACTACGTGGGCGCCAAGGCCTTCTTCGAAGCCATCGGCAACGCCAAATCCACCGACAAGGACAAGATTCGCGCCGCGGTCATGGCCTACAAGAAGCCGGCCGGCCAGACGGCCAACGGCTGGGCCTTCGACTTCGGCGAAGACGGCCAGAACAACGCCTCCACGTTCTACGTGATGCAGTGGCAGGACGGCAAGCTCGTCACCATCGCACCCAGCAACCTCGCACTTGGCAAGCCGGTCTTCAAGAAGTAAGCGCGACGCCAGTGATCAGGCGCTCGGGGGCGCCTGACGTTTCCCGGGAATTGCGCGCTCCTGCGCGGCCGCTTTCACCGCGGCCGTGCCGGGGCCGCATCCCGCTCTAAGAGGTTGCACCATGGATATATTCATTCAACTGGTCATCAACGGCCTGTTGCTGGGCGGCGCGTACACCATCATCAGCCTGGGGCTGACGCTGATCTTCGGCGTCGTGCGCGTCGTGAACTTCGCGCACGGCGAGTTCCTGATGATCGGCATGTACCTGGTCTATCTGATCGCGGCGCAATTCGGCGTCCATCCGTATGTAGGCCTGGTCCCGGTTGCCGTCATCCTGTTCGCGCTGGGTGCGCTGACGCAGAAAGGCATCATCCAGCCGTTGCTCAACGCCGACCAGCACATCCAGATCTTCGCCACGGTGGGCGTATCCACCATTCTGCTCAACCTTGCGCTGGTGATCTTCGGCGCCAACGTGTATCGCGCGCCGGTGGAACTGGGCACGAATGCCATCGACGTGGGCAACTACTCGATGGTGACGGGCCAGCTGATCACGTTCGTGGTCGGCATCAGCCTGGCGGTGCTGCTGCATCTGTTCATGCACCGCACCTATCTGGGACGCGCGCTTCGCGCCGTGGCCCAGCATCGCTATGCCGCCACCCTGATGGGCGTGAACGTCAACAACGTCTACGCCATCGCCTTCGGCCTGGGCACGGCATTCGTCGGCATCGCCGCGGGCCTGCTGGCGCCGCAGTATCCGGTGTTTCCCACCGTGGGCACGTACTTCGTGCTGACGGCGTTCGTGATCGTGGTGCTGGGCGGCCTGGGCAGCCTGTACGGCGCCGTCGCCGGCTCCATGATCATCGGCATCGTGGATACGCTGGCCGGCTATTACATCGCCCCCGACCTGAAAGAGGTCGTGTATTTCGGGATCTTCCTCTTGATCCTTGTCCTGCGTCCGAACGGCCTGTTCGGCGTTGGAACAGAGTGATCAGAGCCACAAGGAGCGAGACGTGTTTCCCGACTTTCGAAGCCCCAAAGCCTACGTCAGCCTGATTTTGCTGATCGTCATGTTCATCGTGCCCGCCGTCATGGGCACGCCCTTCTGGACCAACCTTTTCGTCCTGCTGTTCGTTTTTTCGTCCTTGTCCGTCGCGTGGAACATCGTGGGTGGCTACGCGGGCCAACTGTCGCTGGGCCACGCCGTCTTCTACGGCATCGGCGGCTACACGGCCACACTGCTGACGCAGAACTTCGGCATTTCGCCGTGGTTCGGCATGCTGGCCGGCGCGGCCATCTCGGCCGGCGTCGCCATCCTGATCAGCTATCCCACGCTGCGCCTGCGCGGGCCGTTCTTCGCGCTGGCCACCATCGCCATCCTGGAAGTGGTGCGGCTGCTGGTCATCCACGAAGAAAGCTGGACGGGCGGCTCCAGCGGCATCAGCCTGCCGTTGAACATCGGCTGGGCATGGATCGTGTTCCGCGAAAAGCTCAACTACGTGATCATCGCGTTCGGGCTGTTCCTGTTCGTGACGTGGGTGTCGTGGTACATCCGCAAGTCGCGTATCGGCCATTACCTGATCGCCATCCGGGAACGCGAAGACGCCGCGCTTGCCGTGGGCATCCCCACGGTGCGCGTGAAGATCATCGCCGCGGTCGTGTCGGCCATGTTGACCAGCATCATCGGCACCTTCCACATCACGTACCTGACCTTCGTGGATCCCAGTTCGGCGTTCTCGCTGGAGCTGTCGATCCAGGTCGCCATGTTCGCGTTGATCGGAGGTTTGGGCACCGTGGCCGGTCCGATCGCGGGCACCTTCCTGGTGCTGCCGATCGCGGAACTTGCGCGCGGCTGGTTGTCCAGCGTGGGTAACGGCATGCACGGGCTGATCTATGGCCTGATCCTGGTGGCGGTGGTATTGACCATTCCGCGCGGTCTGGCCGGCGCGTTCGGCCCCGCCATCGAACGCGGGCTGGCGCGCCTGCCCTATCTGGGTTCGCCACGCAAGAAGCTCAAGCTGGCCGACGAACTTCGGTTGCACAACGCCACCCGTTCCGAGCAGCCGGTGCTGAAGGCTGACAAGCTGTTCAAGAGCTTTGGCGGCCTGCGCGCCACCAATGATGTGTCGCTGACGCTGAACCAGAACGAGATCCTGGGCATGATCGGGCCGAACGGCGCCGGCAAGACCACGGTGTTCAATCTGCTGTCGGGCTTTTTGTCGCCGGACAAGGGCGGCATCTCGATGCTGGACGCGGACGGCAACTGGGTCACCTGCAGGACGCCGGACGAGTATGCGCACAAGGGCCTGGGCCGCACTTTCCAGATAGCCAAGCCGTTCACCGGCCTGACGGTGCTTGAGAACATCATGCTGGGCGCCTTCATCCGCACGTCCAGCCGCGATGAGGCCGAGCAGATCGCGCTGAAGGTGGCCGAGCAGACGGACCTGGTCAAGTATCTGAATACCGAAGCGCGCAGCCTGACGGTGGGCGGCATGAAGCGGCTGGAAATCGCCCGCGCGCTGGCCATCAAGCCGCGCATCCTGCTGCTGGACGAAGTGATGGCGGGGCTGAACCCCACCGACATCGAGAAGTCCATCCAGATGATCCGCCGCATCCGCGACTCGGGCGTGTCGGTGCTGCTGATCGAACACATGATGCAGGCCACGATGGCGCTGTCCGACCGCATCATCGTCCTGAACGAAGGCGCGGTGCTGGTCAGCGGCGCGCCCAAGGACGTGGTCGAGAACCCCGCCGTCATCGAAGCCTATTTGGGCAAGGAGTATCAGGATGCTTAAGGTGACGAATCTGTCGTCGGGCTATGGCAAGAGCCAGGTGCTGAACGGCCTGAACTTCGAGGTCAATGCAGGCGAGATCGTCACCCTGATCGGCGCCAACGGCGCCGGCAAGACGACGACGCTCAAGACCCTGTGCGGCGTGATCCCCGCCATGCAGGGCAAGGTCGAATTCGAAGGCCACGACCTGACCAACCGCAACCCCTATGACATCGTAGACGCCGGGATCACCATGATTCCCGAGGGCCGCCAGCTGTTCCCGCACTTTACCGTGCGCGACAATCTGCTGATGGGTTCCTACAAGCGCGCCGCGCGCCCCATCGTGCAGCGCAAGCTGGATGAGGTGCTGCGCATTTTCCCGCGCGTCAAAGAACGGCTGACGCAATACGCCGGCTCGTTGTCCGGCGGAGAACAACAGATGGTGGCGATCGCGCGCGGCATGATGGCCGACCCGAAGCTGCTGGTATTCGACGAACCCTCACTGGGCCTGTCGCCGCTGTTGGTGCAGCAGATGTTCGACATCATCCGCGACGTCACCTCGCACGGCGTGACGGTGCTGCTGGTGGAACAGAACGTGTTCCGCACCCTGCGTCTTGCCGACCGCGGCTACGTGCTGGAGAACGGCGCCATCGTGCGCACCGGCACCGGCGCCGAACTGCTTAGCGACCCTCACGTGAAAAAGGCCTATCTGGGCCATTGATGACCAGGACCCGTTTCTTATGACTCTACGCTGCACATTCATCGACCACGGCAAGGGCGGCGCGCCCGATTGCATGCACGTCGCCGAGCGCGACATGGCCGCCCCCACCGGCCGCCAAGTCTTGATCGAAGTGGCCTACGCCGGCGTGAACCGCCCCGACGTGCTACAACGCTCGGGCTCGTATCCGCCGCCGCCGGGCGCTTCCCCCTATCTGGGGCTGGAAGTCTCCGGCACCATCATCGCCGTCGGCCCGGACGTCACCGCCTGGAAGGCCGGCGACGCCGTGTGCGCGCTGACGCCGGGTGGCGGCTACGCCCAGTATTGCCTGGCCGACGAACGCCACTGCCTGCCCGTGCCGCGCGGCATGGACTTGCTGTCCGCCGCCGCCATCCCCGAAAACTACTTCACGGTCTGGACCAACGTGTTCGACCGCGCCCGCTTGTCGGCCGGCGAGAAGTTCCTGGTGCATGGCGGGTCCAGCGGCATTGGCCTGACGGCCATCCAGCTGGCCCGCGCCTTCGGCGCCGAGGTCTGGACCACCGTCGGCAACCAGGACAAGGCGGACGCCTGCCTGAAGGCCGGCGCGCATCACGCCGTGCTGTACCGGGATGCGGACTTCGAAGCCGAGGTCCGCCAGGCCACCGGCGGCACCGGCGTGGACGTGATCCTGGACATGGTGGGCGGCGCCTACATCAACAAGAACATCCGCCTGCTGGCCGTCAATGGCCGGCTGGTGCAGATCGCCTTCCTGGAAGGCAGCAAGGCCGAAATCGACGCGCTGCCGATCATGACCAAGCGGCTGCAATTCACGGGGTCGACGCTGCGTCCGCGCTCGGACGACGACAAGGGCGACATTGCGCGGTCGCTCGCCAGCAAGGTCGTGCCGCTGATGGAGCAAGGGCAATGCCTGCCCTTGATCTATAAAGTGTTCCCGCTGGCCGAGGCAGCCCAGGCGCATGCGCTGATGGAGAGCAGCAAGCACATCGGCAAGATCATGCTGAAGGTACAGGCATGAGCGGCCGCTTCCAGGACCAGGTCGCCATCGTCACTGGCGCGGTGGGCGGCATCGGCTCGGCCATCGTCGAGGGGTTCCTGGCCGAAGGCGGCCGGGTCGGCCTCGTCGATTTCAAATCGCAGGCGGGCCAGGCGTTCGAGAAGGAGCTACGTAAGCATGGCCATCAGGTCGCGTTCGTGCACGCCGACGTGGCACATTTCGACCAGTGCCAGGCAGCCTACGATCGCATCACGTCCGAACTGGGCGCAGCCACGATCCTCGTGAACAACGTGGGCATCTCGCCCAAGACGGACGGCCGCGCGCTGAAGGTCTGGGAGATGCCGCCGGGGGAATGGGACAACGTGGTGTCGGTGAACCTGAACAGCGTGTTCTACATGACGCATCTGGCCACGCCGCACATGGTCAAGCAGCGCCAGGGGCGCGTGATCAACATGTCGTCGGTGGCCGGCAAGGCCTACTGCGACATCGTGGCGGCGCACTACGCGGCCACCAAGGCCGGCCTGATCGGCCTGACCCGCCATTGGGCGGCGGAACTGGGCGAATACGACGTGACGGTGAACGCGCTGGCGCCGGGCCGCATCAGCACGCCGCTGCTGAAAAGCGTGCCGAAAGCCATCAATGACGCCGTGGCACAGGTGACTGCGCTACGCCGGTTGGGCACGCCTGAGGAAGTGGCCGACGCCTGCCTGTTCTTCGCGTCCGATCAGGCCCGGTTCGTCACCGGCCAAGTGCTGGACGTGGCCGGTGGGTGGCTGATGACCTGATGCGAGATGATGGGTTGCGCGCGTTCGATAGCCGAGTTCTAGCTTAAGGACTCTTGCGCTTCACCCATCCTACACCCCCAGGCGGTAGACCACCGTGTCCAGACGGCTGACGCCGGCGCTCTGGAACTTGGGCTCCTTGTCCAGGATGTCGCGGCGGTCGATGATCACCGCGGGCGAGACGCCTGCGAAGATCGCCTGGACTTCACTGTCCACCACCGAGAACGGCGGCCCGGCCATTTCTTCCTGCGGGTAGTCCAGCGTGATCAGCAGGCCCCGGCAGGCGGGCGACAACTGCCCATAGACGTGGCGCACGTACTGGGCGCGCATGGCTTCGGGCAAGGCGACCAGCGCGGCGCGGTCATAGACGCCCACGCAGTGCGACAGCACTTGGGCATCCAGCTTGAAGATGTCGCCGCAAATGATTTCGATGTTGCCCGACACGTAGTGCTTGCCGTAGACGGATTCGTGCGTGGCGGGTCGAAGCTCGTTCTCTTCGAAGAACTGGTCCACCGCGAGCTGGGAGAGTTCGACTCCCAACACCGAGTGGCCCTGCGCCGCCAGCCAAACCATGTCCAGCGACTTTCCGGCAAGCGGCACCAACACCCGTCCACCCTTCGGTACGGCCAGCGTGGGCCAGTACTTCTGCAAGAGCGGCGTGATCCGGGTTTGATGAAAGTGCGTGCGCCCTTCGCGCCAGCGTTCCAACCAGAATTCTGCGTCCATACGTTGTCTGCTCCTCCTGTATTTCGGTTGCAAGCTCATCGCTTCTACCGGGCCGGCCGGGGCCCGGACGCCTTGGCGCACCCAGCGTAACGGGTATCGCCGCCGGCGCGCTTGATTCCGCGCAATCCGGTGCCCGGCATTGTAGTGCCCCGACCCGGGTAAAGCCGATGGGCGCGCTGCAGGGCCGCGCTTTGCGCCACGCCGTCCGATCAGGGATTACACCTAGAGGAAAAAACGCATCCAATCGCGAGCCAGCCCCGTATCTGCTCATGACGGCCACACAAAAGGAGATCGTCATGAAATTGCTAGCCTCGATTGCCATCGCCTGCTCTGCCCTGACCCTGTCGCCCACGTATGCCGCCGATGTCATGGTCGGCGGACAGGCGATGATGCCCTCGAAGAACATCGTGGCCAACGCGGTAAATTCCGCGGACCACACCACGCTGGTCGCGGCGGTAAAGGCCGCAGGCCTGGTGGACACGCTGCAGGGCAAGGGCCCGTTCACGGTGTTCGCCCCGACCAACGCCGCGTTCGGCAAACTGCCGGCCGGCACGGTCGATACCTTGGTCAAGCCTGAAAACAAGGCGACGCTGACCAAGATCCTGACCTATCACGTGGTGCCCGGAAAGTTGGATTTCGACGCGCTGGCCGCCAAGGTCAAGAAGGGCGGCGGCTCTACGGAACTGACCGCCGCCAGCGGCGGCAAGCTGTGGGTGATGATGAACGGCAAGCACAACCTGACCCTGAAGGACGAGAAAGGAGGCGTGTCCACCATCAGCACCTATGACGTCTACCAGTCCAACGGCGTGATCCACGTCATCGATACGGTGCTGATGCCGAAGTGATTGCGTCGGCAAACCGGCAGAGCGAAGGCCCGGCCATCCCGCCGGGCCTTTTGCCGCCGGCCGCGGTTCCGGTATCGTAGGGACCTGCCCTGTCCCCCTCCATTCCGAACCGCCGCCTCCATGCTTGCGATCTTGCGCCGCCGTTTGCCGTCCGTACTGCTGTATTCGCCGCTGCTTGCGCTGGCGCTGACCCTGGCGCCGCCCGCCGCCCGGGCGCAGACGGCCTCACAGTTGGACCATGCCTACCAAACCGAACTGCAGGCCGACAACGAGGCCTTGCGCGCCCGCATTCAGCAGTTGCCGCCCGCCATGCAGGAATTGAACGCGCAGGTGTCCGCGGCATTGCGCGCCGGCGACCGCCAGCAAGCGCAGCGCCTGGGCGAAGAGATGGCGCGCAAGGACCCGCGCAATGCGGATGTCCTGCTGTTCCTGGGCAAGCTGCAAAGCCAGCAAGGCAATCCTGCCGCCGCACAGGACCTGATCGACCAGTCCCTCAAGCTCAACCCCGACAACAAGTGGGCCTACATCAACAAGGCCGGCGCACAAGCCGAACGGTCCGACCTGCCCAACGCGTTGGCCACCACGCAGGAACTGACCCGGCGCTTTCCCGATTGGAGCATCGGCTACAACCTGCAGGCCTCGTTGCTGGACGCCTTGGACCGCGAAGCGGAAGCACTTCAAACCTATCAGAAGGCCGTTGCAGCCAAACCCGCCAGTGCGCTGATCCTGACCAATATGGGCAACCTGCAGCGCAGGCTTGGCCGTTTAAGCGACGCCCGCTTATCCTATGAAGCCGCGCTGCGCCTGCAACCCGGATACCCGCTGGCCGAGTCCGAATTGAACAGCATGCCGAAGTGAGCTCCCGATGACCGGAAATCCGATAACACGCCGGACGCTGCTGCTGGCCCTGGCCGGCCTGACCGTTGCCCCATTGCGCGCCATTGCCTCGCCCGAACGGGACGCGATCATCCAACAGGTGTATGCGGCGCCTTCCGGCACCCTGGCCTATACCGGCCAGCACGCGACCCTGGTACGCCTGCTGCGCGTGCTGTGGATGCCCGTCGAATCCGGTGCGCCCACCGTCGATTTCGAGCAACCGCTGCTGGGTGGCGCCGACACATTGGCCATCGCACGCAACGCGCTCAAGACCACGGACGATGCGCTGGCCATTCGCCGCCTGGCGGAAGTGTGCCGTCTGCTGCCCCGCTACGTGGAGTCTCTAGGCATGCTGCGGCCCGGGCGCTACACCGTGCCGGCCGAAATGAAAGAGGCGTTCGACTTCCCGGAAAGCGGTGTCGACGCGCAAGGCGGCTTCACGCTGCAACAAGCGCATCTGACGTTGCTGCGTGCCGCGGTCTGGCGCGAGGTGGATGCAAAGTCGCTGCAGGCCGTGCTGCGCGAAGGCGAACGCTTCTGGCCGATGCCGTACATCGACGGCAAACGGCCGTATGGCGATGCCAGCTACTACCAGATCGACATGGCCCGCTTGCTGGGTGAGCCCTATCCGGTGGACGCGAAGGGTTATGCGGTGATCGACCCCGTCAAGGACGCAAGGCTGAAACGGCTGCACTACGAAACGCTGGCGGCGCTGCAAGTCTTCCTGGCCTACTCCACCGCGGGCAAAGCGAAGCGATAGCGCTGTGGCTAGGCGCGGTGGATGAAGCTGCGGATGTCGTCTGCGATCGGCACCACCGCCAGCAGCGTCAGTAGCAGCGACAACGGCCAGGTCGACCCGAAGCCGAAGTGGAAGAACGAATAGGCGCCTGTCACGCCGCCCACGAAGAACAGCGTCACCATCAGGCTCAGCACGATCAGCTTCGCGCGGTCTGCCCGCACGGGCGGCATGGTCTGGGCATCGCCCTTAGCCACGTTCCAGTAAAACAGCTTGCCCAGTTCGATGCCGATGTCGGTCACCATGCCCGTCACGTGCGTCGTGCGGATCTCGGAGCGCGACACCTTGGTGATCATCGCGTTTTGCAGGCCCATGATGTAGCACAGCAGCATGACCGTGCCCGGCACGTAGAACCAGCGCAAGGTCTCCAGGTTGGCGCCCAGCAGCCCGAAGCCCAGCAGCAGCACGGCTTCGAGCAACAGCGGCAAGGCGTATTCGCTGGCCAGGTGGGAGCGTCGGCCGAAATTGATCAGGAACGCGGAACTGGCCGCGCCGGCCAGGAAGGAGAGCAATGCGGCCAGGCCCTGCAGCACCACGATCATGCCGCCCAACGCCATGTGGTCGGCCATCATCGAAACGATGCCCGACATGTGCGAGGTGTATTGCTGAACGGCCAGGAAACCGCCGGCATTGACCGCCCCGGCGGTGAAGGTCAGGAAGTAGGCAAGATGCCGGTTGGCTTGCGGACTGCGGCTGACGGCCGTCAACCGCCGCAAATACGGAATGGCCACCCTTGTTCCTTCAAAACAGGATCGTTGAACGTCACAGCGAGAAATTCCGAAGGTTGGCGACGCGCTCGGCCAGGCCCTCGGCCCCTAGATAATGGCCCAGTTTGCCCGCACGCACACGGCGTAGGTCTTCCTCGTAGCTATTGGCCATGGAATCCCGCACGTCGGCGTAAGCGGTTTCAATGCCTGCTCCGCAAGCGTGGGCGACCAGGCGCGCGGCCTCGGGCGACCCGCAGGCCACGCAGCGCGCCACGCCCAGCGCATCGGCGACGGCGCCGTGGGCGAGCAGGCCCTGAATCAGTTCGGGAGACGGTTTGCAGTCCAGTCGATGGATCGCCGTGGGGCTGACAGGGGCGCCGGCCTGCAGCAGGGCGTCGGTGGCCGCATAGGCATGCTGCATCAATGCGACCTCGACCGGCTTGGCGCTGCCGCGCAGGGGCAAATCAAACGACATGCCCTGCCCGGCCAATTGCTGCACCAGCGCGGCATCATCCTGGGCTAGCGCATGTTGCAAGGCCAGGCCGGCCAGATGCGGTGACGCAAGCAGCGTGCCGGCCGCCAGCGGGCCGCGCCAGTCCACCCGCGCGCGCAGGTAGAACGCGGTCACCTTGTCCGCCAGGGCCTGCGGCATGCCGTGGTCCGACACGCGCTCGTCCAGATACTCCAGCACGCGCACGCCGGGGCTGTCCTCGTCTTGGTCCGGGTCCGTCTCAAGGCATAGCGCGGCGAATGCCGCGTGCAGGTCCGGCGCGATGGTTGCGATGCCGTCCTGCTGCAAGGCATGGGTCCAGCCCGGCAAGCCTTTCTTCCACGCCACGATGCTGCCTGCGCGCGGGCCGGGTTCGACGGTGACATAGATGCGGTCGCAATACTCGAAGCCGCCGATGGGCAGATAGCGCAGCGTGCCGTTCCAGGCTTCGCCGTCTTCGTCGGCAGCCTCTTCGGCGCAGGCTTGTTCGTGTTCGATCCACCCTTGCAGATCGCGGTAGTGATCGCTGCCGTCATAGAACAATTCGGCCCAGCTCAGCGCCTCTTCATTGCCGTCCATTGTTGCGCGCAGATCGTAGGCCAGTTCGCCGCCCGCGGTCAGGCGCCACAAGTCGCGCAGCGCGTCCGGCAAGGGGCCGGCGCAGGCCGCTTCAATTTCTGCGATGCGCGTCTCGGCCAAAGGCGGCTGCACGGCGATCAGGACGCGATCCGCGAACAGCGCAATGCCATGCTCGCGCAGCGCGCGGGATTCATCGGGGGAAAAGGAGTCGCTCATGGGAAATCTTCGGAGTTGCCGCTGCAAAGATTCTACTAGCCCCCTACCGCGCAGATGCCGCCCCCGCCGCGACGCTTGCCACGCCAACGCAAATGGCGGCAAAGCTGGACCTGGAGACGTTTGTCGACGCCTGGTCCCCGGTCCAGCCCTGAACGCCGCCGCGCTTATGCCGCGCCCGATTCGGCCAGTTGCTTGCGCCGGAATTCGCCTTGGCGCACATGCATCCAGCCGGGATATTCGGGCGGCAGCGCACTGACCTTGTCCAGCGCGGCCAGTTCGTCCTGCGTCAGCTTGATGCCGGTGGCGGCCAGGTTGTCGTCCAACTGATCGACACGCTTGGCGCCGATGATGACGCTGGTCACCACCTGCTGGTGCAGCAACCAGGCCAAGGCCACCTGCGCGACTGACACGCCGCGCGCATCAGCCACCGTTTTCAGAACGTCGATGCTGTCATAGGCGCGGTCGCGGTCGACCGGCGGGAAGTCGAACGCGGCGCGGCGGCTACCGGCTTCGGCCGACCCGTCGCGGCCGTACTTGCCGCTGAGCAGGCCGCCAGCCAGCGGGCTCCACACCATCAGGCCCACCCCTTCGCTTTGCAGCATGGGGACCAGTTCGCGTTCCAGGTCGCGGCCCGCGATCGTGTAATAGGCCTGCAGCGATTCGAACCGCGCCAGTCCCAGGCGTTCGGCGATGCCCAGCGCCTTCATGATCTGCCAGGCGGCCCAGTTGGAAACGCCCACGTAGCGCACATGGCCGTGCTGCACCAGGGTGTCCAGGGCACGCACGGTTTCCTCGACCGGCGTCGCCGGGTCGAACCCATGGATCTGGTACAGGTCTATATGGTCCAGCTGAAGGCGCGACAAACTCTTCTTCACGCTGTCCAGGATGTGCGAGCGCGAATTGCCGCGCGCATTCACGCCGGCGCCGGTCTGGCCGAAGACCTTGGTGGCGATGACCACGTCGTCGCGCGCCACCTTCAGGTCACGCAACGCCTGTCCGGTGATCATTTCCGACCTGCCTTCGGAGTACACGTCCGCCGTGTCGATGAAATTGACGCCCGCATCCAATGCCCGGCCCACCAACCGGTTCGCGTCCTCTTGTTGCAGGGCGCCGATCTTGCTCCACAGCTCGCCTTCGCCGCCGAAAGTCATCGTGCCCAGGCAGAGTTCCGAGACGAACAGGCCGGTGCTGCCAAATTTCTTGTACCGCATGATTGCACTCCTTCTGGGGGCAGCCGGCCTGCGCGCCCCGGGATGGAGCGCCGGACGCTGGCTTGCCGGGGTGAAGACAGTATGCGTCCGGAAGGCCGACCGCGCGCTGCTTGATCCTGCCCCTTTTTTGCCTGATTCTCTGCCAGTAGCGGCAGAGGATCAGGCATGCGCCCGATCCTCCAAACTTTTTGCCCATTTCTCCACACCCCGAAATCACGACTGTCCAGCCCGCCGTTGCTGGGCATACACTGGAGCCCGCTTAATCCTCTGCTCCGCCGGCCGCCCGCGCGGGCGGCACGCCTTCAGGAGCCTCCATGCCTATTACTACCGTTCGACCCGGAGATTTCGCCAGCGCTGCCCCCCTGGACATCGCCTACGAGCCGGCGCGACGCGAGCTGCTTTGCACGCTGGACCGGATGACGGGGGATTTGGAGGGGTCGCTGGATACGCCCATCGAGGGCCTGTACCTGCACCGCCTGTCCCAGCCCACCGGCGCCAAACCCGGCTTGCAAAAAGCCGCGCTGGCGGTCATTGCCCAAGGGTCCAAGCGCTTGCTGATCGGCGACGAGTCCTATGAGTACGACCCCTTCCATTACCTGATCTCGTCGGTGGACCTGCCCGTGGTGGCCAAGGTGTCGGTCGCCAGCCCCACCCTGCCTTATCTGGGCCTGCGCCTGGATCTGAACCCGGAAGAGATCGCGGAACTGATCAGCGACGAGAACCTGCCGCCGCTGTTGCCGGCCGAAGCGTCGCGCGCGCTGTGCGTCAATCCACTGGGCGGGTCCCTGCTGGACGTGGTGCTGCGGCTGCTGAGGCTGCTGGACACCCCGCGCGACATCCCCATCCTGGCGCCCATGGTCAAGCGTGAACTGCTCTACCGCCTGCTGATGAACGGCCAGGGCGTGGTGCTGCGCCAGACGGTGCTGCAGGACAGCCAGCTCAACCGTGTGGCCAAGGCCATCCGCATCCTGCGGGACAACTACGCCCAGCCGCTGCGCGTGGAGGAGATCGCCCGCGACGTGCACATGAGCGTATCGTCGCTGCATCACCACTTCAAGCAGGCCACCGCGATGAGCCCGCTGCAATACCAGAAGCACCTTCGGCTGCAGGAAGCGCGCCGGCTGATGCTGAGCGACGACGCCGGCGTCGCGTTGGCCGCGCACGCCGTGGGGTATGAGAGTTCGTCGCAGTTCAGCCGCGAATACAGCCGCCTGTTCGGCACGCCGCCGCTGCGCGACAAGCAGCGCTGGAAAGAGGAATCGGCCGGCGCGCCGGCCTGACCTGGCGAGCGTCGGCAAGCGGCGTTGCCCGCAGGCTTTCCGCCTGGGGACGTGGCGGGCGTTATATGCTCCCCGCTACGTCCCATTATCAGAACAGCGGAAAGTCCATGCACGACTTGAATGATCTCTATTACTTTGTCCAGGTCGTCAGGAACGGCGGCTTCGCGCCGGCAGGGCGCGCCCTGGACATTCCCAAGTCCCGCCTCAGCCGCCGCATCGCCCTGCTTGAAGACCGTCTGGGCGTGCGCCTGATCCAGCGGTCCACTCGCACCTTCGCCGTGACCGAACTGGGCCAGGAATACTTCGACCAATGCCTGTCGATGCTGGCCGGCGCCGAAGCCGCACAAGACGTTATCGACCGCACCCACGCCGAGCCGCAAGGCACGATCCGCATGAGCGCACCGCCCGCGCTGATCTATTACTTCCTGGGCGATGTCGTCGCGCGCTTCATGGAAAAGTGTCCCAAGGTGCACGTGTACTTGAAGAGTTTCTCCCGCCCGGTCGACGTGCTGCGCGAGGGGTTCGACCTGGCCGTGCGCGTGCGCTTCGGGCCCATCGAAAGCAGCGACCTGGTGATGAAGCACCTGGGCACCAGTTGCCAGACCCTCGCGGCCAGCCCGGCGCTTGCGCGCACGCTGCCCGCCGGCGCCGACGTCAGCCAGATCAGCCAACTGCCCACGCTGGCGCTGGGCACCGAGCAGCGCGAATGCCAGTGGCGCCTGGATGGCCCCGACGGCGCCCGGCAGAACGTGCCGTTCACCCCCCGCCTGGTCACGGACGACATGCTGGCGCTCAAGCAAGCCACGCTGCGCGGCGTGGGCGTCGCGGCCCTGCCCCTGATGATGATCCGCGACGAACTGGATGCGGGCACGCTGGTGCCGGTCGGGGCGCCGTGGTATCCGGAGCCGGGCGCCGTCCATGCCGTATTCCCCTCGCGGCGAGGTTTGTTGCCGGCCGTGCGCGAACTTCTGGATTTCATGAATGCGGAGTACCGTGAAAGCGCCCGGCGCGAATACGAGACCCAGCAACGCCACCGCATTCCCTTCCTGAAAAGCGGCCCCGCATCGTCCGATTTATAGAACGCTGAGACGCGAAAATCCCGTCTACCGCGGCTATTGGCTTGTATTTAGAATTCTGTTCATGCACTCACGTGTTCAACCCCGCGCCAACACCGCGCACCACGACCTGACGACATAACGGAGCAAACCATGACCAAACCCTATGTGAAGCTGGACAAGAACGAAGCCGCCGTCCTGCTGGTTGACCACCAGGCCGGCCTGCTTTCCCTGGTGCGCGATTTCCAACCCGACCAGTTCAAGAACAACGTGCTGGCCCTGGCCGATCTGGCGGAATATTTCAAGCTGCCCACGATCCTGACCACCAGTTTCGAAGATGGCCCCAACGGCCCGCTGGTCCAGGAACTGAAAGACAAATTCCCCAAGGCGCCCTATATCGCCCGCCCCGGCAACATCAACGCCTGGGACAACGAAGACTTCGTCAAGGCCGTCAAGGCCACCGGCAAGAAGCAGCTGATCATCGCCGGCGTGGTCACCGAAGTGTGCGTCGCATTCCCCGCCTTGTCGGCCCTGGAAGAAGGCTTTGACGTCTTCGTCGTGACGGATGCCTCGGGCACCTTCAACGAAGTCACCCGCAACGCCGCCTGGAGCCGCATGGAGCAAGCGGGCGCCCAACTGATGTCGTGGTTCGGCGTGGCATGCGAACTGCATCGCGACTGGCGCAATGACGTCGAGGGCCTGGGCACGCTGTTCGCCAACCACATCCCCGACTACCGCAACCTGATGGCTTCTTACTCGGCCAACCGGTCGGCCAAGTAATCACGCCCCAGCCCCTCAGGGTGGACGCAAAATAATTGCGTCCGCCCTGCATCCAATGGGGTCTCCCGCGTGTAGTACCTGTACCGGCGCGCATCGTGCGCGCCGTCTACAGGCGCTTTCACGCCGCTGGAGACCACTCATGAAGACCCAACGTTCGAATCGCATTCCCACCGTTGCCGGCCTGTTCGCCGTGTCGCTCCTTGCCGCTTGCGGCTCGATGAGCGCCAAGTCCATGGCCTATTCGCAGACCGACCTTCCCGCCAGCGTCCAGGTGCCCGCGGGCAACAAGGTGGCCTGGGAAACCGTAGGCGTGGGTGAAATTACCTATGAGTGCCGCGCCAAGGCCGACATGAAAAGCCAGACCGAATGGGTCTTCGCCGGCCCCAATGCGGTCTTGAACGACCGCCAGGGCAAGCAAGTGGGCACCTACTACGGTCCTCCGGCCACCTGGGAAGCCATGGATGGGTCCAAGCTGACCGGCACGCAAGTGGCGGTGGCGCCCTCGGGCGACGGCAACCTGCCCTATCAATTGGTGAAGGCCAACCCCGCGGTGGGTGCCGGCGCGCTGACGGGCGTGACGTATATCCAGCGCGTGGCGCTCAAGGGCGGTGTGGCGCCCAAGACGCCGTGCACGCCGGCCACGCTGGGCCAGAAGAGCCAGGTGCAATACCAGGCCGACTACATCTTCTGGAAGGCAAACTAACAGCCCCGCCCGGGCCGGCCGCATGCGGCGACGGGCCCGGGCGGCATCAAGAGAGTCCGGTAAGATGGCGCAACCGACCACCGTGCGTACCTTGTCCGCACGGCCGACCACTTCCCGCTCCCGCTCTCGCATGCCGAACCGCCTGACCCCGGATTTCGATTACGAAGCTGCCATCAAGGAGTGCGCTGCTGGCCGCCGGCCCGCACTGGAAGCCCTTTACCGGCAAGAAGGCCCGCGCCTGCTGGGCGTGGCCCAACGACTGCTGCGCGACCGCGCTTGGGCCGAGGACATCGTGCATGACGCTTTCGTCAGGATCTGGAACCAGGCGGGCAGCTTCGACGCGTCCCGCGGGTCGGGGCGCGGCTGGGTCTACAGCATCACCCGCAACCTGGCGCTGAACGCGCTGCGCGACACCGCGCGCGAGACCGGCGTCGATGAAGATACGGCCGCTGCCCTGGACGCCCGCGACGCCATCGAAGCCTGGCACGACACGCGCGACGCCTTCGACTGGCGCGCCAGCGCCGGCCAGATCGGCCCGTGCCTGGAACAATTGGAACCCGTGCGCCGCAACTGCGTACTGCATGCGTATGTGGAAGGGCTGTCCCACAGCGAGATCGCCCAGCGCCTGGGGGCGCCGCTTGGCACCGTCAAAGCCTGGATCAAGCGCAGCCTGCAAGCGCTCAAGGAGTGCCTGGCATGACCCCCGCCCACGAATCCCCCAACAGCCTGGACGACCTGGCGGGCGAGTATGTGCTGGGCACCTTGTCTGCCCAGGCGCGCCGCGAGGTACAAGCCCGCCTGCCGCACGATGCCACGTTGCGCGATGCCATCGCCCGCTGGGAAGAACGGCTGCTGCCGCTTGCGAACCTGTCCGCCCCCGTGGAACCGCCAGCCAGTCTTTGGCCGCGCATCACCCGCACGCTTGATGCGGAAAACGCCCAACGCCAGCGCTCCGCCGCCGGCCCCAGGTCCGGCCTTTGGGACAGCCTGTTCTTCTGGCGCAGTCTGGCCGCCGGCGGCATGGCCGCAGTGCTGATCCTGGGCAGCACGCTGGCGCTGCAGCCAGCACCCGCCCCGGGGGCTGCGCAATATGTGGTGGTGCTGGTGGCGCCGCAATCGCAGGCGCCTGGCTGGGTGGTGCAGGCTCAGGCCGGCCAGAACGCCGTGCAACTGGTGCCGCTCGCCGCCACCGAAGTCCCGGCGGACCGCGCGCTGGAATTCTGGACCAAGGCCGACGGTTGGGCCGGCCCCGTGTCGTTGGGCCTGATCACGCCCGGCAAGCCGGTTCGCATCCCGCTGGACAAGCTGCCGCCGCTGGAACCCAATCAGCTCTTCGAGCTGACGCTGGAACCCAAGACGGGTTCGCCGATCGGCAAGCCCACGGGCCCCATCCAGTTCATCGGGCGCGCGGTGAAGATGCTGTAGAAAGTGCGGTCCGGGCGCAGCGGCCCGGACGCGCAAGCGCTTACTTCTTGCGCAGGAAGGGATACGCCTGCTGCGCCAGGAAGGAGCCCGGCATGTCGTTATCCAGGATGCCGTAATTCTCGGGCAGGCGCTTGCCGACGCCGCGCACGGCGGTGCCGAAGATGTAGTCGATGAACGAAAAATGCGCGGCGTAGTTCTTGTCGATTGCTTCCGTGTCCGACGAGTGGTGCCAGTGATGGAAGTCGGGCGTCACGATGATGTAGCGCAGCCATCCCCACGGCAGCTTCACGTTCGAATGGATCAGCACCGCCTGGAAACCGACGATGATGATGTAGGCGTCCAGCACCGACTTCGAAAAGCCCAGCACGAACAACACGCCCAGCACGGCGACGCGCGTGATCAACAGTTCGACGATATGCAGGCGCGAGCCCGCCAGCCAGTCCAGCGTGCGCGTGCTGTGATGCACCGCATGGAAGCGCCACATGACCGGCACCTCGTGATACACCCGGTGCGCCGCGTACTGTGCCAGGTCGGCCACCAGCACCGCCACGAACAGCTCCAGCAGATACGGCATGGACTGGATCGCGGCTTGCAGCGGCTCGTAGGCCGCCCATGAAAACAGGCGGTGGATGAAGAAGTTGATGCACAGCAGCACCGCACCCACCGACAGGTGGTTGAACAGGAAGTGCTTCATGTCCACCTGCCACTCGCCGCGGAACACCGGCTGGCCCGGGTAGAGCGGCGTGAGCTTCTCGAAAATGATGAAGACCGTGCTGGACGCCAGCAGATCCAGGATGAACCAGTCCAGACCCAGATAGGGGTGATTGCCGGTATTGGTCGTCGTCACCACGACCTGGCTACCGCCGGCCGCCACGGCGCAGCAGACCAGCACGAAGGCGGTGATATTCAGCCAGCGCTGGCGGCCCAACACGGTATTGGCCAGCGCGATCGAGCCCGAGACAAGCAGCGCCCCGAACAGCAAGGTGCGCATCGCGTCCACGGAGTAGAACGCGCGCAGTTCCGGCGTGGTCAGGTAGGCCGGAAAGTGGAAGGCCAGCACGCCCAGCACCGACAGGATCGCCAGGAAGAGCGCGATCACGCCGCTCATCATCCCTGTGCCGGCGTGGATACGTCCGTCCTGTCGGAAGAGTTCAAAGACCTGCCGATAGATAGGCACGCGCTGTTTCATGTCACTTTTATGGCTGACCACGGGGAAGCGAGTGTATCGCCGGGCGGAAACACCCATGTAATGAAACGTGAGCATGCGCGACAGAGTTGCTGCCGCCGCGCGGCGCCTTGCGTGGCGTCAATGCCGGGCGTGTGGCGGCGGGTTCCGCGGTTGACAACGCGCGGGCGTTGGCGTGTCATGGAATTGACGCCGATGCGCGTCGTGCCTGGCGCGACACCGGTCCCGTCAACTGGTATCCAAGAGAGGCCCCAATGTTCCCTGAATATCGCCAACTCATTACCCAGCTGAAATCCGAGAATGCGCATTTCTCGGCGCTGTTCCAACGTCATAACGATCTGGACCAGGAAATCAAGAATATGGAAGACGGCATCGTGCCGAGCTCCGGCACCAACATCGAAGTGCTGAAAAAGGAAAAGCTGCAGTTGAAGGACAAGCTGTACGGTTTGCTGCGTGCGGCGGACCAAGGCGGCGGCTGAGCCGCCTGCACCGTTGACGACGGTTGCGTGCTTCGCTTTTCAAAAACGGAAGTACGCCACCGTCCGTTCGAACCGCATCTCGATACAGGCCGGGCCGCCCCCGGGCAGCTATCGCGGCGTCCGCCCATTGCTTACACTAAGCTGAACGCCTAAAATCCCCTCCCGCACGGGCACCCGCCTGAAACCCGGAAGAGGAACATCAAGATGCTGGACAAAGATTTCAAGGAAGGCGAGGCGGTCTTGCCGGTGACAGGCTGGGCGATGATGCCCGTCGTGGAATACGATTCGCTGCTGGTCCGCCTGGACTTCATCACGCAAGCCGCTCAATCCCCGGACGAAGCGAGCCGCGGTCGGGTCTACGCGCTGACCTCCGAACAGATCCAGCTGCTGCTGGAATCCTTGCAAACCCAGTTGCAGACATTGAATGCTCCCCTGGTTGCGGCACGCCCGCATTAAGCAGCGCACGCATGGCGCCGCCGGTTAAGCAAAACTGAACTTGGTTTAGGCTATTTAGTTTTTCTAACCTTCTCGCAACGGCTAGTCTGTCGCCCTTTTACAGGGTGATCCATGACAACCGCCTTCATTCCCGGCTTCCTGCTCAGTCTTGGCCTGATCCTCGCGATCGGTGCGCAAAACGCGTTCGTCCTGCGCCAAGGCCTCCGTCAGGAATACGTCTTCGCCATCTGTCTGACCTGCGCGGTGTCGGACGCGATCCTGATCGCCACCGGCGTGGCCGGGTTCGGACTGGCCGTCGACACCCTGCCCTGGCTGGAACCCGCCATGCGCTATGGCGGCGCCCTGTTCCTGTTCGTCTACGCCGCGCGCAGCCTGCGTTCGGCATTCCGAACGCAGCACGACAGCCTGTCTCCCTCCACCAAACAGACGGCGGGCCTGGCCGCCACGCTGGCCACCTGCCTGGCCTTCACGTGGCTGAACCCGCACGTTTATCTGGACACCGTGGTGCTGCTGGGGTCGATCTCCAGCCAATACGAAGGCGCCAAGACCGCGTTCGCGCTGGGCGCCATGTCGGCGTCGTTCGTATTCTTCTTCACGCTGGGCTACGGCGCGCGCTTGTTGCGGCCCTTCTTCGCCAACCCCAAAGCCTGGCGCGTACTGGACGGCTGTGTCGGGGTCGCGATGCTGGCCATCGGCTTCAAGCTGGTGCTGTAAGGGGCCACGCGACGCGTCATCTACAATCCGATGACGTGCCGGCCTCACCAAGGCGCCGGCCTGCAGCAACACACAGGCAGCATGACTCGCGCGAAAAAAACAGCTTCAACCAAAAGACGCCCGGCAGCCCGGTCCCAATCCAAAGCGGGTAATCGTGCCTATCGATTCCTGCGAGCCCTCCTTCTCTCGTCGCTGGCGAGTTTCGGCGCAGCCACTTATGTCCTGAAGCCGCAATGGCCGGCGCAGTTCACGCCGCAAGCCATCCTGGACCGATTGGGATGGCCCGCCCAGGAGACCTACGCGCCCGTCGCGGTGCAAAACGGCGCGCTGACCCAGACGCGATTTGCGGAATGCCCGCAGTTCTTTCCACGGGGCAACCTGCCTGCGGTCCCCGCGCGTCAGAATTTGCGCGAACTTTGCTTTTCCGGCTTCGCCATCCTGCACAACGGCCAGACCAGGACGTCGGTATTCGTCGCCGAACGGCTGAACCGGAAAATGCTGACCCAGGCCCAAGGCTTGCAGCGAACCGACAAGTTCTACGCCGAAGCGCGCCTGCCCAGCGCGGAACGCGCCAACCTGGACGACTACCGGGGATCCGGCTATTCGCGCGGCCACATGGCGCCCGCCGCCGACATGTATTCCAAGGACACCATGGCGCAGAGCTTCTCGCTGGCCAACATGGTGCCCCAGGACCAGATACACAACAGCGGGGCGTGGAGCCGCATCGAGCAAGACACGCGCAAGTACGTCATGCGCGCCCCGGGCGATGTCTACATCTTCACCGGCCCGGTCTACGGCGATAAGCCCAAGACGATCGGATCCGGTGTGGCGGTGCCCAGCCATCTCTTCAAGCTCGTGTACGACGCCACGACGGGACGCTCGTGGGTGCACTGGCAGGCCAACAGCGCAAGCACAAAGGAAGGCCCGCCGATCACGTATGAAGAGTTCGTGAAACGGACCGGGATGCGGCTGCTGCCCGCAGCGGGGTAGCAGCAGGCCATGCGTGCGCGCAAGGCGCACGCCCCTTTCAGCGACCTGCTGCGCGCTGCTTCAGGCTGGCCGCCAGCTTGGCCAGCGGCGCCTTGGCCGCATCGATGTCCTGCTGCCACGCGGAGCCCGGCTTATAGGCCAAGATGGCCGAAAAGGACTGCGCCGCGGCCAGGAACTCCGGATCTTTCAGCGCGGCCTCCAACGCCGCCTGCAAGCGGTCTCGAATCTCGGGCGGCACGTCCTTGTCTACTGCCAACCCCCGATCCGACGGGACGACCACATCAAACCCTTCTTCCTTGGCGGTGGGCACGTCCGGCAGCATCGGCGCGCGCTTGTCGACGAACTGGGCGAGCACGCGCAGCTTGGTCTGCTCTGCGGCCGGGTTGGGCACCGCCGTATGACTGGAGAAAATCATATCGACGTGGCCGCCGATCAACGCGATTTTCGATTGGCCGGTTCCCGTAAATGGCACCTCGGTAAACGCGGCGCCGCTCTCCTGCGTCAAGATGCTCAGTGCCACGCCGCCATTGCTGCCCAATCCGTTCTGACCGATGCTGACGTTGGCACGTCCGGCCTTGACCGCTGCCACCAGGTCCTTCAACGAGGTGTATGGACTGTCGGCGCGCACGACTAACAGCGTCGGGTCGCTGACGACGCGGCCGATCAGAGCGAACTTGTCGGGGTCGTAGGGCGTCGATTGGACCAACGGCATGAAGTTCATGGGAGGCGTATTCACCATCGCGACCGTATAGCCGTCCTTCGCGGCCCGCTGCACATAGGCGTTGGCGATCGCGCCCGATGCGCCAGGCTTGTTCACGATGATGAGGTTGGCGGCGCCCGAGAGGTGCTTCTGCAGGTAAGGCGCCAAGGTGCGGGCCAGCACGTCGGTTTCCCCGCCCGCAGCGAATCCGACCACCAGTTCGATGGGCTTGTCGCCGGGCCAGGCGGCCAGCGCCGGCGAACAGAAGCCCGCAACGGTCAGGATGGCGGCGCGCAGGGCGCCCCGATGAAAGGCGATTGCCATGGTTTGTCTCCTTGAGTTCAGTCTATTTCTTGTTTTGAGGCGTGGGCCCGCGTGCGAGCTAGAGCAGGCAGTCGGGCTGTTGGCGCACGATTGCGTCATAAATGGGCTGAAAGTGCAGCCAGGCCATGAAAGGGGTCGCCAGATGCTTTTTGGAATGCAGGGCAGCTTCCCGGCCGATCAGTTTCAGGGGCTTACCCGTGGCCTCAGCCTTGAGCTGGATTTCGCACGCGCGCTCCGCAGCGATGAACCACCAGGCGGCTTCTTCCACCGATTCGCGTCCGGCCGAAAACAGGCCGTGATTCTGATGGATGGCGATCTTGGCATTGCCGAAGGCCCGGGCCACAGCATGGCCCTTGAGGTTTTCGACCACCACTGCGCCGGCTTCTTCGGTGATCAGGGCCTGGTCCTCGTAGAATCCGCAGGCGGTCTGGGTGATGGGATCGAGTTCGCGGCCCAGCGCGGCCCAGGCCATGCCATGGGTGGTGTGCGCGTGACAGGACGCCACCAGGTCGCGGTTCGCTTCATGAATCGCCGAATGCAGGACGAAGCCTGCGCGATTGACTGCCCAGCGTCCTTCCTGCACCGTGCCCAGATGGTCGACCAGCAGCATGTCGCTGGCGCGGACCCGTCCGAAATCCATCGCGAACGGATTCGTCCAGTACAGATCCGGATGCTCGGGATCTCTCACGGTCACATGGCCGGCGAAGCCGTACTCGTAGCCGAATTTGGCGAAAACCCGGCATACCGCCGCCAGCCTCTGGCGGCGATGCCAGCGCTCTGCCGGGATCGAATCAAATGTGGGGTAGGCGGGAAAATAGAGGTCTTCCTGTTCGGGACGATAGACCGTTTGCTGGGTGGCTGACATGGGGACTCCTGCAGAAAATGAAGCGTTCCGGGATTCTAGGGAGTGGCCTAACATGGGAGCCAATCACGAAAACGATGCCGGCCATAAAGCCTGCTTATGGAGACGCCCCGATGCTGTCCCGGATCCAGTTACGCCACCTGGAAGCCTTCCACGCCGTCATGATGTCCGGTTCGATCACCGGCGCGGCCGCGCTGCTCAACGTCACGCAGCCCGCCATCAGTGCGACGATCAAGCACTTCGAGCAACGCCTGGGTTTTATCCTCTTCCGACGCCAGGGCGGGCGCCTGGAGCCCACGCCGGAAGCGCGCGCGCTATTGCCCGAAGTGCAGGACATCTTCGGCCGCGTCACCGGCCTTGAGCGCTTCAGCCAAGACCTGGCCGAGGGTATACAGGGGTCGTTGTCGATCGCCGCCAGCTCGCCGATCGCCAATGCGTGGCTGGCGCAGGCGGTCGCCGAATTCGTCGAAACGCGCCCCAAGGTCCGCATCTCTCTGCAGTCGATGGATTCCAACCTGATCGCCGAACGGCTCATCAACGAACAGATCGACCTGGGCGTGGCGTTCACGCAAGGAGACCGCCAGGGCATCGAATCGCTGCGGGTCGGCGGCGCGATGCTCAGCTGTATTTTTCCGCAGACGCATCCGCTGGCGCAGTTGGCCGCGATTTCAATTGAAGACCTGGCGCCCTACCCCATCATCACGTACGTGCCACAGGCCCTGCTCAGGCATCGCCTGAGCGCCTTCCTGGACCGCCCCCTGGACATCCGCCTGGAAGTATCGACCTCCATGACGGGCATCGTGCTCGCATTCCATGGAGCCGGCGTGGCGCTGGTGGAGTCCAGCCTGCTTGCCGCATTGCCGATCCCGGGCCTGACGCATCGGCCGCTGGTGCCGGACATCCAGGTGCATAGCCATGTGCTGTGGAGTACGCTGCGCCCCGAGCGGACGCTCTCCAGGATGTTCCTGCAGCATCTGAACGAACGAAACTGCCTGGACGCAGCCTGAGCCCCGGCTTGCGGCGGGGCCCTCGCATGGCCCCTACTCGCGGATAAGCCCGATCGCACGCGAGAACAGCGCACGCTGCTGCTGCAAATAGGCGCCATATTCCGTTGGTCCCAGCACGCTGACTTCTGCGCCCAGGCCAGCTAGCGTCTTGTCCACCTCGGCCCCGTGCTCCGCCACGACTTTGCGCGCAGCCTGATAGAGCTTATCGACCACCTGCGGCGGCGTGCCCTTGGGCGCCATGAGGCCGTAGATCGTGGGGCTGCCCACCGCGTACCCCAGTTCGCGCAACGTCGGCACATCGGGGTAGGCCTGCAGGCGCTTGTCGCTGAACACAGCCAGCGGCCGCAGTCCGCCTGCCTGGATATGCGCCTGCGCCGGCCCCACCGCGGACACCGCAATATCGGTATGGCCGCCAAGCAGCGCCGTCACGGCGGGCGTGCTTCCCTGGAAAGGGATGTGGCGCAGCTTGATCTTCGCTTCCGCGGCGAACGTCTCGCCCAGCAGATGGCTGATGCCCATGGCCCCGGAGGTCCCGTAGGCGATGGCGTCGGGCCGCGCCCGGGCGTCGGCCACCACATCGGCCAGCGTCTTGTACTTGGAGTTGCCCTGCGCGACGATCATCATGCCGCCCAGCGCAATGGCCGCGACCGGCGTGAAGGAGTCGGTGGTGTACTTGATTTCCTTGTTGGCCAACGGCACGACGACGAGCGACCCTGGCGAACTGCCGACAATGGTATAGCCGTCAGGCGCCGCCGCTGCCGTGAAAGCCGCGCCGATCCCGCCGCCCGCGCCGGGCTTGTAGTTCACGATCAGCGGCTGGCCCACGTACTGGCCCATCTTCTCCGTGATCGGCCGCAGCATTTGATCGGTATCCCCGGGCGCAAAAGGAATTACGAGCTGGATCGGCTTGGCCGGATAGGCCGGTTCGGCATGAACCGGCGCGCTCAGGGCAAAGCCCAGCGCAACGGATGCCACGACAGCGCCAAAATGGTGGTGCATGGTTGTCTCCCATTATCGTTATGTCCGGCTTGCGCCGTTTACTCGTGATCGACTTGTATGGCCTCCAGGAACCGCGACACCATGTTGTAGGCCGCAATGGTGGCCGTGATCTCCACGATCGCCTTGTCGTCGTAGGCGTGGCGAACCGCGGCAAAAGTCGCGTCGCGCACGCGGATCGAACGCGTCATCTCGTCGCAATAGGCCATGGCCGCGCGCTCACCGCTCGCCAATGCGGTGAAATCGCCTGCTTTCACGCCTTCGACCTGATGTTCACCGCATCCCGCCTGCAGCGCGATGGGCAGGTGCTGCTCGAATTCATAATCGGCCTCGTTCAGGACCGCCACGCGCAGGATAAGCAGCTCCCTCAAGCGGGGCGGCAGGCTGCTTTTCTGGCGAATGGCCGTCAGGTAGTTCAGCCAGCCCTCGGCCACAGGCGGACTGTTGAGCAGCATCTTGTAGAGATTCGGCAGACTGGAACGTTCGCGCTGAATGCGTTCGACCAGCGGCCGCGTTTCAGGATTCTGAATATCTGCGTAAGCGACTCTTGCCATCGTGACTCCCCCTTGTTGTCAATCGCACCGCGCGCTCATGCCGCCATCGACGATGAGCTCGGTGCCGGTGATGAATCTGGCTTCGTCCGAGACCAGGAAAAGCACGGCGTTCGCCGTGTCCCGCCCATCGCCCATGAATGGCAGGGGGATGCGCTTCTGGCGCTTGTCCAGCAGCGCCTGGACATCTCCCGCTGCCTGTTGGGTCGCCAGGAACGCATCCACCAGAGGCGTGTGCAACTGCCCTGGCAACACCGTGTTGATCCGCACGCCGTGCCTGGCGTATTCCACCGCCGCCACCCGGCCGAACTGCATCACTCCGGCCTTTGCGGCGGCATATCCGACCTGGGGCGCGCCCGTCCAACGGATAGCCGACGTAGAGGAAACATTGACGACCGCGCCGCTGCCTTGCCGCGCCATGAGGGCGAGCACATGCCGGCATGTCGTGAACACCGAGGTCAGGTTCAAGTCGAGCTGCCGCTGCCAATACGCTTCGGACAGCGCGGTGGCACCGCCCGGAATGGGCCCGCCGACGTTGTTGACCAGGATATCGATGCGGCCGTGCCGTTGCTGCACCGCGTCGACCAGGCGGCCGACCTGCCCGGAATCGCCCACGTCGCAGATGTGGGTTTCGATGTTCCCGCGGAATTCGCCCGCGTGCTCCAACGTTTCGGGCAGGGAGTCCGGTTGCCTATCCACCGCCATCACCAGAGCTCCCTCCTGAGCCAGACGGACGGCGATGGCGCGTCCGTTGCCCCAGCCAGGTCCCACGCAACCGGCCCCGAAAACAAGGGCCAGCTTGCCGGCCACGCGGCCCGGCGGTTTGCTTGTGCTGAGCATGATGCCGTCCTCGCCTAGGGCGTGCTGAGGGTAATGCCGCCATCCACCACCACCTGCTGGCCGGTGATGTAGCGGCTTTCGTCGCAAGCCAGGAATGCCACCGCATGGGCGACATCCCAACTGTCGCCCATGCGCCCGGTCGGGACCTGCCCGTGCCGGTGCGCCACGAATCCCTCGTAATCACCGCCCGCATACTTCTGCGCCAGGCGCTCGACCAACGGCGTGAACATCAGCCCCGGCACGACCGAATTCATGCGCACGCCGTCCTTGGCGTAGATGACCGCCGTCGTCGCGGTCATCTGCATCAGGGCCGCCTTGGCCGCCGCATAGCCCACCTGGGGTTTGCCCGCATACCTCAGCCCGGCAATCGATGAGATGTTGATGATCGACCCGCCGCCGGCCGCCTTCATGAGGGGTATGACGTGCTTGCAGCACAAGAACGCGGAGGTCAGATTGACCTGGATTTGATCATTCCAGGACTCCTCGGACATCGTGACCGGGTCACCCGGTTCCGAGCGGCCGACGTTGTTCACCAGGATGTCGATGCGGCCATGGGCGGCGAGGCAGGCCTGGACCAGTTCGGCCACCTGCCGCGCGTCCCGGACATCGGCTTGCCGCACCTGGATGTCGCCGCCTTCAGCGGCAATCACCTCGGCGGATTGCCGGGCCGCCTCGATATCGAGGTCGCACCCGTACACCGACGCTCCCAGCCTGGCCAGGACCGCCGCGGTGGCCTTGCCGTTTCCCCACCCGTCGCCGAGCGTGCCACACCCGGTCACCAACGCTACCTTTCCATCGAGGCGAAACATTCGAACTCCCTAGACGATGCCTGATGCACAGACTAAGGCCACGCGGCAGGCGCGTTAAGTTCCAATCCGAACGTTATTGATAGACAAAAAGAATGAATCTGACGACGAGACAACTGAGGGCCTTCGTGCTGCTGGCCCAGACTTTGAGCTTTCACAAGACCGCTGAAATGCTGCACGTCACTCAGCCGACGCTCAGCAAGCTGCTCAAGGAAATCGAAGAAGACATGGGGACGAAACTCTTCGAGCGCAGCACCCGCATGGTGCGCCTGTCCCGCGAAGGGCAGGATATCCTGGAGATCGCCCGCGGCATCACCGCCCACTACGAGCATGGGATGCTGGAGCTTGCCCAGCGCTTGCGCGACCGCAACAACCGCGTCGCGGTGGCCGCCCTGCCGACGCTGGCGGCGTCGCTGCTGCCCCAGTTGCTCAAGAACCTGGCGCAGGCGAACCCGAACGCCCGCATCGACGTGCATGACCCCATCGCCAGCGAGGCCCTGCAGTTGCTGCGCGATCGCCGCGTCGATATTGCCGTCACCGCGATGGGCGACGAGGGATCGCCCGACCTGCTCTACCAGGAACTGTTTACCGAGCCCTTCGTGCTGTTCCACAGCCGTCAGGCCAGGCCGGCCATCAAGCATTGGATACCGGCCGAGCTTGCCAAGCTGCCGCTGATCAGCATGCCGCCGGGAACCAGCGTGCACGTGCTGACCGAACGCGCTTTCCGGCGCGAATCTCAGCCCTTCCACCCGACCTATGCACTGCGAGACCTCAACACCATCGCGCGCTTCGTGCAAGCCAACTGCGGCATCGCCCTGTTGCCGGAATCGTCGTTCGACCATACTGCCCACCGCGGCGTAGCCAAGACCCGGCTGCACGGTGCCCTGTCGCGATCAGTGGGTATGTTCATCCGCCGGGAATGCCGGCCGTCTCTGCTGGTGCGCCAGACCCTGGACGAGCTGCGCCGGCTGGGAGCGGCGAAGCAATGCCAGGGTAAGCCAGCCAAGCGTCTTGCGCCAACAGGCCCAAACTGCTGATCAGCGCCGAGCCAGGCGCCCTGCTTACCGGCCGGGCACTGGAATACTGCCGCACCTGGCCCACCAGCACGAAGTGACCGTTCGCGGCATCCATTATGTGCAGGAGGACTCTCCCACGAAATCGGTGCGGCGCTACGCGCGTTCCTCTTCAGCCTGCCCGCTTAGGGCACAACACCGGCGTCCGAACGCGCTATGGCAAAATCAGCCCAGGCGCACCAGACAGGACGAAATGGTTTCTGGCCTGCCTGATTCCAAGAACTGTCCCAGGACGATATGAAAATTCACGGCAAGACCGCAGCGGAGATCTACGACTGCGTGCGCACCCTGGCGCTGTCCCGGCAGTTATCTGCGGGCGCATCCCTGCCGCCCGTGCGGGATCTGGCGGTAGACCTGGGCGTGAACCGCAATACGGTCGCCGCCGCCTACCGGCGGCTTGTCACCGCGGGCATTGCCGTGACACAAGGACGCCTGGGCACGATCATCCGCGACCCATTCCAGGCCGGCGAACAGGAAGGCACCCTGGCCAATTCCCCGCTGACCGATTTCGCCAGCGGCAACCCGAACCCGGCCTGGCTGCCGGACGCCAACGCCGCGCTGCGCCTGCGTCCCTACAAAACCCGGCTGTATGGAGAGCCCATCATCAATGCGGGGCTGGAAGACCACCTGCGCACATGGTTCCAGCCCGATGCCCCTGCCCGTTTCGAGATCGACCTGACGCACGGCGCGGTGGACGCTATCGAGCGGCTGCTGGGCGCCTATCTGGTCGCCGGCGACAAGGTGGCCGTTGAAAACCCCTGTTTCCTCAGCAGCATCAACACACTGCGGACCATCGGGCTTCAAACCGTCGGCGTTCCGGTCGATGCGCAAGGCATGCAGGCCGACGGGCTGGAGGCGGCTCTGGCCAAAGGCGCGCAGGCCGTCATCATCACGCCGCGGGCGCACAATCCCACCGGCTGCAACCTGAGCGACAAACGGGCACGCGCACTGTCGCGTTTGCTGGCCAGGCATCCGGACGTCATGGTGATCGTGGACGACCACTTCGCCCTGCTGTCCAACGCGCCCTACCATTCGCCGATTCCCGACAACGCCTACCGCTGGGCGTTGATCCGTTCCTTCAGCAAGGCGCTGGGTCCTGATGTCCGGCTCGCTGCGGTAGCAAGCGATACCGCCACGTCCCGGCAACTGCGCCTGCGCCTGGCCACCGGCACGAATTGGGTCAGCCATCTGCTGCAGGACATTGTCGAAGTCCAGCTCACACGGCCCGAAACCGTCGCGCTGCTTACGCAGGCCCGCGCTGACTACGTTCGCCGCCGAAAGGCACTGGAAGACGCCCTGCACGCCCAGGACATCGATTTCCTGGCGCAAGGCGACGGCCTCAACCTTTGGGTGCCGCTGCAGACCGACGACCAGGCGATTGCCCTGGCGCTGGCCCGTCAAGGCTGGCTGGTCCGCCACGGAGACGCCTTCTCCGTCCAGGACGCGGTCAAAGGCCTGCGTATCACGATCTCGAACATCGAGCCGGCGCAATGCACCCGGCTTGCCCAAGACCTCAAGCACAGCCTGGGTTAACCGCCGTTGGCAAGACGAGACCATTGCCTGCGCCCGAACTTTGTCCTAGGACATATATAATAATTATCCAGGACATGATAGGAACTTGAGCCGGCGCCCCCGTCCCATCCCGCCTTTGTCCCCCACAAGGCTTTGGGATTGCCCGTCTTCGCTGTCCCGAGCCGCTGACCGCCACGCCGTTGGCGTCGCCTCGATACAGGACCGACCATGCGCTTCATCTTCCCCATCGTCATCATCGACGAGGACTTCCGTTCAGAGAACACCTCCGGACTGGGCATCCGGGCGCTTGCCGAAGCGATCAAGACCGAGGGCTTCGAGGTAGTGGGCGCCACCAGCTACCATGACCTCAGCCAGTTCGCGCAACAGCAGAGCCGGGCCAGTTCCTTCATCCTGTCGATCGACGACGAGGAATTCACGCCCGACGCCGAAGACGCGCCGGCGCTGCAGAACATCCGCCTGTTCATCAGCGAGGTACGCCGCCGCAACGTGGATGTGCCGATCTATATCTATGGCGAGACCAAATCGGTTCGCCACATGCCGAACGACATCCTGCGCGAGTTGCACGGCGTCATCCACATGTTCGAGGACACGCCCGAGTTCGTCGCGCGCCACCTCATCCGTGAAGCCAGGAATTATCTGGACGGCATCAAGCCGCCCTTCCTGAAAGCGCTGCTCGACTACGCGGAAGACGGTTCGTATTCCTGGCATTGCCCCGGCCACTCGGGCGGCGTCGCCTTCCTGAAAAGCCCTGTCGGCCAGGTCTTCCACCAGTTCTTTGGCGAAAACATGCTGCGCGCCGATGTCTGCAACGCGGTGGAGGAACTTGGCCAATTGCTGGACCACAACGGCGCCATCGGCGCCAGCGAACGCAATGCCGCGCGCATCTTCAACGCCGACCACTGCTTCTTTGTGACCAACGGCACCAGCACCAGCAACAAGATCGTCTGGCAACATCTGGTGGCGCCAGGCGACGTGGTGGTGGTGGACCGCAACTGTCACAAGTCCATCCTGCACGGCATCGTGCTTACCGGGGCCATTCCCGTCTTCCTGCGGCCCACGCGCAACCACCTGGGCATCATCGGGCCGATCCCCAGGGATGAGTTCTCGCGCGAGTCCATCAAAGCGAAGATCCGCGCCCATCCGCTATTGGCGGGGGTGGATGCCGACCAGGTCCAGCCGCGCGTGATGGTGCTGACGCAATCCACCTACGACGGCATCCTCTACGACACCGAGATCATCAAGTCCGCGCTCGACGGCTACGTGGAAGCCCTGCACTTCGACGAAGCATGGATCCCGCACGCGGCCTTTCATCCGTTCTACGGCACGTATCACGCCATGGGCAAGAAGCGCGCGCGGCCGCGCGACTCCATCGTGTACTCCACGCAATCCACGCACAAGCTGCTGGCGGGCATCAGCCAGGCCAGCCACATCCTGGTGCAGGACTCGGCCACGCGCGGGCTTGACCGCCACTTGTTCAACGAGGCCTACCTGATGCACACCTCCACGTCGCCGCAGTACGCCATCATCGCCAGCTGCGACGTGGCAGCAGCGATGATGGAGCAGCCCGGCGGCCAGACCCTCGTCGAAGAGAGCATCATCGAAGCGCTGGATTTCCGGCGCGCGATGCGGCAGGTCGGCGAGCAATTCACGGCGGACGACTGGTGGTTCACGGTGTGGGGACCGGACGAACTTGAAGCGGAAGGCATCGGCAGCGCGGCGCAGTGGATTATTTCGGACGCGGGCGACGATGACGCATGGCACGGCTTCGGCCCGCTTGCCAGCGGCTTCAACATGCTCGACCCCATCAAGTCCACGATCGTCACCCCCGGGGTGGACATGGACGGCCGTTTTGCCGCCGACGGAATCCCGGCGTCCATCGTGACCAAGTTTCTGGCCGAACACGGCGTAATCATCGAGAAGACCGGCCTCTACAGCTTCTTCATCATGTTCACCATCGGCATCACGAAGGGCCGCTGGAGTTCGCTGGTAACGGCGTTGCAGCAGTTCAAGGACGACTACGCCCGCAACGTGCCGATGTGGCGCATCCTGCCGGAGTTCTGCCGGAAGTATCCGCGCTACGAGGAAATGGGCCTGCGCGACCTGTGCCAGCACGTGCACCGGATCTACGCCAAGAGCGACATCGCGCGCTTGACGACCGAGATGTACACGAAGGAAGCGGTGCCCGCCATGAAGCCCAGCGACGCCTATGCGCACATCGCCAATCGCAAGACCGAGCGCGTCGAAATCGACCACCTGGAAGGCCGCATCACCACCAGCCTGATCACCCCTTACCCGCCCGGCATTCCGTTGCTGATCCCGGGCGAAGTCTTCAACCGAAGCATCGTCGATTACCTGAAGTTCTCGCGCGAACTCAACCGGTCCTGCCCGGGCTTCGGCACCGACATCCACGGATTTGTGGAGCTGCGGGACGACGACGGGAACTTGCGCTATTACGTGGACTGCGTGGCCTGAGTGCGCGTCACGCGGTTATCGCCAGCTTGCGGCGGCGACCAAGCCCGCCGCCGCGGCCGCGACTATCTGCCGGCCTAGCCTTCTATCCGATCCAGCCACGCCTGGAACACCGCGCGCGAGGCACCAGCCAGACGCGCTTGCACCTCCTCCGCCTGGGCCCGCAGCGTGCGCGGGTCGATGCCTGCCTGCCCTAGTTCGCAGGCATGGCCGACCAGCCAGCGTTCCATCGAGCGGGTATCCGCTTCCAGATGGAATTGCAGACCCAGCACGGCGTTGCCCAGCGAGAACGCCTGGTTTTGCCCGATCGACGTCCCGGCCAGCCGCGAGGCCCCCGCGGGAATGTCGAACTGGTCGCCATGCCAATGCAGCACCGGCGTGCCGCCCAATAGCGCCAGCGGGGATTGGCGGCCCTCATCGCTTAACTGCAGCGGTCCGAAACCGATTTCCTTGACGCCCAGCGGATAGACCCGGGCGCCCAGCGCGCGGGCCATCAACTGCGCGCCCAGGCAGATGCCCAGGATCGGCGCGCCCGCGGCCAGACGGCGCTGCACCAAGGCCAGTTCGTCTTTGACGAACGGATAGGTGGCGTCGTCGAACGCGCCGATCGGCCCGCCCAGCACGATCAGCAGGTCGGGCGCCAGCGCATCAAGCGCCCGCAATTCCTGCGTGGTCGCATCGACGTAACGCACGTCGTAGCCGCGCTCGCGCAGCAGCGGCTCCAGCGTGCCAAGGTCTTCAAAATGAAGATGACGGATCGCAATGGCACTTCGGCTCATGTCGGGACCTTTCAAACAACAGAGGGTTGCGCGCCAGGCGCATCAAGGGCAGCCGGCAGCGCTCACGAATCGGCGCCGTCGTCTTGCGCAGTCGGCCAATAATGGCTGTCGGGCAGGGCCCGTGCGCCAAAGATCGCCTGGCCCACCCGCACGACGGTCGCGCCCTCTTCAATGGCGATCTCGAAATCGCCGGACATGCCCATCGACAGCTCGTCCAGCGATATGCCCGCAGGCGCGTCCGGCCGCAGCTGATCGCGCAGATTGCGCAACAGGACAAAACACTGGCGCACCCGTTCGGCCTCGGCCGAGAACAACGCCAGCGTCATCAGTCCGCGCACGCGCAATGCCGGGAACCCGGGCAGCGCACGCAGGAAGGCCGGCACGTCGTCGGGATGCAGGCCGTATTTGCTGGCCTCGCCCGACGTGTTCACCTGCACGAACACGTCCAGCGCGCGGCCTTCGGCCTGCAAGCGCCGCTCCAGTGCCTCGGCCACACGCAGGCTGTCGAGCGCCTGGAATTCGGTGGCAAAGCGCGCCACTAGCTTGGCCTTGTTGGTCTGCAAGTGGCCGATTACGGACCATTGCAGATCATGCAGGTCCTGCGTGGCCTCCCACTTGCGGAATGCCTCCTGCGGCTTGTTCTCACCCAGCAATCGGCAGCCGGCAGCATGAGCCAACCGGATGCTGGCCTCGGGCTTGGTCTTGCTGACGGGCAACAGGCGAACGCTGGCGGGATCACGCCCTACCCGACCGCACGCCGCCGCGATGCGCGCATGCACTGCCGCCAGGTTATGGCGGAAATCCTCGACCGACTCCGCTTCGGGCCAGCGGTTGTGCAGGTCGTGCAGCGGCTGCGTCTGGGAAATATCGGCGGTCTTTTCAGCGTTCACGGTTTGAGCCTCGGTGACACAACATTGTCATAGGACAAAGATTAACACGATCCCCCTTGCGCGAAAACTGCCCCGGCAGCTCCGTAAAGCGTGGGTAGTGCCGAGGGCTTATTTCGAAAGCGGTATCATGACGCCACCCTACATTACCGGACCCGTAGTTGTGACAAAACCTGCATTGCTGGTGGCGCTGGCCATTGTGTTGGCCGGCTGCTCCAAAGAAGAATCGCCTTGGAACCGCCTGCAGGCAGCCACGCCGCAATTGAAGATCGCGGCCAACACCCCCGACGCCGCCGTGAAGTCCTGGTGGCACGTCCGCGACGAGGAAGAGCGATACGCGGCCTCCGTCTGCAAGGAATTGGCTGAGTTGTACCGCCCGTTCCGCTCGACGCTGGGCGAGCTGTCGACGCCAGCGCTCTCAGCCAATCGGGCAGGCGAAGAAAAATGCGACACGCAAAGCTACGAGCGCGAGGTGGTGAACGTCGACGTCCAATCCGACACCCGTGCGCTGGTCGTGGCCCACGTCCGAAACACCACGCCGCCGACCCCGGGCTATACGATGAACATCGACGAACGGGACAAGAAAGAACGGGGGGTGCGGATGCAGTATCTGCTTGAACGCGCCGACAACACCCAAACCTGGAAGGTGGCCCAGGTGTACGGGCAGAACCGGTACTGCACCGTTGCCCCGGTGAACGGATGGTGCCCGCTGTACAACCCGTCCCAGGGTTCCGGCCAGACTTACGTTTTTGAGACCGCCCAGTAGGGAATCGCCGTTTGCGGACCGAGGCGGCGGCATTCAAGGCCGCGCCCGGCTCACGCATCAGTTGACGGTAACGCCCGCCTCACGCACCACATCACCCCAAAGCGAGATCTCTTTCACGATCTGGTCGCGGAAGTCCTTGGGGCTGCCTGGCGCGGCCGCTTCGCCCGTCGCCTTCAATCGATCCGCCATCTCGGGCAGCACGACGGCGGCATTGATTGCCGCATTGAGCTTGGCCTGGATGGCGGGCGGCACGCCCTTGGGTGCAATAATTCCGTACCACACCGTCACGTCATACGGCACACCTGCCTCGCGTACCGTCGGAATGTCCGGCGCCGACGAGACGCGCTGGGGCAGCGTCACCGCCAGCACTTTCAGGCGGTTGTCCGCGCGATAAGGCAAGGTAGAGCCTGCGGTCGTCAGCATCGCATCGACCTGGCCGGATACCGTATCGGTCAATGCCGGCGCCGACCCCTTGTACGGGACGTGGATCATGGAAATCCCCGCCGTTTTCAGAAAGGCCTCGGTCGCCAGGTGCGAAATGCCGCCCGTACCCGACGACGCATACGTCAGCACACCGGGTTTCTTCTTGGCCAGGGCGACGAGCTCACCCAAGGTCTCCACCGGCACCTTGGGATTGACGGACACGAAGAACGGCGCACGCGCAATCATCCCGATCGGCGTCATGTCGCCCACCGGATCGAACGGCAGCTTGTACAGGCTGGGGTTGACCGAATAGCTATTGGAAATCAAGGTCAAGGTATAGCCGTCCGGGGCAGCCCGCAGGCCCTGCTCCACGCCCAGCTTGCCGCCCGCCCCGGGACGGTTCTCGACCACCACGGGCTGCTTCAGACCGTCGGACAGCAACTGCCCCAGCAGCCTCGCAATCCCGTCGTTGCCGCCGCCTGCCGCGAACGGCACGATCAGCTTGATCGGCTGCGACGGATACTCGCCGGCATGTGCGGCCGGCGTGGCAATCAAGCCCGCCGCCAGAGCGGCCGGCAACAACGCCCTGCCGACCTGGCGGCACACAGCATGAATCCTGGATTGCTTCGTCATCCCTCTCTCCTCGTTGACGACGTCGCGCATCGAACGGCGCGACTTTTTTATCTCTGCGCTGGCAGCGCAACGCCATCGGACGCGGCGCGCGACACGCCGAAAGCGTCTCACGCGCAGGGTTGCGCCTGGCGTCGCGAAGCATGCCTTATCCCGCGCAGACCGAGGTCAACGCGCCGCCGCCAACGCGCCCATCGCCCGTCGCATGAACGCCAGCGTCGCATCATCGGCCCAGGTGCCCGCCGTCAGGTCCGGGTCGGTCATCAGCGCCTGCCGGAACTTTGCGTGGGTGGCGGGATCGTTGCCAGCGTACGTGCAAAAAAGCGCCATCCATTGCCGCGCAAGTTCAAGCCCGACGGCGGAGTCCGGCGCCTGGCCAGCATCGATGGCATCCCGAACCTGCGCGATCAGCATCGGCCATTCGCCGATACGGTCGTAGTAATGCGCCCGCATGAATCGCGCTTCGTCAGCCGTTAGATATTTTTCGTAGCAGCGCAGCTTGCCTTCCGAGAAGGCGCGCAGCACATAGTCGCGCATCGCAGGTGAAATGCCGATGTGCGCCTGCATCGCGGGCTCCTGCTCGTGCATCTGGTTCAGCTTCACCAGCAGGCGGGGGTCGCCGTTGGTGTCTCGCAGCAGCAGCGTCATCCAGCGCTCTGCCAGTTCCCGTGGCCCGGCATCTTCCGGCGCAGCGCCCTGCTCCATCTGCTGCCGCACTTGCCCGATCAGCGCGATCCAATCCGCGTCCCCCTCGGGGCTGCGGGTGTACATCGGCAGACGGGCCAGTTCATCCGGTGAAAAATACTTGTCGTACATGCTCATCATCTCCAAAGTCGATAGCCAATCGACCAGCTCGGGCTCCGTGCCGTCCGCCAACTGGCGTTGCAGTTGCGCCAGGCGTTCGCGCAGCCTCGCGGCCTGCTGAATCTGACGGTCGAGCATCGCGATCTGTTTCGAAATGATCGCGTCCAAGGGCGTGGCTGGCTGGTCCAGGTAGGCGCCGATTTCCGCCAAGGGCAAGCCGAAACGACGCATTGCCTGAATCTGGTGCAGGCGGGCGATATCGTCGCGGCCGTATAGCCGGTAGCCGTTGTCGGCGCGCGCCGAGGGCGTCAGCAAACCGATCGCGTGATAGTGGTGCAGCGTGCGGACGGTCAAGCCGCTACGCCGAGCCAGTTCTCCTACTTTCAGCCGCATGAATTCCTCCGTTGATGGCGCAAAACGAACTGTCGGACATGACGTTACGTGAGGGTCAAGCGTTGCCCCGCGGGCGCGGAACAATACTTGCTGAGCATGGAAACCGTGCAGCGTCCCCAATACTCGTGGCGGACGTAAGCATAACCACGCGCCCGGCGCCTTAGGAGAGAAGATGAAAACGCAAATCACCTACCGAAAACTTGACGGCGGAGAAAGTGTGGCGCTCGTCAACGGCAGTATCTCGGAAACAACGCAGGCAAAGCGGGAACTGGCGAATTGGCTGGAACTGCCCTCGATGACAAGCGGCGACGGCGTGCAGGAAGATCTTGACGGTCGGCTTCGCCAGGGCGGCATCGCGCCGGAATCGGTCCAGTTCAACCACATAAGCGAATAGCTTCAAAACCGCACCCTGGGAAAACCCGTTGTTCCCTTATCTATAAAACACGCGCCAAGCCAGGCTTGGCGCGTAGAAAATCAGCGACAATCCACGCCCGTTGGATCAATATTCCATTCATGAATCCAATACGGAGCACGCCGTTGCCCAGCAACAGCATTTGCCGCTAAACCGGCACCTAGGGGCGCACGGTTCAAGCCGGCGTAGTGGTGTCATCCTCTTACACAGGCAAGCGATATGGACGGGTCGACGGTGGATGGTTGTGCGCCAAGCAATCTTGCCATTTACATTTCCGGGGGAATTGGCGATGGCATCCTCAATATGGTTTTCGTGCGTGCCCTGGCCGACTACTCTGGGGCTCCCGTCACGCTGCTGATGACGCAGCAGGAGTCGTCGCTGGCGCTGTTCCGGGCCCAGCCCTACGTAAAAGAAGTCGTCCCGCTGAAAGAAGCCAGCAAGTTGCAGGGCCGAACGCGCATCGCGCATATAAGCAGCGTACTGGCGGCCGGGTCCTACGACGCGCTGTTCCTGTTTACGTTCCGCTCGCATGTGGCGGCCGCAGCCCGTCAGGCGGGCATCCCGCGGCGCGTCGGCTTTCTGCGCTGGCATCATCCGCATTTTTCGCGTTGGCTCACGGAACAGGTTTGGGTGCGCCGCAAGGGCACGCCGCATCCCGATACCCACACCTGGCTGCCGGCGATGTTGCGCAAGGTGGGCTGCCCCTACGAGGCCTGCTATCCCTCGCTCGAAATCGCTCCGGATGCCATCACTGCCGCCGCGCGCCTCACGCAAGGGCTACCGCGGATGGTCGGCTTTGGTTTGAACGCCTCTGCGGAAAAGCGGCGTTATTCGGCGCAGGCCTTTGCGCAGGTCGCCCGAATCCTGCACGAGCGCGACCCTGAGCTGGCGTTTCTGCTGTGCGGCGCCAGCGATGTACGGCACATCGCGCAAGAGATTCGCGCGGCGTTACCGTCTTCGATCCGCGTGCTCGATATCACGCAAGACGCCACGGACATTTGCGTAAGCCAGGCACTCATTGCGCGCACCCTGGCCTTTGCCACCAATGACAGCATGGGCATGCATATCGCGGTGGCCCATAACGTCCCGACGATTGGACTGTTCGGATGCAGCCCCGTCATGCGTTACGCACCCTGTTTGCACCCACTTGAACCGTCTGGTGGCCCAGGCATGGACGGCATCTCGCCGTCGATCGTGGCTGAGGCGATCTGGTCTCGGCTGCCCGAGGCGATCCGCTAAGCGCCTTACGCCGCCGCCTGGCTTCCAGAACGACAAAAGGCCGTCAGTGATTGCTATCACTGACGGCCTTTCATGTATTGGTCGGGGCGGTGGGATTCGAACTCACGACCCTCTGCTCCCAAAGCAGATGCGCTACCAGGCTGCGCTACGCCCCGAAGGGTGGCAACTATACCAGAATCCCACCCGGGCGGGGAGCCGTGCTCGCCCGTCCGACCCAGCCAGCCTGCCTTCCGGCAATCTCCTGATTGACACCTATATAGTTCAAGCCTAAATTAATTGCGGCTTATGGCGCATGACCAGAGGCCGCCTTCGGGCAAAAACACGCATAGACATCCATCGGGAAACACATGGCAAACGCCTCCGCTCCATCCGACTGGGCCGCGCCCCGGCGGACCACCTATACCGTGCTGTTCGTCTGTTGGCTGGCCATCCTGTTCGAGGGCTACGACGTGGGCGTGATGGGGGCGGTGCTGCCGGCATTGGCCGACGACAAGAACTGGAACCTGTCTTCGATACAGCTGGGCATGCTGGGCAGCTACGCGTTGGCGGGCATGTTCCTGGGCTCGTTCGCGGTCGGTACGCTGAGCGACCTGCTGGGGCGCCGCCGCATGCTGCTGGCCTGCGTCAGCCTGTTTTCACTGACGATGATCGGCGCGGCCTGGGCGCCCACGCCCGCCTGGTTCGCGACGTTCCGGTTCATCGGCGGACTCGGCCTGGGCGGCGTGATCCCGGTGGCTGCCGCACTGACCATCGAGTATTCTCCACCCGCCAAACGCGGTTTCAACTATGGCGTGATGTACTCGGGTTATTCGCTGGGCATCCTGTGCGCGGCCGCGGTGGCGATGGCGCTGCTCAGCCACTGGGGCTGGCGTTCGGTCATCGCGGTGGGCGCCCTGCCCTTGCTGCTGGTGCCGGTGCTGGCCAAGCTGTTGCCGGAATCGCTGGAGTACCTGCTGGCCAAGGGCGACGAAGCCGGCGCGCGCGCACAAGCGCAGCGCCTGGGCATCGTGTCGCTGGATCCGTTCCGCCCCCGCGAGGTCACGGGCGACAAAGCCACGTGGCGCGACGTGATGGCGGCAGTGTTCTCGCCGCGCCACTTGCGCGCCACCCTGTGCTTCTGGGGCGCCCTGTTCCTGGGCATGATGCTGGTCTATGGCCTGAACACGTGGCTGCCGCAGATCATGCGCAAGAACGGTTATGACCTGGGCTCCAGCCTGTCCTTCCTGCTGGTGTTCAGCCTGGCGTCCGCCATCGGCGGCCTGGTGCTGGGCCAGTTCGCCGACAAGACCGAGCCGCGCAAGATCGTCGCCCTGTTCTTCCTGGTGGGTGCCGTGGGCATCTATTGCCTGACCTACAACAATCCGTTGGTCGTGAACTACCTGTGGGTGGCGCTGGCTGGCGTGGGCAGCATTTCCTCGTCGCTGATCTTGACGGGTTATCTGGCGGGCTACTACCCGGCGCACGCCCGGGGGGCGGCAACGGGCTGGGCGCTGTCGTTCGCCCGCATCGGCGCCATGAGCGGCCCGATCGTCGGCGGCTACCTGGCCGGCCTGCAGCTGCCGCTGGCCTGGAACTTCATCGCGTTCTCGTGCGCGGCCGTGCTGGCGGCGGTGTTTGTGGTCTTGATCCCCGCCCGCTACGCCGGCAATCCGCGAGCGGAATCCACCCACCAGGGCGCCAAGGCAGCCTTGCAGCGTTCCTGATTCCACCCTGCCCCCAATGCAAAAACGGCGCGCCCATCAGGCGCGCCGTTTTTGCATCTGGAACCGATCCGAAACGCGATCAGCCGAAACGGCCCGTGATGTAGTCTTCGGTTTCCTTGCGCGAAGGCTTCACGAAGATCTGGTCGGTCTGGCCGAATTCCATCAACTCGCCCAGGTACATGTAGGCGGTGTAGTCCGAGCAGCGGGCAGCCTGCTGCATGTTGTGCGTCACGATCACGACCGTGTAGTCGTTCTTCAGCTCGGCGATCAGCTCTTCGATCTTGGCGGTGGAAATCGGGTCAAGCGCCGAGCACGGCTCGTCCAGCAGCAGCACTTCCGGCTTGATGGCCACGCCGCGCGCGATGCACAGGCGCTGTTGCTGGCCGCCCGACAGGCTGTTGCCGCTTTGATGCAGCTTGTCCTTCACTTCGTTCCACAGCGCGGCCTTGCTCAGCGCCCATTCCACGCGCTCGTCCATCTCGCCCTTGGACAGGCGTTCGAACAGGCGCACGCCGAAGGCGATGTTGTCGTAGATGCTCATCGGGAACGGCGTGGGCTTCTGGAACACCATGCCGACCTTGGCGCGGATCAGCGAAATATCGGTCTTGGTGGTCAGCAGGTTCTCGCCGTCCAGCATGATTTCGCCTTCGGCGCGCTGGCCCGGGTAGAGCTCGAACATGCGGTTGAATGTGCGCAGAAGCGTCGACTTGCCGCAGCCCGACGGGCCGATGAAGGCCGTGACCTTCTTCTCCTGGATCGACATGTTCACATTGCGGATCGCATGGAACTTGCCGTAGTAGAAGTTCAGGTTCTTGACCTCGATCTTGTTCTTGACGGCGGTAGCGGTGTTTTCCATTTCTTTTCCCTTGGCTCCGGCGCGCCATGCGCGCCGGCAAAGCGATCTTTACTTGCGGAACATGTTGCGGGCAATGATGTTGATGCCCAGCACCAGCAACGTAATCAGCGTGGCCCCGGCCCAGGCCAGGTCGTTCCAGTCCTTGAAGGGGCTGGCGGCGTATTGGTAGATCACGACCGGCAGGTTGGCCATCGGCGCATTCATGTTGAACGACATGAACTGGTTGGACAGCGCGGTGAACAGCAGCGGCGCGGTCTCGCCCGAGATCCGGGCAATGGCCAGCAGCACGCCGGTGATGATGCCGGTCTTGGCGGCGCGATAGCACACCAGGGTGATCATGCGCCACTTGGGGCAACCCAGCGCCGCCGCGGCTTCGCGCAGGCTGTTGGGCACCAGCAGCAGCATGTTGTCGGTCGTGCGCACCACCACCGGAATCACCAGGATGGACAGCGCAAGCGCCCCCGCCCAGCCGGAGTAGTGCCCCACCTGCGCCACGTACACGGCGTAGATGAACAGGCCGATGATGATGGACGGCGCCGACAGCAGCACGTCGTTCAAGAAGCGCGTCGCGGGGGCCAGCCAGCCGCGCTGGCCGTATTCCGCCAGGTAGGTGCCGGCCAGGATGCCGACCGGCGTGCCGATCAGCGTGCCCACGCCCGCCATCACCACGCTGCCGAAAATCGCGTTGATCAGTCCGCCAGTTTGCCCCGGCGGCGGCGTGATCTCCGTGAACAGCGTGTACGACAGCGCGGGTGCGCCCTTGGTCAGCAGCGTCAGAATGATCCAGAACAGCCAGAACAGCCCGAACGCCAGGGTTCCGAGGGACACCGCCAGCATGATGCGGTTGACCACGCGGCGCCTGCGGTAGATTCCATTCTGCATATTGAGTACGGAGACAGCCATGATCTTTTCCTTGTGCTCGCGTCGGGTCAGGTCTTCTTGCCTTCGCCGGCAGACAGGCGAACCAGCAGCACCTTGGCCAGGGCCAGCACGATCGTCGTGATCAGGAACAGGATCAGGCCCAGTTCCAGCAACGCCGACTTCTGGATGCCGCCCGCTTCATTGAATTCGTTGGCCAAGGCCGACGCGATCGAGTTGCCCGGAGAGAACAGCGAACCGGACCACTTGAAGGCGTTGCCGATCACGAACGTGACGGCCATCGTCTCGCCAAGTGCGCGGCCCAGGCCCAGCATGATGCCGCCGATGACGCCCGACTTGGTGAAGGGCAGTACCACGCGCCACATCACTTCCCAGGTCGTGCTGCCCAGGCCGTAGGCCGATTCCTTCAGCATCGCCGGCACCAGTTCGAACACGTCGCGCATCACAGCGGCGATGAACGGGATGATCATGATCGACAGGATCAGGCCAGCCGTGAAGATGCCGATGCCGAACGGCGGGCCCGCGAAGATGCCCCCAATGACGGGCACGCTGCCCAGGGTGGCGATCAGGAAGGGCTGCACGTACTGCTGGAACACCGGCACGAAGACGAACAGGCCCCACATGCCGTAGATGATCGACGGGATCGCGGCCAGCATTTCCACGGCGGTGCCCAGCGGGCGGCGCAGCCAGGTCGGCGACAACTCGGTCAGGAAGATGGCGATGCCGAACGAGACGGGCACCGCGATGATCAACGCAATGGCCGAGGTCAGCAGCGTGCCGATGATCGGCACCACGGCACCGTAGTTCTGATTGACGGGATCCCAGTCGTTCAGCCACAGGAACGACAGGCCGTATTTGGCCAGCGATTCGCGGCTGCCGTAGATCAGGGATACGAGAATCGCCGCCAGCAGGATGAACACCAGGAAGGCGAACAGGCGGGTCAGATTCTTGAAAAGCGCATCCATCAGCGCATTTTTATTTTGCTTCATAGGCGAAGGCGTGCCGGTAGTCACGGAGTCCGCCACGCTGGGCGAAAGCGGCACACTATTATCCATTACCGCGCTCATGGATGGACTTTCCTTGGGAAACTGAGGGGAAACATCGGGGGCTTGCGGCTAGCCGCCCCGGTTCTTCTGACAGGCAGAATGGCTGGGACGGCTGCTTGATGGGTTACGCGCGCTGAGAGGTCTGCGTTCTTGCCAGAGCTCCCCGCGCGCTACACCCATCCTACTTCCAGACGGCCTTGCCGTCGGCAGCCTTCACTTCGCCCCAAGCAGCGCGGATTTCCTTGGTGACGGCTTCCGGCAGCGGCACGTAGTCCATCGTTTCAGCCGACTTGGCGCCGTTCTTGAACGCCCAGTCGAAGAACTCCAGCACGGCCTTGCCCTGAGCCGGCTTGTCTTGCGACTTGTGGATCAGGATGAAGGTGGCGGCGGTGACGGGCCACGAATCGGCACCCGGCTCGTCGGTCAGGACCACGCCCATACCCGGCGCGCTCTTCCAGTCGGCGTTGGCGGCCGCAGCGGCGAATGCCTTCTGCTCCGGCTGGACGAACTTGCCTTCCTTGTTCTGCAGCTGCGTCCAGGCCAGCTTGTTCTGCTTGGCGTAGGCGTATTCCACGTAGCCGATCGAGTTCTTCAGCTGGCCGACGTAGGCGGCGACGCCTTCGTTGCCCTTGCCGCCTTGACCGGTGGGCCACTTGACGGCCTTGCCTTCACCGACTTGCGACTTCCAGTCAGCCGACACCTTGGACAGGTAGTTGGTCCAGCCGAAGGTGGTGCCCGAGCCGTCCGAACGGTGCACGACGATGATGTCGGCCGAAGGCAGCTTGAGGTCGGGATTCAGGGCCTTGATGGCGCTGTCGTCCCACTTCTTGATCTTGCCCAGGAAGATGTCGGCCAGCACGGGGCCCGACAGCTTCAGCTTGCCCGGCTCGACGCCGTCGACGTTGACGACCGCCACGGTACCGCCGATCACGGCCGGGAATTGCAGCAGGCCGTTCTTTTCCAGGTCAGCTGCCTTCATGGGATCGTCCGAAGCGCCGAAATCGACGGTCTTGGCGATGATCTGCTGCTGGCCGCCGCCCGAACCGATCGACTGGTAGTTGACCGCGTTGTTGGTGGCAGCCTTGTAGTCGGAAGCCCACTTGGCGTAGATGGGGTACGGGAACGATGCGCCGGCGCCGGTCACATCGGCGGCCTGGACGGCGAAAACGGCGGCGCTCAGCGCGACGCCCAGGGAAACTTGTTTGAAGACACGTTTGAACATCAGGGTTCCTTCTGTGCTCGTTGGAGGAGTCTGGTCAGGCTTTTTCGGTGCCTGTCTTTCAGCGACCCTCGCATCTTAGAAGCCCAACGTGACAAGATAGTGACAGTCACATACGCTTCATGCGACACCAATTCCACCCCCGAAAAACACCGCGGCCACCCTGAAAAACGGGGTGGCCGCGATATTCAGGGACGATTCCCCGTGTGACAGCTTGCTCGGTTACACGCCCAGTTTCTGCATCAGGTACAGATGCAGGTTGAAAGGTTCGCGGCGGCTCTTGACCCGGGCGTAATCGCCATCCGGCTGCTGCTGCCAGGCCAGCTGGTTGTCGCGCAGCGCATACGTGAACGCCTCGTCGACCACGCGCTTCTTCAAGGTCTTGTCATAGATCGGGAAAGCGATTTCCACGCGGCGGAAGAAGTTGCGGTCCATCCAGTCCGCCGACGACAGGTAAACCGTTTCCTCGCCGTCCGCATAGAAATAGAACACCCGCGAATGCTCCAGGAAGCGCCCCACGATGGAGCGCACCCGGATGTTCTCGGACAGCCCCGGCACACCCGCCCGCAGCGCGCAGACGCCGCGCACGATCAAGTCGATCTTCACGCCGGCCTGGCTGGCCTTGTAGAGCTCTTCGATGATCTGCTCTTCCAGCAGCGAATTCATCTTGGCCATGATGCGCGAACGCTTGCCCGCCTTGGCCGCCCGGGCCTCGGCGCGGATCAGCGCCACCATCCCGTCGTGCATGGTGAAAGGCGACTGCATCAGCGCCTTGAGCGAACGGCGCGCGCCCAGCCCGGTAAGTTGCGCGAAGACCTTGTCCATGTCCTCGCACAGCTTCGGGTCCGCGGTCAGCAGCCCGAAGTCGGTGTACAGCCTGGCCGTGCGCGGGTGGTAATTGCCCGTGCCCAAGTGCGCGTAGCGGCGCAGGCGGCCATTTTCGCGGCGCAGCACTACCGCCATCTTGGCGTGGGTCTTGTGCGCCACGACGCCGTACACCACGTGCGCGCCCACCTCTTCCAGCTTGGACGCCCAGTTGATGTTGGTCTGCTCGTCAAAGCGCGCCATCAGCTCCACCACCACCGTCACTTCCTTGCCGGCGCGCGCGGCAGCCAGCAGGATCTTCATCAGCTCGGAATCCTCGCCGGTGCGGTAGATGGTCTGCTTGATCGCCATTACGTCCGGATCCAGCGCGGCCGCCGTCAGGAAGTCGATGACGGGCTGGAACGACTGGTAAGGGTGATGCAGCAGGCGGTCCTGCTCGGCCACGGCTTCGAACAGCTCGGACGGCTTGTCGCCCACCCGATCGAAGGGGGCCGGCACCGGTGCACGGTAGTCCGGGAACAGCAGGTCGGGCCGCAAGTCCGAATTGCACAGCTGCATCAGGCGCGACAGATTCACCGGCCCCGGAACGCGGTAGGTGTCCTGGGCCGTCAGCGAAAACTCGCGTTGCAGGAAGGTTTCCAGCTCGACGGGCGTCAGCTTGTCGATTTCCAGCCGCACGGCGGCGCCGAAATTGCGCTGCGACAGCTCTCCCTGCAGCGCATGGCGCAGGTTGGTGACTTCTTCCTCGTCCACGAACAGGTCGCTGTTGCGCGTGACCCGCCACTGGTAGCAGCCCAGCATCTCCAGCCCCGGGAACAGCTCGCCCACGAAGGCGCGCAGCAAGGAGGTCAGCAGGATGAAACCTTCGGGGTGGCCGGACAGCGCCGGAGGCATCTTGATCAGGCGCGGCAGTGCGCGCGGCGCCTGCACCACGGCAATCGAGGCCTGGCGGCCGAAGGCATCGGCCCCGGCCAGCGACACGATGAAATTCAGGCTCTTGTTGTAGACGCGGGGAAACGGGTGCGCCGGGTCCAGCCCGATCGGGGTCAAGAGCGGCATCACGTCGCGGTTGAACACGTCGCGCGCCCATTCCTGCTGCTCGGCGTTCCATTCGGACGCGTGATGCAGGGTGATGCCCTCGGCCTGCATGGCCGGCAGGATCTCGTCGTTCAGCAGGTTGTACTGGCGCGCAACCAGAGCATGCACCGCCTGTTGGACATTTTCGAACGCCTGGTCCGGCGTCATGCCGTCAGGGCCGACCATATTGGGCGACTGGCGCTGCTGCTCTTTCAGGCTCGAGATCCGGATCTCGAAGAACTCGTCCAGATTGGAACTGACGATGCACACGTACCGCAGGCGTTCCAGCAAAGGCGTCTTGGGATTTTCCGCCATCGCCAGCACACGGTCGTTGAATTTGAGCAGCGACAACTCGCGATTCATGAGCAAGGGCTCGCCAGGCGGGCGTGTGGGCATACCGGATTCCATACGTAGGGGGAGCGTGGAGTTTTACTGCAAATAAGTGACGGTTCTATGACACGACGCCAAATCCGTAGCGTACGCCAAAATCGGGACGTATAGCGCGCGCCCTGTTTCCGCCAAGCCCCTGTTCCATAAGCGAAAACCCGTAGCTCAGGGCACTGTCATATGGGGTCTCTATAATCAGGCCACCTCAAAGCCTATATTACGAGCCGCATGGATCAACTTCTGGCCGCGGTGGACCTCGGGTCCAACAGCTTCCGCCTCTCCATCGGACGCATCGTTCAACAGGACGGTACGCCCCAGATCTATCAGATCGATCGTCTCAAGGAAACCGTCCGGCTTGCCGCCGGCCTGGATGCCGAAAAGCGCCTGGGCGACGACGCCATCGAACGCGCCATCGCCGTCCTGGAGCGCTTTGGCGACCGCCTGCGCAGTTTCCACCCCAACCGCGTCCGCGCGGTTGCCACCAACACGTTCCGGGTCGCCCGCAACACGCGGGATTTCCTGCCGCGCGCCGAAGCCGCCCTGGGCTTTCCCATCGAAGTCATCGCCGGCCGCGAAGAGGCCCGCCTGATCTTCTCGGGCGTGGTCCACACCCTGCCCCCCTCGCCCAACAAACGGCTGGTCATCGACATCGGCGGCGGGTCCACCGAAGTCATCATCGGCAAGGGACACGAGCCCGGTCTGATGTCCTCGCTGTACATGGGCTGCGTCAGCTACAGCCGCCAGTTCTTCTCGGACGGCGTGGTGGATGCGCACCAGATGAAGCAGGCCGAACTGGCCGCCCGGCGTGAAATCGAAGTCATTGCCAAGCAGTACCGCAAGATGGGCTGGAAAGAAGCCTATGGCTCTTCCGGCACTGCCAAGGCGCTGTTCGCAATCCTGACCGAAAGCCGCTTCTCCGACCGCGGCATCACCCGCGCGGGCCTGGCCAAGCTGAAAGACCGCATCGTGCGTTCTGGCCGGGTCATCCCGTCCGAACTGCCGGGCATCAAGATCGAGCGCTCCGACGTGCTGCCTGGCGGGCTGGCCATCATGAGCGCACTGTTCGATGAACTGGGCATCGAGGTCATGCACACGGGCGACGGCGCGCTGCGCCTGGGCGTGCTGTACGACCTGCTCGGCCGCGACGACGAACACGACAAGCGCGACGAATCGGTGCGCCAGTTCATGAAGCGCTACCACGTCGACGTGAACCAGGCCCGCCGCGTGCGCCACGCTGCACTGACGCTGTTCGACGCCATGTTCCCCGAAGGCCCTGAGCGCGCCGAGCTGCGCCCGGCCCTGGGATGGGCCGCGGACCTGCACGAGGTGGGCCTGTCGATCGCGCACAACGCGTATCACAAGCACACTGCGTACGTGCTGGAAAACGCCGACATGCCGGGCTTCTCCCGCGCCGACCAGCAGTTGCTTGCCCTGTTGGCACTGGGCCATCAGGGCAAGCTGACCAAGCTGGAACCGCTGATCCGCACGCGCCCGCAGTGGAAGGCCATCCTGAGCCTGCGCCTGGCCGTCCTGCTGTTCCGCCGCCGCGGCGAAATCGAACCGCTGCCGCTGACCGCCTCGGTCCGCGACAACTCCATCGTGGTGCGCGTCAACCGCGAATGGCTGGCCCAGCACCCGTTAAGCGACTTCACGCTGCGTGCGGAAGAAGCGGAATGGAACAAGGTGGGGTTTTCGTTCGAATTGCTGGAATTCTGATCGGATAGCCGTCAAGCCGGAGAAAAGGCGGCTTGACGGTAAAAACAATACGGGCGATGGCTGCAAAGCCATCGCCCGTTTTTTTCTTCAGAACGGCGACAGATCCGTCTGGCGATGGAGCTGCTTGAGCTCCATGCGCAAGGGCCGCGTGGCCCGCCGTATCAATCTGATCTTCATACGGCGGATCAGGCGGCGCATGACGATCAGCGCTGGCCGTTCACGGCCGCAGGTTGATCCAGACCGAAGTGACGGCGGTAGCGCTCGTCCATGCGGTCCATTTTCAGCAATACCGGGAAGTCCGCGGCATTGAAATCCGGGTCCCAGGCGGGTTCACCGCAAACCTTGGCACCCAGCTTCAGGTAACCCTTGATCAGCGGCGGCACCCGGGCCGGCAACGAGCTGTTCAGCTTTTCCACCGGATACCGGTGCAGCGGCATGACTCGCGGCTCATTGTCCTGCGGCAGCTGCTTGGAAATCGTGCGCCAGACTTCCGCGGCGGTCACGCCATCGTCGCGCAGGCTGACGCTTGCGCAACCCAGCACGTATTCGTAACCGCCACGACGCAGGTACTCGGCCAGGCCGGACCAGAGCAGCATGATGACGGCGCCGTTGCGGTAGTCGGCGTGCGTACACGACCTGCCGACTTCGACCAGGTTGTCGCGGATCGAACCCAGGCCCGATAGATCGAATTCGGATTGCGAGTAGTACCCGCCCGCCTCCCGCGCCTTTTCAGGCGTCAGGATCCGGTACGTGCCGACGATGCGGCCCGTGTCCATTTCGCGGACCATCAGGTGTTCGCAGAAGGGATCGAAGCGATCGTGTTCGATACCGTCCTGGGCGTCGGGAAATACCACGCCCATATCCTCAGTGAAGACCTCGTAGCGCAGACGCTGAATCTGCTCGATTTCTTCAGCTGTGCGCGCCAGGCCGACCGCCAGCACCTTCGGGGCGGCGCCCGTGAATGGTTCGGCGGGATTACGGCTTGGGTTGATGCGTGCTAGTTCCAGCATTGCGCGAAGCTCCTAGAGAGTCCAGTCAGTGTGGACGCCCTGTATGTCAAAGACTTGACCAATATGTTACGTGACTATGAAGTTTAGTTCGGGGGAGATAGGTCAACTTTAGGCAAATCTCGACAAAACTTTACAATTGAATACCGGCCTTGAATGCACAAAAGCCACCCCCGCTGACGGTGGGTGGCTTTCGTCCAAATAGGCCTATCGCACTTACCCCAGACTGGCGGCAAGCTTCTCGGCGCACGACACGGCAAGGGATTCATCCTCGGCTTCGACCATCAGCCGCAATTTCGGTTCCGTCCCCGACGCGCGGATCAGGATGCGGCCGCGGCCGCCCAATTCAGCCTCGACCGCCTTGCGCGCGGCGGTCAGGCCAGCATGCGTCTTCCAGTCCTGGCCCGGGGCAAGCGGCACGTTGATCATCTTCTGCGGATACATGCGCAGATCACCGACCCATTGCGCCATCGACACGTTGTTGCGGCGCAGCGCCGTCAGGACCTGCAGCGCAGCGATGATGCCGTCGCCCGTCGAATGGCAATCCAGGCACAGCAGATGGCCGGAGCTTTCGCCGCCGTACAGCCAACCGCGCGACTGCATCTGCTCCAGCACGTAGCGGTCGCCCACGTTGGCGCGTTCGAAGCCCACGCCCAGGCGCTCCATCTCACGCTCGAAACCGAAGTTGGTCATCAGCGTGCCGACCACGCCGTCCACCTTGTTGCGCTGCATGCGTTCACGCACGATCGCGTACAGGAGTTCGTCGCCGTTATAGATGCGGCCGTCGCCATCCACTACCTGCAGGCGGTCGGCGTCGCCGTCCAGCGCAATACCCAGCTGGGCGCCACGGGCCTTCACTTCCTGCACCAGCATTTCGGGGTGCAAGGCACCCACGCCCTTGTTGATATTGAAGCCGTCTGGGTGCACGCCAATCGCATGCACCTCGGCGCCCAACTCCCGGAACACGTGCGGCGCGATGTTGTAGGCGGCGCCATGCGCGGCGTCCACCACAATCTTCATGCCGTTCAAGTCGAGGTCGTTGGGGAACGTGCTCTTGCAGAATTCGATGTAGCGGCCCTGCGAATCGGCCATGCGGCGCGCGCGGCCCAGGCCCTCGGAGGAGACGCAGCCCAGCGGCTCGTCCAACGCGGCTTCGATGTCGGCTTCGATCTCGTCGGGCAGCTTCATGCCCTGCGCCGAGAAGAACTTGATGCCGTTGTCCTGGTAAGGGTTGTGCGACGCGCTGATGACGATACCCGCCACCAGGCGCAGCGCCCGGGTCAAGTAGGCCACGGCGGGCGTCGGGATCGGCCCGGCCAGCAACACATCGATGCCTGCGGCCGATAAGCCGGCTTCCAGGGCGGATTCCAGCATGTAGCCCGAAATGCGGGTGTCCTTGCCGATCACGACCTGCGGACGGCTACCGCCGCGCGCGGCATGTTCGCGCGCCAGCACGCGGCCAGCCGCGTAACCCAGGCGCAAGGCGAATTCGGCGTTGATCACCGGACCGCCGACTTCGCCACGTACTCCATCCGTACCAAAATACTTGCGTCGAATCATGAACTGATTGCTCCTTGTTCAGCCGCGTGCCATACCTTAAGGGCATCCACGGTGGCGGCAACATCGTGCACACGCACGATGGAAGCCCCCCGGGACACACAGGCAAGGGCAGCGGCAATGCTGCCGGACAACCTGTCGCCAACGGGCCGGCCAGTGGCCTGGCCGATCATGTTTTTACGCGACAGGCCGATCAGCAATGGATAACCCGTGCTGCGCAGGCTGGACAGCCGGCGCAATAACTGAAAATTCTGGTCCGCCGTCTTGCCGAAACCGAAGCCCGGATCCAGCACGATACGGCGGGGATCGATCCAGGCCGCACGCAGCTTTTGCGCGCGTGCGCCCAGGAAGAGTCCAATTTCGCCGATCAGGTCGGTGTATTCGGGCGGGCTGGCCTGCATCGTGCGGGGCTCGCCCTTCATGTGCATCACGCATAGCCCGCAGCGCGATTGCGCCACGGCCTCGATCGCGCCAGGCTGCCTGAATCCGTAGATGTCGTTGATCATGTCCGCCCCCGCATCCAGCGTGGCGCGCATGACTTCCGGCTTGAAAGTGTCGATGGACAACGGCACGCCGCAATCGCGCAGCGCTTCGATCACCGGCAGCAGCCGGTCCAGTTCGTCCGCCACCGAGACCGGGTCAGCGCCCGGGCGCGTGGACTCGCCGCCCAGATCCAGGATCTGCGCGCCCTCTTCGATCAACTGGCGCGCGTGCGCCACTGCGGAATCCGTATCGTCGTGCTGGCCGCCGTCGGAAAAGGAATCCGGCGTGACATTGACGATACCCATGACAAGCGGGCGCTCGAGATCAAACTCGAAGCGCCCGCAAAGAAAGTTATTTGCCATAACTCAGGACAAAAAACCTCAGACAGCTGCTGCCGTGCTACCGCCAGCCGCCAGGCCGGTGGTCGGCGGCGTGTCGGCCGAATCCGACGGGCCTTGCGGCGTCTTCGGGGGACGCGGCGGACGGCCTTCGATGATGTCGTTGATCTGGTCTGCGTCGATGGTTTCCCATTCCAGCAGGGCCGACGTCATCACTTCGACCTTGTCGCGGTTCTCTTCCAGGATCTTGCGCGCAACACCGTACTGCTCGTCGATGATGCGGCGGATCTCGGTGTCCACCTTCTGCATGGTGGCTTCGGACATGTGCGTCGTCTTGGTGACGCTGCGGCCCAGGAACACTTCGCCTTCGTTCTCGGCGTAGACCATGGGGCCCAGTTCGTCGGTCATGCCGTAGCGCGTGACGATGTCGCGAGCGATGGCGGTGGCGCGTTCGAAGTCGTTCGAGGCGCCCGTCGTCATCTGGTCCATGAAGAGCTCTTCAGCGATGCGGCCGCCGAACAGCACAGCGATGGTGGACAGCAAGCGGCCCTTGTCCATGCTGTAGCGGTCGGTTTCGGGCAACTGCATCGTCACGCCCAGCGCACGGCCGCGCGGGATGATGGTGACCTTGTGGACCGGGTCGGTCTTGGGCAGCAGGCGGGCAACGATCGCGTGGCCGGATTCGTGGTACGCGGTGTTCTTGCGTTCCTCTTCGGGCATCACGATGGAGCGGCGCTCGGCACCCATGATGATCTTGTCCTTGGCCTTTTCGAAGTCGGACATATCCACCGTGCGGCCATTGCGGCGCGCGGCGAACAGAGCGGCTTCGTTGACCAGGTTGGCCAGGTCGGCGCCCGAGAAACCGGGGCAGCCGCGGGCCAGGATGGTCGCGTCGACGTTAGGCGACAGCGGAACCTTGCGCATGTGGACCTTCAGGATCTGCTCGCGGCCACGGATATCGGGCAGCGGCACAACCACTTGGCGGTCGAAACGACCGGGACGCAGCAAGGCCGGGTCCAGCACGTCGGGACGGTTGGTGGCAGCGATCACGATGACGCCCTGGCCGGATTCGAACCCGTCCATTTCCACCAGCATCTGGTTCAGGGTCTGTTCGCGTTCGTCGTTGCCGCCACCCAGGCCGGCGCCACGCTGACGGCCCACCGCATCGATTTCGTCGATGAAGATGATGCAGGGAGCGTGCTTCTTGGCGTTTTCGAACATGTCGCGCACGCGGGCAGCGCCCACACCGACGAACATTTCAACGAAATCGGAACCCGAGATGCTGAAGAACGGAACCTTGGCTTCGCCGGCGATGGCCTTGGCCAGCAGCGTCTTACCGGTACCGGGCGAGCCGACCATCAGCACGCCGCGCGGAATACGGCCGCCCAGCTTCTGGAACTTGCTGGGGTCGCGCAGGAAGTCGACCAGTTCCTGGACGTCTTCCTTGGCTTCATCGCAGCCGGCGACGTCAGCGAACGTGATCTGGTTGGTGTTTTCATCAAGCATGCGGGCGCGGGACTTGCCGAAGCTGAACGCGCCGCCCCTGCCGCCCCCTTGCATCTGTCGCATGAAGAACACCCAGACGCCGATCAACAGCAGCATGGGGAACCACGACACGAAGATGCTCATCAGCAGCGATTGCTCTTCGCGCGGCTTGCCCGACACCTGCACGCCGTACTTCAGCAGATCGGAGACCATCCAGAGGTCGCCCGGCGAAGTCAGCGTATAGGCGCGGCCCGCGTCCGGGGTGACGTACAGCACGTCGCCTTGAACGTCGACCTTGCGGATACGTCCCGCCTTGGCGTCGTCCATGAACTGCGTGTAGGTCACGCCGTCCTGGGTCTGAGCGCGTCCGTCGAACTGTTTGAAGACGGTAAATAGCACGAGGGCTATCACCATCCAGACAGCGACTTTCGAAAATGAATTATTCAAGGTCGATCTCCTGCTTTCGATTCCGACCGGCGACCGCGCACCCGCATATGGCACAGTCACAAGTATGTCAATAGCCCATTCTACCCTGTTGGACCCGATTGCGTCCTGGGATCCCTGGGGCCCGTGTATTTACGTCTGATTCGTGATTTGTTAGGTCGTTGTCTCGCCAAGCAGGTAGCGTTTTTTTTGGGTTCCGGAGCAACAGGCCCCGGACCGGGGTTACTTCAGATCGCGGGCAACCAGAAAGGTTTCAGAGGACTTCGCCCTCGACGCCTTCGGCTTGCGCTCGACCACCCGCTTGAAGTGCTGCTTGAAGCTTTGCACGATCTGCGAAAAACCGCTGCCGTGGAAAGCTTTGACGATCAGCACCCCGTCGGGCTTGAGGTGAGCGCGGGAAAACTCCATCGCCAAGTCGCAAACATGCTGGATGCGCGCGGCGTCGGCAATCCCCACGCCTGACAAGTTGGGGGCCATGTCTGAAATAACAAGGTCCACCGCGTGCGATCCGACCATGTCTTCCAATTGTTTCAGGACTTCATCTTCGCGGAAGTCGCCCTGGATGAATTCCACGCCCGCAATGGGTTCCATGGGAAGCATGTCCAGCGCAATAATACGTCCGTCCACGATCCCGCCCGGCCCCGTCAGGCGCTCTCGCACCACTTGGGACCAGCTACCGGGCGATGAACCCAGGTCCACGACCAGGTCGCCCCGGCGCAGCAGCTTTTCATTATCCAAAAGCTCGATCAGCTTGAACGCGCCACGGGCCCGATAGCCCTTCTGTTGCGCCAGCTTCACATAGGGATCATTGATGTGCTGGTGAATCCAGTCTTTAGAGAATTTATTCTTGGCCATTACCGTACAATTCCACGCATGCCTATATTAGAACTTACCTCTCGTGAGCGCAGCGACCTTCGGTCCGCCGCCCACCCCCTGCGCCCCGTCGTCCTGATTGGCGACAATGGCCTGACCGAAGCCGTGCTCAAGGAAATCGACCTGGCACTGTCTTCGCACGGCCTTATCAAGGTACGCGCCGGTGGCGACGACCGCGAGGCCCGCGACACCATGTTGTCGACGATTTGCGACACTCTGTCCTGCGCCCCGGTGCATCACCTGGGCAAGACCCTGATTCTTTTCCGCCCGCTGGCCGGCAACGTCAAGCCTGCCGCGCTGGCCGCCAGGGAGCCCGAAGCCCCTGCCAAGCGCCGCGCCTCCGAGCCCTACACGCCCAAGAAGCTGGCTGCCGAAGGCAAGACCCTGGGCAAGCGTCCGCGCCGCAGCGAGTCCGAAGAGCCCAAGCCGGCCAAAACCCGTTTCGTGCCGCAGGACCAGCTCAATAAGAACGGCAAGCCCATGCGTCCCAGCAACAAACGCGCTACTGACAGCGGCCACGGCATTCCTCGTCGCGCCGGCAGCGCACTCAGCCTTCGGGCCGGGGCACGCAGCGGCACCAGCCGCAAGACGTCGAAAAGGTAAGGCTGGGCACAAAAACGGGCGCTTTACGCGCCCGGTCCCCCATAGCGATCCGCGACTGTACCGCGGAATCAAGACGAACGCAGGGTTCGGACTATGGTGTTTTGACAGCTACCTGCTTGGGTGGATGCGTTAGATGTAACGCACGCCCAGAACTTCATACTCGCGAACGCCAGCCGGGGCCTTGACCTCGACGACATCGCCTTCGCTCTTGCCGATCAGCGCGCGCGCCACCGGGCTCGACACGGAAATCAGATTCGACTTGATGTCGGCTTCAACGTCGCCGACGATTTGGTACGTGACGCGGTCGCCCGAATCCAGGTCTTCGATGTCGACGGTGGCGCCAAACACGGCGCGGCCTTCGGCTTCCAGGGAAGACGGATCGATCAGATGGGCATTGGAAAGCGTGCCTTCGAGTTCGGCAATCCGACCCTCGATGAAACCTTGGCGCTCGCGAGCGGCATCGTATTCGGCATTTTCCGACAGATCACCCTGCGCACGCGCCTCGGCGATCGCGTTAATCACGGCAGGACGTTCCACGGTTTTCAGCCGGTGGAGCTCTTCTTGCAAGCGCTCGGCCCCGCGCACGGTCAAAGGAATGGCAGACATGTCGTTTCCCAAACAAAAGTAGAAAAACGCCCCGAAGGAGCGTTCTCGGTGAAGGTCGTTACCCAGGCGCGCACATGGTGTCTGTTGCCTTGTGGGCAGGACCTGCGGCGCGGACGACCAAAACAAAACCCCGGCTCGGGTCGGAACCGGGGCAATCAAAGTCATATTGTGGTCAAAGTCCACCGGAATTGCAAGCCGGGGCAGAAAACGTGCTTTTCGGCGCAATTCACCGCCGTAACCCGCTAAAACAGGCGGTTTTCCCCAAAATCCCTGAGCGCGCCACTTGGCCTCGCCTCGGCACCCGCCCCCACGCGTTGCGGAAAAGATACTTGTCGATAGTTTTTTGTATTCCCAATGCTGGGTTTACAAAAAAACCCGCTGACCGACGTCAATATCAACGGTATAAATAACAACTAGAAAGACTAATAACAATTACATACAAACAGCAGTAACCGGCGCTTCTCTTAATTCAAGTGTTGCGGGCTACGCGGCAAATACTGCCGCGCAAACGATGGATTGTGCGTGTTTGCAAGTTTCAGGCGGACGCATCGCAGTCATCCGGCTCGACGTCCGCCCCTTCAGCCGCAGGGCCGGTGGGCAACGCCTGCCTGCACGCTGAAGATCGCGTTCATGAAAGAGGAGCTCTCATGCTGGAAAAACTGAAAGTCCGAACGGGCATGCTGCTGGTGCTGGCGTGCTTTGTCATCGCGCTGGCGCTGGCCTGCGGGTTGAGCTGGATGAATGCGGACAATAGCGTCCGCGAGATCGAAGACCTGAATACCGTGGCGGTGCACCAGGTCGATCCCCTATACGAAGCCAATGGCGCCCTGCTGCGCACGCGACTGGCGCTGGACGACGCGCTGGCGGGCATCCAGGCCGGCAACGCCGAACAGGCCAGCACGGCCGAACAGGAGGCCGGGCGGGAACTGGCTCAGGCCCGCGAGCGTTTCGCGCTTTACATGGAGGTGCCCAAGAGCGAACGTGGCCAAGCGCTGGCGGTGATCCTGCAGGGCCGTTTCACGGAATATGCATCGCTATTGGACACGCTTAGCGCCGCCATCAAAGAGCGCGCGCCGGCCAAATACCAGCAGGACGTCGGCAAGACCCGCCAGGCCGACGCCAATTTCGTCAGGGACATGAAGACCTTCCTGGCCCGGGTGCAAGAGCGCAGCGACGGCGTGCTGGCCAGTTCGCAAGCCACCTATTCCAATGCCCGGATCTCGGCGATCACCCTGCTGACGGTTGCGTTGCTGCTGACCGCCCTATGCTGGACCTTCATTCGGCGCGGCGTGCTGCAGCCCCTGCAGGAGGCTGGCCGGCACTTCGACCGCATTGCCGGCGGCGACCTGACCACCCGGATCGAAACCCGCTCCAACAACGAGATCGGCGCCCTGTTCGCCGCGTTGAAGCGCATGCAGGAGGGCCTGACGCGCACGGTGGTGTCCGTGCGCCAAGGCGTCGAGGAAATCAATGTGGGCGCGGCGGAGATCGCTGCCGGCAATGCCAACCTGTCGACGCGCACCGAAGAGCAGGCCGCGGCCCTGGAAGAGACCGCCGCGACGATGGAAGAGCTTGCCGCCACCGTCAAGCAGAACGCCGAAAACGCCGCTCAGGCGAACCAGCTGGCCGCGGTCAGCATGCAGGTCGCGCAGCGCGGCGGCGACAACGTGGGCCAGGTGGTCGCCACCATGCAGGGGATTTCGGAGAGTTCGCGCAAGATTTCCGACATTGTGTCGGTCATCGACGGCATCGCCTTCCAGACCAACATCCTGGCGTTGAACGCCGCCGTGGAGGCTGCCCGCGCCGGAGAACAGGGCAAGGGGTTTGCCGTCGTGGCGGGCGAGGTCCGCACGCTGGCGCAGCGCGCTGCGCAGGCGGCCAAGGAGATCAAGGCCTTGATCGAAGCCTCGGTGGACACGGTCAAGGCCGGCTCGGCCCAGGTATCGGCCGCCGGCCAGACCATGCAGGAGATCGTGGCGTCGGTGCAGCGCGTGACGGACATCATGGGCGAAATCTCGGCCGCGTCGACCGAACAAGCAGGCGGGATCGATCAGGTCACGATGGCCGTATCGCAAATGGACGAGGTGACGCAGCAGAACGCCGCGCTGGTGGAAGAGGCGTCGGCCGCCGCTTCCGCGATGGAGGAACAGGCGCGGCGCCTGTCGGAGGCCACCGCGGTGTTCAAGACGCAATCAGGTCAGGTGATCGAGGCCGCCCCGGCCCGGGTGTCCGGGGTGAAGCAGGCGGCGCGGCTTTCCCGGTCCTGACCGCCGCGGCCGCCGTGCGCGGGGCTTGCTCCCGCGCCGGGATCAGGCCGCCGCCGGCTTCCTGCGGCGCAGCAAGGCGTACAGGATGATGGCGCCGAAGGTGGCGGTGCCGATGCCGCCCAGCATGAAGTCGCCCAGCTTGATCGTGAAGTCGCCCGCGCCCAGCACCAGCGTGACGGCGGCCACGATCAGGTTGCGGTTATCGCTGAAATCCACCTGATTGACCACCCAGATGCGAGCGCCGGCGATGGCGATCAGGCCGAACACCACCACCGACATGCCGCCCAGGACCGGGCCCGGAATGGTCTGGATCAGCGCGCCGAACTTCGGCGAAAAGCCCAGTACGACGGCAATCAGGGCCGCCACCACGAATACCAGCGTGGAATAGATACGGGTCACCGCCATCACGCCGATGTTCTCGGCATAGGTGGTGACGCCCGTGCCGCCCACGGCGCCCGAGACCATCGTAGCCACGCCGTCGCCCACGAAGGCGCGGCCCAGGTAGCGGTCCAGGTCCTGGCCGGTCATTGCACTGACGGCCTTCACATGGCCCAGGTTTTCCGCCACCAGGATGATGGCCACCGGCACGATCAGGCCCATTGCCTCGGCCTTGAAGACCGGCGCGGCAAAATGCGGCAGGCCGATCCAGGCTGCGGCCGCCACACCCGAGAAGTCGATGGGCTTGCCCATGCCCATCCCGTTGGCCAGCACGGCGTACACCACGCAAGCCAGGATCAGCCCGACCAGGATCAAGAGGCGCTGGACCATGCCCTTCGTGTAGACGGCGATGCCGCCTACGCAAACGATGGTGACCAGGGCCATGAAGGTGTCGAAGCCCGAGGCGCCCATGGCGCCCTTGGCGGCGATCGGCGCCAGGTTCAGGCCGATGACCGCCACGACAGCGCCCGTCACGACGGGCGGCATGAGCGTATCGATCCAATTGGCGCCGCCGCCCGCACGCGCATTGACGATCCAGACGATGACGCCGATCAGCGTGTAGGCCAGGCCGCAGGCGATGATGGCGCCCAACGCCACGCCGATATTGGCGTTGGCCCCGCCGCCGGCATACCCTGTGACGGCGATCACCCCGCCGATGAAGGCGAAGCTTGAGCCCAGATAGCTGGGCACGCGGCCGCCCACGAACAGGAAGAAGATCAGCGTGCCGATACCGGACATCAGGATGGCGACGTTGGGGTCGAAACCCATCAGCAGCGGCGCCAGCACGGTCGAGCCAAACATGGCCACCACGTGCTGCGCGCCCATGGCGACGTTCTTGGGCCAGGACAGCCGTTCATCGGGTGCAATGATGACGCCCGGCTCGGCGTCGTCCGCCAGGCGCCAGCGCGGAAAATAAGAATTGGACATGGGTTTCCCAAAATAGGTGTTGGGTATGAGCGGGCGCCAGTGTAAAGGGGGCCGCGAAGGGGCGGCAACGTTTAAGTTTGCCGCCAGAATGCCGTACTAGTGGAAACCCCGAAATCCAACTTGGCAGCAGGAGCAAGCATGGCGACCACCCCCATCAACGGCATCTCCCGGAACAACCCGCTGGCCGACCTGTGGGCCGAACGGATCCAGGCCAACAAGGAAGCCAAGTCGGCCACGGGCGGCGACGCGACCTCACTCACCGCGGACGGCAAGATCCGCGTCAATGCGCCGGGCGGGATGGGCGTGGGCGCCACGAGCGCCACCGAGGACACCTCCAACGACGACGCATACACCCGCCAGATCAAGGAACTGCAAAAGCAGCTCAAGCGGGTCATGGACATGATCGCCAAGGTCAAGGCCAGCGGGATGTCCGAGGAAATGAAGGCGCAGCAGCTCCTGGCGCTGAATGCGCAGGCGGTGCAGATCCAAGACCAGATCGCGCAAGTGATGGTGCAGCAGGCGCGCGCCGCGAAAGGCGGCGTCTCGACGACGGCCTGACAAGCGACGGCGGGTGCCGGCTCTCCGGCGCCCGCACTGATGACGCGCATCAAAATTTCTGATTGGACGCATAGCAGGTCAGACATTACTGTCTCCGGACAAATCAAAAACTACGGAGACAAACCATGCATGCAATGCGCACAGCCCTTGCAGGAGCCCTGCTGGCCGCCTGCGCGGCACCGGCCCTGGCCGGCACCGTCACGGTCATCACGTCGTTTCCCAAAGACCTGACCCAGGCCTACAAGAGCGCCTTTGAAAAGGCCAATCCCGGCATCACGCTGGAAATCCTGAACAAGAATACGGTGTCGGGCATCGCCTATGTGCGCGAAACGCCCGCCGGCCAGCGTCCCGAAGTGTTCTGGGCCAGCGCGCCGGACGCCTTCGAAGTGCTGGGCCGCGACAAACTACTGGCCAAGTCGTCCGACGTGGCGAACAAGGACGTGCCGGACAAGATCGGCAACTACCCTATCAACGACCCGGGCGGCATGTACCTGGGGCAGGCGCTGGCGGGCTACGGCATCGTCTACAACACACGCTATATCGCGGCGCACAAGATTCCCGCCCCCGTGGAATGGAAGGACCTGTTGTCGCCGCAGTGGTTCGGTCACGTCGGGATCACCTCGCCGTCGCGCTCGGGCACGATGCACCTGACCGTGGAGACCATCCTGCAGGGCGAAGGGTGGGATGAGGGCTGGAGCACCTTGCTGCGCATGTCCGGCAACAGCAGCGCCGTCACCGAACGGTCGTTCGGGGTGCCGGACGGCGTGAACAACGGCCAATTCGGCGCCGGCCCGGTCATCGACTTCTTCGGCCTGTCCAGCAAGTATTCCAAGTTCCCGGTCGAATTCGTCTACCCGTCCGAAACCGCCATCGTGCCTGCCAACATCGCGCTGATCGAAGGCGCGAAGAACACCGAGGAGGGCAAGAAGTTCATTGCCTTCACGCTCAGCCAGGCCGGCCAGGAACTGCTGCTTGAACCGAAGATCTCGCGGCTGCCGGTGCTGCCGTATTCGGCGCTGGCCGGCAAGGTGCCGGCGGGCTATCCCGACCCGGCCGAGATTGCCAAGCGCAGCAAGGTGCAGTTCAACGCCGACCTGTCGCAGACGCGCTACTACGTCGTGCAATCGCTGTACGACCAGACCGTTACGTTCCGCCTGAAGGAACTGCAGGCCGCCACCAAGGCGATCTACGACGCCGAAGCCAAGCTGGGCGACAAGGCCAAAAGCGGCCGCGCCGCCGAGCTGCTGGCGCAGGCCCGCAAGCTGACGTGGGCCCCGCTGGTCGACGGCAAGAAAGCCGCCGACCCGGCCTTCCTGGCGATCTTCGCCGGCAACAAGAAGGACGCGGCCGTGAACCAGCAGATCACCCAGCTGGAAGGCGAGTGGAACGGCAAGTCCAAGGCGAACTACGAAGAAGCCGTCAAGCTGGCCAAACAGGCCGCAGCGCTCTAACCCGCATGACGCGCGCGGCAGGGCACGGGACAGCTCCCGTGCGCCGCGCCGCGGTCCCCTGGCAACGATTTCGGGAATCTCGATGAATTCTTCGGGCCACTCACGCCTGCCCGCCGGCCCCGTATTGACGGCGCTGCTGGTGTTCGGCTTTCTGCTGCTTTTCCTGGCCGTGCCCGTGGGCACGGTGTTCTACAGCGCCTTCGTGAACGCCGACGGCAGCCTCACGATGGGCCACTTCGGCGCGTTCTTCAACCAGCCGCTGATGAAGGAAGCCTTTTTCAACAGCCTGTACGTCGCGGGCTGGTCGGCGCTGCTGGCGTCGCTGATCGCCGTTCCGCTGGCGTACTTTACCGTGCGCTTCGAATTCCGCGGCGCGCTGATCATCCAGACGCTCGGCGTGCTGCCGCTGATCATGCCGCCCTTCGTGGGCGCGGTCGCGATGCAGCTGATCTTCGGCCGCTCGGGCAGCGTCAACCTGCTGCTGAACGATTGGTTCGGCTTCACGATCCCGTTCATGGAAGGGCTGAATGGCGTCATCTTCGTTGAGGCCCTGCATTACTTCCCGTTCATCCTGATGAACCTCGTCGTGGCGCTGCGCAACATCGACGGTGCCATGGAGGAAGCCGCCTTCAACCTGGGCTCGCGCGGGTTCCGCCTGTTCCGTCGCGTGATCTTCCCGCTGGCGTTGCCGGGGTATGTGGCTGGCACATCGCTGGTGTTCGTCAAAGTGTTCGACGACCTGGGCACGCCATTGGTGCTGGGCACGACCAACATGCTGGCCCCGCAGGCCTATCTGCGCATCACGCAGGTGGGGCTGGAAGACCCGCTGGGGTATGTGATCAGCGTGATCATGATCGCGTTCTCGATCCTGGCGCTGTGGCTGTCGGCGCGCGTGCTCAAGGGCCGCGACTACTCCACCCTGCAAAAGGGCGGCAACTCCATCCAGAAGCGCAAGCTGCGCCCGGTGGAAAGCGTGCTGGCCTATGGGTGGATCATCCTGGTGCTGATGCTGGTGCTGTCGCCGCACATGGGCGTGCTGCTGTTGTCACTGGCCAGCGTCTGGAGCTTCGCACCGCTGCCTGACGGTTATACGCTGGCCCATTACTCGGCGGTATTCTCCGAGTCCCAGGGCATGATCGCCAACACCCTGCTCTATTGCGGACTGGCGGCGGGGGTGGACGTCATCCTGGGCACTGCCATCGCCTACCTGATGCTGCGCACCCGCCTGCCGGCGCGCCAATGGCTGGACTTCATGGCATCGGCCGCACTGGCGATTCCTGGCATCGTGCTGGCGATCGGTTTTTTGCGCACGTTCCGCGGCATCGAGCTGCCCGGTACCGGCACCTTGCTGACTTCGTCGTGGATCATCATCATGATCGCGTACTCAGTCAGGCGGCTGCCCTACGCGCTGCGGTCATGCGTGGCGTCCCTGCAGCAGATCAACGTCTCGCTGGAAGAGGCGGCGCAATCGCTGGGCGCCACCCGCATGAGCACGATACGGCGCGTGGTGGTGCCCTTGATGGCCGGCGGCATGCTGGCGGGCTTCGTAACCAGCTTCGTGACGGCCGCAGTAGAACTGTCGGCCACCATCATGCTGGTCACGAAAGACAGCCAGGCGCCCATGAGCTACGGCATCTATCTGTATATGCAAAGCGCGGCGGGCCGGGGCCCGGGCGCCGCTCTCGGCGTGCTGGCGGTGGCCGCGGTGGCCATCGGCATGTATGTATCGCACTTGCTGGTGGAGCGCGCGCAGTCGCGCCAGCGTCCGGCACGCAATGAAGGGGAATCCGCATGAAGAAAGTCAGCGTCGAATGCCGCAACATCCGCCTGTCGTATGGCAAGACAGAAGTGCTCAAGGATGTGAACATCAACATCGAGCCCGGCGAGTTCTTCGCCCTGCTGGGGCCGTCGGGGTCGGGCAAGTCCACGCTGCTGCGGCTGATCGCCGGCTTCAACCGGCATAGCGCGGGGCAGTTGCTGGTGGACGGCAAGGACATCAGCGGCACGCCGCCCTGGGACCGCAACATCGGCATGGTGTTCCAGAACTACGCGCTGTGGCCGCACATGACGGTGTGGGACAACGTGGCCTTCGGCCTGGTCGAGCGCAAGCTGCCAAAGGCGGAGATCCGCGCCAAGGTGGAAGCGGCGCTGGAGCTCGTGGGCCTGTCGCAATACGGCAAGCGCCGCCCCAACCAGTTGTCCGGCGGGCAACAGCAGCGCGTGGCGCTGGCCCGTACCATCGTCATCGAGCCGCAGGTGCTGCTGTTGGACGAGCCCCTGTCCAACCTGGACAAGAAGCTGCGCGTGCAGATGCGCCAGGACTTGCTTAGTTTGCAGCGGCGGCTGGGCATCACCACCATCTTCGTCACGCACGACCAGGAAGAGGCGATGACCACAGCCGACCGCATGGCCGTGCTGGACCACGGCGTGGTGCAGCAGATCGGCGCGCCCAGCACGCTGTTCGACTATCCGGTGAACCGCTTCGTCGCCAACTTCGTGGGCACGATGAACGTGCTGGAAGGCGATGTGCGCGAGCGCACGAGCGGCAGCGTGGTGCTGGCGGTGGAAGGCATCGGCGACCTGCACTTGCCGCTGACCGCCGAGGCGCCGGCGGCATCGCGGCTGGCGGCCAGCTTCCGGCCCCACACGGTGCAGATCGAAATGGCCGACGGCTTGGGCGACGCGCGCTACGTCTGGCTGCCGGGCGTTGTCGAAAGCAGCGAATTCCTGGGCGAATTCACGCGCTATCAGGTGCTGATCGGCGAACAGCGGCTGACCGCGGATCAGTCGCACCTGGCCGGGCTGTCGCCCTTCCCTGCCGGCGCGCCGGTTTCGATCGGGTTGGAACCTACCCAAGTCCGGCTGCTCGCGGCCTAAACTTGCGGCCATGGAAATCTATCAGATCCGCGCCTTCGTCACGGTCGCCCGGCTGGGTAACCTGACGAAGGCGGCCGAAGCGCTGTCGCTGACCCAGCCTGCGGTCACCGCGCAGATCAAGGCGCTGGAGCAGAGCCTGGGCGTGGCGCTGTTCGACCGCAGTGGCGGGCGGCTGGCGCTGGCCAAGGCGGGCGAAGTGTTGTTGCCCACGGCGGAATCCCTGCTGGTGCTGGGCGCGCAACTCAAATCCGAAGCGCAGCAACTGCAAGGCAGCCTGCACGGGGTGGTGGAACTGGGCGTGCCCAGCGAAATGCCGGATTTCCTGCGCCTGGGCGAATTGGCCTCCGCCGTGAACCAGCGGCTGCCGCTGGTGGAACTGAAGACCCAGACGCTACCTGCCGCCACGCTGGCCGAACAGGTCAGCACGGGCCGCCTTCCCGCCGCACTGACCATTGCCGCCAACCCGCCGCGGGGCGTGCTGTGGCTGCCTTTACGCAGCGTGCGCTACCGCATCGCCATGCCGAAGGAACATGCCGCGGTGCTCAAGCGCGGCGGCTGGCGGGAAGTGGCGCAACTGCCCTGGCTGGACGGACCGTCCGGCTGCCACACCCATCTGTTGCTGCGCGACATGTTCGAACGCCACGGCCTGTCGCCGCGCATCATCATGCAGCACGACGACCAGGCCAACCTGGATGCGCTGGTGCGCGCCGGCGCGGGCTGCGCGCTGCTGCGCGAGGAAACCGCCCTGGCCGGCGCCGCGTCCAACGATTTCATCGTGTGGGGCCAGGCCCGCGTGGACGCCATGCTAGGCTTCATCCTGCCCTACGAGCGCGCTAGCGAGCCCGCGCTGGTCGCGTTAAGCTCGATCATTCAAACCATCTGGAAGCCGCGCGCGGCGATCACGCCGGCCCAGCTTTAAGCCTTACTCCGCATCACGACCCCAATGACTGAAATCTGGTTCATCCGCCATGGCGAAACCGACTGGAACCGCCAGCGCCGCCTGCAAGGCTGGCAAGACATCCCCCTGAACGAATTCGGCGTCAATCAGGCCAGCCTGCTGGCCGCGCGTCTGCGTGAAGAGGCTCGACACACGCCGATTCACGCCATCTACAGCAGCGACCTGCAACGCGCCCACGCGACCGCCGTGCCCGTGTCCGAACAGCTGGGCCTGCGCGTACGCGTGGAGCCCGGCATCCGCGAGCGCGGCTTTGGCGTGCTGGAAGGCCTGGACCACGACCGTATCGACGTGCAGGCCCCCGAGGCCGCGGCCGCCTGGAAAAGCCGTGACCCGTTGCGCCCGCTGGATGGTGGTGAAACGCTGGGCCAGTTCCAGTCGCGCGTGATCTCCACCGTGGACGACATCGCCAGCCGCCACGACGGCGAACGCATCCTGCTGTTCACGCACGGCGGCGTGCTGGACATCATCTGGCGCCATGCGTCGGGCGTGCCGCTGAACGCGCCGCGAGATGCCGCGTTGCTGAACGTCAGCATCAATCGCGTCGGCGTGCAGGGCCGCAAATGGGAAGTGCTGGACTGGGGCGATGTGGGGCACGTGGCCGATGAAGTCGGCGACGACGTAGTGCCGTAACCGGCAAGCGCCCGAAGCGTAAAGCGGGGCTTATCCCGCCTTACGCGGCTTGCGCGGCGCGTTGCGCGCCAGCTTGTCATACACGGCGTTGGGCAGCAGGCGCATCAGCTTGGCCACCACGCCCATCTGCCACGGAATCACCTGATACGACGTGCCACGCTCGATCGCCGCATGCGCGCGTTGCGCAAAGGCGTCGGCTTCCATCAGGAAGGGCATCGAATACGGGTTCTTCGCCGTCATGGCGGTCTTGATGTAGCCGGGGGCGATCGTCACGACCCGGATGCCGTCCGCCGCCAACTCCAGCCGCAGGCTTTCGCAGTAGGTCACCACCGCGGACTTGGACGCGCTGTACGCGCCCGCGCCCGGCAGGCCGCGCACGCCGGCCACACTGGCGATGCCCACCAGCCGGCCAGCACCCGCCACCCGCATGGCGCCCACGAACGGCTCGAAGGTCGCGACCGTAGCCAGCAGATTGGTGTCGACGATGGCTTTGAACACGTCATAGTCTTCGCCGTGCTCGGTCAGCGTGCCCGCGCTGATGCCGGCGCTGGCGATGACCACGTCCACCCTGCCCTGGCAGAACGCGATGAAATCCGCCGCCGCCGCGTGCAACGCGGCGCGGTCGCGCACGTCCACCGCGTAGCAGCGATGTTCGCCCGGCAGGCTGTCCGCCAATTCGCGCAGCGCGTCTTCGCGCCGGCCCAGCAAGCCCAGCGTGGCGCCCGCTGCGGCGTACTGCTGCGCCAAGGCGCGGCCCAGGCCACTGCTGGCGCCGGTAATGAAGACTCGGTTCATGGATCGTCGTAAGCAGAGATGAAAAAGGGGCGACCCTCTTTAACAAGGGCCGCCCCGGCATCCTACATCAAGCGTGCGCGGCTGGCTTCAAGCCGCGCGCCCGCTTTTCGCTTCAGTTCTTCAACAGCGATGCGTGCAGATCCTGCAACGGATACACCTGCAGGCCCAGGCCCTGGCGCAGATACTGCATGCCCTCGACCGCGGCGCGGGCGCCGGCGATGGTGGTGAAGAAGGTGACGCGAGCCGCCAGCGACTGGGTACGGATGGTGCGCGAATCAACGATGGCGTTGCGACGCTCTTCGACCGTGTTGATGACCAGCGCGATTTCGCCGTTCTTCACCATGTCGACGATGTGCGGACGGCCTTCGGTGACCTTGTTGACCACTTGCACCGGAATGCCGGCCGCTTCGATCTCGGCGGCCGTGCCGCGCGTGGCGACCAGCTTGAAGCCCAGTGCGTGCAGGCCGCGCGCCACTTCCACGGCGCGGGGCTTGTCCTGGTTCTTCACGCTGATGAACACCGTGCCGGAATCCGGCAGGCGCACGCCAGCAGCCAGCTGCGACTTCACGAAGGCTTCGCCGAAGCTCATGCCCACGCCCATCACTTCGCCGGTCGACTTCATTTCCGGGCCCAGGATGGTGTCCACGCCCGGGAACTTCACGAACGGGAACACGGCTTCCTTGACCGAGAAGTAAGGCGGCACGACTTCCTTCGTGATGCCTTGCGCCGCCAGCGTCTGGCCGGCCATGGCGCGCGCGGCGATCTTGGCCAGTTGCAGGCCGGTGGCCTTGGACACGTACGGCACCGTGCGCGATGCGCGCGGGTTCACTTCCAGCACGTAGACGTCGCCGCCCTGAATCGCGAACTGCACGTTCATCAGGCCGCTGACGTTCAAGGCCTTGGCCATCATCGTGGTCTGGCGCTTGATCTCGGCGATGACTTCCGCCGACAGCGAGTAAGGGGGCAGGCTGCAAGCCGAGTCGCCCGAGTGCACCCCGGCCTGTTCGATGTGTTCCATGACGCCGCCGATGAAGACGGTTTCGCCGTCGGCCAGGCAGTCCACGTCCACTTCGGTGGCGTTGTTCAGGAAGCGATCCAGCAGCACGGGCGAGTCATTGCTGACTTTCACGGCCTCGCGCATGTAGCGCTCGAGGTCTTGCTGCTCGTGCACGATTTCCATGGCGCGGCCGCCCAGCACGTAGCTGGGGCGAACGACCAGGGGATAGCCGATTTCGGTGGCGTGGGCCAGGGCCTCGCCTTCGGTGCGCGCGGTGCGGTTGGGAGGCTGGCGCAGGCCAAGCTTGTTCAACAGCTTCTGGAAACGCTCGCGGTCTTCGGCGACGTCGATGGATTCCGGGCTGGTGCCGATAATCGGCACGCCGTTGGCTTCCAGGGCGCGCGCCAGCTTCAACGGGGTCTGGCCGCCGTACTGGACGATCATGCCGACCGGGTTTTCCTTGTGGACGATTTCCAGCACGTCTTCCAGCGTCAGCGGCTCGAAGTACAGACGGTCGGAGGTGTCGTAATCGGTGGACACGGTTTCCGGGTTGCAGTTGACCATGATGGTCTCGTACCCGTCTTCGCGCAGCGCCAGCGCGGCATGCACGCAGCAATAGTCGAATTCGATGCCCTGGCCGATCCGGTTCGGGCCGCCGCCCAGCACCACGATCTTCTTGCGATCGGTGGGCGCGGATTCGCACTCTTCCTCGTACGTGGAGTACATGTAGGCGGTGCGGGTGGCGAATTCGGCGGCGCAGGTGTCGACGCGCTTGTAGACCGGGCGCACGTTCAGCTGGTGACGCAGCTTGCGCACTTCGGATTCAGCTGAGTCCAGCAGGAAAGCCAGGCGACGGTCAGAGAAACCGCGGCGCTTCAGTTCCCACAGGGTGGCGTAGTCCAGGTCGGCCAGCGTCTTTTGTTCCAGCGCCAGTTCGATGTCGACGATTTCCTTGATCTGCGACAGGAACCACGGGTCGATGTGCGTGATGTTGTGCACTTCGTCCAGCGTGAAGCCTTGCGCGAAGGCATCGCCCACGTACCAGATGCGTTCCGGACCGGGCTCGCCCAGTTCGACTTGCAGCTTTTCGCGGTCGGTCGTCTTCTGGTTCAGGCCGTCGACACCGACTTCCAGACCACGCAGCGCCTTCTGGAACGATTCCTGGAAGGTGCGGCCGATGGCCATGACTTCACCCACGGACTTCATCTGGGTGGTCAGGCGCGCGTCGGCGGTGGGGAATTTCTCGAACGCGAAACGCGGCACCTTGGTGACGACGTAGTCGATCGACGGTTCGAACGAGGCGGGTGTTGCGCCGCCGGTGATTTCGTTCTTGAGCTCGTCCAGCGTGTAGCCCACGGCCAGGCGCGCGGCGACCTTGGCGATGGGGAAGCCGGTGGCCTTGGAGGCCAGCGCCGACGAACGCGACACGCGGGGGTTCATCTCGATGACGATCATGCGGCCGTCGCGCGGGTTGACCGCGAACTGCACGTTCGAACCACCCGTATCCACGCCGATCTCGCGCAACACCGCGATCGATGCATTACGCATGATCTGGTATTCCTTGTCGGTCAGCGTCTGGGCCGGCGCCACGGTGATCGAGTCACCGGTGTGCACGCCCATCGGGTCCAGGTTTTCGATCGAGCAGACGATGATGCAGTTGTCCGCCTTGTCGCGGACCACTTCCATCTCGAATTCCTTCCAGCCCAACAGCGACTCTTCGATCAGCAGTTCGCTGGTCGGCGAAGCTTCCAGGCCGCGGCGGCAGATGGTTTCGAATTCTTCGGCGTTGTAGGCGATGCCGCCGCCCGAGCCACCCATCGTGAAGCTGGGGCGGATCACGGCCGGGAAACCCGAGGTGCCGACTTCAGCCGCGATGCGGCGCTGCACTTCCCAGGCTTCGTCCATGCTGTGGGCCACGCCCGACTTGGCCGATTCCAGGCCGATGTCGGTCATGGCCTGCTTGAACTTCTGGCGGTCTTCGGCCTTTTCGATGGCGTGCTCGTTGGCGCCGATCAGTTCCACGTTGTGCTTTTTCAGCACGCCGTGGTGGGCCAGGTCCAGCGCGCAGTTCAGCGCGGTCTGGCCGCCCATGGTCGGCAGCAGCGCATCGGGCTTTTCACGCTCGATGATCTTTTCGACGGCTTGCCAGGTGATGGGCTCGATGTAGGTGACGTCGGCCGTTTCCGGGTCCGTCATGATCGTGGCGGGGTTGCTGTTCACCAGGATGGTGCGGTAACCCTCGGCCTTGAGCGCCTTGCAAGCCTGTGCGCCGGAATAGTCGAATTCGCAGGCCTGCCCGATGATGATGGGGCCGGCGCCGATGATGAGTATGCTTTTTAGGTCTGTACGCTTGGGCATGATGCAATCTTTACTTTTGGCCGGACATCAGGGCGATGAACTTGTCGAACAGTTCAAGGATGTCGTGCGGACCCGGGCTGGCTTCGGGGTGACCCTGGAAGCAGAAGGCCGGGCGGTCGGTGAGCTCGAAGCCCTGCAGGGTGCCGTCGAACAGCGACACGTGCGTGACGCGCGCATTGGCCGGCAGGCTGGCGGCGTCGACCGCGAAGCCGTGGTTCTGGCTCGTGATGAACACGCGCTTGGACTGGAGGTCCTGCACGGGGTGGTTCGCGCCGTGGTGGCCCGTCTTCATCTTGAGCGTCTTGCCGCCCACGGCCAGGCCCATGATCTGGTGGCCCAGGCAGATACCGAACACCGGCAGTTTCTTGTCCAGGAACGTGCGCGTGGCGGTGATCGCGTAGTCGCAGGGCTCGGGGTCGCCGGGGCCGTTGGACAGGAACACGCCATCAGGATTGAGCTTCAGGACTTCTTCGGCGCTGGTTTGCGCCGGCACCAAGGTCAGGCGGCAGCCGCGGTCGGCCAGCAGGCGCAGGATGTTGGTCTTGATGCCGAAGTCATAGGCCACGACGTGGAACTTGGACTGGTCGGGCTTCGCGAAACCCTTGCCCAGCTCCCATGTGCCTTCAGTCCATTCGCTGCTGGTCTTGACCGACACTTCGCGGGCCAGGTCCTGGCCGGCCATGCCGCCAAAGCCGCGAGCCAGTTCAACGGCGCGCTCGGCGTCGGTGCCGACGAAGATGCAGGCGCCCTGGGCGCCTTTTTCACGCAGGATGCGCGTGAGCTTGCGGGTGTCGATGCCGGAAATGGCGACGATGCCCTGCGCGGCCAGATAGTCGGGCAGGGATTGCGTGGAACGGAAGTTCGACACGCGGGCAGGACAGTCGCGGACCACCAATCCGGCGGCATAGACGCGATTGGCTTCCACGTCTTCGGCGTTGACGCCGGTGTTGCCAATGTGCGGATAGGTCAGCGTGACGATCTGACCGCTATAGCTGGGATCGGTGAGAATTTCCTGGTACCCGGTCATCGCGGTGTTGAACACCACTTCGGCAACGGTAGCCCCGTGCGCACCGATCGACACGCCTCGAAAAATGGTACCGTCCGCCAGAGCCAGAATTGCAGGAGGGAAGCGGTTGATCCCCTCGGGAAAAAGTTGCGGCAGCACAGTAAACCCCGGTTTTAGAATCGATAATCAAACCTTCGGATTATACCTTGACCCGGCGTTTTTCCCGGAGAACCGCGCCAAATAAGGCCGGAATCGGTGATTTACCCCTTTCGGCCCGCGGTGTCGCGCCATCGCGCTTAGGGTTGAGCCCAGGGCAGGCCTTTGGCTGACAGCACGTCGCAAGCGGCAGTGATACGCTAGGGACACCTTCAACCCTTGCCGTTGTGAGCCGTATCTGTCCATGTCCAGCCAACTTGACGCCCTGCGCAATCACACCACCGTTGTCGCCGACACCGGGGATTTCGAAGCGATGAAGGCGTTGCGTCCCACGGACGCCACCACCAATCCGTCCCTTATTCTTAAAGCCGTCCAGCAGGACGCCTACCGCCCGCTGCTGGAAAAGACGGCGCGCGACCATGGCGGCGCCTCGACGCCCGAGCTCGTGGACCGCCTGCTGGTCGCCTTCGGCCGCGCCATCCTGAACATCGTGCCGGGGCGCGTGTCGACCGAGGTGGATGCCCGCCTGTCGTTCGACACCCGCGCCACCATCGAACGGGCCCGGGGGCTGATCGCGCTGTATGAAGCCGCCGGCGTGCCGCGCGAGCGCGTTCTGATCAAGATCGCATCCACCTGGGAAGGCATCCAGGCCGCCCGCGCCTTGCAGGCCGAAGGCGTGCGCTGCAACCTGACGTTGCTGTTTTCCCTGCCCCAGGCCGTGGCCTGCGCCGACGCGAACGTGCAGCTGATCTCGCCCTTTGTCGGCCGCATCTACGATTGGTACAAGAAAAGTGCCGGCGCGTCCTGGGTGGAAGCCGACAACGCCGGCGCGCGGGACCCGGGCGTGCAGTCCGTGACGCGCATCTACCGCTACTACAAGCAGCACGGCATCCCCACCGAGATCATGGGCGCCAGCTTCCGCAATGCGGGACAAATCGTGGCGCTGTCGGGCTGCGACCTGCTGACGATCAGCCCTGACCTGCTGAACCAGTTGGCCAGCACGCCGGGCGACGTGCCTGCGCAATTGCGCGCCGACGACACGGGCGAACCCATCGCTCGCATCGGGTCGGACGAAATCACGTTCCGCACCCTGCTCAACGACGACGCCATGGCCACAGAGAAACTGTCGGAAGGCATCCGCCTGTTCGTGGCGGACGCGATCAAGCTGGACGCGCTGATCGAGGCACAACGCAGCTAAGGCGAATCCGGGGCCGCGGGCCTTCGCTGGCACGCGCCCCCTTTCCCTACCGCCCTAGCGGTGGTCGTGCGAATGCACCTGTAGCGCTTCCAGGAAGCGCGACACCATGTTGTATGCCGCGACCGTCGCGGTCAGCTCGACGACGAGCTTTTCCGACCCCATCGCCGCCCGCGCCGCCTGGAACACCGGTTCCGGCACCTGCACCTGGCGGGTCATCGCATCGGTGTAGGCCAGCACGGCTTTTTCGCGTTCGCTGAACAGGTCCGAGTCTTCCCAGGCGTCCAACGCATCCAGCTGCGCTTGCGAAACGCCCTCTTTCAGCGCGATCGGCGCATGCTGGTCAGCCTCGTACGGTGCGCCGTTGATCGCCGCCACGCGCATGATCACCAGTTCGCGCAGATCGCCAGGCAGCGTGCTCAGCTGGCGGATCGAGGTGAGGTAGTTCAACCAGCCGCCTGCTACCGCCGGGCTATGCAGCAGCATCTGATACAGGTGCAGGACGCTGCCGCGCTCGGCAACGATGCGATCGACCAGGGGCCGTGCGTCGGGATGAGTCAAATCGGCGTAGGGAAGACGGGCCATGGGAACTCCATATAGGTGACGGGGCCGCAAATGCACACATTCATACAATATATTTGACATAATGACAGCACATTGCGCGTCCCCGGTATATACCCAGAATGAATGCGCCCACCCAATCCGTCCCGCCCGTCACGCTCGCGAACTGCGATAGCGAACCGATACATGTACCGGGCGCCATCCAGCCGCTGGGCGCGCTGATTGCATTCGACGCAGACGGCAACTTGCGCTTCGCCAGTGAAAACGCGCCGGACGTGCTGGGTGCGCCGCTGACACTCGGCCAGCCGTGCGCCCCCGGCGCGCTGCCGCCTGCGCTGGCCCATTACCTGGCCGTCTGGCTGGGCAATCCCGACCCCATCTTCGACCCGCTGACCATTGCGCTGAATCACGCCACGTACGACGTGATCGGCCACCGCAACGTCGACGGCCTGACGATCATCGAACTGGAATTGCGGGTCGAGGAGGCGGGCATCGCCGACCCGGCGCGCATCTACCGCAGTATTGAACGGGTGCGCCACCAGCGCGACATCCAGGGCCTGCTGGAAAGCGCCGTGCGCGAAGTGCGCCGCGCCACGGGTTTCGACCGCGTCATGGCGTACCGATTCCACCCCGACGACAGCGGCGAGATCGTGGCCGAGCAACGCCACGAGTCGCTGGAGGACTGGGTGGGCCGGCGCTATCCGGCCGGCGACATCCCGGCGCAGGCGCGCCGCCTGTACACCGTCAACACCCTGCGCCAGATCGCCGACGCGCGCTATACGCCGATCCGCGTGCTGGGTGCGCCCGGCACCGACCCGCAGCCGCTGGACATGAGCTTTTCCGCGTTGCGCAGCGTGTCGCCGATCCATCTGGAATACATGGCGAACATGGGCGTGCAAGCGTCGATGAGCCTGTCGATCGTCATCGGCGGCCGGCTGTGGGGCATGATTGCCTGCCACCATCATTCGCCGCGCCCGATCCCCTACCCGGCCCGCCAGGCCTGCGAAGCGCTGGCTCAGGTGCTGTCGGCCGCGCTGGCCAATTTCGAAGGCAGCGAACGCGCCGGTGAAATGCGCCGCAATGCAGCGTTGGTCAGCGAACTGGCCGAACGGGTATCCGCATCAGAAAACCTGCACCTGGCTCTGTCCGCCGGCCCCACGACGCCCGCCTCGCTGATCCCGAACGACGCCGCGCTCTGCTTGTGGGGCAACAGCGTTACCGTGTTCGGCGGCATCGCGCCGCGCGGCGAACTGGCCGGCATCCTGTGCGCGCTGGACCAAAGCGGCCAGCGCCTGGTGCATACCGACAACATCGCCCGCGACTATCCTGACCTGCAGACCGACCTGGTGCCCTACGCCGGGCTGCTGGCCTGCAAGTTCGACCCCATGAACAACGGCTGGCTGATCTGGCTGCGCAAAGAACAGATCGAAACGCTGGTGTGGGGCGGAAAGCCGGAAAAGCAGTACACCGTCGGCAATCTGGGGCCGCGCCTGACTCCCCGCGGCTCGTTCGATGCCTGGCGCGAAGTCGTGCGCAACACCTGCACGACTTGGCTGCCCGCCGAACGGGAGGCCGCCGACAACCTGCGCGACGAACTGTCCCACATCGCGACCAGCCGCGCCGCTGACGTGGACCGCGCGCGCACCGCGCTGCTGGCCATGCTGGGCCACGACCTGCGTGACCCGCTGCAGTCCATCTCCATGGCCGCCACGCTGTTGTCCAAGACGGATTCCGGGGCCCGCATGGGCGAACGCATCCGGTATTCCAGCGGCCGGATGCAACGGCTGATCTCGCAGGTACTGGACCTGTCCCGCCTGCAGGGCGGCATGGGGCTGGGCATCGAGAAGCGGTTGTGCAACCTGAGCGATCTGGTCAACGGCCTGATCGATGAAAAGCGGCAGGCCTATCCTGGGTTGCGCATCGAGCCCGAGGTGGCGCCCGGCCTGGAACTGATGGCTGATACCGACCGCATCGCCCAGGTCGTGACCAACCTGATGAGCAATGCACGCCAGCACGGCGCCCCGCGCCAGCCCATCCATGTGCTGGCACGGCAGGTAGGCGACAATATCGAATTGCGTGTCGTGAACCACGGCGCGCCGATCGCGGAAGAGGTGCTGACGCACCTGTTTTCGCCTTTCAAACCCGAGTCGATGGGCCATTCGCGGAACCGCAATGGCCTGGGACTGGGCCTGTACATCGCCGATCAGGTCGTGCGCGACCATGATGGCGAGATCGCGGTCGAATGCCGCGACGGCCTGGTCATTTTCACGGTGACGCTGCCGCGCGACCTGCGCGATGCGCCCGCCCTTTGATTTCTGGAGGTACCCTTTTGAACGACGTGCGCGCGATTCGCGTCCTGCTGGTTGACGATAATGAAATGGGCTCGGAGCTGCTTGCCGAGTTCCTGGCGCTTTCGGGCGTGGAAACGCGGTGCGCCGCCACCGGCGAAGCCGCCCTGGAACTGGCCGACAGCTTTGCCCCCGAGGCCGTGCTGGTGGACATCCTGCTGCCCGACATGGACGGCTACGAGCTGGCCGCCAAGCTGCGCGCACGCGGCAGTCCTCCCCGCATCTATGCGCTGAGCGGACTGGCCCGCCAGGAACGGCGCGACGACACCGACAGCATGTTCAACGGCTGGATCGAAAAGCCCGCCGACCCCGACGCGCTGCTGGCCATCCTGCGCCAGGCGCATTAGCGTGGCAACCCCGATGCCGACCCCAACGCTCCTGCAAACCCTGGCCGCGCACGGCGTGCGCCTGAAGGTGCTGGCCCAGGTCTTTCCCGTGCTTCGCCACGAGGTGGTCGGCCCGCTCTCGAACGCCACGCTGGCGGCCGCCATGTTGCGCCAGAGTCCTGAAGGCGCCAGCCCCGACGCCCTGCAACAACGTTGCCACAGGCTGGCCGGCGATCTGACGGGCATGCTCGAAGACAGCGTCGCCATCGTTCGCGACCTGGATCAGTGGCTGGTCGACCAAAACGCGTCCACATCGGCCGAGGCCTTGCTGTGTGAATGCCGTAAGCTCATGTTCTCGCACCTGCTGCTGTCCGGGCGCAGCGTCACCTGGTCCGAAGACATCGCCGCGGTGCAGTTGGCGCAATTCGCGTCGCGCTACCTGCTGCTGGCGTGGTTGCTGTGCCTGCTGCCGGCGCTGCCCGCCGGCGCGTCGCTGACGCTGGATTTTTCACAGGCGGATGCCTGGCACGCCCGTTTCTCCGCGGCTGCGGACTTCAGCGAAGTCCAGCCCACCGCTTTCGATCCGCAGGAAGTCGACCTTCTTGCGGCCGCATCAGGCTGGCGCCTGGAGCGTCAAACGCATCATTGGACGCTGCACCTGCCTGCCCCCACCCTCGACAAGTGAGTGGCCGACATGATTTCCCCCGTTCATCAGGTGCTTCGAGAAGGCACGCGTGACAGGCACGAAACGCTGGACCAGGGCCTGGCCCTGACCAGCGGCGACGTGGACCGCGCCGATTATCTGAATTACCTGCGCGCCTTGCTGGGCTGGCTGGAACCGCTGGAGCAGCGGCTCTGGCAATTGGACTGGCCGGACAGCCTGCAAGCCGGCACACGTGCGGGCAAGAGCGACTGGATCCGCGCCGATCTGGCCGATGCCGGGGATGCCGCGCCTGTGCCGCAATGCGCGGATGCGCCTCGCGTGGATGCGGCGAACGCTTACGCCTTGGGTGTGGCCTACGTGGTGGAGGGGTCGCAATTGGGCGGACGCTTCCTGGCCAAGCACCTGGCCGACGTCACTCCTGCCCTGCCGCTGCGCTATCTGCGTGGCTACGGCGAACAGGTGGGGCCGATGTGGAAAGCGTTTCTGCAGTATCTGGACAGCGAGGCCGGGGCCCAGGGAAGCGAGGCCCATGCCCTGCAAGGCGCCCGTGACGCCTTTGACAGCCTGACAGCCTGGCTGCACAGCCGGCAGGCGCTGCGGGCCTGAGCTCCCTGGCCCGCCCGTGCGGCGGCTGATGTGCCGCCGCCGGACAGCCGGGCTACAGCTTTTCGGTTTCGCCCGATTTGGGCTGCCACTTCATCAGGCGCTTTTCACCGATGCCGACGATGTAGTCCAGCACCAGCGCGAACGCCGTCAGCACGACGATGCCCGCGAACACCGTATTCACGTCGAACGTGCCTTCCGCTTGCAGGATCAGGTAGCCCACGCCGCTTGCCGAGCCCAGGTATTCCCCGACCACGGCGCCCACGAAGGCCAGGCCCACGGACGTATGCAGGCTGGAGAACACCCAGCTGGTGGCGGACGGCAGATAGACGTGGCGCAGCAACTGGCGTTTGCGCGCGCCCAGCATGCGGGCGTTGTCCAGCAAGGTGGGGCTGACTTCGCGCACGCCCTGGTAGACGTTGAAGAACACGATGAAGAACACCAGCGTGACCGCCAGCGCCACCTTGGACCAGATCCCCAGCCCGAACCACATCCCGAAGATGGGCGCCAGAATGACGCGCGGCATCGAGTTGGCGGCCTTGATGTAGGGATCGAGGATGGCGCTTGCGCGCGGCGACAACCCAAGCCACAGGCCGAAGCCCAGGCCGGCGATGGTGCCGATGAAGAACGCCAGCACGGTTTCGGTCAGGGTCACCCAAAGGTGCGTGTAGATATCCGCGTTGGTGACGAACCAGGCCCAGATGCGGCCCCAGACCTTCAGCGGCTCGCCGAAGAAGAACGCCACCTTCGAATCGCGCGATGCGAAATGCCAGACGCCCAGAATGACGACCAGCAGCAGCAGTTGCCAGAAGCGCAGGCTGGCGGAACCGGATTTGAATGACTTCGACATACCTCAGGCTCGCTTCTGTTGGGCATAGCCCTTGAGGACTTCTTCGCGCAGCACCGCCCAGATGGCCGTATGCAGCTCGACGAAACGCGGATGGGCGCGCACCTCGGCCACGTCGCGCGGACGCGGCAGGTCGATCACGAATTCGCCGATCGGATGCGTGCCCGGCCCTGCCGACAGCACGATCACACGGTCGCTCATCGCGATGGCTTCGTCCAGGTCGTGCGTGATGAACAGCACGGCCTTGCGCTTGGCCATCCACAGCTCCAGCACTTCGTTTTCCATCAACTGGCGCGTCTGGATGTCCAGCGCGGAAAACGGTTCGTCCATCAGGATGATGTCCGGATCGCGGATCAGCGTCTGGGCCAGCATGGCGCGCTTGCGCATGCCGCCCGACATCTGGTGCGGATACCGGCTTTCAAAGCCGCCCAGGCCCACACGGCGCATCCACTCCCGGCCGCGCTCCAGCGCTTCGGGGCGCGGCACGCCGGCGAAATCCAGCCCGGCCACTACGTTGTCCAGCGCGCTGCGCCAGGGCAAAAGCGCCTCGCCCTGGAACATGTAGCCCGCCCGCGCGTTGATGCCCGTCAGGGGTTGGCCGAAGACCAACACCCGTCCCGACGACGGCGCCAGCAAGCCGGCGCCGACGTTGAGCAAGGTGGATTTTCCGCAACCGGTGGGCCCCACCACCGACACGAACTCCCCTGGCGCGATGGCCAGGGTCGTATCGCTGACGGCGGTGTAGCGCTGTGACCGGTCGTCACGCGACACAAAGGTGCAACTGATATTTTCCAGCGACAGCGCGGCTTCAGCCATTGGCATACTTCTCGTTGGCGCGGCGCGCGAAATCGTTGGTCCAGACCTTGGAAGGGTCGATCTTCGCGCCGTCGAAATCCGCCTGATAGGCAGCCAGGGCCTTCAACGCGGTCGCGGCGCCGTCTTCGGGGATCATGCCGTCAGGCGACAGGCCTTCCAGGCTCTTGGCGATGGCGGCCTTGTAGACGGCCGGATCGCCCAGCAGATAGGTTTCCGGCACGATCTTGGCGATCTCGTCGGGGCCTGCCTTCTGGATCCACTTGTCTGCGCGGACCAGCGCATTGGTCAGCGCCTGGGTCGTGTTCGGATTGGCGTCGATGAACGCCTGCGGCGCGTACAGGCAACCGGCCGGCATGTTGCCGCCGAAGATGTCCTGGGTGTCTTTCAGGGTGCGCGTATCGACGATGATCTGGATGTCGCCCGGCATTTCCAGCATCGACACCACGGGGTCGGTGTTGGAGATGGCGTCGATCTGGCCGCTGCGCAAGGCCGTCACGGCGCCTGCGCCAGCGCCCACGCCGATGATGGAAACGTCGGACGCCTTCAGGCCGTGCTTGGCCAGGAAGAAGCTGACCACCATGTTGGTGGACGAGCCCGGCGCGGTCACGCCGATCTTCTTGCCCTTCAAGTCGGCCGGGCCCTTGTAGTTGGGCAGGTTCTTCTTCGACACGCCCACGCCGATCATCGGCGCGCGGCCCTGCAGCACGAAGGCGCGGTAGGCCTGGCCCTTGGACTGCATCGACAGCGTGTGCTCGAACGCGCCCGACACCACGTCGGCGCTGCCACCCACCACGGCCTGCAACGCCTTGGAGCCGCCGGCGAAGTCGGCGATGCTGACGTCCAGTCCTTCATCTTTGAAGTAGCCGCGGGCTTCTGCGATGGACAAGGGGAGGTAGTAGATCAGGGGCTTGCCGCCGACGGCGATCTGGACCTTGGTCTTTTCAAGCTTCTGTGCGCGCACGATGGCGGGCGCCATGCCCATGACGCCGGCAGCGCCGGCCATCTTGAGCAAGTCACGGCGGGTAACTGACATGTGGTTGTCTCCTAATTGTCGGGTTTACCGATAGCGCCGGTCTTCGCCAGCTCATCAATAGCCGCTGAATCATACCCCAGCGATTTCAGGACTTCCTCGGTATGTTCCCCTAATGCCGGGCCCACCCAGCGCGTCTGGCCGGGGGTCTCCGACAGCTTGGGAACCACCGCCGGCAGCTTGACGGGACTGCCGTCGGCGAAGTGGTGCTGTTCGATCATCTGGCGCGCCAGGAATTGCGGATCGCTGAACATGTCGGCCACGCTGTAGATCTTGCCGACAGGCACGTCCGCGCCTTTCAGCACGCCCAGCGCCTCGTCGATGCCGCGGCCGCCGCACCATTGCTGGATGGCGCCGTCAATCTCTTCGACGCGGCGCGCACGCCCGTCGTTGCGCACCAGTTCAGGGTCTTCGGCCAGATCGTCCCGGCCGATGGCGCGCATCAAGCGATGGAAGATGGCGTCGCCGTTGCCCGCGATGACGACGTTCTGGCCGTCGCGGGTGGTGTAGGTATTGGACGGCACGATGCCCGGCAGCGCGCCGCCGGTGCGTTCACGCACCACGCCGGCCACGTCGTATTCGGGAACCAGGCTTTCCATCATGTTGAAGACGGCCTCGTACAGGGCCACGTCCACCATCTGGCCCTGCCCGGCCTGGCAGGCCTCGCCCGTCTTGCCGTTCCAGCGGCCGCCCGTGGCGTCGCGGTGGCGCAGCGCCATCATGGCGCCAATCACGCCATGCAGCGCGGCAATCGAATCGCCGATGGAAATGCCGACCCGCAGCGGCGGCCGGTCGGGATGGCCGGACACGTAGCGCAAGCCGCCCATCGATTCGCCGATGGCGCCGAAGCCCGGCTGGTCTTTCATGGGGCCGGTCTGGCCGTAGCCCGACAGCCGCACCATGATCAAGGCGGGATTGATGGCGCGCAGTTGCTCAAAGCCCAAACCCCATTTCTCCAGCACGCCCGGCCGGTAGTTTTCGACCACGACATCGGCGTCCAGCGCCAGCTTGCGGGCGATCTCCTGGGCACGCGGGTCTTTCAGATTCAGGGCGATGGATTGCTTGTTGCGGGCCTGCACCGTCCACCAGAGCGAATTGCCCTCGTGCAGATGACGCCAGCTGCGGATGGGGTCTCCGCCGCCCGTGCCGTCAGGCCCATGCGGCGTTTCCACCTTGATGACATCGGCGCCGAATTCGCCGAAGATGCGCGCGGCAAAGGGGCCGGCGATGAGCGTGCCGAGTTCCAGGACCTTGAGTCCGGTCAGCGCTGACATGGTTTGTCTTCCTCACGTTTTCTGCCGCGCCGATACGTTGCCGGCGGGCTATTGTGATGCGGCGAGCCTCAGGTGGTTTTCCGCTCCATCAAGGCCCAGGCGATCGTGCCGGCATCCACGTATTCCAGTTCACTGCCGGCCGGCACCCCGCGCGCCAGACGCGTCACGCGCAGGCCGCGTTCGCCCAGCGCTTCGCCCAGGAAGTGGGCGGTGGTTTCGCCTTCGGCGGTGAAGTTGGTGGCCAGGATCACTTCCTGCACCATGCCGTCGGTCGCCCGCTTGATGACCCGGTCGAAGTCGAGTTCGCGCGGGCCGATGCCCTCAAGCGGCGCCACCCGGCCCATCAACACGTAGTACAGGCCGCGGTAGCCGTGGCTGGACTCGATCATGTTCTGGTCGGCCGGGGTTTCCACGATGCACAAGAGCGAAGGATCACGCTTGGGATTGGCGCAGGTGCCGCAGACATCTTCTTCCGAAAAGCTGTTGCACCGCGCGCAATGCTTCAGATCCCGCACCGCGCCGGCCAGCGCCTGCCCCAGCATGTCCGCGCCTTGCGGGTCATGCTGCAGCAGGTGGTACGCCATGCGTCTGGCCGATCGCACGCCCACGCCGGGCAAGCGGCGCAGCGCCTCGATCAGCGACACCAGCGGTTCGGGTTCAGGCAGTAAGGGATCCATTGCAGCCCTGAGCGGCGTCGATCAGAAGGGCAGCTTCATGCCCGGGGGCAGCGGCATGCCGGCGGTAACGCCCGCCATCTTTTCCTGGGACGTGGTTTCAGCCTTGCGCAGCGCGTCGTTGAACGCGGCAGCGACCAGGTCTTCCAGCATGTCCTTGTCGTCGCCCAACAGCGACGGATCGATCACGACGCGCTTGACGTCGTGGCGGCAGGTCATGGTGACCTTGACCAGGCCGCCGCCGGACGCGCCTTCGACCAGGATCTCGGCCAGCGCGTCTTGCGCCTTCTTCATGTTTTCCTGCATCTGCTGCGCCTGGCGCATCAGGCCGGCCAGTTGTCCTTTCATCATGATGGATGTTCCTTGAACGAGGGGAATAAGAGATTGCCGCCGCCTCAGGCAGCGGCCGGGGGATCAACGTGGCGGATGGAGCCGGGTACGACCTGGCCTCCGAAATCGGCCAACAACGCTTGTACAAAAGGATCGACGGCCACGGCGTCTTCCGCGGCCTGCTGGCGCGCGGCGCGCTCGGCCTTCGCCACGGCATGCGCCGTGGCGTCGCCCGTGACGCCGACTTCCACATCCAGCCGGATGCCCTGACCGAAATGTTCGCACAAGACGGTTTGCAGGCGGACCCGGCTTTCGCTTTCGGCCAGCGTCTTCACAGCTACGCGCAGGACGATTGCATCGCCCTGCACGCCGGCCCATTCGCTCTGGCGCGCCAGTTCCGCCGCTAGCCCGGTGACAGGCAGGCGCGCGGCCAGTTCGGGCCAGCCGGCGGACGTCATGTCCGTCATGCGGGCGCGCGATTGGCCTGAGCCGCCCGCGCGCTTGCGCGCCGGCGCCGGGCCTTCGCGCCGGGCCGGGGCAGCCGAAACGGGTGCGGCCGACGGCGCGCTGGCCAGGGTTTCGAAATTGTCATCGTCCGGATCGGACGTGAAGCCGCCATCCGGGACAAAGCCGCCTTCGGCTTCGAACGGGATTTCTTCGTCGACCCAGGAAGGCGGACCGCCGTCATCGGATTCGGGCGGTGCGCTGGCCAGCACGGCCGCCACCGCGGGAGTGACCGCCAGCGCCGCGGAACCGGCTGCCTTGGCGGCAGCGGCAGTGTCGGGCGCTACGGCCGCCTCGGCCGGTAGGTCTTCCCAGGGTGGCACGCTGCCGCTTGCCGCGGCTTGCGGGGCGGAGGGGGTGGGTTCGGGGTCGGCTTGGGAGTCGACTTGAGGGGCGGCTTCGAGAGCCGTCGCAGCGGGGGACGGGGCGGCGGCTTCGACCGGCGCGGCGGGCGCGACCGGCTCCGGCGCAACGGCAGGCGCCGCGGCGACGGCCGGAGCGGCAACCGGCGCTGCAACCGGGGCAACCGGCGGCACGACTGCCGGGGCCAAAGCGGGCGCCACGGCGGGGGCTGGGGCTGCAGCCACGGCAGGCGCAGTCACAGCGGTGGGGGCCGCTGCCGGCGCAGCGGACGCGACGGCCGGCTCCGCCACTTGGCGGGCGGGCGCGGCGGGCGCTTCCAGCGCGGTTTGCGGACCGGCATCCCCGTTGAGCGCCAGCATGCGCAGGCAGGCCATGATGAAGCCCGCGTACTCGTCCGGGGCCAGCGTCAGTTCGCTGCGGCTATGCACGGCCACCGAATAGAACAGCTGCACGGCGTCGGGATGCAAGCCGAGCGCCAGGCGGGCGATATCGGCCGCCAGCGGGTCTTCGGCCGGCGTCACCCCGGTCACCCGCTGCTCGATCGCCACGCGCGAGAGCAGCACGGCCAGATCGGCCAGCGCACCGGCATAGGACAAGCCACGGGTCGCCAGTTCGTCGGCCACCGCCAGCACGCCCTTGGCGTCGCCGGCGGACAGGGCGTCCAGCAGGCGCACCAGGTGGCGTTGGTCGATGGTGCCGAGCATGCCGCGCACGGCGTCCTCGGTCATGTTGCCGGCGCTGTAGGCGATGGCCTGGTCGGTCAGGGACAGCGCATCGCGCATGGACCCCTGGGCGGCCTGCCCGATCAGCCGCAAGGCCGGCACTTCGAAAGCGACTTCTTCCTGACCCAGCACGGCCTGCAAGTGCCCGACGATGGAGTCGGCCGGCATCTGCTTCAGGTTGAACTGAAGGCAGCGCGACAGCACCGTCACCGGGATCTTCTGCGGATCGGTCGTGGCCAGGATGAATTTGACGTGCGGGGGCGGCTCTTCCAGCGTCTTCAACATGGCGTTGAAGGCGTGGCCCGTCAGCATGTGCACTTCGTCGATCATGTAGACCTTGAAGCGGCCCGCGCCCGGCGAGTACACCGCCTGCTCAAGCAGCTGCGTCATCTCTTCGACGCCGCGGTTCGAGGCCGCGTCCAGCTCCAGGTAGTCGACAAACCGCCCGGCGTCGATTTCCGTGCACGCGCGGCAGACGCCGCACGGCTTGGACGTGATGCCGGTTTCACAGTTGAGCGATTTGGCCAGGATCCGTGACAGCGTGGTCTTGCCCACGCCCCGGGTGCCGGTGAACAACCAGGCATGGTGCAGGCGTTGGGTGTCGAGCGCATGAGTCAACGCGCGCACCACGTGATCCTGTCCCACGAGGGTATCGAACGATCGCGGCCGCCACTTGCGGGCCAGTACCAGATAAGTCATGGCTGGATTGTAGAGCCTGTTTCGCGTGCTGGCTGAAATGCAAAGGGGACGGGCTTATTCCCGTGGAACGAATCCCTGGAAAATAACCCCGTCCCCCTTGAAAGCAATCGAGCGGTGGGTTGAATGACTACCCGTTGCTTTGAAGAATCCGGTTGGCGAGCCTTACTCCGGCACTGACCCTAAACGACTATGGCTGCTTCGTTCCCGACCTGACCAGGTTCACCGTCGAACCATGCGGAGGGGCCCGCCAACCGGAATTCTAGCAGAGCTGCGCTTCGCTTGCTTGCAGCCTTCCGGTTGGCGGGCCCCTGAGGGGCGGTATGTTGCCCCCTCCCCGGCCCTCCCCCCGAGGGGGAGGGAGAGATGGCTTTGCTTCGCTTGCCATTTTTGGCTCGCTTCGCTTTGCCTTGCTTGTTCGCTTCGCTTTGCTCGCTTTGCTTTGCGAGGGCTGTCTCGGGGCTTTGTCTTCTGGCCTGGGCGTGGTTCTTTGGCTTGGGCGCGGTCCTCTGGCTGGGTGTGGTCCTCTCGCTGGGTGTGGTCCTCTGGCTCGGGTGCGGTCCTCTGGCTGGGCGCGATCCTCCGGCTTGGGCACGGTCCTCTGGCTGGGCGCGATCTTCCGGCTTGGGCACGGTCCTCCGGCTGGGCGTGGTCCTATGCTTGGGCGTGGTCCTCTGGCTGGGCACGGTCCTCTGGCTTCGGCGCGGTCCTCTGGCTTGGGCGTGGATGCGTAGGATGGGTGGAGCGCGCGGGTGTCGTCTTTAGGGGGACGGCGGCCAGCGCGCGCAACCCATCGTGCAGGTTGCTGACGAAATCGCTATTGCAGATCTATCCAGGCTTTGGCTCGGGGGAAGTACAGGGCGGCTCGGGCTACGCGGCCGTCCAGGGCGGTGACCTGGGTGCAGTAGCGCAGCAGTTGTTCGCCGTGGCGCTGGCGCATGCGGGTGGCGAAGGCGGCGGGGGGTTCGCCGGGGTGGGGGCGGCCGGTTTTGTAGTCGACGATCAGCCAACCGTCTTCGGTACTCAACGCCAGATCGATGACGGATACCTTGCCGGCGGCGTCGATCAGTGGCCATTCGCGGCGGGCGCCGGATTGGGATAGCAGCCACAGGCCGCGGTCGTCCGATAGCGTGGCCTGCAGGGTTTCCAGCACGGCTTCGGCGGCGGCGTCTGCCTGGCTGGCGGGGATGCCTGCGCGCGTCAGTTGGCGGCGCATGGCGGGCAGGCGGTCTTCCAGGGCGTCGGCGGGCCATGCGTGCACGCCGTCCTGGCCGATGCGGGCGAGCCATGCGTGGGCCAGGGTGCCGATGGCGGCGTCGTAGCCGGCTTCCAGTTGCCAGGCGGGATGTTCGCTGCCGTCGCCCCAGGCGCCGCGGGCGGCGGCGCCAAAGCCGGGGCTGACGGTGATGTCGGACAAGCGCGCCAATTGCGCCAGGCCGACGCTTGCCACCCGCCGCAAAGGTTCACCCTGCCACTCCGGGCCGTCGGCGGCGTCGGGTTCGGCTTCGCCTTGCAATGACGGCGGCACCGGCGTTTCCAGGCAGGGCCACAGGCGGCCCAGGAGGCTGGCCGCGGGCGGGGTCTTGATCTGCCCCGTGGCCTCGTCGAGCGACACGTGCCCCACCAGATGCAGGCGCTTGCGCGCCCGGGTGGCCGCCACGTACAACAGCCGATCGATTTCGTACGAGGCGCGGCGCGCCTCGCGTGCGCCCAGGTAGCGCGAGACCGGGTCGGCCTCGGTTTCGGCGCGCGGCTTGACCGGACCGAACAGCACGCGGCCGCCGCTTTGCTCGAAACGCACCAACGGCGCCTGGTCGCCGCGCGGCGCGCGGTGCAGGCCGTACAGGATGACGGTTTCGAATTGCAGGCCCTTGGACTTGTGCATGGTCATGATCTCGACCGCGCCGTCGTCCTCGTCCGCCGCATCGGGCGCGGCGAAGAGCCTCGATATGCCTGCGTCCAGCGCTGCGGGGTCGATGCCGCCGTGCGGTGCCAGGCGTTCGACCAACTGGAAAAGGCTTTCCGCGTCATTGGCCACCGACAGACCGGCATATAGCGCGGGGCCGCCCAGGCGGCGCCACAGCGATTCCACCCACGCCGCGAATGGCATGGCGCCGGAGTCGTTGCGCTTGTCCAGCAAGACGGCCGCCACCTGGCGCAGGCGCTCGAATTCGTCGGCGCTGAGCAGCGCCTGCGCCGACGGGGATTCGGGTGCGGCCGGGGCGGCGTCGAACAGGGAGCCTTGCGGCGCCGTGTCCACCGCCGCTGGCAATGTCGGCCGCACGATGCGCAAAGCGCGCTCGAGCAGCACCGGCACCGGGGTGATGTGGTCGTCGCCGAACAGGCGTTGCAAGGACGTCAGCGTCAGGCCGCAATAGGGCGCGCGCAGCACCGACAGCCACGCCAGCCGGTCGCCGGGATGCGACAGCGCGCGCACCAATTGCACCAGGTCCGCCACCACCGGCCGCAAGGCCAGCGGCACCAGGTCCACGGCGCGGCAACGGATGCCCTCCTGCGCCAGACGGCGGGTCAGGTTGCCCAGGTGGCTGCGGGCGCGCACCAGCACCGCGACCGGATGCTTGGCGCCCTTGTGGTCGACCAATGCCTGGCGCACCAGCCCCACCGCGATGTCTTCGGCCTGCTCTTCGGCGGGCGCCGCGCCGGCGCGCGACCAGGCGGGATGAAAGCGCACCGCCGGGTCCGGCAGCGCGTCGTGGAATGCCGTGGACGGGCTGTAGGCGATCGCGCCCGCGGCGGCGTCGCTGCGCTTGGGCAACAACGACACGAACGACCGGTTCACCCAATCGACGATGCCGGCCTGCGACCGGAAGTTGTCGGTCAGGTTCAGGAAATCGGGCTGTAACTCGCCCACGCCGATATCCGCCACTTCCAGGAACAGGCCCACTTCGGCCTTGCGGAAACGGTAGATGGACTGCATGGGGTCGCCCACCAGGAACAGACTACGGCCATCGCCCGCCTGCCAGCCGGAGGTCAACGTGCGCAACAGGTCCAGCTGCGTCTGGCTGGTGTCCTGGAATTCGTCGATCAGCAGATGGCGGATCGACGCATCCAGCTTCAACAGCAATTCGCCCGGATCATCGGCGCTGCCCAGCGCCGATGCCGCGCGCTGCGCGATCTCGATGAAGTCGACTTCACCCGTATCCGCGAAGCGCAGGCGCAACTGCGCCACGGCCAGCGCCAGGGTCATCAACTGGGCGCCCAGCACTTCCCACTGCGCATCAGTGAAGCGCGGTTCCGGGATGTCGCGCACGGCGTTCAGGCGGCGCACCCAGGCGGCCTGCCCGTCCGCTGCTTCCAGCCACGCCACAAAGGGTTCCTTGTGCGCGCACTTGGCCGGAAAGCCCAGGTTCTTGTTGACCGTCTTGCGCAGGCTGCCCGTGCCGGTCAGCAACAGATGCGCCACCGCGCGCCACTGGTCCAGCACCTCGGCGTCCGGCGGCAGCTCTTCCGTCCAGTCCAGCAGCGCCAGCAGCTTGTTGTCGTCTTCGCCGTCCTGCAAGTGGGTGGCAGCCAGCCGGGCGGGCCCGCACAGCGCTTCGGCCCAGCCGTACGGCATCGCTTCGCTCAGCGCGTCAAGGTCTTCGCCGATGGCCTCGGCCAGCATGGCTTCCATGCCCGCGCGGTCGGAACCGTGACGCAGCAGCGGCAGCCATTGGTCGCGTTGGCCCAGCATGTCGGCAATGGCGTCCTTGGCGGCCTGCACGTCCACGTCCAGATGCTGCAGCAGCACGCGCACGGCGTCGTACTCGTCGGCCAGATCAAGCGTGGCGCGCGCCGCGGCTTCGTAGTTCGCGCGGGCGTCATCGGTGATCTCGGGCATGCCGCCCAGTTCCGACAGCCACGGCATGCTGCGCACCAGCCCCGCGCAGAAGGAATCGATGGTGCGGATGGCCAGGCGCGCCGGGTGATCCAGCAGATGCCAGCCCTGCGCTTCGTTGCGCGCCAGCGCGGCACGGGCCAGCTCCCAGCTGCGGCGTTCGTGCATGGCCTCGGGCGGCCCCTCCAGCCCGCGGCGCAGCTTGCTCAGCACGCGGGCGTGCATTTCGGACGCGGCCTTGCGCGTGAAGGTGATGGCGACGATCTCTTCCGGACGGTTCACCGTGGCCAACAGGGCCAGGATGCGGTCGGTCAGCAGTTCAGTCTTGCCCGACCCCGCGGGGGCCTGCACCAGAAACGAACGGGTGGGGTCCAGCGCGTCGGTGCGCGCGGCGTGGTCCTGCGGCAAGCGTTCTTGTTCAGCCATGCTCATGCGTCCTCGTCGTCCAGATGCAAACGCAGGAACGGCAATGCATCGCAGTATTTCAAATCATCCCGGCGGTAGGCGACGTTGGTGGCCACCCCGGCCACATACTCGTCGGCCAGCGCTTCGATCGCCACGCGCCAGCGCTGCCGGATCTCGGGCCAGGACAGGCCATCGAAGAACTTGCTGTCTTCGGCCAGCGTGACGCCCGGCATGCCCAGGTCTTCGTCAGCCAGGCCTTGGGCGGCCACCTGCCGCGCGTGGATCTGCGCCAGCACCAGGCCAGCCACCTCGCCGCCCGCGGCGTCCGCCAGCACCGACGCGTAGAACGGCAGTTGCACGTTCACTGGCCGGCTTCGCGACCAGTCGGGCTCGGGCTTGGCGGCGGCCACGCCCGTCTTGTAGTCCACGATGACATTGCGGCCGTCGGCCAGGCTGTCGATGCGGTCCAGCCGCAGTTTCAGGTTCAATGCCCCGCGCTGCCACTGATGGTTTTTTTCAACCTGGGCAACGGCGAACGGCAGGCGTTGCGCCTCCATGTCCAGCCACGAGGCCAGCACGGTCCGGGCACGCTGGCATTCCAGCGCCTTGAGCGCGGGCGCGTAGTCCTTGAGCTCGACCTCCGCGGCCTGCGCCACCGCCTGCTCCAGCAGCGCGGGCAGGCGGCCGGTGGCCAGGACTTCGTGCAGGGTTTCCTGGTCGGGCATCATGCCCCACACCAGTTCCAGCGCCTTGTGCAGAAACTGGCCGCGCACGTTCACGGTGGCGATGTCCGCATACGGCGCAAGTTCGCGGCCGCCCAAGCGGTGGCGCACGAAGGCCCACAGCGGGTTGCGCGCCTGCGTATCCAGGACGTCCAGCCCCCCGCCTCCGCGGTTTCCGGGCGCCAGCGGCGGCCCCTGGTTGTCGTCCAGCGATTCCTGCGGCAGCGCGGCCACCAGCTCTGCGGCGGCCGGCGCCCAGTCCGTCAACGCGGTCGCGGCGATCAGCGGCGAGGGGCGCAATTCGCGCTCGCCATCCATGTGGGCATGGCTGACGATGATGTCAGGCGCGCAGCGGCACAGCGCGGCGTACATGCCTTCGGCCCATTCGCGCTCCCGTTCGGGCGTAGCCCGCGGCGCCTTGGCCTGCCGCAGCACGGCCAGGGGCAGCAGCGGGTTGGGCTTGGGCGATGCGGGCAGCACGTCGTCGGTCAAGCCCAGCATCCAGACGCCATCCCAGTAGCCGCCTTCGGCCTCCAGCAAACCCAGCACATCCAGGCGCGCCAGGGGATCGCGCTGCGGCTGGAACGATGCGGACCGTGCCACGCTTTGCAGCAGGTTCACCGCCGCCACGCCGCCCAGCCGGCCAGCGGCCGGCGCCAGCGCCGAGAAGCTGCCCAAGGCGTCGCCCAGCGCGCCCATGACCTGATACCCGACGCTATCCAGCACGGCTTCGCCGGGAAAGCCCAACGCCGTCAGCGCGGCTTTCATGCGCAACATCCAGATGTCGCAGGTCGCCTGGCGGCCGCCCTGCGTCCAGATCTCCAGCGCCTGGTTCCAGGCTTGCGCCAGGGCGGGCATGTCGGCCAGCAACTTTTTCCAATCCTGCGGGCCCACGTGCTGCACGGCCTGCCGGCGCCAGCGTGCGTCGATCGCAGCCAGCCGCGCGCGGTCGCGCACGTCGCCGGCGCAATGGCCGGCCAGCACGGCGGCGCCCAGCACGTCCACGCTGCAGCCCTTGCCCGCGGCGCATTCGGCCAGCGCACGCAGCCACGCCAGCGCGGCGCGCGCCATCGGCCATTCATCAAGCGGCCGGCCCACCGCCACGTTGAACGCAAAAGCCGGCGCACCATCGCGGCCGGCCAGGGCCTGGCTCAACACGCGCCGTGCAAACGGGGATTCGGCCTCCAATTGCGGCGACACGATGGCGTAGCGCCCAAGCGGATTCGCCTTCAACCGGCTGGCGGCCCACGCGGCGGCGGCGCGCCATTCCGCGCCCTGATCCGCCGCCTCGAACCGCCGCGCCACGGTTCCGACCCGCTGCGCGTCGCGCCACTGCGCAACTACGGTGCCCTGCGCCTCAAATGCGCTGAGCAGCCGGCGAAAGCGCGGCGACATGTCGGTAAAACCCGCCAGCACCAGTTGGCCGGGGGTGGCGAGCCGGCCGTCCTCCAGGGCGCGCAGCACGCGCGCATACCCCTGGTTCGCGTCTTCGGCGTCGATGCCTGCGAGCGTTTGGCAGTAGCGCGCGCGCCACCGGGCAAAGCCGCGGTATTCGTCGGTGTCCGCGCCCGACGGCACGTGCAGGTCCCACTCGTCCATCAGCAGATCGGCGTCCATGGACAGGCGCGCAGCCTGGCTGGCGTCCAGCAGCACCCGCTCCGCCTCTTCCGCGCGAATGGCTTCGGTCCAGACCAGCTGCGTGGCAAAACTGTCCAGCCGGTAAGCGGGCACGTCGTCGTCCGCTTCGAAGGCCAGTTCGTTGGCGGACTCGGCCAACCACGCCGACAGCGGCAGGATGCGCGGCAATTCGCTGACTTGGCGTTCCTGGCGCAACAGGCCGGCCAGCTCCAGCGTCAAGCGGCGCGACAGCCGGTTGTTCACAGTCAGCACCAGCGTGTCGGCGGCGGGCATGGCGCCGATGTCCGGCAGCGATAGATCGGAAAAGGAAAGCGATGCGTCCTGCATGGGCACCTACAAAGCGCGTACCGAAACGGCGGGCGCGGGCGACGAAAAAAACGACGGAGGAAACTCCGTCGTAGGATACCGCGAGCCGAGGGGATGGATGCGCCTAAAAGCCGCAAAGCGCGGCCAGGTTTTCCCAGTGGATCTGCATCTCGGGCGTGGTGTAGCCCCAGAACGCCAGGCCCAGCACGGCCGCCAGCGCCAGCACGCCCACGGCGCGCCAGCCTCGATGGCGGCGGACGGCGGGAGGATGGGCTGGGGTCATGGACGGATCTCCGGATCGCAAGGTTCTGGCGCCGGCCTCATGCCGACGCGGGGCGGGGTTCGGCGGGCGTCACCGGCTGTTCCCGCACCGGCAGGCACAGCAACGCGGCAATCACGGCCAGCGCCACGCCCAACCACCAGACCATATCGTAATTGCCCGTCTTGGCGTAGGCGTAACCGCCCAGCCAGACGCCGATGAAGCTGCCCAGCTGGTGCCCCAGGAAGACGATGCCCGACAGCGTGGCCGCATAACGCAGGCCGTAGATCTGCCCGATCAGCCCTTGTGTAAGCGGCACCGTCCCCAGCCAGAACAGGCCCATCCAGGCCGCAAAGGCGTACAGGACCCACGCCGACAAGGGCATGGCCAACAGCAGCAGAATGCCGAAGGCCCGCATGAAATACACGATCGCCAGCAAGCGCTTCTTGCTGTATTTGCCACCGAGTTTGCCCGCGTAGAACGAGCCCAGCACGTTGAACAGACCGATCAGCGCCACGGCGGTCGCGCCCTGCCCTGGCGTCAAGCCGCCATCGGTCACATAGGCCGGCAGGTGCAGCGTGATGAAGGCGGTATGGAAACCACAGACGAAGTAGCTCCAGAACAGAAAGTGGAACGACGGGTGGCGCACCGCCTGGCGCACGGCCGCAGCGAGCGACTGCTGCGGCCCCGATTGCGCTTGCGGACGCCCACGCAGGAAATAGGCGAGCGGCGCGGCGCAAGCCACGAACAGCGACAGCACCCACAGCGCACCCGGCCAGTCCATGCCGGTGATCAATGCCTGCCCGGTAGGCACCACGGCGAACTGGCCGAGCGAACCCCCGGCGCTGGCGATGCCCATCGCCGTGCTGCGGTAGGCAGGCGGCACCGCACGCGCCACCACCGGCAGGATCACCGGGAACGTGGTGCCCGCCTGGCCCAGCCCGACCAGCACGCCGGCGGTCAGGTACAGCGTCGCTTCGTCGGTGGCAAAACGGGTGCCGATCATGCCCAGCATGTACAGCACCGCGCCCAGCGCGATGGTGCGCCCCGATCCGTAACGGTCGGCCAGGATGCCCATGAAAATGCAGGCGACGCCCCACACCAGGTTCTGCAAGGCGAAGGCCATTGAAAACACGTCGCGGCCCCAGCCGTGGGCCAGGCCCATCGGCTGCATGAACAGGCCAAAAGTGGCACGCACACCCATGGCAAGCAGCACCACAAGGGTACCCAGGATGAGGGTGCGCGTGGAAATCTTATCGGTTTGAATAGACATGAAACCCGTGTCTGGTTGTTGTATGGGTTTGCGCCCCCTCCTCGGGACGACCCGCACATCATATACAAATCGGCCGGGGCAGAACGGCAATAGCCATGCTGCCGCGTCGCGCATTGCAGGGCTGTCACTCGGGCCTTGCCCCTACGACTAAGGTCGCATGTCCCCCGAATTGATGCGTCTCTATATTGGCCGGAGGCTCGTTCGCCAATAACGATAAGGAGACCCTCACAATGACTTCACCCAAAGGCGTGGTTGCCGCTGTCCTGCGTCATCCCAAATATCAGGAATTGCTGCGCCGCCGCAGCCGCACCAGCTTGCTGTTCTTCACCATCACCGGCGTGATCTACGCGGGCTTCATCCTGACCCTGGCATTCGATCCCGCATTCTTCGCCCGCCCACTGCCCGGCATGACGATGAGCATCGGCATCTTGACCGGCATCCTCGTGGTAGGCAGCGCCGTGGTGCTGATTTCGGCTTACGTCCACATCTCCAACACGGTCTTCGACCCGCTGCTGGCCGCCATCCTCAAGGACGTCTCATGAAACGCAAGACAGTGGGCGCCGCGTTGATCTTCGTGCTGGGCTGCGTGCTGGCGGGCTCGGCCCGCGCCGCCGCAACCGGGCAGGCCAGCACTTCCGCCATCGTCATGTTCCTGACCTTCATCGCAGGAACCATGGGCATCACCTACTGGGCCGCCAAGCGCACCCGCACCACATCGGATTTCTACACGGCAGGCGGCGGACTGACGGGCTTTCAGAACGGCTTGGCCATCGCAGGCGATTACCTTTCCGCCGCCTCGTTCCTGGGGATTGCGGGCATGGTCTACGTCAGCGGTTTCGACGGCATGATCTACGCCATCGGCTTCCTGTTCGGCTGGCCAGTGGTCATGTTCCTCATCGCCGAACGGTTGCGCAACCTGGGCCGGTACAACTTCGCGGACGTGACCTCGTTCCGCTTGGCGCAAACCCCCATGCGGGTGCTGGCGGCCAGCGCGTCGCTGCTGATCATCGCGCTGTACCTGATCGCGCAAATTGTCGGCGCGGGCAAGCTGATCGTGCTGCTGTTCGGGCTGGACTACAACATTGCGGTATTGATCGTCGGGTCGCTGATGATGATCTACGTGGCCTTCGGCGGCATGACCGCCACGACCTGGGTACAGATCATCAAGGCAGTCCTGATGCTCTTCGGCGCCACGCTGATGACCATCCTGGTGCTGGCGGCCTTTAACTACAGCCCCGATGCGCTGCTGGCGGAGGCCGCCCGCGTGCACCCGTCTGGCCTGGAACTACTGGCACCGGGCGCGCAGGTCAGCAGCAATCCGCTGAACGCCTTGTCGCTGGGCATCGCGCTGGCCTTCGGCACCGCTGGCCTGCCGCACATCCTGATGCGCTTCTTCACGGTGTCCAACGCCAAGGAAGCCCGCAAGTCCGTGATCTACGCCAGCGCCTTCATCGGCTACTTCTATCTGCTCACGTTCATCATCGGTTTTGGGGCGGTCGCGCTGCTGGTGCGCCACCCCGAGTATTTCTCGACCGGCCCGGACGGTGGGTTCGACATGATGAAAAGCCTGATCGGCGGCACCAATATGGTCGCGGTCCACCTGGCCAACGCCGTGGGCGGCAATCTGCTGCTGGGTTTCCTGGCGGCCGTCACGTTCGCCACCATCGTGGCGGTGGTGGCCGGTTTGGCGCTGGCTGGCGCCGCAGCCATTTCGCATGACCTGTACGCCAACGTCATCGCGCGGGGCCGCGCCACGGAACACCAGCAGATGCGCATTTCGCGCCTGTCCACCATCGCCCTGGGCGTCATGGCCATTCTGCTAGGCATCGTATTCGAGAACCAGAACGTGGCGTTCATGGTGGGTCTGGCCTTCGCCATCGCCGCCAGCGCCAACTTCCCCGTGCTGGTGCTGTCGATCTCCTGGCGCGGATGCACCACGCGTGGCGCGACCATCGGCGGGTTCCTGGGCCTGACCAGCGCGACAGTCTGGGTCGTGCTCAGCCAGACCGTATGGGTGGACGTCTTGGGGTTTTCCTCGCCCGTCACGCCCTTCCCCAACCCGGGCATCCTGTCCATCCCGCTGGCGTTTTCTTCGATCTGGCTGTTCTCGAAGCTGGACCGCAGCCCGCGCGCCCGGCAAGAAGCCGAGGCCTTCGACGCCCTGACCGTCCGCAGCCAGACCGGTATCGGCGCCACCACCGCCGTCGGCCATTAACCGTTCAGAGGACCCATCCATGAAACCCATCCGCGACCTCTATCCCGTGCCCGAGGGCTTTGCCGGCCCGCAGACGATCACGCAGGAACACTACGAAAACCTGTACGCGGCATCACACCGCGATCCGGACGCCTTCTGGGCCCACGCCGCGCAGCGCCTGCAGTGGCATCGCGCCCCAACGCAAATCCGGGACTTCAGCTTCGCCGCTGAAGACTTCCATATCCGCTGGTATGCCGACGGAGAGCTGAACGTCAGCGTCAACTGCCTGGATCGCCACCTTGAGACCCACGGCGAAAAGCCCGCGCTGATCTGGGAGCCGGACGACCCCGGCACGCCTTCGCGGCGCATCAGCTACCGCGAATTGCACGCGATGGTCTGCAAGATGGGCAATGCGCTGCGACGCATCGGCATCGGCCGCGGCGACCGCGTCACGATCTACATGCCGATGATCGTGGACACCGTGGCCGCCATGCTGGCCTGCGCGCGCATCGGCGCCGTGCATAACGTCGTGTTCGGCGGATTCGCGCCGGCCTCCATCGCCGACCGCGTGCGCGACTGCGGCGCCCGCGCCATCATCACCGCCGACGAAGGCCGGCGGGCTGGCCGCGCCATTGCGCTGAAAGCCAATGTGGACGCCGCGATGAAGATGCCGGGCATGGAGGGCGTGCGCAACGTGCTGGTGGTCAGGCATACGGGCGCGCCCGTCGACATGACGGCCGAACGCGACTATTGGCTGGACCGCCTGATGGACCGGGAAACCGAAGAATGCGTCCCCGAGCTCATGAACGCCGAAGACCCGCTTTTCATCCTCCATACCTCGGGCAGCACCGGCAAGCCCAAGGGGATGCTGCACACGACCGGCGGTTACCTCGTCTATGCCGCCTACACGCATGCCGCCCTCTTCGACATCCGGGACAGCGATGTCTTCTGGTGCACGGCGGACGTGGGCTGGATCACGGGCCACAGCTACATCGTGTACGGACCGCTGGCCAATGGCGCCACGACGGTCGTCTTTGAAGGCGTGCCCAGCTACCCGGACGCCTCACGCTTCTGGCACGTCATCGACAAGCACGAGGTCAGCATCTTCTACACCGCGCCCACGGCCATCCGCGCCCTGATGCGCGAGGGCCTCGAGCCCGTCCTCCGCACCTCCCGGAAGTCGCTGCGCCTGCTGGGCACCGTGGGCGAACCCATCAACCCCGAGGCCTGGCGCTGGTATCACGACGTCGTGGGAGAGGGCCGCTGCCCGGTCGTGGACACCTGGTGGCAGACGGAAACAGGCGGCATACTGATTGCGCCCATGCCCGGCGCCAAGGCCTGCAAGCCGGGCTCGGCCAGCATGCCCTTTTTCGGCATCCGGCCGGAGCTGGTCGATGTGCAGACGGGCGAAGTGATAGAGGGCCCCGGCGAAGGTAACTTGTTCATCCGCGACTCGTGGCCTGGGCAGGCGCGCACCGTCTACGGCGACGACCGGCGCTACGTTGAAAGTTGCTTCAAGGACTATCCCGGCATGTACTTCACGGGCGACAGTTGCCGCCGCGATGCCGATGGCGACTACTGGGTCACCGGCCGCGTGGACGACGTGTTGAACGTCAGCGGACACCGCTTGGGCACCGCCGAACTGGAAAGCGCGCTGGTATCGCATCCGAAGGTGGCCGAAGCGGCGGCGGTGGGCTTTTCCCACGACATCAAGGGCCAGGGCATTTACGTGTATGTCACGCTGAAAGCGGGTCTGAAAGCGTCCGACACCCTGCGCCAGGAACTGGTGGCCCACTTGCGCCGCGAAATCGGCCCCATCGCGACGCCCGACCATCTGCAATGGGCGCCCGCCCTGCCCAAGACGCGTTCCGGCAAGATCATGCGCCGCATCCTGCGCAAGATCGCCGAGAACAATGTCGACGACCTGGGCGACATCACCACGCTGGCCGATCCCTCGGTCGTGCAAGCACTGGTGCAGGAACGGGGTATGGCATGATCGGCCATGCCCGTATTCCTGATTGCCGATGACCACCCGCTGTACATCGACGCCCTGCGCGGGCTGATCGGCCGCTTATACCCGAACGCCGTCATCCGCGATGCCGAAGAGATCAGCGTGCTTTACGGGCTGGTCCAGGCCAAACCGCACGCTGATCTGCTGTTGCTGGACCTGAACATGCCTGGCGCCACGGGCTTCGACACGTTGACGCAGGTACTCCGCCTGCGGCCGCAATTGCCGGTTGCCATCGTGTCGGCGCATGACGACCCGCTGCTGATGCGCCGCGCGATGGATTATGGCGCGATGGGTTTCATTCCAAAGTCGGCCAACGCCGACACCATCGGCCGGGCCCTGCGCCAGGTGCTGAGCGGCGGCATATGGCTGCCCTTTGATGACGATAAGGCTGGTCGCGCCTGCCCCGAAGACAGGCAGCTGGCCGCAAGGCTATGCGAGCTGACGCCGCAGCAATACCGGGTCCTGCGGATGGTGGGCGCGGGGCTGCTCAACAAGCAGATCGCGCATGAGCTGAACGTGGCAGAAGCCACGGTCAAAACGCACATGACCGCCGTGATGCGCAAACTTGGCGTCTCCAACCGGACACAGGCGGTGCTGATCGCGCGGCGGCTGGGCTTGACCGACTGGGCTTGAACCCCTGAGGCCGAACACTTGGCGTCAGGTCGCATCCGGCCCCAACCGAAGCACCAGCCATTGCTTCCGAATATAGTTGATATTATCAACTAACTGACCGAAAATGGGATTTTCCCCACGGCAGGTAGGCCATGATTCTGCAAACTCCGCTGACCCGATTGCTGGGCACGCGTTATCCCATCATCCAGGGCGGCATGAGCTGGGCTTCATCCAACGCGGCGCTTGCGCTGGCGGTTTCCCGCGCGGGCGGGCTGGGCGTCATCGCCGCCGGCCCGATGTATCCCGAGGCCCTGCTTGCCGCCGTGCGCGAAGTACGCCGCGGCACCGACGCGCCGTTCGCCGTCAACATCCCGCTGTACAACAAGCGTGCCCAGGAGCACATGGACATTGCCATTGCGGAAGGCGTGCCGGTCATCATCGCGTCTCAGGGCGGACCGCAAAAGCATATCGGCCGCGCACGCGAGGCGGGCATCAAATGGCTGCAAGTGGTGGCCAGCCCGCTGCATGCCGAGAAAGCGCAGGCGGCGGGCGTGGACGCGGTCATCGCGGTGGGCCTGGAAGCCGGGGGGCATCCGGGACCAGACGAAATCGGCCTGCAGGTCCTGCTGCGCGCCACGGTGCGCCGCGTGTCCCTGCCGGTGGTAGCCGCGGGCGGCATTGCCGACGGCGCGGGCATTGCCGCGGCCCTGTGCCTGGGCGCGGCCGGCGCGCAATTGGGCACCCGTTTCCTGCTCACGCCCGAGGCCGGCGTGCATGCCGACTACAAGGCAGCAGTTCTGGCCGCCGGCGTGGCCGACACGACGCTGGTTGGCCGCGGAAGGTCGCCGGTGCGGATGTTGCGCAATACGTTTGCCCGCCAATATCTGGCGGCCGAGCGCGGCAGCGACGATGCCGCATTGGACGCGCTGTTCGCCGTCAGTTCGCTGAAACAGGCGGCCCACGACGGCGACGTGGAAGGCGGCAAAGTCGAAGCCGGACAAAGCGCCGGATTGATCGACAGCCTGCAACCGGCAGGCCTTCTGGTTGCGCAGTTGATGGACGAAACGCGGCAGGCGCTTGCCCGAGCCGCGGCACTGGCGGGCTGAAAAAGAGGAAGCCGCCCGCGAGGGCGGCTTCGATTGCAAGACGTCGTCGTCGTGCCTACTTTTTCATCAGGCCGGCCGACTCCACCAGCTTCTTCATCGCAAGCTGGTCTTTCTCCACGAAAGCCGTCGCTTCGGCCGGCGTCATGTTCCACAAATCCACACCCTGCGCCTGCATCAGCTTGCCGTACTCGGCATCCGCATTCACGCGGCCCATGGCATCGTTCAGCCGCTGCAACACGTCGACCGGCGTCCCTTTGGGCGCGGCCAGGCTGTACCACGACGCAGACTCCGCCCCCGTTACACCAGACTCCGCAAGCGTGGGTACATCCGGCAACAGCGGCGAACGTTTGCCGTTGGCGTAGGCCAATGCCTTGAGGCGCCCGCTGCGGATGAACTGCAGGCTGGCGGCAAGGTTGAGCACGGCGATGTCCACCTGCCCGCCCACCAGGTCATTGATGGCCGGCGCCGCGCCGCTGTACGGAATGTGCACGATATCCACGCCTGCCCGCTCACGGAACAGTTCGGCGCCCAGATGCGGGGAACTGCCCGGCCCGGCGGACGCGTAATTGATCTTGCCGGGATCCTTGCGCGCCATGGCCACCAGGTCGGCAACGCTGGCGGCATTCAGCGTGGGACGCGCAACAAGCATGTTCGGCTGGTTGGCCACGATGGACACGAAGGCGAAATCCTTGATGCCGTCGTAGGGCGTGCGCTGCATCAGCGGCGTCACCACATGCGCGGCCGACGTGCCCAGCAACAGGGTGTAGCCGTCGGGCTTGGCGCGCGCCACGAAGTTCGCACCGATCGCCGCGCCTCCGCCCGCCTTGTTCTCCACGATCACGGGCTTGCCCAGCTGTTTCTCCAGCTCGCGCGCCAATGCACGGCCCAGCACATCGGCGGGGCCGCCGGCGGCATAGGGATTGACCAGCGTGATCGGCTGGGACGGATACGGGTCAGCGGCCACCGCGGTGGCGCAAAATGCCCCGGCGGCCAGGCCGCACAGCAGGCGTCGATAAGCAAACAGACGCTTTAAAGTCTTCATGGGTTGTCTCCTGCAGGTTTATTTTTTTGGTGTGACGATGAAATGCCTAGATCGCGCCCTCCGCGCGTAACGCCTGAATCTCCGTATCCGACAGGCCCAGCGTTGACCTCAGCACACTGTCGGTGTGTTCGCCCAGCAGCGGAGGGCGATCCAGGCGCGGATCTTCATATCCCTTGAACTTGAACGGCACAGGTACGGCGCCGAAGCGGCCGATGGCGGGATGCTCGTAGCTGGACACCATGCCGCGCGCCAGCACGTGTTCGTTGTGCAGGATTTCCTCCACATCCAGGATCGGCCCGGCGGGCACGCCCACGGCATCGCAGCGCCGGCAGAGTTCGTCGCGCGTCAGCCGCCGTGCGGCAGCGGCCAGGCCGGCCATGACTTCATCGCGCCGCGCCACCCGCACGGCATTGCGCGCCAGTTCCGGGTCATCGGCCCATTGCGGCAGGTCCAACGCATCGCACAAGGGTTTCCAGTGCTGGTCGCTGCCGGTGATCTGCACCCAGCGCCCATCGCCACATTCGAACGCGGCCGACGGCACGCGCCCCGGATGCTCGGTGCCCAGCCGTTGCGGCACTTCGCCCAATGCGAAGTAGCGCGCCGCCGCCAACGACAACAGGCCGACTTGCCCGTCCAGCATCGAAAAGTCGATGTGGCAACCTTGCCCAGAGCGCGCCCTGCCCACCAAGGCGGACAGGATGCCGATGGCCGCCCACAGGCCCGAGGTCAGGTCCGCCACCGGAAGGCCCGGTTTGACGGGGCCGCCGCCACGTTCGCCCGTCAGGCTCATGATGCCGCCCATCGCCTGGAACACCGTGTCGTATCCCTTGCGGGGCGCATACGGGCCGGTCATGCCGAAGCCCGTACACGAAAAATAGACCAGGCCCGGATTGCCGGGCGCGATCGTGTCGCGGTCCAGCCCGTACTTGGCCAGGGTGCCCACCGGAAAATTCTCCACCACCACATCGCAAGTCTCGGCCAACCGGCGGATCAGCGCCTGGCCAGCGGGCTTGCGGAAGTTCACGGTGATGGATTGCTTGCTGCGGTTGAAGGCCAGGTAATAGGCAGATTCCGTCCCCTCCTCGCCCTGCACCTGCGGTTCGAACCCCCGGGTTTCATCGCCCGCGCCGGGTTGTTCGACCTTGATCACGGTGGCCCCCAACTCCGCCAGGATCATCGAGGCGAACGGGCAAGCCAGCACCCGCGACAGATCCAGGATGGTCACGCCATCCAGCGGCCTCATCGCGCGGCTCCCTGACGAAACCCGCGCATGATCACATTGGCGTCGCGCCCGACGCCAAGCGCCTCGGCCAGGCCCAGGTCCGCGGCACGGTGGAAGGCGCGCTTGGTCAGCCCCATCGCTGCGGGCTCCCAGCCCGCCAGCCGCCCGGCCATCGCCAAGGCCGCGTCCAGCACGTCGGCGGCGGGCACGACACGATTGGCGATACCCAACTGCAACGCGCGCGCACCATCGATGGGTTCGGCCATCGCCACCAATTCAAAGGCGTGCTTGCGTCCCACCTGCCGCACCAGATTCGCCATCACGACGGCGGCCACAATGCCATGGCGCAATTCGGGATAGCCAAATCGCACGTCCTCGGCCATGACGGTCAGGTCGCAGGCCAACGCCAGGCCGGCGCCGCCGCCCAGCGCATTGCCGTGCACCGCGCCCACGACGGGTTTGGTCATGCGCGAGAACACCAGGTGCAGGTCGGTCGTCAGGTCGGCGCGGGCCAGGACCGCCTCGGGCTGTTCCGAGGTCAGGCCCGAGAACTCCGTGGTGTCCGCGCCGGCGCAGAAGGACTTGCCGTTGCCGGTCAGCACGACGGCGCGCACCGCCTTCTCCCGTTCGGCTTGCGACAACGCGTCCAGCAACGCCGTGGTCAGGGCCGTGTTCAGCGCATTGTGCTTTTCGGGGCGGTTCAGGCGCAGCAGACACACGGCGCCCTGGTTTTCGACGATCAGTTCGGGCATGGCGCAAATCCTCTTGAATAGTGATCAGGCATTTGATTGATTTAATCAACAATATAGGTAAAAAAAGGCGCCCGGCAGGCGCCACGCATTCACCGCGGCTGCACCCCACGGCCTCGGCGGGCCGGCACCTCGGCCTTGAATTCGTTCAGCATTTCCAGCGCATGGGCCGTCAGCTTGTCCAGCATCCGTTCCATCGCGTCGCGCTCGGCGGGCGACAGGACGGAAAGCATGGCCTCGTTGCGCTGCACGGCGGCGGGGAACATTTCTTCATACAACGCACGCCCGGTCCGCGTCAGGTCCAGGCTGACGCCGCGGCCGTCCTGGCTGTCAGCGCTGCGGCAGATCAGCCCGCGTTCAATCAGCTCGGACACCGTGCGGCTGGCCTGGCTCTTGTCGATGTTGGCCTCGCGCGCCACGGCGTTGAGCGACATGTCGGGCGCCGCACCCAGCAGCGCGATAATCCGCCACTCTCGCGGCCCGACGCCGTAACGGCTTTCGTTCAAACCCGCCGCGATGCGGCTGGACACATAGGCCAGGCGATTCAGCCGGTACGAGAACAGCTCCTTCAAGGCGGTCGGCTGGTCGCGCGCGGAGGAGGCAGACTTGTGTGCGTTCAGGGATGCCATGGCTGGGCTCTGCAAAGATGAGGAAAAAGCATATGGGCGCGCCAGGCGCCCTCCTGGCCGCATGATATACAAATGCGGCTCGCCCCTGTCATGGTGCGCCCGGCGCTTGCCGCGCGCCTGGAATCAGCGGATTCAGGCCGCTTAACGCAACCCGGCTATGCAGCGGCCGCCCCAGCGTTTGCTGGCAGAACTGCGAGACCTCGTCCATCGCATCCAGGTCCAGGCCCGTGCGCAAGCCCATGGATTCAAACAGGCTGACCAGGTCTTCCGTTGCCACGTTGCCAGTATGGCCGCCGCCATAACGGACCTTGGCTGGATGCCCGCCGACACCGCCGAACGCGCAATCGAAATGCCGCACGCCGGCCTCCAGGGCGGACACGTAGTTCACGAGCCCCGTCCCCCGCGTATCGTGAAAATGCGCAACCGGCGTCAATTGGGGAAACGCGCTTGCCATGCGGCGATACAGGTCGCGCACAGCCGAAGGCGTTGCCATGCCGGTGGTGTCGCCCAGCGTGACGATGCCCACGCCCAACTGCGCGAACCGCCCTACGTCTTCCAGCACGGAGTCCGGATCCACAGCGCCTTCGAAGGGGCATCCGAACGCGACCGAGATCGTGCCGACCATCCGCAAGCGGCCATTGGCCAGACCCGCCATTTCCGCGATGTTTTCCCACTGCGCGGCGCGCTCGCGCTTCAGGTTGCGCAGCGAATGCGACGCGCTGGCCGACACCAGCAGGCTGATCTCGTTGGCGCCGATACCCGCATCCTGGTCCGCCAGCGCGCGCTGCACGGCGCGGGCATTGGCGCAGGTCGCCTTGTACCAAACGCCCGCGCGGCGCGGCAGCATGGCCAGCAGCTCGCTGGCGTCGGCAAACTGCGGCACGACTTTGGGATTGGAATAGGACGTCGCTTCCACCCGCTCGAATCCCATGCGCGCAAAGCGGTCGATCAAGTCCGACTTGATCGCCGTGCCGATGAATTCGGGCTCGTGCTGCAAACCGTCGCGGGCGAAGCATTCGCACAGCACCACATCGCGCGCGCTCATGCGGTTTGCTCCAGGCCGAACAATGCGATCGCATGCGCGCGCAGCTTGTTCTTCTGCACTTTGGAACTGCCCGTCATGCCGATGTGCTCAAAGCTGTCGACCACGGCCACATGGCGCGGCACCTTGTAGTTGGCGCAGCGTTGCTTGCACCAGGCGGTCAACTCATCGGCGGTGCAGTCTTGCCCGTCTTTCAACAGCACGAAGGCCGCAGGCACTTCGCCCAGGCGCGCGTCGGGCACGCCCACCACTTGCGCCATGCGTACGGCGGGATGCGCATGCAGCATTTCCTCCACTTCAGCTGGCGCAACGTTTTCGCCGCCGACGCGGAACATGTCCTTCAATCTGCCCACCATGCGCAGGCGCCCTGCCCCGTCCATTTCGCCCAGGTCGCCGGTGCTTAGCCACCCGTCTTCGCTCAGGGCGCGCGCGGTCGCCTCCGGCATGTTGTAGTAGCCCTTCATGACGCTCCAGCCACGCGCCTGGATTTCGCCTGCCTCGCCGACGGGCACCGGCACGCCCGTGCCCGGATCCACCACCCGCACTTCCATGCCGGGATGCGGCAGCGCCCAGCCCGCGGCGCGCAGCGCAAACGGATCATCGTGGGACGACAGCGTGATGTTGGGAGACGCCTCGGATTGGCCATAGGCGTTGCACATGCCTGCGACGCCCATGACGTCGCGGATCTTCTGCATCACCTGCGGCCCTGCGGCCGCCCAGCCGCCGCGCAAATGAATCCGCGAGCGGTCGAAATCGGGATGGCCCATCAGCATCAGGAAGATCGTGTCGTTGCCGGAAGTCAGCGTGCAGCGCTCGGCATCCAGCATTTGCAGCGCATCCGCCACCTCGAACTTGGGCAGCGTCAGCAAGCAGCACCCCGTCACCAGGCTGACCAGGATCGACAAGGTAGTGCCGGCCACGTGAAAGTACGGCCGGATGCTGAAATAGCGGTCATCGGCGTTGACGCCGATACGCTGCGCCGCCGCCCACGCGTTGGTCAACATGTTGGCGTGCGTCAACATCACGCCCTTGGGAAACGAGGTCGTTCCAGAGGTGTACTGGATCAGCAGCACATCGTCAGGCGTCACCGCCTGCACGCAAGCCTGCAACTGCGCATCGTCCACCGCATTGCCCGCAGCCAGGAAGTCACGCCAGCTTCGCGCCCCCGGCGGACACCGCTCTCCCAACACCACGACCTGGCGCAGGCAAGGCAGGCGCTCGCCCGGCAAGCCATTGGCGCGGTCCAGCGCCGGTTCCACCTGGCTTAGCAGCGCCAGGAAATCGATGCCCAGGAACGTGTCCGCCGTAAGCAGCAGCTTCACGTCCGCCTGCTTCAGGCAGAACTCCAGCTCCTCGGTCTTGAAGCGCGTATTGACCGGCACCGTGACGGCGCCCAACATCGCGCAGGCATAGAAGATCTGCACCCACACGCCGCTATTGCCCAGCAACACGCCAACGTGGTCGCCATGCCGCACGCCTGCGACGTGCAGGGCCCGCGCAATGTGTCGTGCCCGGTCGCGCATCGTGCGCCAGTCATGCCGTTCGCCCGGCGCAACAAACGCCTGCGCGTGCGGGCGTTCAAGCGCCACCCGCTTCAATGCCTGAGACAACGTAATCGGAGCGGCGATCATGCGCGGTCCCCTTTGTCAGCTGCGCCGAACCCGGCAATCGCCTGACGCCAATCCGTGCCGCGCAGATTCTCTTCGATCGCCAGCAGCTCAATCGCCATGGCGCCTTCGCGCGTGGTAGCCAGACCTTGATCGATGCTGCGTTTGGTCAGCCTGACCGTCAAGGGCGAGGCGCCCGCGATCTTCTTCGCCATTTCAAGCGCTTCCCGCGGCAAGGCGTCCGGTGCATGCACCTGATTCACCAAGCCGATCTCGCAGGCTTCGGCCGCATCGAAGCGGCGGCCGGTGAACAGCAGTTCCTTGGCCTTGCGGGCCCCCGCAATGCGCGGCAACCGCTGCGTGGCGCCCACGGTGCCCCACCCCACTTCGGGGTAGCAGAAAATTGCGTCGGACGAAGCCAGCACGAAATCACACGCCGCCGCGATCTCGCAGCCCGACCCGAATGCCGGCCCCTGCACAACGGCGATCACGGGCTGCGGCATGCGCTCGATCGCGCCGTACGCGGCGAACCCCTGTACGCGCCGGGCGGTCATCTCCGACGTGCTCATGGTCTTGCGCTCTTTCAGATCGGCGCCGGCGCAGAACGCCGCCCCGGCCGCCTGGATCAGCACGACATTGACGTCGGCGTGCGCAGCCAGCAAGCCCATGGCCTGCACCAACTCGGCGCACATCAACGAGTTCAGCGCGTTTCGGCTATCGGGTCGGTTCAGCGTCACCGTGGCGACACGGTCCTGCACGTCCAGCAAGATCGTGTGAAAAGTCGGGGTCATGCCTGCTCCTGAATGTTCTAGGTATTGAGCGACTTTACGGCATATAGTTGATTTAATCCACTAGTTTTTCAGGAACAATTTCGCGTCGCAGGGTGCGGGCAAGTGCCGCCCAGATGGACCGATTTATCGCTTTGGGCGCAAGCCCCGCCGCCTCTGCTAGACTTGCGCCCTGTCAGCGGCCTGGATATACCTTGTTTAGTGATACACTCCGCCCGGGTGTTTCCCTGCAATATCAAGGCACTAGAGAAGAAATTCGCCTCCACGCGACCGCTTCGACGCCCAAGTTTTGACCGTCTCGCCGTAGTTAAATGGATATAACCGGCCCCTCCTAAGGGTCAATTGGTGGTTCGATTCCACCCGGCGAGGCCAACCCCGGCTTCGGTTCCGACGCCGCACCTTCCCCCCGAAATGCCGCACGTTCAGCCAGATGAGGGTTAATCCGGGCTACGCTCTTGCGCGCCGCGCAGTTAGCTTCTCATGTCGCGTCTTGTGACGAATTGAATCTGCGTCAATACGTCACCGTTATTTTTTTCAGCGATGATAGCGAATCGTCTTGCGCGCAACTTGATGTGCTGTTTAAATTCGACGCGTAAGCCCCTAATTCCTCTGGATTTTTTTGAACCGACGAAACGCCGGCTTAAGAAATATTTCTTCACAGACTGACAAGCCTGCTCAAACCATGGCATTTTCCTGGAAACGTGCAATTGCGAACGCGGTAGCGCCGGCGGCGCTGGCGATGTGCGCGCTCCTCGTCCCCCCGGCCGCGCTGGCCGCGAAGAATTCTGACCCCTGCAAGACGAACGCCAAGTCGGCGGCTTGCAAGGCGCAACAAGCCAAGAAGGCGCCTGCCGCGAAGGCCGGCTCGGGCAAGAGCGCGGCCGGCAAGCAGGCCGCTCCGGCCGCCAAGAAAGCCGCGCCGGCAGCCAAGAAGGGCTCGCCCCAGTCCTCGTCCACCGCCAAGAAGGCGCCGCCCAAGGGCGGCAAGCAGGTGGCCGCCAAAGGCACGCCGCCCAAGAAGGGTGCCGCGGCCGGCAAGAACGGCACGCCGAACAAGGCCGGGCGTGGGCAGCGCACCGCAGCGGCGGTATCCGCCGCCATGCCGCCGCCCGCCGTCTCCGTGCGCGCCGAAGCCGCCGCGCTGCGTTCCAGCACCGCCTACGTGCAAGACCTGGAAACGTCGACCGTCCTGTTTGCCAAGAACGAAAACGTCGTGCGCCCGATCGCGTCCATCTCCAAGCTGATGACCGCAGTCGTCGTCGTGGACGCCAACCTGCCGATGGATGAAATGCTGGAGATCACCGACGAAGATGTCGACGGTCTGAAGCACACCACGTCACGCCTGCGCGTGGGCACCAAGCTGTCGCGCGGCGACATGCTGCACCTGGCGCTGATGTCGTCCGAGAACCGCGCCGCCAACGCGCTGGGCCGCCACTATCCGGGCGGCTTGCCCGCTTTCGTGGCCGCCATGAACGCCAAGGCGCTGTCGCTGGGCATGAGCAGCACGCACTTCATCGAGCCGACGGGCCTGTCCAGCAACAACGTGTCTTCGCCGCATGATCTGGCCCGCCTGCTGCGCGCAGCCTCGCAGCGCCCGCTGATCCACCGCTACTCGACCGATACCGAGTACGACGTTGAGATCAACAACCGCACGCAGACCTTCCGCAACACCAACCTGCTGGTGCGCAAGCCCGACTGGGACATCAAGGTGTCCAAGACCGGCTACATCAACGAAGCAGGCGAATGCCTGGTGATGCTGGCCCGCATCAATGGCCGCGACCTCGCCATCGTGCTGCTGGATTCGCAAGGCAAGCTGTCGCGCATCGGTGACGCCGTGCGCATCCGCCGCATCGTGCAAAGCGAAGTGGCGCTGGCGTCGATCCAGCCAGGCGGTTAAACGCTGGCCCCTCGCCAATGAAAAAAGGCCCGATCCGATCGGGCCTTTTTCTTTGGGTGGCGGTCTGGCGTTACGCCGCAACCGGCCGCTTCACGCGTAGCGGTTTCGCTTCGTACAACGACGCCGGCAACCCTTCCAGCACGGCTTGCGGATTCAAGGACCGGATCGGCACCGCCGCGTCCAGCGGAATCCGGCCTTCAGCCTGCAGCAGCTGATAGCGCAGGCAGCACACGCGCAGGAACGATGTGAAGTTGGCGGCCTCGCCGCGGTATTCGATCAGCTCGTCGTACAGGCGTTCGATCAGTTGCGTGACGCGCATGTTGTCGCGCCCGGCGATCTCTTCCAGGACCTGCCAGAACAATTGCTCCAGCCGCAAGCTGGTCGCCACGCCGTGCAGGCGCAGCGAACGGGTTTCGGGCGCGTAGGACTGCTCGCTCGCGCGGATGAAGATTTCACACATGGGAGCTCCGGTGCCAGGGGGCAAGGCGGCCGCCGGGGCGGCACGCCAGGACCACTGTACGACGTTTGGCGCACCGCCCGCAAGGCGCCGGATGCCCTGGCCGCGCCCTACGCCACCCGGCTGAGGCCCGCCATTCTGCAACCACACGTTTCCCGCCGGCTGTGCATGCCGCCTCGGTTGATATAAATCATGGTCTTGAACGCGCGGGCGTTCGAGCATAGTGAAACTGATCAGACTTCGGAGGTAGTGATGAACAAGACCATGAAGGCCGCAGTTGCACGCGCATTCGGCAAGCCCCTGGTAATCGAAGAAGTCGAGGTACCCCGCCCCGGTCCGGGCGAACTGCTGGTGAAGATTGAAGCGTGCGGCGTCTGCCACACCGATCTGCACGCCGTTGAAGGCGACTGGCCCGTCAAACCCAATCCCCCTTTCATCCCCGGCCATGAGGGCGTGGGCTTCGTCGTGGCCGTGGGCGCAGGCGTCACCCATGTGAAGGAAGGCGACCGCGTGGGCATCCCGTGGCTGTACTCTGCCTGCGGCCATTGCGAACACTGTCTGGGAGGCTGGGAAACGCTGTGCGAACAGCAGCAGAACGCCGGCTACTCCGTGAACGGCGGCTTTGCCGAGTACGCGCTGGCCGCGGCCGATTACGTGGGGTTGCTGCCCAAGAACGTGGGATTCGTCGACATCGCCCCCGTGCTGTGCGCGGGCGTCACCGTCTACAAGGGCCTGAAGATGACCGACACGCGCCCGGGCAACTGGGTCGTGATTTCGGGCATCGGCGGGCTGGGCCACATGGCCGTGCAGTATGCGAAAGCGATGGGGTTGAATGTTGCTGCGGTGGACATCGATGACGCCAAGCTGGACTTCGCGCGCCGCCTGGGCGCGGAGGTAACCGTCAACGCCAAGACCACCGATCCCGCCGCCTACCTGAAGCGCGAAATCGGCGGCGCGCATGGCGCCTTGATTACGGCCGTGTCGCCCAAGGCGTTCGAACAGGCGCTGGGCATGGTGCGCCGCGGCGGCACCGTCGCGCTGAACGGCTTGCCGCCGGGCGATTTCCCGCTGTCGATCTTCGACATGGTGCTCAACGGCGTCACCGTACGCGGCTCCATCGTGGGGTCGCGCCTGGACTTGCAGGAGTCCCTGCAATTCGCCGAAGAAGGCAAGGTGCACGCCACCGTCGCCACGGAAAGCCTGGAGAACATTAATAGCGTGTTCGACCGCATGAAGCAGGGCCAGATCGAAGGCCGCATCGTGCTGGATTTCGCCTGACCTGATCGTCAGCCACCAACGACAAGGCGCCTGGGGCGGCATTCGCCCCAGGCGCCTTGCGCATTCATGTAGCCTGAAGCCCTGCCCTCAGGGCGTGATCTTGGTGCCCAGCACGGCCAGGAATTGCGACAGCCACGCCGGATGCGCAGGCCACGCGGGCGCCGTCACCAGATTGCCGTCGGTGTAGGCCTGGTCGATGCCGATCTCGGCGTAGGTGCCGCCGGCCAGCCGGACTTCGGGCGCGCAAGCAGGGTATGCCGAGCAGGTGCGGCCTTTCAGGATGCCGGCTGCGGCCAGCAGCTGCGCGCCGTGGCACACTGCCGCGATCGGCTTGCCGGCCTGGTCGAAGCCGCGCACGATATCCAGCACCTTTTCATTCAAACGCAGGTATTCGGGCGCGCGACCGCCAGGGATCACCAGGCCGTCGTAAGACGACGGTTCGACGCGATCGAAGTCGAAATTCAGCGCAAAATTGTGACCGCGTTTTTCGCTGTAGGTCTGTGCGCCTTCGAAATCATGGATCGCGGTGGCGATGGTGTCGCCCGCTTTCTTGTCCGGGCAGACCGCATGCACCGTGTGCCCCACCGCCAACAGCGTCTGGAACGGCACCATGGTTTCGTAGTCTTCGGCGTAGTCGCCGACCAGCATCAACAGTCTCTTGCTCATGATTGTCTCCTAGGGGTGGGGGAGCCGGTTACGCACCCGACTGGCCGGGCTCCGGTTCTTGATGTTCTGCCCCATTGTGCCCCTGGCGGAAATCAGACGGGTGGTATGGGAATACCGCGCCCGGGACCGGCTGCTATTCCAGCGCGACGGACACGCCCTTGGCGCCCAGCAGCGTCACCAGGACCTTGGGATCGATGCCGATCAGGTAGCCGCGCCGTCCGCCGTTGATATAGACGACGGGGTAGTCCAGCACCTCGGCTTCCACCCACACCGGCATCTTCTTGCGCGTGCCGAACGGCGACGTGCCGCCCACCTGGTAGCCGGAATGCCGCTGTGCGACCTCGGGCTTGCAGGGCTCGACCTTTTTCAGGCCGGCCTGGCGCGCCAGGTTCTTGGTGGAGACTTCGCGGTCGCCATGCATGACCACGATCAGCGGCTTGGCGGATTCGTCTTCCATCACCAGCGTCTTCACCACCGCGTGCGGGTCCAGGCCCAATTGGCGCGCCGCTTCGCCGGCGCCGCCATGGTCCACGTAGTCATAGGTGTGTTCCGTATAGGCCACCTTGTTCTGCTTCAGGAACTGGGTGGCGGGCGTTTCAGAAACGTGGCGGGCTTTGCTCATGGGTAGACGTCAATCGGGAAAACGAAAAGTGTAAGGCAGTGGCAGGCGTTGAACGGCGCGGGCAGCTAGCCGCGAGGGTGATGCGCCGCATGCAGCGCCTTCAGACGTTCGCGCGCCACGTGGGTATAGATCTGCGTCGTGGAAATGTCCGCATGGCCCAGCAGCATCTGCACCACGCGCAGGTCGGCGCCGTGATTCAGCAGGTGGGTAGCGAACGCGTGGCGCAGCACATGCGGCGACAACGGGGCGTGGATGTCGGCCAGCAGCGCGTATTTCTTCACCAGTTGCCAGAAGGCCTGGCGCGACATCGCTTCGGCGCGGCCGGTGATAAATAGCGCATCGCTCTGCCGCCCTGCCGCCAGCTCGGGCCGGGCGGTCTTCAGGTATTGGTCGATCCAATGCGCCGCTTCGGCGCCCAGTGGCACCAAGCGATCTTTGCCGCCCTTGCCCAGCACCACGCGCACCACGCCTTCATTCAGGCTGACATCCAGCGCGCGCACGCCCACCAGTTCCGACACGCGCAAGCCGGTGGCGTACAGCGTTTCCAGCATGGCGCGGTCACGCAGGCCGCGCGGCTGGCCCAGATCGGGCGCGCGCAGCAAGGCGTCCACCTGCTGTTCGGACAGGGTCTTGGGCAGGCGCGGCGGCTGCTTGGCGGCGATGAGCGTCAGGCAGGGATCCCGTTCGGCGCGACGTTCACGCAAGGCCCAGGCGTAAAAGCGGCGCAAGGCCGCCAGCCGGCGGTTGGCCGTGGTGGCACGGGTTTCGTCGTGGCGGAACGCGAACCAGGCCTCGATGTCGGCCTTTTGCGCCTCGTTCAGGGGTTTGGCGGGGCCGGCAGGCAGCACGTGGGCCTGCGCGGCATCGCCATAGCGATCGGCCATCTCGCGCGCGTAGGCGTCGGGGTCTTCCAGCCAGCGGGCAAAGCCGGTCAGGTCGCGGCGATAGGCGGCCAGCGTGTTGGCCGACAGGCCGTCTTCCAGCCAGACGGCGTCGATGAAAGCGTCGATATCGGCCTGGGAGGCCAGCGGCGGGCGGGGGTCTGACATGCGGTTCACCTTTCGCCCACGCCGGCGGCGGCGGACTTCAACCAGCTCTCGAAGAGTTTGAGCGCGTCGGACCGTTCGCTGCGTTGCGGGTAGCCGAAATAATAGCCCTGGCTGACCGTCAGCGATTGCGGCACCGGCATCTTGAGGGTGCCCTGGTCCAGCGCGGGCTGTGCAAGGAAGCGCGGCATCAGCCCCACCCCCAGGCCGGCTTGCACGGCCGCCATCACCATGGTGAAGAGCTCATAGCGCGGGCCCCCGGCCGCCTGCGGTCCATATAGATGGTTGTTGGCGCCGTACCACTGCCGCCAGGCGTCCGGCCGCGAGGCCAGATGCAGGTGGGTCATGCCGGCGAGCGCGCTGACGCCCGCCTCCGACACCTGCGCCACGCGGGCCGCCAGTTCCGGCGCGCACACCGGCACCAGTTCACGCTCGGGAAACAGCAGCACGCCCTGGGTGCCCGGCCACAAGCCGTCGCCGTGGTAGAGCGCGCCGTCGAAGGGCTGGTCCTTGAATTGGAAAGGCAAGGTGCGCACCGACAGGCTGACCGTGATGTCCCCGTGTTCCCGTTGGAAATCTGCCAGGCGCGGGATCAGCCAGGTGGTGGCCAGGGTGGGCACCACCGCGATATGGATGCTGCGCCCCATGCCCGTGCGGCTGACCAGCCCGAAGGTGTCTTTTTCGATCTGGTCCAGATGGTGACGGATCCGGCCCGCGTATTCCGCCCCGTGGTCGGTCAGCACAATGCGCCGCCGGACCCGGGTGAACAGTTGCACCCCCAGGCGCGACTCCAGACTGGCCACCTGCCGGTAGACCGCGCTGTGCGTCAGGGACAGTTCCTCGGCCGCACGGGAAAAGCTGCCCAGCCGGGCCGATGCTTCGAACGCCTGCAGCGCGCTCAGATTAGGAATGCCGTTTCTCATGGGACGGGAACTGCCTGAAACCGGCCTGAACCGGGCGCGCTGCTTGCGGCGGCGCAACAAGGCACTACGTGCCAGGGGATCAATAGATTGTGCAATTTTATCAATTGCGTTGTGCGATCAAGGAACATATGCTCGGGAGTCTTATCCTCGGCTCACCACGACATCCCATCATGCCCCAGCAAGATTCCCGCCTTGGCGGTCACATTCTGGTCGACCAACTGGTTGCCCAGGGCGTCAAACATGTTTTCTGCGTGCCCGGCGAGAGCTACCTGGCGGTGTTGGACGGCCTGCACGACGCTGACATCAAGGTCACCGTCTGCCGTCAGGAAGGCGGCGCGGCCATGATGGCCGATGCCCACGGCAAGCTGACCGGCGAGCCCGGCATCTGCATGGTCACCCGTGGCCCGGGCGCGTCCAATGCGCTGGCCGGCGTGCACATCGCCAAGCAGGACTCCACGCCCCTGATCCTGTTCGTGGGCCAGATCGAACGCGGCATGCGCGAACGCGAAGCCTTCCAGGAAATGGACTACCGCGCCGTGTTCGGCACGCAGGCCAAGTGGGTCACCGAGATCGACCAGGTCGAACGCATTCCCGAACTGATCTCGCGCGCCTTCCACATCGCGACTTCGGGCCGCCCCGGCCCGGTCGTGATCGCTCTGCCCGAGGACATGCTGGTCGAAGCGGCCAAGGTGGCCGACGCCCCGCGCTACGAATTGATCGAATCCGCCCCCACGGCCGGCCAGCTGGCCGACCTGGAAAAGCTGCTGGCCGACGCCAAGAACCCGGTCGCCATCCTGGGCGGCACGCGCTGGGATGCGCGCGCCGTGCAGCAGTTCGCCGATTTCGCGCAGCGCCATGCGCTGCCCACCGCGGTCTCGTTCCGCCGCCAGATGCTATTCCCGGCGGACCACCCGTGCTTCATCGGCGACGTGGGCCTGGGCATCAACCCGGCGTTGCTCAAGCGCGTGGCCGATGCGGACCTGATCCTGCTGGTCGGCGGCCGCATGTCGGAAAACCCCAGCCAGGCCTACACGCTGCTGGACATCCCGGTGCCCAAGCAAAAGCTGGTGCACGTGCATCCCGACACCGCCGAGCTGGGCCGCGTGTACCGCGCCACCCTTGCCATCAACACGTCGCCGGCCGCCTTCGCGGCATCGCTGGCCGGCCTGAAGGCGCCTGCCAAGCCCGTGTGGGCCGAAGGCACCCAGGCCATGCGCGAGTCGTACCTGAAGTGGAGCGACCCGGAAACCATCACCACCCCAGGCGCGCTGCAAATGGGCCAGGTCATGGCCTACCTGGAAAAGACGCTGCCGGCCGATGCCATCATGACCAACGGCGCGGGCAACTACGCTACCTGGCTGCACCGCTTTCACCGCTTCACCCGTTTCGGCACGCAACTGGCGCCCACCTCGGGCTCGATGGGCTACGGCCTGCCGGCCGCCGTCGGCGCCAAGCGCGTCTGGCCAGACAAGACCGTCGTCTGCTTCGCGGGCGACGGCTGCTTCCTGATGCATGGCCAGGAATTCGCCACGGCCGTCCAGTACGACCTGCCCATCATCGTGGTGCTGGTCGACAACGGCATGTACGGCACCATCCGCATGCACCAGGAAAAGCACTACCCCGGCCGCATTTCCGCGACCGAACTCAAGAACCCGGACTTCGCCGATTACGCGCGCGCCTTCGGCGGCCATGGCGAACGGGTCGAGACCACCGACGAGTTCGGCCCCGCCTTCGAGCGGGCGCTGGCCAGCGGCAAACCGGCGATTTTGCACTGCTTCATCGATCCGGAAACCATCACCCCGTCGACGACCTTGGAAAAGATCCGCGACGCGGCGCTGAAGGCCCAGCACTGATACCAGACCGGGCGGCATCGCCGGCGGCAAGCCTCTGGCGCGCTGCCGTGCAAACCCCAACTTGCCGCCCGAATTATTTTAGGTTTAAACTTTCTAGATTCCGAATACGGAAATCCATAGCGGAGACCCAGCATGTCCTCGAATCCTTCTTTTCAATGGCAAGATCCCCTGTTGCTGGACCAGCAACTGACCGAAGAAGAACGCATGGTGCGCGACGCCGCCTATGCCTATTCGCAGGACAAGCTTGCCCCCCGCGTGCTGAACGCCTTCCGCAACGAGAAGACCGATCCGGAAATCTTCTCGGAAATGGGCGAACTCGGCCTGCTGGGCGCCACCATTCCTGAAGCCTACGGCGGCGCTGGCCTGAACTACGTCAGCTACGGCCTGATCGCGCGCGAAGTCGAACGCATCGACTCCGGCTACCGCTCGATGATGAGCGTGCAGTCGTCGCTGGTCATGGTGCCGATCAACGAATTCGGCAGCGAAGCGCAAAAGCAGAAGTACCTGCCCAAGCTGGCTCGCGGCGAGTGGATCGGCTGCTTCGGCCTGACCGAACCGAACCACGGCTCCGACCCCGGCGGCATGGAAACCCGTGCCGTCAAGACGTCCGACGGCTACAAGGTGTCGGGCAACAAGATGTGGATCACCAACTCCCCCATCGCCGACGTGTTCGTGGTGTGGGCCAAGTGCGTCGGCGGCGAGTTCGACGGCAAGATCCGCGGCTTCATCCTGGAAAAGGGCATGAAGGGCCTGTCGGCTCCGGCCATCCACGGCAAGGTCGGCCTGCGCGCCTCGATCACCGGCGAAATCGTCATGGACGAAGTCGAAATCTCCGAAGACCAGATGATGCCCGGCGTGTCCGGCCTGAAGGGTCCGTTCACCTGCCTGAATTCCGCCCGCTACGGCATCGCCTGGGGCGCTGTCGGCGCCGCGGAAGCCTGCTGGCACACCGCCCGCCAGTACACGCTGGACCGCAAGCAGTTCGGCCGCCCCTTGGCCGCCAACCAGCTGATCCAGAAGAAGCTGGCCGACATGCAGACTGAAATCACGCTGGCGCTGCAAGGCTGCCTGCGCCTGGGCCGCATGAAGGACGAAGGCACCGCCGCCGTCGAGATAACCTCGATCATGAAGCGCAACTCTTGCGGCAAGGCATTGGACATCGCCCGCCTGGCCCGCGACATGCTGGGCGGCAACGGCATCTCCGACGAGTTCGGCGTAGCCCGCCACCTGGTGAACCTGGAAGTGGTCAACACCTACGAAGGCACCCACGACGTGCACGCCCTGATCCTGGGCCGCGCGCAAACCGGCATCCAGGCGTTCTATTGATCGCTTGACCGGCCTTGTGCCGCGCAAAGCCGCCCTTCGGGGCGGCTTTTTCGTTTCCGAACGTCGGGACCGGGTCCGCGGGGCCGGGGCGTTGCGCATTGCCGTTAGCCCGTATTGGCCGCGGCTTGCACACGCCGTACGCTTTGTGGCACTTGCCCCGACCAGGAGTCGCGAATGCCCGTCCGCCCCCTCTTCCGCCCGCCCTTCCGCCTGCTGGCGGGTATCGCCCTGCTGCTAAGCGCCCATGGCGCCTACGCCGTCACCACCCTGACCATGACGACCGAGTACCCAGCGACGTCCATGCCCGGGCAAGGCGTTTCCACGTTTGCGGACCTGGTCCGTGCGAATACGGCGGGCAATGTGGTGATCGATGCCACGTACGACGCGTCCAAGGGCATCAAGTCGGGCGACATGATCGATGCCGTCGAGGCCCGCAAGGTGGACGCCGGCGACGCCTTCGCCGGGGCGCTGGCCACGAAGTATCCGCTGTTCGGCGTATCGTCGTTGCCGTTCCTGGCGGACTCGCTGGCCAAGGCGCGCAACTTGAACAAGGCTGCGCGCCCCGCCTATGAGAAGCTGCTGGCCGCCCACGGCCAGAAGTTGCTCTACACCACGCCGTGGCCCGCTTCCGGTATCTGGTCCAAACAGAAGATCGACGGCCTGGCCGCGCTTAAGAGCCTGAGCATCCGCACCTATGACGCCACGTCCCAGGAAGTGATGCAGAAGGCCGGGGCCCGCGCGGAGAACATTTCATTTGCCGACGCCATGCCGCGTATCGTCGCGGGCGAGGTGAACGCCGTGCTGTCGTCGGGCGACGGGGGCGCCGGGCGGAAGCTTTGGGAACATCTGCCCCACTTCGCCGAGATCAACTACGCAATGCCAATTTCAGTCGCGACGATGAATCTGCAGGCGTATCAGGCCCTGGACGAGCGCTCACGGCGCGCCATCGACCAGGCTGCGGCGCAGACGGAAACCGAGCAATGGAAGCGGATCGACGGCCGCCTGCAGCAAAACTACGCCAACATGCGCAAGAACGGCGTTGCGATCAATACGGCCGTGCCGTCCGCGGTGCGCCGCGCGCTGCGCAGCGCTGCGGCGGATTCGGTGCAGGCCTGGAAAACGGCGGTCGGCCCCGAGGCGGCAAGCATCCTGAAACGGGGGGCCAACCGCTGACCGTGCAAGCGGGCCGCCACGGGGCCCCCTAAGGCGGCAAGCCGGGTAGATCAGGGGCGGAGAAGGCGGCCGTGCCTAGTTCTCGCCCGATAGATCGAAGAGGCTCGTCGCGTCCAGTTCCAGCACGCCTTCATCGTGCTGGTTGATCACCGTCCAGGCCCACGTGATGATGCCCAGGTCCGGGCGCGAGGATGAGGTGCGGGCGCCCTGCACCCGCGCTTCCAGGCGCAGGGTGTCGCCCGGGCGCACCGGCGTGCGCCAGCGCACTTCGCCCAGGCCGGGGGAACCGAAGGACTCGGAGTCATGCAGCGCGGCGTCCACCGCCATACGCATGGCCAGCGCGCAGGTATGCCAGCCGCTGGCGATCAGGCCACCCCAACGCCCTTCCGCGGCCCGTTGCGGGTCCGTGTGGAACCACTGGGGATCGAACTTGCGTGCGAACTCCAGGATCTCGGCCTCGGTAATGGTGACCGGACCCGCCTTGATCAACATGCCGTCTTTGAATTCGGCGAACTTCATCTTTGATTTTCCCCCTGACCAACGCGAACGGCGCGCCGTGGCGCGCCGTTTTTCACGTGAGTCACGCTCAAGTTTCTGGATTCAGTACGTCTCGAAATGCAGGCGCCCTTCGCGGCGCAGCACCTCATGCAGGATAGACCAATCCTGCCCCGCTTGCATCGTCACTTCGCGCAACGCGTCCAGCACGCCGACTTCCATGCCCTTCAAGCCGCACACGTAGATGCAGGTGTTGCGGTCGCTCAGCAAGTCCTGCACCTGGGCAGCCCGTTCCCGGATCAGGTCCTGCACGTAGCGCTTGGGTTGCCCGGCCTCGCGCGAGAGGGCCAGGTTGATGTCGATGAAGTCGCGGGGCAGCTTCATCAGCGGGCCGAAGTACGGCAGTTCGCGTTCGGTGCGGGCTCCAAAGAACAGCATGAGGCGGCCGTTTTCCCCGGTGTCGATGCGCCGGCGGTAGCGTTCGGTCATGGCACGCATCGGCGCCGAACCGGTGCCCGTGCAGATCATGATGAGATTGGCGCGCGGATGATTCGGCATCAGGAAGGTATGACCGAACGGGCCGATCACCTGCACCGTGTCGTTCTTGGCCAGATCGCACAGATAGTTCGAACACACGCCATGCGCGGCGGCGCCGCCGTGGTCTTCGGTCACGCGCTTCACGGTCAGCGACAGGTTGTTGTAGCCGGCGCGTTCGCCGTCACGCGGACTGGCCAGCGAATACTGCCGCGCGTGGTGCGGCCGGCCCTGGGCGTCCACGCCCGGCGGCAGGATGCCGATGGACTGCCCTTCCAGCACCGGAAAGGGCAGATCGCCGAAGTCCAGCACGATGTGGTGGATATCGCTTTCGGTGTCGGCGCCGGTCACGCGGTAGTTGCCCACCACCGTGGCAGTCATCGGCGCCTTGTGCGTGTAGAGATTGACGTAGGGATGCGCGGCAGACCACGGCGGAACCGACGCACCCGCCGACGAAAATGAGGCGGGCGCGGCAGGCACCGGCGTCTCGGCCAGGGCTGCCAGAGGTTCCTCGCCCGCGCCGGCATCCACCGCTTCCGGCAAGGCCTTTTCCCCGGGCAATTCTTCCCAACCCAACTGATCCTGCACTGAATACGCGTCGGCGCGCAGCACCAGCCGCCAGTTGTCGATCGCCCCCGTGGGGCACGGCGGCACGCAAGCCATGCAGCCGTTGCAGATATCGGGATCCACCACATAGTTGTTCGAATCGTGCGTGATCGCGTCGACCGGACAGGTTTCTTCGCAGGTGTTGCAGCGGATACAGATCTCGGGGTCGATCAGATGCTGCTTGAGCACTTGTACGGGCAGGGGGGCGTTCATCGCAGTCTTCCCAATGCGCTGGCGGACGGCGCGCGGACGCGCCGCCCTGTCGCCTTAGTTGAAACGGACGTAGTCGAAATTCACCGGCTGGCGGTTGATGCCCATGACGGGCGGCGCGATCCAGTTGGCGAACTTGCCGGGTTCGGTGACGCGGCCCATCAGCGATGCGACAAACGCGCGGTCTTCCGGCGTGGGCAGCCATTTGTGGCTGTTGGCCTGCCATTGGGATTCCGACAGGATCTCGCCTTCGGGAGACATGCGGATGCCGGCCAACGTGCCGATCTGGCGGTTGAACGCCTTGTGCGGCACATGCAGGCGAAAAGGAATGCCGCTTTTCTCGATGACCTTGTTCCAGCGCCCGATGCCGGCCACCGAATCGCGGATGAAGTCGTCACGCAGCACTTCGTTCAAGGCATTCAGCATCGGCACTTCGACCTCGTTCAACTTGCCGTTGTTCACGGTCAGCACGCGGTAGGTGTCGTTCTTCAGTTGATGATCGTCGGTGCGCTTGGATTCCTCGTAGCGGCCCTTCAGCCCGGAACCGTAGAAGATCGCAGCGTTGGAGGACTGGTCCGCGCCGAACAGGTCGATGGTGACGCTGTAGTGGAAGTTCAGGTAGCGCTGGATGGTCGGCAGGTCGATCACGCCGGCGGCGCGCACGCTTTCGGGGTCATCGGTCTTCAGCTGGTTCATCACTTCGCAGGTGCGCTGGATCACGCGGGAAATGCCCGATTCGCCCACGAACATATGATGCGCTTCTTCGGTCAGCATGAACTTGGTGGTACGGGCCAGCGGGTCGAAGCTGGACTCGGCCAACGCGCACAGCTGGAACTTGCCGTCGCGGTCGGTGAAGTACGTGAACATATAGAAGGCCAGCCAGTCCGGCGTCTTCTCGTTGAACGCGCCCAGGATGCGCGGGTTGTCGGAGTCGCCCGAACTGCGCTGCAGCAACGCGTCGGCCTCTTCACGCCCGTCGCGGCCGAAGTAGCGGTGCAGCAAATAGACCATCGCCCACAGGTGGCGGCCTTCTTCGACGTTGATCTGGAACAGGTTGCGCAGGTCGTACTGCGACGGCGCGGTCAGGCCAAGATGGCGCTGCTGCTCGATGGAGGCGGGCTCGGTGTCGCCTTGCGTGACGATGATGCGGCGCAGGTTGGCGCGGTGTTCGCCGGGCACGTCCTGCCAGACGTCACGCCCCATGTTTTCGCCGAAGTGGATCTTGCGCTGGCCGTCCTGCGGCGCCAGGAAGATTCCCCAGCGGTAGTCGGGCATGCGGACGTGGTTGAAATTGGCCCAGCCGTCCGGTTCCACGCTGACCGCGGTGCGCAGGTAGACGTCGAAACCGTGCGAGCCGTCGGGCCCCATGTCCTGCCACCATTGCAGGTAGTTGGGCTGCCAATGCTCCAGCGCGCGTTGCAAGGTGCGGTCGCCGGACAGGTTGACGTTATTGGGGATCTTATCGGTGTAATTGATTCCAGACATGTCTCGCTCCTTTTCTTGTTCAGACCCGGTTCCAGTCGAATGCGGCCTGTTCGCCCTTCCCGTAAAGCTTCAGCGCGCCTTTGTCGCCGGCCGCATTGGGACGGTTGAAAATCCAGTTCTGCCAGGCGGTCAGCCGGCCGAAGATGCGCGTCTCCATCGTTTCCTTGCCGCCGAAGCGCAAGTTCGCCTCCAGCCCGGTCAAGGCGTCGGGCGACAGCGCGCGGCGTTCTTCCAGCATCATCCGCACCTCGTCATCCCAATCGATGCTGTCGGGCGCGAAGGTCACCAGGCCCAGGTCCAGGGCATCTGTGGCCGACAGGCGCTGCCCAGCGCGGGCGCGCACGGCTTCCAGTGGCGCGGTTTCTTCATAGAAGCGGCGCTGCAGGCGGCTTTGGCCGTTCACCAGCGGATAGGCGCCGAAGTTGCGTTCGCCCACCACGATCTGCGCGGGCGCCGACGCGTCCTCGTTGTCCAGCATGTAGCTGCGGTCCGCGGCCAGTGCCAGTTCCAACAGCGTGCCCACAAAGCAGGAGCCCGGCTCGATCAGCGCGAACAGGCTGCGCGAGGTCACGTCCAGGCGCGCCAGCGTGCGGCGCAGCATCCCTGCGGTTTCGCGCACGAACCAATGGCCGGCGTGGCGTTGCAGCGCGGCATCGGCGGCCAGCACGGCGTCGGCATCGCCTTCGGTCTTCAGGATCCAGGTGCCGATGTCGAGTTCGTTGGTGCGCATGGACAGGATGGCGTCGTCCAGTTCGCGCGCCATCTGCAACGGCCACCACGCGGCCCCGGCGGCGACGATGTCCGCCAGTTCGGATTCGACCGGGCCTTGCGGGGCGCGCACGGTCCAGGTGGCCTGGCGCTTCTCGCGGTCCAGCTGGATATCCACGTAGCGGTAAGCCAGGCCGTCCGCGCTTTCGGTGCGCTGCACCGGCGTCAGCACGATGCCCTGTTCGCCCGGTTGCCGGTCGCTGCTTTCGGCCAGCGCCAGCGCGCGTTCGCGCACGGCCGCCTCGAAGCGCGCAGGCTTGACCACGTCGTCGACCAGCCGCCAGTCCTTGGCGCGCTGGCCGCGCACACCTTCGACCAGCGTGCAGAAGATGTCGGCGTGGTCGTGGCGCACGCGGCGCTTGTCGGTCACGCGGGTCAGGCCGCCCGTGCCGGGCAGCACGCCCAGCAGCGGAACTTCGGGCAGCGCCACGGAGGACGAACGGTCATCGATCAGCAGGATCTCGTCGCAGGCCAGGGCCAGTTCGTAGCCCCCGCCGGCGCAGGCGCCGTTCAGCGCGGCGATGAACTTCAGGCCGCTGTGGCGGCTGGAATCTTCGATGCCATTACGCGTTTCGTTGGTGAACTTGCAGAAGTTGACCTTCCAGGCATGCGAAGACAGCCCCAGCATGAAGATATTGGCGCCGGAACAGAAGATGCGGTCCTTCATGCTGGTCACGACCACGCTGCGCACTTCCGGATGTTCGAAGCGGATGCGCTGCAGGGCGTCATGCAATTCGATGTCCACGCCCAGGTCGTAGGAGTTCAGCTTCAGCTTGTAGCCGGGGCGCAGGCCGCCGTCTTCCGCCACATCCATGGCCAGCGTGGCGACCGGGCCGTCGAACGTCAGGCGCCAGTGGCGGTAGTGCTCGGGCTGCGTCCGAAAATCGACCCGGTTGATGGTGCTACTCATAGTGTGTCTCCTCGTACGCCCTGCCTGGACAGGAAAAATACTGCATCACATGAATTATTGTGCAGATTAGTGCAGGGAAAAATCCGCGTCAAGCAAGATATGCATAAAAGTGCAGATTGCGTCTCTGGAGCGGGTCGGTGGCCAGACGCAAAAAGGCCGCCCGGTAAGGCGGCCTTTTGAATAGCTGCAAACGAATCTGCGCGATACCGGGTTCGCTATAGCGGCAGGCCGCAGGCTTTGCGCACCTGGGTGCGCAGGCCGGCAAAGCTCTCCTGCACTTCCAGGTTGCTGGTGACCCAGGTCAGGTCGGCCTTGGCGTAGAACGCTTCGCGGCCGGCCAGGATGCGCTTCAAGTCAGCCATTGCCTCGTTGTTGCCCGACATGGGGCGGAAGTCGCCTTGCGCCATCACCCGGCCCATGTGCTCTTCGGGGGTGGCGCGCAGCCAGACCGTGTAGCAATGCGCCAGCAGCAGATTCAGCGTGGCCGGCTCGGACACCAGCCCGCCCGGCGTGGCCAGCACCATTTCCGGATAGATCTGTACGGCCTCTTCCAGCGCGCGGCGCTCATAGCGGCGGTAGGCATTGGGACCGTACAGATTATGGATTTCAAGGATGCTGCAGCCGGCCACCCGTTCGATTTCGCGGTTCAGCTCGACAAACGGATAGCCCAGGTCGTCGGCCAGCATCTGGCCCAGCGTGGACTTGCCCGCCCCCCGCAGCCCGATCAGCGCCACCCGCTGGGTGCGGTTGGGGCGCTGCGCGCCCGCCCCCACGCCAAACAGCTGGGTCAAGGCCTCGCGGGCCCGCTGCAGGTCGGATTCCGTGCGGCCGCTGAGCAACTCGCGGATCAGCAGCCAATCCGGCGATTCCGTGGTGACGTCGCCGACCAGCTCGGCCAGCGCGCAATTGAACGCGCGGGCAATCTGCAGCAGCACCAGGATCGAGGCGTTGCCCACCCCGTGCTCAAGATTGGCCAGATGCCTTTCGGACACGCCGGTCACCTGGGACAAGCCCTTGCGCGTCATGCCGCGTATGGCTCGCAAGCGGCGCACCCGCTCGCCCAATGCCACCAGGAAAGCTTCCCGCCTGGGTTCGGATGGCGCCGCGTCTAGCGCTTGATTCATGTTTTGGCTGACTCCGCAAATACCCTGATACGCCCAATTTTATGCACTATAGTGCTTGACCCAATCGGGTGGAAGCACTATTTTTCCTCCAAGCAGTTCCAAGCCGCCAGGGTGTGCAAAAAAGCAGCACTTGATTTCATGCCGCATCTCAGGCGCCGACAGTGTAAAGGAGGAGTCCCGGTGAGCACGCCAGATCAATTCCATGCCCTGATGCGCGAAGCGACGCGCCTGATGTCGGGCCAAGCGCTGGACGAGGGGCTGCAAGCGCGGCTGAACCAGGAGGCCGGCCCGCACAGCGCTCTTTACCAGGACATCTTCGCCGCCTGTAGGCAGGGCGTGGCCGAAGGCTGGATGTGCAACCGGGAAGGCGGCGGCATCCGCTATGGCCGTGTCATCAAGCCCGCCGACGATCTGGCGGGCTGTTCGGTGGACGTCGTCGACATGGACGACCTGGCCGGCCCCCACCACGCCCATCCCAACGGCGAGATCGATCTGATCATGCCCCTGACCGACGACGCCCGCTTCGACGGTCACGGCGCCGGCTGGCTGGTCTACGGCCCCGGCAGCGCCCACAGCCCGACCGTCACGCAAGGACGCGCCCTGGTGCTGTATCTGCTGCCCGGCGGCGCCATCGAATTCACGCGGCCCGCCAGCTAGGCCCGCGCCCACGGCCAGGCCAGGCCAGGCCAGGCCACAAAAAAACACAGCCATGGCCCGCCCCACCACCAGGACATCAGGAGACAACCGTGAATACCTGCCCCGCCGAACTGAACTTCGCCAGTTACCTGGCCGCGCTGAACGCGCCGCGCGCGGCCAAGCCCGCCTACATCGACGACACGCGCCAGCTGAGCTATGGCGAACTGGCGGAGCGGGTGGCCCGCATGGCGGGCGCCTTGCGCCAACTGGGGCTGCGCCGCGAAGAGCGCATCCTGCTGCTGATGCAGGACACGGCCGACTGGCCCGTGGTGTTCCTGGGCGCATTGCACGCCGGCGTGGTGCCGGTGGCGGTCAATACCCTGCTGACGGCGGATGACTACGCCTACATCCTTGCCCATAGCCGCGTGCGCGCCGTGTTCGTGTCGGGCGCGCTGTTGCCCACGCTGCAGGCCGCGCTGGCCCAGTCGCCGGCCGACGTCGAACACCTGGTGGTGTCTCAGCCCACGGCCCCCCTGCCCGGCGAGGCCCGTGAATTCGAGGCCCTGCTGGCCGCCGCGCCGATTGCACCCGCCGTGCGCACGCTGTCCGACGAGATCGCCTTCTGGCTGTATTCGTCGGGTTCCACCGGCAAGCCCAAAGGCGTGGTCCACACCCACGGCAACCTGTGGCACACGGCTGAACTCTATGCCAAGCCCGTGCTGGGCATCCGCGAAGACGACGTCGTGTTCTCGGCGGCAAAGCTGTTCTTCGCTTATGGCCTGGGCAACGGCCTGACCTTTCCCCTATCCGTCGGCGCCACCGTGGTGCTGATGGGCGAACGCCCTACCCCGCAAGCCGTGTTCCAGCGTCTGACGCGGCATCGCCCCACCGTGTTCTACGGCGTACCCACGCTGTATGCCAGCATGCTGGCCTCGCCCGACCTGCCCCCGCGCGAACAGGTGGCGATGCGAGTCTGCACCTCGGCCGGCGAAGCGCTGCCCCGCGACATCGGCGAACGCTTCACCCGGCATTTCGGCTGTGAAATCCTGGACGGCATCGGGTCGACCGAGATGCTGCACATCTTCATTTCGAACCAGAGCGGACAGTTGCGCTATGGCACGACCGGCAAGCCCGTGCCCGGCTACGAAGTGCAGCTGCGCGACGAGAACGGCGCGCCAGTCGAGCCGGGCGCCATCGGCGACCTCTACATCAAAGGCCCCAGCGCCGCGCTGATGTACTGGAACAACCGCGACAAGACGCGCCAGTGCTTCCTGGGCGACTGGCTGAAAAGCGGCGACAAGTACACCTGCGACCCTGACGGCTACTACACGTATGCGGGACGCAGCGACGACATGATCAAGGTCAGCGGCCAGTATGTGTCGCCCGTGGAAGTGGAGAACATCCTGGTGCAGCACGAAGCCGTGCTGGAAGCCGCCGTGATCGGCGTGCCGGACCACGACGGGCTGGTCAAGACCAAAGCCTACGTCGTGCTGCGTCCGGGTTTCGAACCGGACGCGAACACCGGCGCCGCCCTGCAAAGCTATGTGAAGCAGCACCTGGCCCCCTTCAAGTACCCGCGGCAGATCAACTTCACCGAAGAACTGCCCAAGACCGCCACCGGCAAGATCCAGCGATTCCGCCTGCGCCAGCTTGAAGAGGCCACGCTATGAACGGCGCGGCGGCCACCGGCGCCCTGACGGCCTACCCCGTCTTCGCCGACGTTCAGGCCACTGGCCGCACGCTGCGCCTGGAGTGCCTGTGGATCGCACCTGAACGCGCGACGGCGCCGCTGCTCGTCTTCCTGCATGAAGGCCTGGGGTCGGTCGCCATGTGGAAGGACTGGCCGTTGCAGGTGTGCGAAGCCGCCGGATGCCGCGGCCTGGTGGTATCGCGCTATGGCTACGGGCAATCCACGCCGCGCCCTGCGCAGGAAAAATGGCCGGTGGATTTCATGCACCGTGAGGCGCGCGACGTACTGCCCGCGCTGTTCACCGCGCTGGGCGTGGACGCCCGGCGCGACAAGCCGGTGCTATTCGGACACAGCGACGGCGGATCGATCGCGTTGCTGTATGCCGCGATGCATCCGGAGGCCGTCGCCGGCATCGTCGTTGCCGCGCCGCATACGTTCGTCGAAGACGTCACCGTCGCGAACATCGCGCTGGCGCGCCAGGCGTATCTGGACACGGACCTGCGCAGTCGCCTGGCCCGCTACCACGCGGACGTGGATTCGGCGTTCTGGGGCTGGAACGACATCTGGCTGAACCCCGATTTCCGCCGCTGGAACATCGAAGATCATCTGCCCCGCATCGCCTGCCCCGTGCTGGCGATCCAGGGCGTGGACGACGAGTACGGCTCGCTGGCCCAAATACGCGGCATTCGCCGCCATGCGCCGCAGACCGTATTGCTGGAGATTCCCGACTGCCGCCATTCGCCGCACAAGGACCAGCCCGCCATTGTTATCCAGGCCGTTGCCGATTTCATCGGCGCGTTGGACAAACCCGGCTGGCGGTGACGCCAGCCCATAACAAGCACGGAGACAAACCATGAACCACGCCCTGACCCGAGCTGCGATCGCCGCGGCCCTGACGTTCGCCGCCAGCGGCGCGCAGGCCGCCGACAAGATTAAAGTCGGTTTCATGCTGCCTTATAGCGGCACCTATGCCGCACTCGGCACCGCCATCGAGAACGGCTTCAAGCTGTATGTCGCCGAGCAAGGCGGCAAGCTGGGCGGGCGCGAGATTGAATACTTCAAGGTGGACGACGAGTCCAATCCCGCCAAGGCCGCCGAAAACGCCAACCGCCTGATCAAGCGCGACCAGGTCGACGTGCTGATCGGCACCGTGCACTCGGGCGTGGCGATGGCGCTGGCCAAAGCCGCCAAGGACAGCGACACCACCTTGATCGTGACGAACGCCGGCGCCAACGCCATCACCGGCCCGCTGTGCGGCCCCGGCATCTTCCGCACTTCCTTCACCAACTGGCAGCCGGCGTACGCGATGGGTCCCGTCGCCGTTGCCAAGGGCCACAAGACGGCCGTCACCATCACCTGGAAGTACGCCGCAGGCGACGAGGCAATCGGCGGCTTCAAGGAAGGCTTCGAGAAGGCCGGCGGCAAGGTCGTCAAAGAGCTGAGCCTGCCGTTTCCCAACGTGGAGTTCCAGTCGCTCCTGACCGAGATCGCCGCGACCAAGCCCGATATGGTGTTCACGTTCTTCGCCGGTGGCGGCGCCGTGAAATTCGTGCAGGACTATCACGCCGCGGGGCTGGACAAAACGATTCCGCTGTACGGGTCGGGTTTCCTGACCGACGGCACCTTGCAGGCGCAAGGCGCGTCGGCGCAAGGCCTGTTGACCACGCTGCACTATGCCGACGGCCTGAACACGCCGCGCGACAACGCCTTCCGCGCCGACTACGCCAAGAACTACAACGCGCAGCCGGACGTGTACGCCGTGCAGGGCTATGACGCAGCGCAGCTGATGCAGTCGGGACTGTCCGCCGTCAAGGGCGACTTCGCCAAGAAGGCCGACTTCCGCACCGCGATGCGCGGCGCCACGGTCGACAGCCCGCGCGGCCCCTTCACCTTGTCGGCCGCCGGCAACCCGGTGCAGGACATCTATCTGCGCCGTGTGGACGGCCTGGAGAACAAGGTCGTGGAAGTCGCCGCGCAGAAGCTGGCCGATCCGGCCCGCGGCTGCAAGCTCTGACGCCACGTCCGCCACGGGAGGCCCCATGGACATCAGCATCCTGCTTATTCAAAGCCTGAACGCTTTCCAGTACGGCTTGCTGCTGTTCCTGGTGGCCAGCGGACTCACGCTGATCTTCGGCATCATGGGCATCATCAACCTTGCCCACGGCAGTTTCTACATGATCGGCGCCTATATGGCGTTTGCGCTGGGGCCGGTGATCGACCGCTGGCTGGGCGGCGGCTTCATCACCACGCTTGCCGTGTGCGTGGCGCTGGCCGCGGTGCTGGGCTACTTCCTGGAGGCGGCGTTCTTCAGCTACCTGTACCACCGCAACCACCTGCAGCAGGTGTTGATGACCTACGGCCTGATCCTGGTGTTCGAGGAACTGCGCAGCATCCTGGTGGGCAACGACGTGCACGGCGTGCCGTTGCCCGCCTGGCTGCAAGGCAGCATCTCGCTGGGTGGCGTGATGACGTATCCGGTCTACCGGCTGTTCATCTCGGCGGTGGGCATCGCGGTGGCGCTGCTGCTGTACTGGGTGATCTCGCGCACGCGCCTGGGCATGATGCTGCGGGCCGGCGCCAGCAACCGCGAAATGACCGGTTCGCTGGGCATCGACGTGAACAAGCTATACCGGTTGGTGTTCGCGGCGGGCGTGGCGCTGGCCGCGCTGGCCGGCACCATCGCCGCGCCCGTGTCGTCGGTGTATCCCGGCATGGGCAACGGCGTGCTGATCATCTGCTTCGTGGTGGTGGTGATCGGCGGCATCGGATCGATCCGCGGCGCGTTCCTGGCGGCGATGCTGGTGGGGTTCGTCGAGACCTTCGGCCAGGTGTTGTTCCCTTCCGCGGCGGGGGTGCTCGTCTACCTGCTGATGGCGTTCATTCTTCTTTGCAAGCCCGAAGGGCTGTTCAAACAGGGCTAGCGACATGACGAAACTCCTACCCGTCGCAACACTGCTGGCCTTGGCCGCCTTTGCGTGGAGCGGCAGCGACTACTACACCGGCCTGGCCATCAAGGTCATGATCTACGCCATCTTCGCGTTAAGCCTGCAACTGCTGGTCGGCGGCGCGGGGCTGGTCAGCCTGGGGCATGCGGCGTTCTTCGGTATCGGCGCCTATGCGGCAGCGCTGCTGTCGCCCGAATCGGAAGCCGCCAGCCTGTGGTGGCTGCTGCCCGCGGCCCTGCTGGCGGCGGCCGCCTACGCCGCCGTGACAGGCGCCTTGGCGCTGCGCACGCGCGGCGTTTACTTCATCATGGTCACGCTGGCATTCGCGCAGATGGCGTATTACGTCTTCCACGACACCAAGGTCGGCGGCGGCAGCGACGGCATCTACCTGTACTTCAGGCCCGAGTTGTCGATTGCCGGCTGGATGCCCTTCGACCTGGGCAACGGCACGACGTTCTACTACTTCGTGCTGGCCTGCCTGGCGCTGACGTGGGGCTTTCTGGCCTTGCTGCGGCGTTCACCCTTCGGCGCGGCACTAGCCGGCATCCGCATCAATGAACAGCGCATGCGGGCCGCCGGCTATTCGACCTATCCGTACAAGCTGACCGCCTATGTGGTGGGCGCGACCCTGGCCAGCCTGGCCGGCTTCCTGTTCGCATTGAAAGACGGGTTCGTCACGCCCGAACTGCTGGCATGGGAACAATCCGGGCTGGTGCTGCTGATGGTGATCCTGGGCGGCATGGCCAGCCTGGGCGGCGCCGTGATCGGCACGGTGGCGCTGGTGCTGATGCAGGAGCTGTTCCAGTCGCAAGCGCTGTTCGGCGACTACGCCCGCCATTGGCACCTGCCCTTGGGGCTAGCCATCATCGCGCTCGTGGCGCTGCTGCCCAACGGCATCGCCGGATTGCCCGCGCAATGGCGGCAACGCCGCGAGGCCCGTGCGGCAAACGCACGCGCTGCCGCGGCAGCCACATCCGCCCGCGCGCCTGTCCGCCTTCCGATCCAGGGGGAACCCCATGTCTGACCTTCTGCTTGCGGCCTCGGCCGTCACGCGCCGCTTCGGCGGGCTGACCGCCGTCAACGGCGTCTCGCTGGGCCTGGCGCGCGGCCAGGTGCATGCCGTGATCGGCACCAACGGCGCGGGCAAGTCCACGCTGATCAACATCCTGTCGGGGGAACTGGCGCCCACAAGCGGCCAGGTCATGCTGGGCGGGCGCGACGTCACGGCCTGGCGGCAGCCCGAGCGGGCGCGTGCCGGGCTGGGGCGCAGCTATCAGCGGTCTACGCTGTTTCCTGAACTGACCGTGTTCGAAAACTGCCGGCTGGCCGCGCAAGCGGGCCGCCAGCGCTTTTGGCACTGGTGGCGCCCGGCCTCGGATTGCCGGCGCAGCGCGGACCTGGCGCAGCATGCACTGGAACGCACGGGGCTGGCCGATGACGCCGCCCGCGCCGCAGGCCTGTTGCCGCACGGCCGCAAGCGCCAACTGGAGATCGCCATGTGCCTGGCCGGCGAACCGCAGGTGCTGCTGCTGGACGAGCCCCTGGCCGGCATGGGCCCTGAAGAGACGGACCGGATCCTGGACCTGCTTCACACCTTGAAGACGGGCCACGCGATCCTGCTGGTGGAACACGACATGGACGCCGTATTCCGCATTGCCGAGACCATCACCGTGATGGTCAACGGCACCGCCATCGCCAGCGGCACCCCCACCCAGATCCGCGCCAACGCGGAAGTGCGCACGGCGTACCTGGGCGAAGACACGCAGGACGACGCGAAGGAAACCCCGCCATGCACGCACTGATCGAAGCCGGCGGCCTGCACGTGTACTACGGTGCCAGCCACGTGCTGCGCGGCGTGGACATGCACATCGCACCGGGCGAATCCGTCGGGCTGGTGGGCCGCAACGGCATGGGAAAGACCACGTTGATCCGCAGCCTGATGGGCCAGGTAAAAAGCGCGCAGGGCCAGGTACGGGTGGGCGGGCGCGACTGCACGCATGCCCAGCCCCACGCCATCGCGCGGCTGGGCGTGGCCTACGTGCCCGAGGGGCGCGGCATCTTTCCCAACCTGAATGTGCGTGAAAACCTGCAAGTCGCGGCGCGCCCCGGCGTGCGCGGCGGACAGGACTGGACCTATGCGCGCGTGCTGGACACGTTTCCGCGGCTGCGCGAACGGCTGGGGCACGGCGGGCAGCAGTTATCGGGCGGCGAGCAGCAGATGCTGGCCATCGGCCGGGCGCTGATGACCAACCCCGACCTGCTGATCCTGGACGAGGCCACCGAAGGGCTGGCCCCGCTGATCGTGGCGGAGATCTGGAAGATCATCCGCCAGATCCGCGCCACCGGTATGTCGGCCTTGATCGTGGACCGCAATTACCGGGCGGTGCTGGAACACACCGACCGCTGCCTCGTGATGGAAAAGGGCTTGATCGTGCAGGACGGCGACAGCGCGTCGCTGGCCCGGCAACCGGAGCAGCTGACGCGCTATCTGGGCGTCTAGGGCCCGTCGGCACGACAGGGCCCCAGCGCGGATCGCCCTTAGATGATGGCTTCGATCAGGAACGGGCCGCGGCGCTTCAGGCCGTCTGCCAGCGCGCGGGCGAAACCTTCCACCGTATCGACGCTGACCGCCTCCACGCCCATGCCGCGGGCCAAGTGCGTCCAATCCAGATAGGGCTCTTCCAGATCCAGCATGCGGCGCGCATTGCGGCCCGGTTCCTTAACACCCACGTTCTTCATTTCACCATGCAGCGTGGCGTAGGAGCGGTTGGCCAGGATCACCGTCAGGCAGTCCAGATTTTCACGCGCCTGCGTCCACAGCGCCTGCAGGGTATACATGCCGCTGCCATCGGCTTGCAGCGTGATGACCTTGCGGTCCGGGCACGCCACGGCGGCGCCGGTCGCCATCGGCAGGCCGATGCCGATGGCCCCGCCCGTCAGCATCAGCCAATCGTGCGGCGCGCTGCTGGCGCTGTAGATCGGGAATTCGCGGCCTTGCGTGATGGACTCGTCGCACACGATGGCTTGCTCGGGCAAGGTGTGCGCGATCAGGATGTTCACGGCGGCGCCCGTCAGCTTGCCCGATGCCGGCACCTCGTAAGCGGCGGCCGGCGTGGCCAGGCGCGGCGCGTCCGCGGCGATGCCCAATTCGTCCGCCAACCATTCCAGCGCGTGCGCCAGATCCTGCTCGGCGCTCGCCAGCACGACCTGATTGCTGTCCGGCGGCGCCAGCAGGCTGGGCTTGCCGGGATACGCGAAAAAGCCCACAGGCGCCTTGGCGCCCGCCAGCACCAGGTGCTTCACGTCTTTCAACTTGGCAACCGCCATGTCGATCGGATAGGGCAGGCGGTCGACCGGCGTGCGGTCGCCGCCGCGTTCGATACGGCGGTTGGACGTTTCCGACATCAGGCGCACCCCCGTGGCGCGCGCAATGCGGCCGGCGGCGTTCAGCGCGCGCTCGCGCAGCGCCGCACCGCCCAGCATCAGCACCGTCACCTCGCCCGAGCGGATCGCCGCGGCAGCGGCGCGCACGGCGTCGGCGGACGTCTGGGCCAGAGCTGCGTCCTTGACCAACACCGGCGCGGGCGCATTGTCAGACAGGTCCGTCCAGGCCGCGTCGGCCGGAAGAATCAGGGTCGCGATATTGCCGGGCGCACGGCGCGCCACGGCGATGGCTTCGGCGGCGTCCGAGGACACCGCGGCGGCGGTCATCGTGCGCTTGACCCAGTGCGACATCGGGCGCGCCACGCCCTCCACGTCGCTGGTCAGCGGCGCGTCGTATTGGACGTGATAGGTCGCGTGGTCACCCACGATGTTGACCATGGGGGTGCGGGCGCGCTTGGCGTTGTGCAGGTTGGCCAGGCCATTGCCCAGGCCCGGGCCCAGGTGCAGCAACGTGGCGGCAGGCTTGTCGGCCATGCGCGCGTAGCCGTCGGCCGCGCCCGTCACCACGCCTTCGAACAGGCCCAGCACGCAACGCATCTTGGGCTTGCGATCCAACGCCGCGACAAAGTGCATTTCTGAAGTGCCGGGGTTGGCAAAACACACGTCCACATCGTTGGCCAGCAAGGTATCGCAAAGACTGTCAGCGCCGTTCATGATTTTCCCTAGTCGTTTTCAATGGCGATGCGGGCGCATGCGCGCCCGCCTGATATGCATGATAGGTAGCGTATCAAAAACGCGGTAGAGCCATTTCAGGTTGCGGAGATGGAACCATTCCCGAATCTGGCCCGCAGCGTTCCGCCAGCCGGAATTAGCATAACCGCCCTACCCGATCAGCCCAGGATCTGCCCCAGGAACGCCTGCGCCCGCTCCGATCGCGGGGCATTGAAGAAATTCTCCGGCGTGTCGGCCTCGACGATCGCCCCCTGGTCCATGAAGACGACGCGGTCGCCGACCTCCCGCGCAAAGCCCATCTCATGCGTGACGCAGACCATGGTCATGCCATCGCGGGCCAGGGCGACCATGGTATCCAGCACTTCCTTGACCATTTCAGGATCCAGGGCAGAGGTCGGCTCATCGAACAGCATGATCTTGGGCTGCATGCACAAGGCGCGCGCGATCGCCACGCGCTGTTTTTGTCCGCCCGATAGCTGGCCGGGATACTTGTCCGCGTGCTGCGGAATCCGCACCCGCTCCAGGTAGTCCATCGCACGCGATCGGGCCTCATCGGCCGGCACGCCCTTGACCAGCAGCGGCGCCAGCGTGCAGTTCTCCAGCACCGTCAGGTGCGGGAACAGGTTGAAGTGCTGGAACACCATGCCGACTTCCGCCCGGATGCGCTCGATGTTCTTCACGTCTTCGTTCAGTTCGATGCCGTCGACCACGATTCGCCCCTGCTGGTGTTCCTCCAGCCGGTTCAGCAGCCGGATCGTGGTGGATTTACCGGAACCGGACGGACCGCAAAGGATCAGCTTCTCTCCGGGCGACACTTCCAGCGCCAGGTTGTCCAGCACCTGGAAGTCGCCATACCATTTGCTGACGCCTTGCATCGTGATGATCGGGGCGGAGGCATTCGTTGCGTTCATCGTCTCAGGCCTTGGAAATATCGTGGTTTTCGCCGGCGCCGCTCCAGTAGCCCGGCACCGTCAAGCGCTTCTCGGAGCGCCGGAACAGGTACGACAGCACGCTGCACATGGCGAAGTAGATGACCCCCACCATCGTGTAGACGGTCAGCGCCTGGAACGTCGCGCCGGCCAGCATTTCGCCCGCCCGCATCAGTTCGTACACGCTGATGACGGCGACGAGCGAGGTCTCCTTGATCAGCACCAGCGCGTAGTTCCCCAGGGCCGGGAATACCGTGCGCAGCGCTTGCGGCAGCACGATGCGGCGCAGCCGCTGCACCTTGCGCAAGCCCAGCGCGCGGGCCGCCTCGTACTGCCCGGTGTCCACCGACTGGATGCCGCTTCTGAACAGTTCGGCCAGATAGGCGCCGAAGTTCAGCGTCAGGCCCAGCACGCCCGCGACAAAGCCATTGATCACCACCCCCATCTCGGGCAGGCCGTAGTAGATATAGAACAACTGCAGCAGCAGCGGCGTGCCGCGTATCACTTCGATGTAGAAGCGCGCGCCGCGGCTCAACAGGCGCGAGGGCGACAAGCGGCACAAGCAGACGACCAGGCCCAACGCCACCGCCAGGAAGGCCGAACAGAAAAACAGCGCCAAAGTCCAGACCGTGCCCTCGGCCAAAGGGTTCAGGTACATGCGCAGCGTAGCGAGATCCAAGTCGTGCTCCTTATCCGTGCCGTTGCGGCGCTTACTTGCTGATCAGGTCCGACACGCCCCACTTCTTCCCGATGGCTGCCATTTCCCCGTTCTTGCGCATCTCGGCCAGCGCGTTGTTCACGGCGTCCAGCAGCGCGGCGTTGCCCTTCTGCACGGCCATGCCGACCTGCCACTTACGTTGCGGCTGGTAGCCGGTGTCCAGCTTCACGCCCGGGATGTTCTTGGTCTGGATCTGGTAGATGATGCTGGGCGGGTCCACGATGCCCAGGTCGATGCGACCCGCGCGCACGTCGGCCAGCAAGGTGGAGTAATCCTGATAGGTCGTGACCTTGGTGCCCGGCATGTCCTTGATCATGTTGAACTGCACCGAATCCACCAGAACGCCCACGCGCTGGCCCTGCATGTCTTCGAACTTGGCGTATTTCCTGGCCGCCTTGTCGCTGACCACCACACCCTCGCCCCACTCGTAGACGGGCGCCGAGAAATCGATGGCGCGCGCACGCTCTTCGGTAATGAAGAGCGGCGCGGACATGACGTCGGCCCGCCCGGACGTCAGCGTTGGGATGAGGCCCGAGAACGGCACGTCGGACAGCTTGTCCGCCACCTTCAGGTGCTTGGCCACGCCAGCGGCCACGTCCACCATGATGCCTTCCAGTTGGTTCGACTTCGGATTCTTGAACCCGTGCGGCGGTGCGGACGCCGTGGTGACGACGGCCAGGCTCTTGTCGGCGCGCACTTCGTCCAGCGTGCGCGCCTGCGCGCCGGTCTGGATCAGCAGGCTGGCCGCAGCCACGCCCAGCAGGATGGATTTGAGTTTCATCGTTTTCCCCTTGGATGAATGAATGCCGCGGACGCGACGGCTCAGGCCGGACGCCCTTGCGGGTACTGCTGCACCGCTACCGCCGCCAACGCGCAGAATTCCTGCATCACGGTGGCGGCCAGGAAGGCCGTAGCCCCCTGCACGTCTTGCGGCGGCGACACGGTATTGACGTCGAAAGCCACGAAGTTCAGGCCCGCAAGCTGGCGCAGCAGCGCCAGCCCTTCCTTGGCCGACAACCCGCCCCACTCCGGCGTGCACACGCCCGGCGCGCAGGAGGGGTCGAAGATGTCCATGTCGAAGCACAGGTAGACCGGGCGCTGGCCGATGCGCTGCTTGATGTCCGCAAGCGTGGCCTTCTGGTCCTGGTCGAAGTCGTCGTACGGCACGATCGTGTAGCCGACCTCGCGCCCGAACTCCAGCACCCCGGGCATGAAGGAACTGCCACGGGTGCCAACGTGGAAGCTGGACGCCACGTCCAGCAGCCCTTCTTCGGCTGCGCGCGTGAAGGTCGTGGCCGTGTTGTAGCCGGGGATGGGATAGGTGTCGGTATGCGAATCGAAATGCAGCACGACGAAATCCGGATGGCGGCGCGCCACGGCGCGCAACTGCGGCAGCGTCACCGCGCCGTCGCCCCCCATCGAGATCGGGATGGCGCCCGCGTCCAGGATGGCCCCGATGCCGGCCTCGATCAGCGGATAGGACGCGTCCGGGTCGCCGGGATGGCAGGCGACGTTGCCCACGTCGATCGCACGCAGGAATTCAGGCGGATTGTCGATGCCGTTGCGGCGGAAGATATCGACGGGGCGCAGCAGCCGGGATTGCTCTCGGATCGCGTCGGGCCCCTGCCGCGACCCCACACGAAACGGATGCGTGCCGCAATCGAACGGGATGCCGACCACGCAGGCGCGTGCCCGGCCCGCCCCCGCCTCGCGGGCAGACGGCAGCCCCATGAATCCGGCGACGGGATTGAAACTGACTTCAGATGACTGCGACACAGCGCGGCTCCTGGGCATGCCTCGTCGGCTAAATCGCAGACGCGAGCTATATTTAGATTCGATCAAATCGCTGTGCGATACGATCGTGTCATAAATAGATTAGCAAGCAAGAACCCAGCCAGCCAATTAGGGAGTTCCCCTTAGAAGCCGAAAAATTAGTTGATTAAATTAGTATGGAATAGGCACGAACGCGCCCTAGCACGGTGCAGCGCTGCACCGACATGCGGCACGTGGGAAAGGATCAGGCCTCGTCGTCAGTCAGCGGCATCGCGCCGCGCAGGGCGCCGCCCGGCGGTTCCATCTGATAGAAGGGATGCGATCGGCCCAGCGTGCGCGATGCACTGATGGCGTGCGCGGTTTCCACGACTTGCGGACCGAAGACGGCTTGCGCCTGTTCAAAAGACCAGCGACTGGACGGAACCGAGACGTTTACGGCCCCCAACGGAGTTCCCCCGGCATCCAGCACCGCCGCGCTGACCGTGATGTCGCCCGGATAGAACTCGCCGTTGGAACGGGCATAGCCGTGGCGCCGCGCGAACTCCAGTTCGGCCAGCAAGGCGTCCAGCGTAGTGAGCGTATTGGCCGTGTAGGGCTTGCGGTCGCAGCGTTCCAGCAGATCATGGGCCACGCCCGGGTCCAGCTTGGCCAGCACGGCGCGGCCGGCCGCGGTGCAATACAAGGGCAAACGCATGCCCACCGGCATGTTCACAAACATTTCCTTATGGGTGGCAAAGCGCGCCACATAGACCATGTCCAGGCCATCGGGCTCGGCCAGGCTGCACGTTTCCTGGCTGTTGCGGTTCAGCGTGTGCAGGAACGGGTTGCCGCCCAAAACCAGCGGACTCGTCTGCACGTAATTCATGCCCAGCTCCAGGGACCAGGGCGCCAGCGAGAACTTCTTGCTGACCGGATCCTTGCGCAGGTAGCCCAGCGTCCAGAGCGTATGGGTAAAGCGCTGGACTGCGCTTTTGCTCAACCCCGTGGCATCGGCAAGCTCCGGCAGCGTCATGGCGGGCTGCCCTTCGCTGAAGGCCCTCAGAACGGAAATGCCACGCGCCAACGCAGCAATAAACAGCGGGGAATCCTCGGGGTTTCGCGTCAGGGTCATGGCACGGGGCGTGCAGAGAGAAAGCGCATAGCGTACCGCATAACGGTTCGCTTATATCGCAGGGCGATTGCAAAGACTTCGGCAATCCCCTTGCCCGGAGACCTCGGCAAGAAAAAAAGCGGCCCGCGCGTTGCGGGCCGCCTGTTATCGCACGCAGGGGGTCAACGGATCGGCCACGGATACATGGCGCCGCCGTTGCTCCACAGCGCGTTGGTGCCGCGCTGCAGGCCCAGCTTGCTGTCCTTGCCGACGTTGCGCTCGAACACTTCGCTGTAGTTGCCCACGGCCTTGATGGCGTTGTAGGCCCATTTTTCGTCCACGCCCATATTCTTGCCGGCGCCCGGCGTCACGCCCAGGATGCGCAGGACGTTGGGGTTGCTGCTCTTCAACATTTCGTCGACGTTTTTCTGCGTGATGCCATATTCCTCGGCTTCCAGCAGCGCGAACAAGGTCCAGCGCACGATGCCCAGCCAGTTCTCGTCACCCTGGCGCACCATGGGGCCCAGCGGTTCCTTGGAGAAGCGTTCCGGCAAGATCTCGTAGTCGTTCGGATTGGCGACTTGCGTGGCGCGCACGGCGGCCAGTTGCGAGGCGTCGTCGGTGAAGGCGTCGCAGCGGCCGGACTCAAACGCGCGCACGACTTCGGTCACCTTGTCGATCACGACCGGCTTGAACTCGATCTTGTTCGCGCGGAACCAGTCGGCCAGGTTCAGTTCCGTGGTGGTGCCCGGCTGCACGCAGACGGTGGCGCCGTTCAGTTCCTTGGCGCTCTTGACGCCCAGCTTCTTGTTCACCAGGATGCCCTGGCCGTCATAGAAGCTGGCGGCCACCGCGGACAAGCCCAGCGAGGTGTCGCGCGTCTGGGTCAGCGTGACGGTGCGCAGCAGCACGTCGACTTCACCCGATTGCAGCGCGGTGAAGCGTTGCTGGGTCGACAGCGCCGTGCCCTTGAATTTGGTCGAATCGCCGAATACGGCCGCGGCGACCGCGCGACAGATATCCACGTCCATGCCTTCCCATTCGCCCTTGCTGTTGGTGGCGGAAAAGCCGGATACGCCGTCGGTCAGGCCGCACTGCACGAACCCTTTTTTCTTCACCGCATCCAACGTGGGGCCGGCGACTGCCGCCTGGGACGCGCAAGCCAGGGCGAGCGCGCCGGCTGCAAACAAGATGGACCGCTTCATTATTGCCTCTCCTGAGATAGATGCCCGGTCGGACTTGTAAGCCTTCCCGGCTGAAACCGAGCCCAGCGTTGTCGGGCCGGCCGCCAGATTACGCCATGTCCACTGCGTGAACAACGCGATCGGGCCTAGTGGAAACCCGAGGCGATGCCCATTCGAGGCCCTATCAGATTTGTCCGGTGATCGAACTTTATCCGGCCCTCTCAAGCCGTCCGGGCGAAGCTCGCATGCCATACTTTTTTCGCGCCGGTGTCCGCTCAGCGGCACCGGCGTCGCAGCATAAAAGCCGATCGCGCCACAACAAAAATCCCGGGCGCGCATCGATACTCGGCCGATTCATGGAGGAGACGAATCCATGGCACAAGCAAGCAAGACGCAGCCTCGCCGCGCGGCGCACCGCCGCATGGCCCTGAAGACCCTGTTGTTGTCCGCGCTGGCCGCGGCAGGCCTGGGCACCGCCCCCGTCCACGCGGCGGATGACTGGCCCAGCAAGCCCATCAAGATCATCGTGCCCTACACGCCGGGCGGCTCCACCGATATCGTGACCCGCATCGTCATGGAAAAACTGGGGCCCCGCCTGAAGCAGACGATCATCGTCGAGAACCGGCCGGGGGCCAACAGCAGCGTCGGCTCGGCCATCGCGGCCAAGTCGGACGCGGACGGCTACACCTTCCTGTCCATCCTGCCGGCCTACATCATCAACTTCCACCTGTACAAGCTGACCTACGCCCCGGCCGACCTGACGCCGGTGGTGCAGATGGCCGACCTGCCCCTGTTCCTGTTCGTGGCGCAAGACCTGCCGGTCAACACCGTGGCCGACCTGGTCGCCTATGGCCGCAAGAACCCCGACAAACTCACCTACGCGTCCAGCGGAAACGGGTCCAGCGCGCACCTGACCGGCGCGGACTTCGCGCTGCAGAACAAGCTCACGATGACGCACGTGGCCTACAAGGGCAGCGCCCCCATCCTGACCGATCTGCTGGGCGGCCGCGTCTCGATGGTGTTCGACCCCATCCTGGTCCCGATGCAGTACGTGAAGCAGAACCGCCTGAAGGCGCTGGCCTTCACCGGCAAGGAACGCTGGCCCACCGAGCCCGGCATCCCCACGATGGAAGAAGCCGGCATGCCCGGCTTCGTGACGGGCTCCTGGGCCGGCCTGATGGCCCCGGCCGGCACGCCCAAGCCGATCATCGAACGCATGGCGCGCGAGATCGCCGAGATCGTCAAGGAACCCGATGTGAAGCAGAAGTTCGTGGATGCGGGCTTCCTGCCCGCCAGCGGCACCACGGCGCAGTTCGCGGAACTGATGAAGACGGATTCGGCGCGCTACGCCGAAATCATCAAGCAGGCGGCTATCACCGTGAATTGAACGCGGACCGGGCGCGGCACCGCGCCTGGCCCGATCGGAGTTTCCCCATGATCAACAAGTTCATCGATACCCCCGAGGCCGCGGTCTCGGACATCCACGACGGCGCTACGGTGCTGATCAGCGGCTTCGGCGGCGCAGGCATGCCCACCGAACTCATCCATGCGCTGATCGACCAGGGCGCGCGCGAACTCACCGTCGTCAGCAACAACGCAGGCAACCACGAAACCGGCCTGGCCGCGCTGATCAAGGCAGGCCGCGTGCGCCGCGTCATCTGCTCATTTCCCAAGGCCTCGCATTCCTGGGTCTTCGACGACCTGTATCGCCGCGGCGGCATTGAACTGGAATGCGTGCCACAAGGCACCATCGCCGAACGGTTGCGCGCAGCCGGCGCCGGGCTGGGCGGCTTCTTCACCCCTACCGCCTATGGCACCGAGCTGGCCCAAGGCAAGGAAACCCGCATCATCGACGGCCGCGGCTATGTCTTCGAGACGCCGCTGCATGGCGACTTCGCGCTCGTCAAGGCGGACCAGGGCGACCGCTGGGGCAACCTGACCTACCACAAGAGCGCGCGCAACTTCGGTCCCATCATGTGCATGGCGGCCAAGACCACCATTGTGCAAGTGCGCGCCAAGGTCGAGCTGGGCGAACTGTCGCCCGAAGCCGTCGTGACGCCGGGCATCTTCGTCGCGCGTGTCACCGAGGTGGCCAATGCCGCCTTTTCCAGCTGAAGGAATCCTCATGCAACCCCTGACCCGCGAGGCCATGGCGCGCCGCCTGGCCCTGGACATTCCCGACGGCAGCTACGTCAACCTGGGCATCGGCATGCCAGTGCTGGTGGCCGCCCATCTTCCCCCCGGCCGCGAGATCGTGCTGCATAGCGAAAACGGCATCCTGGGCATGGGCCCGCCGCCCGCTGACGATGCCATCAACCTGGATCTGATCAACGCCGGCAAGCAGCCGGTGACGCTGCTGGAAGGCGGCTCGTACTTCCACCACGCGGATTCGTTCGCGATGATGCGCGGGGGCCATCTGGACATCTGCGTCATGGGCGGCATGCAGGTTGCCGCCAACGGCGACCTGGCCAACTGGTCGCTGGCCAAGCCGGGCGAAGCGCCGGCCGTCGGCGGCGCGATGGACCTGGCAGTGGGCGCGCGCAGCGTGTTCATCATGATGGAGCACAACAGCAAGAACGGCGATCCGAAGATCGTCGAACGCTGCACGTATCCGCTGACGGGCGCCGGCGTGGTTGACCGCATCTACACGGATCTGGCCGTCATCGACGTCACGCCGGAGGGCCTGGTGGTTCGGGATATGATCGACGGCATGACTCTGAACGAACTGCAAGCGCGCACCGGCGCGCCGCTGCGCGCAGGCTGATGCTGCCCAATCTTCCCCCACCCGGCTACGCCGCCCCGCTTGCGGCGGAAGATCATCCCGACCAGTTGCGCGGCGATCCGGACTACATGCTGACGCTTGCGCGCGGCCTGCATGTGATCCGCGCGTTCGGCACGCGCCGCCATCCGCAGACAGCGGCGGAACTGAGCCGGCGCGCCGCGCTGCCGCGCGCCGTCGTGCAGCGTTGCCTGCACACATTGATCCTGCTGGGCATCGCCGAGCAACACGGCCGGCTGTATGTGCTGACGCCGCGCATCCTGGGCCTGGGCTACGCGTATTTTTCGTCCACGCCGTTCGTGTCGCTTGCCCAGCCCGTGCTGGAAGAGCTGAGCGCCACCGTCAATGAAACTTGTGCCCTGGCCATCATGGAAGGCCACGAGATGCTGTATCTGGCGCGCTCGGAAGTGAACCGCCTGCTGGCCACGTCGATGGGGCTGGGCAGCCGCTTGCCGGCGTACTGCACGTCGATAGGACGCGTGCTGCTGGCGCAACTACCAGAACCGGCGCTAGCCCGCTATTTCGCCACGGTTGACCTGCAACCCTATACGGAATTCACGCTGACCACCGAAGCGAAGCTGCGCGCGGAACTGGCGCGCATCCGCGAGCAGGGCTATGCGGTGGTGGACCAGGAACTGGAACTGAACGTGCGCGCAATCTCGGTCCCCGTGCGCTCGGCCAGCGGCAAGGCCTGCGGCGCCGTAAACGTCAGCGTGAAGGCAGCGCGGGTGCCGTTGATCCGGCTGACGGAAGAATTCCTGCCGCCCCTGCGGCAGGCCGTCGAAAGAATCGGCGAATTCCTGGTCGCGTGAAGGAGGTGTCGGCCCGGCTTGAATGCGATGTTGGGCCGTCGTGAATGCGATGTTGGCCCGTCGCATATTGTGATGTCGATCCGTCGTAAATGCGATGTTGGCCCATCGTAGGATGGGTGGAGCGCGAGTGATTTCGGATAAGAATGCGAATGCCTGACGCGCGCAACCCATCAAGCATCGGTTGAGTTCTGGCGAAAGCTGATAGGGATCCACCGCTGCCTGATGGGTTGCGCGCGATGGACAGCAATCATCTTGCCCCCGCCTGTTCGCGCTCCACCCATCCTACGGCTTTGTTCTACTCGCCAAATGCCGTTGCTGGCCGTCACCCGGCGTTTTACAGGTCCGTCGTATCCAGCGTGAACGCGGCGGCCGCGCGGCCGATGCGGTCGTTGACCGCGTGCCATTCGTCGGTAGCCGGAGGGGCCTGCACGATGATGCGGGCATAGCCCTTTTTGTCCAGGTCGCGCAGCAGGCCGTAGAGAGCCTGTGCATAGCGCGCCGGGTCGGCGGGCACGGGATGCCATTGCAAGCGCGGGTCCAGTGCCTGGGGCGCGTCGCCGTACGCCACCACCACGACCTTGCCTTCCGGCAGGTTGCGGCCTCGGGCCACGTCCTGCAGGCGCGCGTCGGAAGCCAGCTCCAGCGGCGTGCGCGGCGCGTAGTGCGCCTTCAGCGTGCCCGAGGCGCGCGGCGCGGCGGCATCCGGCGCGAACACCTGCACGCCCAGCACGGCTTCGATCTGCGCCGCGCTGATATGGCCTGGGCGCAGCAGCACGGGGCCCGCGCCGCGGTCCAGGCGCGACAGGTCCAGGATGGTGGACTCGATGCCCACTTCCGATGCGCCGCCCTCCAGCACGGGCATGCCGGCGGCGACTTCATCGGGGAATTCATGGCGCACGTGCTCGGCGCGCGTCGGCGATACCTGGCCGAACTTGTTGGCCGACGGCGCCGCCACGCCGCCCTGCCCGTTCGGCTTGCCCGCGGCGAATGCCGCCAGCAGCGCCTGCGCGATAGGATGCGACGGGCAGCGGATGCCGATGCTGTCCTGCCCGCCGCTGACCGTGTCCACAATGTGCGGCGCGCGCTGGAGGATCAACGTCAACGGACCAGGCCAGAACGCGTCGATCAGCAGGCGTGCCTCGGGCGGCACCTCGGCCGCCCAGTACGACACGTCGCCTTGCGGCGCGATGTGCACGATGACGGGATGATTCGACGGCCGCCCCTTGGCCGCATAGATCTTCGCTACCGCTTGCGGACTTTCTGCATCCGCACCCAGGCCGTAGACGGTCTCGGTGGGAAAGGCAGCCAGTTCGCCATCCAGCAAACGTTGCGCGGCAAGGGCGATCTCCGCGGCGCTGGCGGAATCATGCGGGGGCAAGGAAGGCATCGGATCGTCGCGGCTTACTCGGGGGCTTCCATGCCCAGCGCGGCGGCCACGCGGGCGGCATCGGCACGGGCCTGGTCCAGGGTGGGCGCCACGATGGTGATGTGGCCCATCTTGCGGCCACGGCGCGCTTCGTGCTTGCCGTACAAGTGCAGCTTGGCCGTCGGCACCGCCAGCGCGGCGGCCCAATCGGGTTCGCGCTGCGTCGTCGCGGTCGAAGACGCATACCAGATGTCGCCCAGGATGTTCAGCATGACGGCGGGCGCCAGCAGCGCGGCGCTGCCCAGCGGCAGGCCGGCCATGGCGCGCGCCTGCTGCTCGAACTGGCTGGTGACGCAGGCGTTCATCGTGTAGTGGCCGCTGTTGTGCGGGCGCGGCGCGATCTCGTTGACGATCAGGCTGCCATCCTTCAGCACGAAGAACTCCACGCACATCACGCCGTGGTAACCCAGGCCTTGCGCGATGGCTTTCGCGGCGTCGGGCGCGCGGGCCTGCCGTTCGGCGTGCGCCGCGTCCGATTCCACGGGCGCGGCAGTGGACACCGCCAGGATGCCGTCGCGGTGCACATTGCGAGCCACGGGAAACACCACGGTGGCGCCATCGAAACCGCGCGCGATCACGACCGAAATCTCGTAATCCAGCGGCATCAGCGCTTCCAGCACGCAAGCCACGCCACCGAATTCGGCGAAAGCGGCCAGCGCCTCTTCACGCGTGTTGATGCGGGCCTGGCCCTTGCCGTCGTAACCCAATCGGGCGACTTTCAGGATGCCGGGAAACAAGGCGTCGGAGGCGGCGCGCAGGTCCGCTTCGGCGCGGATGGCCGCGTGCGGCGCGACGGGTATGCCTTGCGAGGCGATGAATGTCTTTTCGGCGATGCGGTCCTGCACGATGGCCACGGCATCGGCCGCGGGGCTCACGCGGCAGCGCGTGGCCAGCGTGCGCAGGCTGTCGGCGGGGACGTTTTCGAATTCGGTGGTGACGGCCTGACAGGTCTGGGCCAGCCGGGCCAGACCGGCTTCGTCATCGTAGGCGGCCTGGATGTGCAGGTCGGCCACCATGCCGGCGGGGCATTCGTCGGCCGGGTCCAGCACCGCAACCTTGTAGCCCAGGCTTTGCGCCGCGTGGCAGAACATGCGGCCCAATTGGCCGCCGCCCAACAGGCCCAGCCAGCCGCCGGGGGCAATCATGAAAGGAGTCGATTGAGTCATACGGATCAGGCCTCGGGCGGAACCTTCATGTCGCGCGCGGCTTGCGTCTGGCGCGCGCGGAAGGCCACCAGCTTCTTGTGCAAACCGGCATCGGTGCCCGCCAGCGTGGCGATCACGTGCAGGGCGGCATTGGCCGCGCCCGCTTCGCCGATCGCGAAGGTGGCCACCGGCACGCCCTTGGGCATCTGCACGATGGACAGCAGCGAGTCTTCGCCGCGCAAGTATTTGGAGGGGACCGGCACGCCGAACACCGGCACTTCGGTCAGTGCCGCCATCATGCCCGGCAGGTGCGCCGCGCCGCCGGCGCCGGCGATGATGCCGCGCAGGCCGCGCTCGTGCGCCGCCGCGCCGTATTCGGCCATGTCCTGCGGCATGCGGTGCGCGGAAATCACGCGCGCCTCGTAGGCCACGCCGAAGTCCTCCAGCATGGTGACCGCGTGCTTCATGACCTCCCAATCGCTGGAAGAACCCATAATCACGCCCACCACGGGGGTGGCCTCTGCCGCTGCGGAAGTCTTGGCTGTCATAACCGGTGTCAAAGAGGTAAGACCGCGGAAACCTGCCCGCGGAATGTCAAAGGGCCGCGGATTCGGTCCGCGAAACCCGGTATTTTACCCGGCGCGCGCGACCGTCTATGGCGCGGCCGAAGACGGCAGCCACAGATAGCTGTCGGGATTGTCCGGGCAAGGTCCGAAACCGCACTCCAGGGTTGTGCTGCCGACGTTGGCCAGCGTCATGATGAAAAACAGGGCCATGACGACGAGACCCAGTGCCGAGACCGGCTTTTTCAGCATGCTGTCGCCCCATTTGCGGTCGGCGGACTGCATCAGGACGCAGAAGACGATGATGGCGGCAAAGGCGATGAACGCCCAGGTATAGAAGTGCAGCCCCATGAACGGCGTGCCGTAGCCGGGATCGCCGGGCGCGATGTGCAGCAACACTTGCCTGCCCGAGGCGACCATGCCGCCCAGCGAGGCCGCAATGCTCATGCCGTAGTGCATGGGCGACGGCCCCACCCGCATGTTCAGCAGGAATCCCACGCCGGCCAGGATGAACGCCACGCGCTGCAACAGGCACAGGGGGCACGGCAGCTCGTCGTAGATGAACTGCCAGGCAAAGGCCATGCCCAGGATGCCGGTGACGCCCAACAGCGCCACGCCGTTCAGCACGCGAGAGCCGCGCGCGGGATTGCGGGAGAAGATCATTGCCCCGCCCTTACAACGACAGCGCCAGCGGGCTGGTCATGTGGTATTGGCACCAGACACCGAAGATCACGAGCGTAAGCAACCAGAACGTCACGCAGGGGCGGCGCTTTCCCAGCACGCCGAACCACACCGCAACCAATCCGGTCAGAAAGGGCAACATCATGATCATGCGTAAGACTCCTGTCGGCTGGCGTCCTGCTTAGGCAGCCGACGAGTATAGCGTAACAATACGCAATAATTGTTATCGATTCCCCTAAGGCCGGACCATAAAAAAACCCGCTCGAGAGCGGGTTTTCGTCAGCGGCGGGAGGGATCAGGCGGTCAGGCGATCCAGCGCTTCGCGGTACTTGGCGGCCGTCTTTTCCAGCACGTCCTGCGGCAGGCGCGGGGCGGGCGGGGTTTTGTCCCAGGTCTGGGTTTCCAGCCAGTCGCGCACGAACTGCTTGTCGAACGAGGGGGGGCTGATGCCGACGCGGTAGCCATCGGCCGGCCAGAAGCGCGACGAATCGGGCGTCAGCACTTCGTCCATCAAATGAAGCGTGCCGTTGTCGTCCAAGCCGAATTCGAACTTGGTGTCGGCAATGATGATTCCCTTGGTGGCGGCGAACTTGGCAGCTTCAGCGTACAGCTTGAGCGTGACGTCGCGGATGCGCTCGGCCAGTTCCTGGCCCACTTCCTTGACCACGTGCGCGAAGTCGACGTTTTCGTCGTGCATGCCGAATTCGGCCTTGGCGGCGGGCGTGAAGATGGGCTCGGGCAACTGGCTGGCCTGCTGCAGGCCGGCGGGCAGCTTGATGCCGCAGATGGCGCCGGTGGACTGGTAGTCTTTCCAGCCGGAACCGATCAGGTAGCCGCGGGCAACCGCTTCCACCAGGATCGGCTTCAAGCGCTTGACCACGACGGCGCGGCCGCGCACCTGGTCCACTTCGTCCGGGGCCACCACGTCTTCGGGCTTCACGCCCGTGGAGTGGTTCGGCAGGATGTGGGCCAGCTTCTGCAACCAGAATTCGGTCAGCTCGGTCAGCACCTGTCCCTTGCCGGGAATGGGATCGTCAAGAATCACGTCGAAGGCGGAGATACGATCCGACGCGACGATCAGCAACTTGTCGTCGCCCACCGCGTACATATCGCGCACCTTACCGCGGCCCAGCAGCGGCAAGGACTTGATGCTGGATTGATGCAAAGCAGAAGTCACGGGAATGGCCTATGGCAAAAATGAAGATTCCCGCCTCGGGCAAGCGCCAGGGCGGGAAGTAGAACGAAATCGGAACCTGCACGGGGGACGGCGCATGACGCACGAAGCGCCGAAGCCCGAACCCTGCAAAGCGCATAGATTACTGCAAATATGTCTGCCTTGCCGGGCGGCGGGGGCCGGGTTAGGCTTGGATTCCCAACCCACTATTCGCGCCGGCCGCCCCTGGGCGTCACGGCGCAGACCTTACGCCCGGAGACAAAGCCGTATGCAGGATGCTTCCCTCAAACGCCCGTCCGCCGCCGACGCGCAGGTACACCTGACTGGCGGGTGCCAGTGCGGCGCCGTCCGTTACGCCGTCACCGACGAGCCGATCACGGCCGCCACCTGTCATTGCCGGGACTGCCAGTATTCCAGCGGCGGCGCTCCGGCCCATGCCCTGATCTTCCCCGCCGGCTCGGTGACGATGCTGCGCGGCCAGGCCAAGGAACACCGCTACAAGGGCGATTCTGGCCACACCGTCATGCGCAGCTTCTGCGCCGCCTGTGGCACGCCGCTGTTCGGCGGCTCCGAGGGCATGGGGTACGAAGTGGTGCGGGCCGGATCGCTGGACGATCCGGAGGCCTTCCACGCCAAGGCCAGCCTGTGGACGAGCTCAGCGCCGTCCTGGCACCACGTGGACCGCAGCGTGCCGCATTTCCCCAGGAACGCGCCGGCGGGCTGACGCTAGCGCCGAGCTCGACGCAAAAAAAAGGGGCGGGTCCAAGTGGACCCGCCCCTTTTCACTGCCAGACCGCCGCCCGAAGGCGGCGTACGGCAACTTATTGCACCACTTGCGACAGCTTGCCCGACGCGTATTGCGCGGCGATTTCAGTCAGCGGCAGCGCGCGGATCTTGCTGGCGTTGCCGGCCGTGCCGAATTCCGTGTAGCGAGCCACACAGATCGCCTTGGCGGCGGCGCGGGCGGGCTTCAGGTATTCGCGCGGGTCGAATTTTTCGGGGTTCTCGGCAAAGAAGCGGCGGATCGCGCCGGTCATGGCCAGACGGATATCGGTATCGATATTGATCTTGCGCACGCCGTACTTGATGGCTTCCTGGATTTCCTCGACGGGCACGCCGTAGGTTTCCTTCATGTTGCCGCCGAATTCGCGGATCTCGGCCAGCAGTTCCTGCGGCACGCTGGAGCTGCCGTGCATCACCAGGTGGGTGTTGGGCAGGCGGGCGTGGATTTCCTTGATGCGGGCGATCGACAGGATGTCGCCGGTGGGCTTGCGCGTGAACTTGTAGGCGCCGTGGCTGGTGCCGATGGCGATCGCCAGGGCGTCCAGCTGCGTGCGGCGCACGAAGTCGGCGGCTTGCTCCGGATCGGTCAGCAGCTGGTCCATGGTCAGCTTGCCGTCGGCGCCGTGGCCGTCTTCCTTGTCGCCTTCCATGGTTTCCAGGGAACCCAGGCAGCCGAGTTCGCCTTCAACGGTCACGCCCAGCTTGTGGGCGATGTCCACGACCTTCTTGGTGACGTCGACGTTGTAGTCGTAGTCGGCGATGGTCTTGCCGTCTTCCTTCAGCGAACCGTCCATCATCACGCTGGAGAAACCCAGGTCGATGGCGCCTTGGCAGACCTTGGGCGACTGGCCGTGATCCTGGTGCATCACGACGGGGATGTGCGGATAGGATTCCACCGCGGCCTGGATCAAGTGCTTCAGGAAGCCTTCGCCCGCGTATTTGCGCGCGCCGGCCGAGGCCTGCATGATCACCGGGCTGTCGGTCTCCGCAGCGGCTTCCATGATGGCCTGAACCTGTTCCAGGTTGTTGACGTTGAAAGCCGGAATGCCGTAGCCGTGCTCGGCGGCATGGTCGAGCAACTGGCGCATGGAGACTAGGGCCATGAGTGGTCCTCCTAAGTACTGTCTATTGAAAGATGGTTGAAGTCCTGCTGAATAGGGTGATTTTACGGGGGAATCGCTGAAAGGTCTTGCAACCGGCCGTATCCGGTCCATTCAGGCAATGGCAGGACGGCGCGCGGCCTCGGAAAATCATCCGGATGAAGGAGGAAAACGGGGCGGCCAGGCCGCCCCGACACCCCTGCCCTTAGACGGGTCTGGGGACGGCGATGCGCCCGGCCCAGGGCTGGGCCATTTCCAATTGGGCCGACAAGGCAAGCACCACGTCTTCGCGGCCATAGCGGGCCGCCACCTGCACGCCGACGGGCAGCCCCCCGTCGGTCCAAACCAGCGGCAGGCTCGCCGCCGGCTGTCCGGACGCGTTGAAGGCGGCCGAGAACGTGCCGTAGGTGGCAACCTTGCGGCGGAAGTCCAGGAATGATCCGCCGGCCGTGGACAGTTCGCCCAACTTCAACGGCAGTTGCGTGAGCGACGGCGACAAGATCGCGTCGTACCCTTCCATATATTGGTCGAGTATCCGGCCGATGGCGTGGAAGCGGTTCACGCTGCCGATGTATTGCGCCGCCGGCAGCGTCTTGCCGTAGTCATAGCCCTGGCGCAGCACCGGCTCCAGATCGCCGTCGCGCAACGGCTGGCCGGTCAGGCCCAGCCGCGTATCCACGGACAGCACGATATTGCCGGCCAGCACGTTGGCGTGGGCCTGCACGAACGCGTCGTACTCGATGTCCGGCGGGGTGCCGTCCACGACCTCGTGCCCCAGCTCCCGGCACAGCGCCGCGGCGTGCTCGACGGCGGCAACGCATTCGGGCGCGACGGGCACGCCATTGAACGCGCTGCGCCAGAGGACGATGCGCAGCTTGCGCGGCGGCTCGGCCAGCAACGCCAGGTAAGAGGCCGGCGCCTTGGGCGCGGTGTAGGGCGCACCGGGTTCCGGGGCGCCGATGGCGTCCAGCGCGGCCGCGGTGTCGCGCACCGATCGCGACAGCACGCCGTCGGTCGCCAGGCCGCCCCAGCCTTCGCCGCGGAACGGACCCATCGGCACGCGGCCGCGCGAGACCTTCAGGCCGTACACGCCGCAGGCCGCGGCCGGGATGCGGATGGAACCGCCCCCGTCGCTGCCATGCGCCAGCGGCACGATGCCCGCGGCCACCGCCGCCGCCGCGCCGCCGCTGGAGCCGCCCGACGAGCGGGTGGGGTCCCACGGATTGCGGGTGGGACCGCCGTTGCGGGCGGCCTCTGTGGTGGGCGCCATGCAGAATTCAGGCACGGTGGTGCGGGCGAACGGGATCAGGCCTGCGGCCTCGAAACGGTCGGCCAGGGTGGCGTTGCGGGTGTAGGGCGTGTCGTTCAGCAGGCGCGAGCCCAGGCTGGAAGGAAAGCGCGTATGCGCCAGCCCCGAATCCTTCAGCAAAAAGGGGATCGCGCCGAACGCGCCCCGAGGTTTCCACTCGCGCGCCACGTCCAGCGATTCCTCGTAGCGCTCATAGCACAGCGCATTCATGGCCGGCGCGCGTTCCTGCGCCAGCTTGATGGCGCAGGCCATCAGGTCCTGGGGGCTGACTTCGCGCCGCGCCAGCAGGTCGGCCAGCGCCAGCCCGTCCAGCGCCTGATACTCGGTGTCACGCATACTGCTTGCTCCTAGTTGAGGGGTCCGACAGCGCCTCCGGATCGGGTTTGTTCCAGGCCTTGCCCGGCACTGAATCGATCAGGCGGCGCGTGTATTCATGTTGGGGGTGGTAGAAAATCGTGGCTGCCCGGTCCAGTTCCACCAGTTGCCCTTGCCGCATCACGGCGATGCGGTCGCAGATCTGGGCGGCGACGCGCAAGTCGTGGGTGATGAACAGCACCGACAGGTCGAACTGCCCGCTCACCGTCTTGAGCAGATCCAGCACCTGGGCCTGGATCGACACGTCCAGCGCTGAGACGGCTTCATCCGCCACCAGCAGCCGGGGCTTCAACGCCAGGGCGCGGGCGATGCCGACACGCTGGCGCTGTCCGCCCGAAAACTGGTGCGGATAGCGGTCGCCGGCGTCGCCGCCCAGGCCCACCAGTTCGAGCAACTCGCGGGCGTCGCGCAGCGCAGTCTTGCGGCTTTCGCCGAAGGCGATTGGCCCTTGCGCCACGGCCTCGACCACGCGATGGCGAGGGTTCAGCGACGCGTACGGGTCCTGGAACACCATCTGGATCTGGCGGCGGTAGGGCCGGAAGTCCCGCGGCTTCATGCCCACGAGTTCACGGCCTTCCATGCGGACGCTGCCGCTGTCGGGCGAGATCAACCCGATCAGCGTGCGGCCCAGCGTGGACTTGCCCGAACCGGATTCGCCGACCAGGCCAAGCGTTTCGCCTTGCCGGATTTCCAGCGAGATGTCGCGCAAGGCGTCGACCCGGCGGCCGCCGGTGGCGAAGGTCTTGCATAGCTTGTCGACCACCATCAGCGCCGGCGCCTGGGCGGCCTCGTCCTTGCCCTCGGGCTTGTGCGGCACCGCGGCGATCAGCTGGCGCGTGTAGGGGTGCTGCGGCCGGTTCAGGATGTCTTCGGCAGCGCCCGCCTCCACTACGACGCCCTTGCGCATCACGACGATGCGGTCGGCAATGTCGGCCACCACGCCGAAATCGTGCGTGATGAAGATGACGCCAATACCCATGCGTCGCTGGATGTCCTTGATCAGGCTCAGGATCTGCGCCTGGGTAGTGACGTCCAGCGCCGTCGTGGGTTCGTCGGCGATCAGCACATCCGGCTCCAGCGCCAGCGCCATCGCAATCACGACGCGTTGCCGTTGCCCGCCAGACAGCTGGAACGGGAATGCGTCGTACATGGCCTGCGGATCGGGCAGCAGCACCTGGGCGAAAAGCTCCAGCACGCGTTGCTTGCGCGCCGCAGCATTCAGGCTGGTGTGGCGCTCCAGCACCTCGTCCACTTGCCGGCCCACCCGCATGATGGGGTTCAGCGCGGTCATCGGCTCTTGGAACACCATGCCGAAGGACTTGCCGCGCAAGCCGTACCAATCGGCGGCGGACAGCCCGACTAGGTCGCGCCCGCCGTACAGGATCTGCCCCTGCGTGACGCGGAGCTGATCGGCCGGCAGCAGGCCCATGATGGCGTGCGCCGTCACGGATTTACCCGAGCCGGACTCGCCCACCACGCACAGGATCTCGTTGCGGTTGACGGTGTATGACACGTCCTGCACCACGGTTGGTCCGCCATGGGCGGCCGTCACGCTCAGGTCACGGATTTCCAGCAACGCGCTCATCACGTCGTCCTCCTGCGGGCCAGTTTGGGGTTCAGGGCGTCGTTGAGCGCCTCGCCGATCAGGTTCAGCGACAACACCGTCAGCAGGATCGCCACGCCGGGGAATACGCTCATCCACCAGGCATCGCGCAACACGCTGCGCGAGGCGCCGATGATGTAGCCCCAGGTCATGGCATTGGGATCGCCCAGGCCCAGGAAGCTCAGCGCCGACTCCAGCAGGATCGAGCTTGCGATCATCAGGGAACCCGACACGATCACGGGCGACAGGCTGTTGGGCAGAATCTGCGTCAAGATGATGCGCAGGTTGGACTGGCCGGCGAGCATGGCCGCCTGCACGAACTCGCGGTTCTTCAGGCTCATGAACTCGGCCCGCACCAGCCGCGCCAGCGGCGGCCAGGACACCACCGCAATCGCGAAGATCACGGTCGCCATGTTGGGCGTCAGAATGGCCACCAGCACCACCGCCAGGAAGAAGCTGGGTATGGTCTGGAACAGTTCGATGAAGCCCACGATGGCCTGGTCGACTCTCCCACCGTAGAAGCCCGCCAGCGCACCGACCGTGATGCCCACCAGGATGGACACCGCGGTGGAAACGGCGGCCAGCACCAGCGTGATGCGCGACCCGTAGGCGATGCCGGTGGCGATGTCGCGGCCCAGCGTGTCGGTGCCGAGCAAGGCACCTTCGGACAGCGGCGGCATGAAGGGGCCGTTGATGATGTCCCACGGGCTGTCCGGGAAGATCCAGCTGGCGGTGACGGCCATCAACGTCACCAGCCCCAGGACCAGAAGACCCATGATGCCGCCCTTGTTGCGGCAGAACGATTGCATGAACGCTTTCATTTCAGTTCGATCCTGGGATCCGCCACCGTGTACAGGATGTCGGTGACGAGGTTGACCACGACCACGATCAGCGAGGCCACGAAGAACACGCCCAGCAGTACGCTGTAGTCGCGCTGGATCAACGCGTCGAATGCCAGCCGCCCGATGCCGGGCCAGGCGAAGACCGTTTCCACCAGCAGCGAGCCGCCGATCAGGCCGCCCGCCTGGATGCCGGCGTAGGTGATCACCGGCAGCAGCGCGTTGCGCAGCACGTGGCGCACGATCACGGTTCGCTCGGACAGCCCCTTGGCGCGCGCGGTCTTCACGAAATCCAGCTGGCTGATCTCGAGGATGGACGCCCGCGTCAACCGCGCGTACACGGCCATATAGAACATGCCCAGCGTGAGTGCCGGCAGCAGCAGGTGCTTGGCCACGTCGGCCAGGCGCGCCAGCCCCGTCAGATTGGCGCCCACGCTTTCGTAGCCGAAGGCCGGCAGCCATTCCAGATTCACCGAGAACAGCAGCACCAGCATCAGGCCCACCCAGAACAGCGGGGTGGCGTAGGCCAGCATCGACAAGGTGGTGATGACGGTATCCCCCCATTTCCCGACCCGCAGCGCCGCCTGCGTGCCCAGGCTCACGCCCGCCAGCAGCGCGAAGGCGAAGGCTGACAGGGTCAGCAGCAGCGTGGCCGGAAGGTGCTGCAGGATCAGGCCGGCAACCGGCGCCTGCTGGCGGTAGGAATAGCCCAGGTCGAACGTCGCCACGTTCTTCAGGTACTGCCCCAGTTGCACGGCGATGGGTTTGTCCAGCCCGAATTCCTGGCGCAGCTTCGCGATGAATTCGGCGTCCACCGCGCCGGACTGGCCGGCCAGGATCTCGGCCGGGTCGCCCGGCGCCGCGCGCACCAGAAAGAAGTTGAAGAGCGCGATCATCAACAGAACCAGGACGCTCTTGACCACCCGGTTCGCCAGGAATTTGGCGATCTTTTTCATTCTTTGGACAGCCAGGTGTCGCTTTGCGTATCCACCACGCCCAGCGCAGTCGTCACCGCGTCGTGCACGCGCTTGTTCAGCAGGGTCGAGTAGTTGGTGTCGGCCAGCCACAGCACCGGCACGTCCTCCACCAGGATGCGCTGCGCTTCGCTGTAAAGCTTCTGACGCTCTTCGTCGGTCGCGGCGGTGGCGGCGGCATTGAACAGTTCATCGACCTTGGGGTTGTTGTACTGCGAGGTGTTGCTGAACATCAGCCCCTTCTTGATGTTGCTGCCCAGATACGTGCGCGACACACCGATCGCCGGGTCGCCGTACTGGAAAACGCCATTGGCGCCCATATCGAAATCCCAGTTGCCTACCCGGCTGGTCCAGCCGCCCACGTCCGTGCTTTCGATCGTGACGGCCACGCCGATCTTGGCCAGGTTCTGCTTGATGTATTCGGCCGTGCGGCGCGGCATTTCACCGTAGGGCAGCGGGATCAGGCCGATCGTGGCGCGCACACCCTTGGCGTCTGGCTTCGCGCCCATTTCATCCAGCAGCGCGATCGCCTGCTTGGGATCGTAGGGATACTTCTTGACGTTGGCGTCATAGAAACGCGTGTTGTGGTGGATGGGGCCGGTGGCGACGGTGCCCGATCCGAACATGATCTTGTCCGCGATGAACTGGCGGTTGATGCCGTACATCAGCGCCTGGCGGAAGCGCTTGTCCGAAAACGGCTGGCGGCCGCCATTCAATTCAATCCATTGCATGGTCGACCAGTACTCGTACCCCTTGTGGGTCTGGTTGATCGTGGGCAGCTTGGCCACGCGCGCCACGTCCACCGGCTCGATGTCCTGCAGCCAGGCTTGCAGCACCGTCCCCTGCTCCAGCGCCACGCGGCGCGAAGCAGAGTCGGGAATCACGCGGTAGGTGATGCCGTCCAGATAGGGGCGGCCCTCCTTCCAGTAGTGTTCGTTCTTGACCAGCTCGATGTACGAGCCGCGTTCCCAGCGCTTGAACTTGAACGGGCCGGTGCCGATGGGCGCGTTGTTGTTCGGGTTCTGGCCGATGGGCGTGTCGACGTCGTACAAATGCTTGGGCAGGATCGCGCCGCCGCCGATGTCGAAGGCGTACAGGAAGGCCGAATACGGCTGCTTCAGCTTGAACACGACCGTCTGCGCGTCGGGCGCCGACACGTCCTGCACATTGGCCATCAACGTGCGCGTGCGCGGCGTGTTGGCCAGCACTTTGGTGTAGGTGAACACCACGTCGTCCGACGAGAAAGGCTTGCCGTCATGCCACTGCACCTTGGGCTGCAGATGGAACGTATAGGTCAGGCGGTCGGCCGACACGTCCCAGGACTTGGCCAGCCCCGGTTGCGGCTTCAGGTCGAAGGAATACGTGAGCAGGCTTTCGAAGATCTTGCCGGCCACCAGCTGCGTGCCGGCCACTTGCTGGACCGCCACGTTCAGCGTAGGCGGTTCCGGGTTCAGGATGGCGGTGAGGACGCCGCCGTACTGGGGCGTTTCGGCAGCATGCGTTGCGGGGGCGGACAAGGCCAGCAGGCTGGCGGCGGCCAGGGTGCAGCGCGCCAGGGCGCGCCGGGCGATCAGGGTTTTCATGGCAGGGATTCCGTAGGAAAAAGGGGCAACTCACGGCGGAGGAGACCGCGGCGCTGGCCGCTGGCAGGCTCAGGCTTGCAGCGGTTCAACCCCGCACCAGTCGTGGATGAAGAGCGCCAGCGAGGTCGCCACGCGCACCATGCTGTCCACCGACACGCACTCGTTGAAGCCGTGCACGTTCTGCACCTTGGGGCCGTAACACGTCACCGGCACATCCATCATCAGGCGGAAATGGCGGCCGTCGGTCGTGGCCGTCAGCGCGGTGGGCTGCGGCAGTTCGCCCGCGACGCGGCGGTGCGCATCGGCCAGCAACTGCATGGCCGGCACGTCCAGGTCGTACTCGCATCCCGGCGCGTGGAAACCTTCGTAGCGGATGTCGATGCGCACGTCGCTGTCGGTCAGCCCGGCCTGGACGGTGCGGATACGCGCCTCGACCAACTGCTTGGCCGCTTCGATCGTCATATCCGGATAGCAGGCGATGCGCATGCCAAGCGTGCAGACGCTGGGCACGGACGAATTCCAGTCGCCCGCGTGGATCTGGCCCAGGTTGAAATTGATGGGATGCGCGTGTTCGCGATAGGCAGGATGCCGGTTTTCCGGCAAGTTCCATTCGTGTTCCAGCTGCTTCATGGCATCGACGATGCGCAGGCCGGTCTCGACGGGGTTCACGCCCGTCGTCATGTAGGCGGCGTGCGCGGGGCGTCCCACGATATCCACATACATCCAGTACACGCCCAGTTGCGCGCTCATCATGCGCTCGTGCGTGGGTTCGGGGATCACCACGGCGTCGAACGCGCTGAGCTTGGCGGCGGCGATAGCGCTTTGCAACGCCGACACCGTGGCCAGGGTGCCGTTGCCCGTGTTTTCCTCTTCCAGCACGCCGTTGAAGCCGACGGCGCCCGCGGGCTGCACGCCCAGTTCCTGCAGCGCTTTGAATGCCGCCAGCGCGCAGACGATGCCCGCTTTCATGTCGCCGGCGCCGCGTCCGTACAGCCAGCCGTCGCGAAGCTCGCCGTCGAACGGCGCAGGGTCCCAGAGCTCATGCGGGCCGGTAGGCACCACGTCCAGGTGGCCATTGAACAACACCGCCCGGCCGCCCGCGCTGCGCGGCTCGTGGCGCGCCAGCACGTTGTAGCGGCCGCCGTCCGGGCAGCACGCTGGGGAATAGAGCGGCAGGTTCTTCAGTTCTTCCGTCCGCAGCGCAATGCGCTCGGAAGCAAGCCCCAGGTCCGCCAGCGCGTCTTCCATGAACGCGGCGGCGGACATTTCCTGCCCGGGCAGGCTGCGGCACTGGACGAATCCGGTCAGCGTGTCGGTCATGTACTGGCGAAGCTTGCCTACGGCTTCGGCGATACGGGCCTGGTCCAGGCTGGCTGCTGCGACGCTCATTGCATTCCCCTTGTCGAGTGTGAAATCCGTGAATTCATAAGTATCAATAATTGATACTTAGATATCTATATTTGGCATGATAGAGTTCACACAAACGCGGGGCAAGATAGAAACCATGGGTGATTTCCCTAGCCCTGGCAGAAATCGATTGCCACTACAGTGCGTATCCGCGTGCTCTCGCCACGCGCCGATGCAACGCCGCAAAGACAAAAAAACTGGAGTAGAACAACATGGCCACAACCGAGACCCGGTTCAACCAATCCCTGGCGAAAGGCTTCGGCATCCTGGAGGCTTTCTCCAACAACCCCGGCCCGCTCAGCCTGAACGAACTGACCGAGCTGTCGGGGCTGGACCGCAGCTCGACCCAGCGCATGCTGCACACCTTGGTGGCGCTGGGCTACCTCGAGCGCGGCATCAACCAGCGCGGGTATGTCCTGGGCAAGAAGATCCTGGACCGGACCTTCGATTTCCTGCGCGGCCATCCGCTGCTGGAACGCGCCACGCCCATCCTCGAGCAGCTGCAGCAGGAATGCGGCGAACGCGTCGACCTGAGCCTGTTCGACGACCTGACCATCGTCTATGCGCTACGCCGGCAGACCAAGCGCCAGACGTTCTATGCCACGCTGGTAGGGCGACGCATGCCCACGTTCTCGTCCTCGGGCGGCCGCGCCATCATGTCGCACCTGGCCGACGACGAAGTCGACGACATCCTGGCGCGTAGCGACATGCGCCCGCTGACGCCCAAGACCATCACCGACCCCGACCTGATCCGCCAGCGCGTGCGCGACGCCCGCGTGCAGGGCTACGCCATCTGCCTGGAAGAAAGCATGGTGGGCGAAATCGTGCTGGCCAGCGCCGTCGTCGACCATAGCGGGCGCCCCTTGGCGGCCATCCACATCTCCGGCCTGTTGGCCGAATGGACGCTGGAATCGTTTTCCCAGCGCTTCAGCTCGCTGGCCATCTCGGCCGCGCGCGCGCTCAGCGGCCGCCCCAACCGCAATTGACCCCCGCCCTGGCGGCCCTGCTCTCGGGAAATCCCTAGCGCCCGTTGGCTTGCGCGGCCGGGCGGGCTGCTGCACCATTACCGTCTTGGATTCTTAAGTATCACTATTTGATACTCAAGATTTAATGTTGCCGCGTCCGAGCCCGCCTCAGCCGCCAACCCAAGGAGGTTTGCCTTGAAGTGCAATATCGTCCGCCGTGCCCTGGCGCAAGGCCTGTTGGCCGCTGCCGCCGTCGCCGCCGCTCCTGCCGTCTTTGCCGCCCCGCCCTCGCCCGACGCCCAGCCGCAATACGGCGGCGTGCTGACCGCCATCCTGAACCCCGAGCCGCCCAACCTGAATGTAGCCATGCAGCAGGTCGGCACCACGCAGATGGTGGCCGGCAAGGTCTATGAAAGCCTGCTGACCTACTCCTTCGACCTGAAGCCGCAGCCCAGCCTGGCCAAGTCCTGGGACGTGTCAGACGACCAGCTGACCTACACCTTCCATTTGCAGCCCAATGCGCAATGGCACGACGGCAAGCCCTTCACCTCGGCGGACGTGCTGTTTTCATACAAGCAGGTACTGGCCAATACGCCGCGCACCCGTTCGCTGATGCGCTACATCGAGGACATCACCGCGCCCGACGCACACACCGTGGTGTTCAAGTTGAAGGAGCGCTACTCGGCGTTCCTGTATGCCTTCGACATCGGCGGCGGCGTGATCCTGCCCAAGCACCTGTTCGACGTGGATACGCCCATGGCGCAGAACCCGCACAACAATGCACCCATCGGCACCGGTCCGTTCAAGTTCAAGCGCTGGGAACGCGGGTCGTACATCGAACTGGTCAAGAACGAGCACTATTGGAAGGAGGGCCGCCCCTATCTGGACGGCATCACCTACCGCGTGATCCCGGATGCCGCCTCGCGCCGCCTGGCGCTGGAGCAGCGCACGGTGCAGCAAGCCTGGCTGCAGGACATCGAACCCTTCGACATGCCGCGCGTGTCCAAACTGCCGCACATCAACGTTACGCAAAAGGGCTATGAATACTGGTCCACGCTGCACTGGATCGAAATGAACGAGGCGCGCAAGCCGATGGACGACAAGCGTTTCCGGCAAGCCGTCATGTACGCGATCGACCGCGAGTTCATCGTCAAGCGCATCATGTTCGGACTGGGCACGGTCTCGACCGGCCCGTTCCACCGCAATACGCGCTTCTTCGATCCCAACATCAAGCAGTATCCGTACGACCCGAAGAAAGCGATCGCCCTGCTCGACGAAATGGGGCTGAAGCCGGATGCCAAGGGTGTGCGGGTGAAGCTGGGGCTGATTCCCAACCCCTACGGCGAGATGCAGCGCCGCATCGCCGAATACACCAAGCAGAGCCTGGGCAAGGTTGGCATCGCCATCGACATCGAAAGCACCGACGTCGGCGGCTGGACCTCGCGCATGGGCAACTGGGATTTCGACATGGCCTACAACGGCGTCTTCCAGTATGGCGACCCGGCGATCGGTGTGTCGCGCACTTACGTCAGCAGCAACATCAAGAAAGGGCTGGCGTTCACCAACACTTCGCAATACCGCAACCCCAAAGTGGACGAATTGTTCGATCAGGCGGCCACCGCGCCGACGGACGAGGAACGCCAGCGCCTGTACACGGAAGTGCAGAAGATCTTGGCCGAGGACGTGCCGCTGGCCTGGATCGACGACACCAACTACTCCACCTTCCTGGACTCGCGAGTGCACGGCGCCATCGCCACCGGCCTGGGGGCCGTGGACACCTACGCCGACGCCTGGCTGGCGCCGAAATAGGCCGACGGCCGGCGGCGCCCCGGGGCCGCCGGCCGTCTTCGCCTCAGGGCCTGCCGGCGTGCGGCACGTCGACCTGCGTCATCAGGATCCGGCCTTCGGGTTTGGCACGGCGGTTGGCTTCGATGAAGTCGGGCGCCGCCGCCATGAACAGCGTGCGGCCGTCCGGCCCGCCCAGCGCCGCGGCGAAGATGCCGAATTCGCCCGTGTCGATCTGCTCCAGGATCTTGCCGCCGCGCTCGACCCGCACGATCCGCTTGCCGATGGCATCCGCCACCCAGACCGCCCCTTCCGCGTCCAGCGCCCCGCCGTCCGGACCGATGGCCGACGCCGCGATCAGCACCGACAGGTCGTCGCTGTCAGGCAGCGCGCCGAAGTCCGCCCAGTCCCGCCGGGGCCCCAGCGCCCCATTGGCCTGGATGTCGAATTCAGAGATGCGGTTGCCGAAGGTCTCGTTGACGATCAGCGTCTTGCCGTCCGGGGTGATGAATGAACCGTTGGGAAAACACAGCCCGTCGGCCACCACCTGCGCGACGCCGTCCGTGTCCACGCGCACCAGGGTCGTCGTGGCGACGGGCGCGCCTGCCATCAGGTCGAAGCCGAAATTGCCCACGTAAGCGCGGCCCTGGGCATCCACCACCATGTCGTTGATATGCCCGCCCGTCAGCGCAGACAGGTCGGCATGCACCGCCAGCGTGCCGTCCGGCTCGCGGCGAAGCACTTTGCGGTCTTTCATGGACGAGATCAAGAGGCGCCCGTCGGGCAACCAGCCCAGGCCGGAAGGCTGCTGGGGCACGCGGCAGATCTGCTCGACCCGCCCCTGGAGGTCCACGGCAATCACCTGTTCCGTATAGAAGTCCGACGCCCACAGGCGGTCTTCGTGCCACCGCAAGCCTTCCAGGTAGGTGTACCCGGAAGCCAGCACGGACAAATCGCGTTTCGGCATTGCCTTGTCTCCTGTCTATCGCCCCGGTCGGGGCCGGTTCTTTTTTCGATGCGCCGCAATGGCCGACCGGGCCTTGGCGCCGGCCCATTCTGGCATGAGTGATCCGTCCCCGACCTGACAACTAACTGTCAGCTTCGCGGCATTAACATCACGCCCCAAGGGAAAACCCGCACCTCCGGGACGTCCCTGGCATATCCGTCACCGGACCGTCGTGCCCCGCCCTATGCCGGCGGGCCCCGCCCCTTACCCGGGCTCCGCGACAGGTCCCTGTTTCCGTTTTGATCATGAATACAAAGAAGCTGACGCGCTACATCGGCATCGCGATGGTGTTGGGCATCGTGGTGGGCTACCTCTGCAACCAGACAGCGCATGACGCGAAAGACGCGGCGCAGATCGCGTCGTACTTCAGCCTGATCACGGATATCTTCCTGCGCATGATCAAGATGATCATCGCCCCGCTGGTGTTCGCCACGCTGGTGTCCGGCCTGGCCAGCATGAGCGACGCCAACGCCGTCGGCCGCATCGGCCTGCGCGCCATGGTCTGGTTCATCGCTGCCTCCGCGATCTCACTGCTGCTGGGCCTGCTGCTGGTCAATATCTTCCAGCCCGGCGCGCACATGAACCTGGCAATTCCCGATGCGGGTATCACGTCGGGATTGAAGACGGGCGATTTCACGCTCAAGGCCTTCATTGCGCACGTGTTCCCCAAGAGCATTGCGGAAGCCATGGCCAACAACGAGATCCTGCAGATCCTGGTGTTCTCGCTGTTCTTCGGCGCCGCCCTGTCCTTCATCCGCAGCAAGGGCCACAACACGATCTACAACATGATCGACGAGCTGGCCAAGATCATGTTCCGCGTGACGGATTACGTGATGCGTTTCGCGCCGCTGGGTGTGTTCGCCGCCATGGCCGCCGCCATCACCACCGAAGGCCTGGGCGTGCTGGTCAGCTACGGCAAGCTGATCGGCGAGTTCTACCTGGGCCTGGCGTTGCTGTGGGCCATCCTGTTCGGCGTGGGTTACCTGTTCCTGGGCAAGTCCACGCGCCGCCTGGGTGGCCTGATCAAAGAACCCACCCTGCTGGCCTTTTCCACTGCCAGCAGCGAATCGGCCTATCCGAAGACCATCGAAGCGCTTGAGCGTTTTGGCGTGTCCAAGCGCATTTCGGGCTTCGTCCTGCCCCTGGGCTACTCGTTCAACCTGGACGGTTCGATGATGTACCAGTCCTTTGCGGTGCTGTTCATCGCGCAGGCCTACAACATCGAAATGAGCTTTGCGCAGCAATTGACGCTGCTGCTGGTGCTGATGGTGACCAGCAAGGGCATGGCCGGCGTGGCGCGCGCCTCGCTTGTAGTCGTGGCCGCCACCCTGCCGATGTTCCATCTGCCGGAAGCCGGCCTGCTGCTGATCATGGGCATCGACCAGTTCTTCGACATGGGCCGCACGGCAACCAACGTGGTCGGCAACAGCCTGGCCACCGCGGTGATCGCCAAGCTGGAAGACGACCGCGGCAACCAGCCTGAAGGCAAGCCGGCAGACGACGCCAGCGCGGCCACGGGCAAGCCCGCCAGCCAAGCGTGATAGTAGCCCCCACGCTGCGCACACTCCGTGTGCTTGCTGCCCCCCGAGGGGGCGCTTTTATCTTGGGGCGGCCCGGCGATAAAAGATGCCCCCACGCTGCGCACGCTCCGTGTGTTGGCGGCATGGCGATAAAAAAAGCGGGCCGCGGCCCGTTTTTTTTTTAACACCTGATCGCTTGACCTGCCGGCATCGGCGGGAGCAACATAAGACTCCCTTGCCTGACTCCCGGCGCGGCGCCACGGCGCCGCGCGCGATACGCATGCCATGACACCCCTTCCCCTGCGCGGCATTCTGGCAGCGATTGCCATGACGGCCATCGTGCCTGCCGCCCACGCCTGGACACGCATTTCGTGCGACCTGTCCGGCACGGCTTCCACTCCCGCCGTGCAGATGCGTCAGTACCGTACCGATGGCACCGAACTCGCACAGACGACGTTCCGGCTGAAGGTCAAAGCGGCCGACATCCCGGATGGCGCACGCGCCGATACGGATTGCACGGAATTTGTGGACCGCGACATCGACGTCACGCTTGAGAACACGGCGCCCGGCCAGATCCGCAAGGGTAAGCCGCTTAAATTGCGCTACCGCTACGACGAATCGCTGGGGCAGAGCCTGGCGACGAAGTTCGAGCTGGTCCGCTGACAACCCGGCCCACCCGCCTGCCAGGCGTTCAGGCTTAGTCGTTGACCGAGCAGGACACCGGCGCGCCGTCTTCGAATTCGACGTCGTAGGTGTGGACCGGATCCCACGGCAGCGTGAACCACAGTTCGTAGCCGTCGCCGTCTTCGTCGAAGAGCCACAGCGCACGCAGCACGGCTTTTTCGGCCATGGCTTCCGCGGTTTCTTCCTTCAGCAGCTGGTCGTCTTCGATGCCGAGCTTCTTGCAGTGCTCGTAGGAATAGTTGTCCAGCAGGAACTCGGACGCTGCCAGGATGTGGTCGTCCAGATTGTCGATGATGGCCTTGACCACCTTGGACGCACCGCTGTCAGGCTCTTCGCCGTCCGTCTGAATCATGACGTGGATGGGCGGACGGCCGTTGCCGGCGGGCACGTTCTCGGCCGCCCACAGATCGGGTTCTTCGGGGTCTTGGGTGAAATTGAATCGTGCCATCGCGCGCTCCGGAAAATTGAATGGCGAACCGTGAAAAGTACGGCTTCGCCTGAGCAAGCCGCAAGAACGCGGCTCCGCCTTAGGCCGTTACGCCCTTTCGCCATTTAACCAGATGCGGGGCACCCCGTCTGTGACCGGGAGGGATGTTTTTGCGCCTGGACGCGTTCCAGCAGCAAATGCGGCAAAGGCGGTAGCTCCGTCCGGATGGCATCTCCCGGGTTGACCGCCCCGCCCCTGCGCACCATCCCCATCACTGGGGCCCGGCGCAGCAGGCTGCCGTCCGGATTGCGCCCCAGCACCGCCGCCGTCAGGCCGCCACGCGCTGCACGTCGCGTAGGGCCGCTACCGGCTCGCGAGCCGGCAGATAGTGGGTCGAGAATACCAGCCGGCCCGCTGACCAGGTGTGACTGATCAAGGGCATGCCGCCGACCTGCGCCACCGCCACCAGATCCGCCCGCTGGCCCACGGCGATACGGCCGCGGTCGGCCAACCCGCAAGCGTCCGCGGGATTCGCCGTGACCAGCGCGATGGCCTGCGGCCACGTCAGGTCGGTCTGCGCGGCCACCGCAAACGCCGCGGCGATCAGCGTGGAGGGCTGATAGTCGGAACACAGGCAGCTGGCCACGCCGGCCCGGATGGCGTCGATGGCGCGCATCGATCCGCTCTGGCTCTGGCCCCGCAGCACGTTGGGTGCGCCCAGGATCGTTGGCAGGCCGCAAGACACCGCGGCACGCGCCGTGTCCAGCGTGATCGGGAATTCGCTCATCGCCACGCCCAGATTGCGCATGGTGGCAATGCGGTGGATGGAGTCGTCGTCGTGGCTGGCCGTGGGAATGCCCAGCGCCTGCGCATGCGACAGCAAGGCCTCCACCCGGCCGACCGCGCCGTCCTTGCCGCGCGTCTTGGCATGGGCAGCCTCTTCCGCCTGCTCGCGGCTCATTGCATGGTTGCCCATCATGTACTGAAGATAGGATTCCAGCGTCTTGAACTGCCCCTGGCCGGGCGAATGATCCATCACCGACAGCAGGTCCACCGCGCCCTCGTCCATCAAGGCGCGCAGCACGTCCACCGAGGTCTCATCGGTGACTTCGTAGCGGCAGTGCACACGGTTGTCGACGAGGCTGTGCTGACGGAAGGCGCGCACCGTGCGCACCACTTCCGCCGCCGTCTTGTTGTTGCGCACGCCCCATTCCTTGTTGGCGAACGACAGCGCGTGATAGGGCGTGGTGATGCCGGCCGCGGCGTTGCGGCGGTCCACCTGGGCCACCGCGAAGTCCAGCGGGAACAGCACGCGGGAACGCGGCTCGGCTTCCTTTTCAATGGCGTCGCAGTGCAGGTCGATCAGCCCGGGCATCAGCGTCTGGCCTTGCAGGTCGATCTCCCGGTCTGCCTTCGCGCCATCGGGATCGATGGCGACGATGCGGCCGTCGTCGATCAGCACAGCGCTGTTTTCCAGTACGCGGTCGGGCATGACCACGCGGGCATGGGTCAGGTAGGTGCTCAGCATGTCTACTCCAGGTCCGCCGTGGCGGGTTGCGCCGGACGCAAGGCCAGGGTCTGCGTTGCGACGGCATCGCGCACTTCGGCATCGTGGAAAATGCCCAGCAGGCAACGGCCCGCGGCCAGGGCTTCGTGGATCAGCTCGATCACGACGCGGCGATTGTCGGCGTCCAGTGACGCGGTGGGTTCGTCCAGCAACAGGATGGGATGGCGGGCGATGAAGCCACGCGCGATGTTCACGCGCTGCTGTTCACCCCCCGAAAACGTGGCCGGCGCCAGGCCCCACAGGCGTGGCGGCACATTCAAGCGCTGCAGCAGCGCGCCGGCCTGACTGCGGGCGTCCTCCGTATCCACGCCCGCCATGCGCAGCGGCTCGGCCACCACGTCCAGCGCCGACACGCGCGGGATGACCCGCAGGAACTGGCTGACGTAGCCGATGACGTCGCGGCGCAGCGCCAGGATGCGCTGCTCGGGCGCGCCCACCAGCTCCACCCATTCGCCGTGGGCCCGCACGCGGATGCTGCCCTCGGTGGCCAGATAGTTGCCGTACAGGCAGCGCAGCAGGGTACTTTTCCCGGTGCCCGACGGGCCGGCCAGCACCAGGCAATCGCCAGCGGCCGCGTCGAAATCCACAGCATCCAGCACGGGCAAGCGGATGCCGCCCTGGTTGTGCAGGGTGAACATCTTTCCGAGGCCCCGCACCTCGATCATGGGAGTGGTTTCGCGCATGTTCAGCTCTGCAGAATGGAAGACACCAGCAACTGGGTGTAGGGGTGTTGGGGATCGTCGAGAATCTGGTCGGTCAGCCCGCTTTCCACCACGACGCCGCCGCGCATCACCAGCGTGCGGTGCGCCAGCAACCGCGCCACGGCCAGGTCGTGCGTGACCACGATGGCGGCCAGCCCCAGGTCCGCCACCAGTTGGCGCAACAGGTCCAACAGGCGCGCCTGCACCGACACGTCCAGCGACGCGGTGGGCTCGTCCATGAACACCAGGCGCGGATGCGTCACCAGGTTGCGAGCGATCTGCAAGCGCTGCTGCATGCCGCCGGAAAACGACACCGGCGTGTCGTCCAGCCGGCCCGCGTCAATCTCCATTTTCTGCAGCCAGTTCCCCGCCACTTCACGCAGGTCGCCGTAGTGCCGGTCGCCGACCGCCATCAGACGTTCCGCGATGTTCGCGCCAGCGCTGACCTGCATGCGCAGGCCGTCGCGGGCGTTCTGACGAACGAAGCCCCAATCGGTGCGCGACAGCAAGCGCAACCGCGCGCCTTGCAGCGCGGCCAGATCGATGAAGCCCTGGTCACGCGTGTCGTACCAGACGCTGCCGGCATCCGGCTGGGTCTGGTACGACACGGCCGACAACAAGGTGCTTTTGCCCGAGCCGGACTCGCCGACCACGCACAGCACTTCGCCGGGATACAGGTCGAAGCTGACGTCGCGGCAGCCATGCACGCCGTCCCACGTGCGCGTCATGTTGCGCACGGAAAGCAAAGGTTGGGGAGTCATGCGGCGGCCTCGTTGTCGCGTTGCTGCGTCTGGCGGTGGTAGCAGTATTCCGTGTCCGAGCAGACGAAGCGGCGCGTGCCGGCGTCGTCCAGGATGATTTCATCCAGGAAGCTGTCGCGCGACCCGCACACGTCGCAGCATTCGCTCCACTTTTCTACCGTGAAAGGATGGTCTTCGAAGTCCAGGCTCTTGACCCGGGTGTAGGGCGGCACGGCGTACACGCGCTTTTCCCGGCCCGCGCCGAACAGCATCAGCGCCGGGTTGCCGTCCAGCTTGGGGTTGTCGAACTTGGGAATCGGCGACGGCCGCATCATGTAGCGGTCGTTCACGATGACCGGGTAGTCGTAGGTGGTGGCGATGTGGCCATGCTGTGCAATGTCTTCGTACAGCTTGACGTGCATGCCGCCGTATTCGGCCAGCGCATGCATCGTGCGGGTCTCGGTTTCGCTCGGTTCCAGCCAGCGCAGCGGTTCCGGGATCGGCACCTGGAATACCATTACCTGCCCTTCGGCAAGCGGCGTTTCGGGGATGCGGTGGCGTGTCTGCACGATGGTGGCGTCCGGCGTGGATTCCGTCGTCGCCACGCCCGTGACCCGCCCGAAGAAACGCCGGATGTTGATGGCGTTCGTGGTGTCGTCCGAGCCCTGATCGATGACCTTCAACACGTCGTCTTTGCCGATGATGGACGCAGTGACCTGGATGCCGCCCGTGCCCCAGCCATAGGGCAGCGGCATTTCGCGGCTGCCGAAGGGAACCTGGTAGCCCGGGATCGCCACGGCCTTGAGCAGCGCGCGGCGCAGCACGCGCTTGGTGGACTCGTCCAGATACGCGAAGTTGTAGTGGTCGTCGCGTTCGACCGTTGCGTGTTGTGCGCTCATGAGGAAACCGCCTCGTCCATCAGATCGTTGGTGGCCGGCTGGGGCGCGCCGCGTTCGGCGCGCATGCGGCGCAACAGTTCCAGGTTGGCCTGGAAGTCCACGTAATGCGGCAGCTTCAAGTGCTGCACGAAGCCCGAGGCCTCGACGTTGTCGCTGTGATAAAGCACGAACTCGTGGTCGTTGGCAGGAGAATCGGCGCGTTCGCCCAAGTCCTTCGCCTTCAACGCGCGGTCCACTAGCGCCATCGACATGGCCTTGCGTTCGCCATAGCCGAACGTCAGCCCGTAGCCCCGGGTGAACTTCGGCCCTTCTTCGGCATTGCCCGCGAACTGGCTGACCATCTGGCATTCGGTAATCTCGATTTCGCCGACGGTCACGGCAAACCCGAGTTCTTCAATGTGCATCTCGACTTCCAGCGTGCCGTAGCGGATCTCGGCGGCAAACGGGTGGGTGTTGCCATAACCACGCTGCGTCGAATACCCCATCGACAGCAAGAAGCCTTCGTCGGCGCGCGCCAGGTTCTGCAGGCGGGCGGCGCGCGACGCCGGAAAGTCCAGCGGCTGGCGGGTAAGGTCGAAGGGCTCGGGATCGCCTTCCGGCACCGCTTCGGCGTCGATCAGGTCGTCATGCGCCAACAGGTCGGTGACCCGCGGCATGTCGCTGTCCAGCGCCTGGTCTCCCGGCGGCAGCGCATCGGCTTCGCGCTGCGCCTCCAGCGAGAAATCCAGCAGACGCTGGGTGTAGTCGTAGGTCGGGCCCAGGATCTGGCCGCCGGGCACGTCCTTGAACGTGGACGAAATCCGGCGCTGCAGGCGCATCGCGCCCGTGTCGATTGGCTGCGTATAGCCGTAGCGCGATAGCGTCGTGCGATAGGCGCGCAGCAGGAACACCGCTTCGATCACATCGCCGGCGGCCTGCTTGAGCGCCAGCGAGGCCAGTTGCGGATCGTAGAGCGACCCTTCGGCCATGACGCGCGACACCGCCAGCGGCATCTGTTCGCGGATCTGGTCCAGGCTCAGCTCGGGGATCTCGCGATCGCCCCGCCGGTAGTCGTCCAGCATGCGGTAGGAATTCAGGATGGCGCGTTCGCCCCCTTTCACGGCGACATACATGTCAGTTCTCCACGCGCGTCGTGCGCGGCAATCCACACATCCGCCGTCCCTGCGTCAGGAACACATCGACGCCCAGCGGAAACCGTTGATGATTCAGGCGCCATTCGCGCCAGAAGCCGTCGGGAAGGCCATCGACCGACAGAGCCTGCCGCGTCTGGATGCCCGGACCGGACAGGGTGACAGCCTCACCCTCGGACAGGGACGCGACGTCCATCAGCAGCGTGGTGGACAAATCGGGATAGGCGGGGTCTCCCTGGTGGCAGGCGGACAAGGCCGGGGCGTCGCAGCCGGCCGGCACTGCCGCAAAACGCGCCAGCGCGGGCGAAGGCACGATGGGGCAGGCGCAATGAAAGCGCAGGAATGCCAGTACGTCGGCGCCCACGGTGCGCGGCAACCACAGCGGGGTATCCACGTCCACCAGCGTCAGCAGCAGCGCCGTCATCGCGGGCGACAGGCCCGCCGGCACGCCGGTTTCGGCGACGATCTGGTGGACACGCCCGGGATGCGCCAGGGCCTGCAAGGCCGTGCGGAAGGTGGTTTGCGCGTCGTTGACCGGATCGGCAAACCCGGGCAGGAGGCCGCGGCTGGCGGCCGGGGCATTCAGTATCTGTTGTTGCATGTCAGTCCTCGCCTCGCACCATCGTGAAGAACTCCACCTTGGTCTGCTCCGCCACCTGCGCCTGGCGCTCGACCCGATCGGCATGCTGGCGCGCCAGCGGCTGGATCAGGTGCGCCTGCACGGTGTCGTGCCAGTCCGGCAATTGCAGCAGCGCATCGGCCACGGCGGCTTGCTCGGCGTGCCGCAACGATCGGCCCTGCACATAGGCCACGCCGACCACGCCATCGCCCAGCGTGACGGCGCAACGTGTCACCGTCATTTCCCCCAGGTTGAAGCGCGCCCCCGTGCCGCCGCTGCGCGCCCGCACCATGGCCATGCCCGTCTGCGCCGGGCGCAACATCTGGTGCGCCGGCAAGTGGCCCAGGGCGCTGAAGGCCCCTTCCAGCGCGGCCGGACTGGCCAGCGACAGCACGCGCATCCAGGCGGCGCGCTGGGCGTTGGCCGCGTCCTGTCCTGCTAGTGAGTGATCCATTATTTCCTCTACACGTCTAGACGACTGGATGAAGTATGATCGCTCCGAATTCCAAGTTCAACAGCCTGGCGTGAATTTTTGATGACAGTTGCGGCATCTGTGCACCGCCTATCCTGCGGCCTCCGCATCAGGCACAATCACAGCCATTCTTCATGAAGCTGATGTGACAGCACGAGCGCACCCTATGGTTGAAAGAGGTTCCGGCATCGCCGTCTGGCGGCAAATCGGCGAGTCCCTGGCGGACGACATCCGCAACAAGCTCTACATGGCAGGCGAACAACTGCCGTCCGAGCCGGAGCTGGCCGCCAAGTTTTCCGTCAATCGCCACACCATCCGGCGCGCCATGGGCGAGCTCGAGCAAAGCGGCCTGGTCCGGATCGAACAGGGACGCGGCACCTTCGTGCAGGAACACGCCATCGATTACGCCATCGGCAAGCGCACGCGCTTTTCCGAGAACCTGCGCAGCCAGGGCGTGCTGGGCCACCTGGAAGCCTTGGGCAGCCAAACGCTGCGCGCGGCCGACATCGCCAAGCATCTGGGGCTGGCCCGCTCGGCGCCGCTGTTGCGCGTGCAGATGGTCGGCAAGGCTGAAAACCGCCCGATCAGCGCATCCGAACACTTCTTCGACGAAAAGCGTTTTCCGGACTTCGCGGACCGCCTGACCGCGCTGCGTTCGGTGTCCAAGGTCTATGCCCACTACGGCATCGGAGACTACACGCGCAAATGGTCGCGCATCACCGCCGCGCTGCCCACGCCCGAAGTCGCCCGCCTGCTGGGCCAGCCCAAGACGCGGCCAATCCTTCAGGTGGAAGCGCTGAACGTGGACCAGGAAGGCGCCCCGCTGCAATACAGCATCACGCGCTTCGTGGGCGACCTCGTGCAGTTGATGGTGGCCGACGAAAGCTAGACGGCCAGGCCATCGCCGCCGGGAAACGCCGGCGGCGATGGGTACGACAAGGGTTTGAAAGCAACAACACACATCTAGACATCTGGTTGTCATGCAGAATCGATAACGTCACACCATGAACTCACACGCCCCCTCGCCCCTGGCCGGTGTCACAGGCCAACGCATCCTGACGCCGCGCGGCGTCGAACAAGCCAGTCTGCGCTTTCATGGCGGGCTGATCGACGACAGCGGCGCCACGCCCGCCCGTGGTGCCCCCTGGTTCGACGCCGGCGACCTGTTGGTACTGCCCGGCATCGTCGATCTGCATGGCGACGCCTTCGAGCGCGCCATCATGCCCCGGCCCAGTGTCACCTTCCCCTATGACAGCGCGCTGTTCGACGTCGACCGCCAACTGCTGGCCAACGGCATCACCACCGAATTCCATGGCGTGACCCTGTCCTGGGAAGGCGGCTTGCGCGGCGAGGCCTATGCCGAGCGCATGTTCGACGCGCTGGAACGCATGCAACACATGATGGGCGCGCGGCACTACGTGCACCTGCGCTTCGAGACCCACCACGTGGGCGGTGTCGATCTGGCCCAGCAGTGGATCCGCGACGGCCGCGTGCGCTTCCTGGCGCTGAACGACCACCTGCCCAGTATGGCGCGCCGCCTGGGCGATGACCGCAAGCTGATGCAATACGCCAGCCGCGCCGAATGCGACCTGGACACCTTCCAGGAACGCATCCGCGCCGCGATGTCCGCCGCCGACTCCGTGGCCGATGCCATGCGCGAACTCACCGCCTGCGCGCAGGCGGCCGGCTTGAAAGTGGCCTCGCACGACGACCCTGACGCCGCCACGCGCCGCTACTACCATCAGTTGGGCTGCGGCGTCGCGGAGTTTCCGCTGACCCGCGAAGCCGCCGGCGTCGCCCGCGACCTGGGCAACTCCGTCGTCTTCGGCGCGCCCAACGTGGTGCGCGGCGGCAGCCACACCGGCGCGCCGAGCGCCACCGAGATGGTGCGCGACGGCCTGTGCGACATCCTGACGTCCGACTACTACTACCCCGCCCCGCTGGCCGCCGTCATGCGGCTGGTGCATGACGGCGTGCTGCCGCTGGCGCAAGCTTGGAATCTGGTGTCGATGAACCCTGCGCGCGCCGCCGGCCTGAAAGACCGCGGCGCATTGACGCCGGGCCTGATCGCCGACGCCATCGTGGTGGACGATCAGGTGGCCGGACTGCCGCGCGTGGTCGCCGCCATTGTCGGCGGCGAACTGCGCTACGCGACCCGCGTATTCGGCCACGACAACAGCTTGCGCATGGCGGCCTGACCATGCCGCTCGCCCATCGCTACGCCTTGTACCTGGCGCCCACCGGCCCGTGGCGCGAACATGGCAGCCGCTGGCTGGGCCGCTGCGCCGATACCGGCGCGCCGCTGACGCCCCCGCCCGGCCAGCCCGAGTCCGCCCGCGCCTGGACGGAGGCGCCGCGCCATTACGGCCTGCACGCCACCTTGAAGCCGCCCTTCCGCCTGCGGGCAGGCGCTACGCCGCAAGCGGTGGACGCCGCCGCGCGGGAACTGGCCGGCGGCATCGCCCCCTTCGAAGTCGAACTCGAATGCGAAACGCTGCGCGGCTTTCTCGCCTGGCGCATCGCGGAATCCGACACGCAGGGCCAGGCCCGTATACAGGCCCTGGCCGACGCCGCCGTGCGCGGCCTGGACGACCTGCGCGCGCCGCCCACGCCAGAGGAAATCGCGCGCCGCCAGCCGCAATCGCTACCGCCCGAACAGCAGGCCATGCTGGCGCGCTGGGGCTACCCCTACGTGTTCGACACCTACACGTTCCACATCACCCTGACCGGCAAGCTGGCGGGCGATGCGCTGGAGCAGGCGCAACGCGGCATCGCCGCCTTTGCGGATCCGTTGCGCGGACAGGCCATGGCGGTGCCCGGCATCAGCGTCTACGTCCAGCCCGAACCCGGCGCCGATTTCGTCGCGGCGCGCCACTACCACTTCGACGGCACGCACACCGACGCCGTCGGCGCGGACTACCTGCAAGGGCCGCCCGCGCCATGAACCGACCGGCTCCGGCCTCGCCCGCCGACGGCGCGCGGCTGATCTACCTGATGGGCGCATCGGGTAGCGGCAAGGACACCTTGCTGCGGCTGCTGCGCGCCCATCTAAAAGACGGCGAACCCGTCCTGGTCGCGCACCGCTACATCACCCGCGACAGCGGCGACACCGAAGACGCGCTGCGCCTGACCCCCGAAGAATTCGCCCGCCGCGCGGCGCTGGGCTGCTTCGCGCTGCGCTGGGCCAGCCATGGGCTGCACTACGGCATCGGCATCGAAATCGATACCTGGCTGGCTTGCGGCGCGGCCGTCATCATCAACGGGTCGCGCGCGCACCTCGAAGCGGCGCATGCCCGCTATCCGGCATTGACGGCCGTGGAAGTCACCGTGGATCCCGCCCTGCTTGCGCGCCGCCTGGCGGGCCGCGGGCGCGAAAGCGCCGAGCAGATCGCGCAACGGCTATCGCGCGCCACGCAGGCCTTTGCCGTGCCGCAAGCGTGCCGGCTGGCGCAAGTCAGCAATAACGGCGCGCCAGAATCGGCTGCCGCCGCCTTGCTGACGATCGCGCGGGAACAACTGGCCCGCTAGTACGGCTCAGGCCTTCGGCGGGCTGCCGCAACGTTCCAGCAAGATCTCCGAAAAACGCTCTTCGGCCGCCAGCGGCTGCTCGCGCTTGCGCCGGATCAGGTTGATGGGCGGCAGCTCCCAACCGAAGTCCCAGGGCACCATGCCCAGCTTGCCGCGTTGGCAGAGTTCCCGCGCGATGTCTTCGGGCACGACTGAGATCAGCGCCTCGTTCATCGTCAGCATGCCTTCGATCACGTCGGTGGAGTACGCCTCCAGCACCGGCGACGGCGGGCGCAGCCCGGCGCGGATGAAGTGCTCCATGATCAGTTGCCGCGTGGGCGTGTTGGCCGCCGGCAATACCCAGTCCATGGACGCCACGGCGGGCCAGTCCGGCGCGCGCCGGGCCAGGCGCTGCGCCAGGCGGCTGTGCGCGATCAGGCGCGGGCGCTGGTGGTACAGCACCCGGTGCATCAGATCGTCCAGCGCCACCGTGGACGTCGCGCGGCTGATGATGCAGTCCAGCTCATGCCGGCGCAGCATCGGCACCAGATGATCCGTGGTGGCGCGGTGCAGGGTCAGCGTCACCCCGTGGCCTTGATGCAGTTGACTGATGGCAGCCGTCAGCAAGGCGCTGGACACGTACGGCACCACGCCCACGTTCAGGTGCGCGGAACGGCCCGCATGCAGGGCCTCGACTTCGCGCGCCCACAGGTCCAGATCGCTCTGCATGTGGCGCGCCCGCAGCAGGGCCAGCTCTCCCAGCGGCGTGGCCTGCAGGCCGCGCCCGCTGCGCAGGAAGAGCGGCGCGCCGAAGATGTCCTCCAGCTCGGCCAGCGCCTTGGTGACGGCGGGCTGGCTGATGCCGGTGGCGGCGGCCACCCGGGTCAGCGAGCCATGCTTGGCGATGTTGGTCAACAGCGCCAGGTGGCGGTGCTTCAGGCGGTTGGCCAGTCGGGCGGCATCCCAGCTCATGGATTTCTCTATAACCAAATGGTTATTCAATTATGCCAACAAAGCTAAATCAAGTTATTTCTCGATCCTATACTTCCATCCACTTTCCCTCGCCGCCAGTTACCGTCAAATGAGCGACTCTTTCACCACCCGTCCAGAAATCCGCGGCACCTTCGGGGTCGTGTCGTCCACGCACTGGCTGGCCTCGCAAGTCGCGATGGGCGTGCTGGAGCGCGGCGGTAACGCCTATGACGCCGCCGTGGCGGGCGGCTTCACCTTGCAGATCGTGGAACCGCACCTCAATGGGCCGGGCGGCGAAGTGCCCATTCTGTTCTGGAGCGAACGCGAACAGCGCATGCGCGCGCTCTGCGGCCAGGGGCCCGCCCCCGCCCTGGCCACGCCCGCCTACTTCCGCGACCTGGGCGTGGAACAGGTACCCGGCATCGGACTGCTGCCGGCCACCGTGCCCGGCGCGTTCGGCGCCTGGCTCACCCTGCTGCGCGACTACGGCACCTGGGAACTGGCCGACGTGCTGCAACCGGCCATCGACTACGCGCGCAACGGCTTTCCGCTGGTGCCCCGCGTGTCGCAGGCCATCCTGGCCGTGCAAGCCTTGTTCCGCGACGAATGGACCACTTCCCGCGACGTCTGGCTGCCCGAAGGCCGCGTGCCCGCGCCCGACACTCTGTTCCGCACGCCCGCCATCGCCGCCACCTACACCCGCATCCTGGACGAGGCGCATGCCGCCAGCAGCGACCGCCGCGGCCGCATCGATGCGGCGCTCAATGGCTGGTACCGTGGTTTCGTCGCCGACGCCATCGACGCCTACTACACCCAGGAATCCGTCCGCGACACCACCGGCCAACTCAACCGCGGGCTGCTGCGCAAAGCCGACCTGGCCGACTGGCGCGCCACTTACGACGAACCCGCCACCACGCAGTACGGCCGCTACACCGTCGCCAAATGCGGCGTCTGGTCGCAAGGGCCCGTACATCTGCAACAGTTGGCGATGCTGCGGCATTTGGGCGTTGACGGCCTGGACCCCACATCGCCGCAATTCGTGCACCGCATCGCTGAAGTCGCCAAACTCGCCTTCGCCGACCGCGCCGCCTGGTATGGCGACCCTGATTTCGTGCAGGTGCCGCTTGCCGCGTTGCTCAGCGACGCGTATGCGCAGCAACGCGCCGCCGGCATCGGCTCAAGGGCGTCCACGACACTGCAACCGGGCAGCCCCGCCGGCATCGCGCCCCGCCTGCCCGACCTGGCCGCCGCCGATCGCACGCTGGCTGCCTCCGACATCCGCTTCGGCGTAGGAGAGCCTACGTTTGCAGCCCTGCCGCCGGTGGCGGAATGGGCCGCCCGCGAAATCTTCGTGGGCGACACCTGCCAGATCGACGTCATCGACCGCGACGGCAACATGGTGGCCGCCACGCCTTCGGGTGGCTGGCTGTCGTCCAGCCCGGTCGTGTCGGGGCTGGGCTTCCCCTTGACGACCCGCCTGCAGATGACCTGGCTGGACGAAGGCGTAGCGGGCCAGTTGCAGCCGGGCAAGCGCCCTTGCACCACCTTGTCGCCCGGCCTGGTGCTGCGCGACGGGCAACCCTATATGGCGTTCGGCACACCGGGCGGCGACCAGCAGGACCAATGGACCGTGGCGTTCTTCCTGCGCCATGCGATGGGCATGAACCTGCAGGAAGCCATCGACGCGCCTTCCTGGCACATCGACCACTTCCCGGGTTCGTTCTGGCCGCGCACGCTGACGCTGAATCGCCTGACGGTCGAGTCCCGCTTGCCTGAAACCACCATCCAGGCGCTGCGCGATGCCGGCCACGAGGTCAAGGTCGGACCCGCGTGGTCCGAAGGCCGCATCAGCGCCTGCACACGCGAACCCGCAGCGGACGGCGCATTGCTGCTGCGCGCCGGCGCCAATCCGCGCGGCATGCAGGGCTATGCGGTCGGCCGATGATCTTCATCAACCAGTTCCATTCCAGCCGGCGTCCAGACCGGCACTTGCACAAGGGGTAATTACCATGACACTGCGATTCAAACGACTGTTGCGCGCATGCGCGTTCGGCCTGGCGCTGGCCGCGCCCGCGCTGTCCCAGGCAGCCTGGCCGGAAAAGCCCATCACGCTGATCGTGCCGTGGGCCGCGGGCGGCTCCACCGACATCCTGGCGCGCGTGCTGTCCGAGGGGCTGACCCAGTCGCTGGGCCAGTCCGTGATCGTCGAAAACCGCTCGGGCGCCTCGGGCAACATCGGCACGACCTTCGTGGCCCGCGCCAAGCCCGACGGCTACACGCTGCTGGTGGGCTCGATGAGCACCCACACCATGAACCAGGCGCTGTACTCCAACATGCCGTTCGACGGCGTGAAGGACTTCACGCCCATCGCTGAACTGGCGCTGGTGACCAACACGATGGTGGTCCACCCGTCGGTGCCCGCCACCAACCTGAAGGAATTCATCGCCTACGTGAAAGAGCGCCCGGACACGGTCGCCTACGCGTCCGCGGGCCAAGGCTCCACCAACCACCTGAGCGCCGCGCTGTTCGAGAAAGCCGCCGGTGTGAAGATGATGCACATCCCCTATCGCGGCGGCGCACCGGCCGTGCTGGACACGGTGGCCGGCCGCACGCAGGTGCTGTTCAGCGCCGGCACGCAGACGCTGCCGCACGTGCAGACGGGCAAGCTGAAACTGCTGGCCGTCACCGAGGAAAAGCGCTCGCCGCTCTTGCCCGACGTGCCTACGGTCGCCGAAACACTGCCGGGTTATGAGCTGTCGGTCTGGTACGGAGCGTTCGGCCCCGCCGGCATGCCGCCCGAACTGACCGCGCGCCTGAACCGCGAGATCAACCTGATCCTCAAGCGCCCCGACGTCATCAAGAAGATGGGCGACATGGGCGTGCTGCTGACCGAGACCACGCCGGAGCAATTCGGCCAGATCCTCACGCGCGACGCGGACAAGTACGGCAAGCTGATCAAGGAATTGGGGATCACCGCGGAATGATGGGCAACGCGACTTTGCAGCAACCCGCGCCGGCAGGCGTGCAGGCGGTCGCGCGGGCTTACGCCACCGCCGATGCGGTGGCCGCCTTGCAGGCCATCGACGCCCACGCCCGCACCGCGCTCGGCCACGCGCTGTGCACCGTCAACCGCTACGACGCCGACGCCATGCGCGTCGTGCGCCTGTACAGCTCGAATCCGCAGGCCTATCCGCCCGGCGGCAGCAAGGACAAGAGCGGCACGCCCTGGGGCCGCCACGTCCTGCTTGAACACCGCGTGTTCGTGGGCGAAGGCGAAGCGGCGATACGCGAATTCTTCAACGACCACGACGCGATCCGAGAGCTGGGGCTGCAATCGGTGATCAACATCCCGGTCATCTACGGCGGCGAATGCCTGGGTACCGTCAACTTCCTGATGCCACGCGCCAAGGTCTCGGAAGCGGACATCGACCACGCCCGCCTGGCCGGCCTGCTGGCGCTGCCGGCGTTCCTGGCGCTGCGCGCCGCAAGCTAGGGCGCAGTGCGATACTGGCCCGCAGCAGCGGCGGGCCAGTATAGCTAGATCAACGCCCGGCGTATGCGGGACGACAGCATGTCGATCACGACCACGAACGCCACGATGATGATCATCACCGCGCAGGTTTCCGCGTAACGGAAGCTGCGGATGATTTCCCACAACACGGTTCCGATGCCGCCCGCACCCACGATACCCACCACCGAGGCCGAGCGCACGTTCGATTCGAAGCGGTACAGCGAATACGAGATCCACAGCGGCAGCACTTGCGGGATCACGCCGTAGACGATTTCTTCCAGCGCGTTCGCACCCGTGGCCCGCACGCCTTCGACCGGACGCGGGTCGATGGCTTCAACCGCTTCCGAAAACAGCTTGGCCAGCACGCCCGTCGTGTGGACCCACAAAGCCAGCACGCCTGCAAAGGGGCCCAGGCCCACGGCCACGATGAACAGCATCGCGAACACCATCTCGTTGATGGCGCGGCAGGCGTCCATCAGGCGGCGCATCGGCTGGTAGACCCAGGCCGGCACCATGTTCGACGAGCACAGCAGGCCCAGCGGCACGGCCACCACGATGGCGAGGAACGTGCCCCACACGGCGATCTGTACCGTCACGATCATTTCGTCCAGGTACATGCGCCAGTCGCGGAAATTGGGCGGGAAGAAGTCGGCGGCAAACTGGGCCATGTTGCCCGAGTCGCGCAGCAGATCCAGAGGCCGCATGTCCGCGCCTCGCCACGACATGACAAGCAGCGCAAGCACGACGGCCCAGACAAGAAGGACCGGCAGCGACGAGCGCGGCGCGGCAGGCAGGCGGGAGGGATGGGTGGCTAGGTTCATGGAGAAAGGCGATCCGCTGGAAGGCATTCGGAGGTCAGGCGCTGGCGCGTCAGGCGACGCGCCAGCGTGTTGCGGCAAGGCTTACTGCTTGGAGGAGGCGGGCTGGCCCAGGCTGGCCAGCTTGCCATCCAGTTCCGCCAGTTGCTTCTGCTTTTCAGCCTGGCCCAGCGTGCTGTCGGCTTCGACCTTGGCCTTTTCACGGGCCAGTTCGATCTGGCGGATCGGCACGAGCTGCTGGTTGTCGGACGCGCGGAAGCCCTGATACGTCAGCGCCTTCAGGTTGGCCATTTCGCGCTCGGCGTCCTTGCCCTTGCCGTAGTTGACGAAGAAGTCGCGAATGCGGCCCTTCAGGTCGGCAGGCAGGTCCGTGCGCATGACAAGCGGATCCGCCGGGATCAGCGGCGACTTCCACAGCACGCGCACGCTGTCGTTGGCATCCTTGCCGGTGTTCAGGCGATAGCGTTCCAGCGCCTCGGTGTTGTTGACCGCGACATCCACCTGCTTGTTGATGACCGACAGCAGATTGGCTTCGTGGTTGCTGGCGCGCACCGTCTTGAAGAAGGTCTTGGGTTCGATCTTGTTGGCGGCCCACAGGTAGTAGCCAGGCACCGCAGTGCCGGACGTGGAGTTGGGGTCGCCCGCGCCGTAGCTCAGCTTGCCGCCGTTCTTCAACACGTCGTCCAGCGTCTTCAGGTTGCTGTCCTTGTTGACGATCAGGAGCGACCAGTAGCCGGGGTTGCCATCCTTGTCGATCACCGAGGCGAACACCTCGCCCTTGGCGCGGTCCACGGCTTCGATGGCCGACTTGTTGCCGAACCAGCCCAACTGCACCTTGTTGAAGCGCATGCCTTCGATGATGCCCGCGTAGTCCGACGCGAAGAAGGGCTTGACCGGCACGCCGATGGCGCGGCTCAGGTCGTCGATGACGGGCTGCCAGACGGACTTCAGGTTGGTCGACGACTCGGTCGAGATGATGCCGAAGTTCAACGTCTTGGCGTCTTGCGCGTAGGCCTGCGTGGACAACGCGGCGGCGGCGATCAGGGTGACGAAGGTTCTGCGTAGCATGGATGACTCCGGGGTATGTAGGGGCAGAGAGGTCGGGACAATGAAGGCGAAGGCGGCCTCAGGCCGCCTGCGCCAGCTGGGACAGCGGCGCCAGGCCCGGCATGGACGGCGCGTGGGACGAATATTCGGGAAGCAGCTCGCTCAGTTCGGAGCCGTACAGGTCGCGCAGCATTTCCGGGGTGAGGTCGGCGGCGCGGCCGTCATAGACCACCTTGCCGTGGCGCAGCGCCACCACGCGGGGGCAATAGCGCAGCGCCACGTCGACCTGGTGCAGCGACACCACCACCGCCACTTTGCGGCTGCGGTTGATCTGGGCCAGCGTGTCCATGACGCGGCGCGACGACTCCGGGTCCAGCGACGCGATGGGTTCGTCGGCCAGGATCACGCGGGCGTTCTGCACCAGCGTGCGGGCAATCGCCGCGCGCTGCTGCTGGCCGCCCGAGAGCGTCGACGCGCGCTGAAATGCATAGTCGTCTATACCAACCTGGGCAAGCGCGTCCAGGCCCTGGCGTACTTCGGCGCGCAGGAACCAGCGGGTCAGGCTGCGCCACAGCGGCACGCGCGGCAGCATGCCGGTCAGGACATTGGTAATGACCGGCAGGCGGCCCACCAGATTGAATTGCTGGAACACGAAACCGATGCCGGCGCGCGCAGCGCGCACATTGCGGCTCAAGCGGCCGTTCTGCTGGATCTGCTGGCCATTGACCTTGACGCTGCCCTGGCCCGCGTCGCCGGCGACAAAGCCCGCCAAGTGGCGCAGCAGCGTGGATTTGCCCGAGCCGGATGCGCCCAGCAAAGCCACCATTTCCCCGTCGGCCACTTGCAGGCTGACGTTGTCCAGCGCCTTGGCCCCGGCCTGGAACGTCTTGCTCAAGTTGTGCACTTCGATGGCGTACGTCATCGTCTGATCCCCTTGTCTGTGGTCATTGCGGCATTCTGTTTTCGCCGCATGACAGCGCGATGACCTGGGGATCGAATCATTTGCCAGAAAATAAGGGGTCAGCAACAGACTGAAAGACCTCCGTCATAAATGGCCCGGCGCGCGCGTTGCGTGGCCTTGCAGCGCGGGTATATTCGAATTGTTCTCCCCACTTGCCTGGCGCTCATCATGATCAAAGGTTCCTGCCTGTGCGGCCGCGTTGCTTACGAGATCAACGGCCCTCTCACCGACGCCCTGAATTGCCATTGCGTCATGTGCCGCAAGTCCCACGGCGCCGCCTTCCGCAGCCGAGCGTCGGTTCAAGCCTCCGATTTCCAATGGACGAAGGGCGAGAACCACGTCACCTGGTATGCCTCGTCGCCTGGCAACTATCGCGGCTTCTGCGAGGCCTGCGGCACGCCGCTGCTCAGCCGCTTCGACCAGACGCCGGATACCTACGGCCTGCCCCTGGGCGCGCTGGACGACGATCCGGGCGTCAAGCCCACCGCGCACTGCCACGTGGCCGACAAGGCGCCCTGGTTCGACATCACGGACGGCTTGCCGCAGTACCCCCATGAATTCCAGGGGGTAGGCGAAGCCAGCAAAGAGGCCGTTACATAAAAACTCAACCGAGTGGTTGAATATCTCCAGGCGCCGGTCTATATTCAACCTTATGGTTGAACTTATCCCCGCTCCCGCTCTGGATGCCGTCTTTCGCGCGCTGGCCGATCCCACGCGCCGTGACATGCTGCGCAGCCTGGCACAAGGGGATCAGACCATCGGAGAGCTGGCAGCGCCCCTGCGCATGAGTTTTGCCGGTGCCTCCAAGCATGTGCAGGCCCTGGAACGCGCCGGCCTGATCCGGCGCACCATCCATGGCCGCACCCATGTGTGCAGCCTGAATCCCGAACCCATGGCCGAGGCCATGGAATGGCTGCGTTTCTATGAACAGTTCTGGGCGGGCAGACTGGATGCGCTGGCCTCTGCGCTGGCGTCCCATCCCGCCCCGCCCCCGTCCCTAGGAGAGCAACATGAGTGATCACGGCGTCGTCCTGGATCCCACGACCCTGCGCTTTACCCGCCAGCTTCCCGCCAGCGTGGAAACCGTATGGGCGTTCCTGACCGAATCCGAAAAGCGGGGCCGCTGGCTGGCCACCGGTGACATGGAACTGCGCGAAGGCGGCGGCGTGACCCTGCGTTTCGTGCACGCCAATCTGTCGTCGGTCGCCGAACCCACGCCGGAACCCTATAAGGCTTACGAGAACGGCGTCACGACCCATGGCATCGTCACCCGCTGCGAGCCGCCCCGGCTGCTGGCATTCACCTGGGGCGGATCCAAGGGGGAACCGTCGGAGGTCACGTTCGAACTGTCGCCCCAAGGCGAGGGCACGCTGCTGGTGCTGACGCACCGCAAGCTGAACTCGCGCGACGACATGGTCGATGTGGCGGGCGGCTGGCACACCCATTTGGGCGTGCTCTCGGCCAAGCTCGAAGGGCGCGAACCCGGCCCGTTCTGGTCGGCGCACCACCGTTGGGAAGCCGACTACCAGGCGCGCATCCCCGGGGGCTAGAGTCGTTCAGTAGCAACTATCACGGCGCAGCGGCAGATAAATACTGGCTAATCGCTGCGCTTTGCAGTAACATAAGTCCGTGATTTTTCCGCAAAAAACCGGGCTTCGGTCACTCTGCGTGCCAACCTGTATCCCTTCGGGTCACCCCCAAGATACTCAGGCTGCCCCCGGTTTGGTTGAGATTATTACGAACGGCGCTGCTACATTCTTGTGCCGTCCGGCGTTGCAACAATCGCCCCCACCCGCTTTCTCCGGCGCTGTGCGCTTGCACGGTGCCGCGACCAAGCCGCGCACCGCGCGCATATTGCCCACGCTGCGCGAGTATCCGTCATTTCAGACATCCACTAGGGATGCCGTGGCCCTTACCCGCGCTTGCCCGAACGTTTTACGTTCAAACCGCTGGACCTGGTTATTTGAGTCCAACGCGCTTGCCGCCTCGCGCGGCGCGTCATGCCGCCGGCCTGGCTGCGCGTATTGATCAAGGAGTAGAGAATGGCTAAAGAAGAACTCATCGAATTGGATGGCATCGTTGACGAAGTGCTGCCCGATAGCCGCTACCGCGTCAAACTGGACAACGGCATCGAAGTCGGCGCCTACGCCTCCGGCCGCATCCGCAAGCACCGTATCCGCATCCTGGCAGGCGATCGCGTCACCCTGGAAATGTCGCCCTACGACCTGACCAAGGGCCGCATCAACTTCCGTCACAAGGACGAACGCGCTCCCGCGCCGCATCGTCCGCAGCAGTACCGCCGTTAAGCCAGGGCTCCAGGGCCGGCCCGAGGCCGGCTCCCTGCCCCTGTTTCGCGCGGGCTTAAGCCCGAACCGCGATATGCCGTAATGCGTTGAACGTCCATTCGTGAAAGAATGGCGCGCTTGCCAGGCGCAATGTCTGGCGGGATACGCATGAAGCAAGATGGATCTTAAAGAAGAGTTGCAAGCCGCCGCCGACCAGCTTTCCCTGGCGCGAAGAAAATTCGTGAAAGGGGAGGAAGGCCTGCGCCTGCTCAACCAGTCGCGCGAAGGGTTCATCAACAGCCTTCGCAATACCGGCCTGACTTATTCTGAAGCCAAGATCAAGTACGACAACTGCCTGGATGAGCAGCAAGCCCAGCAACACCATGTGCGCCAGCAGATGGAGTATGCCGAGCGCATGCACCAGTTCGTGTTGAACAAGATCGCCCAGCAGACCGCCACGGCCTGACGATCAGGGTTTGAACGCCCCGATGAAGATCGCGGGGTCGACCCGCGCATCGTTCAGGCTGACGTTCCAGTGCAGGTGCGGCCCGGTTGCCCGGCCTGTCGCCCCCACCTTCCCCACCACTCCGCCTCGCGGCACCTCGTCGCCGACTTTCACGTCAATGGCCGACATGTGGCAGAACATGCTGACAAAGCCCTGCCCGTGGTCGACGAAAACCGTCTTGCCATTGAAGAAGTAATCCCCCACCAGCACGACCACGCCTGCGGCCGGCGTCTTGATCGGCGTGCCCGCCGGCACCGCGAAGTCCAGGCCCGAATGCGGATTGCGTTCCTGCCCGTTGAAGAAGCGCCGCAAGCCGAACGGACTGGACAGGCGGCCACCGTTGACCGGGCGGTCCAGCAGCAGGTTGCTGGGCGTGACGCCGGCCCGGTAGGTCCGGTTGGCCGCGCTTTGCTCGGCCATCTCGCGTTCGATCCGCTTCATGTCGTCCGGGTTGGGGTCGACCTGGCGCGGGTTCTTCAAGGTGATGTGCTGCGCCACGTATTCCTTGGCGCCCACCTTGAACGGCAGCTTGCGCTGGCCCTTTGCATCGCTGACCACCACCTGCTGTTCGCCCGGCTTCACGCTGAGCGGAATCCCGACCACGGCGATCCATTGCTTGCCCTCTTCCCGCACGACAAGCACGCGCCGGTCCAGGAAGCTCACCTCGGGCGCGCGTTCGGCGTCCCCCAGGCTCAGGACGGCTACGCCGCCGGGCACCGGCGCATTCAGCTTGCGGGAAATAAAGCCTTGCTGGGCTTGCGCGCGCACGGGCAACCCGATGCTGACGGCGGCGGCGGCCAGACCGGCCCGCAAGACGTCGCGGCGATTGAACATGGCGCTTACAGGCACAGGTTCGCCGGTTCGATAATCGTTTGGTCGCGGCGGGCGATGCGCGTCGACAGGCGGGTTTCGGTCTTGCCCTTCCAGGTCGTGGTCGTCAGCACGGCTTCAACGCCCAGGCTGTCTTCCTGGACCAGTTCGAATCCGTTGCGCACGGCGTTCTGCTTGAAGTTGACGCCCTGGCTCTTCCAGGCGCTGGCCACACACGCGGTGTAGTCCTCTGCCGTGCGCTGGGTCGAACCGTAGAAGACGGGGTCGCGCTGGCGCACGTCTTTGACATTGGCGCAGGCCGTCAACGCGGCCAGGACGGTAAGGGACAGGGCGAAACGAACCTTCATGACGGTAAGACTCTCAAGCAGGAGGGGTGGACAGGGGCGGCCAAAACTATAACGCAGCAGCCGTTCAGGACTGGGCCGCGCGGCGGGCCGATTTGGGGCGGAACGCGTCGATGACGCCGGGCTGCGTCTCGGCGTAAGGGCCGCCGATCAAGTCGATGCAATAGGGAATCGCGGCGAAGATGCCCGGTACCAGCACGGCGCCGTCTTCACCCTTGAGCCCTTCCAGCGTCTCGCGTATGGACTTGGGCTGGCCGGGAAGGTTCACGATCAGGGCGGCGTGCGACGGGGTTTCGCGGATGACGGCGACTTGCCGCGACAGGATGGCGGTGGGCACGAAACGCAGGCTGATCTGGCGCATCTGTTCGCCGAAACCGGGCATTTCCTTGGTAGCAACGGCAAGCGTAGCCTCGGGGGTGACGTCGCGCCTGGCAGGGCCGGTGCCGCCAGTCGTCAGCACCAGGTCGCAACCGCAGACGTCCACCAGTTCGATCAACGTCTCGGAAATACGCGCGGACTCGTCCGGAATCAATCGATCCACCGCCTGCCAGGGCGAGGCCAGCGCGGCCCCCAGCCATTCACGCAGCGCGGGCAGGCCCTGATCTTGATACGTGCCGGAAGAGGCGCGGTCAGACACGGACACCAGGCCGATGATCAGTTCGTCGGGATGGCGGCGGGCGATTCGGGTCGTGGTGGTCATGGGCGGCAGCGTCTGGGAAGGTGGGGAAACGGCGGGTTCGGCGCCAAAGGACGGCGCCTGACGCGGTCAATCATGGAAATCCAGAAGAACCGCGCGATGTCGATGCTATCGCATTCTTTCCCAGGAGGAAGCGCGCTCTCGTTCCGGGCCAGCCCGCTTCAGGCTGTCGCAAAAATGCGAATTGGCCCTGCCCCCGGTTTCGCGCGCTTGTTTCGGTCATACGCGCTGGATAACATCCGCTAACAATCTAATCCGATATCGCGCCCTGCCCCGCCCCATCCATGTTCACACGCACTTTACGGCAGCACGCGCTGGCTGCGGCGCTGGCCTTGTCCGCCGCCGCCGCTTGCGGCTGGTGGGCCTGGCATTCGCTGGCGCTGAAAACCGAACCCGTGCCCGCGGCGGCCCCGGGGATCTACATCCCGAACCTGGGCAACACCCTGCAGGAACAGACGCGCAACCTGTCGCGGATGAGCCAGGCACTGCGCACGGGCGACCGGCTGGTGATCCTGGGGTCATCCGAACTCACCAGCAACGATCTGCGCTTCGTGCCGTACCGCTATCTGGCCGACGAGCTGCAAATGCCCGTGCTGGCTTATGGCCATTCGGGCTTCCAGTCCCTGGGCATGCAACTGGTGCTGGCCGCGCTGGCCGATGATCTGTCACCCGCCTCCCGCGTGGTCGTGATGCTGTCGCCCGGGTGGTTCGACGGCGACGGCGGCTTGGGCGCGGACGAATTCAAGGAGCACGCCAACCCGCTGCTGCCCCGCCTGCTCAAGCAGCCCGAAGGCCGGGCGGAGCTCGCGCGCTGGCTGCGCGACAAGGGGGACGCCCGTGTGGCCTGGTCCATGGTGGCCGAGCAGGCCTACGTGTTCCGCCAGCGCCTGGTGGACCTGTGGGCGCCCGCCTATGCAGCGCCTGTGCCCGAACGCGAACGCGAAGGGCCGGCCGCCGCCGCCCGCGTGGTGGACTGGGATGCGCTGGCCAGCCAGGCCCAGGAAGCCGAACAGAGCCAGATGGGCGGCAACCGCTACGCGGTCCGCGACGAATTCTTCAATAAATACCTGCGCTCGATTCCCGAGGGCGGCAAGACCGCCTACCAGCCCCAGCCGCTGACCGGCCGCGACGAACTGCGGGAATTGACGGCCCTGATGGCGCTGCTGCGCCAGCACGACGTGAACGCGCTGTTCGTGATGCAGCCGCTGCACCCGATGGTCTTCAAGGACCTGGCCCGCTTCGAACCGATCCAGCGCGACGTGGCGGCGCTGTGCCAACGCTACGCGATGACCTGCATGGACATGTACAGCGCCCCCTTTGAAGTCGGCATGCTGCGCGACGTGCAGCACCTGGGCGAACTGGGGTGGCTGCGGGTCAACCAGAAGATCGCGCAGGTATTCCGTCCATGAGAGGCGCCGGCAAATGGAACGAACCCAAATGAAACGAACCCTTTGGCTGTGCCTGCTGTACCTGGGCGTCCTGGCGGTGATGTTGATCCAGGCCGATACCTCGGCCAATCTTGGCAAGCCCATGGAAATCGAGTTCCAGTACTCGAAGTTCTGAAACCGGCGCTTCCGGCGGGACGGCGGTGGTTTTCCGACGCAACCAGGGTCAGGTCACAAATCTGCAATAATCGGCACCTCTCGCCGGAACCTCGCCCCCGCCTCCATGTTCGACCTCTTCCATGGCCTAGATCTCTGGGTCGGCCTCAGTCTTGTGCTGGCCCTGACATTCGTCCTGGCCTTCGAATTCATCAACGGCTTTCACGACACGGCAAACGCCGTGGCCACGGTCATCTACACCAAGGCCATGCCGCCGCATCTGGCGGTGGTGCTGTCGGGCATCTTCAACTTCCTGGGCGTGTTGCTGGGCGGTGTGGGCGTGGCCTACGCCATCGTCCACCTGCTGCCGGTGGAACTGCTGATCAACGTGGATACGGGCCGCGGGCTGGCCATGGTGTTCGCCATGCTGGCCGCCGCCATCGCCTGGAACCTGGGCACCTGGTATTTCGGCATCCCCGCCTCCAGCTCGCACACCCTGATCGGCTCGATCCTGGGTGTGGGCCTGGCCAATGCGCTGATCACCGACCTGCCGCTGGCCGATGGCGTCAACTGGGGCAAAGCCGTCGATATCGGCCTGTCGCTGGTGGCCTCTCCGGTCGCGGGATTCCTGGTGGCGGGCGGCCTGCTGCTGCTGCTCAAGCGCTGGCTGCCGCTGTCCAAGATGCACAAGACGCCGGATCAGCGCCGCGCGATCGACAACAAGAAGCACCCGCCGTTCTGGAACCGCCTGGTGCTTGTGCTGTCGGCCATGGGCGTGAGCTTCGTGCACGGCTCCAATGACGGCCAGAAGGGCATCGGCCTGATCATGCTGGTGCTGATCGGCATCGTGCCGGCCAACTTCGTGCTGGACACGACCAGCACCACCTACCAGATCGAACGCACCCGCGACGCGGCCAACCACCTGAGCGTGTTCTACCAGCGCAACGAAGCCATGCTGGGCGACTTCCTGGCGCTCAAGCGTTCGGACGCCAACACCGAACTGCCGCGCAATTTCCGCTGCGACCCGGAATTGACCATGCCGACCATCGCCGCGCTGCAAACCGACCTGGCCGGCGTCAGCAACTACGCCGACCTGTCCGCCGAAAAACGCATCGACGTGCGCCGCTACCTGCTGTGCCTGGACGATACGGCCAAGAAGGTCTCGCGCATCGAAGGTCTGCCCGCCCGCGAACGCGCCGACCTGCAACGCCTGCGCGCCGACCTGACCGCCACCACCGAATACGCGCCCTTCTGGGTGATCGTGGCCGTGGCCCTGGCGCTGGGCGCGGGCACCATGGTCGGCTGGCGCCGCGTGGTGCTGACGGTGGGCGAAAAAATCGGCAAGCAGGGCATGACGTACGCCCAGGGCATGTCGGCGCAGGTGACGGCGGTGGCCGCCATCGGTCTGGCCAACGTGTTCAGCCTGCCCGTGTCCACCACCCACGTGCTGTCCTCCGGCGTGGCCGGCACGATGATCGCCAACAAGACTGGATTGCAGGGCAACACGGTGCGCAACATCCTGCTGGCCTGGGTGCTGACCTTGCCCGCGTCGATGGCGCTGGCGGCCGGCCTGTTCTGGATCGGCGTGCAGATCACCGGCTGACCGCAAGCCACCGGGCCGTGCAGGCAATCTGCACGGCCCGCGCAACACTCTGGCTACCGCGCCAGGCTGTTTCCCGCCCCGGCCCGCGTCTACCATGGCGCCATGGCTACTCAGACCCCCACCCTGCATTACATTTTCGATCCGCTTTGCGGCTGGTGCTATGGCGCCGCGCCGCTGGTGGACGCCGCCCGCGGCATCGCGGGCCTGACCGTGGCTGCTCACGGCGGCGGCATGATGACCGGCAGCAACCGCCAGCCCGTCACCGACGCGCTGCGCCGCTACGTGATGCCGCATGACGAGCGCATCGCCGGCCTGACCGGCCAGGCGTTCGGCAAGGATTACTTCGACGGCCTGCTGCGTGACAAAGGCGCCGTGTTCGATTCCGAACCGCCCACCTCCGCCATCCTGGCCGCCGACACGCTGGCCGGCCGCGGGCTGGACCTGCTCAAGCGCCTGCAGCACGCGCACTACCTGCAGGGCCTGCGCATCGCCGACCCCGACGTGATCAAGGCCCTGGCCCGCGAGATCGGCCTGGACGGGGACGCCTTCGACGCCGCCTACGCGGCAGCGCAGGGTGCCCCGACCACCGCCTACATCGCCGATAGCCGCACGCTGCTGGCCCGGGTCGGAGGGACGGGCTTTCCGACGCTGGCGCTGGAACTCAAGGGCGCCTATACGCTGCTGGAACCCAGCCGCTACCTGGGCCGGCCGGCCCAGTGGCAGGCGAACCTGCGCGAGCGCATCCAGAGCCAAGCCTGAACCCTGCCCTGCGGGGCGGACACTGTCAGCCCTCGTCGATGTCGCCGTCCCGCTGCAAGGCCCGGTGCATCGCGGGGCGATTGCCCAGCCGCTCCACATAGGCGCCGAACACGGGCGATTCCGGAATCACCTTCACCTGCATCATGTATTGCAGGGAACCGCCCAGCACGATGTCCACCGCTGAAAAGTGGCTGCCCAGGAAATAAGGGCGCGCTTGCAGCACCCGGGTCAGCACCTGTTCGACCTCGTCGGCTGAGCCCCAGCCGGGCGCGCCCCCTTCATGAGGCCGTTTGAATGCGCGTTCGACCATGGCGGGTTCGAATACGCCCGTGGAGTAGGACAGCCAGGTCAGGTAGGGACCGCGGTCCGCGTCGCCCACGAGCGGGCCTAGCCCCTTTTCCGGGAACAGGTCCGTCAGGTACAGCGCGATGGCCGGCGTCTCGAACACCGGCACGCCGTCGTGCACCAGCGCCGGCACCTTGCGATGCGGATGAATGTCGATGTAGTCCGCGGGCATGTGGCCCGCGCTGTCGGTGCCGCGGATGGACACCATTTCGGTGTCGTACGGCACCCCAAGTTCCTCAAGCAACCACAGGACCCTGAACGACCGCGAACGCGGCGCATGGTAGAGCGTAAGCATGATCGGCCTCCTTGGGAGTCCGATCATTTTGCCTGCGCAGCCTTAACCCGCCAAGGCCAGCAACACCCCGTATCCGCCCATGCCCAGCAACACGGCCACGCCGGTATTGCTGACCAGCCGCGCCGCCACGCCCGTGACGACCAGGCCACCCACGTAGGGGGCGATGCGGGCGGCTTGCGTACCCGCGTCCAGCAAGTCCGGCACGATGACGGCCGCCGCGATGCCCGCCAGCAGGCTGGGGCCCAGGGCGGCTAGCGCCGAGCCTTCTCGCGACAGGTGCCGCAGCAAGCGGCTGCGTTCGGACAGCATGAAGGGCAGCGCACGCGTCAGGTAGGTGATCACGGCCATCGCGATCACCGCGCCCCAGAAACCCAGGCCATCGGCGTTCATGCGGACCTCTTCAGACGATAGGCGGCGCAGCCGATGACCGCGCCGATCAGGATGGCCAGGCTGGTATGCCCCATGGCGGCAACCACTCCGGCGCCCGTCACCGCGGCGATGACGGGCAGGCCCATGCCGCGCTTGGCGCTTTGGCACACCAGCGCCATGAACAGCGCCGGCAACGCGAACCACATCACCTGGGACAGCATCGGGTAATGGCGTTCCAGCCCGTCGCCCGCATAGACGCCGACGGCCGTCCCGGCGATCCAGGTCAGCCAGGCGCCCAGCCCCAGCGCGATCATCCAGCCCTGGCGGTGCCCGGCAGGCACGCTTTGCAGGCGGTTGAACGCGGTGGCGAAGACTTCATCGGTCAAGAGGAAGGCGACCTTCAGGCGGTCGCGCAGCGCCGCCGGCAGGAAGCGGGACAGCAAGGGGCCGTACAGCAGATGGCGCGCGTTCAATAATGAACACAGTGCCACGACCCATAGCCAGGGCGTGCCGGCCTTGATCGACGCCAGCAACAGGAACTGGCTGGCGCCGGCGTAGACGAACACGGAAATCAGGATCACTTGCAGCGGGGTCAAGCCTGCCGCGACGCCGGCGATGCCGAACGTCACCGCCACCGGAAAGTAGCCGATCATGACCGGCAGGCAGGATTTGAGCCCATCGATGCGCGCGCTGCCCGCCAGGGCATGCGCGGGGGAGGAAGACGTCTCCAAGGTGCTTTTCGCTTGTTTGTTGTGGCAAGGCAAGCGTGTAGTTTACCCACCCTGTTTCCCCGGGCCGGGGCCCTGTCAGGGTTCTGACGCGCCCAGCGCCCGCAAGTGCGCTTTCAGGCGCCGCACCTCCTGGCTCAGGTCCAGGATCAGCGCCACGGCATCCAGGCTGGCGCCGAAATCGTGCTCCAGCCGGCGCGCGTGCAGCGCGCGCTGCAAATCCACGCTGTAGAAGCACCATTGCTCGGGTTGCGGACTACTGGCGTTGACGATACCCACTTCGACCAACTGGGCGACCCATTCCACTTCCGCGCCGCAGGCGCGGGCCAGGTCGTCCGCGCTGAGCGGCTGCGATTTGCCCACGACGGTGGCGCTGGTGATGACAAGCTTCTTCATGGTCAGACCCCCAAGTGGCGCCGCGGGTTGAAAGGCACGTCCTGCTGCAGCTTGCGGTAGGCCGCGCGCGCAGCCTCGCTATCGGCCGGCGGCAGCACAAGGTCCAGCACCAGGTACAGGTCCCCCGGCGGATCACCGGGTATGCCGCGGCCGCGCAACCGCAGCTTGCGTCCGTTGCCGGAACCGGCCGGGATCGACACCTCGACCGTGCCGCCCGGCGTGGGCGTATTCACCTGCGCGCCCAGCGCGGCTTCCCACGGGGCGACGGGCAGCGTCATGTAGAGGTCTCGGCCTTCGGCCCGGTAGCGCGGGTGTGGCTTGAAGCGCACTTCCAGGTACAGGTCGCCATTTTCGCCGCCGCCGTAGCCGGGCATGCCCTGCCCGGCCAGACGGATGTACTGGCCTTCGCGCACGCCCGCAGGAATGCGCACGCTGAGCGTGCGGGTCTTCATGTGGGGATGGCCCTGGTCGTCCATCTCCATCGATCTCAGGCTGATGTCGCGCGTGGCGCCCTTGAGCGCATCTTCCAGGTCCACTTCGATGGCGGCGTGGTGATCGTCGCCACGCGCGCGGAAATCCTGCTGGCGCGCCCCGCCCCGCTGGCCACGGCCGCCGAACAGCGATGAAAAGAACTCGCTGAACTGGGCCTCGTCGCCCGGCGCCGCGCCCCGGTGGAATTCGAAGCCTTCGTCCCAACCGGGCGGCGGCTGGAAGCCGCCATCGGACGACACGCCGGCCGCCAGATTGTCGTAGGCCTGACGCTTTTCCTGGTCGCGCAAGACGTCATAGGCTTCGTTGACGTCGCGCATGCGGGCCTCGGCGTCGCTTTCCTTGCTGACGTCGGGATGATATTTGCGTGCGAGCTTTCGGTAAGCGCGCCGGATCTCGTCTTCGGTGGCGCCGCGTTCCACCCCGAGAGTGCTGTAGTAGTCCTTGAACTCCATATTCCAGCTCACCTTAAAGGTTTCGGCCGCGTCGGGCAGTGCCACATCCGGCCTTGAATATCAAGAAGATAGGGGTTACGGACCGATTTTTCAATGCGCAAAATCAGGCGGCGGCAAGCGTGCATAATGTTCGGTTGCCCCGTCATCCGAGGGCATGGCCGGCGACTCGCGCTGGCCAGGATCAGCCACAGGAACCGATCGTGCTGGAAATCATCGACGTCGACTTCTCCAATCCGGAACATGGCCGCCAGGTGCTGGCCATGCTGAACGAATACGCCAGCGGCCCCATGGGCGGCAATTCGCCCCTGCCCGACTACGCGCAGCAGAACCTGATCGCGGAATTGGCGCGCCGCCCGACGGCCCACGCCCTCTTGGCCCGCGTCGACGGGCAGCCCGCGGGCGTGGCGATCTATCTGGAAGGCTTCTCCACCTTTGCCTGCCGGCCGCTGATCAACCTGCACGATCTGGGCGTGTCGCCCCGCTTCCAGGGGCTGGGGGTGGGCAAGCAGCTGCTGGGCGCGCTGGAAGACCGGGCGCGCCAGATGGGCTGCTGCAAGATCACGCTGGAAGTACTGGAAGGCAACGCCGTGGCCCAGGGGCTGTACCGCAAACTGGGCTTTGAGGGCTACGCGCTGGACGACACCACGGGCCGTGCGATGTTCTGGCAAAAGAAACTGGTAGCCTGAGTGGCGTAGTATCTGATGTTTACCGGACGGTATCCCCTCACCCGCCGTCCGGACCACACCGCAGGATTCACGATGAAGATGAGCAACATCCCCTTCGGCACCACGGACTGGTCCGAGGTGGAACGCACCGAACACGCCGGCGACACCGGCATGGCCTACTGGCGCACCCGCCAATTCGGCGACCTGCGGGTCCGCATGGTGGAATACACCGCCGGCTACCTGGCCGACCACTGGTGCAGCAAGGGCCACATCCTGTTCTGTCTCGAGGGCGAACTGCATACCGAGCTGGAAGACGGCCGGCAGTTCGTCCTGACTCCCGGCATGAGCTATCAGGTGGCTGACCAGGCCGAGCCCCACCGCTCGTCCACCGCCACGGGCGCCAAGCTCTTCATCGTGGACTGACGCGTCGGCGCGACACGCGAAATTGCAATTGCGTTACGCTTTGCAATTCATGCGGCGCGCCACCACCCGTCGGATCCGCACCACTCACCACGACCCCGCCTGACCGGAGACAAGATTTGGGCGCCCCGATTACGCTTTACGTCGACTCCCTGTTTCTCAGCCCTTACGCCATGTCGGCCTATGTGGCGCTGACCGAAAAGAAATTGCCTTTCGAGGTGCGCCCGATCGATCTGGAAGCGGGCGAACAGCGGATGCAGCCGTACCAGTGCCGTGCGCTGACGGCGCGCGTGCCCGCGCTGACGCACGAGGGGTTCAATCTGACCGAATCCAGCGTCATTGCCGAATACCTGGAAGACGTGTTTCCTGCGCCCGAGCATGCCGCACTGTATCCCCAGGCCATCCGCGAGCGCGCCCGCGCCCGCCAATTGCAGGCCTGGCTGCGCAGCGACCTGGGTGCGCTGCGCCAGGAGCGCCCCACCGAAACGGTGTTCTACGGCGCCGCCGGGCAGCCGCTGTCCGACGCGGCGCACGCCGCCTCGGCCAAGCTGATCCAGGTGGCCAGCTACCTGATCGGGGTAGACCAGGCGTCCTTGTTCGACGACTGGTGCATCGCCGACATCGACCTGGCGGTCATGCTCAAGCGCCTGTCGCTGGATGACCTGCCCGACCCGCTGCGCGCCTACGCCGATATCCAGTGGCAGCGGCCATCCGTCCAGAAATGGCTGGAGCACAACGCCGCAGCACGCGCCTGACGCGTCCGGAGCCGCGATGCAATTGCTGGATCACGTCTCCATCGCGGTTTCCCATCTGAGCCACGCCCGGCCGTTCTATGATGCCGTCATGCAGGCGCTGGGCGCGGCCAAGGTCTATGACGAGGCCGACGCCATCGGCTATGGCGAACGCTGCGGCCCCGGCGACAGCCGACACACGTATGTTTCCATCCTGGCAACGCCCGGCCTGGGGCTGGACGCCGGCGCCAGGCGCCATTGGTGTTTCAAGGCGCCGGACCGCGCCGCCGTCGACGCCTTTCACGTGGCGGGCCTGGCCCACGGCGGCCGCGACGGGGGCGCCCCCGGGCTGCGCGCGCAATACCACCCACAGTATTACGCCGCCTTCCTGCTGGATCCCGACGGCAACCGCGTGGAAGCCGTCTGCCACGGCGCGAATTGAGGCCTGCCGCGACGCAACGTTCTTGCAAGATTGGCAACAAAGCTGAAAGAAGGGACAGTTAGCGCCCTAATTTGACCGGCATCAAACCCTTCCATGTTGCGACGCAGCATTCGATGCGGTGTAATGGGGAGGTCAACTCGGCCGGTTCCACTCGGGATCGGCCCGGCGGCCTTCCGCCGTCGGGAGCAACTTACAGGAGATCGCCATGGCCGGATCCGGCAACGATCGCGTCCCTACCCCGTCCTTCTTCAACCCCTGGACGGCCGCCTACGAATACGCCGTGGATGCCTGGCAGCGCGGCGTGCTCTACGCAGACGTGCTGCGCCAGCGCGGCAACCAGTACCACGAACACATGGCCAAGCGCGCGCCCAACGTGCTCAGCATGGAGTTCGAGCTGGTCCTGGATGGCCGCGAATTGCCGCGCCCCGTGAACTACGGGCTGTTGCGCATCAAGCCACCGGCAGACGTGGAAACCGATCCGATCAAGCGCCCCTTCCTGGTGGTCGACCCGCGCGCGGGCCATGGCCCGGGTATCGGCGGCTTCAAGCCCGAAAGCGAAATCGGCGTGGCGGTGCGCGCCGGCCATCCCTGCTACTTCGCGACCTTCCTGCCCCAGCCCATGCCCGAGCAGACCGTCGAAGACGTGATGATGGCCGAAGCGCGCTTCCTGGAAGAGATCATCGCGCGGCACCCCGACGCGGAGGGCAAGCCGGTCGTGGTGGCCAACTGCCAGGCAGGCTGGCAGATCATGATGACCGCCGCCATTCGCCCTGAACTGTTCGGTCCCATCATCGTGGCAGGCGCCCCGCTGTCCTATTGGGCAGGCTGGCGCGGCATGAATCCGATGCGCTATGCCGGTGGCCTGCTGGGCGGCAGCTGGCTAACGGCGATGACCAGCGACCTGGGCAACGGCAAATTCGACGGCGCCTGGCTGGTGCAGAACTTCGAAAACCTGAATCCGGCCAACACCTTGTGGTCCAAGCAGTACAACCTGTACTCCAAGGTGGACACCGAAGCCGACCGCTACCTGAGCTTCGAGAAATGGTGGGGCGGCCACGTCTTCCTGAACGGCCCGGAAATCCAGTACATCGTGGACAACCTGTTCGTGGGCAACCGGCTGGCTACGGCTGGCCTCGTGACCTCCGACGGCATCCGCATCGACCTGCGCAACATCCGGTCGCCGATCGTGGTGTTCTGCTCGAAAGGCGACAACATCACGCCGCCGCCGCAGGCACTCGGCTGGATCCCCGACCTTTATCAGAACGAAGCCGAAGTGCTGGCGCACGGCCAGACCATCGTCTACGCCGTGCACGAAAGCATCGGCCACCTGGGCATCTTCGTGTCGGGCAGCGTGGCCCGCAAAGAGCACCAGGAATTCACGTCGAACATCGACATGATCGACGTGCTGCCCCCCGGCATCTACCAGGCCGAGATCGCCGACAAGACGCCCGATACCCCCAATGCGGATCTGGCTTTCGGCAACTACGTGCTGTCGTTCGAACAACGCAAGCTGGACGACGTGCGCGCCATCGTCGACCGCAAGGAAGAGGACGACCGCCGCTTCGCCGCCGTGGCCCGGATCTCGGACATCAACCTGGGCATGTACCGCAGCTTCATGCAGCCGTGGCTGCGCGCGCTGGTCACGCCGCAGTCCGCGGAATGGAGCCAGCGCCTGCATCCGCTGCGCCTGCCCTATGAACTGATTTCGGACCGCAACCCGGTCATCGCCCCCATCGCCAAGATCGCCGAACAGGTACGCGAACAGCGCCAGCCGATCTCGCCTTCCAATCCTTTCCTGATGGCGCAGGAGATGTTCTCGAACTGGGTCGAGACCAGCCTGAACATCTGGCAGGAACTGCGCGACTCGGCCGACGAACGCACCTTCATGGGCGTCTACGGTTCGCCGCTGGTGCAAGACCTGGCCGGCCTGGGCGCGCAGTCCGGCCCCCCGCGCAAGCATCCGGGCGTATCGCCCGAACACCGCCGCTTCATGGAAGACCGTGCCGCCGAACTGCGTTCGATGGTGCAGGAAGGCGGTTTGCGCGTGGCGGCCATCCGCATGCTGCTGTACGTGTCCGGCGCCGAGGGCGGCCTGGACGAGCGCAGCTTTGCGCTCATTCGCAAGATGCGCGCGGAATCCGACAACGCGCTGACCTTGCAGGAGTTCAAGGATCTGACCCGCGACCAGGCCCTGATCCTGACGCTGGATTCGGACGCCGCCCTGCTGGCAATGCCGCATCTGCTGGAAGGCTCACCGGCCCCGGCGATCCGCGACGCGCTGGAAACGATGAAGCGCGTGCTGGAAGCGGCCGAACCGCTCAGCCCGGCCGCCCGCGAAAGCCTGGACGAGATGGAGCGCATCTTCGTGGCGGCAGAGCGCCGCGCGCAGAAGCGCAGTCCGGCGTCGGCACCGGCCAAACTGCCGGCACCGTCCGTCGCCCCCGCGCCCTCCGTGCCGGCCTTGAAACTGGTCAAGGCCGCCGCTGACGTGCCCGCCAAAAAGGCCCAACCGCACCCCGCCGCGGCCCAGTCGGCGGCAGCGGAGGTTGCCGAAGACGCCGCGCCAAAGGCTGCCACCAAGGCCCCGGCAAAGCGGACGGCCAAATCGGCAAGCAAGCCGGCGACGACGGCCGCGGCTAAAACTGCAACTAAGACCGCCACCAAGACTGCCACTAAGACTGCCACTAAGACCGCGGCCAAGACCGCCACGGCATCCCCTGCGAAACGCGCTACCAAGACCGCAGCCCGTCAATCCGCCAAGGCCAAGACCGCATGACCCTGCCTACCTCGACGCATTACGACAAGCTCATCGCTCGCGCGCAGACGCTGGAGCCGGCCTTCTGCGCCATCGCCCACCCGTGCGACGAGCCCTCGCTGTCGGCCGCACTGGAAGCACGCGACCTGGGGCTGCTGCATCCCATCCTGGTGGGCCCGGAAAAGAAGATCCGCGACACGGCCGCCCAGTTCAAGCTGAACCTGGGCGATGCCCGCATCGTGGACGTGCCGCATAGCCATGCGGCCGCCGAGACCGCCGTGGCGCTGGTGCGCAACGGCGAGGCCACCCTGCTGATGAAGGGCAGCCTGCACACCGATGAACTGATGCACGAAGTGGTCGCGCGCACGACTGGCCTGCGCAGCGGCCGCCGCATCAGCCACGTGTTCATCATGGAAGTGCCCACCTATGCGGAGCCGCTCTTCATCACTGATGCCGCCATCAACATCTTCCCCGACCTGGAAACCAAGGCAGACATCATCCGCAACGTGATCGACCTGCATCACGGCCTGGGCTTGGGCGAACCGCGCGTGGCGATCCTGTCGGCTGTCGAGCAGGTCACGCCCAACATCCCCAGCACCATCGAAGCCGCCGCGCTGTGCAAGATGGCCGACCGCGGCCAGATCGCCGGCGGCCTGCTGGATGGCCCGCTGGCGCTGGACAACGCGATCAGTCCGGACGCCGCCCGCATCAAGGGCATCCGGTCCCCGGTGGCAGGCGTGGCCCAAGTGCTGGTGGTGCCCGACCTGGAGGCTGGCAACATGCTGGCCAAGAACCTGACGTTCCTGGCCAACGCGGAAGCGGCCGGCATCGTGCTGGGCGCGCGCGTGCCCATCATCCTGACCAGCCGTGCCGACAGCCCGCGCTCGCGCCTGGCTTCCTGCGCAGTGGCGGCGATCTACGCCCACCACCTGAGCCAGCAAGCCGCCCGCCCGCTGGCGTGACGCACGCCACAACGCTACCGGATTCCAGAGCCATGAGCGACACCATCCTCGTCATCAACGCCGGCAGTTCCAGCATCAAGTTCTACCTGTACGACATCGACGACAAGCACGAGCTGGCGCCGCGCCTGGGCGGCCAGCTGGAGGGCATCGGCACCTCGCATCCGAAACTGCGGGTGCGCGACGCCGCCGGCAAAACCCTGGTGGAACGCGACATCGCACCCAGCCACGCGCCTGACGTCCCCAATGGGCAGGAAGTTGTCGGCACCTGGCTGAGCGGCCACCTGGGCGGCGCGCCGCTGGCGGTGGGGCACCGCGTCGTGCATGGCGGCCCCGACCTGTCCGAGCCCGTCCTGATCGACGACGCCATCCTCGCCAAGCTGGATACCTTCACGCCGCTTGCGCCGCTGCACCAACCCAACAACCTGGCGCCCATCCGCGTGATCCGCGAGCGACGCCCGTGGATTCCGCAGGTGGCCTGCTTCGACACGGCGTTCCACCGCAGCCACTCCGACGTGGCCGACCGCTACGCGCTTCCCGAATCGCTGTACCAGGAAGGCGTGCGCCGCTACGGCTTTCACGGCCTGTCCTACGAGTACATTGCGCAGCGCCTGCGCCAGGCCCTGCCCGAACTCGCCATGGGCAAGATCATCGCCGCGCACTTGGGTTCGGGCGTGTCCGCCTGCGCCATGCATGAAGGCAAGAGCGTCGACAGCACGATGGGATTCACCGCCCTGGAAGGCCTGCCCATGGGCACGCGGCCCGGCCGGCTGGATCCGGGCGTGGTGCTGTGGATGATGGAACGCGGCATGGACCACGACCAGATCGAGCACCTGCTGTATCACGACTGCGGCATGAAAGGCCTGTCCGGCATCAGCAACGACATGCGCGAGCTGCTGGCCAGCGATGCGCCATCGGCCCAGCTGGCGCTGAAGTATTTCGCCTGGCGCGTGGCCGAAGGCATGATCGGCCTGGGCTGCGCCATGAACGGCATCGACGGCATCGTTTTCACCGCCGGCGTCGGCGAGAATTCCGCCGACATCCGCCAGGCGGTGGCCGACCACTGGGGCTGGCTGGGCATCAAGCTGGACCCCGAACGCAACGCTCATCACGGGCCGCGCATCTCCAGCGACGACAGCCGCATCGGCGTATACGTGATCCGCACGAACGAAGAACTGATCATCGCCCAGCACACACTGGCACTGGTGCGTCAACGATGAGCGCGCACCTTCCGCTGGCCGGCAAGCGCGGGCTCGTCACCGGCATCGCCAACGCGGATTCCATCGCCTGGGGATGCGCCAAGGCCTTTCGCGCCATGGGCGCCGAACTGGCCGTGACCTACCTGAACGACAAGGCCCTGCCGCACGTGGAGCCTTTGGCGCGGCAGGTGGACGCCTCGCTGCTGATGCCCTTGAACCTGCTGAACGAAGGCGAACTGGAAACCGTGTTCGATCGCGTCACGCAAGCATGGGGCGGGCTGGACTTCGTGCTGCATTCGATTGCGTTTGCGCCGCGCGACGACCTGCATGGCCGCGTGACGGACTGCTCGCGCGCGGGCTTTCTGCAAGCGATGGACGTGTCCTGCTGGTCGTTCATCCGCATGGCGAAACTGGCCGAGCCGCTGATGCCCCAGGGCGGCGCCCTCTTCTGCATGAGCTACTACGGTTCGCAGATGGTGGTGGAGCACTACAACATGATGGGGCCGGTCAAGGCCGCCCTGGAATCCGCCACCCGCTATCTGGCCGCCGAACTGGGCCCGCAAGACATTCGCGTGCATGCCATCTCGCCCGGGCCGCTGAAAACGCGCGCCGCCTCCGGCATCGCCGAATTCGACGCCTTGCTGGACCGCGCCCAATCCAAAGCGCCGGCGCGCAGCCTGGTGTCGATCGACGATGTGGGTGAAGCCACTGCTTGGCTGGCCACCGACGCCGCCCGGCTCATGACCGGGCAGACGCTATACATCGACGGCGGCTATCACATCATCGACTAAGGGCGGAACAATACGCCCTAGGCCAGCGTGGCCGGCGCTCCCTGGCGCCAGCGCTCGACGGCTTCCACCGCCTGTTCGGGGCTGCCGAAAATCTTGTCGCGGCCGATCTTCTTGACGAGCCCCGAACGTTCCAGCGCCATGCGGAACTGGCCGTGGCCGCCCGCGACCAGCAACGTGATGCCGCGATCGTCCAGTTCGCGCTTGAGCTCGTACAGCGCTTCGACCGCATCGGCGTCGGCCTGCGTCATTGCTTCGGCGTCCAGCACGAACCATTGCACGTCCTTCGCCTGGTTCATGACCTCGCGGGCGCGGCGGCGAAAGGCGTCGGCATTAAAGAACCAGACCGACGATTCGAACAGCCAGACGACGATGCCCGGCACCGGTTGCGCGTCGGGATTCAGATGCAGCTTGCCCAGCACCGATTCCCCCGGCAACCGGCCCAGCAGCGCATCGCGCGGGTTGCCCGACACGTACATGGCGTACAGCAGCGTCGCACCCACCGACACGGCCACGCCCTGCAGCACGCCGAACCCCACCACGCCCACCGCGGCCAGGATCCCGAACGCCAGTTCGATCCGTGAAATGCGCGCCAGCCGCATGAAGGCCTTGGCGTCGAACAGGCTGGCGGCCGCCAGCAGCAGAATGGCCGACAGCACTGCCTGCGGCAGCCAGTACAAGGGCGCGCTCAGCAGCCCCACCACGATCGCCAGCGCGACCGCTGCGCTGACGCTGACCAGCGGCGATGAACCGCCGGCGACCAGCCCCACCGCGGTCCGCGAATCCGCGCCCGTCACGACAAAGCCCTGGAACAGGCCCGCCGCCACGTTGGCCGCGCCAAAGCCGACCAGCTCGCGGTTGGGATCGACGTGTTCGCCCGTGCGCGCGGCGAAGCTGCGCGCGGTCACGATGCCGCTGGAAAAACTCACCACCAGCACGCCCGCCGCGCCCAGCAGGATGCTGTCCACGCCTTCCAGCCGCACGGGCAGGCTGAGCCCCGGCAGGCCGGCCGGCACCTCGCCCACGACAGCGATGCCCAGATTGGGAAAATCGAAGATCCACGACAGCAGGCAACCGCCCACCACCAGCAGGATGGGGCCGGGCCAGGTGGGCCGCCAGCGCTTCACCGCCACCAGCAGCAAGCAGGAGGCCAGCCCCAGGCACAAGGTCGGGATCTGGATTTCGGGAAGGCGGCGGCCGAGTTCCAGGAAAGGATGGATCAGCCCACTGTTGCGCAGCCCCACGCCCGTCAACCCGCTCAATTGCGACAGCGCCAGCGTGATCGCCACGCCCGCCATGTAGCCGATCAGCACCGGCCGCGACAACAGATTGGCCAAGACGCCCAGCCGCAGTAGCCGGGCAATCAGGCACCCCACGCCCACCGTCAGCGCGATGCCCGTCGCGGCGACCAGCCGGTCTTCGGGCGAGGTCAGCGCCATGCCGGTCAGGGTGGCGGCGATCAGCGTGCAGGTGGCGGTATCCGGCCCCACGATCAGCGTCCGCGACGAACCGAACAGCGCGTAGCCCAGCATGCCGGCAATGGCGGCCCACAGCCCCGCGACGGGTGGCACGCCCATCATTGCCGCGTAGGCCAGGCCCACGGGCAAGGCCACCGCCGCCACGCTCAACCCGGCCAAGACGTCGCGCCGCGCCGACTCGCGGGTGATGCCGCGGAAATTATTCAGGCCAGGGAAAAGACGTAGATTCATGGTGCTGCAAACCGACCTGAGAGAAGGATTTCCGCACTGTGCGGGAAGTCAGGCAAGCCTACACCAAGGCCGGGCGCCCGAAACCGTCCTGGATCAAACGCAGGTCGCTTTTCATTCCTTTTAAGAATGAAGATCGGTGATTATTTATCCCTTTTGTGGAGGCGGCAGATTGCGTAGAGTCCCCGGGATAAGAAAAGCGGCCCCGCGCCGCGCCTATACACCGACACGGCCCGCCGCCGCGCCCCCTGCGACGCGGATTCAAGGGCCGGCACTCCTGGAGACCCCATGTCCTTCGCCTTCCTGCGGCGCGCCAGCCGCGCGCTCGTCCTGGCCGCGCTTGCCGCCGGCATCGCCCCCGCCGTCCACGCGCAATCCTATCCGGAGCGCCCCATCAAGCTGGTCGTGCCGTGGCCCCCCGGGGGCGCGACGGACGCGCTGGGCCGGCTGCTGGCGCAGCGCCTGACCGAACGCCTGGGCCAGACCGTGATCGTGGACAACAAGGCCGGTGCGGGCGGCAATATCGGCACGGCGGCCTTTGTTCGGGAAAAGGCCGACGGCTACACACTGCTGATGGCCACCAGTTCGACTAATGCCGCCAACCCGCACCTGTATTCGCGTCTGGGCTTCGACGCCGCGAAAGACTTTGCGCCGGTCGCTTTCGTGGCCGAAATCCCGAACATCCTGGAAGTGCCGAAGCAGTCACCCTTCAAGTCAGTGGCGGACCTGGTGGCCGCCGCAAAGGCTGAGCCCGGCAAACTGAACTACGGCTCGGGCGGCGTGGGCTCATCGCAGCACTTGGCAGGCGCAATGTTCAAGTACCTGACGGGCGCGGATGTGCTGCACATCCCGTACAAGGGCAGCGGCCCCGCCGTGTCCGATCTGCTGGCGGGCCAGGTGGACATGATGCTGGACACCGGGTCGCTGGCCCAGGTTCAGGCCGGCGCCCTGCGCGCGTTGGCTGTGGCCTCGCGCCAGCGCCTCCCGGCCCTGCCGGACGTGCCCACGTTCGACGAAGCCGGCGTGCCCAAGATGTACGCGTCGGCCTGGTACGGCATCGTTGCCCCGGCCGGCACGCCAGCCGATGTGGTGCAGCGGCTGAACAAGGAAGTCAACGCGGTCACGTCCACCCCGGAAGTGAAGCAGCGCATGGAAAGCATGGGCGCACTGGTGCCGGCCGGCCAAACACCGGAGGAATTCAGCACGTTCATTCAGTCTGAAATTGCGCGGTATGCAGAGATCGTGAAGATCTCGGGCGCCAAGATGGAATAAGGGAACCGCAAACAGCGGCCATCGTAGGATGGGTGCAGCGCGAGACGCTGCCAAAAAAAACACGACGGCAAAACGCGCGAAACCCATCCTACCGGGTGTCGCGCGAGCTGCGCATCAGGAGACTCGGGCTTCCAGCACGGCCACGGCCGGCAGGGTCTTGCCCTCCAGGAACTCCAGGAACGCGCCGCCGCCGGTCGAGATGTAGCCGACCTGTTCACCGATGCCGTACTTGGCGATAGCGGCCAGCGTATCGCCGCCGCCGGCGATCGAAAAGCCTTCCGATTCCGCGATGGCGCGCGCCACCACTTCGGTGCCGTTGGCAAACTGGTCGAACTCGAACACGCCCACGGGGCCGTTCCAGACGATGGTGCCCGCCTTCTTCAGGATCTCGGCCAGCTGCGCCGCGGTCTGCGGGCCGATGTCCAGGATCATGTCGTCGTCGGCCACGTCGGTGGCCGCCTTGACGGTGGCTTCGGCATCCGCGCCGAACGACTTGGCGCACACCACGTCAACCGGAATCGGCACGGCCGCGCCGCGCTGCTTCATGATGTCGATCACGGCGCGCGCCTGGTCGACCTGGTCGGGTTCGGCCAGCGACTTGCCGATGGACAAGCCCGCGGCCAGCATGAACGTGTTGGCGATGCCGCCGCCCACCACCAACTGGTCGACCTTGTCGGCCAGCGATTGCAGGATGGACAGCTTGGTCGACACCTTGGAGCCGCCCACGATGGCGACCAGCGGGCGCTTGGGTTCGTGCAGCGCACGGCCCAGGGCGTCCAGCTCGGCTTCCAGCAAGGGGCCGGCGCAGGCCACGGGCGCGAAGCGCGCGATGCCGTGGGTGGTGGCTTCGGCGCGGTGAGCCGTGCCGAACGCGTCGTTGACGTACACGTCGCACAACGCAGCCATTTTCTTGGCCAGCGCTTCATCGTCTTTCTTTTCGCCGACGTTCACGCGGCAGTTTTCCAGCAGCACGACCTGGCCGTGATCGACCTGGACGCCGTCGACCCAGTCGCGCACCAACTGGACGGGCATGCCCAGCAGTTCGGACAGGCGCTGGCCGACCTTGGCCAGCGAATCGGCCTCGGTCAACACGCCCTCTTTCGGGCGGCCCAGATGGGACGTGACCATCACGGCGGCGCCGGCGTCCAGCGCCAGGCGGATCCCGGGCACCGACGCGCGGATACGCGTGTCTTCGGAGATGCGTCCGGCGTCGTCGAACGGCACGTTCAAGTCGGCGCGGATGAACACGCGCTTGCCGGACAGGGCGCCGGATTTCGCCAGCGCGGACAGGGTATTGACCTTGGACATTTTTGAATTCCTACGATGGGCGAACAAAGGGGACGAACCCATTTTCCGCCTTCGCGGAAAACAAATCCGTCCCCTGTGGACTGACCGTGTTGCTTACTTGGCCGACATCAGCGCGACGGTGGTGTCGAGCATGCGGTTCGAGAAGCCCCACTCGTTGTCGTACCAGGACGAGACCTTGACCAGACGACCCGAAACCTTGGTCAGCGACGCGTCAACGGTGCTGGAGGCCGGGTTGTGGTTGTAGTCCACCGAGACGAGCGGTTCGGTGTTGTAGTCCAGGATGCCCTTGAGCTCGCCTTCCGAAGCGGCCTTCAGGATGCTGTTCACTTCTTCGGCGGTCGTGTCGCGGCTGGCCACGAACGACAGGTCGACCAGCGACACGTTGATGGTCGGGACGCGGATGGCGTAGCCGTCCAGCTTGCCGTTGAGTTCCGGCAGCACCAGGCCCACGGCAGCGGCAGCGCCGGTCTTCGTGGGGATCATGCTCATCGTGGCCGAACGCGCGCGGCGCAGGTCTTCGTGGTAGACGTCGGTCAAGACCTGGTCGTTCGTGTACGCGTGAACGGTCGTCATCAGGCCGTTTTCCAGGCCCAGCTTGTCGTTCAGCGGCTTGACCAGCGGGGCCAGGCAGTTGGTGGTGCACGAGGCGTTCGAGATGACCGTGTCGGTCGCCTTCAGCACGCCGTGGTTCACGCCGAACACGATGGTGGCGTCCACATCCTTGCCGCCGGGGGCCGAGATGATGACTTTCTTGGCGCCGCCCTTGATGTGCGCGCCGGCCTTTTCCTTGGTCGTGAAGAAGCCCGTGCATTCCAGCACGACGTCGACCTTCAGTTCGCCCCAGGGCAGTTCAGCCGGGTTGCGGTTGGCCAGCACGCGGATCTTGTCGCCGTTGACGACCATGAAGTCGCCATCGACTTCGACGGTGCCCGGGAACTTGCCATGGGCCGTGTCGTAGCGCGTCAGGTGCGCGTTCGTCTTGGGATCGCCCAAGTCGTTGATGGCGACGATTTCGATATCGTGCTTCTTGCCACCTTCATAGTGGGCACGCAGGATGTTGCGGCCGATGCGACCGTAACCGTTGATGGCGACGCGAATGGTCATGACTAAGCTCCTTTTTTACAAAACCTGTTTGACGGTCTCGGCCACCTTGTCGGCGGTCAGCCCGAAGAACTTGAACAGCGCGCCGGCCGGAGCGGACTCGCCGTAGCGGTCGATACCGACCACGGCGCCTTCCAGGCCCACGTACTTGTGCCAGAAGGCGGTAACACCGGCTTCCACCGCCACGCGCGGCAGGCCCTTGGGCAGCACGGATTGCTTCCAGGCGGCGTCCTGGCGGTCGAACACGTCGGTGCTGGGCATGGAGACCACGCGCACGGCGACGCCTTCCTTGGCCAGTTGCGCCTGCGCGTCCAGCGCGATGGCGACTTCCGAGCCGGTGGCGATGATGACGGCGCGGGCGCCTTCGGCGTCGCGCAGCACGTAGCCGCCACGAGCGATGGCGTCCACGGTCGCGGCGTCGCGCGGCACGAACGGGAGGTTCTGGCGCGACAGCAACAGGGCCGTCGGGCCGCCGTCATGCACGTCCATGCCGATGCTGGTCGGGCGCGTCACGGCGGCGTTCCAGGCCACGGCGGTTTCAGCCGTATCGCAAGGACGCCACAAGGACAGGTTGGGGATCAGGCGCAGGCTGGCGGCGTGCTCGATGGATTGGTGGGTCGGGCCGTCTTCGCCCAAGCCGATCGAATCGTGGGTGAACACGTGCACGACGCGCTGCTTCATCAGCGCGGCCATGCGGATGGCGTTGCGCGAGTAGTCCGAGAACGTCAGGAACGTGCCGCCGAACGGCAGGTAGCCGCCGTGCAGGGCCACGCCGTTCATGATCGCGGCCATGCCGAATTCGCGCACGCCGTAGTTGATGTGGCGGCCGAACTGGATGCCCTTGTCACCGGCGCGGACGGCGGCGACGCCCTTCCAGTCAGTGAAGTTCGAACCGGTCAGGTCGGCCGAGCCGCCCAGCATTTCCGGCAGCACCGGCGCCAGCGCGGCGATGGCGAACTGCGAGGCCTTGCGGGTGGCGACGGTTTCGGCCTTTTCCAGGGTCGAAGCCAGGAACGCCTTGAACTGGTCGGCGTAGCCCTCGGGCATGTCGCCCTTCATGCGGCGCGTGAACTCAGCGGCTTCAGCCGGGAATTCGGCGGCATAGGCGTTGAATGCGGATTGCCATTCGGCCTGGGCCGAGGCGCCCGACTTGCGGCCGTCCCAGCCGTCGTAGACGTATTGCGGGATCTGGAAGGGTTCCGCCGACCAGCCCAGCGCGGCGCGCGTGGCGGCGATTTCGTCCTTGCCCAGCGGCGCGCCGTGCACGTTGTGCGTGCCGGCCATGTTGGGCGAACCCTTGCCGATCACGGTGCGGCAGATGACCAGCGTCGGCTTTTCCGATTGCGAGCGCGCGGCCTTGATGGCGGCATCCACGGCGGCGACATCGTGGCCGTCGACGCCACGGATCACGTTCCAGCCGTAGCCTTCGAAACGCTTGGCGGTGTCGTCGGCGAACCAGTGTTCGACGTGGCCGTCGATGGAGATGCCGTTGTCGTCATACAGCACGACCAGCTTGGAGAGCTTGAGCGTGCCGGCCAGCGAGCACACTTCGTGCGAGATGCCTTCCATCAGGCAGCCGTCGCCGGTGAAGGCGTAGGTGTGGTGGTCGACGATGGTGTGGCCGGGCTTGTTGAATTCAGCAGCCAGCAGCGCTTCGGCCAACGCCATGCCCACGGCATTGCCCAGGCCCTGGCCCAGCGGGCCGGTGGTCGTTTCCACGCCCGGGGTGATGCCCACTTCGGGATGGCCCGGCGTCTTGGAATGCAGTTGACGGAAGTTCTTCAGTTCTTCGATCGGCAGATCGTAGCCCGTCAGGTGCAGCAAGGCGTAGATCAGCATCGAGCCGTGGCCGTTGGACAGCACGAAGCGGTCGCGGTTGGCCCAGGCGGGATCCTTGGGGTTGTGGCGCAGGTTGCCCGTCCACAAGGCCTGGGCGATTTCCGCCATGCCCATGGGAGCGCCCGGATGCCCGGAGTTCGCTTGTTGCACGGCGTCCATCGCGAGGGCGCGGATGGCATCCGCCAAGGCAAGTTTAGGGGCGGTCGGATTGCTCATTCGGAAGGCTCTTTGAAGCTGGCACGCCCACAGGGAATATAGGGGCCAGTTGAGTAGGTTGCGAAGCAGACGATTTTAGCATCAGGGGATTTCCCTCACGCCATCGCCCTTAAGCTTGATGTAAACAGGCGTTTCCCGCGCAGGATGTCAGCGTAACTCCCACAATTGCGGGAAAGGGGTCCGACATTCAGGATAAAGGCCTCACCTTAGCTCTGGAGCCTCCTAATATGAGCCTCATGCTCAATCTGACCATCCCTGTCGAAGGCATCATGGCTTTGCGTACCGCCCTTGGCGAAGAGCGGGCGATTGCCGTGGCGCGGGCGTTGGAACACGCGCAAATCAAGGGTGAAACCGAACTCGCCGCCAAGCGCCGTCAGGAATGGCGGAATGACCTGGCGGCAGCCGTGGCTCCGCTTGCGCGACGCGAAGAGGTCGCCGAAATCCGCAAACAGATCGCCCAATTGCCCAACTGCGAAGAACTCAAGCGCTTTGCCACCCACGAAGACCTGTCCGACCTGCGCTCTCACGTCCTGCGCCTGGACAAGAAAATGACGGTGGGCTTCCTGACCCTGCTGGGGCTCAACCTGGCGTCCAGCGCGCCCACCTTCTTCGAATGGGGGATCAAGGTGGTAGGCTACGCGCTCCGCTAACGCTTTTTGCGCCACCCATGTCCGCCCCCCGCTTTTTCTGCGACGCCCCGCTTGCCGCAGGCACCCGCATTGCTCTGCCGGAAGCCCTGGCGCACCACGCCTTGCGTGTGTTGCGCCTGAAGGCCGGTGAATCCGTCATCCTGTTCAACGGCCAGGGCGGCGAATACCCCGCCGTGCTGGAGATCGACGGCAAGGCCGGCTTTGCCCAGCTGGGCGAATTCAATCCCCGCGAAGCCGAGTTGGCCGGCCGCATCACGCTGGTGCAGGGCCTTCCCACCGGCGACAAAATGGACTGGGTGGTGGAAAAAGCCGTGGAACTGGGCGCCGCCCGCGTCAGTCCCATCGCGGCGCAGCGCAGCGTGCTGCAGTTGTCGGGCGCGCGGCTGGACAAGCGCGTGGCGCATTGGCAGCGCATCGCCCAATCCGCCGCGGAACAATGCGGCCGCAACCGCTTGATGACGGTCGATGCGCCCCAATCGCTGGCGGATTGGCTGGCAGAGCCCGTGGATGGTCTGCGCCTGTTGTGCCACCCCGACGCGGCCGACGACCTGGCCGGCAAGCTTCGGGCCGAACCTGACGTGCAGGCGCTCAGCTTGCTGGTGGGCCCCGAAGGGGGATGGTCGGACAAGGAACTGGCGCAGGCCCGTCAGGCGGGCGTGCAAGCGGTGCGCTTCGGCCCCCGGGTGCTGCGCACCGAAACCGCAGGATTGGCCCTGTTGTCGGCCGTCAGCGCGCTGCGCGGCTGGTGATCCGGCCACAGCCGGGCAATGTGCCCGGCTCAAGCCAGCGCCGGGCGTGCCCTATCGGACACCCGGTTGGCAGCGCTCAACTCAATCGTTTTCGCCGTAAGGGGCCGCCGCGACGCCGGGTTCAGGATCCGGGTGCTTGCCCGCGTGCTCAATGACGAACGCAAAGATGCGACCGTTCTCGCGGGCGAAGTCCGCCGCATCCGAGCAGACGGTTTCGATACGGGCGGCATCTTCTTCCAGCACCGGATCGCCGGAATGCAACCGGTACAGCCAGAGCACGACGCCGGTCTTGTGGTCCAGCACCGTGTCGCACAGGCAATCGTAGAGGGCATCCAGGTTGCCGCCGAAGTATTCGGGGAAGTCCACCGCCTTGACGATGGCGCGCAACACGGCCGAACGGCTGCGGGCCGGGTCGCAGTTGGCGACGAACAGCGCCAGACCCAGCTCATGGGAAGCATCCACCACGGCCTTCTTGTCCAGCCCTTCATGAGGCAGCGCCCCGCCCCGCAGCAGCTGCTTCTGCAAGGTAGATTGGCCATTGCGCGTCATGCCTGAGCCTCCTTGAAAAAGGCGATCACTTCGTCGTTACGCTGCATCGTATCGGCATAACCCAGTTCGATCAATCGTCGGGTGTAGCTGGATTCGAATAGAAGATAGGACATCAGCGCCCCGCCTCCCGGACGGTGTGGATCGGACGATACACCGAGTACGCGAAAAAGGGCACGTGCTTGCGCAGGCATGTCCTGCAGGTGTTCCAGCGCCATGGTGTCCAGCGACTGGCTGGGGGTGATCGTCAGCACCTGGATGCGCCTGACATTGACCTGGGTGCCGTCCGGCGTCGCATGGTCCATCAGGTAGTTGATGCGCTCCAAGCGCTCGACGTCCACGGACAGCCCGTCCAGGAAGATGCTGGACAGCGCATGGCCGCCCACCTGCGCCAACGAAGGATACGGCGGCGAATCCGCGCGGTGCTCGGGGTGGGTGTCGTCGCGGAACCCCGTGCCGATCACCAGCACGCGATGCGCCCCCAGGTGGATGGCCGGGCTGATCGGGGCCAACTGGCGCATCGACCCGTCGCCGCACCATTCGCCCTTGCCATGCACCTGCACCTGGCGGGCCGGGAAGACAAAGGGGATGGACGACGAGGCCATCAGGTGGTCGATGCCGATCGGCGTGGGGATGGCCAGGCGCAGATAGCGGTGCCAAGGTTCGATGGGGGTGTGCGCCTGGTAGAAGGTCAGGTGCTCGCCGCTGGTGTAGCCCGAGGCCGTGATCGCCAGCGCCGATAGCGAACCCCTTTCCAGATTGGATTGCAGGTTGCGGAAGTCCAGCACTCGGCCCAGCAAGGCCTCCATGGGGCTGTTGTCCAGCAGGGACTGGGGCCGCTTGCGCGTCAACCCCGAATACATCCAGCCCAGGGCCAGCAGGCCCAGCCAGCGTACGCCCGTGCGGATCAGGCCGGGCGCGTCGGCCCGGTAGATCATGTCGGTGTTCAGCGACGACCACAGGCGCCGGATGCGCCGCACCCCCAGGTGGGGCCGGTCGGCGCGGCAGGCCAGCGCGGCGGCGTTGATCGCGCCGGCGGACGTGCCGCAGATGATGTCGAAGGGATTCTGGAACCGGGAATGCCAGTCAGGGTCCAGCAGCTCCATGATGGCGCTGAGCACCCCTACCTGATAGGCGGCTCGCGCGCCGCCTCCCGTCAGGACCAGGCCGGTCGGCGTGCGTGGGCACGCCGGGCCGGCCGGACTCACTTCAACGTGGCGTGTTGACATCGACCACAGTCATCGCGGTCATATTGACGATGCGGCGCACGGTCGAGCTGGAGGTCAGGATGTGCACCGGCGCATTGCAGCCCAGCAGGAACGGGCCGACTGCCACGTTGCCGCCTGCGGCCGTCTTGAGCAGGTTGTAAGCGATGTTGCCGGAATCCACGTTCGGGCACACCAGCAGGTTCGCTTCGCCCTTCAAGGTGGACGACGGCAGGATGCGCATGCGCAGCGCTTCGTCCAGCGCGCAGTCGCCGTGCATTTCGCCGTCGATTTCCAGATCGGGCGCTTTTTCACGCACGATTTCCAGGGCGCGGCGCATCTTGGCGCCCGAGGCCGAGCTGCCCGATCCGAAGTTCGACCGCGACAGCAGCGCCACCTTCGGCGCGAGGTACATGCGGCGCATTTCGTTGGCGGCGGCGATCGTGAATTCCGCGATCTGCTCGGCCGTGGGCTCGTCGTTCACATGCGTGTCCACCAGCACCACCGTGCGCTCGTTGAGCAGCAGGATGTTCATGGCGGCGTACACGTTGTGGCCCGGACGGCGGCCGATCACTTCGTCCACGAAACGCAGGTGGTCGTGATAGGCGCCCACCGAACCGCAGACCATGCCGTCGGCGTCGCCCAGGTGCACCATCATTGCGCCGATCAAGGTCATGCGGCGGCGCATTTCCACGCGCGCCATTTCCTTGGTAATGCCGCGACGGCACATGCGTTCCCAGTACGTCGTCCAGTATTGGTGGAAGCGTTCGTCGTATTCCGGGTTGGTCACTTCGACATCTTCGCCCAGGCGCAGGCGCAAGCCCAGCTTTTCGATGCGGGTCAACAGCACCGAAGGACGCCCCACCAGGATGGGACGGGCCAGGCCTTCGTCCACCACCACTTGCACCGCGCGCAGCACGCGTTCGTCTTCGCCTTCGGCGAACACGATGCGGGCCGGGCCGCCTTCGCGCACGATGCGCTTGGCTGCCGAGAACAGCGGCTTCATGAACGCGCCCGAGTGGTACACGAACTGCTGCAGCTGCTCTTCGTAGGCTTCCAGGTCGGCCAGCGGGCGCGTGGCCACGCCGCCCTCCATCGCCGCCTTGGCCACGGCCGGCGCGATGCGGACGATCAGGCGCGGATCGAACGGCTTGGGGATCAGGTATTCGGGCCCGAACGAAATATCGAACGTGCCGTAGGCCGCGGCCACGACTTCGTTCTGCTCTTCCTGCGCCAGCTGGGCAATGGCGTAGACCGCCGCCTTTTCCATTTCACGCGTGATCGTGGTCGCGCCCACATCCAGCGCGCCGCGGAAGATGTACGGGAAGCACAGCACGTTGTTGACCTGGTTCGGGTAGTCCGAACGGCCCGTGGCCATGACCACGTCGTCGCGCACCGAATGCGCCAGCTCGGGCAGGATTTCCGGCGTGGGGTTAGCCAGCGCCAGGATCAGCGGGCGCGGGCCCATCGTCGCAACCATCTCAGGCTTGAGCACGCCGCCCGCCGACAGGCCCAGGAACACGTCGGCGTCCTGGATCACTTCGGCCAGCTTGCGGGCATCGGTCTTTTGCGCAAAGCGCGCCTTGTCCGGGTCCATCAGTACGGTACGGCCTTCGAAGACTACGCCTTCCAGGTCCGTCACCCAGATGTTTTCCAGCGGCAGGCCCAGGTCCACCATCAGGTCCAGGCAGGCCAGCGCGGCAGCGCCGGCACCGGAAGTCACGACCTTGACCTTGTCGATGTCCTTGCCCACGACCTTCAGGCCGTTGATGAAGGCGGCCGACACGCAGATCGCGGTGCCGTGCTGGTCGTCGTGAAAAACCGGGATCTTCATGCGTTCACGGAGCTTGCGCTCGACGGTGAAGCATTCCGGGGCCTTGATGTCTTCCAGGTTGATGCCGCCGAAGGTGGCTTCCAGGCCGGCGATGATCTCGACCAGCTTGTCCGGGTCGGTTTCGTTGATTTCGATGTCGAAGACATCCAGGCCGGCGAATTTCTTGAACAGCACCGCCTTGCCTTCCATGACCGGCTTGGAGGCCAGCGCGCCGATGTTGCCCAGGCCCAGCACCGCTGTGCCGTTGGTGATCACGCCCACCAGGTTGCCGCGCGCGGTGTAACGGAACACATTGGCCGGATCGGCCACGATCTCCTCACAGGCCGCCGCCACGCCCGGCGAGTACGCCAGCGCCAGATCGCGCTGGTTGGTCAGCTGCTTGGTCGGCGTGACCGATATTTTGCCGGGGCGCCCATGCTCGTGATATTCAAGGGCGGCTTTGCGAAGGTTGGCATCCATAGGGCGGCTACTGGCTAATTAGGTGAGACACGGAAAGAGGGAGGAATTCTATTCCCATGACGGGCGGCGCGATACGTCCGCGACGCCTTTCCTCTTATTGGGGACGAGCGGCGAAATCTTACAGCAAGCTGAAATGATGTCAGGTTTCACGAGGCAGGAATAAGGGAAAACGACCATCGGGGTCGAACAGCGCCTTGACGCGCCCGTCCAGCCGGACCGTCGCCAGCCCGGGCGATTCCGCCTCCGGGCCCGACGCCGCGAACGCCGGCGCGTCGGTCAGCGTCACGCTTTGCACCCAGGCCAGCGTGCCGCCATGCCCCAGCAGCAGGTGCGCCAGGTTCACGGTGGCCGGCGCTTCGGGCTTCAAGGCGTCCAGCCGGTAGCGGCCCAGCCAGTGATGGCCGTCGTGGGTCGCGAAGGCGTCCCCGCCAGAGGCCAGCTTGAACAGCTCGGGCACCAGGCTTTGCACCGTGGCCGAGCGCAGCGGCTGCACGTCGGCTTCGCCGAACGGCCCCAGGCATTCTTCGATGCCGTCGGCCAGCATCACCTCCACCGAAAGCACGCCCGACGCCGCGCATTGCCCGGCGGGCCAGGGTGCGGGCGCGGCCAGCCATTCGGCCAGCGTCATGGCGCCGGGAAAACCGGCGAACTGCCGCAGTCCGGCCTGGGTCAGCGCCGCCAGCGGGACACCCGGCTGGGCCCGCCAGCGTGGCGTCTCGCCAGCCAACCGGGCCAGGCCCGCCATGTGCGACGGGTCGATCCGCAGGCGCGGGCCCGCCATCGGCGCGTAGGGCCCGGTTGCGCCTTCCAGCGCCATGACGATGCGGTACTCCGCGCACAGCGTGCGGGCATGCGCGACATCGGCGTCGCGCGACGGGGTCAAAATGGCCTGCGCTCCGCCGGGCCCGTCTTCGCCCAGATCCTGGACCTGCCCCTGGCACAGCAGCTTCAGACGCTGCATGAAGGCCGCCCACGGGGTCTGGACCGGCCTGCGGCCAAGCAGGAAAGCGCGCCGGGATGGCTGCATGACTACAATTCCTTTTTCCGCTACAAAACGCTTTCGAGAATCCAATGCCTCGCCTCGCCACGCGCACCCATGATTTTCTGACTTTCCACGCAGTGGAACTCTTCAAGCAGGGGCAAGCGCTGCAGGCGGCTGGCAAGGACATTATCAGCCTGGGCATCGGCGAACCGGACTTTACCGCGCCCCCTCAGGTCGTGGAAGCGCTGGAGCGCGCGGCCCGCGCCGGCCTGAGCGGCTATAGCCCCCCCGCGGGCCTGACGCCGCTTCGCGAAGCCATTGCGCAGTTCTACCATGACAAATTCGGCGCCACGATCAATCCGGCCCGCGTGATCGTCACCGCAGGCGCCTCGGGCGCCCTGACGCTGGCCTGCGCGGCGCTGGTCAACAGCGGCGGCGAAGTGCTGATGCCGGACCCGTCCTACCCCGCCAACAGCAATTTCGTGCTGGCCGCAGGCGGCGTGCCGCGCCTGATCCCCAGTTCGGCGGAAAAGCGCTTCCAGCTGTCGGCCCAGGACGTGGCCCAGCACTGGAGCCCCGCCACGCAAGGCGTCATGGTGGCGTCGCCCAGCAACCCCACGGGCACGTCGATCGCCCCGGACGAACTGGCCGATCTGCTGGCTGAGGTCCGCGCGCGCGACGGCTTCGCGATCGTCGACGAAATCTACCTTGGCCTCTCTTACGAGGGCGAACCGCGTTCCGCGCTGACCCTGGACGATGACATCATCGTCATCAACAGCTTCTCGAAGTATTTCCACATGACGGGTTGGCGCCTGGGCTGGATGATCGTGCCCGAAGACATGGTGGCGCCGGTGGAGAAGATCGCCGCCAGCCTGCAGATCTGCGCGCCCACCCTGGCCCAGCATGGCGCCCTGGCCTGCTTCACGGACCAGGCGATGAAGACCTTCGAGCATCGCCGCGAAGCCTTCAAGCAACGCCGCGACTACCTGCTGCCCGAATTCGAACGGCTGGGCATCCAGGTGCCGGTCAAGCCGGACGGCGCGTTCTACATCTACGCCGACATCAGCAATCTGGGCATGGACAGCGGCACCTTCTCGCAGCGCCTGCTGCTGGAAGCCGGGATTGCCGCCGTGCCGGGGCTGGACTTCGGGCCGGCCCACGGCGGCCACACCATGCGCTTTTCCTACGCCACGGGCCTGGACCGGCTGGAAGAGGCGGTGGCCCGCATGGGCAAATGGCTGCAGCGCTAAGCCAAAAACAATGCGCGCTCCGATGGAGCGCGCATTGTGGTCCTGCCTGGCTGTCAAAAATCGCCGCCGGATCAGTCCCGGGCCAGCGCGATGCCTGAAGCCAGCGCCAGGCGCCGGCGTTCAGCCTGCACCTTGGCACCGTAGCCGTTGTCGTCCGGCCCCGTGGAACCCACGTAGCAGGCCAGGCCGCCGTCGATGGAACCGCGGCGGTTGATACAGTCGCGCAAGATCGTGGCCCCGACACCGATATTGGCGACCGGGTCCAGCGCGGTCTTGCCGACGGCGTCGAACTTGTCCTGGTGCACGCTGGTCATGACCTGCATCAGGCCCTGCGCACCCACGTGGCTTTCGGCCAAGGGGTTATAGCGGGATTCGATGGCGATCACGGCCAGGACCAGCAAGGGGTCAAGCTGCTTTTCGCGGCTGACCTTGTACACGGTATTCAACAGCGGACCGGTGGCGTCATACGCCACCTTGTACTTGCGCGAGATATAGTTGCGCAACGCTTCGGCCTGCGGTCCGGTCGCCACGGTGGCGGGTTTCTTCGGTACCGGCGGCGCGACGCGGGCTGGCCCCAGCATGCCGGTGGCATTGCTGGCGGGAGCGGTTGGAACGGCCATGGCAATTGCCGACGCAGTGTCGGAACCCAATTCGGAACCGACATCGGATTCGGTGCCGGATTGCATGGATGAAGGCGCTAGGGCGGTCAACAAGGCTTTGTGCACTTGCAATGCCTGATCGCGCAAACCAGGCAGGGCAAATCCCATGCTTACCGTCACAATCACCGCGATGCCCAGATAGACTGAGCAGATACGCAAGGACTCGGCAAGATATTCGTGCACTCCTTGGGCCATGTTCCTGAACAGGCTGGCCACTGACGCATCGGGCATAAAAACCTCCTGCGTGAAAAAGAGGGAGTCAATGTTAACCTCTCTTTCACCCCAAAATGTAACCAAATCGCTGGGATCTGTAGTGAAATACCGCGACCTTAGAGACTTCCTCGCTCAACTTGAACGGATGGGCGACCTCAAACGCATTGCCGCGCCGGTGTCCACCCGGCTGGAAATGACCGAAATTTCCGACCGCGTCTTGCGTGCCGAGGGCCCGGCCCTGCTGTTCGAAAACGCCCAGCATGACGGCAAGCCGGCACAGATGCCGGTGCTTACCAACTTGTTCGGCACGCCCTCGCGCGTGGCCCGCGGCATGGGCGCCGACAACGTCAGCGCGCTGCGCGATATCGGCGAACTGCTGGCTTCCTTGCGCGAACCCGAGGCGCCCAAGGGCTTGCGCGACGCGCTGGCCAAGGTGTCGATGCTGAAGGCGGCCTTGTGGGACATGAGCCCCAAGAACGTCAAAAGCCCGGCCTGCCAGGAAGTCGTCTGGGAAGGCAAAGACGTGGACCTGACCCGCCTGCCTATCCAGACGTGCTGGCCCGGCGACGTGGCCCCGCTCTTGACCTGGGGCCTGGTGATCACGCGCGGCCCCAATGCCAAGCGGCAGAACCTGGGTATCTACCGCCAGCAACTGCTGGGGCCGAACAAGCTGATCATGCGCTGGCTGTCGCACCGCGGCGGCGCGCTGGACTTCCGCGACCACGCACTGGCCAATCCGGGCACGCCCTTCCCCATCGCCGTCGCGCTGGGCGCCGACCCCGCCACCACGCTGGGCGCCGTCACCCCGGTGCCCGACAGCCTGTCCGAATACCAGTTCGCCGGCCTGCTGCGCGGTTCGCGCACCGAAGTGGCGCAAGCGCTGGGCAGCAACCTGTCGGTGCCCGCCTGGGCCGAGATCGTGCTGGAGGGGCATCTGCTGCCGTCGTCGGACCCGCGCGCCGTGAAGCCCGTGGTGCCCGAGGGCGTCAACCCGCCGCCCAAAAGCGATTACGAAATGGCGCTGGAAGGCCCGTACGGCGACCACACCGGCTACTACAACGAGCAGGACTGGTTCCCGGTGTTCACGGTCGAGCGCATCACGATGCGCCGCAACCCCATCTATCACTCGACCTACACCGGCAAGCCGCCGGACGAACCCGCCGTGCTGGGCGTGGCGCTCAACGAAGTGTTCGTGCCCTTGCTGCGTCGCCAACTGCCGGAAATCGTGGATTTCTACCTGCCGCCCGAAGGCTGCAGCTACCGGCTGGCGGTGGTGTCGATCCGCAAGCAATATGCGGGGCACGCCAAGCGCGTCATGTTTGGCCTGTGGAGCATCCTGCGCCAGTTCATGTACACCAAGTTCATCGTGGTGGTTGACGAAGACATCAACCCGCGCGACTGGAAGGAAGTGGTGTGGGCGATGACCACCCGCATGGATCCCGTGCGCGACACCCTGTTGGTTGAAAACACCCCCATCGACTATCTGGACTTCGCCTCCCCCGTTTCCGGGCTGGGCGGCAAGATGGGCCTGGACGCCACCAACAAATGGCCCGGCGAGACCAACCGCGAATGGGGCACGCCCATCACCATGGACGCCGACGTCAAGAAGCGCGTGGACGACCTGTGGGGTCAGTTGGGCCTTTAAAGCCGACGGCCCCAAACGGCCCGTGCAAATAAAAAACCCCGCCGGCAAGGCGGGGTTTTTATGGGGTGGGTACAGAACGCGTTGCTGCCAACGCGAGCCTTATTCCCCGCCCTCTCTTGAGCTTTGCCACAGCTTGTACACCTGCCAGCCGACCAGCGCGCCGCCGGCGATCTTGAGCAGCTTGAACCCCTTGCCACCGCGCATGAGCAGGGTGGACAAGGACGAGCTGACCAGCGGATAACGACGGGCAAGCGTGATGGCCTGCAAGGCCCAGCGCGAGGCGCCGCCCGAGGCCAGTCGGGGCAGCAAGCCCCGGATGATCGAGGCCGGCTCCAGCTTGTGGCTGGTGCTGACGATGCTTTGCGCCAACGATTCGCGTTCGATCGCTGCGCGGGCGCGGAGCAATTCGATGCGGACAGCGCGATCAACGGTAGGAGACCTTTTTGACATGACTCAGCCCTCCTCGCGCCGACGCGCGGCCGGTACGTCATCGTCTTGCGCATCGCGGATCCGGTCCAGCAGTTCCGCATCGCGGCCCAGCTCTTCCAAGGTCGCCGCGAACGGCGGCGCGCCATAGACCAGCGCGTGGCGTACCGCCAGCAGCAGGCCGATGCCGACGATGCCGTAGAAGGCCGCCAACAGGCCCAGGGCCAGATAGCGATCTTCCGTAGGCCAGAACAGCACCGCCACCGTCACGGTGAACACCAGCACCGCCAACGTCAGGAAGAGCAGCGCAGCAAAGGCCATGCCCAGCACTTTGAGCAGGCGCGCCTTTTCATCGGCGGCCTCCAGCGTCAGCAACTCCAGGCGCGTGCGCAACAGCCCGACCAGGCTGGACGCGACGCCGAAAACAGATTTTCGTAGACCCATGGCGTCAAGAACGCCGGGCGGGCAACGCGGCACGAAGCCGACGCCGCCCGCCCGGACGTTCAAGCCTTATCAGCGGCGGCTGATCAGCAAGCCGAGCAGCAGGCCGGTCACGCCTGCGATGCCGATGGCTTGCCAGGGATTGTCATGCACGTAGTCGTCCGTGGCGCGGGCGGCTTTGCGGCCGCGTTCGAGCACGGCGTCTTGCGCCTCGTAGAGGGCTTCGCGCGTACGCTTGAGCGAAGTCATGGCGCGGTCGCGCAATTCGTTTGCCTTGTCGCCGGTGGTGCCGGCTGCTTCGCGCAGCAGGTTTTCCGCGTCATTCAAACTGGTCTTGACACTGTCGATGAGTTTTTCTTTTGCGACTTCTTCGGATTTTCTCGTGGCCATTTTTTGAGCTCCTGTTGTGTGTCTATGACAAAACCATCATACCAGCCACCATGCCCGCTGCATGGCGTGCTTGCTACCGTGTGCTACTTGATCTGCGTAATTTCAACTGCGGATTTCACACCGCCCTGATCGATGTCCTGCTTCATCACCAGATTCACCGCGGGGCAGTACCAGTCGGTCACGGTGGTGTTCATGCCGGGGATCGGAATGGTCAGGCCCTGGAAGGTGGCCATCGTGGGATCCGAGTTGCGCGTATACGAGATCGGATGACAGGACTGCTGGCCCAGCGCGGTGTTCACCGCGGTCTTCTGGCCGACGGTCTTCTCGCCAATGCGCACCGTGGTGCTGGGCTGGCCGCCCACCGGCGCTTCCTTGCCGATCTTCAGGCGGAACGACGAACCGGGCAATTTCTGGCCGGCGTTGAGCTTGCCGTCGTAAGCGAACAGGCCCAGCATGCGCAGGTCGAACTGGCCTTCGGAAGGCTTGGGGGCCTCGCCGGCGCTGGCGTATTTCAAGAAGGTGGCCTGGCCGCCCTTGACCGTCATCAGGTAGTCCAGTTTGGACTTGCCCGGCGGCAAGCCGGCATAGCTGAAAGTCGCCACGCCCTGCACGCGCGCGCGGCAGTTGTCGCCATTGCTTTTTGTAACCTCAGCAAAGGTCAGGTCGGCGCCCAGCGACAGATTGCCCGAGCCGGTCAGTTGCACCGCGCCGCCATCATGCATGAACTGCGCATCGCAAACGCCGGCCTGCGCCGAAGCGGCCGCGCCCAGTGTGCCGGCCGCCAAAATCAGGGATGCCATTTTTCGCATCGTTCAAGCCACTCCAGAAATCAGATAGCGCCGTCCGCTATGCGCGACGGCTGGCTTGATACTACACCGGTTGCCGTGCCCGGCGTATGTCCACTCGTGACCGCGCCAAAGGGGGGCCGCCCGCCTACGCCGCCACCGCGGCGGCCGGTATCCGGGCAATCAGCGACTGAATTTCCGGCACGCACGAACCGCAGCCCGTGCCGCAACCCAGCGTGGATTTCAGCGCCAGAAGGTCGCAACCGCGCTCGATGCCCGCCAGGATTGCCGCTTCGCTCACGCCCACGCAGACGCAGACCGTGCGCGACCGCGCCGCGCCCGCGATCCGGCCCGTCAGCAGGCCGGAAACGCTGGCCGGCGCGTCGCCCCCCGCCGCCCAGGACAGCAGCGCGTCCTGCGCCCGCAGATCGCCCGTCAGCAGAAAAGCGCGCACAACGCCCTGCCCCGCTGCCACGCGGCGCATCCTGCCCCGTGCCGGATCATCGAACGCGACCTCGGCGCGCGTCAGGCCCAGCGCATCCGCCAGCTCCGCCAAAAGCGCAGGCGCCGGCACCGTCTCAGCCGCCAGCCGGATCCGCACGCCGCCTGCGCCAACGGGCAGCACCACGGCGTACTCAAAGCGCCGCAGCCAGGGCGCCAGGCGCACGCGCAGCGCCGCCGCATCACCTTGAGTCCAGCCCGCCGCCTGCCACACCAGGCGGGCAGGTTCGGCGCAGATCGCGCTGAACTTCAATTCAGGCTGATGCGACACCGGGTCCGTGGCCGGGCTGGTCAACGCATTGACGCCCAAGCCCGCCATGAACGCGCTGCCCCAATGCATCGGCAAGAAGGCATGGCCGCGCTGCACGCTATCGTCCTCCTTCACCGGCAGCACCACGCTGCCGCGCCGGGAACGCAGCCGCGCCAGCGCGCCGGACTCCAGCAACAACTGCCGCATGTCGTCCGGATGCAGCGACACCCAAGGTTCTTCGACATGCTGCGTCAGCACGCGGGCAAGCGACGTGCGCGCCATGGTGTGCCAGTGGTCACGCAAGCGGCCGGTCGTCAACTGCAGCGGGAATGCCGGCGTGACCGCGTCGGCGGGCGGCAGATAGTCCACATCGCAAAAGCGCGCGCGCCCGCTGGGCGTGGAGAAGACGCCATCGGCGTAGAGGCGCGCCGTGCCCTGCCCCGGGCGATAGGGCCACTGCTGCGGTCCGTCGCGGCGCAAGACGTCGTAGTCCAGCGCGCTGTAGTCCAAGTCGCGGCCCGCCGTCATGCGGACGTGCTCAACGAACACCTCGCTTTCATCGCGATAGGCGAACCGCGCCGCCTTGTCCGGCGCGATACGGGCGGCCAGCCGCAGTGCCACGGCCTGCGCCAGGCGCCAGTCCGGCTGCGCGTCGCCAGGCGGATCGATCGCCGCGTGCACCCGGCTGATGCGCCGTTCCGAATTCGTCACCGTGCCGGATTTCTCCGGCCACGTCGCCGCCGGCAGCACGAGGTCGGCCCAGGCCAGGGTCTCGGTGCCCGCGAACGCCTCTTGCACGATGACACATTCGGCGCGCGCAAGCGCTGCGCGCACCCGGGCCTGGTCCGGCAACGACTGCGCGGGATTGGTCGCCGCGATCCACAGCACCTTGATGCGCCCGTCCAGCACCGCGTCGAACATGTCCAACGCGGGGGTGCCCGGCGCCTCGGGCAGGCGGTCCACGCCCCACAGGGCGGCCACGTCGGCGCGATCCGCGGCGGAACCGGGATCGCGATGGCCCGGCAGCAAGGTGGCCATGCCGCCGGCCTCGCGGCCGCCCATCGCGTTGGGCTGCCCCGTCAACGAAAACGGTCCGGCACCCGGCTTGCCGATCTGGCCCGTCGCCAGATGCAGATGAATCAGCGCAGCGTTCTTGTCGGTGCCGCGGGTCGACTGGTTCAGCCCCATCGTGTACAGCGACAGCGCCGCACCCGCGCTGCCGAACCAACGCGCCGCCTGGATGATGTCGCCGGCGGGCACGCCGCAAATGCGTTGCGCCTCTTCTGGCGGGAAAGCCTCCACGCGCGCCAGCAAGGCTTCGAAACCTTCGGTGTGGCGTTCGATATAGCCGCGGTCCACCAGGCCCTCGCGCACCATCACATGCAGCATGGCGTGGAACAGGGCGACGTCGGTGCCCGGCGCAATCGGCAGGTGCAGGTCCGCGAACGCGGTGGTGTCCGTGCGCCGCGGATCCACCGCAACCACCTTCATGCCCGGGCGTCGCGCGCGCGCCACCTCCAGCCGGCGGAACAGTACCGGATGCGCGTAGGCCATGTTGGAGCCGGCGATCAGCACGGTGTCCGCCAGCTCCAGGTCTTCATAGCAGGCGGGCGGCGCATCCGCACCCAGCGTGCGCTTGTAGCCCGACACCGCGCTTGACATGCACAGGCGGGAATTGGTGTCGATGTTGTTGGTACCGGCCAGCGCGCGCGCCAGCTTGTTGAAGACGGCATAGTCCTCGGTCAGCAACTGGCCCGACAGATAGAAGCCCACTGCGTCGGGGCCGTGGGACTGGATCGCCTGGGCCAGCTTTTCCGCCGCGATATCCAGGGCCTGCCCCAGCGCAATATCCCGCATCGGCTGGTCGCGCGCCTCGCGCCATTGCGCCGACAGCACGCGCGCGCCATCGCGGCGCACGGTGTCGCCCAGCGCCAACCCTTTACTGCACAGCTTTCCATGGTTGGCGGGATGCGATTCGTCGCCGCGAACCCGCAACACGGCGCCGTCCCGCACTTGGACGCGCACGCCGCAGCCCGTGCCGCAATAACAGCACACCGACGACACCTCGGCAGCGGGCTCGGCATTCACAACGGGAATCCGGACGATTGACGGCATGGCCATCCCCCTACCCGCCCGCCGCGCTTTCGCCGGCCATCAACTGGTCGCGCAGGCCGCCGACATCCTGGCCGTCGCGGATCAGCCGCATATACCAGGCGCCGTCCGCCGTATCGCCGTACAAGCAGGCGCCCACCAGCTTGTCGCCGCGGATCACCAGCTTCTTGTAGACGCCGTCCAGCGCGTCGGCCACCGTGATGCTTTCCGTCTGTGCGCCCCCCGCGAAATCCCCAGCGGAGAACAGATCGATGCCGGTGACCTTCAGCTTGGCCGAAACCAGGCTGCCTTCATAGCGCCCGATGCCGTGCAGGGCCAGATGATTGGCCGCGACCTTGGCCTGTTCGAACAGGGGCGCGACCAGCCCGTACGCGGTGCCGCGATGGCTGACGCATTCGCCGACCGCATAGATGCGCGGGTCGTAGGTCTGCAGGGTATCGGTGACCACCACGCCCCGGTCCACGTACAAGCCGCAACTTGCGGCCAGCTCGGTATTCGGACGCACGCCCACGGCCATCACCACCAGGTCGGCCGCAATCTCCTGCCCGTCGGCAAAACGCAGCGCCCGAACCCGGCCGTCATCGCCTGCAAGGATCGCCTGGGTCTGGCGGCCCAACAGGAACGTCAGGCCGCGCGCCTCCAGGCTGTGCCGCAACATCGCCGACGCCTGGGTGTCCAACTGGCGGTCCAGCAACGCTTCGCCCAGATGCACGACCGATACCTCCATGCCCCGCGCAGCCAATCCGTTGGCCGCTTCCAGGCCGAGCAGCCCGCCCCCGATCACGACGGCGTGCCGGTAACGCGACGACGCTTCGATCATCCGGTTCACATCGCCGATATCGCGGAAGGCGACTACGCCGTCCAGGTCGTTGCCCGGCACAGGCAGGATGAACGGGTTCGAGCCGGTGGCCAGCAGCAGCCGGTCATACGGCGCTTCGGTTCCGTCATCGGTGCGCACGATGCGGCGCAGGCGGTCCACCTGCGTCACCTTGCGGTTGCGCAGCAAGCGGATGCCGTGGCGGGCGTACCAGGCCTCGTCGTTCAACACGATGTCCTGCAAGGTGCGTTCGCCAGTCAGCACGGGCGACAGCAAGATCCGGTTGTAGTTGGTGTGGGGCTCGGCGCCGAACACCGTGATGTCGTACAGGTCGGGCGCCAGCGCCAGCAGTTCTTCTACCGTGCGGATGCCCGCCATGCCGTTGCCCACCACCACCAGCTTCTGCTTTGCGCCCATGAAGATCCCCGTGGCTGGCCTTCAGGCGGCCGCGCGGGTCGCGGCCTCGGCGTCGCTGCCCGCTGCTGCCGAGGCGTCCAGGACGGCGTTGGCCTGCGCCGCCGCCTGCGACCGTTCGGGATTGCCGTGGCGGCGGTGCAGGAAATCCACGACTGCTGCGCGGCACTCGAGATAGGTCGCGTCGTTGGCCAGCCGCACGCGGTCGCGCGGACGCGGCAGGGGCACGGGCAGGATCTCGCCGATGGTCGCGGCCGGGCCGTTGGTCAACATGACGATGCGGTCGGACAACAACACGGCTTCGTCCACATCGTGCGTGACCATGATGGTGGTCGTGCGCGTCTTGGCCACGATCTTCAGCAATTCGTCCTGCAGGTGCGCGCGCGTCAGCGCATCCAGGGCGCCGAACGGTTCGTCCATCAGCAACACGCCCGGTTCGATCGCCAGCGCCCGCGCAATGCCCACGCGCTGCTTCATGCCGCCCGAGATTTCCCGCGGCAGCTTGTTCTGCGCCGGCAGCAAGCCCACCAGTTCCAGCGCGGCGCGCGTGCGCTCAGATAATTGCGGGCGCTTTTCCTTGCCACCAAAGACGCGTTCCACCGCCAGGTACACGTTCTGGAAGCAGGTCAGCCAGGGTAGCAGCGAGTGGTTCTGGAACACGACGGCCCGATCCGGCCCCGGTCCGGTGATCTCGCGTTCGGCGCACAGCAGCACGCCGCTGGTGGGGCGCGTCAGCCCGGCGATCAGGTTCAGCAACGTGGACTTGCCGCAACCCGAATGGCCGATCAGCGTGATGAACTCGCCCTGTTCAACGGTCAGGTCGATGTCGCGCAGCGCCACGAAGGCGCCCTTGCGGGTGGTGAACGTCTGGCCGACGCGTTCGATGCGTACGAATTTCTTCATGGCCTATTCCTCGGTATAGGTGAATCGGCGCGCCAGCGCGACCAGCAGGGTTTCCAGCAGCAAGCCCACGATGCCGATCACGAAGATGGCGATGACGATGTGCTCCACCTTCAGGTTGTTCCACTCGTCCCACAGCCAGAAGCCGATGCCCGTACCGCCGGTCAGCATTTCCGCCGCCACGATCACCAGCCACGCGGTGCCGATGGACAGGCGCACCCCGGTCAGCATGTAGGGCAGCACCGCCGGCAGCAGCACCTTGGTCGTGACCTTCCATTCCGACAGGTTCAGCACCCGCGCCACGTTCAGGTAGTCCTGCGGCACGCGCGACACGCCCACCGCGGTGTTGATGATCATCGGCCAGATCGAACAGATGAAAATGGCCCAGATCGCAGCCGGATTGGCCGCCTTGAACAGCAGCAGCCCCAGCGGCAGCCAAGCCAGCGGCGACACCGGACGCAGCAGGCTCACGATGGGCGAGAACATGGCGCTGATCGCGGCATATCGGCCGATGGCAAACCCGACCGGGATGCCGATCACCGCCGCCAGCCCGAAGCCGATCGCCACGCGCTCCAGCGACGCCAGCAGGTTCCAGCCGATGCCCTTGTCGTTGGGGCCGTTGTCATAGAACGGATCCGAGAACAGTTCCACGGCCGCGTGCCAGGTCACGCCCGGTGTCGGGATCTCCGGAATCCGCATGGCCACCACCTGCCACACCAGCACGAACAGCGCGAAGCCGGCCACCGGGCCCGCCACGGCCTTCAGCACGGACTCCAGCCGCTCGCGCCCGGCGGCGAACATCGCCTCGCCGCGGCCCACATTCGTTACGGTAGACATTGCATGCCCCTTCTCTGTACCGGCCGCTCAGGCCTTGACCTTGAACCCGTCGGCATACGCCGCGGGGTTGCTGCCGTCCCACACCACGCCGTCGATGAACTTGGCGCTGCGCATCTCGCTGGCGGGCAGCGCCACCCCGGCGGCGGATGCGGCCTGCTTGTAGATGTCGATGCGGTTGACCTGCCTGGCCATCGCCAGATAGTCGGGATGCTCTTTCAGCAGGCCCCAGCGCTTGTGCTGCGTCAGGAACCACATGCCGTCGCTCAGGTACGGGAAGTTGGCCGAACCCTCCGCGTAAAAGCGCATGGCGTGCTCGTCGGTCCATGACTTGCCCAGGCCGTCTTCATAGCGGCCCTGCATGCGGTCCACGATGCCGCTGGCATCCGTATTCACATAGGACTTGGCGGCAATGGTCTCGGCCGTCTTCTGCCGGTTGGCGGGCGACGCGTCGATCCACTTGCCAGCCTCGAGAATCGCCGCGGTGACGGCCCGCGCCGTGTTCGGGTTGCGCGACACGAATTCCGCGCTGGTGCCCAGCACCTTTTCCGGATGGTCCTGCCAGATGCCCTGCGTGGTCACGGCGGTAAAGCCGATCTTGTCCATGATGGCGCGCGCCCCCCAGGGTTCGCCCACGCAGAAACCGTCCATATTGCCCACGCGCATGTTCGCCACCATCTGGGGCGGCGGCACCGTGATGACCTTCGCGTCCTTCATCGGATGGATGCCGTAGGTCGCCAGCCAGTAGTACAGCCACATGGCGTGCGTGCCGGTCGGGAAAGTCTGCGCGAAGGTGTATTCGCGCTTGTCCGAGGCCATCAGCTTGGCCAGCGATTCGCCGTCCCGCGCGCCAGCCTGCAGCAACTTGTTCGACAGCGTGATCGCCTGGCCATTCTGGTTCAGGTTCATCAGCACCGCCATATCCTTCTTCGGCCCGCCCACGCCCATATGCACGCCATAGACCAGGCCGTACAGCACGTGCGCCATGTCCAGCTCGCCGTTCATGAGCTTGTCGCGCACCGCTGCCCACGAGGCTTCCTTGGACGGGGTGATCGTCACGCCATACTTCTTGTCGATGCCCAGTACCGACGCCATCACCACCGAGGCGCAATCAGTCAGCGGGATGAAACCGATCTTCACTTCGGTCTTTTCCGGCGCGTCGGTGCCCGCCGCCCAGGCGCCGGCGCGCACCAGCGGATCGACCAGCGACAGCAGGCTGGCGCCCGCGACCGCGCGCGCCGTTCCGCTCAACCACTTGCGGCGGCCGGCGTCAGCGGTCAGGTCCGCGCTGGCGGCGGGTCGGGTGGAGGGGCTACGTGTCACTGGCGTCATGCATGGCTCCTGGCAAAAAAAAACGTCCCGCGCGCCATGGAACCGTGTCCATTGGCGCTGCGGAACGTCGTTGTTCCTTGCCGCGTAGTGCGGCGCGTTGCGTCGGGCGACCGTCGTTGGCCCCCTGGTTCCACTTAAGCAATCACTGTGCCAACCCGCTGGTTTTTCGCCGACATTCGCCTGGACCCCGCGCCAGCACTGGCTTTACGCCCACGTCGCGCACCCTCCACTTGGGTTCAGGAAACCGCACGCGAACCAAGTTGGTGCATGCCCGGATGCGGCAGTGCACCACGCCTGTGCGGCTAACGCCCTGCGGCTGTGCCCGGGCGCTGAGCCCCGCACGCCATGGAGATGGCACGGAACTTGCATGATTGAAAGCATCTGGGGGATCTCATGCTGAAAGTCATGCTGCTTAACGATGGCGAAGGACGCGCGGTATCGCTGCGGCAAACGCTTGCCGCGGCGGGCGTGCGCATCGTCTCTGAAATGGCGCCCGGCATGGATCTGGCCGCCGCCATCGCCGAGGCCGCCCCCGACGTGGTGCTGATCGACAGCGACGCCCCTGGGCGCGACACGCTGGAAAACGTCTGTGTGGCCAGTGAGCACAGCGACCGCCCGGTCGTGATGTTCACCGACAACGGCAACCGCGACACCATCCGCAGTGCATTGCGGGCGGGTGTCGCCGCCTATGTCGTGGGCGACGTGCCGGCGGCCCGCATCGAACCGCTGCTGACGGTGGCGATCGAGCGCTTCGCCATGGAGAAGTCTCGCCGCGAAGAATTGCGCGACGCGCAATTGCGCCTGGCCGACAGGCAATGGGTGGAAAGGGCGAAAGGAATATTGATGAAGGCGCGCGCCATTCCCGAAGACGAGGCGCATCGCCTGTTGCGTGAGCGCGCCATGCAGAGCCAGAAGCGCCTGGGGGAAGTCGCCCGCGAAGTCGTCGAAATGAGCCAATGGCTGGGCAAAGGCTAGCTACATGATTTTTAGCTATATGGATTCAAGAAATCAAAAGTTGTGGGGATGTACCCCCCTCCCTATGATCAGCTGATATTTCGCCGGGTACGCCCGGGGCGGGCATTTGATGAAGCTTTTCCCGATTTTTGCCGACTTGAAAGAGCGGCTGGTGCTGGTGGTGGGTGGTGGCGCCGTGGCCGAGCGCAAGACGCTGGCCCTGCTGGAAGCCTCGGCCGAGGTCGTCGTGGGTGCGCCGGAACTGACGCCGGCGCTGGTTGCACTGGCCGCCGAAGGCCGGATCCGCCACTTGGCTGGCCGGTTTGATCCTGCCTGGCTGGACGACGTCTGGCTGGTGGTCGCCGCCACCGACGACCGCGCTGCCAACGCCGCCGTATCCGAAGCCGCCGGCGCCCGCCGCATCTTCACCAACGTGGTCGACGACCCGGAACTGTCCTCCTTTCAGGTACCGTCCATCGTGGACCGGTCGCCCGTCATCGTGGCCATTTCGTCCTCGGGCGTGGCGCCCGTGTTGGCGCGCCGCATCCGCGAACGCATCGAATCGCTGTTCGACCACACGCTGGGCCAACTGGCCGGCCTGGCCGCTACCTATCGCAAGCGCATCCGGGCCAGCCACCCCGACCTGGGCGCGCGCCGCCGCTTCTATGACTGGCTGCTGGACGGCCCCGTGGCCGGATTTCTGCGCCAGCAACAGCCCACCCGGGCTGAAGCCGCCTTGGCCGATGCACTGGCTGCGCCGCTGGCGCCCGCCGACGGCAGCGTGGTGCTGGTGGGGGCAGGCCCGGGGGACCCCGGCCTGTTGACGCTGAAGGCGCTGCGCGCCCTGAACGAAGCCGACGTCATTCTGTATGACCGCCTGGTCAGCGACGACATCATGTCGCTGGCGCGCCGCGATGCCGACCGCGTGCCGGTCGGCAAGCTGCCCGGCGAAAACCATCACGCCACCCAGGCACGCATCCACGCGCTGCTGGTGGAACACGCACAGGCGGGCCGGCGCGTGGTGCGCCTGAAAGGCGGCGACGCGTTCATCTTTGGACGGGGCGGCGAAGAATTGGAATATCTGCGCGCGCATGGCGTGCGCTATGAAGTGGTGCCCGGCATCACCGCCGCGCTGGCCTGTGCGGCCTATGCCGGCATCCCGCTGACGCATCGCGAGCATGCGCAGTCGGTCCGGCTGATCACGGCGCATTGCCGCGAGGACGAAGACAATCTGGACTGGCCTGCGCTGGCACGCGAGCGGCAGACGCTGGCGTTCTATATGGGAGTGGGCCAGCTGGATCTGCTGACCGGGCGCCTGTTACGCCATGGCCGCTCGGCGCAGACGCCGTTCGCGCTGATCGAAAACGGCAGCCGGCCCGAACAGCGCGTACTGTCGGGCACGCTTGAGGCCCTGCCCCGCCTGGCCGCCGAGCACGGAATCCGGTCGCCCGCTCTGCTGATCGTGGGCGAAGTCGCCGGCCTGGCGCCGCAATTGCAATGGTTCGGCCAGCATATCGACGGCCGCCCGCAACGGCTGGCGGCTTGATGGGTGCAGCGCGCGGGCGGCAAATGCAACAGCACCGCCCCCAGCGCGCGCAACCCATCACCCGATAACCGTCACTCCGTCTTCTGGGTCGTACCGAAGATCCGGTCGCCCGCATCGCCCAGCCCGGGCATGATGTATCCGTGCTCGTTCAGGCCATCATCGATGGATGCCGTGTAGATATGCACATCCGGGTGCTTGGCCAGCACGGCGTCGATGCCAACGGGCGCCGCCACCAGGACGAGCGCGCGGATTTCCTTGCAGCCGGCGCGCTTGAGCAGGTCGATGGCGGCAACCATCGAACCGCCGGTTGCCAGCATGGGATCGACGATCAGGGCCAGGCGCTGGTCCAGTTCACCGACCAGGCGTTCCAGATAGGTGTGCGCTTCGAGCGTCTCTTCGTTGCGGGCCACGCCCACCACGCTGACCTTGGCGCCCGGAATCAGGCTGAGCACGCCATCCAGCATGCCGATGCCGGCACGCAGGATGGGCACCACGGTGACTTTCTTGCCGGCGATCTTCTCGACCTGGACCTGGCCACACCAGCCTTCCACGGTGGCCGGCGCCAGCGGCAGGTCCTTGGACGCTTCGTAAGTCAGCAGCGCGCCGACTTCCTGCGACAACTCTCGAAAGCTCTTGGTGCTGAGGTCGGCGCGACGCATGATCCCGAGCTTATGGCGGATCAACGGATGGCGGATTTCGTGCACAGGCATGTGCGTAACACTCCAGAATATTGAAAAGACGGGGTTTTTCGCCTCAGGCGCCACCCGAACAGCGCAACACACTTGCGTCGGCTATCGGGTCGCACCCAAGGATCGTAATCGGTTTAGGAAAATTGGCCTATTGATCGGCTAGCCACGCGATGAGGGCGTCGTCAAAAGCGCGGACGGCGCCCGCCTGTTCGTGGTTGACGATGCTGACCACCACGTAGCGCTTGCCGCTGGCGCCCAGCACGTAACCGGCGATCGAGCGCACGTCGCGCAACGACCCGGTCTTCAGGTGGGCCATGCCCACCGTGCCGTCGCCCTTCAGACGGCGGCGCACGGTGCCGTCCACCCCGGCGATGGCGAAGGACGAAATGTACTCCGGCATGACGGGCGAATTCCAGGCCACCGTCAGCATGGACGCCAGGCTGTCGGCCGACACCCGGGCCTCGCGCGACAGGCCGGCGCCGTTGTCGATGACGAGTTCGGGCATGTCCAGCCCCTGCTTGGCCAGCAGCCCCTTGGCCACCGCCTCGCTGCTGGTCACGGTGGCCGGCCGGCGGCCCTTTTCCGCGCCCAGCGTCAAGAGCAGCGTGCGCGCCATGACGTTATTGCTGCGCTTATTGATCTGGCGGATCACCTCCGCCAGGGTGGGAGAATCGTGCGAGGCCAGCACCACGGCGTCCGCCGGCACCATGCCGGCCCGGACCTGTCCCTTGAAGGTGCCGCCCAGCTCTTTCCAGAGCATGCGGAAAATCTCGGTGGCGTAGTCGGGCTGCGATAGCGCCAGGCGATACAGGCTGAATTCGCCGCAAGAGCCGGCCACCTTGCCGCCGACGCGGATCGTCACGCCCTGCTGGGTGATCAGCGGATCCGTCGTCACCACCGGCGGGCCCGGGCAGCGGACGTCGCTCCATTCCACGTTGCCCTCGATCTTCAGGCCGGGCAACGGCGGATCGATCAGCGGCACCCATTTATGGGCGGCGGGGTCCGGCGTGAACAGCAGGCGCAGCGCGCCGAAACCCACCATCAGGGCGTCGGGGCTGGCGTTGTAGGCGCGGTCCGGAGCGCCGTCAAAGGCGCCGGGGTCGGTGGCGACCTGGCCGAAAATGCTGCGGTCGATGACGAGATCATTGATCTGCTTGACCCCGCGCAGGCGCAATTCACGCAGCAAGGCCCACAAATCCTGCATCAGAAATTGGGGATCGCCCCCGGCGCGCAGGTACAGCGGGCCGGCCAGCACGCCCTTGGCGTCGGGCCGGGCGCCGGGCGCCGTCATGAATTCGGTGCGCCAGACGTAGTTGGGCCCCAGTTCGGATAGCGCGGCCCACGTCGTGACCAGTTTCATGACCGACGCGGGGTTGCGGGATTCCTTGGCGTTCAGGGCCACCATGCGCGGCCCGCCCAGCTCCTGCACCACCAGCGACAGCGAACTGTCGGGCAGCTTGCTGGCCTTCCAGGCGTTCACCACATTGGGCGGCAGGCCCTGGACCTGCGCGCAAGCCGCGCCCGCCGACAGGGTCAGCAGCCCGCCGGCCAGCCATTGCATCAGCCCGCCCACCCGCTTTTTCGCTTGTCCCGTCATGCTGCGTCCACCCAGTTGCTAGTCCTGCAAAACCGAGAGCATACAAAACCTGGGACGGTTGCGGGCGGGAGGCCCCCGCCCGCCGCGCGCTTTATTGAAGCCGCCACTTGCCGGACGCGACGGTCGCCATCACCAGCGCCCGTTCGTCCAGCCCGTTATGGTCGGTGGGGCTCATGCTGACCACGCCCGTCGCGGTGGGCAGGTTCTTGACGTTTTCCAGCGCGTCGCGCAGCGCCGCCCGGAACTCGGGCGTGCCGGGCTTGGCTGTCTTCACGGCCACGGGGATGGCCTGTTGCAGCAACAGGCCCACGTCCCAGGTATAGGCGGCAAAAAGCGACACACTGCCCGCGCCGTTGGCGGCCTCGTACTTCTTGGCGAAGGCCTGCGCCGTGGCCTTGACGGGGTTGTTGTCGGGCAGCAGGTCGGCCACCATCACCGGCCCCACCGGCACCCACGCGCCCTCGCACGCCGTGCCGCACACGCGCAGGAAATCGTTATTGGCCACGCCGTGGTTGAAATAGATCTTGCCCTTGAACCCGCGTTCGCGCAGGTCGCGGGCCGGCATGGCGGCCGGGGTGCCGGAGGCGCCGACCACCACGGCATCCGGCGCTGCGCCGATCAGCTTCAGGGTCTGGGCCACGGCCGACGTGTCGGTCGGCGCAAAGCTCTCCTTGCCGACGACCTCGATGCCGTGCTTCTTGGCGGCTTTTTCGATTTCCACCCAGAATGTCTCGCCCAGGGCGTTGTTGAAGCCGACGAAGGCCAGCTTCTTGACGCCATTGGCCGCGGCATGGCGCGCAATGCCCTCGGCCATCAGCGAATCGGAGTGCGGCGTCTTGAACACCCAGCGCCGCTTGTCGTCCACCGGTTCGATCAGCCGGGCCGACGAGGCCAGCGTGATCACCGGCGTCGTGCCGGTCGCCACGGTATCCAGCATGGCCATCGTGTTGGGCGTCGTGGTGGAGCCGACGATCAGGTCCACCTTGTTCTCGGAGATCAGCTTGTGCGAATTGCTGACGGCCCGCGTGGTATCGGACGCGTCATCCAGCACGACGTATTCGACCTTCACGCCGCCGATTTCGGTGGGCAGCAGGCTGATGGTATTGCGCTCGGGAATGCCCAGCGACGCTTGCGGGCCGGTGGTGGACAGGGTGGCGCCGATCTTCACTTGCGCCAGCGCGGGCGCGGCGCCCATAGCCAGTAAGGCCGCCAGGGCGGCGGCCATCAGGGTGCGACGAGGGGTCATGCGGTGTCTCCTTGGGTACGCGGATGTCGTTTTTTGCATTGCGCCGATCCGCTACGGCGTAGAACGCAGTTATACGGCGGGACGCGGCGTTTCGCCATGGTTCCGCCCCTATTAACTGTCCCCTTTACAATATCGGGTTGCCCCGAGCCGGCCCGGCCGGCGCGGCCCGCGGTTTTTGCCGGGCCGCCCCCCCTCAGACAGACAGATACCCGCGTGACCCAGTCCCTGACCGTTTCCGATTTCAATTACGAGCTGCCGCCCGAACTCATCGCGCAGACGCCTGCCGCCGAACGCACGGGCAGCCGCCTGCTGCACCTGGACGGCGCCAGCCAGCTGCACGACCGGCAATTCGCCGATCTGGCCGGCCTGCTGCGCGCGGGCGACCTGCTTATCTTCAATGACACCCGCGTCATCAAGGCCCGCCTGCCGGGCCACAAGATCACCGGCGGCAAGATCGAGGTCCTGGTCGAACGCATCACCGAGACCGACCGGGTCCTGGCCCATGTGCGCGCCAGTAAATCGCCCGGCCCCGGCATGGTGCTGCGCCTGGCCGACGCCTTCGACGCCACGGTGCTGGGCCGCGAGGGCGATCTGTTCGACATCCGCTTCCCCGGCCCCGTGCTGGACTTGCTGGACGCCCACGGCGCCACGCCGCTTCCGCCCTACATCACGCACGCGGCCGACGCCGGCGACGACGACCGCTATCAGACCGTCTACGCCCGCGAACCCGGCGCCGTGGCGGCGCCCACCGCCGGCCTGCACTTCGACCAGCCTACCCTGGACCGCCTGGCCGACCTGGGCGTGGAGCGCGCGTTCGTCACGCTGCACGTGGGCGCGGGCACGTTCCAGCCGGTGCGCGTGGACAACCTGGCCGACCACATCATGCACGCCGAATGGTTCACGGTGCCGCAAGCCACGGTGGATGCCATCGCCGCCGCCCGCGCCCGTGGCGGCCGCGTGATCGCCGTCGGCACGACCAGCGTGCGCGCCCTGGAATCTGCCGCCGCTCAGACCGAAGGCCGCACGGCGCCCGGGGTGCCGCTGGCCGCCGCCCAGGGCGACACGCGCCTGTTCATCACCCCGGGCTACCAGTACCGCGTCGTGGACGCGCTGGTCACCAACTTCCACCTTCCCCAGTCGACCCTGCTGATGCTGGTGTCGGCGCTGGCCGGCGTCGAGCCGATCCGCCGCGCCTACGCCCATGCGGTAGCCCAGCGCTACCGCTTCTTCAGCTATGGCGACGCCATGTTCATTGAATCCCCTGCCTCATGACCGGACTGAACTTCGAACTGCTCGCCACTGACGGCGGCGCCCGCCGCGGCCGCATCACGCTGAACCACGGCGTGGTCGAAACCCCCATCTTCATGCCTGTCGGCACCTATGGCAGCGTCAAGGCCATGATGCCGCACGAGCTCAAAGAGATCGGCTCGCAGATCGTGCTGGGCAACACGTTCCACCTGTGGCTGCGCCCGGGCACGGAGATCATGGAAAAGCATGGCGGCCTGCACGGCTTCATGCAGTGGGACAAGCCGATCCTGACCGATTCCGGCGGTTTCCAGGTGTTCAGCCTGCAAGGCATGCGCAAGATCACCGAGGAAGGCGTGAAATTCGCCTCGCCCATCGACGGCGCGCGCCTGTTCCTGACGCCGGAAGAATCCATGCGCATCCAGCGCTCGCTGAATTCCGACATCGTCATGGTGTTCGACGAATGCACGCCCTATGAGATCGACGGCCGCCCCGCCACGGTGGAGGAAGCCGCCCGCTCGATGCGCATGTCATTGCGCTGGGCGCGCCGCTCGCGCGAGGAATTCGACCGCTTGGGCAACCCCAACGCGCTCTTCGGCATCGTCCAGGGCGGCATGTACGAAGCGCTGCGCGACGAATCCCTGGCCGGCCTGCAGGACATCGGCTTCCATGGGTACGCCATCGGCGGCCTGTCGGTGGGCGAGCCCAAGGAAGACATGATGCGCATCCTGGCGCACGTGACGCCCAAGCTGCCGGCCCAGGCGCCCCGCTACCTGATGGGCGTGGGCACGCCGGAAGACCTGGTCGAAGGCGTCTCGCGCGGCGTGGACATGTTCGACTGCGTCATGCCCACCCGCAACGCCCGCAACGGCTGGCTGTTCACCCGCTTCGGCGACGTCAAGATCCGCAACGCCAAGTACCGCGACGACACCCGTCCGCTGGACCCCAGCTGCGCATGCCACACCTGCGCCAATTTCTCGCGCGCCTACCTGCATCACCTGCAGCGCGCCAACGAAATCACCGGCGCACGGCTCAATACGCTGCACAACCTGCATTTCTACCTGACCATCATGAAGGAAATGCGCGAAGCCATCGCCGAAGGCCGCTTCGACGCCTGGCGCGCCCAATTCGCCGCCGACCGCGCCCGCGGCATCGAGTGATCCGGGGCCATTTACCGCCGGGTTAACCGGCGGTAAATGCATCCCCCGGGGGCTGCAAGCCTGAGCGCCGTGGACCCTTTTTTCAGTCAGGGGCTTTTCTATCCTGGATTCGCCCCCATTGATTGGGATCCCTCCCTAGTGAAAGGCCAGCAATAAGATAGATACAATAGTCGGCTTGCCCTATCCATGGCTCGCGCGGGGATGGGTGCATAAAAACACAGCTAAAGTATGGCCGTGACTCGCCGTGACCCGCCATGATCCTTCATGGCATAGAAAATCCGGGCATGGCCAGCCCAGGCAATAAACAACCCAAACAGACTTAAACGCAGGAGAATTCAATGTCCGTTATCGATACCGCCAGCCTCGTCGTGGCCCAAGCCGCCGCCCCTGAAGGCAATGCGCTGATGGGCATGCTGCCCATCGTCTTGATGTTCGTGATCCTCTATTTCCTGATGATCCGTCCCCAGATGAAGCGCCAGAAAGAGCACCGTAACCTGATCGCCGCCCTGGCCAAGGGTGACGAAGTGGTCACCGCCGGCGGCATGCTCGGCAAGGTCACCAAGGTCAACGACAGCTATGTGACTGTTGAAGTCTCCGAACTGGCCGACAAGCCGGTGGAAGTGATCATGCAGAAATCGTCGGTTTCGACCGTGCTGCCCAAGGGAACCATCAAGGCCCTGTAAGCGTCCCATAGGAGCCCCGTCGGGCTCTTTTGTCCGATGGTGCCTACCGCCGCCCGCTGCGCTTGCCGCTCGGGCGGCCCTTTCATCACTCTTACATGAAGTAGCCGGCAATGAACCGCTATCCCCTCTGGAAGTACATTACGGTCCTGATCGCGGTCATCATTGGCCTGCTGTACACGCTTCCCAATTTCTACGGCGAATCGCCTGCCGTCCAGGTTTCCAGCGCCAAGGCCACCATCAAGGTGGATCCGGCCATGCTGAGCCGGGTCGAGCAGATCCTGACGGACGCCAAGATCCCCAATGAAGGGGTTTTCTTCGAAACCAACGGCACGCTCGGCACCGTGCGCGCCCGCTTCACGTCGACCGACCTGCAATTGCAGGCTCGCGACCTGATCGACAAATCCCTGAACACCGTCGCCGGCGACCCGCACTACACCGTGGCGCTGAACCTGCTGCCCGCGTCGCCCGCCTGGATGCGCGCGATGGGCTGGTTCGCCCCCAAGCCCATGTACCTGGGCCTGGACTTGCGCGGCGGCGTGCACTTCCTGCTGCAGGTCGACATGCAAGGCGCCCTGACCGCCCGCTACGACTCGCTGGCCGCCGACGTGCGTTCGGTGCTGCGCGACCAGAAGGTCAACGTGGCCGGCGTCGAACGCTCGGGCATGGGCGTTGCCGCCACCTTCGCCAACACGGACGATCGCGACCGCGCCATCTCGACCCTGCGCACCCGCCTGCCCGACCTGGAATTCACCGAACGCGAAGAAAACGGCAAGCAGCTGCTGATGGGCGCCCTGAACCCGGCCGCCGTCCAGCGCGTGCAGGATTCCGCGCTGAAGCAGAACATCAACACCCTGCACAACCGGATCAACGAACTGGGCGTGGCCGAACCCGTCATCCAGCAGCAAGGGTCCGACCGCATCGTGGTGCAGCTGCCCGGCGTGCAGGACGTGGCCAAGGCCAAGGAACTGCTGGGCCGGACCGCCACGCTTGAAATCCGCATGGTCGACGACACCCCCACCGCGCAAGCCGCGCTGCTGGGCGGCACCGTGCCCTTCGGCCTGGAACGCTACAACGACCGCGACGGCCGTCCGATCCTGGTCCGCCGCCAGGTCGTCCTGACGGGTGAAAACCTGCAAGACGCCCAGCCGGGCCGCGATTCCCAAACGCAGCAGGCCGCCGTCCACCTGACGCTGGATTCCAAGGGCGCTCGCATCTTCCGCGACGTCACCCGCGACAACATCGGCAAGCGCATGGCCATCCTGCTGTTCGAAAACGGCAAGGGCGAAGTGGTCACGGCGCCGGTCATCCGCAGCGAAATCGCGGGCGGCCAGGTGCAGATCTCGGGCAGCATGAGCTCCGAGGAAGCCGCCGACACCGCCCTGCTGCTGCGCGCAGGCGCCTTGGCCGCACCGATGTCCATCATCGAAGAACGCACCATCGGCCCGAGCCTGGGCGCCGACAACATCTCGAAGGGCTTCCATTCGACGTTGTACGGTTTCCTGGCCATCGCCGTCTTCATCATCCTGTACTACCACCTGTTCGGCGTGTTCTCCACGGTCGGCCTGACCCTGAACGTGCTGCTGCTGCTGGCGCTGCTGTCCATGCTGCAGGCCACGCTCACCCTGCCAGGCATCGCCGCTATCGCGCTGACGCTCGGCATGGCCATTGACTCGAACGTGCTGATCAACGAGCGGATACGGGAAGAGTTGCGGGCGGGCGCCACGCCGCAGCAAGCCATCCATCAGGGGTTCGAACGCGCCTGGGGCACCATTCTTGACTCGAACCTCACGACGCTCATCGTGGGCCTGGCGCTGCTGGCCTTCGGTTCGGGCCCGATCCGGGGCTTCGCCGTGGTGCACTGCCTGGGCATCCTGACTTCGATGTTCTCGTCGGTGGTGGGCGTGCGCGCCCTGGCCAACCTGTACTACGGCCGCAAGAAGAAGCTCACCACGATCTCCATCGGTGAAATCTGGAAACCGAAGGCAAACTGAACATAAAGCGGGCGGCGCAAGCCGTCCGCCACAGCAAAGAACCGAAGGCGAAAAATGGAATTTTTCCGGATTCACCGCACTATCCCGTTCATGCGCCATGCGTTGGTGCTGAACATCATCAGTCTCGTCACGTTCATCCTGGCGGTCTTCTTCATCGTGACCCGCGGGTTCCACCTGTCGATCGAATTCACCGGCGGCACGGTCATGGAAGTCAACTACGCCCAGACGGCGCAGCTTGAAAACGTGCGCGGCGTGGTGTCCAAGCTGGGCTACACCGACTTCCAGGTGCAGAACTTCGGCACCTCGCACGACGTAATGATCCGCCTGCCGCTGCAGGAAGGCCAAACGTCGGCGACCCAAAGCGAAACCGTCATGGCCGCGCTGAAGACGGCTGATTCCGGCGTCGAACTGCGCCGCGTGGAATTCGTCGGTCCGCAAGTCGGCCAGGAGCTGCTGCACAACGGCCTGATGGCCTTGCTGGTGGTGGTCATCGGCATCATGGTCTACCTGGGCTTCCGCTTCGAATGGAAGTTCGCCGTCGCCGGCGTGATCGCCAACCTGCACGACGTGGTGATCATCCTGGGCTTCTTCGCGTTCTTCCAGTGGGAATTCTCGCTGTCGGTGCTGGCGGGCGTGCTGGCGGTGCTGGGTTACTCCGTGAACGAATCCGTGGTCATCATGGACCGGATCCGCGAGAACTTCCGCAAGTACCGCAAGGCGGACGTGCACGAAGTGATCAACAGCGCCATCACGCAAACCATCTCGCGAACCATCATCACGCACGGTTCGACGCAGATGATGGTGCTGGCCATGCTGTTCTTCGGCGGCCCCACCCTGCACTACTTCGCCATGGCGCTCACCATCGGCATCTGGTTCGGTATCTACTCGTCGGTGTTCGTCGCCGCCGCGCTGGCCATGTGGATGGGCGTCAAGCGCGAAGACCTGATCAAGCCGGTCAAGAAGGATGGCGAAGAAGGCGAAGTCGCCTGACCTGCCTCGCGCGTTAAACAAAAACCCGTCGCTTGCGACGGGTTTTTTGCTTTCTGAGCCCGTGGAAAGCCGAGGCAGGCCTCGGTTTCCACGACTAGCCGCATTGTCCTATGTCCGATTACCTTGGCCGCTCTCGCCAAGAAGGCAGATTGACTTATATATCCGAACAGGTATATTCATGAAAACCGACTGCCCTAGGGCGTTGCATTGGGAAGGCTCCTCCAAGAAAGACTTCAAGACGTTCCCCGTGGCCGTTCAAAAAAGCATGGGCATGCAGTTGTATGTCATTCAATCAGGCCGTTGGCCCGTAACGCCCCAAACAGGAGCCCCCGATGACCCAATCAAGCACGAGCACCCGCAACGTCTTATACGACCTGGGTTTTGAGGACGCTGCCGACCTGACCGCGAAAGTCCAATTAGCCATCAAATTCAATGATTTGATCGACCAACGCGGCCTGAATCAAACCGAAGTTGCCACGCTGACCGGCATGACCCAGCCCAAGGTGTCGCAGATCCGGCGCTACAAGTTGCTGAACGTCTCGTTGGAGCGGCTGATGCAAGCGCTGGTCTCTCTGGACCAGCATGTAGAGATCCGCGTGCGCAAAGCCCGCCAGTCCGACACTGCCGCCATCACGGTCACCGCCTGACCCGGCCACTGTACCGACCGTCCGCTTACCGGTGTACGGGTACGAATGCGCCAGCATTGGCTACCATAGCAACACCATGAAACTATCCATCGATCATCTCGTCATCGCCGCGGCGGACCTTGCCAGCGGCACGCAATACGTTGCAGACCTCCTGGGCATCGCGCCGCAAGGCGGCGGCGTCCACCCGCGCATGGGCACCCATAACCGGGTGCTGGGCATGGCCGACGGCATCTACCTGGAAGTGATCGCCATCGATCCCGATGCGCCGCCGCCCGAGCGTGCGCGCTGGTTTGGACTTGACCAGGGCGACGTGCGCGCGCGCCTGGAACAGGGGCCGTTCCTGGCGCACTGGGCGGCGCGGGTCGAAGCGCCCATGGACCTGACCCGCATGCAGGCCGAGCATCCCGAGCGCATCGCGCCCGTCATCCCCATGACCCGGGGCGACCTGCGCTGGCGCTTGACGGTGCCGGACGATGGCAGCCTGCCTGTCTGGCGCGAAGCCGGCCATGCCGCAGGCGATGGCCTCCTGCCCACGCTGATCCAATGGGACGTGGACGCCTACCCCGGCATCAGCCTGCCGCGCCAACCCTTGAAGCTGGTCCGCCTGACGGGCAGCCATCCGCAGGCCGGCCTGCTGCGCCAGGGACTGACCTGGATGGGCGCAGACACCCTGATCGACCTTGAACAAGCCAGCGGCACCCCGCGCCTGTGGGCGCAGATCGAGACCCTCCAGGGCGTCAAGACGCTGGCATGACCCTGGCATGACCCCACCCGATAACAACAATTCAACACCCCAAACCGGAGACCATCCTATGCCCGCCACCCGCAAACGATTCGACGACGAGCCCTACCTGGGCCAGTGCGACGCCACCGTCATCGCCGTGAATCCCGAGGGCATCGAACTGGACGAGACCGTCTGCTATGCGCGCAGCGGCGGCCAAGCGGGCGACAGCGGCACGCTGACCCTGGCGGACGGCCGCGTCCTGACGCTGACGGACACCGTCTACGCCGACGACCGCCAACGTATCCTCCACGTGCTGGACGGCGACGCCGCCCTGCAAGTCGGCGACCGCGTCACCGTGTCCATCGACTGGGCGCGCCGCCACCGGCTGATGCGCCTGCACACCTGTCTGCATTTGCTGGGTTCCCTGGTGCCCGCGCCGGTGACCGGGTGCAGCATCTCGCCCGATTCCGCTCGCATCGATTTCGACCTGCCCGAGTCCACGTTGGAAAAGACGGATCTGACCGAACGGCTGAATGCGCTGATCAACCGCGGCCTCGACGTCGCGGTCAACGGCATCACGCCCGAAGAGCTGGCCGCGCAACCCGACCTGGTTCGCACCGTGGGCGCCGCGCCTCCTGCCGGCACCGCCAAGATCCGCATCATCGACATCCCGGGCGTCGACCGCCAGCCCTGTGGCGGCACGCACGTGCGCAATACGACAGAGATCGGCGCCATCGCCGTCACCAAGATCGAAAAGAAGAGCCGCACCAACCGGCGCGTGGTGGTGGGCTTCGCTTAAAACGGGCCCCCTCCGACGCCATGAAAAAAGGGCCGCGAATGGATCGCGGCCCTTTTCTATTCTTGCGGACGTTCAGCCCTTTTTCCACCACCGCCACGGCGCGCGCAGCGGCCATTGGTACTTGCTGCACAGCACGCGAGGCGCCAACACGTGGCCGACCAGCACGGCGATGCCCGCTGCGGTCATTACGTCGGACAGGTAGTGGTCCAGATTGACCAGCCGGCTCATCGCCACCAGCGCCGCCAGCAGCAGGAAGGCCGCGCGCCAGCGCGGGGCCAGGATGCCCAGGACGACCGCCACGGCGAACGCGGCGTAGGTGTGGCTGGAGGGAAAGGAATTGAACTGCTGCACGCGCGAAAAGGATTCGCCCAGCCCGTAGATGCCTTTCTCGAAAAACAATTCGGGACGGGCCCGCGCCACCGACCGTTTCAGCACCAGCACCACCAGCCCGCCCACGGCCATCGTGGACAGCATCAGCAGGCTGCCGCGCGCCATGCTGGCGTAGCTCATGCGCAAGGGGTTGCGCCAGCCGCGCGCCAGGCCGATCAGGCCAACGACGTAAAAGGCCAGCGCCACGCCGATGTACGGGCCGCTCTCGCCCATTTGCCCCACCCATTCGAAGGACTCGTTCACGCCGTCGGACACCGACTGCTTGATCCAGATGGCCAGCGGCAGATCCACCCAGCGGGCGCAGGCAGCGGCCGCGGCAGCCAAGGCAACGCCCAGCAGCAACCAGGTGGCCAACGAGAACGGATTGCGGACTTCGTCCGGTACGGGCAGGCCAGGCGCGGCGGGGGCCGCAGGAGCGGCGACCGGAGGCGTCATGGGATTGGGTGTCATCGGTACCGCTCAAAGAAAATGAGAAATATTACCGCCCGCTGAAAGCCGGCCGGACCGCTATCGTAACGGCGACCGCCCGCGGCACCAAGAAACAATTTTCGCGCAAGGGTTAAAATTCCGCCTTTCCAGCCCATCAGCCCCCGGGATCTACACCCGTCACGGCGACCATCATGCAAGCTACCTCCCTGAAGCGCGGCAACGCGCCCGACGGCGGCAACGCCGCCTCTCCCCTCGCAGACGCCCTCGAAAACACCGGCGCCGGCTCCCCCCGCAAGCTGTATATCCGCACCTTCGGCTGCCAGATGAACGAGTACGACTCGGACAAGATGGCCGACGTGCTGCGTGGCGACCAGGGCCTTGAGCTGACCGACAACCCGGAAGAGGCCGACGTCATCCTGTTCAACACCTGTTCGGTGCGCGAGAAGGCGCAGGAAAAAGTCTTCTCGGACCTGGGCCGCGTGCAGCACTTGAAGAAAACGAACCCGAATCTGGTGATCGGGGTCGGCGGCTGCGTGGCCAGTCAGGAAGGCGCGGCCATCGTCAAGCGCGCGCCCTACGTGGACGTGGTGTTCGGCCCGCAGACCCTGCACCGCCTGCCCGACCTGATTGCGCGCCGCCGCGCCGAAGGCCGGTCCCAGGTGGACATCAGCTTCCCCGAGATCGAAAAATTCGACAACATGCCGCCCCCGCGCGTCGATGGCGCGACCGCGTTCGTCTCGATCATGGAAGGCTGTAGCAAGTATTGCAGCTTCTGCGTCGTGCCTTACACGCGCGGCGAGGAAGTCTCGCGCCCCTTCGAAGACGTGCTGGTCGAAGTGGCCGACCTGGCCGACCAGGGCGTCAAGGAAGTGACGCTGCTGGGCCAGAACGTGAACGCCTACCGCGGCAAGATGGAAGGCACGGACGACATCGCCGACTTCGCCATGCTGCTGGAGTACGTGCACGAGATCCCCGGCATCGAACGCATCCGCTACACGACCTCGCACCCCAAGGAAATGACCCAGCGCATGGTGGACGCCTACGCCCGCCTGCCCAAACTGGTGTCGTTCCTGCACCTGCCCGTGCAAGCCGGCAGCGACCGGGTGCTGGCCGGCATGAAGCGCGGCTACACCACGCTGGAATTCAAGTCGGTGGTCCGCCGCCTGCGCGCCGCCCGCCCCGACCTGACTCTGTCGTCCGACTTCATCGTGGGTTTCCCCGGCGAAACGGAAGAAGACTTCGAAAAGACGATGAAGCTGATCGAGGACGTCGGTTTCGACACCTCGTTCTCGTTCGTCTACTCGCGCCGCCCGGGCACGCCCGCGGCCGACCTGACCGACGATACGCCGCAAGACGTCAAGCTGCGCCGGCTGCAGCGCCTGCAGGCGCTGATCAACGAGCAGGCGGCCACCATCGCCCGCAACATGGTCGGCACGCGCCAGCGCCTGCTGGTGGAAGGCCCCTCGCGCCGCGACCCCAACGAACTGATGGGCCGCACCGAGAACAACCGCATCGTGAACTTCGCCGCGCCCGCGCGGCTCATCGGACAAATGGTCGACGTCATCATCACCGAAGCGCACACCAATTCGTTGCGCGCCCGGGTGGCAGACGTGGACCGCGTTCCCCAAGAGGCCGAATGACCACTCCCCGTTCCCGCGCCCGTCGCAGCATGCCCGCCGTCGTCAACCTGGACGGCGACAACACCCACCTGGCCAATCTGTGCGGCCCGCTGGACGAAAACCTGCGGCAGCTTGCCGACGGCATGGGCGTCAAGCTCTCGCGCCGCGGCAGCCGCGTCACCATCGAAGGCGAACAGGCTGAACTGGCCGGCCGGGTATTGCGACGCTTCCACGAACAGGCAGTGCACCGCGCCCTGTCCGTCGACGACATCCAGCTGGGCCTGGTCGAGATCGGCGTGGGACGGCTGGAAGAGAAGCAAAAGGACGAGCCGGCGCGCGAAGCCGACCCGCTGCCCGCCCTGGACGACGAAAGCGACGGCATCGCGCTGCGCACCAAGCGCAGCGACCTGCGCCCGCGCACGCCGCGCCAACGCGACTACCTGAACAACATCCTCAAGCACGACATCACCTTTGGCGTGGGCCCCGCTGGCACCGGCAAGACCTGGCTGGCCGTGGCCTGCGCCATCGACGCGATGGAACGCGACACGGTGCAGCGCCTGGTGCTGACCCGGCCGGCCGTCGAAGCCGGCGAGCGCCTGGGCTTTCTGCCCGGCGACCTGGCCCAGAAAGTCGACCCGTATCTGCGCCCGCTGTATGACGCGCTCTACGATCTGATGGGCTTCGAGAAGGTGCAACGCCTGTTCGAAAAGCAGACGATCGAGATCGCCCCGCTGGCCTACATGCGCGGCCGCACGTTGAACCATGCCTTCGTCATCCTGGATGAAGCCCAGAACACCACGCCGGAACAGATGAAGATGTTCCTGACGCGGATCGGCTTCGGCAGCAAGGCCGTCATCACCGGCGATCCGTCGCAGGTGGACCTGCCGCGCGGCCAGGACAGCGGCCTGGCCCATGCGGTCAAGGTGCTGCACGACGTCCAGGGCATCGCCACCACCCGGTTCACCAGCCGCGATGTCGTGCGCCACCCGCTGGTCGCCCGCATCGTCGACGCCTACGACCGCGCCTCCGAAAATGAAGCCTGAGCTGTCCCTGTCCGTCCAGTACGGGGTGGAAGAACCCCGCCTGCCCCGCTGGCGCCTGCGCCGGTGGGCTGAACGCGCCCTGGCCGCCGCGGCGCAAGACGGCCTGGTCGAATTCTCGGCCGCCGAACTCAGCCTGCGGCTGGTCGGCGCCGCCGAAGGCCGCCGCCTGAACCGGGATTTCCGCGAACGCGACTACGCCACCAACGTCTTGACGTTTGAGTACGGCGTGGATCCCCTGGGCGTGGCCCGCGGCGACATCGTCATGTGCGTGCCCGTGCTGGTGCGCGAGGCCCGGGAACAGCGCAAGCCGCTGCTGGACCACGCCGCCCACCTGACGCTGCACGGCGTGCTGCATTCGCTGGGCTATGACCACATCAAGGCGCGTGACGCCAAGCGGATGGAAGCCCTGGAAACCGCCACGCTGGCGCAGATGGGCATTGCCGATCCCTACGTCGCGGCAGACTAGCGCCAACCCGGCGCGGGCACTTCGGGTCTACCCCTAGAAATTGCAGGAAAATGGCGCCAAGCAAGACGCAGATGCCGTCGATTGGCCCCATTTTCATGGTCTCCGTTACAAACGGGAAGCCAGTTTCGGTTATGCTGGCCCCTCCATAACTTGTCCTCCCGGACGATGTCTGACCCTTACCCTGCTCCCGAAGCGACCTCTGCTCGCTCAGCCAAACCCGCCACCAAATCCCTTCTAGACCGCCTGCTTTCCCTTGTGCGCCGAGAGCCCGAGGACCGCGAAGGCATCAAGGCCATTCTGGAAGCCGCGCACGACCGCAACCTGCTGGACGCGGAGTCCTACAAGATGATCAAGGGCGCGCTGGCCGTGTCCGAGGGCACCGTCGGCGACATCATGGTTCCGCGTTCGCGCATGGACCTGCTGGACGTCACCCAGCCCATCCCCTATCTCGTGGCCACGGTGATCGAAACGGCGCATTCGCGTTTTCCGGTCTACGAAGGCGACCGCGACAACATCATCGGCATCCTGCTGGCCAAGGATCTGCTGCGCTGCATGCTGGAACCCGGCATCGAAGTGCGCACGCTGGTCCGCCCCGCCGTGTTCATCCCCGAATCCAAGCGCCTGAACGTGCTGTTGCACGAATTCCGCGCCAGCCGCAACCACCAGGCCATCGTCATCGATGAGCATGGCGGCATTTCCGGCCTGGTCACGATGGAAGACGTGCTGGAGCAGATCGTCGGCGACATCGAAGACGAATTCGACGAAACCGAAGAAGACTCGATCTTCCCGGAAGGCGAAAACCAGTGGCGCGTGCTGGCCGCCACGGATATCTCGCACTTCAACGAGGTGTTCGGCTGCCAGTTGCCCGACGACGAATACGACAGCGTCGGCGGCTGGATGGGCGGCCAATTGGGCCGCATCCCCCGCCGTGGCGACATCGCCGAATTCGACGGCTTGCGCATGGAAGTGGCGCGCGGCGACGCCCGCCGCGCCATCTGGCTGCGCGTCAAGCGCAACACCCCCACCGAAACTTCCCGCCCCGCCGACGACGCATGAGCCGTACCCCGCGCAGCCGACTCCTGCGCGGCGTCGCCGGCTTGATGCTGGCGGGCGCCGTGCACGCCCTGACCTTCGCGCCCGGCCCCTTGCCGGATTGGGCGCTGGCCATCACGCAGATCCTGGCGCTGGCGATCGCCGCGCGCGTCACCCTCACCGCCCCGTCGGCCAAACAGGCCTGGGCGCGCGGATGGCTGTTCGCGTTCGTCACCTATGCGGTGGGTCTGTACTGGCTCTTCATCAGCATGCATCGCTACGGCGATCTGGCCGCGCCGCTGGCGGTGGCGGGGGTGCTTGCGCTGTCTTCCTTCCTGGCGCTGTTTCCCGCCACGGCCAGCGCGCTCGCACGCCGCTACACGCCGCTGGAAAACGGCGCGCCGCCCTCCCGCATCCTGGCCGCCACGCTGGCCTGGGCCGCGCTGTGGGCAGGCTTCGAATGGCTGCGGGCCGTGCTGCTGACCGGCTTCCCGTGGCTGAATATCGGTTACGCGCAGGTCGACAGCCCCATCGCCGGCTGGGCGCCCATCGTGGGCGTGCACGGCATGGCGTTCGTCGCTGCGTTCGTCGCGGCCGCGATCGCCAGCCTGTGGCAACCGTCCCGCAAAAAGGCCATGGACTCGCGCCAGGCACTGGCCGCCGGCATCGCCGTCGCGCTGGCCGCCGCCGGCTGGCCGCTGTCGCGCGTGGACTGGTCCTCGCCCACCGGCGATCTGCTCAACGTGCGGCTGGTCCAGGGCAACATCGAACAGTCGCAAAAGTTCGATCCCGCCCTGCTGGAACAAAGCCTGGTGCGCCACCTGGAAATGACGGCGCTGCCGCCGGCGGCGGGCGTTCCCGCCCCGCAACTGGTGATCCTGCCCGAAACCGTGTTGCCGATCTTCCAGGACCAGCTGGATCCCCGCGTCTGGGACGCCTGGCGCGGCGTGGCCGCGCAACGCAACATGACCATCGCCATGGGCGTGCCGCTGCACGACCGCGTCAATGGCCGCGACCGCTACACCAACAGCGTGATGGGCTTTGACGGCAATACGCCGGTCGAACAGCTTGTCGCCGGCAGCACCGCCATGCGCTACGACAAGCGCCACCTGGTGCCTTGGGGCGAATACGTGCCGCCGGGATTCCACTGGTTCGTGGACATGCTGAACATCCCGCTGGGCGATTTCGACCGCGGCGGGGAACGCCAGACGCCCTTCGCGGTGGGCGGCCAGCACATTGCCTTCAACATCTGCTACGAAGACCTGTTCGGCCCCGACCTGCTGCCGGCGCTGCTGCCCGGCCCGAACGGCGAGGCGGGCGCGACCATCCTCGTCAACGTCAGCAATCTGGGATGGTTCGGCGATTCCTGGGCCTTGCGCCAGCACCTGCAGATCGGCCGGCTGCGCACCATGGAAACCGCTCGCCCGATGCTCACGGCCACCAATACCGGCATCACCGCCGCCATTGATGCCAAGGGCCATGTCGCCGCCCAGCTTGCGCCTTTGCAAGCGGGCGTGCTGCCGGTCTCGGTGCAAGGCATGACGGGCCTGACGCCCTACGCACGCTTTGGCGACAAGATCGCGTTGGCGCTGGTGGGCCTGGCGCTGATCGCCGCCTTCGGCAGCAGCCGCAAAACGCGCCGCGGCTGATCGGGACTCAGGCGAAGAGGTTGGCGGGCAGCTTGCCGCTGTCTTCCGGCGGGCGCAGCGGTCCGGCACCCGCGCCCGTCAATTCGATGGCCTCGGCGACGGCATCCAGGTCGTCGCCATCCAACTCCAATTCCGCAGCGCCCAGCAGCCCGTTGACCTGGGCGGCGCTGCGCGCGCCGACGATGGCGCCCGTCACCCCGGGCCACGCCAGCGTCCACGCGGCAGCCACCGCCGCGACGGTCGTGCCATGCCGTTCAGCGATGGGTTTGAAGGCGTCGGCCAGGGCCAGATTGCGCGTTAGATTGGGCGGCATGAATTCCGCATGGCGCGCGCGCCAGTCGTCAGCGGGCAACGCGCGGGCGCGCTCGGCCGAAAAACCGCCGGTCAGCAGGCCGGATTGCATCGGGCTGTAGACGATCACACCGACGTCATGCGCCGCGCACCACGGAATCAGGTCGGCCGCGGCTGCGCGCTGGATCGCCGAGAATGGCGGCTGCAGCGAATCCACGTGGCCCAGCGCTTCGGCATCCTGCAATTGCGCCAGGTTATGGTTCGACAAACCGATGGCGCCGACCTTCCCCGCCTGCTTCAAGTCCAGCAGTTCCTGCCAGTAGCGCTCGATCGGCGTGCCGTCGCCCGCCGGCCAATGCATCTGATAGAGGTCGATGCGTTCGACCCCGAGCCGCCGCAACGAGTCCTCGACTTCACGGCGAATGCTGGCGGGTGCGCCCGTACGGCGCGGCGTCGCCATCGGGTTATCAGCAGACCACGTCAGCCCGCACTTGGTGAAGACATAAGGCCTGTCGCCGGGCGCCATCTGCGCCAGCGCCCGCCGCACGATTTCTTCGGAATGCCCCAGTCCGTACACCGCCGCGGTGTCGATCCAGTTGATGCCACGGTCCACCGCCAGGCGGATGGCGGCGATGGAATCGGCGTCGTCCTGCGGCCCCCAACCCACCGCCCAGCCATTGCCGCCGATGGCCCAGGCGCCCAGGCCGATACGCGTGATGGCCATGCCGCTGCGTCCAAGCGGCCGGGTGGGAAACGAAGTCTGTGTGCTCATGCCAGGTACCCGAGTGAATACGACCGAATTTTTTCACGCGAAAGGCGCATGATGAATAAAAAAATTCACTCCCACCATAGCATCTGCACAAGTCTTTGATTTTCTTGAAATCTGCATCAATCGACCACGGCCCGTGATTCGCCGAATCGCGCACAAAATGCGCAAAAAAGGCGATCCAACCCCAGTTTTTTTGCCCGTTTTACGCTTTTTGCCGCAAAGCGACTTGCACACCCGATTTTGTTCGTGCATAATCTCGTTTCTTCGCCAACGGCACTAAACAAAACCGGCAACGAACTACGAAAAAGCGCACTATAAAACGTGTGTTTCGATCGTAAAACGTAGCAGGAATTGATTAGAAGAACGGGGGTATAGCTCAGCTGGGAGAGCGCTTGCATGGCATGCAAGAGGTCAGCGGTTCGATCCCGCTTACCTCCACCAGCCCAAAGCGAAGAAAGTAGTTTGTAAGTCCAAGTCCCCTTCGTCTAGAGGCCTAGGACATCACCCTTTCACGGTGAGTACAGGGGTTCGAATCCCCTAGGGGACGCCAGTTTTTCTGGCATGCAAGTCGCAGTAAAGCAGTAGATAAGTGCAGTTGAAGTGACAAAGTAGTTGAGTAAGCCGCTGCGGAGCGGTAGTTCAGTTGGTTAGAATACCGGCCTGTCACGCCGGGGGTCGCGGGTTCGAGCCCCGTCCGCTCCGCCAAAAGCTCTCTCGCTCTGAGTCTTTCAAGAGCTCCGTCTTCGGGGCTTTTTGCTTTTATAGAGTGTGAGACCTTGTTGTCCGTAGTGTGAGACATCAGGGCGCCCTGGGGGGTATAGCTCAGCTGGGAGAGCGCTTGCATGGCATGCAAGAGGTCAGCGGTTCGATCCCGCTTACCTCCACCAGTACGCAGTACCGTAGTAAAGTTGTTTTGCAGTTCTGTTCAGTTCAGGTCCCCTTCGTCTAGAGGCCTAGGACATCACCCTTTCACGGTGAGTACAGGGGTTCGAATCCCCTAGGGGACGCCAGCTTTTTCTGGCATGTAGTACCAAGCTGCCTTGACACCGCAGTGTAGTAATGAAGTTCAAGTAAACCGCTGCGGAGCGGTAGTTCAGTTGGTTAGAATACCGGCCTGTCACGCCGGGGGTCGCGGGTTCGAGCCCCGTCCGCTCCGCCAAGCACTTTGTGCTTGATCGCATGGCAGCACATCGCTCAAGCTCCGGATTCCGGAGCTTTTTGCTTTTCTGCGCCCGCCGCACTCTCTACCCTCCCCCCCGCCGCGAAGACTCGTCCGTTTTGCTCTCTGGACAGCAGCGTCGTGCGCCTTCATCCTGTGTGCTCATGCATGCGAACCGAAGAGGCCTACGTGACCGAAAACGCCGCCACACCCCAAGCGCATCGCCAACACCTGCAAAGCATCATCGCGGGTTTGAATGAAGGCATCATCGTGCTCGAACCCGACGGCGCCATCGCCTGGGCCAACGACAGCGCGCTTGAACTGCACGGCGTCGACACGCTGCAGGAATTGGGCGGAACCCCCGCCGGGTACCGCAAACGCTACACGCTCACCTACCGCAACCATCATCGCGTTGCCGCCCGCCAATATCCGCTGGACCGGTTAGCCGCCGGCGAACCGTTCGACGACCTGCTGGTGGATTTGGGCCGCAAGGACGATGAGGACTTCCTGCGCAACCTGCGCGCCCGCGGCCTGAACCTGGACAACGACAACGGCGTGGACTTCCGCGTGCTGATCCTGCACGACCAGACTGCCCAACTTAACGCCGAACAACGCTTCGAACGCACCTTCGGCGCCAACCCGGCGCCGGCGCTGATCTGCCGCCTGTCCGATCTGCGGTACGTGAAAGTGAACGAGGGGTTCCTGGAGATGACCGGCTACACGCGCGAAGCCGTGCTGGGCAAGTCGGCGTATGAACTGGACGTGCTGGACGGCGGCGAAGACAAGGAAGCTGCGGTCGCCAAGTTGAATGAAGGCCAGACCATCGCGCAACGCGAAGGCGTGGTGAAGACGGCCGACGGTGGCGCGAAATTCGTGATGGTGGCCGGTCAACCCATCGATATGCAGGACGAGCCCTGCATGCTATTCACCTTCATCGATCTGGAAGCGCGCAAGCGCACCGAAGTCGCACTGCGTGAAAGCGAGGAGCGCTTCTCCAAGGCGTTCCTGCTGGCGCCGGTGCCGATGGCCGTGTGCGAAGGCGATACCCTGCATGTGCTGGACATCAATGAAGCGTTCGCAGCAGTCACCGGGGCCGAGCCTGAAGCCAGCGTGGGCCAGGCCCTGACCGACTTGGGGCTGCAGCCCTACGAGGGTATGGCGGCCAGCCTGAAGCGGGGAGAAAGCGCCCGCAACCGCGAAGCCACGTTAAGCACGCAGGACGGCGGCAAGCTGGACTGCCTGGTGTCGGCCGAACCGGTGATGATCGGCGGCCAGCGCCGCCTGCTGATCGTGATGCAGGACATCACCGAACGCAAACGCTCCGAGACCGAACTGCTTGCCGCGATCGAGGCGGTGATGCAGGACACGTCCTGGTTCAGCCGGGGCATCATCGAAAAGCTGGCGCAACTGCGCGAGCCCGCCCCCGCGACACGCGACGTCGCGGAGCTGGCGCAGTTGACGACCCGTGAACGCGAAGTGCTGGGCCTGTTATGCCAGGGCCATGACGACGACGGCATCGCCAAGAGCCTGAAGTTGTCGCGCAACACCGTGCGCAACCATGTGGCCACGATCTACAGCAAGATCGGCGTGCATCGGCGCAGCGCGGCAATCGTGTGGGCGCGCGACCGGGGCATCACGGGCCACGAATCGACGCGTATTCGGGCCAAACCGGGCAAGGAATAGCGTCCCAGGCCCAGCATTTACAATTGGAATCAAAATATCCGAGGGTGCGGCGTCAACGAAGATGACGCCGCGTTAATCCTCGGCAGCGTCCAAAATCTTCTATTTCTGGAAAATCTGGCGCTAACTCCCCTGCATTTTCCGCATCTGCTCCTGCATTGCGCAAACCCTGCGCAGGTTCTTACGATCCGCCGATCCCGCCCTTGCTTTCCTGCAAGCGCGCGATTTCCGGAAAGACCGACAGGAGCCCGTTCATGCAGACCGCCTACATCCCCGTCCCGACGACGTCCAAGCCCTTGCCCGCGCCCGCCTGGAGCGCCGTCGACGTCATGGCGCTTTACGAGCTGCCCTTCATGGACCTGGTGCATCGCGCCCAACAGGTCCACCGCGCCCACTTCGATCCGAACACCATCCAACTGTCCAGCCTGCTGTCGATCAAGACCGGCGGCTGTCCGGAGGACTGCGCGTATTGCCCGCAGTCTTCGCACTACGACACCGGACTGGATGCCGACAAGCTGATGCCGCTGGCGGACGTGGTTGCCGCCGCCCGCGCCGCGCAGGCAGGCGGCGCGCAGCGCTTTTGCATGGGCGCCGCCTGGCGCAGCCCGAAGCCGCATCACCTGGAAGCCGTGGCCGAGATGGTCACCGCGGTCAAGGCGCTAGGCCTGGAGACCTGCGTCACGCTGGGCATGCTGCGCGACGGCCAGGCCGAACAGCTGAAAGATGCCGGCCTGGACTACTACAACCACAACCTGGACACCTCGCCCGAGTTCTACGGCAAGATCATTTCCACCCGCACCTACCAGGACCGCCTGGATACGCTGGACCGCGTGCGCGACGCCGGCATCAACGTGTGTTGCGGCGGCATCGTGGGCATGGGGGAATCGCGGCGCGAACGCGCCGGCCTGATCGCGCAACTGGCCAGCATGGAGCCCTACCCCGAGTCGGTGCCGATCAACAATCTGGTGCAGGTCGAAGGCACGCCGCTGGCCAACGTGGAAGCGCTGGATCCGTTCGAGTTCGTGCGCACCATCGCCGTTGCACGCATCACCATGCCGCGTGCCGCGGTGCGCCTGTCGGCCGGCCGCGAAGCGATGGACGATGCGTTGCAGGCGCTGTGCTTCATGGCGGGCGCCAACTCCATGTTCTACGGCGACGCGCTGCTGACCACCGCCAACCCGCAAATGGAAGCCGACCAGCGCCTGCTGCAACGCTTGGGGCTGCGGGTGGACGCCTCGCAGCATCATCACCAGCCCGTCGAAGGCGCCACGTGCCGCTGACGCCTGGCGTGCTGTATCTGCTGGCCAGCGTCACGTGCAGCGTCACCGTCGCGGTGCTGCTGAAGCTGGCCCGCCGCTACGAGGTGGACGTGCGACAGGCCGTCGCCGTGAACTACGCGGTGGCCGCCCTGCTTTGCTGGGGCGTGCTGCGCCCCGATCCGTCCACCTTGGTGACGCCGCATACGCCCTGGGCCGTCCTGGCCGCACTGGGTGTGCTGCTGCCCAGCGTCTTCCTGGCGATGGCGGCCGCGGTGCGCCATGCCGGCATCGTGCGCAGCGACGCGGCGCAGCGCCTGTCGCTGTTCATTCCCCTGCTGGCCGCGTTCCTGCTGTTCGGCGAACCCGTCAGCGGCCGCAAACTGGCGGCGATCCTGCTGGCGTTCAGCGCGCTGGCCTGCCTGCTGCGCCGCCCAGCCCCCACCGCGCAACCGTCCGCGGACAGCCGGGCGGCCTGGTTATGGCCCCTGGTGGTCTGGGCGGGTTATGGAGTGATCGACATCCTGTTCAAGCAAGTCGCCCGCGCCGGCACCGCCTTTGCTGGCGGCCTGTTGCTGGCCTTCATACTGGCGGGCGTGCTGATGCTGGGGGTGCTGCTGTGCCGCCGGGTCCGCTGGGAACGCCGCCACGTGCTGGCAGGCGTGGCGCTGGGCCTGGCCAACTTCGGCAATATCCTGACCTATATCCGCGCCCACCAGTCATTGCCCGAGCACCCGGCCCTGGTGTTCGCGTCCATGAACATGGGCGTGATCACACTGGGCACGTTGGTCGGCGCCCTGGCCTTCCGCGAGCCGCTGACCCGCGTCAACCTGCTGGGCATCGCCCTGGCGCTGGCCGCCATCGTGCTGATGGCGCCCTGGTAGGCCCGCACGCCTCAGGTGCCGGTACGGCGCTCGCGTTCGACGGCGTCCTCGGCCTCGGGCAGGCCCGAGTCGGCTGCCGCAGCACCGGCTGCCGCAGCGTCGGCTGCCGGCTCCTCCGCGGCTGCAGGTTCAACGGCCGCCGGTGTGGGCGCCGCCGACGGATCGGGCTGCACCATTTCCATGGCGATATCGTTCTCGGGATCCACGCGCGGATCCAGCACCGCCGCCGCGGGCGAGCTTTGCAGCGTGTCGGGCATGGGCACGAAATGGGTCGGCGCTTCGTCGACCTGGTGCGCGCCCGTGACGCGCGTGGGACGCACCTGCCAGACCAGGATCAGCGCGCAGGCCGAAATGAAGACGTAGTACATGCTGGGCCCGGCCAAAGACATCAGCAGGCCGGCGACCATCGGGCCAATACAGGCGCCCACGCCATAGGTCATGAGCAGCACGGCGGACAGGCTGACGCGGCGCTCGGATTCGACGTGGTCGTTCGCGAACGCGGCGCCCAGCGGATACAAAGTGAACTGCAACACGCCAAAGACGCACGACAAGGCCACCATGGCCCAGTACGGCAAGACCAGCCAGCCCCACATCACGGTGGGCAGCAGCACCAGCAGCAAGGCGTTGAAGCGGATCAGCCCGGCACGGTTGATGCGGTCGGACAGCCAGCCCATCGGCCATTGCGACAGCAGGCCGGCGGTGACGGCGGCGGCAACGAAGATCGCAGCCTGGGACGTGGACAAGCCATGCTTGGCGCCGTAGACGGCCGCCAGGCCATAAAACGCCCCGGAAAGGTTGCCCGCCACGAACAGCACGGTCATCGACAACGGCACGCGGCGCATGAAAAAACGGATGTCCAGCGGCGCCGGCAACGGCGTGGGCGGGTGCGAGCGCGCCGTAACGGCGATCGGCACCAGGCACAGCACCAGGCACATGGCCACCAGGGTCAACGGCCGCAGGTCCAGCGTGGCATAGGCGGTCAGCGCCAATTGCCCCAGCACCGTACCCAGGCCGGACACCACCATGTAGACGGAAAACACGCGGCCGCGCTGATGGTTTTCCGTCTGTTCGTTCAGCCAGCTTTCGATGACCATGAATTCGGTCACCATCACCACGCCGGAAATGATGCGGAACACCAGCCAGAGCGGCATGGAATCGACCAGCGTCTGCGCCAGGATCATGCTGGTGGCAATGGCCGCACAGGCGACGAACGCCCGGATGTGGCCCACGCGGATGATGAGCCTGTGCCCCAGCCGCGCCCCACACACCAGGCCCAGGTAGTAGCCGGCGATCAACACGCCGATCCACACCTCGCTGACCGACTGCGCAGTCAGGCGCAAGCCCATGTAGGTGTTGAACAGACCCGTGCCGATAAGCATCAGCAAGGTCGCGAAATACAGCGACGAGAAAGAAGAGAGGGTGGCGAGCATGGCGTTGGCAACCGCTGCTGGCATTAGCACGGCAGGCTGCAAAGGCAGCCTGCCGCGTTGAGCGGTAAAACAGGAACTACGTTAGATCAGGCTTGCGACAACATCGTGGCGGCGTCGCTGACTTCGAACTTGCCAGCCGCTTCCACGTTCAGTTGCTTGACCACGCCGTCGACGATCAGGGCCGAGTAGCGTTGCGAACGCACGCCCATGCCGCGTGCGATCAGATCCAGTTCCAGGCCGAGTTCCTTGGTCCAGAGGGCCGAACCGTCAGCCAGCATGCGGACTTTGCCGTCGGTCTTCTGTTCACGGCCCCAGGCGCCCATCACGAACGCGTCGTTGACGGACACGCACCAGATTTCATCCACGCCCTTGGCCTTCAGCGCAGCGGCTTGCTCGACGTAGCCAGGCAGATGCTTGGCCGAGCAGGTCGGGGTGAAGGCGCCCGGAACGGCGAACAGCGCGATGGTCTTGCCGCGGGTCAGGTCGGCGACCTGGAACGCGTTGGGACCCAGCGAGCAGCCGGCGGTTTCGGTTTCGATGAATTCGGTCAGGGTGCCATCCGGCACGCGGTCGCCGACTTTGATCGTCATGTAAATCTCCAGGATGTAGGGGTGTTGCATTGAGGCAGGAGCGCCTCACAACCTCCATCATAGTTCCTGCGCGGCCTGCCTGCTGCCCGACAAGGCTCGGGAAAAAAAGATGCACAGTCTGAAACGACTCCACACCCCCGCATCACCGCATGGAAACGGCTGCTTGCCATAATGATGTAGTAACCCACGCCCGCCGCGCCCGCGTCGACCGGCGCGCGGGCATCAAGCGGAGATTCACCGATGCGCAAGATCTTGACTGGCCTGGCCTGGATCCTGGCCACCGCCGCCGCCCCGGCCTGGGCGGCCCCGGACGCGAACGAACAGGCCCAATACGATTCCTTCGTCGTCGCCGCAGGCGCATCCAACGGCGCCGCCCGCGCCTGCGGGGCGTCCGAACCCGACCTGGCCCAACACCAGGCGACCGCCAAGAAGAACCTGACGCAGTACGCGCAGGAATACGGGTTTTCTGCGAGCGGCTACGAGGCGCTTTATCAGAAGGGCTTGAGCGAAGGGAAGACCATGATGGACGAGATGAAACGGTCCGGCGTGGACGGCTGCCGGGGAGTCCTCGGGAGCTTTCAGAACGAGCGCGTGATCAGTTACGAGGATATGAAGAATGCGCTGGCTGAGGTGAGCGATGGGTTACCGGGGGAGAGTGCGCAGTAGTTTTTTGGTTGTTTTTTTGGTTGTTTTTAGCGTTGGAGGTTGGGTTCTTTAGACGCCCGGCGCGGCGGTGGCCCGGGGCGCGGGGGGCAACGATTGCGGTCCGAAGCCTTCGCTCCGGACTTCCCCCTTGTCATCCTCGTTGTTGCCTGCGGCAACTGCCTTCGGATTCCCTCGGGCTGATCGACGCCCCCCGCACCCCGGTCCACCGCCACGCCGGGCTCTGATAGTTGCAATCTGGCGTCAGCGGGGACGGACGGGGTTCTTGAGGTTCTTGCGCACGGTGGGGTGGGTGGGAAGATCTTGCGGTGCCCGCCCCCGGCCGGCCGCGCAGGCGGCCTTGGGGGGCTTACGCGGTGTCTTGCGTCGGGGCGGGGATCGCTTCGCGTGTGGGTGACTTGGGTTGCGTGCTGCTTTGCGCCGGCTTTGGCTTGGAAGATCTTGCGGGGCCGTCCCTTGTCGGCCGCGCGGGCGGCCTCGGGGACTTGGCGGTGTCTTGCGTCGTGAGGATGCTGATCGCATGGCACGTGTGGCCTGGCGCCGTCGTCAGCCATGATGGGTTGCGCGCGATGCACGTCACTATCCTGATGCCGGATGTGCCGCGCTCCACCCATCCTACGATATGAGAGGACGCGCACCACGTGTCAAGAGTAACGATTGGGTCGTCAGATGAGAGACCGTGCGGTATCGCCCGGCAGTCTCCCTCTTAGACGGGTGGCGCGCGGACGGGTCTGAATCAGCAAGCGGCTGCCCGCCGCGCGCCACCCGTCGCTCCACCTCCCCCCGTGTCTGCGGGGCCATCAGCAAACCGCTCCCCGCAAGCGCGCAAGCGACCACTGCCCCGACGCCCCACACCGCGTATGCCGACTGCAGCCGCCCGCGCGGCTGCAATCGGCGGGCAACGCCGCACTCGTCAGTCAGCCGAGACCTGACAGCGCCCCAGACCGAGACGGCGGCAGCTCGTCGGCGGTGTCGCCATGACGGCGCGCAACCTTGATGCGCCCGAGGGAATCCGAAGGGAGCCTAAGGCGGACGAGGATGACAACGGGGGAGTCCGGAGCGAAGGCTCCGGACCGCAATCGTGGGCGCGCGCCGTCATGGCGACACAGACGACGGGCGACCTACGAAGCCACCCCAGCCGCAAAAACTCCCTCCGCCGCCAAGATACCCGTCATCCACCGCCCGACAGCCTCCCCTCAGCCCAGGCCGTTTTGCTTGAACCAATCCAGCATCCGCGTCCACGCCTGCTCCGCTTCCGCCTTCCGATAAGACGGCCGATAATCCGCATGGAATGCGTGCGGCGCCTCCGGGTACACGTCGATTCTTGACGCCTTTGCCGGCGCCGGCCCCTTTGCCAGTTCGATCCGCATGCGGTCCACGTCGGTCAGCGGGATGCCGGCGTCTTTGCCGCCGTACGCCCCCAAGACCGGTGCCTTCAGCTCATTCACCAGGCTCAGCACCGACTTCGGCTTCAGCTCGCTGGGCTCGCCGCCCAATTGGCCGTAGAACGCCGCGCCGGCCTTGAGTTTCGGGTTGTGGGCGGCGTAGAGCCAGACCTGGCGGCCGCCCCAGCAGAAGCCTACGATGCCCAGCTTGTCCGCATCGCCGCCGTTGGCCGCCGCCCATTTGGCGGTGGCGTCCAGGTCGCCCTGGACTTGCGCATCAGGCACCTTGCCGATGATCTCGGCCTGCAGCTTCGGGATCTCGGTGTACTTCGACGGGTCGCCCTGGCGCGCGAACAATTCGGGCGCGATGGCCAGATAGCCCAGATGGGCCAACCGGCGGCACACGTCCTGGATGTACTCGTGCACGCCGAAAATCTCGGACACCACGATCACGGTCGGCAGATTCTTCTTGCCTTGCGGCGCGGCACGATAGGCGGGCATCTTGCCGTCCGTCGTGGGGATGTCGATCTTGCCGGCGGTGAGCCCCTTGGCGTCCGTGGCGATGGCGGTCTGGGCCACGGCGGGCCCGGCCGCAAGCGAGAAGCCCGCGGCGACCGTCGTGGCGATGAAGCCTCGACGGTCCAGCCGCAGCGGCGGCAACAGGCTGTCGAAGTGCGCGTCCTGATCTTTCATCGAAAATCTCCTGGCAAAAGCGGGGCCGGGGACGCAACGCGTACCCCTGGCGGCCCGCCGGGTTCACTTCAGGGAGAAGTCCACGCGCGAGGGTTGCCCCTCGTCCTTGATGCCGTCCGCGTCCAGCTGCGGCGCAACGATGAACACACGGTCCGCGAGTCCTTCCTGGGCTTGCAACTTCTCATACACCGCCTGTGCGCGTGCATCGGCCAGTTGGCGCAACTGCTCGTCGCCCACCGGCGCCACGCTGCGCAGCATGGCTTCCATCTGATCCGCCGGCACGGACTTGGCCATGCCGATGAAATTGCGTGGTTTGTCCTTGATGTCGGCGTCGTCATAGACGTCTTCCAGGTACTTGGCCCGCTCGGCGGCAGACACCTTCACGCCCGCCGCATCCGGCTTCTTGCCGCGCGGCGTGGTGGCCGCGGCCTTGGCGGCGCGGATCTGGCCTTCGACCCAGGCTTGGCGCAGGCCTTCCATATCGGTCTTGGGATCGGCGCGGCCGCTGATGTCCATCTTCAGCGCCGGACGGTCCGTCAGCGCCTTGGTCAGCGTGTCGATGCGCTGCTGCGAATCTTCGGTCAGCACCGCGCTGCCCGGCTTGAACTCGACGTAGGACAGTTCTTCGCCGCCGCCGAAGGCCGAGGCCAGCAGGCTGAACGGCGACGTCACGGCCTTGACCACCAGGTTCAGCAGCACGCGCACGACGATGCCGCCCACCGAGAATTCGGGGTCGTCCAGCGAACCCGAGATCGGCAGGTTGATGTCGATGTTGCCGCGCGAGTCCTTCAACAGCGCCACGGCCAGCAGCACCGGCAACTTGGTGGCGTCCGGGCTGTTGGTCTTGTCGCCAAAGGTCAGCTGGTTCAGCACCACGTGGTTGGATGCCTGCAGCGCGCGGTCCTTGATCTTGTATTCCAGGTCCACCGAGAGCTTGCCGCGCTTGATCGGATAACCCACGTACTTGGCCGAGTACGTGTTGAAGCGCGGCAGGTCCACGCCCTTGGCCGAGGCCTTCAGGTCCAGCGTCAGGAACTTGGCGAACGGCTGCACGATGCCGCTGATGGACAGCGGCGCCGTGGTGTAGACGCGGCCCGTGACCTTGACCTTGGCCGGTTGGGGATTGGTGGACGACACCGCCGTGATCGCACCTTCGATCGCAGACAGTTCGGCCACGTAATTGGGTTTGACGAAGCGGTCGGTGAAGGTCATGCGGCCGCGCGACAAGGTGACCCTGTTGACCGAGATATCCGGCATGCCCGCGCCTGCGCTGCCTTTCGCGGCAGGAGCCGGCGCTGGCGCCGCGGCCTGACGGCCCGGCGTCTGCGTGTCCTGCGTAATGGAGCCGCCGGCCTGCCCGGGCGCGGCCACCAGGTCCATGACGTTCAGGCGGCCTTGTGCATTCAGCAGGATGCGGCCGTAGAAGTCTTCCAGCGCGATGTCGCCCAGCTTGGCGCCGATCTTGTCGCCCGCGACCGAGATGTCCATGCCGGAAAAACCCAGCCGCTTCCAGTTCAGGAAGTCGTCGTTGTTCACCTTGTCTTGCAGGTCGACGCCCGTGACCTCGACGCCGCCCTTCCAGTTGACCTTCATCGGCGCGCCGCCGGCTGCGGCGGTGAAGGCCACGTCGCCCTTGGCGCCCAGCGTAATGGCGCGCACGGTGGCGTTCAGGCTGGAGGCCGCATAAGGCGCGAACGTCGCGACATTAAGCTCGGACAGGTCCACCGACGATTTCAGCGTCAGCGGTTGCGGCGTGAACATGCCTTTCAGGTCCAGCTTGCCGTTGCCCTGGATGCCCGAAGCGGCCAGGGTGAAGTTGCTTTGCCCCGGCCCCATCGCCAGCCGGTCGGCAGTGACGTGCAGGCTCTGCAGCGCGACGTCCAGCGCAGGCTTGAGCGATTCGTCGCGCGCCTTGAACTGCGTCAGGTCGGCCTGCACGGCCGTGGCGGAGGCGTCCACCGCGCCGTTCTTCTCCAGCACGTGCACCTGGGCGGAGGCGCCCAGACGGCCGTCCAGCAGCACGATCGGGGCCGCACTGCGCACGGCCGGCGCCAAGGGCGCCAGGGCCACGTTGCCCAGCCGCACGCCCAGTTCCAGCGACAAGGGCTTCAGGACCAGCGGCCCCTTTGCGCGGATCCAGCCCCCATCGGTACTGTTGTCGACCGTCAGCCACAGGTTGACGGGCTGGTCCTGGACCTCGGGGATCGCGACGCCTTCGATGGTCACGGCCATGCCGGTCATGACGTAGTCCAGCTTGCTGATCGCATCCGTGATGTAGAGCTCGCCCTCGTGCAGGTTGAAGGCGTCCAGCGTGACCTTCCATTCCTCGGGCGCCGCGGGCGGCGGAGGGGCGGCGGTGTCCGTGCCCGATGCGGCGGGCGCGGCGGGTGCGCCTGTTGTGGCGGTGTCGGGTTTGGCCGGATCGGACGTCGCGGCACCCGGCTTGGCAGGGTCCGGCTTTGGGGCATCCACCTTGGCGACCTCGGTCTTTGGCGCCACCTTCAATCCGACGTCCCGCTTCAACTTGTCGGCCACGGGCGTCTCGTTGGGCGCCACGCCGCCCAGTTCCTTCAGCTTGGCCACCACGTCCTGCCAGTTCAAGTGCTGGTTGGCGTAGCGGCGCACGTGGATCTGCGGCGCCCACAGGCCCACTTCGCCCACATATACCTGGCGCGCGATCGGCTCCAGTTCCAGTCGGGTGACGGTCAGGGCGCTCCAGGCGGCCAGGCCTTCGCCTGCCGTGTCGCGCAGATCGAAGCGACGCAGCCCCAGGTCGCCCACCACGCGGATCTTGGGCGCGGCGTCCTTGGGCTGCTCGAACACGACTTGCAGGTTGGAATCCAGCAGCGCGCTTTCCAGCTTGAAGGGCAGCGGCATCGGCCAGACGTCGGCCCACTTTTCCAGTTGCAGGCCGTTGAACGCGACGCGCAAGGTCGACGACGGCACCTTGTCGAACGGGCGCGCCACGCCGGTCAGGTCGAACGGGCTGCCGTTGATGCGCAGGTGCAGCCGGGGCTGCACATCGATATCGGTGGCGTAGCCGAAGTTCGAGATGAACGGCACGCCGACGCCCAGCTCGTCCACCACCTGCTTGCGGCCGGTGACCTTGTCGTCCAGCGTGATGCTGCCGCCCTCGATCACCATGTTGTTCAGGGAAAAGCGCGGCAGGCCCTCGTCCGGCTTGGGCGGGTCGTCGGGCTTGGCGGCCGACATTTCGGCCACGCGTTGCTGTATGTCAGAGAAATTGAATCGCGTGACGTCTTCTCGGACGATGGCGATGTTAGGCTGGCGCAGCGTCAAACGATCGACAACCGGCGCGAACCAGAACAGGGAGCTCCAGGCGGCGCTGGCATCCAGTTCGGCCAGCGTCAGCAATGGCGTCTGCGAGCCGGGTTGGGCTATCGCCAGGTCGCGGGCGCGGACGGTCAGGGTGAACGGATTGAAGGTGATCTTGCCGACGGAAACCTCGCGGCCGATCATCTTGGCCACATCCCCGGTCAGGACGTTTTGCAGCACTTTTGGGACTTGCCATGCGGCAATGCCGCAAAGAATCAGCGCGACCGCAACGATGCCCAGAAGAATCTTGCCGGCGCGCCGGGTAAACCGAAGCTTTGGGCTCCGCAAGGGCATCGCGAGTCTCCTGATACGAGTTGAAGGCGATTATCGCGCCCCGGTTAGCGCTCGTCTATCATAGGCGTAACAGCGGGCCCTCCCGGCCAGCCGGGACCGCTCTTTTCAAACATTAACAATTCTCGATCCCGATTCCCATGCCACCATCCACCCCCACCTTGAGCCACCTGGATGAAGCCGGCCAGGTCCGCATGGTCGACGTCATTGCCAAGACGGATTCCGAACGCGTCGCGATCGCGACCGCCAGCGTGCGCATGAATGCGGTGGCCTACGGCCTGTTGACCCAGCCGGGCCAGGGCAAAGGCGAAGTGCTCAATACCGCGCGCGTCGCCGCCGTCCTGGCCGCCAAGCGCTGCGCCGAGCTGATTCCGCTGTGCCACAGCCTGCCGCTGGCGTTCGTGGGCGTCGACTTCTCGCTGGACGACGCCGCCCACCGCATCGACATCCTGGCCACCTGCCGCACCAGCTACAAAACGGGCGTCGAAATGGAAGCCATGATGGCGTGCAGCGTGGCCGCGCTGACGATCTACGACATGTGCAAGGCCGCGGACAAAGGCATCGTGGTCGAACAAGTACGCCTTAAGTACAAGGCGGGAGGAAAAAGCGGTGAATGGCGCAACGATTGATCTCCTGTACTTCGCCCGCGTGGCCGAACTGGTCGGCAAGCGCGCGGAAAGCTGGCCCCTGGACGGCGAGTCCACGGGTGCGCAACTGCTGGCCGCGCTGGGTGAACGCTACCCCCAGCTGGAACCCGCCAGCCGCCTGAAACTGGCCATCAACCAGACCCACTCCAAACCGACGGCCCCGATCCGCCCTGGCGACGAGGTCGCGGTGTTCGAACCCGTCACCGGAGGGTGAACGCCATGATCAGCGTCCAGGAAGCCGATTTCGACGGCGCCGCGCTGACCGCCGAGCTGCGCGAACGCGCGGGGGCCGGCGTGGGCGGCATCGTCACCTTCGTGGGGTATGTGCGCGACTATGCGCCCGACTCGCCCACGGAAACGCTCTTTCTAGAGCACTACCCCGGGATGTGCGAGCGCGAGCTTGAAACCATCGCCGAAACCGCGCGGGCGCGCTGGAACCTGGACGGCACAGTGATCGTGCACCGGGTCGGCGCCTTGTCCCGCAACGCCCAGATCGTGTTCGTGGCTGCGGCCAGCGCGCACCGCGGCGACGCTTTCCGCGGCTGCGAATACATCATCGACGCGCTCAAGACCCGCGCGCCCTTCTGGAAGCGCGAAACGCTCTCGGGCGGCAGCAGCTTCTGGGTCGAACAACGCCAATCCGACCAGGACCGCACGGATGCCTGGGATGAAGACTCTGCTTCAAAGAAGGAACACCCATGAGCGAAGAAATCCCCGTTCCCGTGTCGCTGGCCTGCGCTGTACTGACCATCAGCGACACCCGCAGCGCCGGGGACGACACCTCTGGCAACCTGCTTGCCCATAGCCTGGCGCACGCGGGCCACCAGTGCGTGCGCCGCGACATCGTCCGCGACGACATCTATCAGATCCGCCGCGTCATCAGCGACTGGATTGCCGACCCCGAAGTGCAGATCATCCTGACGACGGGCGGCACGGGCTTTTCGCATCGCGACCATACGCCGGAAGCCATCCTGCCGCTGCTGGACCGCGAAATACCCGGCTTCGGCGAGTTGTTCCGCCAGATTTCCTACACCGAGATCGGCAGCTCCACCATCCAGTCGCGCGCGTTTGCGGGATCGGCCAACCAGACGCTGATCTTCTGCCTGCCTGGTTCCAACAATGCCTGCGAAACGGCCTGGGCGCAGATCCTGCGCGAGCAGCTCGACAGCGGCCACCGGCCGTGCAATTTCGCCACGCATTTCAAGCCCAAACAAGAAGACCACTGACCCATGCTGGATTTTGACCAAGCCCAGACCCTGCTGGCCAATGCCGCAGGGCCGTTGCAGCGCCATGAAGACATCGGCCTGAACGACGCCGCCGGCCGCGTGCTGGCGGCTGACCTAACCGCCACCGTGGACATTCCGCCGGCCGACAACAGCGCCATGGACGGCTACGCCCTGCGCGTGGCCGACTGGCGTGCGGGCGGCCGACTGCCCATCCAGCAACGGTGCTATGCGGGCGACGTGCCCGAACCGCTCAAACCCGGCCACGCGATCCGCCTGTTCACCGGCAGCCTGCTGCCGGACGGCGCCGACACCGTGGTCATGCAGGAAGACACCGTCGAAGCCGACAACCAGGTGGAGATCACACGCCAGCCCGCGCCCAACCAGCACATCCGCCGCCGCGGCGAAGACACGATGACCGGCACGCCGCTGTTGCCCGCCGGCACGGTGCTGCAAGCCGCGCATGTGGCGCTGCTGGCCTCGCAAGGGCTTGCCCGCGTGTCCGTGGTGGCCCAGTTGCGCGTCGGCATCCTGACGACCGGCGACGAACTGGTGCCGCCGGGCACGCCCCGCGCGCCCGAACAGATCTATAACTCGAACGGCCCGATGCTGGCGGCGCTGGTGCGCGGCCTGGGCGCCCTGCCCGTGCACGTGCTGCATGCGCGCGATACCGAAGCGGATCTGCTGGCGGCGTTCAAGACGCTCTTGGCCGATTGCGACCTGGTGCTGAGCGTGGGCGGCGTGTCGGTCGGCGAACGCGATCTGGTCAAGCCGGCCCTGGCTACGCTGGGCGGTGAACTGTCGCTATGGAAGGTGCGCATGAAACCGGGCAAGCCGGTGGCGCTGGCGCAGATCGGCGGCAAGCCGGTCGTCAGCCTGCCGGGCAATCCGGTGTCGGCGTATGCCGTGTTCGCGATGCTGGTGTCGCCGCTCGTGCGGCGCATGCAGGGCCGCGACGAGATCTTCCCGCCGATCAGCCTCCTGCCCCTGCGCACGGAACATCCGCGCCAGGACAGCCGCGAGGAATTCCTGCGCGTCCAGCGCCGCGTGGCCGACGACGGCAGCGGCGAACTGGTGGCCTACGGCCATCAGGGCTCAGGCGTGATCAGTTCGATGCCGTGGGCGACGGGCCTGGCCCGCCTGCCCGCCGATGTGCAGGTCAACGACATGGACCGCGTGCCCTACTACGACCTGCGTCACTGGCTGGCGTAGCGTTCGGCCACGGCCAGCTCTTCGGGCGTATTGACGTTCATGAAAGCGTCGGGCGCGTCGTCAAAGCGTGCCTCGACGCCGCCCGCCCGAGCCTGCCACAGGCCCACCTTACGGTCGCCCCCCCGCAGATAGGCCCGCAAATCCGGCAGCAGCGCCGTACGCACCGCCATGCAGGCGCTGTGGCGCTGGCCGTTGGCGGCGGCATACGCCAGCGGCGCCTGGGCCGATTCGGCCGAGCCGATCAGCCGCGCGGCCAGATCAGCCGGCAGGAATGGCGTATCGCAAGGCACGACCACCAGCCAGTCGTCTTGGGCGGCAGCGGCAAGCCCCGCCGCGATGCCCAGCAGCGGCCCCTGGAAGGCCCCAAGCTCGGGTTCGCCGTCTTCGACCACCTGTCCGTATTGCGCGTACTGGGCCTGATGACGGTTGGCGCTGATGATCAGCCGGCCCACCTGCGGGGCCAAACGGCGCGCCACGTGCGCCACCATCGGCTGCCCGTGCAGCAGCACCAGGCCCTTGTCTTGCTGGTTCATGCGTGCGCCTTGGCCGCCCGCCAGGATCAGGCCGGCGACGCCTGCGTGCGTTGATGCGGCGTCAACCACCGATATAGCTCATTTCGACTTTGCGGCCCGGGTCCGGCTGCGGAGCCGCCGCGTTGCGGCCGCGCAGTTCGGAGTAGTGGTCGTTACGGGCGCCCCAGATGCCAGACACGATGCCGGCCAGTTCGGCGTCGCTTGCACCTTCCCGCAGCGGCGCGCGCAAGTCGTACCCTTCATGCGCGAACAGGCACAGGAAGAGCTTGCCTTCCGGCGACAGGCGCGCGCGGGTACAGCCGCCGCAGAACGCGTGGGTGACGCTGGAGATGACGCCGATTTCGCCGCCGCCGTCCCGGTAGCGCCAGCGTTCGGCCACGCGGCCCATTTCACCGCTTTGCACCGGTTCCAGCGGATGCACGGCGCCGATGCGGTCCAGCACTTCCTGGCTGGGCACCACTTCAGCGAGGTTCCAACCGTTGCTGTTGCCCACATCCATGTACTCGATGAAACGCAGGATATGGCCGCTGTGGCGGAAGTGTTCGGCCATGGGCAGGATCTGCCCGTCGTTCAGGCCGCGCCGCACCACCATGTTGACCTTCACGGGCGCCAGCCCCGCGCTGGCGGCAGCATTGATGCCGTGCAGCACGTCGTCCGGCGTGAAGCCGCTGTCGCTCATGTCCTGGAACATGGCGGCGTCCAGCGCGTCCAGGCTGACGGTGACGCGCGTCAGGCCGGCCGCCTTCAAGGCGGCGGCCTTGCGCGCCAGCACGCTGCCGTTGGTCGTCAGGGTCAGGTCCAGCGGACGGCCGTCGGGCGTGCGCAACTGGGCCAGTTGGCCCACGAGGTTTTCGATGTGCTTGCGCAGCAGCGGTTCACCGCCGGTCAGGCGGATCTTTTCCACGCCCAGCTGCGTAAAGATGCCAGCCAGCCGGCTGATCTCTTCAAACGACAGCAAGTCCGAATGCGGCATGAAGGTGTAGCTGCTGTCGAACACTTCGCGCGGCATGCAGTAGGTGCAGCGGAAGTTGCAGCGGTCCGTGACCGAGATCCGCAGGTCGCGCAGCGGACGCGCGCGCAAGTCCAGCGCGGGCTGCCCGGCCGGCGGCAATTCGCCGGGTGCGGGCCAGGCCGCGCGGTCGGACCGGCGGTCGGCAAGGAAAATCACTTTGCTCATGGGGTCATCATATCCCGGCAGCGGCTTGAAGCCCCTACGCGAACGCCTCTTCCAAGGTTTGTAACCGCCCGGTATCTCGGGCGTCGTAGCCGACCAACTGGCCGACATAGCCCACGTAATCGGGGCTGCGCATGATGGACAGCAGATCCTGCATGGCGGGCGTCTCCAACGACGACTTGCGGATGGCGAAGAAATAGCGCTCGCGCACCAGGGGAATGAAATCCAGGCCGAAGCGGCAAGCGGCCGTCTCCACCCCCACGCCCGTGTCCGCCATGCCGCTGGCGATGTGCGCGGCAATGGCCATATGGGTGAACTCGTTGGTTTCGTAGCCCTGGACCTCGCCGATCGACACGCCGGCGCGCTGCAGCATCAGGCCCACCAGATAGCGGGTGCTGGAGCCGATCTGGCGGTTCACGAAACGGACGTCCGGGCGCGCCAGGTCCGCCATGCCGCGGATCTGCTTGGGGTTGCCGGCGGTGACGAAGAGACCCGTATTGCGCACGGCCAGATGGATGAGCACGTATTCGTCCGCATGCAGCCACTGCGCATAGCGCTCCATGATGGGCGATTCGAAGTCGCCCAGCGGCACCTGGAACCCCGCAAGGTCGCACTCATGGCGCTCCAGCGAGGCCAGCGCCTCGATCGCGGTGCGGTAGCGCAGTTCCAGCCCGGGCTTGCGGCCGCTCATGTGCTGCATCAGCGATTCCACGGCGAAGCCATGGCTGGCGTGCAGCCGCAGGTGCGGGCCGCTTTCGGGCAGCAAGCGCTCCAGTTCTTCCTGCAATTCCGAGGCCATGCTGTCCAGCGTGGGCATCAGCCGCGCCTCGATGCGGCGATTGGCCCACAGCAGGCGCTGCGCGAACGGCGCCAACTGCGTTCCCTGGCGCCGATTGGTGATCAGAAGCTGGGTGCCGAAGATGCCTTCGAAACGGCGCAGCACGCCCCAGGCATGCCGGTAAGACAGGCCGCACGCCCGACAAGCGCCGGCGATGTTGCCCGTGGCGTCGATCGCGGCCAGCAAGGCCAGCATGTCTTGCAATGGCACCGGCGCGGCATCGTCGTCGCCGCCCAAGGTCCATTGCGCCCGTAGGCCGATCCGGAACTTATATGTCATTTATTTCTTATTGAAGGCGATGAAGTACGAGGCTAGAGTACACAAATAATGCGGTGGACGGGTTCTTTTTATGTTCTAAAAAGCATATTAAAACTCACAAAACGCCACCCGACACAACGACCCCGACGAGGGGCCCAGCACTACTGGAGGAGACCACCGTGCATCAGCGCGAGGCAAAATCCGACTTGGCGTCCAGCGGCGGAGCGCGGGGCGGCAAACTGGCCCTGGACGCGGCCCAGGCATCGCCCACCCCCGCCATTGCGGCCACCGCCCGCATCGTGGCACGGCTGAAAGACCTGCCCGGCCCCTTGCTGCCGGTCCTGCATGAGGTCCAGCATGAATTGGGCTGTATTCCGGCCGAGGCGGTGCAAACCATCGCCGAGGCCCTGAACCTGTCCCGCGCCGAAGTCCACGGCGTCATCACCTTCTACCCGCACTTCCGCAGCGAACCGGCCGCGCGCCATACGCTTGAAGTCTGCCGCGCCGAATCCTGTCAGGCCATGGGCGGCGAACACCTTGCTGCCCATGCGCGCACCAAGCTGGGCTGCGATTTCCACGCCAGCACCGCGGACGGGAATTTCACGCTGGAACCCGTGTATTGCCTGGGCCTGTGCGCGCAATCTCCCGCCGTGATGATCGACGGCCAGCCGCATGCCCGGGTCACGCCCGACAAGCTGGACCGGCTGCTGACCCGCACGCTGGAGGCTTCGTCATGAGCGCCCCCGTCATCATCTACGTGCCGCGCGACGCCGCGGCGCTGGCCATGGACGCCGACGTGGTGGCGCGCGATATCGAACGCATCGCCGATGAGCGCGGCCTGTCCGTGCAAGTGGTGCGCAATGGGTCGCGCGGGCTGCTGTGGCTGGAACCCCTGGTGGAGATCGCCACGCCGGACGGACGCGTGGCCTACGGCCCGGTCGCGCCCGAAGACGTGCCTGCGCTGTTCGATGCCGGCTGGCTGACGGGCGGCGCGCATGCGCTGCACCTTGGCCTGACCGAAGACATCCCATACCTGAAACACCAGGAACGGCTGACCTTCGCCCGCGTCGGCGTGATCGATCCCCTGTCCTTGCAGGATTACGCCGCGCACGGCGGCCTGGCGGGGCTGAAGCGGGCGCTGGCGATGGAACCGGCGCAGATCGTCGAAGAAATGGTCACCTCGGGCCTGCGCGGCCGCGGTGGCGCGGCGTTTCCTACCGGCATCAAATGGAAGACGGTGGCCGGGTCGCCCAGCGACCAGAAATACATCGTCTGCAACGCCGACGAAGGCGATTCGGGCACCTTTGCCGACCGCCTGCTGATGGAAGGCGACCCCTATGTGCTGATCGAGGGCATGACCATTGCCGGCCTGGCGGTGGGCGCGACCTACGGCTACATCTACGTGCGCTCGGAGTATCCGCATGCCATCGCCACGCTGGAGGCCGCCATTGCGCGGGCGCGCAGCGTTGGCTGGCTGGGCCGCGACGTGCATGGCAGCGGCCGCCAGTTCGACCTGGAAGTGCGCACGGGCGCGGGCGCCTATATCTGCGGCGAGGAAACCTCCCTGCTGGAAAGCCTGGAAGGCAAACGCGGCGTGGTGCGCGCCAAGCCGCCGTTGCCCGCCATCTCGGGCCTGTTCGGCAAGCCCACCGTCATCAACAACGTGATCTCGCTGGCCACGGTGCCGATCATCATGGCCAAGGGCGCGGCGTACTACCGCGACTACGGCGTGGGCCGTTCGCACGGCACGCTGCCCTTCCAGCTGGCCGGCAACTTGAAACAAGGCGGGTTGGTGGAAAAGGCTTTCGGGCTGAGCCTGCGTGACCTGCTCTATGAATTCGGCGGCGGCAGCGCTTCGGGGCGCCCCTTGCGCGCCGTGCAGGTGGGCGGCCCCTTGGGCGCCTATCTGCCGGAATCGCAATGGGACGTGCCGCTGGACTACGAAGCCTATATCCAGATTTCGGCCATGATCGGCCACGGCGGGCTGGTGGCGTTTGACGACACCGTCGACATGGCGCGCATGGCGCGCTATGCCATGGAATTCTGTGCGATCGAATCCTGCGGCAAATGCACGCCCTGCCGCATCGGTTCCACGCGCGGCGTCGAAACCATCGACAAGATCGCGGCCGGCGGCGCCGACACGAAACAGCGCGAACAGCAGGTCCACCTGCTGCGCGATCTGTGCGACACGATGATGGGCGGTTCGCTGTGCGCGCTGGGGGGCATGGCGCCCTACCCGGTGCTGTCCGCGCTGAACCACTTTCCGCAGGACTTCGGCATCGAGTCCTCGCAGTCTGCCGCGCACGCGGCCTGAACCCGAGAGACCGACATGCTAGAAACCGTCATCAAACGCGACCGCGACCTGGGCACGCCCGAACGCGTCTCGGAAAAAACCGTCACCCTGACCATCGACGGCCAGGAAATCAGCGTCGCCGAGGGCACGTCTCTGATGCGCGCCGCCGCCGAGGCCGGCATCAACATCCCCAAGCTGTGCGCCACCGACAGCCTGGAACCGTTCGGTTCCTGCCGGCTTTGCCTGGTGCAGATCGAAGGCCGCCGCGGCTATCCGGCCTCGTGCACCACCCCGGCCGAAAACGGCATGGTGGTGTACACCGAAACGCCCAAGCTGCACGACCTGCGCCGCGGCGTCATGGAGCTGTACATCTCGGACCATCCGCTGGACTGCCTGACCTGCCCGGCCAACGGCGACTGCGAACTGCAGGACATGGCTGGCGTGGTGGGCCTGCGCAATGTGCGCTACGGCTACGACGGCGCCAACCACCTGAAGGCCAAGACCGACGACTCCAACCCCTACTTCAGCTACGACGCGTCCAAGTGCATCGTCTGCAACCGGTGCGTCCGCGCCTGCGAAGAAACGCAGGGCACGTTTGCGCTGACGATTTCGGGCAAGGGCTTCGAGTCGCGCGTGTCGCCGGGGCAGGACCAGCCGTTCCTGGACAGCGAATGCGTGTCCTGCGGCGCGTGCGTGCAGGCCTGTCCGACCTCTACCCTGCAGGAAAAGACCGTCATCATGATGGGCCAGGCCGAGCACTCAGTTGTGACCACCTGCGCCTACTGCGGCGTGGGCTGCGGGTTCAAGGCCGAAATGAAGGGCCAGGAAGTCGTGCGCATGGTGCCGTGGAAAGACGGTCAGGCCAACCGCGGGCATTCCTGCGTGAAGGGCCGCTTCGCCTGGGGCTACGCGACGCACAAGGAACGCGTGCTCAAGCCCATGATCCGCAAGCACATCACCGATTCCTGGAAGGAAGTGTCCTGGGACGAGGCGATCAACTACGCGGCGTCCGAATTCCGCCGCATCCAAAGCCAGTACGGCCGCGACGCGGTGGGCGGCATCACGTCATCGCGCTGCACCAACGAAGAGACCTGGCTGGTGCAGAAGCTGGTGCGGGCGGCGTTCGGCACCAATAACGTCGACACCTGCGCGCGGGTGTGCCATTCGCCCACCGGCTACGGCCTGAAACAGACACTGGGCGAATCCGCCGGCACGCAGACCTTCGATTCGGTCATGCATACCGACGTCGTCATCGTGATGGGCGCCAACCCCAGCAGCGGCCACCCGGTGTTCGCATCGCGCCTGAAGCGCCGGCTGCGCCAGGGTGCGCGCCTGATCGTGATCGATCCGCGCCGCATCGAGCTGGTAAGCTCGCCGCACATCAAGGCCGACTTCCACCTGCAGGTACGCCCCGGCACCAACACGGCGCTGCTGTCGTCGCTGGCGCACGTGATCGCCACGGAAGGGTTGATCGATGAGGCCTTCGTGGCCGAACGCTGCGAGACCAAGGCGTTCAACGAATGGCGCGACTTCGTGTCGCTGCCCGAGAATTCGCCCGAAGCCATGGAAGAGATCACCGGCGTGCCGGCGCAGGCCGTGCGCGGCGCGGCGCGCCTGTTCGCCACCGGCGGCAACGGGTCCATCTACTACGGCCTGGGCGTGACCGAACACAGCCAGGGGTCCACCACCGTGATGGGTATCGCCAACCTGGCGATGGCCACCGGCAACATCGGCCGCGAGGGCGTGGGCGTGAACCCGCTGCGTGGGCAGAACAACGTGCAGGGCTCGTGCGACATGGGTTCGTTCCCGCACGAACTGCCCGGCTACCGGCACATCTCTGACAACGTGGTGCGCGCCCAGTTCGAAAAGGATTGGGGCGTGACGCTACAGCCCGAACCCGGCCTGCGCATTCCGAACATGTTCGAAGCCGCGCTGGGCGGCTCGTTCAAGGGCCTGTACTGCCAGGGCGAAGACATTGTGCAGTCCGACCCCAACACGCAGCACGTGGCGGCGTCCCTGGCGGCGATGGAGTGCATCGTCGTGCAGGACCTGTTCCTGAACGAGACCGCCAAGTACGCGCACGTGTTCCTGCCGGGCTCGTCGTTCCTGGAAAAGGACGGCACCTTCACCAATGCCGAACGCCGCATCTCCCGCGTGCGCAAGGTGATGGAACCCAAGAACGGCAAGTCGGACTGGGAAGTGACGGTAGCGTTGTCGAACGCGCTGGGCTACCCCATGAACTACAAGCACCCGCGCGAGATCATGGAAGAGATCGCCCGGCTGACGCCGACGTTCTCGGGCGTCAGCTACGAGAAGCTGGACAAGCTGGGCAGCCTGCAGTGGCCCTGCAACGACAATGCGCCGGCAGGCACGCCCATCATGCACATCGACGCCTTCGTGCGCGGCAAGGGCAAGTTCATGATCACCAAGTACGTGCCCACCGACGAACGCAGCACGCGGCGCTTTCCGCTGCTGTTGACCACGGGCCGCATCCTGTCGCAATACAACGTGGGCGCGCAGACCCGACGCACGCCAAACGTCATGTGGCATGGCGAAGACGTCTTGGAACTGCATCCGCAGGATGCCGAAGACCGGGGCGTGGCAGAAGGCGATTGGGTGGGCATCCAGAGCCGCGCGGGCGAAACCGTGCTGCGTGCGACGCTGACCGACCGGGTGCAGCCGGGCGTGGTATACACCACGTTCCACTTTCCCGAGTCCGGCGCCAACGTCGTCACGACGGACGCCTCCGACTGGGCGACCAACTGCCCCGAATACAAGGTGACGGCCGTGCAGGTCACGCGCGTCTCCCAGCCATCGGAATGGCAGCGCCAATGGTCGCGCTTTGCCGACATCCAGCAAAAGCTGCTGCGCGAGCGATCGCGCGAAAGCGAAGCGGCGCTGACCGGGAAGTAACCCCCTGCCGGCCACGACCGCCCTGGATGCCATGACCACGCCCCCGTCCTCCCGCCCCGATTGCACGCAGACCCAGGTCAAGCGCGTGCGGGGCGGCGCTATCGCCCCCGCCGCCGAAACCGACTTCGTCGCCGAGGAAACTCCCGTGGCGCTGGAATTCAACGGCATCAGCCACGCCACGATGCTGGCCACGCCTGCCGACCTGGAAGACTTCGCCGTGGGCTTCGCCCTGTCGGAAGGCATCATCGACGGCGTCAGCGACGTGCGCGGCATCGACCTGCTGCCGCAATGCGACGGCATCGTGATCCAGCTGGAAATCTCCAGCGCCTGCGAGGTGCGGCTGAAGACGCGACGCCGCGCCATGGCCGGACGCACGGGCTGCGGCTTGTGCGGCGTGGAAACGCTGCCGGAAGTGCTGCGGCCCGTGGCGCCGGTAACGAACGGAGCGCCCGTGCGCATCGCCTCGGTGCTGGCGGCCATGCGCGACATGCGCGCCCGCCAGGCGCTGCACGACATCACGGGCGCCACCCATGCGGCGGGTTGGGCCGGCGCCGACGGCGCCGTGGCCCTGGTGCGCGAAGACGTGGGCCGGCACAACGCGCTGGACAAGCTTGTCGGCGCGCTGGCGCGCCAGGCCATGCACGCCGGCGACGGCATCGTGCTCGTGTCCAGCCGGGCCAGCTTTGAAATGGTGCAGAAGACGGCGGCCGCCGGCGTGGCGGTGCTGGCGGCGGTATCCGCCCCCACGGCGCTGGCCATCCGCCTGGCGCGCGACGCCAATGTCAGCCTGGTGGGCTTTTTGCGCAACGACGACGCCACGCTCTATTCCCACCCCGACCGACTCATCCCCTGAACCGGACCCCGACACGCAATGGAAATCGGCAACCTCATCCGCATGGCCAACCGCATCGGCCAGTTCTTCGACGCCATGCCGGACCGGCACGAAGCACTGGAAGGCGTGGCCAACCATATCCACAAGTTTTGGGAACCCCGCATGCGCAACGAGCTGCTGGGGTTCCTGGAGCAACGCCCCGACGGCGATGCCGGCGAAGAACAGTTGCATCCCCTGGTGCTGGACGCGGTGACGCAAAACCGCCAGCGCCTGACGCCCGCGCCCCGCGTGGGATAGCCGGGAACCACCGCTTTACCGCAGTCAGCAAGCAGTGACGGATTCAAAAAGAGGCCGCGCCACCGTTTCAGTTCCGGTCGGCGCGCGCTATAAAGCCGCACCCCTGAGGAGACGACATGGAAAGCACCGCCACCCTGGACCTGCCCGGCTCAAGGCCGGGTTTTTTTGACAAAGAACGCACCATCGCCGGCCCGGGATTCTCGCGCTGGCTCGTGCCGCCGGCCGCCCTGGCCATCCATTTGTGCATCGGCATGGCCTACGGCTTTTCGGTCTTCTGGCTGCCGCTGTCCAAGATGGTGGGCGGCGCCAAGCCGCTGGCCTGCCCGGCGGACATGAGCCTGGCCGCCGAGCTGTTCACGACCAGCTGCGACTGGAAGATTTCGACCATGGGGTGGATGTACACCCTGTTCTTCGTGCTGCTGGGCTGCTCGGCCGCGCTGTGGGGTGGCTGGCTGGAACGCGCGGGCCCCCGCAAGGCCGGCGTGGTGTCGGCCCTGTGCTGGTGCGGCGGCCTGGTCATCTCGGCGATCGGCGTGTATCTGCACCAGATGTGGATGCTGTGGCTGGGGTCCGGCGTCATCGGCGGCATCGGGCTGGGGCTGGGCTATATCTCGCCCGTCAGCACGCTCATCAAATGGTTTCCTGACCGTCGCGGCATGGCAACCGGCATGGCCATCATGGGCTTCGGCGGCGGCGCGATGATCGGCGCCCCGCTTGCCGACCTGCTGATGCGCCACTTCGCCACGCCGACCTCGCCGGGGGTCTGGCAGACCTTCCTGACGATGGCGGTGGTGTACTTCATCTTCATGATGTCCGGCGCGCTGGGTTACCGCGTGCCGCCCACGGGCTGGAAGCCGGAAGGCTGGACGGCCCCGGCCAAGCAGGCCAACAACGCGATGATCACCAAGGGCCACGTCCACGTGAAGCGCGTCTGGGGCGTGCCGCAGTTCTGGCTGGTGTGGCTGGTGCTGTGCCTGAACGTGACGGCGGGCATCGGCATCCTGGGCATGGCGTCGCCCTTGCTGCAAGAGGTGTTCGGCGGCGGCCTGATCAACAAGCCGGAGCTGGGCTTTGCCCAATTGGACAAGGATCAGCTGGCCGCCATCGCCGCCATCGCAGCGGGCTTCACCGGCCTGCTCAGCCTGTTCAACATCGGCGGCCGCTTCTTCTGGGCAAGCCTGTCCGATAAGCTGGGGCGCAAGACGACCTACCTGATCTTCCTGGTCCTGGGCTTCGTCCTGTATTCCGCCATCCCGTGGACCGCGCACATCGGCGCCCTGGCGCTGTTCGTGGCGGCGTTCTGCGTGATCCTGTCCATGTACGGCGGCGGGTTCGCCACGGTGCCGGCCTACCTGGCCGACCTGTTCGGCACGCAGATGGTGGGCGCCATCCACGGCCGCCTGCTGACGGCATGGTCGGCGGCGGGCATCTTCGGCCCCGTGCTGGTGAACTACATCCGCGAATACCAGCTGTCGATCGGCGTGCCGCGCGCGCAGGTCTACGACATCACCATGTACATCCTGGCGGGCATGCTGGTCGTGGGCTTCCTGTGCAACCTGGCGATCCGGCCGGTGAACCCGAAGTACTTCATGACCGACGAGGAACTCGCGCAGGAAAAAGCGCTGGCGCACGAACGCGCGGCTGCCGCCGAAACCCATGGGGTCGGCACCTCCACGTTCCGCACGCCGGTTGCCCTGGTGCTCTTCGCCTGGGCTTGCGTAGGCATTCCGCTGGCCTGGGGCATCTGGATCACGCTGCAGAAGGCGGTCGTCCTGTTCCACTAGAAGCCGGTCTGACCGCGCGGCGCCTTGGGGCCTCCTGAGGCGCCGGGCAACGTCCAAGGGCGCGAAACTGCTACATTGGCAGCCCGCGCCCTTTCTTTTTATCTCTTCTGCCCATGATCCTGCCCCGTCCCCCCGTCTTTACCGGAGCGCCGTATTGACCGCCCCTGAATTGCACTGGGAAGAAAACAATGTCCCCCATTCCGCCCGCTGGCGCTCTGAAACCGGCGCAACGCCGCCCAAGCGCGTGGTGGTGGTGGACGACACCCTGACCGCGGACATGGCCTATCGCCAGGCCTGCGAAGGCGTGGGCCTGCTGTGGCGCGGCGACTTCCAGAACGCCCGCCTGCTGCTGCAGGCGATGACCCGGCGCGTGGACAAGCGTCCCCGCAAACCCGTGGAAACCTTGCTGGAAGCATTCAACCAGCACCGCCAGATCCAGTCGCAGCGCGCCCGTATCCTGGGCATGCTGCTGATTCCGTTCGACGCCGGCCACGGCATTTCGCTGCGCCGCGCGCCTGATGCCCGCCAAGCCTGCGAAGAAGTCCACGGCCCGGCTGACGAGCCCTATGTGGCCTCGCTGCGCGAATTGCTGGGCCTGATTGGCGCCTTTGAATGGCGCAAAAAGGGCGTGGAGATTCCCGCCCTGAACAACCGCATCCATCCGCACTACGGCGTGTTTTCCCCGCTGCGCGGCGAATACGTGGAATTGGTGGCCAACACCCCGATGCCGCGCGGCGGCGTCGCCTTCGACATCGGCACCGGCACCGGCGTGCTGGCCGCGGTGATCGCGCGCCGCGGCGGCAAGCGCGTCATCGCCACCGACCAGGATCCGCGCGCGCTGGCTTGCGCCCGTGAAAACCTGGAACGCCTGGGCCTGGCCAAGCAGGCCGACGTGGTCGAAGCCGACCTGTTTCCCGAAGGCCGGGTATCGCTGATCGTCTGCAACCCGCCGTGGTTGCCCGCCCGCCCCAGCTCGCCCGTCGAGCATGCCGTCTATGACCCCGACAGCCGCATGCTGCGTGGTTTCCTGAACGGCCTGACCGCCCACCTGACGCCTAACGGCGAAGGCTGGCTGATCCTGTCGGACCTGGCCGAGCACCTGGGCCTGCGCACCCGCGAACAGTTGATGGAAATGATCGAGACGGCCGGGCTGCGCGTCATCGAACGCATCGACACCCGCCCCACGCACGCCCGCGCCAAGGACCCGAGTGACCCGCTGTACGCGGCACGCTCGAAGGAAGTCACGTCCTTGTGGAGATTGGGCGCCGCCGCCTGATCACTGCGAGGCGCGCCGCGCAAGCGGTATGAAAAAAGCGGACCCGAAAGATTCTCGGGTCCGCTTTTTTTTTAGGCTTTTCCGGCTGCCACGTTCACGCTGATCGCGATGATGAACACGTTGAAAAAGAACGCGATCACGCTGTGCATCAGCGCCATGCGGCGCACGCGCCGGTTGACGATCTGCACGTCCGACACCTGGAACGTCATCCCCAGCACCAGCGCGAAATACGCGAAATCCCAGTAGTCGGGTTCTTGCGTGCCAGGAAAATCCAGGCCCTTGTGCGTGCCCGAGCGGTGGCCGTAATAGCCATGCGCGTAATGCAGGGCGAAGATCATGTTCATGTACAGCCACGACAGCACGATGGTGGCGGCCGCGGCCAGCATGTCCACCACGCCGCCCGCATTGCTTTCGCCGCGCAGTTCCACCCACAGCGCCACCATCACCATGCAGGACAGCGCCACGCTGCTCCACAGCACGCCCATGCGCCCCACGTCCTGCTGCTTGGCATGCACGCGCATGGACGCCGGGCTGGCCTGGCCGAACGCGCGGGCCGTCACCACCAGGAACACCAGCGCAGCCGCATCGAAGCCCAGCAGCAGCGCCAGGCTGGGCGAGCGGCCCAGCACGTAGGCGACGCCGCCCGCCACCACGAACAGCAGGCCGCACAGCACCAGCCGCCGGTGCGCATGGAAGAAGGGCAGGCTTTCGACGGACGCCGCGGGGTCTTCGGCTTGCGGATCGTCCGGAATGGGCTTCGTCATGGGGACTCCTACGCGGCAAGAGTCCTACGCTAACCGATCGCCAGCAAACCCACCAGCGCGCCGCCGAACAGCAGCCACAACGGATGAATGCGCGTGGCGCTGCCCAGCAACGCCACCACGGCGGTGATCGCCCCCAGCAGCCAGCTGTGCACCGAAGCCTCGGTGATCAACGCGGCGCTGGCCGCAACCAACCCGACGGTCATCGGGAAAATGCCGGCCTGGATGACGCCGCGCCACGGGCGGTCCTTGAACCGCTCCCACAAGCCCAGCGCCAGAATGGTGATAAGGGACGACGGGCCGAACTTGGCGATGGTCGTCACCAGCATGCCCCACCCGCCCGCCACATGCCAGCCGACCAGCGTGACCACCATCAGGTTGGGGCCGGGCGCGGCCTGGCCCAACGCGAACAGGGCGGAAAAGTCCGCGGCCGTCATCCAGCCGTGCACGTCCACGACCTGGCGCTGCATTTCGGGCAGGATGGTGTTGCCGCCGCCAAACGCCAGCACCGACAGCTGGGAGAAGATCAGGGCCAGCGAGATCAGGGTCTGGATCATCGACGTTGCCTCCAGACCAGCAGGATGCTCAGCGGCGTCAGCACCGCCATCGTCGGCAGCAGCGGAATGCGCAGCACGGCGATCGCCACGAAACAGAGCGTGGCCACCACGCCGCCCAGCCAGTCGCGGCGCTTGATCACGGGCACCCCGATCTTGACCGCCATCGAAATCAGCAAGCCCGCGGCCGCCGCCGCCAGGCCGGCGAACAGATGCTGGATGTGGGGATCGTTCTGGAACCGGTCGTACACCATGCCCAGCAGAATGACGATGGCGGACGGCGCCAGGATCAGGCCCATCAGCGCGGCGAACGCGCCCCGGGGGCCGCGGAACTTCATGCCGAGCGCCACCGACAGGTTGATGATGTTGCCGCCCGGCAGGAACTGGCACAGTCCCAGCAGATCGGTGAATTCGGACCCGCTCAGCCAGCGGTGCTTTTCGACCACCATGCGGCGCGCCAGGGGCAGTGCGCCGCCGAACGCCGTCAGGCCAAGCATCAGGAAACCGTAGAACAACTGCCCGCAAGTGGGGGGAGGCCGATGATCGGCCTCGGAGGTGGAAAGTGCTGCATTCATGTTGTTATGGCCGGTCCGGGGACCGGTGGGCGAAGGCCGGCGCGTCGCCGCGCCAATAGAAAGATAACGAGATGGCAGCCTACTCTTCGCCTCAGATAATGTCTAATATATGACTACTTAACCAATCATATTCATCGCATATGGCATCAGTTGATCTGCGTCTTTTGCGCTACTTCCTGGCCGTGGCCGAGGAATCCCATCTGACCAAGGCCGCGGCCCGGCTGGGCATCCGCCAGCCGCCGCTCAGCCAGCAGATCCGCGTGCTGGAGCAGGAACTGGGCGTGACGCTCTTTCACCGCTTGCCGCGCGGCATGGAGCTCACCGAAAGCGGCCGGGCACTGGTCGACGACGCGCGCAACATCATCGCGCTGGTGGACCAGGCAGTAGACGGGGTCCGCCGCGTCTCGCAAGGCGAAGCCGGCCGGCTGACGGTTGGTTTCACCGGGTCGGCGGCGTTCCATCCCTTCGTGCCGACGGTCATTCGGCGATTCCGCGAAAGCGCGCCCAACGTGCGGCTGGTGCTTGAGGAAAGCAGCACCGGCGAACTGCGCGAAGCCGTCAGCGAAGGCCGGGTAGACGTGGCGTTCATCCGGGGCTCGTACGGACCCGGCCCGGGCGTGGTCGAGGAAACCGTGCTGGAAGAAACCATGCTGGCGGCGTTTCCGGCGGACCATCCGGCGGTCAAGGGCCGCACGCGGCGGCACATCGCGCTGTCCGAGCTGGCCGAGGAGTCCCTGATCCTGTACCGCCGCCACAGCGGCCCCGGGCTGTACGACGCCATCATCACGGCGTGCAGTGCATCCGGCTTCAGCCCCCGCATCGCGCAGGAGGCGCCGCGCATGCTGTCCACGCTGAGCCTGGTGGCGGCCGGGCTGGGCGTGTCACTGGTGCCCGCATCGCTGCGCCGCGTGAACATCGAAGGCGTCGTGTACGTCAGCGTGACCGATCCGGTCGAGCTGCGCGCCCCGCTGAACCTGATCTGGCGCGACGCGCCACAATCCGGCGCCACCCGCAAGCTGATCGAAGAGGTACGCCGCCACCGCGAGCAACAAGCGAACTAGGGCCGGCGCTACACTGCCCGGCATCCGCATCCCGCACTTCCGACCATGTTTTCCGAATCCCCTATCGGCATCTACGACTCCGGCGTCGGCGGCCTGAGCGTGCTGCGCGCTATCCGCGACGCGCTGCCCCATGAATCGCTGCTGTACGTGGCCGACTCGGCCCATGTGCCTTACGGCGAAAAAACACAGGCCTTCGTCGAGCAACGCGCCCAGGCGCTGACCGATTATTTCGTGTCGCGCCAGGCCAAGGCCGTGGTGGTGGCGTGCAACACCGCCACCGCCGCCGCCATCGCGCCATTGCGGCGCCGCCACCCCGACCTGATCATCATCGGCGTGGAGCCCGCCATCAAGCCCGCCGCCCACCTGACGCACAGCGGCGTCGTGGGCGTGTTCGCCACCACCGGCACCCTGGCCAGCCCCAAATTCGCCACGCTGGTCCAACGCGAAGCGCCCGAAGTGCGCATCCTGCTGCGGCCGTGCCCCGAGTGGGTCACGCTGGTCGAACAAGGCGAACTGTCAGGCCCTCGGGTTGAGGCTGCCGTGCGCGCCCCTGTCGCAGAACTGCGCGCGGCTGGCGCCGATGTGCTGGTGCTGGGCTGCACCCATTTCCCGTTCTTGCGCGACGCGATCCAGGCGGCCGCCGGCCCCGGCGTTCCCTTGCTGGAAACCGGTACCCCCGTGGCGCGCTGGCTGCGGCACCAGTTGCAGGAACGCGGCCTGCTGCGCGAGGCTGGCCCGGGCGAACTGCGGCTGGAGACCACCGGTAGCGCGCCGGCGCTGGCGACGCTGGCCAGCCGCCTGCTGGGCACGACGCTGGAGGCGGCGGCCACGCCCGAGCGCTGGCGCTGACCCGGCACTGGCAACAGGCGGGCGGGTTGATCCGGCGCATGACCGGGCGGGCAAAACAGGCGAATAATTCGAATACAGTAGAAGCCACCGCCTCCCGCGGCTCGCACACAATAAGGAGACGACGATGAAACGCATCCTGATTCCCGTGGATGGCTCGCAACCCGCCATCCACGCCGTCCAGGCCATGTTGACGGCACGCACCTATGACCCGGTCGAACGCGTAGACCTGCTCAGCGTCCAGATCCCCCTGAAATCCGGAAAGATCGGCCGCGGCCTGTCGCAAGCCGAGATCGACGCCTATTACCAGGACGAGGGCCGCGCCGCGCTGGACGAAGCCAGCCGCCTGTTGTCGCAGGCCGGCGTGCCCTTCGAGGCGCGCGTCGAGGTCGGCGCCGCCGCCGACACCGTCGCCCGCATCGCCGACGAAACGGGCGCGGATGAGATCTACATGGGCTCGCGCGGCCTGGGTTCGGTCTCGTCGCTGTTCATGGGATCCGTCGCCACCCGCGTCCTGCACCTGACGGAATTGCCCGTCACGCTGGTCAAGTAACGCATCAAGGAGCATCCATGCTGAATATCCTCGTCCCCGTCGACGGCTCCGACAATGCCAACCGCGCCGTGCTGCATGCCCGCCAATTGGCCGCCGGCGCCACATCCGCACGCATCCACCTCCTAAACGTCCAGACGCCCACGCAAGGGCGCGCCGGCCTGTCGCGGCTGATCACGCAAGACATGATCGATGAGTTCTACGCCCGCGAAGGCCAGGAAGCCACCAACGAGGCGCGCCAGTTGCTGGACGTGGCGGGCGTGGACTACACGAGCCACGTCGAGTTCGGCCATGCCGCCACCGAAATCGCTGGCTACGCCCGCGACCACGGTTGCGCCCGCATCGTGATGGGCACGCGCGGTAACGGCACGCTGGCCAACATCCTGATCGGCTCGGTCGCCAATCAGGTGCTGCAGTTGGCGGAAGCGCCCGTCACGCTGGTGAAGTAAGGCGCGCGCGGGCGCTCAGGCCGCAGGCAGCCACAACGACACCCGCAACCCGCCCAGCGGCGAGCGTCCTGCACGGACCTCGCCGCCGTAGGTGCCGGCCAGATCGCGCACGATATCCAGGCCCAGGCCCGAGCCCGGCAACTGTTCGTCCATGCGCACGCCGCGCAGGAAGATGCGTTCGCGCTCGTGGTCTTCGATTCCCGGACCATCGTCGTCGATGTGCAGCAGCAAGCGTCCGGCAGCGGCCGGCTCTGCCGTGATCCTCACCTGGCTGGCCGCCCACTTGCAGGCGTTGTCCAGCAGATTGCCCAGCATCTCCTGCAAGTCCTGCTGTTCGCCGCGAAAGACCAGCCCCGGGGACATGCCCGTCGCTTCGATGCGCAGGCCGCGCTGCGCGTACAGGCGCTGCATGACGCGCACCAGCCCCTGCACCGCATCCTGCAACGGGGCGCGGCCGTCGGCGGCGCCCGATGACGCGGCGGCCCGGGCGCGCGCCAGGTGATAGTCGATCTGGCGATTCGCCGTCCCCACCTGCTCTTGCACCAACGAGGCCGGCACGCTGCCGTCGCGCGTCGCCGCGTTGGCCAGGATGGTCAGCGGCGTCTTGACCGCATGCGCCAGATTGCCCGCCTGCGTGCGCGCGCGCTGCACGATCTCGGCGTTCATCGCCAGCACCTTGTTGAAATCGTCGACCAGCGGCTGGATCTCGCTGGGAAAGCGGCCTTCGATGCGGCTGCTGTCGCCGGCGTTCTGCTTGGCCAGTTGACGCCGCAGGCGCGCCAGCGGCCGCAACCCGACCACCACCTGGACCACCGCCGCCGCCGTCAGTCCGGCGGCAAGCGCGCCCAGCGCGATGGCCAGCATATGGTTGAAGCGGCTGATGGGTTCGGCCAGCACGCGGCGGTCGGCTGCCACCACCAGCCGCAGCGGGGCGGCGTCGTCTTCCGCCGGAGTCAGGATGCGCGCCACCGCCTCCAGGCCGCGCCCGCCCGGCCCCGCGATGTCATAAGTCTGATCGCCCGCCGCGGCACCCTGTTGCGGCGTGGACGGTACCTCAAGCGTCTGGTCCCACAGGGACCGCGAGCGCGCCGCGCCGGTCATCGCTGGCCGGCCGCCGTCGGCCAGCCGGTCGACTTGCCAGTACAGGCCGGACAGCGGCTGCTCCAGACGCGGATCGTTCGGCGGCGGGTCCACCACCGGGCGGCCGTCCGGGCCGGCATTGACCGCCGCGGTCAGCTGATTCAGATGCAAGGTCAGTTCGGCCTGTAGTTGCTGGGTGATGTGCTGGCGGAACAGGCTGGCCAGCCCCCAGCCGGCCAGGGCCACGGACACGAGGATCCAGGCCAGCGTGCCGGCAAGCAGGCGCAGCCGCAGCGAGCCCAGCATGCCTTCGCGCACCGGCATCATCCCTGCGCCGCCAGCCGGTAGCCCAGCCCGCGCACGGTTTCGATGGTGTCGGGCGGCAGTTTCTTGCGCAGGCGGCCGATGAAGACCTCAATCGTGTTGGAATCGCGGTCGAAGTCCTGCGCGTAGATGTGCTCGATCAGTTCCGTGCGCGACACGACTTCACCAGCGCGCTGCATCAGCACCGACAGCACCTTGAATTCGTGGCTGGTGAGCGTCAATGCCTGGCCGTCGATCGTGACCTTGGCCTGCCGCGTGTCCAGCATGAGCGGGCCGCAGCGCCATTGCGCGCTGGAATGCGACGTGCTGCGCCGCAACAGCGCGCGCACCCGCGCCAGCAGTTCTTCCATATGGAAGGGCTTGGTCAGGTAGTCATCCGCGCCGGCGTCGATGCCGGCCACCTTTTCGTGCCAGTTGTCGCGCGCGGTCAGGATCAGCACGGGCATGTCACGCTGGGCGGCGCGCCATTGCTTCAGCACGGTCAAGCCGTCCATGACGGGCAGCCCCAGATCCAGCACCACCGCATCGAACGCTTCCACGTCGCCCAGGAAACGCGCCGACTCGCCGTCGCCGGACACGTCCACGGTGTAGCCCGCGCCGCGCAACGCGTCGGCCAACTGGCCGGCCAGCGTGGGTTCGTCTTCCACCACGAGTATGCGCATCAGTCCTTGCCCTTGAATTTGATATCGCGGCCCTTGACGGCCAGCAAGGCGCCGTCGCGCGCGTCGATCTTCAGCTTGAGGATGCCGCCGCCGCTTTGCAGCACGCGGATCTCGTAGATGAATTCGTCGTCGTCCTCTTCGAACTCGACCTTGACTACCTGCCCGGGAAAATCGCGTTCGACGATATCCAGCACCGCGCCCAGCGGCAAGACCTTGCCGGCTTCCAGGGCCTGGCGTGCGCGCTCGTGGTCGCTATCGCCGGCCAGTCCGCTGACCGGCCCCACGGCCAGCGCAAGCGCCAGCACGCAGGCCGACAACAGGATGCCGCCGCGTTTGCGCCGGGTCGTAAGGGGCTGCCGCAATACCGGACCTCTTGGAAAAATTAGGGGGTGGATCATCTTTTATACCGCGCAGCGGATGAACCTGACATGAACGGCGGCTTCAGAAAAGGTTCATGCGCCAACCCGAATAATGGGCACAGGGTCGCAACAACGGCCTGCTTTTTTCCCCTTCACCCTAGGAGCTACCCATCATGACGCGTATTCAGAAAACCTTGGCCGCCCTGGCAATCGGCGCTTCCTCCCTGGTCGCGGGCACCGCGGTCCACGCCCAGGCCGCTGCGCCGGCTGCCGCCGCCCCCGCCCCCGCCGCGGTCACCCCGGCCTCGCCGATGCTGACGATCCGCCAGGTGTACGACAAGATGGAAGCCGCCGGCTATCGCAATATCTCCGAGATCGAACGCTCCAGCAAGCACGGTTACGAGGTCAAGGCGTATGACCCGCAAGGCCAGCGCGTGAAGCTGTATGTCGATCCGCAATCGGGCGCGGTCACGCGCAGCCGCTTCGACGACTGAATCCGGCGTACCGCAGGCGGGCCGTGTGAGTATGATGGAACGCACAGATAGCCCTGGAGTCGCATCATGCCTGTCCTGCGTATCCTGGCGGCGGCCAGCCTGGCCCTGGCCGCGCTAAGCGCCTGCGGCGAAGTCGCCACCTTGCCCGTCGAAGCCGGCATGGGTCCGACACCGAAGCTGCCCCCACCCAACACCACCCTGATTCCCACCGTCAACACGGCGAAGGCGGTCGGCTGGATTGCGGGCGCGCAGCCCGTGGCGGCGGCCGGCCTGGCCGTCAATGCCTTTGCCAGTGGCCTGGACCATCCCCGCTGGCTCTACGTGCTGCCCAACGGCGACGTGCTGGTCGCCGAGACCAATGCGCCGCCCAAGCCCGAAGAAGCCTCCGGCGGGCTGAAGGACTGGGCGGCCGGCCTCGTCATGAAACGCGCCGGCGCCCGCACCGCCAGCGCCAACCGCATCACCTTGTTGCGCGATGCCGACCACGACGGCGTTGCGGAAACGCGCAGCGTGCTGCTGCAGGGCCTGAACTCGCCCTTCGGCATGGCGCTGATCGGCAATCAACTGTATGTGGCCAATGCCGACGCCGTCCTGCGCTTTCCGTACGAAGCCGGCCAGACGCAGATCTCGGCCCCGGGAGTGAAAGTCACGGACCTGCCCGCCGGCATCAACCACCACTGGACCAAGAACCTGATCGCCAGCCCTGACGGGCGCAAGCTGTACGTCTCGGTGGGGTCGAACAGCAACGTCGCCGAAAACGGCATGGAGATCGAGGAAGGCCGCGCCGCCATCTGGGAAATCGACGTAGCAAGCGGCGCGAAGCGCCTGTACGCCACGGGTCTGCGCAACCCGGTCGGCATGGCCTGGGCGCCCGATGGCAAGACCTTGTGGACCGCCGTGAACGAACGCGACGAGCTGGGCAGCGACCTGGTGCCCGACTACATGACGTCGGTGCGCGACGGCGGTTTCTATGGCTGGCCGTACAGCTATTTCGGGCAGCACGTGGACACCCGCGTCACGCCGCCGCGGCCGGACCTGGTGGCGCGCGCCATCGTGCCCGACTACGCGCTAGGCCCGCACACCGCGTCGCTGGGCCTGGCCTGGTCGGGCAACACCCGGCTGCCGGCCCCCTACGCGGGCGGCATGTTCGTGGGCCAGCACGGGTCGTGGAACCGCGACCCGCGCAGCGGCTACAAGGTCATCGTCGTGCCGTTCGCGGGCAATGCGCCCGCAGGCGAGGCCCGCGACGTGCTGACGGGCTTCTTGAACGAAAGCGGGCAGGCGCAGGGCCGGCCCGTGGGCGTGATCATCGACAGCCAGGGCGACCTGCTGGTGGCCGACGATGTCGGCAACGTGATCTGGCGCGTCAGCCCGAAACTGTGACGTTTTCGGAGCCGCCGGCGCAAGCCAATGCCGGCGCCCTTGCGTTCGGTCAAACCCCTTGCGGGTGACGTTGCGCGTTCTGGCGTACAGTGGGGCGAGAATGTGGTGTCGCCGGTCGGCCGCAGCTTGCGCCGGCCGGAAATTCCGCTCCCCTCGAAACATTGGAGGCATGAATATGATGTTCAAGAAGCTCTGCGTCGCGGCGGTCCTCGCCGTCGCGTCCGCCCCGGTCCTGGCTGCCGAGTGCTCGGTCGATATCGCCGGCAATGATCAGATGCAGTTCGACAAGAAGGAAATCACGGTCAGCAAGAGCTGCAAGCAGTTCACCGTGAACCTGAAGCACCCCGGCACCCTGGCCAAGAACGTCATGGGCCATAACTGGGTCCTGACCACCACGGCCGACATGCAGGGCGCGGTGAACGATGGCATGGCTGCCGGCCTGGACAACGACTACGTCAAGAAAGACGACGCCCGCGTCATCGCCCACACCAAGGTCATCGGCGGCGGCCAGACGGATTCCGTCACGTTCGACGTCAGCAAGCTTGCCGCCGGCACCGACTACACCTACTTCTGCTCCTTCCCCGGCCACTTCGCGCTGATGAAGGGCACGCTGAAGCTGGTCGACTGACCCACCCGGGGCGGTACGCCGCGCTGACGGTTGCCTGCACGGGCCCCGCGCCCCTGGTTCGCCAGGGTTGCGGGGCCCGTTTCCGTGAGGGGCGCGGGCGACATCGCCGCGCCCCTGCCGCCAACGCGGGAACCTGCCCGCGGCGCGATCCGCCCCCCTACAATGGCCGCTTCCTCGACAACACGGAAAAGGAGCAGGCATGAGCACGGAAAAGGTAGCAATCGTGACGGCGGGCGGTAGCGGCATGGGCGCCGCGGCAGCGCGCAAGCTGGCGGCCGACGGATACCGCGTGGCCATCTTGTCTTCGTCCGGCAAAGGCGAAACCCTGGCGCAGGAACTGGGCGGCCTGGGCGTCACCGGCTCCAACCGTTCGCCTGAAGACCTGGCCCGCCTGGTGGAAACCACCTTGCAGAAATGGGGCCGCGTGGACGCCGTGGTCAACAGCGCCGGCCACGGCCCGAAAGGCCCGCTGCTGGAAATCAGCGATGACGACTGGCATCTGGGCATGGAGTTCTATCTGCTGAACGTGGTGCGCATCACGCGCCTGGTTGCGCCGGTGATGAAGCAGCAGAAATCGGGTGCCATCGTCAACATCTCCACCTACGCCACCTTCGAACCCGAAGCGCTGTTCCCCACCTCCGGCGTGTTCCGCGCCGGCCTGGCCGCGTTCACCAAAGTGTTCTCGGACGAGTACGCCGAACACAATGTGCGGATGAACAATGTGCTGCCGGGCTTTATCGACAGCCTGCCGGAAAAGGAAGACCGCCGCGTGCGCATCCCGATGGGGCGCTACGGCACCGCCGAGGAAGTGGCCGACCTGATCGCGTTCCTGGCCTCTGACGCGTCTTCCTACATCACCGGCCAGAACATCCGCATCGACGGCGGCATCACGCGCTCGGTCTGAGCCTCATGCTTTTGGATTAAGCCTCTCGTCCGAATGACGGTATTGAACGCCGCCCGGCGCTTTTAGTACCGTAGGTTTTCGCATTCGACGAGAGGCTTGCGATGACCGTCACCCCAGGCCAGGCGTCGCGCTTTCTGGCGCAAGCCACCTTCGGGCCCACGCCGTCCCAGATCGACGCCGTGGTGCGCGACGGGTATGCCCCGTGGCTGGACGCGCAGTTGGCGATGCCGCCTTCGCAGCCCCATTTCGACTGGCTGCTGCAACAGAGAAAAAACACCGAAGCCTTCAAGGGCAACGGCATCAACGCCCCCCTGGAATCCACGCTGTGGCGCAAGTTCATCAGCGCGGAAGACCAGGTGCGCACTCGCGTGGCGTTCGCGCTGTCCGAGATCTTCGTCGTGGGGGTGCAATCCATCACGGCGTCGTGGCCGCTGTTCGGCGCGGCGGGTTTCATGGACCTGCTGGCCGAGCACGCATTGGGCAATTACCAGGACTTGCTGACCGCCGTCACCAGGAACCTGTCGATGGGTTGCATGCTGACCTATCGCGGCAACCGCAAGGAAGATCCCAAGACCGGGCGCCACCCGGACGAGAACTACGCGCGCGAGGTCATGCAGCTGTTCAGCATCGGCCTGCTGGAACTGGCCCCGGACGGCACGGTCAGGAAGGTGGACGGCGCCCCCGTCGAAACGTACACAAATGCCGACGTCCAGGGGCTGGCCAAGGTGTTCACGGGATGGGACATCAACGGGCCGGAGTCGGATGTGGAATTCCACCGGCGGCCGATGGCGCTGAACAACGCGCTGCACTCGACGGCCGAAAAGCGCTTCCTGGGCGCCGTGATCCCCCCGGGCACGGACGGGCACCTGTCGCTCAAGCGCGCCATGGATGTTATCTGCGCGCATCCGAACGTGGGCCCGTTCATCGGCATGCAACTGATCCAACGGCTGGTGACCAGCAATCCCAGCCCCGCGTACGTCGGCCGCGTGTCGGCGGTCTTCAACGATGATGGGCAAGGCCGGCGCGGCAATCTCAAGGCGGTCGTGCGCGCGATCCTGCTGGACCCCGACGCGCGCAACCCCGACCTGGGCGATCCCGGCTGGGGCAAGGTGCGCGAACCTATCCTGCGCTTCTCCGGCTGGGCGCGGGCCTTCGGGGCGACCTCCACCAACGGCGCCTGGGCCATGCCCGACACGACGGACAACACCATACGGCTGGCGCAAAGCCCGATGCGGTCCGCCACCGTGTTCAATTTCTTCCGCCCCCGCTACACGCCGCCCGTCACGGAGCTGGCCAGGCGGCATCTGGTGGCGCCGGAGCTGCAGATCACGGACGAGACCAGCATCGCCGGCTATTTGAACTTTCTGGCCATCTACGCCGACCGGGGTTGGGAAGACCTGCAGACGACCTATGCGCCGGAAGTCGCGCTGGCGCACGACCCACAGGCGCTGGTGGCGCGCGTGGTGCTGCTGTTGGCGGGCGACGCGTTCAGCGCGCAAACGGCCAGCGCCATCGCCAACGCCGTCGCCACCCTGCCCGCCAGCCGGCCGTGCGACCGCGTGCGCGCCGCCATCCTGCTGGTTGCCGCCACCCCTGAATACCTGGTGCAGAAATGACGCGATCCCACGATGCCGACCGCCGCGCCTTTTTGTTGCGGGCCTGCGCGCTGGGCGCAACAGGCGCCGCTGCGCCGCTGGCCTTGAACCTGGCGGCGCTGGGCGCGGCCGCCGCCCAGTCCGCACCGCCCTCGTACAAGGCGCTGGTCTGCGTGTTCCTGTACGGTGGCAACGATCCCTACAACACGCTGGTGCCCTTTGACGATGCCGCGTACCGCGCCTATGCCGCCGCCCGCGGCGACATCGCGCTGCCCCGCGAGGCCTTGCGTGCCACCGCCTTGCGCGGCAAGGTTGCCGCCGCCGGCGGCGGGCAGTTCGCGCTGGCGCCCGCGCTGGCACCGCTGGCGCCGCTGTACGAGAACGGCCAGATGGCGGCGCTGCTGAACGTCGGGCCGCTGGTGGTGCCGACCTCGAAGGCCGACTACATCAGCGCCCGCGTGCCGATGCCGCCCAAGCTGTTTTCTCATAACGACCAGCAATCGTATTGGCAGGCGCTTGCGCCGGAAGGCGCGGCGTCGGGCTGGGGCGGCCGATTGACCGATCTTTTCGCCGGCGCCAATGCGCAGCGCACGTTTACCGGCATCACCGCCGGCGGCAGCACGGTGCTGCTGGCCGGCCGCAAAGTCGCGGGCTATCGGGTGGGCATCAACGGGTCCACCCCGATCGAGCTTCTGTACCGCGACATGTACGGATCCAGCGCCTGCACCGCCCTGCTGCGCCAGCTGATCACGCAACCGCGCGAACACCTGATGGAACGCGAGTTGTCGCGCATCGCCGCGCAGTCCATCAACGCCGACACCCAGCTGCGCGCCGCGCTGGCCGACGTGGCCGTGCCGGGAGATTTCAATTCGCCGCTGGCGCAGCAACTGAAGATCGTGGCGCGCATCATCGGCGCGCGTCAGACCCTGGGCGCGCGGCGCCAGGTGTTCTTCGTGTCCCAGAACGGCTACGACAACCACACGGGCCTGAACGACACGCATCCCGCGCTGTTGCGGGAACTGGGGCAATCGTTGGCCGTGTTCCAGGCGGCGCTGGCGTCGCTGGGCGTGGCGGACCAGGTGACGACATTCACGGCGTCCGAATTCGGCCGCACGCTGGGATCCAACGGCAACGGCTCGGACCACGGCTGGGGCTCGCATCACCTGGTGCTGGGCGGCGCGGTCAACGGCGGCCGCTACTACGGCACCCACCCCGAAATCGCCCTGGACGGCCCGGGGTTCGTCGACAACGGGCGACTGCTGCCCACGCTGGCGGTGGACCAGTTAGGGGCATCGCTAGGCGCCTGGTTCGGCGCCGGCCGCGACGAACTGGGGATGGTGTTTCCCAATTTGCGGAATTTCGATGCGGGAAATCTGGCCGCATTGATGCGGTGAGGGCGCGAGACGGGTAGCAAGCGCCCGTTTCCGCGGCACGCCTGTGCCCGTCCGACGGGCCGCCCCCTGGCGCCCGCCGTCCAACCGCTCTATAACCTCATCCATCAGGCCGGCAAACCGGCCGAACCCAACCCCGGCCCCCATCCCCCATTCCCATGACTTCGACCCACTCCCTGGCGTTGCAGCCCGCCACCGACGACGATCTGCCCTTCTTGCTGACGCTGCGCAAGTCCACCATGCAGGCGCATCTGCAGCGCGCTGGCGCGCCGCTGGATGACGAGCACCATCTGGCCCGCATCCGTTACCACTTCGACGACGCGCAGATCGTCTGGCTGGACGGCCGGCCTGCCGGCTTGTTCAAGCATTACCGCGATCCGGCCGGCTGGCGCATCGTGCAGATCCAGATCGATCCGGCTTTCCAGGGCCGAGGGCTGGGCCGCCGGCTGTTGGAAGGCGTGCTGGACCAGGCGGACGCGGAAGGCGCGCCCGTCACCCTGAGCGTGTTGAAAGGCAACCCCGCCCAACGCCTTTACGAGTCGCTGGGCTTCACCCCCGTCGAGGAGACCCCGCTGGAATTTGAAATGCGTTACGAACCCGGCGCTGTCCGGCCGGCCGGCTGACCTTTGCAAATTCTTTTGGCCTGGGCGGAATAACGCCGCGCCGGCCGGCGTCTGTAGAGGGCAGTCCCCCACTTTCCTATCTACGAGGCACAACATGCGCAATCACATCGCCGCCGCCCTGGTTCTCGGTTCCGCCGCCCTGTTCTCGGCTGGCGCCCACGCACAGGCCGTCAAGACCCAGGATGGCATCCTGGTCAACAGCGCGGGCATGACGCTCTACACCTTCGACAAGGACGCCGGAGGCAAAAGCGCCTGCAACGACCAGTGCGCCAAGATCTGGCCCCCCGTCACCGCCGCCGCCGACGCCAAACCCATGGGCGACCTGACCGTCATCACCCGTGACGACGGCTCCAAGCAGTGGGCCCATAAGGGCAAGCCCATCTACCTGTATGCCAAGGACGCCAAGCCGGGCGACAAGACCGGCGACAACTTCAAGGAAGTCTGGCACGTCATCAAGCCCTGAGCCGGCCTGCCCCGCCCCGTTGTCCCAGAGACCATGCGCGCCGAAGACGAAGCCCTGATCCTGGCTTGCATCCCCAGCCTGCGGCGTTACGCCCGCGGGCTGACGGGCGACCTTCACCGGGCCGACGACCTGGTCCAGGACACGCTCGAGCGCGCATGGAGCCGCTATTCTCGATGGCAACGGCGCGGAGAACTCCGCGCCTGGATGTTCGGCATCATGCATAACCATTTCATCGACGGCGTGCGCGCCAGCAACCGGCGGGCGGATCAGACCGCTCCGGGCGACCTGCCCGATGCCCCGGTGCGCGCCACGCAGACCGACCACCTGGAGGTGCGCGACCTGGACCGCTGCCTGCAAGCCCTGCCGGCCGAGCAGCGGGAAGTGCTGTTGCTGATTTGCGTGGAAGACCTGTCCTATCAGGAGACCGCCCAGGTCTTGGACGTGCCCATCGGCACGGTCATGTCCCGGCTGTCGCGCGCCCGTGAAAAACTGGGCGCACTGATGCAAGGGCGCGACACCGTCAGCCGGCTGCATCGCGTGAAATGACATGAACGACAAACACCTTCATCCCGTCCCCGGCACGGGCACCCCCATCACCGAAGCCGATCTGCATGCCTATGCGGACGGCCAGTTGCCCCCTGCCCGGCGCGCGGAAGTCGACGCCTTCCTGGCGGCCCACCCGCAGGATCAGACCCGCGTGGACGACTGGCAGGCGCAACGCCGCGCCCTGCATGCCCTGTTGGATCCGGTCCTGGACGACCCCCTGCCGTTGCGGCTGCCGCTGAAAGCGCCCGCGCGCCATTTCCCGTGGCGCGCCCTGGCTGCCAGCGTGGCGATCGCCGCCGTCAGCGCCAGCGCGGCCTGGATCACCCGGGGCGCGATGGATGCGCGCCACCTGCAGGCCGTGCTGGCCACCGCCAGCCCGGAACGTGCCGCTGGCGGCTATGCCCAACGCGCGGCCATCGCGCACGCGGTGTATGCGCCCGACATGGGGCGCCCCGTGGAAGTCAGCGCCGAAAACGAAAAAGGCCTGGTCACGTGGCTGACCAAGCGCATGGGTGCGCCGATGCGTGCGCCATCGCTGACGCAAGCGGGTTATGAACTGGTGGGCGGCCGTCTGTTGCCGGGCGGCGCCGGGCCCGTGGCCCTGTTCATGTATGGCGCGGCCGACGGCCAGCGCCTGACGCTGTACGTGACCCGCGAGGCCGCAGGCGGACAGACCGCCTTCCAGTTCACGCAGGAAGGCCCGGTGCGGGTGTTCTATTGGGTGGAAGGACAGTTCGGCTACGCGCTATCGGGCGCCGTCAGCCGGGATGAGCTGCAACGCGTATCGCAAGAGGTCTACAAGCAATTGCAGGGGTAAGGGTCATCCCCCCACCCCGGTTTCCCTGGCCTCGTGCAGCATGTGCAGCGTGATCTTGCGCACTTCGGCCTTGCTCATTTCGATATGCGAACGCAGCATCCGCGTGGCCTCGTCCGCGCGGCGCGCCAACACGGCGCGCAGGATGGCGGCGTGTTCGTCGTAGGTGGCATCCACGCGGAAATCCTTGGTGAAGTCCAGCCGCCGCACGATGCGGATCTTCTCGGTGACGTCGCGGTGGATCTGCGCCATCTCGGGGTTGCCGGCGGCGGCTACCAGCGAACAATGGAACGCCTCGTCCAGCTGCGCCACCAGCCTGCCATCCAGGATGCGTTGCGGCGGCGGCACCAGCCACACGTCGGTCAACGCGCCCAGGATGCCGGCGTCGTCCATGTTTTCCCGCGCGCACAGCTTGTCGACCGCCGCCTGCTCCAGCACCACGCGCACGTCATAGAGCGCTTCGAAACGTTCGAAGTCGAACGGCCGCACCTGCCAGCCGCTGCGCGGGCGCGCCAACACAAAGCCTTCGCGTTCCAGCCGGACCAGGCCCAGCCGCACCGGCGTGCGGCTGACCCCCAGCCGCGCCACCAGATCGGCCTCGGTGAAGCGTTCGCCCGGCAGCATGCGGAAGTCGAACAGGTCATCCTTGATGCGCTGGTAGACCTGGTCGGCCAGCGACCCGGCCAGCGCCGGCGCCTGCCGGATGGCCGGGCTGACCTGTACGGATTCCAGGCGCATCATCCGGCCACGGTGCAGGTGGCGTCTTCGGCCAGCACGATCAGCGGATCGCCCGCATTCACGGGCTTGCCCGGCACGCAGCGAATGGCCGTGACGGTGCCCGAGGCCGGGGCGATGACGGATAGCTCCATCTTCATCGCCTCGACGACGACCAGCGTGTCGCCCGCGGATACGCTCTGGCCCACCTGGACGGGGATCTTCCAGATGTTGCCGCACATGTCGGCGCTGACCAGCCTTTCGCCGTCGCGCAGCGCTGTCTCGGCCTCGGGTTCGGCGACGGCGAGCTCCACCACCGCATCCTCGGTTTTCCACAGCGCCACTTCGGCGTCGAAGGCGCTCTTCTGGCGCGTCTGAAACACGGCGATGCTATCGGCCTGATCCTCCAGGAAGCGCTGGTGCGCGGCGAAGTCGAACACTTCCTCCTCGATGCGGACCGTGGCGCGGCCTTCGCGGAAGTCTTCGCGCAACACGTCCAGTTCGGCCTCCGTCACCGGATAGAAGCGCACCTGATCGAAAAAGCGCAGCAGCCAGGGCTTGCCGTCCTGGAACACGGGGTTCTTCAGGAATTTGTTCCAGATGGGCAGCGTGCGGCCCACCAATTGATAACCGCCGGGCGAGTCCATGCCATAGATGCACATGTACACGCCGCCGATACCCACCGTGCCCTCGGCCGTGAAGGTGCGGGCGGGGTTGTATTTGGACGTCAGCAGGCGGTGGCGCGGGTCGATCGGTACGGCGCAAGGCGCGCCCAGGTACACGTCGCCCAGGCCCATGATCAGATAGCTGGCGTCGAACACGATGTCGCGGACATCATCGCGGCTGGCCAGGCCATTGATGCGCTGGATGAAGTCCACATTGTTCGGCAGCCACGGGGCGCTGGCGCGCACGGTTTCCTGATAGCGCTGCACGGCGCCCAGGGTGGCCGAATCCTCGAAGGCCATCGGCAGGTAGACCACGCGCGTGGGCACTTTCAGCGTGGCCACGTCGGCCAGGCCTTCCTCGATTTCCAGCAGGCGCGCGATCAGCGCGCCTTGCAGGATCAACCGGCTGTCGTAGCGGATCTGCAGCGACCGCACGCCGGGCGACAGTTCCTGAACGCCCGCGATCGGGTCGGCGTTCAGCGCTTCCATCAGCAGGTGGATGCGCATGCGCAGCGCCAGGTCGAGCACGTTGTCGCCGTACTCCAGCAGCAGGTAACCGTCGCCCGCCTGGCGGTACGACACGGAGGGGCGCGAACCCGCCGCCGGCAACGCCGCGACGATAGTCTCGGATACCGTAGCGGGAACCGGCGACGGCTCGGTCACAGCCGGCGCCGCCGCCGACAGCGCGGCCACGCTCTGGTCCTGCGCCGCTTCCAGCGCCACGGCCTGCGGGTAGTCGATGCGGACGAAGCGGATGCGGTCGCCCGGCTTGACCTGCCCCACCTTCCAGAGTTCGGCCCGCGCAATCGTGACGGGGCAGACAAAGCCGCCCAGGCTGGGACCGTCGCGCGTCAGGATAACGGGGCTGTCGCCCGTGAAATTGATACTGCCGATGGCGTATTCGCAATCGTGGATGTTGGAGGGGTGCAGGCCGGCCTCGCCGCCGTTCTCGCGGGCCCAGGTGGGCTTGGGACCGATCAGTCGCACGCCCAGCCGGTTGGAGTTGTAGTGCACCTCCCAATCGGCGGCGAAGAAGGTCTCGATGGCTTCGGGCTGGAAGAAGTCCGGGGCGCCATGCGGGCCGTACAGCACGCCGATCTGCCACGTGTTGCCGTAGACGGGAATCATGTCGGCCGGCGCTGCCTGCGGCGCGGCCGCGGGCGCTTGCCCGTCGCTCAGTTCCGGCCGCACCACCGGCAGCATGTCGCCCACGCGCAGCGTGCGCCCGGCGTGGCCGCCGAACTGGCCCAGCGCGAACGTCGACCGGCTGCCCAGGTAGACCGGCACGTCCAGGCCATTGCGCACGGCCAGATAGCTGCGGCACCCCGACAGCGCGCGGCCGGTGGCCAGCACCTGGCCCGAGCGCACAGCAATGGGCTGCCACATCGGCACCGGCTCGCCGTCCAGCGTGGCGGCGCACTCGGCGCCCGTCAGCGCCACGATGGTGTCGCCATGAAAGCGCAGCGTGGGGCCGACCAGCGTGGCCTCGATGCCCGCGGCGTCCGGCGCGTTGCCGACGATGCGGTTGGCCATGCGAAACGCGTAGTCGTCCATCGGGCCGGAAGGCGGCACGCCGATATCCCAATAGCCGACGCGGCCCGGGTAGTCCTGCACGCTGGTGTAGGTGCCGGCCTCCAGCACTTCGATGGCGGCCGGCCGGCAGGCAAAGCTTTCCAGGAACCGCGTGGACAGCTTGCCCGCGCGGAAGCGTTCGTCGGCCACGATCTGGCGCAGGTAGTCCAGGTTGGTGGCGATGCCGTGCAGCCGCGTGCGGGCCAGCGCGTCCGCCAGCTTGTCCAGCGCGGCCTCGCGCGATTCCGCATGCACGATCAGCTTGGCCAGCATGGGGTCATAGAAGGCCGGCACCTCGGTGCCGGTGGCGACCCAGCCATCCACCCGCACACCGTCGGGAAAGGACACATCGGTCAGCACCCCGGGCGACGGCTGGAACTGGCGCAGCGGGTCTTCGGCGTACAGCCGCACTTCGATCGATGCGCCTTGCGGCGCGCGCGACATGGCGGCGAGGTCCAGCGGTTCGCCCGCGGCCACGCGCAGCATGCATTCCACCAGGTCCAGGCCCGTCACGGCTTCCGTCACCGGGTGCTCCACCTGCAGCCGCGTGTTGACCTCCAGGAAATAGAAGCTGTCGCGTGCCGGGTCGTAGATGAATTCCACCGTGCCGGCCGACCGGTAGTTCACGGACTCACCCAGCTGTACGGCCGCCGCCAGCAGCGCCTTGCGGGTCGCAGCAGGCAGCAGGGGCGCTGGCGTTTCTTCGATGACTTTCTGGTTGCGCCGCTGCACCGAGCAGTCGCGCTCGCCCAGCGCCAGCACGCGTCCGGCGCCGTCGCCGAAGATCTGCACTTCCACGTGCCGCGCGTTATCCACATAGCGTTCGATGAACGCGCCGCCGTCGCGAAAGAAGTGTTCTCCCATGCGTTGCACGCTGTCGAACGCCACCGTCAGCTCGGCCTCGTTCTCGCAGCGCGACAGGCCGATGCCGCCGCCGCCCGCAGTGCTCTTGAGCATTACCGGATAGCCGATGCGCTCGGCCTGCGTCAGCGCTTCGCCCAGGCTGGCCAGCAGGCCCGTGCCGGGTGTCATCGGCACGCCTGCTTGCGCCGCCAATTCACGCGACCGGTGCTTCAGACCGAACTCGCGGATCTGCAACGGCGTGGGGCCCACGAAGGCGATGCCCGCGGCTTCGCAAGCGTCGGCGAACTCCGCGCTTTCAGACAAGAACCCGTACCCGGGATAGATGGCCTGCGCGCCGTGCTCGCGGGCCGCGACCAGCAGCAGGTCCATGCGCAGATAGCTGTCGGCGGCTTTCTCGCCGCCCAGCGCAACGGCCACGTCGGCTTCGCGCACGTGCGCGGCGTTGCGGTCGGGGTCGGAATACACCGCCACGCTGCGGATGCCCAGCCGCTTCAGGGTGCGGATGGCGCGTACGGCGATTTCGCCGCGGTTGGCAATCAGAACGGTATCGAACACGATGCGACTCCCTTAGGGTCTGGCAGTTATCGGGGGGTGGCGTTCAGGCTGGCCAGGTAGGCGCGCCAGCCGCCAAAGGCGGTGATGTCCCGCGCACCCGCCAGGCCGCGCGGTTCGCAGATGAATCCCTTGACCAGGCGGCCGTCTTCCAGCTCCAGCGTGCCGATGCCCAGGGGCGCGGGGATCTCGGCGACGAAGGCGCCGAACGCCGTCACCGGCACATCCCAGAGCTCGACCTCGATGGGCGCACCGGATTCGGACTTGACCAGGCCGGGCTTGGGCGGCGTCGTGTTGGCCAGCGCGTACAGGCGGTAGTCGGCGGCCGTGCGGGTCTTCTCGGCCAATACCGCATGGCGCGACGTCAGCTGGTGGTTCAGCGGCATGCCCGTCAAGTGGGCGCCCACCACGGCCACGCGTATCGTGTCCGCCGGCGCCTGACTGGCGGCGATGCCGGCAGGCAGCGGCGCGCCGGTGGCGCCCAACGGCAGACCGCGCTGCGCTTGCCAAAGCTTGCCGAACTGCGCCAGCGCGCGGTCCTGCCACGCCAGACCGATCAGCGTGATGCCGGACGGCAAGCCGTCAGCGCGCATGCCCGCCGGCACCGCCAGCGCCGACAGGTCGGCCAGGTTGGCAAAGTTGGTGTAGACGCCCAGCCGCGAATTCAAGGTGACCGGATCGGCCTCCAGTTGGGCGATTGTGTAGATGGAGGGGGAGGTCGGCACGACCAGTGCGTCGAACCCCGCCAGGGCCTGATGGATCTGGCGCGTCAGTTCGGCGCGGCGGTACTCGGCCTTGAAGGCGTCCAGCGCGCTGTAGTTCGCCGCCTGCTCCACGATGCCGCGCACCACGGGGTTGATGACGTCCGGTGTGTCCTTCCACAACGCTTCCACGGCGGCGAAACGCTCGGCCACCCACGGCCCTTGATACAGCAGCGCGGCCAGCTCGTTGAACGGCGCGAAGTCGATGGTGGCCACTTCCGCGCCGGCGGCCTGCAAGGCGCGCACGGCATCGTCGAAGACGGCGGCGGCTTGCGCGTCGCCAAAGAATTCCAGCGTGGCGGGGATTGCGATCCGGGGCGCCGTGGGCCACGGCAGCGACGCGCCGCCCGGCATGGCGCGCGAATACGGGTCGCGCTCGTCAATGCCGCCGGCCACTTCCGCCACCAGCGCGGCGTCGGCCACGGTCAACGCAAAGATCGACACGCAATCCAGCGTGCGGCAGGCGGGCACCACGCCCGCCGTGCTGAACCAGCCCTTGGTCGGCTTCAAGCCGACGATGTTGTTGAACCCCGCCGGCACGCGGCCCGAACCCGCGGTATCCGTTCCCAGCGAGAACGCCGCCAGGCCGCGCGCCACCACCGACGCCGACCCGGAACTGGATCCGCCGCTGACGTAGTCAGGGTTGAAGGTATTGGCCACGGCGCCGTGCGGCGAACGCGTGCCCACAAGGCCTGTGGCGAATTGGTCCAGGTTGGTCTTGCCGACCAGGATGGCTCCGGCGGCCCGCAGGCGCTGCACCACCGTCGCGTCCTCGCCCGGCGTGTACGCGAATTCGGGGCATGCGGCCGTCGTCGGCCAGCCTGCGGCGTCGATGTTGTCCTTGATGGCGAATGGCACGCCATACAGCGGCAGGCGCGCCAGGTCGCCGCCAGCGGCTTCCCGCAGCAGCTGCAGCCCTTCCAGCTGCTCGTCCAGCGTGTCGCGGTCTACCCGCCGTATCCAGGCGTTGTCCGCCGGATCGTCAGGCGTGGCGGCGTAGTGCCCCAGCAGCGTTTCGGGTTGCGCCCCGCCTTCGCGATAGGCGGCCTGCCATTGCGCAATCGTCCAACCGACGGGGTGCTTCTGCGTTGCTGCGGCATTCATGCTGGAATCCTTTCTTGTATACAAGTACGGATTCCCAAGCAATCGCCGTGCCATGTTGGCCGGCTTTTCCATTTCCCCTCTGAGGCGGCCCGCAAGAACGCGTGAAACGCGGTTTGCCGGGGGAATCAGCACGGCCACGCGCGCACCGCAAGCGGGCAGGCGCCGCACCTGTTTTGTGCATGCGGCACTGTTTTGATCCGGGCACGCCCGCCAAGCGGCCGCCCTGCGCATTCGCGTAAACACCCCCTCTTCATACAGCGGCATGACCCTGCCTGCGCACTTGGCACGCCTTTTGCTTTGAAGTCCAGGTTGTCGGGTGTTGTTCAGATCGTTCCTGCCGGCCACGCCGGCACATTCCATCCAGGAGTCACCATGAATCGCAGACTAGCCGTAAAGCAACTGACCGCCTTGAGCCTGTTGGCCATGTCCGGGTGGATGCCGCAGGTATTCGCCGCCGAAGACACCATCAAGGTCGGCATCCTGCATTCCCTGTCGGGCACGATGGCCATCTCGGAGACGTCGCTCAAGGACGTTGCGCTGATGACCATTGACGAAATCAACGCCGCAGGCGGCGTGATGGGCAAGAAGCTGGAAGCCGTGGTGGTGGACCCCGCGTCGAACTGGCCGCTGTTCGCCGAGAAATCGCGCCAACTGCTGTCGCAGGACAAGGTGGCGGTCGTCTTCGGTTGCTGGACCTCGGTATCGCGCAAGTCGGTGCTGCCGGTGTTCAAGGAATTGAACGGGCTGCTGTTCTATCCCGTGCAGTATGAAGGCGAAGAGCTCGAGAAGAACGTGTTCTACACGGGCGCCGCGCCCAACCAGCAAGCGATTCCCGCCGTGGAATACCTGATGAGTGAAGACGGCGGCGGCGCCAAGCGCTTCGTGCTGCTGGGCACCGACTACGTCTACCCGCGCACCACCAACAAGATTCTGCGCGCCTTCCTGCATTCCAAGGGCGTCAAGGACAGCGACATCGACGAGGTCTACACCCCCTTCGGCCATTCCGACTATCAGACCATCGTAGCCAACATCAAGAAGTTCGCCACGGGCGGCAAGACGGCCGTCATCTCCACCATCAACGGCGACTCGAACGTGCCCTTCTACAAGGAACTGGGCAACGCCGGCCTGAAGGCCACCGACGTGCCGGTCGTGGCGTTCTCGGTGGGCGAAGAAGAACTGCGTGGCGTCGACACCAAGCCGCTAGTCGGCCACCTGGCCGCCTGGAACTACTTCGAATCGGTGAAGAACCCGGTCAACGAGGAATTCATCAAGAAGTGGAAGGCCTATGCCAAGGCGAAGAACCTGCCCAATTCCAGCACGGTCGTGACGAACGATCCGATGGAAGCCACCTACGTCGGCATCCACATGTGGAAGCAGGCCGTCGAGCAGGCCAAGACCACCGACGTGGACAAGGTGATCGCGGCCATGGGCGGCCAGAAGTTCAACGCGCCGGACGGCTACACCATCGAAATGGACAAGACCAACCACCACCTGCACAAGCCGGTCTACATCGGCGAGATCAAGGCGGACGGTCAGTTCAACGTGGTGTGGAAGAGCAAGGGCCCGATCCGCGCCCAACCCTGGAGCCCGTACATCCCGGGTAACGAAAGCAAGCAAGGCCTCTAAGGGAAACAGCAGCCATGCTCATCGCGGCAATCACACGCTTCTTGCGTCGTTCCCTTCTTGCGTGGCTGCTTGCCATGCCGCTGCTGACCGCCCCGGCGGCCGCGGCCGGCGTGGATCCGGCCCTGCTTGCGCCGCTGGCCGGCGACGACACCGACGCCAAGCTGCAAGCGATTGCCGCGTTGGGCCAACTGCCTGATCCCGGCGCGGCAGCCGTCCTGCAAGCGCTGGGCAATGACCAGCTGTATGCGACGGCCGACGGCCGCGTGCTAATCGGCGCGGGCGGCACGCGCGCCACCGATCCTGCCACCGGCGCGGCCGTCGACCTGCCCGCAGGCGTCGGCACCGTCACCATCAACAACCGCCTGCGCCGCGCCATCGAGGCCGCGCTGGCAGGTTCCCGCTTGTTCTCCGACAAGCCCAATGAACGCCTGGACGCCGCCCGACGCCTGCAGCAGACCGGCGATCCCGCCCGTCTGCCCATGCTGGAAAAAGCGCTGGCATCCGAAAAGAACGAGGCCGTGCGCGACGCGCTGCTGATCGCGCAGGCCAATCTGGAATTGAAGAGCGCCGACCCGGCCAAGCGGCGCCATGCCGTCGAATTGCTGGGCGCCACCAGCAATGCCACCTTCCGCCCCACGCTTGCCGCGCTGACGCAGGAACAAGGCGGCGTATACGCCGAAGCCGATGCCGGCGTGCGCGAAGCCGCCGCCAACGCCTTGAAGCGGATCGACCGCCACCTGGCCACCATCGAATGGGCGGGCAACCTTTTCTACGGCATCAGCCTGGGCAGCGTGCTGCTGCTGGCTGCGCTGGGGCTGGCCATCACCTTCGGCCTGATGGGCGTCATCAATATGGCGCACGGCGAACTGCTGATGATCGGCGCCTATGTGACGTATGTGGTGCAGACGCTGTTCCGCGCCTGGCTGCCGGGCTGGCTGGACTGGTATGTGGTGGCGGCGCTGCCGCTGGCCTTCGTCGTGACCGCGCTGGTCGGCATGGCGCTGGAACGCACCGTCATCCGCTGGCTCTATGGCCGCCCGCTGGAAACGCTGCTGGCCACCTGGGGCATCAGCCTGATGCTGATGCAGGGCGTACGCACGCTATTCGGCGCGCAGAACGTGGAAGTGGGCAACCCCAGCTGGATGTCGGGCGGGATCACGGTGCTGGGCGGCCTGGTGCTGACCTACAACCGCCTGGTGATCATCGGCTTCGCATTCTTCGTCGTGTTCCTGGTGTGGGTGCTGTTGAACCACACGCGGCTGGGTCTCTTCGTACGGGCCATCACGCAGAACCGGCGCATGGCCGACTGCGTGGGCGTGCCGACCGGGCGCGTGGACATGCTGGCCTTCGGGCTGGGTTCGGGCATCGCGGGACTGGCCGGCGTGGCCCTGTCGCAGCTGGGCAACGTGGGCCCCGACCTGGGCCGCGGCTACATCGTCGATTCCTTCATGGTGGTGGTGCTGGGCGGCGTGGGCCAGCTGGCCGGCACCGTCATCGCGGCGATGGGCCTGGGCGGTGTCAACAAATTCCTGGAGCCCTACGCGGGCGCCGTCATGGCCAAGATCACCATCCTGGTGCTCATCGTGCTGTTTGTCCAAAAACGGCCGCAAGGCCTGTTCGCCCCCCGCGGCCGGAGCGTTGAATGAAACAGACCGCGCTGACCGATCTGAACCTGCTGGCCCGACGTCCCCTGTTCTCGGGCCGCGTCTGGACGGCGCTGGCCGTGGCCGTCGCGCTGCTTGCGCTGCTGCCCCTGTTGAACCTCGTCTTCCCGCCCGGACACGCGTTGCACGTGTCAGCCTATGCCGTGGCGCTGCTGGGCAAGTTCATGTGCTACGCGATGGCTGCGCTGGCGCTGGACCTGGTGTGGGGCTACGCCGGCATCCTGTCGCTGGGCCACGGCCTGTTCTTCGCGCTGGGCGGCTATGCGCACGGCATGTACCTGATGCGCGCCATCGGCCGCGACGGCGTCTACCAGAGCAACCTGCCCGACTTCATGGTGTTCCTGGACTGGAAGCGCTACCCCTGGTACTGGTCCTTTACCGAGCACTTCTGGTACGCCATGCTGCTGGTGGTGCTGGTGCCGGGCGTGCTGGCGTTTGTCTTCGGCTACTTCGCCTTCCGCTCGCGCATCAAGGGCGTGTACTTCTCGATCATCACGCAGGCGCTGACGTTCGCCGCCATGCTGCTGTTCTTCCGCAACGACACGGGCTTCGGCGGCAACAACGGCTTTACCGACTTCAAGCGCATCCTGGGCTTCGACATCACTGCGCCCGGCACGCGCGCCACGCTGTACTGGATCACGCTGGCGGCGCTGGCAGGCGCCCTGGTCGTGGCACGCATGGTCACGCAATCGAAGCTGGGCCGCGTGCTGACCGCCGTGCGCGACTCCGAAAGCCGGCTGCGCTTCATCGGTTACGACCCGCTGGGCTTCAAGCTCTTCGTCTGGACCTTGTCGGCCGTGCTGTGCGGCATCGCGGGGGCCTTGTACGTGCCCCAGGTGGGCATCATCAACCCCAGCGAGATGTCCACCGAGACCTCCATCGAAATGGTGATCTGGGTGGCCACCGGCGGGCGCGGCACCTTGATCGGCCCCATCATCGGCGCGGGCGCGGTCAATGGCTTGAAGACCTGGTTCACCAGCGTGCTGCCCGAGTACTGGCTGTACGCGCTGGGCCTGATCTTCGTGCTGGTGACGCTGTTCCTGCCCACCGGCATCGTCGGCCTGGCCCGCCGCGTGGCGGCCCGCTTCCAGGAGAACAAGGCATGACCAGCACGCACACCGAATCCGCCATGCTGGACGGCGGCCCCAGCGGCGAAGCCGGATACGGCCGCGTCAGCCCCAAAGGCCTGGACACCAGCCACGGCGCCATCCTGTACCTGGAAGGCATCACCGTCAGCTTCGACGGATTCAAGGCGCTGAACGATCTGACGCTGGACATCGGCGTGGGCGAACTGCGCTGCATCATCGGCCCCAACGGCGCGGGCAAGACCACGATGATGGACGTCATCACCGGCAAGACGCGGCCAACGGCGGGCACCGCCTTCTTCGGCCAGAGCATCGACCTTGCGACCTTGAACGAGGCGCAGATCGCGCATGCGGGCATCGGCCGCAAGTTCCAGCGCCCCACGGTGTTCGAACAGCACACCGTATTCGAAAACCTGGAACTGGCGATGAAGACCGACAAGCGCGTGCGGCCCACGCTGTTCTCGCGGCTGACCGGCGAACAAGCCGACAAGATCGGCGAAACGTTGGATCTGATCCGGCTGCGGCCCGAGGTGTGGCGGCCCGCCGGCCTGCTGTCGCATGGCCAGAAGCAGTGGCTGGAGATCGGCATGCTGCTGATGCAGGAACCCCAGTTGCTGCTGCTGGACGAACCCGTGGCGGGCATGACCGACGCCGAGACCGAACGCACCGGCGAACTGCTGAACGAATTGCGCGGACGGCATTCGCTGATGGTGGTCGAACACGACATGGATTTCGTCAACCAGATCGCGGGCGACGGCAAAGTGACGGTGCTGCATGAGGGCTCGGTGCTGGCCGAAGGGCCGATGAGCAAGGTGCAGGCCGACCCGCGCGTGATCGAAGTCTATCTGGGGCGCTGAGATGCTGGACGTAAGCACGATCAACCAATACTACGGCGGCAGCCACACGCTGCGCGGCGTATCGCTGTCGGTGCGCCAGGGCGAGTGCCTGGCATTGCTGGGCCGCAATGGCGTGGGCAAGACCACGCTGCTGAAATGCGTGATGGGGGTGCTGCCGGTCGCCAGCGGCGGTATCGTGTTCGACGGCGCGGACATCACGCGCCTGGCCCCCCACCAGCGCGCCGCGCGCGGCATGGCCTATGTGCCGCAGGGCCGCGACATCTTCGCCCGGCTGACCGTCGAGGAAAACATCCTGATGGGCATGGCGACCCGGCCGGCGTCGCGGGCGCGCCGCATCAAGGAAGAAGTGTTCGAGCTCTTCCCGGTGCTGAAAAGCATGCTGTCGCGGCGCGGCGGCGACCTGTCCGGCGGGCAGCAGCAACAGCTGGCGATCGCGCGGGCGCTGGTGGCCGAACCCAAGCTCATCATCCTGGACGAACCCACCGAAGGCATCCAGCCGTCCATCATCAAGGACATTGCCCGGGTAATCCACATGCTGCGCCAACGCGGCGACATCGCCATCCTGCTGTGCGAGCAATATTTCGATTTCGCCCGCGAACTGGCGGACCAGTTCGTCGTCCTGTCACGCGGCGAAGTGGTGGCCAGCGGCGACCGCAGCGCCATCGACGGCGAAGACGTGCGGCGGCACCTGTCGGTCTGAGCCTGCGGCGAAATGCCGCAGGCGGGCCGGGATTTCGCGTGCGGACCGCCGATCTGCTCCGATATAATCCGGCTCCATGTGCTTCGCTTCCTTCCTGACCCGCCCCACCTTGTGGATCGCGCTTGCCGCGATCCTGTGGGCGTCGTTGGCGCCGTCGCTTGCACATGCCCTGAGCCTGTCTCCGGGCGGCCACCACGCCCACCGCATCAGCGTCGACTACTGCGCCAGCGAAGGCGAAGCGCCGTCCACCCTGACGCTGGAAGTGCAGCGCGACGGCAGCGACGACACGCAGGCCGACGCCCATGGCGACGGCCACCATTGCCCGCTTTGCCGCAACCCTCAGGCTGACGTGGGCATCCTGCCTGCCCCCGTGCCCGTGGTGCCCGCCCCCGTCGGCCGCGCCATCACCTACCCGCCGCTGTTCTTCCTGGCGGCCAATCCCCTTCATGCCTGGAGCGCGGCCCAGCCGCGCGCACCGCCCGCGAACTAAGTCGGCGCCGCACTGCCGCCTGATGGCGGCATCTGTCCGCGTCTGCCCGCCTTCGCCGCCGGCACGTTGCGCCCGCGCGCTTTGCGCGCCCGCTCGCGTGCCGTCACCCCGACCCTTGCGACCTGCCTTGTGATCCGTCGTGCCCCGCCTGTCCCAGGCGGCGTACCGGGCGCCTTGGCCGGTCCCCCGGTTCCAGACATGAAAAAGACCACTCGCTACACCCTGCTGCTCGGCGCGCTTGCCAGCGGCTCTGCCCAGGCCCTGACCACCGAACCTGCCGTGGAAACGCTGGCCCCCACCACCGTCTACGGCGCCGGCCAGGCCGACCCCGCCCCCAACGGCCCGATCGACCTGGACGCCCGCGACAGCACCGGCAGCCGCCTGGGGCTCACCCTGCGCGAAACGCCGGCCAGCGTCACGGTGATCTCGCGTGAACAGATCGACGCGCGCGGCTCGTTGAACACCCAGGACATCGCGCGCGGCATCCCCGGCGTGGACAACGCGTCGCCCCCCGGCAACGCCGGCGCCGTCAGCTACCGGGGCTTTTCCGGCGGCCAGGTCACGCAATTGTTCAACGGCATCTCGGTGCAGTACGACTCGGTGGCCGGGCGTCCGGTGGACAGCTGGATCTACGATCGCGTTGAGGCCATCGGCGGCCCCTCGACCTTCCTGTTCGGCGCAGGCGCGGTTGGCGGCGCGATCAACTACGTGACCAAGCTGCCCCAGCGCGACACCTTCTACGACGGCCAGTTCCGGCTGGGCTCGTTCGACAGCCGCCAGATCTCGGCGGGATTGAACCAGCAACTGGCTGGCGACCCCGGTGGCCGCGGCCACTATCTGCGCATCGACGCCAACACCGGGTCGAGCCACGGCTGGGTCGACGGCAACCATTCACGCGCCAGCCAGATCGCCGCCTCGCTGCTGTCCGACCTGGGCGACGACGTGACCCAGACCTTCGCCTTCGAGTACCAGCGCGAGCAGGTCGACCGCCCCTATTGGGGCACGCCGCTGAAAACCGACTCGCGCGGCGTGGTGCAGGGCGCGGGCCGCATCCTGGATGGCACGCGGTTCAAGAACTACAACGTGAACGACGGCCTGTACGAGCAGTCCGTGCTCTGGGCGCGGTCCATGACCGAATGGCGCGCCAGCTCGAACCTGACGCTCAAGAACACGCTGTACTACTACCGCGCCGAGCGCGATTTCCGCAATCTGGAGAACTATCGCTTCAATGCCGGCAACAGCCTGGTATTGCGGTCCGGCGCGCTGTTGCAACGCCACGAGCAAAGCCTTTTGGGCAACCGCGTGGAAGGCGTCGTCCGTTCGACGCTTGCCGGCCTGCCCAGCGACTGGTCGTTTGGCACCGACATCAGCCAGAACAAAATCACCCGCTATCCCACCAGCCTGCCCGGCCAGGTAGATGCCGTGGACCCCTACGACTTTTCCCCCGGTGATTTCTATGACATCCCCGGCATGACGCGTGGCCACAGCGCCGACCGCGACAACCGCATCCGCACGGTCGCCCTGACGCTGGAGAATCGCACCGAAGTGCTGCCCGGCGTGGCGATCGTGTCGGCCCTGCGCAAGGACTTCATCGACCTCGACCTGACCAACCGCCGCGCCGTCACGGCAGCGTCCCCCGCCAGCGCGTCGCGCCGCTACTCGCCCCTGACCGGGCGCCTGGGCGTGAACTGGGAGGTCACTCCCGAGGCCTCGCTGTATGCGCAGTACGCCACCGCCGCGGATCCCCCGTCGGGCCTGCTGGCCACCGCGTCATTCGCCGACGTGTTGAACAACGACAAGCTCACCACGGGCACGCAAGCCGAAGTTGGCGGCAAGTTCAACTTCTGGGACGGCCGCGGTTCCGCCACGGTGTCGGTCTATGAGATCAAGCGCAAGAACATGGCCACGTCCGACCCGGACAACCCCGGCGTCAGCGTGCCCGTCGGCGCGCAATCGGCGCGCGGCATCGAATTGGCCGGCGGCCTGCTGTTGACGCCCAAGCTGTCCCTGCAAGGCAACGTGGCGTTCGTGGATCCGAAGTACGACGATTTCTCGCAATCGGTGGGTGGCGTCGCGGTCTCACGCAATGGCAATGTGCCGACCAACACGCCCCGCCGGCTCGCCAACGTCTGGCTGGACTACGCCTTCGTGCCCGATTGGAACGCGAGCGTGGCCGCACGCCATGTCGGCCGCGCCTACGCGGACGCCGCCAACACGGTCTGGGCGCCGTCCTACACGGTGTTCGACGCCGCGCTGTCCCACCGGATCAACCGCAACCTGAACGTGACGGCCCGCGTTCGCAACCTGACCGACAAGGTCTACGCCGCGAACGCGACCCCCACGATGTTCTACCTGGGCGCACCGCGCTCGGTGGAACTGACGGTACAGGCCCGCTTCTGACCGACCGACATCCAGATGCCATGAGCGCCCCCTCGACAAGATCGCCCGCCCGTCCGGCCGGCCCGCCGCTATCCACCCGCGCCAAGCGCTGGCTATACCTGATCCACCGCTGGGCCGGCATCGTGCTGTGCCTGTTCTTCGCCATGTGGTTCATAAGCGGCGTGGTGATGATGTACGTGGGTTATCCCAAGCTGACGCCGCAGGAACGCCTGACGCACCTGGCGCCGCTTGATGCCGCCGCCATCGCCGTCACGCCCGCCCAGGCGCTGGCGGCGGCAGGCGCCGACATCCACAACGCCTCGGGACTGAGCCTGGCCGCCACCCGTGGCGGCGCGCCGGTCTACGCCGTCGCCGGCGGCATGCGCGACGCGCCCCGGATCGTGGACGCCGCCACGGGCGCCCTGCTGCCGCCGGCCGATGCCGAGGTCGCGCGGGCCACCGCCATGGCCTGGTTCGGCGGCCAGTACGCCGCGCACTACCAGGGCACCGTGGTGGAAGACGTGTACACGCATTCCGGCGCCCTCGAGCCGCACCGGCCGCTGCATCGCGTGGACATGGACGACCCCGACCGGACGCGGTTGTATATCTCGTCGGCGACGGGCGCCGTGGTGCTGGACGCCACGTTCAACGAACGCGCCTGGAACTATGCGGGCGCGTGGATCCACTGGTTGTACCCATTTCGCGGCAATGCGCTGGACCCCTGGTGGCACGACATCGTGGTGTGGCTGTCGGTGGCGGGCGTGCTGGTGGCGCTGACGGGCACCGTCGTGGGCATCCTCCGCTGGCGCTTTTCGCGGCCCTACGCCAGCGGCAGCCGCTCGCCCTACCGCGAAAGCATGATGCGCTGGCATCACATCAGCGGCTTGCTGTTCGCCCTCATCACCATCACCTGGATCTTCAGCGGGCTGATGTCGATGAACCCGTGGAAACTCTTCACCAGCACCGCGGCGCCGTTGGACCGCGCGGCCTACGCCGGCGCGGCGTCGGGCGCACCGCTTGCCTCGCCACAGGCTCTGATCGCCGCCTTGCCCGCCGCGCCGCGCGAACTCAGCTGGACGCGCGCCGCCGGACAGGACGTGGTGCTGGCGCGCGGCCCGGCGGGTGCGCCGCAAGTGTTGTCGGCCACCCAGGCGACGCCCCATGTCTTCACCGAGGCAGACCTGCGCCAGGCGGCCGCGCAGTTGCTGCCGGGCGCCGCGCTGCGCGAGGTGCAGGTGTTGCGCGCCTATGACCTCTATTACTACGCGCGCGACGAACACGCCATGCTGGGCCACATCGAAAAACCCCTGCCCGTCTGGCGCCTGGTCTACGACAACCCCCAAGCCACGTGGGTCTATCTGGATCCGCACACCGGCCTGATCCAGGGCCGCCAGGACCGCAGCAACCGCGCAAGCCGCTGGCTGTTCGCCTTTCTGCATAGCTGGGACTGGACGGGCCTGCTGTCGCGCCGCCCGCTGTGGGATGCACTGCTGATCTTCCTGAGCCTGGGCGGCGCCGCATTGAGCCTCACGGGCGTCGTCATCGGCTGGCGCCGGCTGGGCAGGAAGCTGCGCGCCTGAAGGCGCGCGCCGGATGCACTATGCTCACCGTCTTGCAGACGAAACCCCGCACCAAGGAGCCCCCATGTCCGACGTAACCATCTATCACAACCCCAAGTGCGGCACGTCCCGCAATACGCTGGCCATGATCCGCAACGCGGGCATCGAGCCGCAGGTGGTGCTCTACCTGGAAACGCCGCCCTCGCGCGCCACGCTGAAGGCGCTGTTCAAGCAGGCGGGCATCAGCGTGCGCGACGCGCTGCGTGAAAAGGGCACGCCCTACCTGGAATTGGGCCTGGACGATGCGTCTCTAACGGACGACGCGCTCCTGGACGCGATCGAGCAACACCCCATCCTGCTGAACCGCCCCTTCGTGACCACGCCGCTAGGCGCCCGCCTGTGCCGTCCCAGCGAACTGGTACTGGACATTCTGCCGGCACCCCAGCAAGGCGCGTTCACGAAGGAAGACGGCGAACTCGTCATTAACGCCGACGGCAAACGCATCCAGAAGTAAAAGCGCGTACTCCGGCGCATTTTGTAAGCGGACTGACGGGAAACCTCTTTACCATCGCGGCTATTGATTATTACGCCGCGATGACGTGTCATGGATTTCCTGGAACCGCTGAACCAGTCCCTTTTTCTTCTGATCAACGCCGACCCGGCCACCCCGATCTGGCGGATCCATGCCGCCATGCTGGTGGCCAACCAGCTCATCCTGCTGGTGCCCGGAGCGCTGGCCGCGCTGTGGCTCTGGGGCGGCGAAGCGCAACGCAATCTGGCGCTGAAGGTGTTGGCGAGCATCGCCGTGGCGTTGTTCGCCAGCTACCTATGCGGCGCGCTGTGGCCGCATCCGCGCCCCTTCGCCATCGGCCTGGGGCAGGCGTTCTTCCCGCACAAGGCGACGTCGTCGTTCCCCAGCAATCACACCATCATCATCGCCACCTTCGCGTGCGCGCTGATCTTTGACCGGCGCTGGGCGGGATGGGGCTGGGCGACGCTGCTGGCCGCCGCCGTGGTTGGCACCTCGCGCGTCTACCTGGGCGTGCATTTCCCGCTGGATATCGCAGGCGGCCTGATCCTGGCGCCGCTTGCGGCCGGCGTGGCCGTCCCGGTATGGAACCGCGTCGGCGCGCCACTGACGCGTATCGTGCAGGGCATCTACCGCAAGCTGCTGGCCCTGCCGATCGCGCGGGGCTGGATCCGCGCGTAACGGCAGCGCTCAGTTAATCGCCACCTTCGCGTCCTTCACGAGCTTGGCGTAGTTCTCGGTGTCGGCGCCGATGCGGGCCCGCATCTGCTCCGGCGTATCGCCGATAGGCACGGCGCCGATCTCGGCCATGCGGCGCGAGAAATCCGGCGACTGGATGATGGCCACCATCTCGGCGTTCAATTTCGTGACGATGTCTTTGGGCACGGCGGCCGGCGCCAACACGCCAAACCAGGTCCCCATGTTGAACGGCTTCAACCCCGCCTCTTCCATCGTGGGCACGTCGGGCAACGCCGCCGACCGCTGATTCGTCGTCACGGCCAGCGCGCGCAGCTTGCCGCTCTGGATATGCGCCAGCACCGGCGTGATGGTGTCGAACGACATATCGATCTGGCCGCCCAGCAGGTCGGTCGTCAACGGGCCGCTGCCCTTGTATGGCACATGCAGCAACTGCACCTGGCCGGCGTGCTCGAACTGCCCGCCGATCAGGTGCTGGCCGGTGCCCATGCCGTTGGACCCGTAAGTCAGCTTGCCCGGCGCGGCCCGCGCCAAGGTCAGCAGCCCCTGCACGTCCTTGGCGTTCACCTTGGGATTGACCACCAGCACATTGGGCACCAGCGCCACCGTCGTGACCGGCGCGAAATCCTTCTGGAAGTCGTAATGCAGGCTCTTGTAGACGCTGGTGGCGATGGTGTGATGCACGGCGCCCATCAGCAGCGTGTAGCCGTCCGGCGCCGCCTTGGCCACATAGTCCGCACCCAGGGTCGACCCCGCGCCCGGCTTGTTTTCCACCACCACCGGCTGGCCCAGGCGCTTGGCCAGTTCCTGCCCCAGCGCGCGCGCCAGCACGTCGGTCGTGCCGCCGGCCGGGAACGGCACGATCAGGTTCACCGGCCGCGCGGGATACGTCTGCGCCACCGCAACGCCACCCGCCAGGGGCAGGCTCAACAGGCACGCGAACGCCAGGGCGCGCGCGCGTAAGGCTTGCTTGGACATGCTTGTCTCCTTGGAATACGAATGGACTTCGCTTCTTTTTGTATTGCCGGAAACCGCCCCGGGTCTGTCGCCCAGGATCGGGTTTCCGGGTAGTGCGTGTGCCTACGCCGCCCGGGCCTGCCCGCCCGCGGCCAAGCGCGCGCATACCGCGGCCGTCACCTGCTCCGTCGTGGCCTGGCCGCCCAGGTCGCGCGTGTGCAAGGCCGGATTCGCCGTCACGCTTTCGATGGCCTGCATCAGCCGCGCGGCCGCTGCGTTTTCGCCCAGATGTTCCAGCAGCATCACCACCGACCAGAACGTGCCGACCGGATTCGCCAGGCCCTTGCCCATGATGTCGAAGGCCGAGCCATGGATCGGTTCGAACATGGACGGATAGCGGCGTTCCGGATCGATATTGCCCGTGGGCGCGATGCCCAGGCTGCCGGCCAGCGCAGCCGCCAGGTCGCTGAGGATGTCGGCGTGCAGGTTGGTGGCCACGATGGTGTCCAGCGACGCCGGACGGTTGACCATGCGCGCGGTGGCGGCATCGACCAATTCCTTGTCCCACGTCACATCCGGGAACTCGCGGCTGACCTGCAGCGCGATCTCGTCCCACATCACCATGGCATGGCGTTGCGCGTTCGATTTGGTGACGACGGTCAACAGCTTGCGCGGACGCGACTGCGCCAGCTTGAACGCAAAGCGCAGGATGCGTTCCACGCCCGCGCGCGTCATGATGGAAACGTCGGTGGCGGCTTCGATGGGGTGCCCCTGATGCACGCGGCCGCCCACGCCCGAATACTCGCCTTCCGAGTTCTCGCGCACGATCACCCAGTTCAGTTGCTCAGGCGTGCAGCGCTTGAGCGGCGCATCAATGCCGGGCAGGATGCGCGTGGGACGCACGTTGGCGTACTGGTCAAAGCCCTGGCAGATCTTCAGGCGCAGGCCCCACAGCGTGATGTGATCGGCGATGTCCGGGTCGCCGGCCGAACCGAACAGGATCGCGTCCTTGTCGCGCAGGGCATCCAGCCCGTCGGCCGGCATCATCACCTCATGCTTGCGGTAGTAGTCGCCGCCCCAGTCGAAATCCTGGAATTCGAAACGCAGGCCGTCCTGTTCGGCCAGCGCCTGCAGGATGCGCTGGCCGGCGGGAATCACTTCCTTGCCGATGCCGTCGCCGGGAATGGTTGCGATGCGATAGGTCTTCATGGCCGACAGGCCTCCTTGCTGATAAGGGTCTGTCGGCACTTTACTGAGCGCCGGCGCCTCGGACGGCGCCGGAATTCACAACATCTTTAACCTGGAGTTGAAAGTGGCGCTCAGTGCGCGGCATGCCGGGCTTCGTGTTCCAGCAGCCAGCGCTTGCGGTGCAGCCCGCCGCCGTAGCCGGTCAACGACGCGTTGGCGCCGATCACCCGGTGGCAAGGGATCACGATGCCGACCGGATTGGCGCCGTTGGCCAGCCCGACCGCGCGCACGGCGGTGGGCCGTTCGATGCGCCCGGCCAGGCTGCCATAGCTGACGGTCTGCCCGCCCGCGATACCGCGCAGCGCCTGCCAGACCTGCCGCTGGAAGTCGGTGCCGCCCAGCGCCACGGGTAGATCGTTGATGGCGGCCACCTCGCCGTCGAAATACGCTTCCAGCGCGCGGCGCGGCACGGAGGGCTGGCTGGCGTCTCGCACCTGCACGGCGTCTTTGCCGTACTGGCGCCGCAGCAGCGTATGCATGCGGGATTCGTAGTCTTGCCAATCGACGGCGCGCAACTGCTGCTGGGCATCCGTCAGCACCAGCATCTGGCCCAGCGGGGTGGAAACGCGTTCCAAAGAGAATGTGTGGATCGGCATGGCCGGCTCCCGGTGAAGTCGCAATAAGGCGAATATAGAACCGCGCAGGGCGTGCCGCTGGCGGTTTTCGGACACCAGTGTGATCGTCACAACCGTGTCCGAAAACCGCTAGATCCCGGCCCGGGCGCGGCAGTAGTATCGGTTCATGGACCTGAACCACGACGCCTGCTATAGCGCCATCCAAGTGCGCGATGCCCGTTACGACGGCCGCTTCTTCACGGCCGTCAAGACGACGGGCATCTATTGCCGCCCGGTGTGCCCGGCGCGTACGCCGCTGTCGAAGAACGTCACGTTCTTCTCGACGGCTGCCGCCGCGCAAGAGGCCGGCTTTCACCCCTGCCTGCGCTGCCGGCCCGAGACGGCGCCGGAAATCGGCCCCGGACACGAATTGCCCGACAGCGTGGCGCGCGCCTTGCAACTCATTGAACTGGGCGCGCTGGACGACGACGGGGTGGATACGCTCGCCCAGCGTCTGGGCGTGGGGGAACGCCAATTGCGCCGCCAGTTTCGCCAGCATCTGGGCGCCTCGCCCGTGGCGGTGGCCCAGACGCGCCGCGTGCTGCTGGCCAAGCAGCTCATCCACGAAACCCATTTGCCCATGGCGGAAATCGCCTTCGCCTCGGGCTTTGGCAGCATCCGCCGCTTCAACGAGATTTTCCTGGACCTGTTCGGCCGTGCCCCGGGCGAGCTGCGCCGCTCGGAAAAACCCGAGGTGTCCGCTGGCCGGCACGGCGAGATCAAGCTGCTGCTGCGCTATCGCCCGCCCTACGACTGGGAGGCCATGCTGGCCTTCCTGCGGTTGCGCGCCATTCCCGGCATCGAACACGTGACAGAGGACAGCTACGCGCGCACGGTCAGCCTGGACGGCCACCAGGGCACCCTCACCGTGCGCCCCGGCACCGGCAATGCCCTGCAGGTCACCGTGCGCTTTCCTCGCCTGCAAGCGCTGCCCGCCATCATTGCGCGGGTGCGGCGCGTGTTCGACCTGGCCAGCGACCCTGTAGCCATCGCCGCGCAATTCGCTGGCGACCCTGTCATGACCTCGCTGATCCAGGCCAGGCCCGGCCTGCGCGTGCCGGGCGCCTGGGATGGATTCGAATTGGCGATGCGCGCCGTCCTGGGGCAGCAGATCACCGTCGTCGCGGCCATCCGCCTGGCCGGCAAGCTGGTGGCGGCGTATGGCGCGCCCATGGCCGAACCCGAAGGCGCGCTGACCCATGTCTTTCCAGAGCCTGCGGTCATCGCCGCGGCCGATCTGGCCACGCTGGGGATGCCCCGAAGCCGCGCCGCCACGCTCTCCGCCGTGGGCGCCGCAGCGGTCGCCGACAAGCACCTGTTCGACGCCGGCAGCGGGCTGGAAGAAGCCGTCGCGCGCCTGCGTCAGATCAAAGGCGTGGGGGAATGGACGGCGCAGTACATTGCCCTGCGCCAGCTGCGTGAACCCGACGCCTTCCCGTCGGCGGACATCGGCCTGATCCGCGCGTTGGAAAAACTGGAATCGCGGGAAGTCACGCCCGCGCAGCTGTTGGCACGGTCCGAACAGTGGCGGCCGTGGCGTGCCTACGCGGCACAGCATTTGTGGACCGCGTAGGCACTTGCGCGGGCCGCTGCTAGCGCTGGTGGCCCAACGAACGTTCGAAGAAGAACCGCAGCATCTCGGCCGTGGCATTCGGACCGGATTGGTCCGTATAGGATCCGCTTGCCGACCCGCCGGCCCAGGCATGACCGGCGCCATGGATCTCCCAGCGTTCGGCGCTGATGTCGCCCTTGGGGTTGCGGTACAGGTACCGGGTGCTATGGCGTTTGCCGCCAGCCCCCGGCACGCGGCAGGTCTCCACCGATGCGGCTGCCCCAGCGCTGGCCGCAGCCACCGCCTGGCCATTGCCCGGATGCACCGTTGCGTCGCGGTCCCCGTGAAAGACGATCGTGGGCACCCCGCTCGCGGCCTGCCCCGCCGCGTGGATGCCGGCGCCCTTCATGGCCGAGAGTGCGGACGGCAGATCAGTCGCCACACCGGCCGCCAGCCCCGAATGCACGCCCGCGGCGGCGAACAGGTCGGGATAGGCGCTCGCCAGGATGGCGGCCATCGCACCGCCCGCCGACAAGCCTGCCACGTAGACACGCTGCGGGTCGATCGCGTGCGAGTCGATGACGGCGCGCGTCATGCCGGCCAATATTTCAGGTTCGCCCCGACCCCGCTGCTGATGATTGTGCTTGAACCAGTTCCAGCATTTCTGCGGATTGGTCTCGCGCGACTGCACGGGATACAGCACATAGAAGCCCTGCGCTCGCGCGGCCTGGTTCATGGCGGTGCCGGCAGCGAAATCGTCGGCGTCCTGCGTGCAACCGTGAAGCATGACGACCAGCGGACGGGGCTCGGCGCCCGCGTTGGGCGGCACGTAAAGCTTGTAGCTGCGGTGCCCCCCTGCGTTGCGGAAGGATCCCGCGGTGAACGTGTCGCCTGCCGTGGCCGGCTTGTCCGCAGGCGGGGCAACGTCGTCGACCGCAGCCGTTGCCGTCGCCTTTGCCTTTGCCGTAGCCGACCGGGCGGCGGGTTCGGGGATCTCCCAAGCCTCGACATCGATGACGTCAGAATCGTCCTCGCGGGCAGGCGCGGCAACCGCCCCGCCCCGCAACGCGGCCTGGATGGCGGCAGTCGCTGCGGCCAGATCGCCGGAACGTGTGAGCCGGGTGGCCTGGTTCATGAGTTGCTGGAATTCGGGGTGCATGGCGTTACCTTGACGGCTAGGGGGAAAGTCAGCGGATGCGCTGACGCAGGGCAGCTTTGACGGCGGCGCTGGCATGCAAGGCGCCCAGGACCGTCACGGATTCGATGGTGGCAAGCGCCAGTTCGGGGGTGACGTCCGGCGCGATGGTCGCCAGCCCCAGCACTCGGATTTGCAGCATTTCCCCCGCCGCCTGAACCGCAAGCAGGTCCTGCGAGGTGTAGTGCTGGATGCCCAGAACCAGCGTCTTTCGGCTGACCGCCTGACGAACGGCTTCGCCGTGCGTGGCCAGTTGATTACGGATGGCTGTTCGTATCAGGTCGGTGCGGTTCGCATAGAACCCTTCCTGCACCAGAAGATCGATATGGCCCAAGTCGACGTACCCGAGATTGATGGTGATCTTCTCATCGGGGGGCTTGGGAACGGAGGCGAGGGAGGGAGGACGAGGAGGCATGAAAGAATATTAAAACCATCCACTTGGATGGCCTATGGATGTTTCAATTTGCCATATTTGAGGCCTTGCCGTCGCGGTTTGCCGGTGCGCAATCCGATCGGCCATTCCCCCGCCCGCCTTGCGGTCTGTCATACGCCCGACGGCCAGCTCTGCTAGACTGCGTTCACTCTTTGGGGAGTAGCCGCCTTTCAGCCTGTTCTGAAAGGGCTTACGTCAACATTCTTGGCCCTAGCCGGCCATGGCGTAAGCGGCATTGCGCTTGGCGAGACCACGGACTTTTCACACGACGCTGGGCGGTGTGAAGGGTCTGTGCCGTTCTCGCCCAGTTGGACCCCTCTCTCCATGAATGCCCTCTCCCTCATTGTTCTTGCGTTCGCCATGTCGACGGACGCGTTCGCGGCCGCCATCAGCAAAGGCGCCGCCCTGCACAAGCCCCGCCTGCCCGAAGCTCTGCGCACCGGCGTGATCTTCGGTGTGATCGAAGCGATCACACCTGTGATTGGCTGGGGACTGGGCTCCGTCGCAGCAAAATTCGTGGCCGACTGGGATCATTGGATCGCGTTCGGCATGCTCTGTATTCTCGGGGTGCTGATGATCCGCAACGCCTTCAAGGAAGAGGACGAAGACGCCGCGCCGGTCGTCCGCCATTCCTTCTGGCTCCTGGCCGCGACCGGATTCGCCACCAGCATCGACGCGATGGCCGTAGGCGTCGGCCTGGCATTCGTTGACGTGAACATCGTGGTGGCCGCCATCGCGATCGGCCTGGCCACCACCTTGATGGTGACGATCGGCGTGATGCTGGGCCGCGCGCTGGGCAGCGTGGCGGGTAAGCGGGCCGAAGTGCTGGGCGGCATCGCGCTGATCGGCATCGGCTCGCTGATCCTGTACGAGCACCTGACGGCGGCGGCCGCGGCGTAACGCCTCGAGGGTTTCAGTCTTCCAGGAACCCCAACGCCCGAAGCTCGGCGATGGCGCCCTTCTCCGCGTCGCGCCGCGCTTTGGGGGCTGCCAGCGACGCGGCCAGCAGCAGCGTCTGGTCGTTTGACTCGTCGAAGCCTCGCAGCACGCTATCGGTCACGGGAAACGCCTGGCCAAAGCCCGCGCCCAGCGCCTGGTGGCCGCCATAGCACCCCTGCTTGTCCAGGATGACCTGCGTCTGCGGATCGCGCTTGATCAGATGCAAGGGCACGCCCTGGCACCGCAAGCCCAGCAGCTTGGCCTCGCTGATGTCCAATGCCCAATCGGTTTCGGCGTAGAACGCCGCCCGCGCCGACGCGAACTGCTCAAGCACACGGGCATCCGTGCAAAACGCAGTCGGCGCCAAGTTGAGATTGAGCTTGCCGATCTTTCCGACGAGCTTCACCCGGCGAAAGAACGAGGCCCAGACCAGCAGAATGGGATTGGTGGAAAGGTCTTCCACCACCACGTCCTCGAAGATGCAAGGCATGATCTCTGAATTCACCGCGCGGCATTGAGAGATCCGTACCCCCTGCACGCGCGACATCCGCGCAGGTGCTCTCACCATCGACAGCCCGCAATTGTCGAATGTGCAATCGTGCACGTGCAGGTCGCGAAAGTGCGACCCGCCCTTGTCAAACGCCTTCCGGAATGCCGCGCCCTGGATGCTTTCCATGATCAATACGCGATTCTGACCGACGGCGAGCGGCGGACGGACTCGCCGTGGAAGACGGCTTCGATGTGGTTGCCGTCCGGATCCAGGACGAACGCGGCGTAGTCGCCGGGATGGCGGCCTCGATGCCGTTGTGGTGTCGTCATGCAACGCTCCTGGCAGGGGAAGATTGAGAGTCGGAAATTTACTTCAGCCTGTCGCCTACCCTCAACATCGCCGATTGGCCTTGGCGCGTCACCAGGTACTGTCCGATCCTTTCTGGAAATACGCCACCAGGAAATCCACGAACACGCGGACCTTCGCCGATAGATGGTGGCGTTCCGGAAACACCGCATAGATGTCGGCCTGAGGCAAGGCATAGTCTTCCAGCACGCGCACCAGCCGGCCGCTGCGCAGGTAGCGCGCCAGGTCCCACTCCGCGCGTTGCAGGATGCCCAGGCCGGCCAGGCCCCAGGTCAGCGTCACTTCCCCGTCGTTGCTGCTGAGGTTGCCGCGCACCTTCACGGTTTCGCTGCGGCGGCCTTTCGTGAAGCGCCACAGTCCGTAGGCGGCCTCGTTCTGGCGCAGCACGATGCACTGGTGCCGCGTCAGGTCATGCGGCGTGGCCGGCACGCCGTGCGTCTTCAAGTAGGCGGGAGAGGCGCAGACCAGCCGCCGGTTGGGCGCGATCTTGCGGGCGATCAGGCGGGTGTCGGGCAGGTCGCCGAAACGCACCGCGACGTCGAACGCGTCCTGCACGAAGTCGGCGGGGCTGTCGGTCAGCTGCAGTTGCAGCGAAACCTCAGGATATTTCGCGGCGAATTCCGCGATGGCAGGCGCGATATAGCTGCGGCCGAAGCCCAGCGGCGCGTTGACCTTCAACAAACCGCGCGGGCTCGCCTGGCGGCTGGCGATCAGCTCGTCCAGATCTTCGATTTCGCCCAGGATGCGGCGGGCGCTTTCCAGGTAGACCTCGCCTTCGGCCGTGAGGCTCAGGCGCCGCGTGCTGCGGTTGAACAGGCGCACGCCCAGGCGCGCCTCGATCTGGGCCAGCCGCTTGCTGACCGCGGCCGGCGTGACATCCAATTCCCGCGCAGCCGCCGACATGCCGCCGGCGCGCGCGAGTTCAACGACGAGTTGCAGCTCCGTGGAATGACCCATGAGCCGGCGACATCAATCGCGGAAGTTCTCGAACTGCAGGGGCAGGTCGACGTCGGTCTTCTTCAGCAGCGCGATGGCGGTCTGCAGATCGTCACGCTTTTTGCCGGTGATGCGCAGCTTGTCGCCGTTGATCTGGGATTCCACCTTGAGCTTGGCGTTCTTGATGGCGGCGATCAGCTTCTTGGCCACCGGCTGTTCGATGCCCTGCTTGATCGTGACCTTCTGGCGCGCGCCGCCCAGGTTTTCCAGGGGGTCGGCCACGTCCAGGCAGCGCACGTCGATGCCGCGGGCCGACAGGCGGCCGCGCAGGATGTCGAGCATCTGCTTCAACTGGAACGCGCTGGAAGCGACCTGGGTCACGACGAAGCCTTCCAGTTCGAACTTGGCGTCGGTGCCCTTGAAGTCGAAGCGGGTGGAAAGTTCGCGGTTCGCCTGGTCGATGGCGTTGGTGAGTTCGTGTTTGTCGACTTCGGAGACGACGTCAAAAGTAGGCATGACACGGGTCCTGTTGGGTGATAAGTGAAAAAGGCGAATACATGCGTATTGCCTATTTTACCGGCCCCACGGCCCATGTCCCCATCACCCCGTCAACACCAGTAGCCGCCCCGCCTGCAGCGGGTGCGCAATCACCTGCGCGTCGATCCCGTAAGCCAGATACAGGTTGGCCGGCGTGAGTACCTGCGCTGGCGTGCCCAGCGCGATGCCGCAGCCCCCGCTCAGCAGCAGCAGGCGGTCGCACCAGCGCGCAGCCAGGTTCATGTCGTGCAGGATCACCAGTACGCCCGTATTGCCGGCATGCGCCAGTTCCCACGCGCGGCCAAGCAGGTCGCCCTGATGCTTCGGGTCCAGGCTGGCCGTGGGCTCGTCCAGCAGCAGGTAGCGCGCTTCGCCCGGCGCCCGCGCGGCATGGCACTGCACCAGCACCCGCGCGAACTGCACGCGCTGCTGTTCGCCGCCGGACAGTTCGGGATAGCGACGCCCGCCCAGGTGCGCCACGTCGGCCAGTTCCAACGCCTGCGTCACCAGGGCATCTACCTGGCCGGGCGGCAGTTCGGGAAACGGGTAGGCGCCCATGGCGACCACCTCGCGCACGTCCAGGTCGAAGGTCAGGCCGGGTTTTTGCGGCAGCACGGCGCGGCGGCGCGCCTGCTCCCGATGCGGCATCGCAGCCAGCGCGGCGCCGTCCAGGCGTGCGTGGCCGGAGTCGGGCGTCAGCTCGGACGCCAGCGCGCCCAGCAGGGTCGACTTGCCCGCGCCGTTGGCGCCCAGCAGACCCACCACTTCGCCCGGGCGCACGTCCAGCGACACGTCGGTCAGGATGCGGGCGCCCCCGCGGGACAAGGTCAGGTTTTGCGCGGCAAGCGTCATCCGATCCTCCTTCCACGCGCCAGCAGCCACAGGAAGAAAGGCCCGCCCACCAGTCCCGTCACCAGGCCGATGGGCAATTCCGCCGGCACCACAACCGTGCGGGCTGCCCAGTCCGCCAACACCAGCGCCAGCGCGCCCGCGATGACGGTAGCCGGCAGCAGCCAGCGGTGGTTGGCGCCCAGCGTGATGCGCACCAGGTGCGGCACCACCAGCCCGACGAACACAATGGTGCCCGTGGCGGCGACCAGCGGGCCGACGATCAGCGCGCTGGCCAGCACCAGCTTGGCCCGCACGCGTTTGAGCGCATAGCCCAGATGCTGGGCCTCGCGTTCGCCCAGCAGCAAGGCGTTCATGACGCGCCACTGGCTGACCAGCCATGCGCTCACAAGCAGGACCCAGGGGCCCAGGAACGCCAGCAGCTTCCAGTTGGCGCCGCCCAGGCTGCCCATGTTCCAGAAAGTCAGGTCGCGCAGTTGCGCGTCGGTGGCGATGAAGGTCAGCACGCCGATCAGGCTGAACGCCATGGCGGTGATCGCCACGCCGGCCAAGAGCAGGCCCGCCACGCCGGGCACCCGCCGGCCCACTGCGTAGGCGCAGAGCGTGGCCAGCAGGCTGCCCACGAACGCCATCGGCGCCGTGACCCAGAACCCGCCCGAGAACAGCACGATGGCGGCCACCGCCCCCAACGCTCCGCCTGCAGAAATGCCGATCAGGCCGGGTTCAGCCAGCGGATTGCGAAACAGCGCCTGCATGGCGGCGCCCGATATCGCCAGACCCGCCCCCGTCACCATTGCGAACAGCACGCGCGGCAAACGGATGTCGATCAGCACATTGCGCCACAAGGCGTTTTCGGGCGTGGGCGCGCCCCACAGCAGGGACGGCAGTTCGCGCAGCGGAATCGCTACCGCGCCATGGGCGGTGGCGGCCAACGCCGCCAACACCAGGGCCGCGGTCAAGAGGCCCAACGCCAACGGCGCGCTAACGCGCCATGACATCCGCGACCTCCTTTTTCAGCTGGGTCAGCGCCAGGGGCAGACGGGGCCCCATGCCCAGGATCAGCAAGTCGTCCATCACCACCACCCGCCGCTTGGCCGCGGCTTGGGTGGAAGCGATGCCCGGCAGGCGCAGGAAGGCCTCCATGCCGCCGCCCGCCTCCAGCGACGCTTGCGTCACCACGATCAGATCGGGCGCCAGGGCGCCGACGGCCTCGGCCGACAAGGGCTTGTAACCCTGCTGGTCATGCAGCACGTTGACCAGGCCGGCAAGATGCATGACTTCGTTGGCGGCGGTGTCGCGGCCGGCGCCTTGCGGCGACCCGGTCCGGTTGATCAGCAGCAGCGCGCGCGCCTTCGTGGCAGGCAAGGCCTCGGCGCGGGCCAGCTCGCGCGTGATCTCGTCCACCATGCGTTCGCCAGCCGGCGCCACGCCCAGCGCGTCGGCCACGCCGCGGATGCGCGCCTTCAGCGAATCCACCGAGGGCGCGTCCGACACGGTGACGACCCGCACGCCCACGCCGGCCAGGCGCTTGAGCGCGTCCGGCGGGCCGGCCTGCTCGGACGCCAGGACAAGATCCGGCTTCAAGGACAGCACGCCTTCCACCGGCACGGCGCGGTAATAGCCCACGCGCGGCAGCTTGGTGGCAGCCTCGGGATACAGGCTGGACAGGTCATCGCCCACCAGCCGGTCGCCCTGCCCCAGGCCATAGACGATTTCCGTCACACTGCCGCCCAGCGTCACCACCCGGCTGGGTTCGGCGGCATGAACCGCTGCCGCCACGACCCAGCCCAATGCAATTGCCAGCCACTTTTTCATCAACGGATCCTCAGACGGCCAAGGGCGCGCCGCACAGGCTGACCATCAATTCGCGCCAGCCGGTCAGTTCAGGCTTGCCCGGCTTGCGTTCGCCGAAGAACTGCACGATCAGGTCGCCGTTGGCGGCATACACCTCCAGCGACGTCACCCAGCCGTCGGACGTGGGCTTGTTCACTACCCAGGCCGATGCGATGGCGGTCGTGTCCAGGTGCAGGTTGAACTTCGGGTCCAGCACGTTGTACCAGTGCCCGGTGCGGCGCAACTGCTCGACCGGGCCGCTATGGATCTGGATCATGCCGCGGTTGCCCACGAAGCACATGATCGACAGGCCGGATTCCGCGGCCGACTGCAGCATGCGTTCCACGGAATCCGCGGGCACGGGCTGCGCCAGGTCTTCGCCGGCTGCGGCCAGCGCGGCCAGGCGCGAGACCTTGAACTTGCGCAGCAGCGGAAAGAACTCATGCGTGTCCTTCATGCCCAGCCACGCCTCGCGCCAACCCGCCGCGTCCTCGACTGCTTCGGCGTCGGTGGCGGGCGCATAGGCGGTGGTTTCCGGCCATTGCGGCTCGCCCGCGAACTTGGCGACCAGCGCGTCGTAGGCGGCGGCGTCCGTCGCGTCGGTACGGTAGACCTTGTGCACGGCCACGCCGGCGCCGTCGAAGAACTGCAGGCTATGGCGCCCGTCCTGCTGGACCGCCCAGGCGGACTTCCAGGCCGTGAAGAACACGCGCAGGTCGATATCGGGCCCCAACACCAGGCCCACCGGGCCGTCGGCCTGGATGTCCAGGTATTCGCCGTGGCGTTCGTGCACGCACCAGTCGTTGCGCGTCAGCGCCATCACTTCGCCCAGCGTGCCCAGTTCGCGAAAGATGGCTTGCGGCGTGCCATGCAGCGCCGTCGCCGTCACGCCGCCACAGCCGGCAGCGACCCATTCGGCTTCGGACACGCCCAGCGCCTGGGCCAGGTTGCGGGCGCGCAGCCCGGGTTGCGAGGCCGCCAATTCGTCGTTGCGGGCGCGCAGCGCTTGCGCGCGGGAGTTGAAATCTTGATTCGTCATCGTGGGCCCTCCGGCCGGAGCAAAGCATTCTTCAAAAACCGCCGCCGCCCACCTGCGGGCGGCGGCGGCGCGAAATCAATACTGGTAGGTCAGCGACACGCGCACGCTACGGCCCGGTTCCGTGTACCAATCCACCGTGCGCGGCAGCACCTGGGTACCCGCAGTCGGCACGTTGATGGCCTCCCAGTACTTCTTGTCGAACAGGTTGAACACGCCAGCCTGCACCTGCAGCCCCTTCACTGACGCGGGGCGCCAATAACCCATCAAGTCCACCACGCCGTAGCCCGGGGCCTGGAAGTCGGCGTTCGCCGCCGTGGGCGTGCTGTCGGGATACTCGACCTTGTCGCGCTTGAGCGCGGTGGTCAGCAAGGCATCCACGCCCCACACGTCACGGCCGTAGCCCACGCCCAGGATGGCCTTCAGCGGCGCCACCGAATTCAGGTACTGCCCCGTGCCTTCGTCCTTGCCCACGGTCCATGCCACCGAGCCCCAGGTGCGCCAACCCGGCGCGAACTTCCAGTGCGCGCTGGCTTCGGCGCCGTAGATGCGGACCTTGGCGCGGTTCACGTTACCCGTGATGCCCAGCGGGTACTGCCCGGCCCAACCCGGCTGCCACTGCGGCGAATTCGCGTCTATCGGCTGATTCGCATCAATAAAGTTCTGATAACGATTATCAAACAACAATACCGCACCGCCCAGGTCGTCGGTGCCCATCTTGGCGCCCAACTCCCAACCCTTGCTGGTTTCGGGCTTCAGATAGGGATTGCCCACGCGCAGATAGGTTCCTGGTCCGCCGTAGTTGGTGTAGAGCTGGCTGGCGGTGGGCGCCTTGAATCCGTAGGCGTACTGGGCGTAGACGCTCAACTGCTCCATCGCTTTCCAGGTGCCCAGCAACTTCGGCGAGAAGCGGCTGCCGCTGTTGGACGGCGGCAAGGCGCCGGCGTTGGGATTGCTTTCGTAGCTGGCGGTGGACTGCGGCTTTTGCTCGTAGTGGTCGTAGCGCAGGGCCGGCATGACCGTGTAGCGGCCGTCGCCGAAGCTGAATTCGTCCTGCACCCACAGGGCCCACTGGTTGCCCTTGGATTGCGGCACGTCGGCCTGGTTGGTGTGCAGCATGTCGCACGAACGCGGGCCGAACAGCGCGGGGGTGCCCGGGCGCAGCACGGGGCAATTGTCGTAGCCGCTGGAGTTCTGCTCGGTCTTGTTGCCGTACCACTCGCCGCCCACCGTCCACAGCTGCGACACCGAGGCGCCGCCCAGCCGCTTGGTGAGTTCGCCGTTCACGCCGAACAGCGTCTGCTGGATGGAGTTGCTGCGGCCGTACGGGCCGCTGGGAAAGCCGTAGCGGAACGGATCGCCGGGGATGATGGTCGCGCGGGAGTCCACGCTGCGCACGCCGTCCAGCGCGTTGTCCAGCCGCATGCGTTGCCAGTAGACGACGGCGGTGGCGGTGTCGATCAGGCTGCCTTCGCTGGGCGCCTTGTAGGAATAGTCGAAGGACACGCGCTCGCGCTCGGTTTCCTTCTTCGTGCGGTTCTCACCGTACAGGTAACTGGTGCCCGCGCCCTGGTCGTACATGTTGTCGATGTCGGCGCGGCGCTTGAAGTATTCGCCCGTCAGTCCGAAGCGGTGGCCCCCTTCGACACGCTGCTGCAGCTTCATGAGGAAGCTCTGCTGGTCGTAGTCTTCGGGGCTGGGCTGGCTGCGCTTGGGGCCATAACCGCCGACGTCGCCGCGGTTGTCGATGTCGTGGCCGTTGCGCACGCCCGCCTGCACCAGCCAGAAGGTGTTGCTGTGGATCTGACCCGCCAGCGCGGCGTTGGCGCCCCAGCTGGCATCGGCGGAATCGTAGTCGGTCTTGGCCAATGCGCCGAACGTCTTGCCGTCGGTCAAGAGGTCGGACGGATCCAATGTGTACAGGTCAGCGGTGGCGGACAGGGCGCCGGAGCCGCCCCCGGTCGCATCCGCGCCGCGCACGATATCCAGCCGCGACAGGCTGTTGAAGTCCACGGCCTCCAGGCCGCCCTTCACGCCGCGCGCGCCATCGTCCAGCCACGGCAGGCGGATGCCGTCCACGCGCGTGAGCACGCGGTCCTGGTCCAGGCCGCGGATGTTGATGCTGTTGGTCGTGCGGTTGAAGTTCACCCCGGCTTCGGCGCGCTTACCCAGGTCGCTCCAGTTCTTGATCTGAAGATCGTCCATCTGCTTGCGGTCGGTGCTGGTCTCCCAGGCGGGCGTCACGACGGCGCCCTCGCCTTCCACCTGGACCGGCGTCAGCAGCGTTACGCCAGGCTGCGGCGCGGGCAGCAGCACGAACACGCCTGCGGTGCGTTCCTGCACGGCCAGGCCGCTGCCGGCCAGCAACCGCGCGAAACCTTCATTCACGGAATACGTGCCCTCCAGCCCGTCCGTGCGGCGCTGCCCCACCAGCTTGGCGTCGAACAGCACGGTCACGCCTGCACTGTCGGCAAATCGCGGCAGAGCCTCGGCCAACGCGCCGGCCGGGATGCGATAGCCGCGCGCCGCAGCCTGGGCCGACGCCTGCGCGATCGATTGCGCGTGCGCGGCGGCCAGCGGCAGCATGGCGCTGGACACGACGGCGAACGCCAGCGCGGCATGCACGGCGCAAGTCAGGCGGGTCAGCCGGACCTGCGCGCCCGGAGCGGTTTGGGAGCCGCTTGCGCGGCCGGCGGGGAGATAAGCCATGGTCGTCCTTTCGATCCAACGGGTATCGGCATTCGTTTGCCTATACAGACCATGACCCTCGTGAATCGCGAATCGGACAGCTTGGGCGCCGGTATTTTGTAACAACGAACAATCACGCCGCTGCCTCCCGCGGCCCGATGGTCACCCAATAGGCCGTGCGGTAGCGCACCTGCACCGGCAAGGTCGCGGGCAAGGCGGCCAGCACGGCATCGGTGTCGTTCAACTGGAAGGCGCCGGAGATACGCAGATGCGCGATCTCCGGATCGCAGCGCAGCACGCCCGAGCGGTATCGCCCCAATTCGGAAGCAAAGGCGTCCAGGCGCAACTGATTGGCGTACAGCACGCCGCGCATCCAATCACTGGCATGCGGATCAGCGGCCGACGGCGCGGACACGCCGCCCTCGGTAAGGCTGCCTTGCTCACCCGCCACAAGGCTCACCATGCGGCCGGGATGCGCGCCGCTGCTGACGCGGACCTGCCCTTCCTGCACGCTGACCTGGCAATGCCCGCCGTCCTGGCGCACGCAGAAGCGCGACGGCATCGCCTCGATATCGCCCAGGCTCGTGCGCACCACGAACGGGCGCGGGTGGGGCGAGGCGTCCGCCACCGCGTGCACGGCGATCTCGCCCGAACGCAGCCGCACCAGGCGGGTCGCGGCGTCAAACGCCACGTCCACGGCACTGGCCGTATTCAGATGCAGGGTGGAGCCGTCGGCAAGCGCCACGTTGCGCCGCTCGCCCGGGCCGCTGCGGTAGTCGGCGGTCCAAGCCAGGGGATCGGCGCGCCAGGCGGCCCAGCCCACGGGGCCGGCCACCACCAGCGCCACCAGCGCCTTCAGGGCCGCGCGGCGCTGCTGCAGTTCAGGCCGGTTCAGGGTGGCCATGCCGAGCGCCGCCGGGATCAGGCCGAAGCGTTCGTTCACGCGTTGCGCACGCTGCCAGGCGTATTCGTGTTCGGCCTTGCTGGCGCGCCATTGATCGCAGGCATGGACGTCCGCGTCGGTTGCGCGGCCCGAACTCAGACGCAGCAGCCATCGCGCCGCTTCGCGCGCCACGTTGCGTGCGACGGCGGGCAATTCTCCGGCCGGGGCGCTCACATCACCGCCATGATGCATTGCTCGAACCCGCGGGCGATATAGCGGTGCACGGACCGCAGCGACACGTTCAGCCGCGCGGCGATTTCACCGTGGCTCAGCCCTTCCAGTTGCGCCATCAGGAACGCCTGGCGCGCCGGCAGCGACAGCCCGGACAGCATTTCGTCAATTTCTTGCAGCGTTTCCAGGATGATCAGGCGATGCTCGGCGGACGGGGCCACCGCTTCCGGCATCAGCGCCAGCGCTTCGAGGTACGCCTCTTCCACCGAGCGGCGCCGGTGATGGTTCAGCAGCAGGCGCTTGGCGATCGTCGTGAGATAGGCGCGGGGTTCGCGCAGGGCGTCCAGTTCGTGGCGGTGCCGCAGCACCCGCACGAACGTGTCCTGGGCCAGATCGGCCGCATCGAACGTGTTGCCCAATTTCGCACGCAACCAGTTGTGCAGCCATCCATGATGAGTGCGGTACAAAAGTTGAACGGCGTCGCCTGAAGCGAGCACAGGGTTCGGCACGACGGGCTCCCAGAACGCTATACACAAATAGAAATCAATCTCATTCTAAATGCAAAACCATGATTCTGGTCAAGTCCGCGCCAGATTCTGTTGCGGCGATATGATGGGGACAGACCGGGCCGCACCCCGCGGCCCTCCCCTTGCAGGCAGCCCCCCATGTTCTATAGCGTCTTGAAGTTCATCCATGTGATCGCCGTGATCCTGTGGGTCGGCGGCATGCTGTTCGCGCACTGTTTCCTGCGGCCGGCGGCCGCGCAGTTGGAACCGCCCGCGCGCCTGAAGCTGATGGCGTCGGTGCTGGGCCCCTTCTTGAACGCCGTGCTGGCGGCGATCGTGCTGATCCTGCTGACGGGCGTGTCGATGATCGGGCAGGAAGCCAGCCAGGCCGTGCGCACGGGCGGCGCCTTCTTCATGCCGCTGGCCTGGACGCTGATGGCCGGCGGCGGGATCGTGATGATGGCCATCTTCGGCCATATCCGGTTTGCGCTCTACAAGCGCCTTGCCGCGGCCGTGGCGGCGTCCGATTGGCCCAAAGGCGGTCAGGCCATGGCGGGCATCCGCAGCTGGGTCGGCGTGAACCTGGTGCTGGGCATCGCCATCGTGGCCATCGTCTTCCTGGTCTAGGCCTGGGCGAGCCCCCCTTTCAGGGTTGACGGGCCCCCAGGCGGATACCATCCGCGGCCGCCACCTATCGGCCAAGCAGCGACTGGTATCGGGATTCTTTCGGCTGGTGCAATACCCCGTACATCCGCAGTGGCCACACTGCGGATGACTCTCGCGGGTCACGTCAACAACGACAAGGGATTCCCCATGATCAAACGTGCATTCCACCTGGCCGCCCTCGGCCTGTTCGCCTCCTCGTTCGCAGCCCACGCCGCGGCGCCCATCGACAACAGCGCCCTGGACAAACCGGAGTTCCGCGCCCACAAGGCGACCTACGGCGTGGTCTACCGCCTGCCGCAGGACGTCAACGCCGTTCTGGACGCCAAGATCACCGGCACGCTCAAGCAGGACCTGCTGGCGCTGGGCCTGAAAACCGAGGCCGAAACGCCCAACATGCCGCACGTGACCGTGGTCCATATCCACAGCGCCGACCCCGAGACGCCTGCCCGCATGCTGCGCGCGCTGCCCAAGCCGCCCGCCCCCCTGCAGGTCACGCTGAAAACCTTCTATCCGACCGAAGCCGCCAAGGGCGCAGGCCACCCGTGGTGGCTGGACCTGGGCGTCGTCAAAAGCGGCCAGGGGTTCGAAGACATGATGCGCTACAACACGGTGACGACCGCCGCCCTGGCCCCCTTGCGCGACGGCCCGCTGCCACGCGTGACGGGCCCCGTCTACGCCAAGATGGGCGACGCAGGCAAGGATCTGGTCAAGACGATGGGCGTCAGCGGCGTCAACATCATGCAGGACGGCAAAGAGGTGCGCGCCCATAACCCGCACACCACGCTCGTCTACAGCATGGCGATCTACGACACCCGCCTGCAGGACGCCATGAAGCAGGAGTCCGACAAGTTCAACGCCGTGCTGCCCGACGGCATCAACACCACGTTCAAGGACGTGTCCATCGTCGAAATCGGCTTTGCCGGCAACGTCGTGCGCGAGATCTACCGCGTCAGCCTGGAAGACGGTTCGGTGATCGACGTGGCGACGGGCAAGAAGGTCGGCTCCTAAGCCGACTGGGCTGCAGGAGCTCCCACGCGCTCCTGCAGCACCTCGCGGATCTGGTCGCGCAGCCACGCCTGCTGCGGCGACGTGTGCTGGCGGCGCGCCCACACCATCACGAATTCGATCTTGCGCAGACGCGCGGGCAATTCCAGCACCGCCAACGGAAAGTGCCGGCTGTGCGCCTGCGCCACGCTGGCGGGCATGGTGGTGGCGTAGTCCGTATCCAGCAGCACGTAGGGCGTGATGCCGAACCCCGACAGGTAGGCCGAGAACTCCAGGCGCGCGGCATCCGGCTTCAAGGCACGGTCGAAGTTGGTTTCCCGGCCGTACATCTGCGCGAAAGCGAACCACTTGATGGCAGGCAGGTCGGCCAGCGTCAGCGCCTTGCGGCCCGCCCACGGATGCCGCGAAGACACGACGCAGACGCGACGGTCGCGCAGCAGGGTGTCGCGGTGAAAACGCGCCGGCACTTTGCCGAACAGGCCGATGGCAATGTCCAGCCGCTCGGCGTCCAGGTCGTCGGGCACGAAATCGCCGTGCACGGACTGGAAGCGCAGCGTAATGCCCGGCGCCAATCGATGCAGCCTTTCCAGCAGGGGAGCGGCCAGCAGGATTTCACTGTGCGCGCCGGTACCGATGTTGACGACGCCGCTGGCCCGCGCGGGATCGAAAGCTTCGGGGGGTCGCAGCGCCGTTTCGATTTGCGCCAGCGCGTCGTGCACCGCGGCGTGCAGCTCCAGCGCCCGCTCGGTCGGGATGAAGCGCCCTTTCACCACCACCAGCAACGGATCCTCCAGCCGCCGGCGCAAGCGCGCCAGGTCGCGGCTGATGGCGGGCTGCGTCTTGTGCAGCAAGGCAGAACTGGCCGTGGCGCTGCGGGTACGCATCAGCACGTCGAAGGTCAGCAGCAGGTTCATGTCCAGCCGCCGCAGATAGGGCAAGGGTTGCGTATCGCTCATCCCTGAATGCTATGCGTGACAAGCATGAATGAAAAGTCATATATCAATTTCGGTATAGCCTGCTTGCGCGCCCGGCATTGGGCAGCGCGCAGCCGCTTGGCTACAGTCGCCGGCAGATCGGGCATTTCGCACCCGACACCTGGAGACTTCCGCAATGGGCCCCTTCCGCCTGATCGCCGCGCCCTGGCGCGCGGCCTCCCCCCGCCGTTGGCTGCTTGCCGCCAGCGCCGCCCTGACCGGCGCCGCGCTGGCGCTGGGCGCCTTGCAGCCGGCCGCAGCCGCCGACTTTCCGGCACGCCCGATCACGCTGGTGGTGCCTTTCCCCGCCGGCGGCACGCCCGATATCCTGGCGCGCATCCTGAGCGAGAACCTGGCGCGTCGGCTGGGCCAGCCGTTGATCGTGGAAAACCGCGCGGGCGCGGGCGGCAATATCGGCGCACAGGCCGTGGCGCGCGCCGCCCCCGACGGCTACACGTTACTGATGTGCGCGTTCGGCTGCACAGTCGCCCCGTCGCTCTATCAGCCCGCGCCGTACGACATCGTCAAGGACTTCGCGCCCGTCGCGATGATCGGCACGGTGCCCAGCGTACTGGTCGTCAACCCGCAGGTGCCGGCCAAGACGCTGCCCGAACTGCTGGCCTACGCCCGCGCCAACCCCGGCAAGCTGAATTCGGCCTCGTCGGGCGTGGGCGGGTCGGCCCATCTGGCCACCGAACTGCTCAAGCAGCGCGCCGGCATCGACCTGGCGCACATTCCCTACAAGGGCGCAGGCCAGGTGGCGGCCGACCTGCTGGGCGGGCAGGTCGACATGTATTTCGACAATCTGCCGGCGTCGCTGGCCAACATCCGCGCGGGCAAGCTGCGCGCCCTGGCCGTGGCCAGCCGCCAGCGCGCGCCCGCCATCCCGGACGTGCCGACCTTCGCGGAAAGCGGCGTGCCCGATTTCCTGATCACGCCCTGGTTCGGCGTCATGGCGCCGGCTCGCACGCCGGAGGCCACACTGGCCGCGCTGCATGACGCCTTCACCGATGCGCTGGCCGCGCCCGAGGTCGCCGCCAAGATGCGCGAACTGGGCGTCGAGACGGCCGCCGGATCTCGCCAGGCGCTGAGCGAATTCGTCACTGCCGAAACCGCGCGCTGGAAGGACGTGATCCAGGCCAACCACATCAAGGCCGAGTGATGGCGCCGGACCACACGGCGTTGGACGACGCGGGCGCGCCGCCCCCGATCCGGCTGCGCGACATGGGGTCGTTCCACGTCGGCGGGCACGATGTCCGGCTGTCGGGCCTGGCTTGCCGCGAGGTCGTCATGGCCGAAGGCGGCCAGCCCGTCTCGCTGGACCCGAACGGCACCTATCGCGTCGAGCAGATGTATGCGCAGTACTTCCTGGCCGAACCCGCCAGCGGCCGCCCGCCGCTGGCCTTCTGGCATGGCGGCGGCATGACGGGCGCCGCGTGGGAAACCACGCCGGACGGGCGCGAAGGCTGGCTGAACGCTTTCCTGCGCCGAGGCTGGGACGCCTACCTGTGCGACGCGGTGGAACGCGGCCGCGCGGGCTATGCGCTGGTGCCCGAGATCTGGCCCGAGGCGCCCATCGTCCAAACGCGCGAAGACTGCTACACGCGGTTCCGCATCGGCCGTCCGGGCACGCGGCCCGGGTCCGACAGCGCCTATCCCAACACGCAGTTTCCCGTCGCCGCATTCGACCGCCTGGCCGCCCAGATGGTGCCGCGCTGGGTCCACACCGACGCGGCCATCCTGCAGGGCTACCTGGCGCTGCTGGAACGCGTGGGGCGGATGATCGTCATCTGCCATTCACAGGCGGGCGTCTTCGGCATCCGCGCGGCGCAGGCCCGGCCCGACCGCGTACGCGCCGTGGTGGCACTGGAACCCGCCAGCATTCCCCTGCTGGCGCCGGATGCCGACTACCGCACGCCGACGCTGATCGTGATGGGCGACAACATGGATACCGACCCGCGTTGGCCGCGGATGCGGGCGCGCGTGCAGGACTTCGCGCGTCGCTACCCGTGTGTCACCGTGCTGTCCCTGCCCGAGGTAGGCATCACCGGCAATTCGCACATGCTGATGATGGACCGCAACAGCCTGGACCTGGCCGGGCGCGTGCATGACTGGCTGATGGACCTGCCGCCGGGCTGACCCAATACTGCCATTTCGTGGCAGCATTACGGCATCCGATTCCGTCGCCCTGCCCCATGTCCCGCACCGAACGTCTGCTGGAGCTGCTCCAGACCCTGCGCCGCCACCGCCTGCCCGTCAGCGGCCACCGGCTGGCCGCCGAAATGGGCATCAGCCTGCGCACGCTGTACCGCGACATCGCAACGCTGCAATGCCAGGGCGCCGAGATTGAAGGCGAGCCTGGCGTGGGCTACGTGCTGCGCCCCGGCTTCATGCTGCCGCCCCTGATGTTCAGCACCGAAGAGATCGAAGCCCTGGTGCTGGGCACGCGCTGGGTGGCCGGGCGCACGGACGAGCGCCTGGGGCTGGCTGCCCGCAATGCGCTGGCCAAGATCGGCGCGGTGCTGCCGCAGGAACTGCGCGACGAGCTGGACGCCATTCCGTTGCTGGTGGCCCCCAGCGCGAACGCGGTCATCGACCGGGTCGACGTGGCGCTTATCCGCCAGGCGATCCGCAGCGAACGCAAACTGGAAATCCAATACCGCGACGACAAAGGGTCGGATTCTGCCCGCGTGATCTGGCCCTTTGCGCTGGGCTTTTTCGATAGCGTGCGGCTGGTCATGGCCTGGTGCGAACTGCGCCAGGATTTCCGGCACTTCCGCACCGACCGCATCGCCGCCGTGAGCGCCGGCGACCGCTACCCGCGGCGGCGCCACGCCTTGCTGAAAGAGTGGCGCGCGATCCACCACGAACCGAAAAAAACCTGATGCACACTACTGCCAAAAACTGACAGTACCCCTGCCTAACATGAGCGCATCAACCACCAGGAGCGCATCATGTCCGACACCAACTACGTCCTCTTCTACGTCGAAAAGCCCCAGGCCAGCGCGGCGTTCTACAGCGCGCTGCTGCAACGCCAGCCGGTCGAGAATTCACCCACCTTCGCCCTCTTCGTGCTGGACTCCGGCCTGAAGTTGGGCCTGTGGTCGCGCTATACGGTGGAACCGCCCGCGGCCGGTCGCGGCGGCGCGTCCGAACTGGTGTTTGCCGTGGCCGACGCGGACGTCGTCAACCAGCGCCATGTGGAATGGAGCCTGCGCGGCCTGCCTATCCTGCAAGCGCCCACCGACATGGATTTCGGGCGCACCTTCGTTGCCCTGGATCCTGACGGCCACCGCCTGCGCGTGTTCTCGCCAGCGCCACAGGCAACGGCCGCGCCCGAACCTGTCATTGCCGCAGCATCCCACGCCAGCTGAACCACAGGTAAACCAGCGGCCAGCAGCGCAAACGACAGCAATGCGGTCAAGCGGGCCTCGCCGCTCACGCCGCCGAATACAGGTCCGTCATGAACTGGGTGGACTTGATGCCCGTTCCGGTCAGCAGGACGACGGTGCGTTCGCTGGCCTGGATCGCGCCGCGCGCTTCCAGTACCTGAAGCGCCGCGGCCGCCGTGGCGCTGGTCGGCTCCGCGTACAGACCCGACAGCGCCAGCCGTTTCACCGCAGCGACGATGTCCGCTTCCGGCACCGCCACCGTCTGGCCGCCGCTGGCGCGCACGGCCTGCAATACCTCGCGCAAGCGCACCGGATGCTTGATGGCCGTGCCTTCGGCCACGGTGGGCAGCACCTCGCGCGGCACGGCGCTGTCCACGCCTGCCTGGAAGCTCGCGTCCACCGGCGAACAATGCAGCGGCTGCGCCACGAAGAGCTTGGGCAAGCGGCGGATCTGTCCGGCCGCCAGCAATTCGGCAAACCCGATGGCGCAGCCCAGCACATTGCTGCCGGCGCCCGCCGGGATCACGACGTTGTCGGGCGCCTGGAAGCCAAAGTCTTCCCACATCTCGTACGCAATGGACTTCGTCCCCTGCAGGAAGAACGGCTGCCAGTTGTGGCTGGCGTAGAAGATGTCACGCGAGGCGCGGATGGCTTCGGTCTGCGAGTTTTCGCGCGGGCCTTCCACCAGGCGCACGTCGGCGCCGAACGCGCGGATCTGCGCCACCTTGGCGATGGACGTGTAGGCGGGCGCGAAAATGGTGACGCCCATTTCCGCCGCTGCGCCGAAAGCCGCGATGGCCGCGCCGCCGTTACCCGAACTGTCTTCAGCAACGGCCCGAATGCCGATCTGGCGCAGCCATGACAGCATGACGGACGCGCCCCGGTCCTTGAAGCTGCAGGTGGGGTTGAACCATTCCAGCTTGAAATGGGGCCGCAGGCCGCCCCAGGCACGCTCGACCATCGGCGTGGCGCCCTCGCCCAGGGAAACCGGCTTGGCGATGTCCTGCGGCAAGGCGGCGCGATAGCGCCAGATGGAACGGTTGCGCGTATCGATATCGTCGCGGGATATCCCCGGCAACGGCGAGATCATCAGCGGCGTTTGCGCGTCGGAACACCAGCGGGCATCGGTGATCGGGTAGCGTGCGCCGGAAAGCGGGTCCACATAGCAGGGTTGCGACATGAGGTAGGCAGGCAAGTCAGGAAAGCCGCCAGTCTAGGCCCGGCATGTGCCACAGCGTTGCAATATCATGTTGCGAAAAACGCAATGGAGAATCAGCATGGAACGAGGCGCGCTATGGGAATACCAGGTGTTCTGCGCCGTGGCCGAACGCCAGAGCTTCGTGCTGGCCGCGCGCGCCCTGGGCGCCTCGCCCAGCGCCGTGACGCGGGCCGTGCAAGCCTTGGAGCGCCAGGTAGGCGCGCAATTGCTGTTGCGCAGCATGAGCAGCGTCGTGCTGACCCCACAGGGTGAAAGCTATTTCCAGTCGGCGCGCGAGCTGCTACGCCTGGAGGCCCAGGCCCGCGATGATTTGCAGGACGCACAAGGCGGCGTGCAGGGTCGCTTGCGCTTTTCGGCGCCGGATCTGCTGGGGGTGGCGCTGCTGCCCGCCGTGCTGCGCCAGTATGCCGACGCGCATCCCGGCGTCAGCATGGACATCCTGTACACCGACAAATGGGTGGACCCGATCGCCGAAGGCCTGGACTTCGCGATCCGAGGCGGTTTTCCAGCGTCCAGCGACCTGCTGGGCGCACGCCTCTGGCCGTACGACCGGCTGCTGTGCGCCAGCCCGGATTATGTGCGCCGCATGGGCCTGCCCCGCGAACCCGAGGACCTGAAGTCGCATCGCCTGGTGATGCACACCGGGCCGCGCGTGCTGAAGGACTGGCACCTGCGGCAAGACAAGCGCATCGTGCGGCTGCACGCCGAACCCGCCGTGCGCGTCAGCAGCGGCAGCGCCTTGATGGCGATGGTCCTGCAAGGCATGGGGATCGCGCGGCTGGCGGACTGGGCCGCGCAGGCGGAGATCGAACGCGGCGCGCTGGTACGGGTGTGCCCGGCCTATACCGTGACCTCCGCCCAAGGCGCCGCGCCGCAGATGCACGCCGTATACGCATCGCGCTCCCTGCCGGCCCGCGCCCGCGCGATGCTGGCGGCGATCCGGCAATGCGGCAACGGCCCGGGGCGCTAGCGCCCCGGCGCCCGGCTTCGCCGCCCTGACCACCCGTACTGACTATCCGCGCTGGCCGCGCGTCTGCAGCACGACGGTTTCGCCGCGCTTCTTGAACAGCAGGAAGTAGAGCGCCGCCAGGATCAGCAGGAACGGCACGCCAAAGGCCAGCGTCATCTTGAACACGCCGGTAAACGCCGTCGTGATCAGGATTGCCAGCATCGCGACCGCGCCCAGCAGCGTCAGGACGGGGAACCCCGGCATCCGGAACGACAGCGCAGCGCCCCCTTCGCGCGCCCAGCGGCGGCGGAAGAAGTAATGCGTGACGAAGATCATCATCCAGGTGAACAGCGCGCCGAACATCGAGATGGCCATCATCAGCGTGAACGAGGTCTCGGGGTACAGCGCGTTGAGCACCGCCGCGATGGCGATGCCACTGGTCGAGAGCAGCAGCGCGTTCAGCGGCGTGCCGCTGCGCGTCAGCCGGCCCAACACGGACGGCGCATGGCCGGCGCGCGACAGGCTGAACATCATGCGCGTCGTGATGTAGAGCTGGCTGTTCATGGCCGACAACGCCGCCACCAGCACGATGAAGTTGATGACGCCCGCCGCGCCGGGGATGTCCAGCGCCTGCATCACCTTCACGAACGGGCTGCCGCCCTTGCCCGCTTCATCCCACGGCACGATGGCCAGGATCAGCGCCAAGGTCAGCAGGTAGAAGACGACCAGCCGGACGATGGTGGCGCGAAATGCCTTTTTGACGGCGCGCTCGGGGTCCTCGGCTTCGCCGGCAGCCACCGCGATCATCTCCACGCTCAGGTAGCTGAAGATCGAGATCACCACGGCGATCCACATGCCCCACACGCCGTTCGGGAAGAACCCGCCATGCGAGGTGTACAGCGCCGTGCCGTACTGCGGATTGCCCCAGACCACGTAAGCGCCCAGGATGATGAAGGCCACGATCGCCGTGATCTTGATCGTCGAGAACCAGTATTCGATGGTGCCGAACGCCTTGACGCTCATCGCGTTGATGAAGATCAGCGCCGCCGAGAACACGCAAACCCACTGCCAGCCGGGCACCCCCGGGAACCAGTACTTCATGTACTCGGCGACGGCCGTCACTTCGGTGCCTACCGCCAGCACGACGCAGGACCAGTACGCGTAGCGCACCAGGAATCCCGCCAGCGGGCCGACGTAGTGCTCGGCATAGGCGCCGAAAGACCCGGACGTGGAATGCGCCACCGTCATTTCGGCCAAGCAGCCCATCAGCAGCAGCGTGATCAGCCCGCCGATGGCGTAGCTGATGATCACGCTGGGGCCGGCGAATCCGATGGCGAACTTGCTGCCCAGGAACAGGCCGGTGCCGATGGCCCCGCCGATGGCGATCATGCTCATCTGGCCCGAGGTCAAGCGGCGCTTGAGCCCCTTTTCACGTTCGGCGATTTCGCCGAACCCTTGTTGTTGCCGCATTGTCTCCTCCTTGTACTGCGCTCTCTTTATGGATGTAAGGCCGGTTTGGCCTGCGCGATAAGGCAACGCTTCGTGGCGTTCAAGTCACGGCGGACCGTTGCTTGAATTCGGGCTTGTCCCAGGCGCGGCTGTCCAGCACGTCCTTCAGGATATCCACCGCGTCCCACACGTCCGCATAGCCGAAGTACAGCGGCGTCAGGCCGAAGCGCAGCACTTCGGGTTCGCGGTAGTCGCCGATCAGGCCACGCGCGATCAGCGCCTGCATCACCTCGTAGCCATTGGGATGGCGGAAGCTCACGTGGCTGCCGCGGTCCGCGTGCTTGCGCGGCGTGACGAGCGTAAGCGGATGGCCCTCGCAGCGTTCCTCGACCAGCGCGATGAACAGGTCGCCCAGGGCCAGTGACTTGCTGCGCACTTCGGCCATGTCGGCCTCGTGGGCCACGTCCAGGCCGCATTCCACCAGCGACAGCGACACGATGGGCTGGGTGCCGCACAGGTAGCGGCGGATGCCGCCGGCCGGCTCGTAGGCAACGGCCATGTCGAACGGGCGCGTGTGGCCCCACCAGCCCGACAGCGGCTGCCAGAAGTCCTTGGTGTGGCGCGGCGCCACCCAGATGAAGGCGGGCGAACCCGGGCCGCCGTTCAGATATTTATAGGTGCAGCCGACGGCGAAGTCGGCGTTGGCGCCGTTCAGGTCCACCGGCACCGCGCCTGCGGCATGCGCTAGGTCCCAGATGGTCAGCGCGCCGCGTTCGTGCGCCAACGCGGTCACGGCGGCCATGTCGTGCATCTGGCCGCTGCGGTAGTTCACGTGCGACAGCAGCATCACGGCAACGGAGTCGTCCAGCGCCTTGTCCAGCGGCAGCTCGTCGTCGATCAGGCGCATCTCGTAGCCCTGCTGCAGCAGGTCGATCATGCCCTGGATCATGTAGAGATCGGTCGGGAAGTTGTCGCGTTCGGACAGGATGACGCGGCGCGTCGGCTGCTTGTCCTGCTGGATGCGCAGCGCGGCGGCCAAGGCCTTGAAGATATTCAGCGACGTGGTGTCGGTGACGACCAGTTCACCCTCGCGCGCGCCCAGCAGGCTGCCCAGCTTGTCGCCCAGGCGGGCGGGCAATTCGAACCAGCCGGCGGTGTTCCAGCTGCGGATCAGGCCCGTGGCCCATTCCTGCGTGATGACGTCGGCGGCGCGGGCGGCGGCCGCCTTCGGGCTGACGCCCAGCGAATTGCCGTCCATATACAGCACGCCGGGCGGCAGTTCGAAGCGCGCCTTCAGGGAGGCCAGGGGGTCTTTCCGGTCTGCGGCGACGCAGTCTTCACGCGTAGTCATGCAATGCTCCTTCGGGCAATATCCTGCAAACAGGATAGCAGCGCCGATGAGCCGAAATATTGCAAATCTGGGCGTGGCTTACCCTAAGATTCCGCAGTAAATTGCACGAAACCCGAATTTTCAGAATTGGATTGCCCATGCAACTAGACGCGATCGACCAGCGCATCCTGTACCGCCTGCAAGAGAACGGCCAGCTCAGCAACCAGGACCTGGCCGAACAGGTGGCGCTGTCGCCCTCGGCCTGCCTGCGCCGCGTGCGGGCGCTGGAGGAAGGCGGCATGATCCGGCAATACCGGGCCGTGCTGGACGCCGAAAAGCTGGGGTTCGAGCTGGAGGCCATCGTCCACGTGTCGCTGGACCAGTCGCGCCCGGGCTGGCACGAAGCGTTTCTGGCCGGCATCGCCGCCCACGACGAAATCACCGAAGCCAGCATCGTGACGGGCGCCTCCAACTACATCCTGACGGTGCGCACGCGCAACCTGTCGGCGTTTTCGCAGTTCGTCGAAGACAAGCTCAGCAAGATCGCCGGGGTGCGCGACCTGTGTTCGCATATCGTCATGAGAAAGGTAAAAGACCGGGGCGGCATGCTGCCGCTGGCCAGCTGGCGCTAAGTCCGCTCCCGCCCGGACGGTCGGCACGCGCCCCGTTCAGGCGGGCGTGCCGTAGCGCAGGAAGCCGAACACGGTGACGAAATGGCAGGCCGACCCGCCCATCACGAACAGGTGCCAGATCCCGTGGGCGTGGCGCCAGCGCTTGTCGTTCACGTAGAACAGCGTACCCACCGTGTACGCGGCCGCCCCCGCCAGCAGCCAAGCCAGGCCCGCGGAAGACAGGGCACCCGCGATCGGGGCGGCGAACATCACCCCCAGCCAGCCCATCGCCAGGTACAGCGGCAAGGCCGGCGCCGCGCCGCGCGCCCACCAGAGTTCGCGGCTGATGCCGATGGCGGCCAGCAACCAGATCGCCACGCCCATCGCGGCGCCCCACCCGTGCTCCACCGGCCCGAACGCCAGCGGCGTATAGGTCCCGGCGATCAGCAGGTAGATGGCGCAATGGTCCGCCTTGGCCCAGCGGGCCTTGTTGCGGCCGCGGGTGCAGTGGTACAGCACCGACGAGGCATAGACGGCGATCATCGACGCCGCGAACACCGCGCAGCTGACGATCTGTTTCGTGTCCACCTTCAGTTCGGCCGCGCGCGAGATCAGCCAACCGGACGCGCCCACGGCCAGCGCCAGGCCGGCCAGGTGCGTGGCGCCGTTGAATCGTTCGCCTTCGTACATAGAGAGCCCCCAGGACACCGGATGCCCGGTGTCCCCCATGATGTTCCCGTCCTGTGACAATCTGAGGTCAGGCCGGATCTGGAGGCGCCCGCTGGTCAGGCGATGAAATCCACGGCGGCGGGAAAGCCTTCCACCGCGCGCGCGGCCAGGATGGCGCGCTGCACCGCGATCGCCATGGCTTCCGCCGCCATGACGCCCAGCAGCATCACATTGCCCGGTTTGCCGGAGGTGCCGGTGCCCAGCGCGAAAATCGTGTCACCGTCCATCATCGTGTGGATGGGGTTGATGGTGCGGGCCAGCCCGTCGTGGGCCATGCCGGCGATCTTCTGTGCCTGCGCCTTGGTCAGCGTGGCATCGGTGGCGACCACGCCGATGGTCGTCGCGGTGCCGGGGCGCATGGAATTGGGCAGGTCGCCCGCCAGGATGGCCGCCCGCGTATCCAGCAGATGCTTGCCGTCCGGCGTGCGCGCGCCGGCCAGGATGCGCCCGGTAGCGGGGTCCAGCACGTCGCCCACCGCGTTCACGGCCACGATCGCACCCACGGTCACGCCCGCCACCGTCAACGAGGCGCTGCCGATGCCGCCCTTCATGGCGCGCTTGGCACCGTACAGTTTGCCCACGGTAGCGCCTGCCCCAGCGCCGACGTTGCCTTCCTGCGGCGCTGCGGTAGTGGCCGACTTGCAGGCCTGGTAACCGGCCGCCGCATCCGGCCGGATGGAGGCGTCGCCCACGCCCAGGTCGAACAGGATGGCGGCCGGCACGATGGGCACGTGCGCCACGCCCACATCGAAGCCGATCTTCTTTTCTTCCAGATAGCGCATGACGCCCGTGGCGGTGTCCAGACCGAACGCGCTGCCGCCAGACAGTACGATGGCGTGCACCTTTTCCACCATGTTCATGGGATTCAGCAGATCGGTCTCGCGGGTGCCGGGCGCGGCACCGCGCACATCTACCCCACCCGTGGCGCCCGCTTCGGCGATGATGACCGTGCAGCCGGTAGGGCGGCGGGTATCGGTGTAGTGGCCCACGCGCAACCCGGACACCTGGGTGATGCTGCCTCCCCCGGGCGTCAGCCGCAAGCCGTTGGCGCCCTGCGCGGGCATTACCCCGGCAACCGCCGCCGCGCCCGCAGCCGCCATCATGAACGCCCGCCTGTTCCATTGCTGTTCCACACCGATCTCCCTCGCTTTGCAGATTGATTGCGCCCGGCGCAGGTCGCGCCGGGCGGGGGTAACCATATGACTTGCAGCTATATTTTTACTATTCCTTATGCTTTGTGGAAAAATAGGCGCGTTGTTAGAGTGCGGCTACGCCGGAGGGTATTGCACACCCGCAAGCTCTCCAGAATGACACCGTTCATCCGTGGAGCATTGCCATGAAACTCTTCCGCTCGCTGTTCATCGCCGGCCTTATCCAGGCCGCCGCCCTGACCGCTGCCCACGCCCAGTCCGGCCTGGACCAGATCAAATCCGCCGGCACGTTCAAGATCGGCACCGAAGGCACCTACGCCCCCTTCACCTTCCACGACGCATCGGGCCAGCTTACCGGTTTTGACGTGGACATTGGGCGCGCCATCGCCGAACGCCTGGGCGTGAAGGCCCAATTCGTCGAAGGCAAATGGGACGGCCTCATCGCGGGGCTGGACGCCAAGCGCTACGACGCTGTGATCAACCAGGTCGGCATCACCGACGCGCGCAAAGCCAAGTACGATTTCTCCGATCCCTACATCTCGTCGGCTGCCGTGCTGATCGTGCGCGACGACAACACCAGCATCAAGTCGTTTGCCGACCTGAAGGGCAAGAAGTCGGCAAACACGCTGACCAGCAACTTCGGCAAGCTGGCGCAAAGCCATGGGGCGGAAGTCGTCGCCGTGCAGGGCTTTAACGAAGCCATCGATCTCTTGACCTCGGGCCGCGTGGAAGCCACGGTCAACGACAACCTGTCGTTCCTGGACTTCAAGAAGCAAAAGCCCAACGCCAAGGTGAAGATCGCCGCCACCGACAAGACCGCGGAATTCAGCAACTCCGGCGTGCTGATCCGCAAGGGCAATCCCGAACTGCAAGCCGCCATCAACAAGGCGCTGGCCGACATCAAGGCCGACGGCACCTACAAGACCATTTCGGTCAAATACTTCGGCACGGACCTGTCGGCGCAGTAAGCGGCAGGCACGCACATGACGCTACCCTCCTGGCTGCAAGCCGTCATCCCCGATTGGCTGCTGGCGCAGATCGGGTCGTGGACCGTGCCGGCCTGGGTGCAGTTGATGGCCGACTCGTTCTGGCCGTTGCTGCACGCCGGGCTGGTCTTCACGGTGCCGCTCACGCTGATGTCGTTCGCGCTCGGGCTGGCGCTGGCTTTCCTGGTGGCGTTGATCCGCCTGTTCGGCCCGGCGCCGCTGGTGGCGCTCGTGCGTTTCTATGTCTGGTTGATCCGCGGGACGCCGCTGCTGGTGCAGCTGTTCGTGATCTTCTACGGCCTGCCCAGCGTGGGCATCGTGCTGGATCCGCTGCCCGCCGCGCTGATCGGCTTCACGTTGAACGTGGGCGCCTACAACTCGGAGGTCATCCGCGGCGCCATCGAATCCATCACCAAGGGCCAGTGGGAAGCGGCGTATTCGCTCAGCATGACGCGCGGCCAGGCGCTGCGCCGCACCATCCTGCCGCAAGCGGCCCGCGTGGCGGTGCCTCCCTTGTCGAATTCGTTCATCGCGCTGGTCAAGGACACGTCGCTCGCCGCCGTGCTGACCGTGCCCGAAATCTTCCAGGCTGCGCAACGCATCGCGGCCGTCACCTATGAGCCGCTGATCCTCTACACCGAGGCGGCGCTGATCTACCTGGTGTTCAGTTCCGTCCTGTCCGCCGCGCAAGTCCGGCTGGAAAGGCGCTTTGGCCAGCACGCCGTGTTCTCCGAGAAAAGCCGATGATCCGCCTGCAGAAAATCGAAAAATCCTTCGGCGGCAATCCGGTGCTCAAGCAAGTGGACGTGAGCATCGCCGAAGGCAGCGTCACCGCCTTGATCGGCCCGTCGGGCAGCGGCAAGAGCACCTTGCTGCGCTGCGTGAACCTGCTGGAGGTGCCCGACCGCGGCACGCTATCCATCGGGCCGGAAACCGTTGAATTCGAGCCCGGACGGAAGCTGGCGCGCGAACAGGTGCAGCGCGTGCGCAAGCAGACCGGCATGGTGTTCCAGAACTTTCAGCTGTTTCCGCACCAGACGGTGATCGGCAACGTGATGGAAGGTTTGCTGACCGTGCAGAAGTGGCCCCTGGACCGCGCCCGCGCGCGCGCCGAGGAATTGCTGAAGAAGGTCGGCATGGCCGAAAAGGCCGACGCCTGGCCCGCCAACCTGTCGGGCGGCCAGCAGCAGCGCGTGGCCATTGCCCGCGCGCTGGCGCCCGCCCCGCGCGTGCTGCTGTGCGACGAACCGACCTCCGCGCTGGATCCGGGCCTGGCGGCCGAAGTGGTGGATGTACTGCGCCAGCTGGCCACGGAAGGCATGACCATGCTGATGGCCACGCACGACCTGCGCCTGGCCGCCAGCGTATCGCGCGAAGTGGTGTTCCTGCTGGATGGCGTCGTCGTGGAATCCGGCGAGTCCCGGACGATCTTCTCGCACCCCGCGGACCCGCGCACCGCCACGTTCATCTCAACCTTGACGCAGGACGCGGCGGTATAGGCTGGGCGCCGCCCGATTATTTGGGCGGCAGGTTCCCCGCCGGGTCAACCGCCTGGCCGTCATAGCGCAATTCGAAATACAGCCCGACCTGCTTGCTGTCGCTATTGCCCATTTCGGCGATCTTCTGCCCCTGCTTCACGCTTTGGCCTTCCTTGACCAGCAGCTTGCTGTTGTGCGCATAGATGCTGAGGAAGCTGGCGTTGTGCTTGACGATGACCAGGTGGCCGTAGCCCCGCAGGCCGCTGCCCGAATAGGCGACGGTGCCGCCCGCCGCGGCCACCACCGGCGTGCCCGAGGAATTGGAGATGACGATGCCGTTGGAACCGCCGCCGTCGTAGCCGCGCGTGACCTTGCCCTGCGCCGGCCACACCAGCGAGATCGCGCCCGGCGGCGCGGTGCGCCGCTTGGCCGTGGAGGTGGAGGTCCGTGGCGAAGAAGTCGCCGGCTTGGACTGCGCCTTGCCGGAACCGGACGTGCTGGTCTGACCTCCCGGCGCTTGCACCCGCAGCATCTGCCCGACCTCGATCGTGTTCGAATTCGACAAGCCGTTCCACCGCACCAGATTGCTGACGCTGGTGCCCTGCTTGCGCGCAATCTGCGTCAGCGTGTCGCCGGACTGCACGCGGTAGTAGCCGGGCTGGACCTTGGTGGTGCCGCAGGCGGACAACAGCGCCAGCAGCACGACGATGCAGGCGCACATCCATAGCCGCCCGAGCAGGCGGGGCCGTCTGTCGAACTGGGGCGGGCCGGCAGGCGCCGCGCAAGGGAGGGGGCAGGCGGGCACGGACAGGGTCGGGGCGGACAAGGAAAGCACTGAAACCTGGGGCACTGAGATGGCGGTGGAAACGGAAGTGCATTCAAGGGTACCAAGATTTTCGGGTGCCAGTGTGGCGCGGGTGCTTCGCAGCGGCGTCCGGGCCGTGTATAACCCGCTGATCACGGTGAACGCGCTTCGCCACGCCTCAATGCGTTTGCAAGGACCGACATGGGTATGACCGACACGGTTAGAAAGAATCCGCTTTGCCTGCTGTGGACCATCCCCTATCTGCTGTGCGGAGTGTTCTCGCACCTGCTCAGCGATCCGGTCAGCCACGCTTTGTTCGTCTGGCTGCCGCCCGGGGTGGCCGTCGGCGCCTACCTGCTGACCGCGCGGCGCAACTGGCTGCTGCTGGTGGCGGGATTCTTCTGCGCCCAGTTGATCCTGACGCTTGTCTCGCGCGGACAACCGGCCACCGCCCTCGTCTTCGCGCTGACGGGCAGCCTGTCTTCGCTGCTGGCCGCGTGGACGGTGCAGCGCCTGTCGCCGCGCGCCGAGGGCCCCGGCTTCGTAGCCGCGTTGCTGGCGGGCGCGGTCGCGGGCGCCGCCAGCAGCGCCTTGATGGGCGGCGGCTGGCTGTGGCTGACGCAGGAAGCGCACGCGCTGGTGCGGCTGCGCACCTGGGTCACGGCGTATCTGGCGGGCGTGCTGATCCTGGCGCCGGCGCTGACCGGCTGGGCACAGTTCCGGCCCCGCCGCTCGGGCGGCCCGCGCATGCGGGACCTGCTGATCGGCGCGGTGGCGTACGCCTTGATGATCGTGTCGACCTTCATGACGTTCGACGGCGACATGATCCAGAACCTGCCCTATGTCGTGTCCTTCGAGCTGACCTATCTGCCGCTGGTGTTCGCGGTGCTGATCGCGCTGGTCTGGGGCACGCCCGGCGGCACGCTGGCAATGGTGACCCTGATGCTGATGGCGCTGTACCAAAGCGCCCAGGGCGAAGGCCCCTTCGTCGAGGCCAACGACCCCTGGCACGTGCTGCTGGCCACCCAGGTCTACCTGGTCGTCACGGCCTTGCTGCTGCTGCTCGTCAACACCCTGCGCGGCGCGCGCGCCCAGGCGCTTGAGAACGCGGAACAGTGGCGCGGCCGCTTCGACTTGGCGCTGGCCGGCAGCCACCAGCTGATGTACCGCTTCAATCCCTATGACGGCAAGCTGGAACTGGCGGGCGACCTGCAGGACGCGTTCGGCCTGCCCGCCAGCGCCATCACCGATCTGGAATCCCTGGCCGCCCATGCGCATCCGGAAGACCGGTCGCGCCTGGCGATGCATTGGGCAGCCCGCCGCGCGGGCGCCCAGGACCGCACGCCCCTGCTGTTCCGCGTGGCGCACACGGCAGGCGGCTGGCGGCTGGTCAGCGACCGGGGCTCGCCGTTGTCGGACTTCGACGGCAGCGTGGCCGTCGTCGCCGGCATGTGGCGGCTGGGCGAGATCGAGCGCGAGCCCGCCGATGCCATCCAATAGTCCCGACGCGCCGTCCGGCACGGGCGCCCTCCTGATCCACGGATTGGGTGGGACGGAGTACGACCTGGGCTCGATGCACAAGGTCCTGAAGCGCGCCGGCATCCAGACGTACAGCCTGACCTTGCCCGGGCACGGCGCCTCGCCCGAGGACCTGCTGTCGGTGCGCATGGAAGACTGGCTGGATGCCGTGACGCAGAAGTACCACGAAGTCGCCGCTCGCCACGACACCCTGCACGTCATGGGCATGTGCCTGGGCGCGCTGCTGGCGGTCGAGCTATGCAAACGGGTGGGGCACAAGCAAGGCAAGCTGGTGTCGCTGGCAGCCCCCGTCTTCATCGATGGGTGGAGCACGCCTTGGTACCGCGGCCTGCGCAAGCTGGTCTACCGCATTCCCGGCCTGGCCGCGCGCATGCGCGTGGAAGAGGAAGAGCCCTACGGCATCAAGAACGAGCTGGTGCGCTCCATCGTCAAGGCCAAGTTTGAGCGGGGCGAGAACTTCCACTACCGCTGGGTGCCGCTGGCCTGCGTGCGCGAAGTCGACCGGCTGCGCGACGCCGTCAGGCGCGGGCTGGACGGTATTGGCTGCCCCACGCTGATCATGCACGCGCACGAAGACGAGCTCACGTCCGTGCGCTCGGCGCAGCTGCTGCATGAGGCCATCGCGGGCAGCCAGCTGGTACTGTTGAACAACAGCTATCACATGATCTGCGTGGACAACGACCGCGACCTTGTGGCCGCCACCGTGCTGCAATTCATGGACCGCGACCCTGCCGCCGCCCAGTCCCCGCGCGCCGCCGCACGCGGCGCCCCCATGGGCGCCGCGGATGTCGAACGCATCCTGGGCGCGTACCGCGACTCCCTGCTGGCCGGCGAATTCGAGACACTGTTCCCGCTGTTTGCCGAAGACGTGGTCTGGACCGAAGAAGGCGACAACCCGATCAGCGGCGTCTACGAAGGCCGCGGCGCGCTGATCAACCTGTTCTCACGGCTGATGGACTATTCGCGCAACACCTTCGCGGTCAGCGACGTGGGGCAGCCCGCGCTGGCGGGGCGCTCCATCGCCCTGCCGTTGCGCTTCCAGGTGCAGGACGGCGCCAGCCTGTATCAAGGGGCGTCCACGCATACCCTGCGCCTGCGCAACAACGCCATCAGCAAGGTGACCGCGCGCGCCGACGAGCCCGAACGCGAAGACGCCTTGTGGCGCCGCCTGGCCGCCGCCGGCGGCCACGAACCCGAGGGCGACGCCATGGACGACGCCACGCTGGCGCTCGGCGCGGCCGCCCTGCCCAACGCATTCGAAGCCGCGGTCATCGAATTGCGCTCGCTCTCCGCGCCGCCGTCGGCCGCCGTGGCGATCCGCCTGGCCGCCTACGAGCAGCAAGCGCGCCACGGCGACGCCCCGCTGGCCGCGCCGCCCGATGCCGATGCCCGCGGCCAGGTCGGCCACGCCGCCTGGCGCCTCTTGGCCGGGCTGCCGGCGGATCAGGCGCAACGCCGCTATATCGCCCTGGTGCGGCGTCTGGACGCAGGGGATTGACCCGCCGGCATGACTAAAATGGCACGATGCCTGACCTGACCCGCCTCCACCGCCTGGGACGCGCCGCGCGCGCCCACGGGGTGCTGTGGCTGGCGCTTCTGGCCCTGACCTTGCGCGCCCTGGTGCCGGCGGGCTACATGCCCGATGCCCGCGCGTTGCATGACGGCCGCTTGGAAGTCACCTTCTGTTCCGCCGCGGGCGACCTGTCCACGCTCAGCGTGGCGCTGGCCCGCGCAGGCGGCGACGAGCGCCCATCCGGGCACGACGCCGCCAAGACGGGCGCGCAATGCCCCTTCGGGCTGCTGGCGCACGTCGCGCCGGCGCCCACTCCGGCGGTAACGCCCATCCTGCTGCCCGCGGGCCGGTACGTGCCGCCCCCGCCCGCCTACCGGGCGCTGCCCGCGCTGGCCGCCCATGGCCCGCCCCTGGGTCCCCGCGCCCCACCTGCTTTGGCCTGACTCCGCCTGACCGCGCGGCTCCGCCGCGCGCCTTGCCGATCCGTCGACCAAAGAGGTTTCCATGCATTCCCCCTTCATGCATTTCCCCGCCCTGCGCGCGCGCGCCGGCGCGGCGCTTGCCCATGCGCCCGATCCCCGGCGCCGCCTGATCCTGTCGTCCCTCGCCCTGCTGGCCCTGGCCGGCTGCGGGCCCGAAGCCCCCAAGCTGCACGGCATGGATTTGTCCGGCATGCCAACCGGCGATTTCCAATTGCAGGACACGAGCGGCCAGACGCGCCGCCTGGCCGACTACCGCGGCCATCCCGTCATGCTGTTCTTCGGTTTCACGCAATGCCCGGATATCTGCCCGACGGCGCTGACCCGCGCCATCGAGATCAAGGGCCTGCTGGGCGCCGATGCCGACAAATTGAAAGTGCTGTTCATCACCGTCGACCCGGAGCGCGACACGCCCGAGATCCTCAGCGCCTACACCCAGGCCTTCGATCCGGCGTTCGTCGGGCTGCGCGGCGATGCGGAGCAGACCCGCGCAGCCGCCCAGTCCTTCAAGGTGTTCTATCAAAAGGTCGCCACCGGCTCGTCCTACACCATGGATCACACCGCGCTGACCTACATCATCGACGCCCAGGGCAAGCTGCGGCTTGCCTTGCGCCACCAGCAGAGCGCCGAAGAATGCGTGCAAGACCTGCGCACCGTGCTGTGACCCCACGCCGCCAACCCGATAGAGAAGCCACCATGATGAAGAAAATTTCGCTCAAGTCCCTGGCCGCCGCCGTTTGCCTGTGCGCGCTGGCGGGGGTTGCGCCCACCGCCCTGGCGCAGGACGCCACCTTGAAGGTGGACGACGCCTGGGTGCGCGCCACCGTGCCCAGCCAGCATGCCACCGGCGCCTTCATGCGCCTGACCTCGGCCGTGCCCGGCCGCCTGGTGGCCGTGGAGTCCGATGCCGCCCAGCACGTGGAAGTGCACGAAATGGCCATGCAGGACAACGTCATGAAAATGCGCCAGGTGCCCGGCATCGACCTGCCCGCCGGCCAGCCGGTGGAGCTGAAACCCGGCGGCTATCACGTGATGCTGATCGACCTGGCCCGGCAGATCAATCCGGGCGACCGCGTCCCGCTGACGCTGGTGGTGGAAGATGCCAAGCAACAGCAGCGCCGCGTGCCGGTGCAGGCCGAGGCCCGCGCGTTGAACGCCAAGGCCGGCTCCGCCCCGGCGGCGCAGCACGGCCACTGATCTATATATAGAGAGCAAGCTGGCGGCGGCCGCGGCCAATGGGGAACGACCCCATGAAAGCCGAATGACACCTGTACTTCAGGCTTGAAATACCTTTCGCGTCCCGCCGCCCATTTCCCTGCAACACCACGGCGCTCGCCCTGTCGAATTGAAAAGACCGGACGCGCGCCGTTTTCACGCACCCGGCCAGGCATTCCCGCATCCAGGAAATCGTCCGTCGGCAGCATCGCGGACGACGGCGCGGCCGAACCAGCCGCAGGCTTTGTTTGCCAGGAGCGTTTCATGAAGACCTTCACCACCACGTTGTTGCTTTGCGCCGGCTTGGCTGTCGCGGGCGCTGCCCAGGCCCAAACCGCGGCCCCCACTGCGCAATACAAGCGCGATCTCTACGGCGATTGGCGCGTCGGCTACCCGGCCCCCGCCGCCAAGACCTCCGCCCAGGTAGCCGCCGAACTGGCCCAGGCCAAGGCCAACGGCACGTATTCGTTCGGCCAGGAAGACTACCCGCCCCCCGTCGCGTCCACCCAATCCGAAAGCCGCGCCCAGGTCGAGCAGGAATTGCAGCAGGCCCAGGTCCAAGGCCAGATGGCGTCCGACCAGGAAGACTACCCACCCGCGGCCATGGCCCACAGCGGCATGTCCGATATCCATTGACGCATGGGACCGCTTGGCGAATATCAGGGACGCACCATCTGGCGCCCCCGTCAGCGTGCCATGCTGAATCGCCATACAATGCCAGCACATCCGCCGTCGTCGCCGTAGTTAGGCCCGACGGCAGCCGGCCGCTTGCGCCGCGCGCCGGATGCCTGCGTTCCGCGCCGCCGGGCGCTTGACCCGCCGGCGGGCCCGCCGGCACCTCTGTGTCTGGATATGCCCGGTAGTTCCGCCTTTTCATTCCTGCGTACCTTATGCAGCCTGCGCTGGCTCGCCATCGCGGGCCAAGCCGCCACCATCCTGCTGGCCAGCAGCGTGCTGGGCCTTGCCCTGCCGCTTGAGCCCCTGTGGATCGGCGTGGGCGTGCTGATCGGGTTCAACGCCTACGCCAGCCTGCGCCTGCGCCGCCCCCGCGACCTGTCTCACGCCACCGCCTTCGGCCACCTGTTCGTGGACATGGCGGTGCTGTCGTGGATGGTGGGCTGGAGCGGCGGCATCAGCAATCCGTTCGGCACGATGTTCCTGATCCTGACCGCGCTGGCGGCCCTGGCGCTACCGCGTAACTGGGCGCTGGCGGCGGCGGTGGCGGGTATTTCCGGCTATGCCGCCGCGGCCATCTTCGGCCAGCCCCTGCGCGGCGACGTCGACACCCATTCCCTGCTGCTCTGGGGCCTGGGCGTGAACTTCCTGATTTCCGTGGTGGTCGTGCTGGTGTTTTCCACCCGGCTGGCGTCCGACCTGCGCGACCGAGAGCGCGAGCTGGCCCGGCTGCGCGAACGATTCACCCGCAACGAAGGCATTGTCGCCCTGGCCACGCACGCGGCGGCCATGGCGCATGAACTGAACACGCCGCTTGCCACCATGACGCTCCTGGCCGACGAGATCGCCGCCGAGGTCAAGGACGACGACCTGCGCGACGACGTGGCCACCTTGAGCCAATTGCTGGCCCTGTGCCGGGAACGCATCCGCAATCTGGCGGTCCCAACCGCGGTGGACCTGGTCCGCGTGGTGGGGCAATGGCGCCTGATCCGGCCGACGATCGACCTGCAACGCTCGGGCGCCCTGCCGACCAGCCTGCGGGTGGACCCGGCAATCGCGCACCTGCTGCAAGCGCTCTTGAACAACGCGGCGGACGCCGGCGAGGCCGCCGAGGCCCCCCGCGTGGACCTGCATCTGGAATATGGCTATGGCGCCCTGCGTGGCGAAGTGCGGGACTACGGGCGTGGTTTCGACCCCGACCAGACCCTGCTGCCCGCGACCAGCCTGTTCAACAGCGGCAAGCCGGGGGGGTTGGGCGTTGGCCTGGCGCTCTCGCACGCCACCGTCGAACAGCTGGGCGGTGAAATGACCATGACCGCCGCCTCAGGGGGAGGCACCCGCATCCGCTTTTACCTGCCCCTGGGCAACCCCGGAACCTGAAAGTGATGAATCCTACCGACCTTGGCCTGTTGATCGACGACGACGAACTGTATGTGCGCACCTTGCAGCGCAGCCTGTCGCGCCGGGGCCTGGAAACCCGAACCGCCACCGGCATCGCGGAAGCGCTGCGCGTGGCCGAGGAGATCCGTCCGGCCTTCGCCTTGGTGGACCTGCGCCTGGGCGAGGACTCCGGCCTGACGCTCATCCGCCCGCTTCGCGCCCTGCGTGCGGACATGCGGATCCTGTTGGTCACGGGTTACGCCAGCGTGGCGACGGCGGTGGAAGCCATCAAGCGCGGCGCGGACGACTACCTGCCCAAGCCGGCCACCGCACCGATGATCCTGCGCACGCTGGGCCTGGTGAAGCCAGAATCCGTTACGATCGAAACGACCATGACGCCGTTGCACCGCCTAGAATGGGAGCACATCCATCAGGCCCTGCACGAGACCGGCGGCAACGTTTCGGCGGCGGCGCGCCTGTTGGGCATGCACCGCCGTTCCCTGCAGCGCAAGCTGGCAAAAAAACCGGGGCCGGAACGCGAAGTGCTTGTCGACTGATTTGTGCGGTTGCGACACATCTTTACAACACCCCCATGTGCACCTGCGACATATCGTCGCACCCCCGCTCTGCTTCCTAGGGCATCTGCTCCCTAGGAAAACCCTGAATCTGCCCCGCTGGGGGCAGAATCCTCCCAGGCAATGCGACCATGTGTCGCAGGCTTGACCGATATCAAGCCGATAGGATGGACGTTGCTGCTTGGCAGCATTCCAGCTTGCTGCTTCGCAGCATTTCCAACCATCCATCCAAGGCTGTACGTGAAACACCCCCTCCTTGCGACCCTAACGCGCATTTTTGGCGTCGGCGCGGTCATGCTGCTTGGCGGCTGCAACATGGAAATCCTCTCCCCCAAGGGAGACATTGGCGCTCAGGAAAAGACTTTGCTGTTCACGGCGACGGGGCTGATGCTCATCGTTGTGATTCCAGTACTGTTCATGATCGTGTCGTTTGCGTGGAAATACCGCGCGTCCAATACCAAAGCCGACTACCAGCCCAAGTGGGCCCACTCCACGGCGATCGAAGTCGTGGTCTGGACCGTTCCTTGTATCATCGTGGCGATTCTTGCCGTGATCACCTGGCGCTCCACGCACGCGCTGGATCCCTACAAGCCGCTTGTTTCCGAACACAAGCCCGTCACCATCGAGGTGGTGTCGCTGGATTGGAAGTGGCTGTTCATCTACCCCGAATACGACATCGCCACGGTCAACGAGATCGCGTTCCCCGTGGACGTCCCGGTCAACTTCCGGATCACGTCCGCGTCGGTCATGAATTCGTTCTTCATCCCCCAGCTGGGTAGCCAGATCTACTCGATGGCCGGCATGGAAACGAAGCTGCACCTGAACGCGACCGAAGCCGGCACCTACGCGGGCATCTCGGCCAACTACAGCGGCGCCGGCTTCTCCGGCATGCGCTTCAAGGCCATCGCCACGTCGCAGGAAGGGTTCGACAACTGGGTCAAGGAAGCCAAGGCATCCCCCACGGCGCTGACGCCCGAGGCCTACGCTGAACTGACCAAGCGCAGCGAGCGCAACCCGGTCGTCAAGTACTCCTCGGCGCCTCCCGCCATGTTTGATTTCATTCTGGGCAGCACCATGTCCAAGATGGCCGGCGTGGACTCCGCCACGTGCACCCCCACGTCGAAAAATCTGATCGCAGGAATTAACTAACAATGCTCGGGAAACTCACCCTCGAGGCCATTCCGTACCATGAACCTATCGTCATGGTTACGCTGGCCGCCGTGTGCCTGGGAGGCCTAGCGGTCTTCGGCGCAGTCACTTACTTCGGCAAGTGGAAGTACCTCTGGACGGAATGGCTGACCTCCGTCGACCACAAGCGCATCGGCGTGATGTACATCATCGTCGCACTGATCATGCTGCTGCGCGGCTTTGCCGACGCCATCATGATGCGTACCCAGTTGGCGGTCGCGTCCGCCGACTCCGCGGGCTTCCTGCCTCCTCACCACTACGACCAGATCTTCACCGCCCACGGCGTCATCATGATTTTCTTCATGGCGATGCCCTTCATCACCGGGCTGATGAACATCGTGGTGCCGCTGCAGATCGGCGCCCGCGACGTGGCCTACCCGTTCCTGAACTCGCTGAGCTTCTGGCTGTTCGGCGCTGGCGTCGCACTGATGATGATCTCGCTGTTCGTGGGCGAATTCGCCGCGACCGGCTGGCTCGCCTATCCGCCGCTGTCCGGGTTGGATTACAGCCCAAGCGTCGGGGTGGACTACTACATCTGGGCGCTCCAGATATCCGGGTTGGGCACAACGCTTAGCGGCATCAACTTCATCGTGACCATCCTGCGCATGCGCGCACCGGGCATGAGCCTGATGAAGATGCCGATTTTCACGTGGACCTCGCTGGTCACCAACGTGCTGATCGTCGCCGCCTTCCCCGTCCTGGCCGCAACGCTGGCGCTCCTGACCGCCGACCGCTACCTGGGCACGCACTTCTTCACGAACGACATGGGCGGCAACGTCATGATGTACGTGAACCTGATCTGGATCTGGGGCCACCCCGAGGTCTACATCCTGGTGCTGCCGGCGTTTGGCGTGTATTCGGAAGTGGTTGCCACCTTCGCCCGCAAGACGCTGTTCGGCTACAAGTCCATGGTCTACGCCACGGCCGCCATCGGCGTGCTGTCGTTCCTGGTCTGGCTGCACCACTTCTTCACGATGGGTGCGGGGGCCAACGTCAATGCCTTCTTCGGCATTGCAACAATGATCATCTCGATCCCGACCGGCGCGAAGATCTTCAACTGGCTGTTCACCATCTACCGCGGCCGCCTGCGCATCACGACGCCGGTGCTGTGGACGCTGGGCTTCATGATCGTCTTCGTCATCGGCGGCATGACCGGCGTGATGCTGGCCATCCCCGGCGTGTCGTTCGTGCTGCACAACAGCTTGTTCCTGATCGCCCACTTCCACAACACCATCATCGGTGGCGTGGTGTTCGGTTGTATCGCGGGCATGACCTACTGGTTCCCCAAGGCCTTCGGCTTCACGCTGAATGAGCGCCTGGGCCGCTACTCGTTCTACTGCTGGTTCGTCGGCTTCTTCATGGCCTTCATGCCCCTGTACATCCTGGGCTTCAAGGGCATGACGCGTCGCCTGAACCACTACGACAACCCCGAGTGGCAGCCGTACCTGCTGGTCGCGCTGGCTGGCGCCGCGCTGATCATGCTGGGCATCTGGTTCCTGCTGCAACAAGTGTTCGTGTCGGTCCGCCAGCGCAAGCAAAACCAGGACGTCACCGGCGATCCCTGGGATGGCCGCACCCTGGAATGGGCGATCTCGTCGCCGGCTCCTTTCTACAACTTCGCCCACGTTCCTCACGTTGAAGAGCTGGACCAGTTCTGGGAAGACAAGCAAAGCGGCAAGGCCTACAAGCGCCCGGCCAAGTACGAAGACATCCACATGCCGAAGAACACCGGCGCCGGTGTGTACATCGGCCTGTTCGGCCTGGTGATGTGCTTTGCGCTGATCTGGCACATCTGGTGGCTCGCCATCGCCGGTTTCGTCGGCATGATCGGTTCGTTCATCGCCCGCGCCTACGACCGCGACGTCGATTACTGGGTCCCGGCCGCGGAAGTCGAACGCATCGAAAACGCCCACTTTGAAAAAATGCAGAAGGCCGCCTGAGCCATGATTCAAGCCGTAGCCACTCACCCCCACGCGGGTCACGACGATCACGCGCATCATGATGATGGATCCAAGACCGTTTTCGGTTTCTGGGTCTATCTGATGAGCGACTTGCTGATCTTTTCGGTGCTGTTCGCCACGTTCGCGGTGTTGTCCAACGCCACCGCGGGCGGCCCCACGGGCAAGGAACTGTTCGACCTGAAGTTCGTCCTGGTCGAAACGCTGTTGCTGCTGTTCTCGAGCTTCACCTTCGGGATGGCCAACCTGAACGTGCACGCCAACAACAAGTCCCGCGCCATGGGCTGGTTGATGGTGACGTTCCTGTTCGGCGCAGGCTTCATCGCGATGGAAGTCTGGGAATTCCATCACCTGATCACGGAAGGCGCCGGCCCCGGCCGCAGCGCTTACCTGTCCGCGTTCTTCACGCTGATCGGTACGCACGGCCTGCACGTCACCTTCGGCCTGATCTGGATCATCGTCCTCTTGGACATGATCCGCCGCCATGGCCTGGACTCGATCAACAAGCGTCGCCTGGCGTGCCTGAGCCTGTTCTGGCACTTCCTGGACATCGTCTGGATCTGCGTCTTCACCTTCGTCTATCTTATGGGAGCCATCTGATGTCGCACTCCGCTGCGGCCGCACACGGCCACGACGATCACGCCGCCGACCACGGCAGCCTGAAGTCCTACATCATCGGTTTCGTGCTCTCGCTGCTGCTCACCTTCGGCTCGTTCGGCCTGGTGATGCACGGCGCGCTGTCCCACACCGTCACCATCATCGGCGTGGTGGCCCTGTGCGTGCTCCAATTGCTGGTGCAACTGGTGTACTTCCTGCACATGGGCGCGTCGAAGTCGGCCCGCGACAACCTGGCCGCGTTCGTCTTCACCGTGCTGATCATCGCCATCATCGTCGGCGGTTCGGCATGGGTGCTGTACAACATGAACGTCAACATGGGTCACGCCATGTAATGACGGCTTGCCGTTGAAGCAAAAAAAACAGGCGCCTTCGGGCGCCTGTTTTGCATTGCGGGACTGCAGGCCTACTTCGGCGCGGTCACCGTCAAGGCCACGCCCACCTGCCTGATCAAATCGTTGGCCGACACGCCGACGTGCGGCTGCACGCGCGAGACCTGGTTCAGATCGCAACTGGCGGCCCCGGCCGCGCCGTCCAGCACCTGTTTCACGGCACGCGCGCCCGTCGGGCTGAGCGGCCCGCCGTCGTCCAGCTGCCACGCCAGCACATCGGCCACCGCCATGCCGCAACGCCACGGCGTGCGGTACAGCCCGGCGTCATGCTCCAGCAGCATCTTCGCTTTGGCTTCCTTGCCCAGGCGCAGCATGATCACCAGCGGCAAGGCGTCGGCATCGGCCACCCCGTCGATGCGCACGCTCTTGTCGGTCCGGTCCGAGGCGTCGGCGCCCTTCTCCAGCCACTGCCGATACAGGTCATCGGGCAACCACGGCAAACTGAGCGGCGCGATGTTGTTGTTGGTGACGCCCGTGGCGTCGTCCGCGCGCGTCAACGGCACGCCGGCCGCGAGCAGGCGGTCGGCGGTGGCGCGCAGCTTGGCGCGCTGGCCGTCCCATTCAGGGCCGTTCTGCTTGATGGTCGCACGGATCTCCACCTGGTTCCACACGCTGAGCAAGCTGGACAGCGATTCCGGCGTCAGCGGCAAACGCGGCTGGCCGGCGGCTTGCGCCAACTGATCCACCAGCGCCGGCTGCAAGGTGCGCGCCGCCAGGCTGAAGGCTTCGTTCAAGCCGTTGCGTTCGGGCGTCTTGCTGGCGCTGTAGCCGCCCACCGCCGCGTCTGCCCCGTGCGCCAAGGCGAAGGTTACGCGCTCCGAGACCGGAAACACCGCCGTCGGCGTCAACTCGCCGCTGTTCGATTCGCGCAGCGCTTCCAGCAAAGGCGTTTCCCACATGCCGCGGTTGCCGTAGTACATCCGGACATAGGCCGCGTTGATGTCTGCGCCCTTGGCCAGCAGTTGCTCGGCAAACCAGAAGCGGCTGGGCGAGCCCATGGCGGCGTGCAGCGCAGAGCGGCCGTTCTTTTCGCGCGCGTTCGGGTTGGCGCCCTTGGCCAGCAGGTACGTCAGGCTGTCCTTGTCTTCGCTGTAGTACGAAATGCGCCGCACCAGCAACGGCGTGCCGTTGTAGTCGCCGGCATCCAGCGGCGCGCCCGCCGCGATCAAGGCATCGGCCAGCGCATAGCGCTCGGCCGCCGGTCGCGTGTCCTTGGCGTCCGGCAAGGCGCTGGCCAGCAGCACGAAGCCGTTGTTGGGGCCGTCGGCGCGGGCACCGGCTGCCAGCAGGACCCGTACCGTTTCCAGCTGCTTGCCGGACACCGCCACGGCCAGCGCCGACGTGCCGTTCTCGTTCACGCCGTTGGGGTCTTGCCCGCGCGCCAACTCGGCGCGCACCGCGTCCACGTCATCCGCCCGGATCGCCTTGAAAATGGCCAGCCGAGGCCGGCAGACCGCCGCGTCCAGCGTTTTCTCGTTCAAGGCGGCGCTGATGCGGCTGGCGATATTGCCGGGGATCGGCTCCTTGGCCGCCAGGCGCTGGGTGCAATATAGGCGATAGTCTTCGCGTGCCAGCGTCTCGAAGTAGCCGCGCCTGTCGCCGGCCTTCGCGCTCTGCGCCCAGCGCGCGTCCGCCCGGTTCAGGTACGCCGCCGTGCGCGCAGGGTCGCGGCGCAGCACGTCGCTCAAGATGCGGTCGGCCTGCACGGCGTCGCCCGATTCGGTCAGCCAGAAGCCGTAGTCGTTCAGCGCCGTGAGCATCTCGGGATCCTTGCCGTCCGGATCGATCTCGCGAAAATCCTGCTCCATCACGAAGCGGCGCAGGTCCGCCAGCGCGCGGGCGAACTCCGCGGTCTTGGCGCGCGGGATGGCGCGCGCCACCTGATGCAGCGTGCGGAACGTGGCCGTCACATCCACCGGCGCCTGATGCTCGAAGCGCACCGCGACAGGGAACGCCTTTAGTCGGCCAGGGTAGTTCGTGAGCGCCTGCTGCAGCGTGGCCAGGGCCTGCGCCTTGCGCGCCTCGTCCCACGGCCGGCTGGCGGTCACGATGGCAAGGTAGGCGTCCGCGCGGACCGTCGCCACGTTGCCCGCCGCATCCACCAGGAATCCATCGGACCGCGTGTCATCGGCATCGTTGTAGGTATAGCCCACCCAATACAGGGTCTCGTCGTTGCGCGGCGCCCTGACCGCCACGTACTCTTCGCGTGACGCCTTCCACGCAGCCGGGTCGATCACCAGGGGCTGGGAACGGAAGTCCAGATGGAATTCCTTACCCGTTCCCCGCACGTACCGATACAGGTACAGGCGGTTCTCCATCTGGCCGACCAGCACCGCATCGCGGACGTTCTCGGTGCCCCAGACGCGCCGCTCGGGCTCGCGCAGCGGGTAGCGCGACAGGCGGATGGACTCGATGGCGGCACCGATATCGGATGCCACGGCCGGCTGCGGCAGCGCCGCCAGGCCAGCCAGCGCCAACAGGAGGGCACCGGACATACGGGAGACTGCGGGACGGAAGCTGCGCGGCATGCGAAGGACAAAGCCAGGAAATCAGGGACATCGATCATACCCCCGGGCCACGCCCGTCTCGCGGGTAAGTCCCGAGTCGCATTTGCCCCACATCACGCAATCGCGGGGGCCTTTCGTTATATATTCCGCAATATAACGATTTCATTAACAGTTGAACGAATCTAGCGACCCGCCACACCCCTATGGACGCCGTGCTGACCCCCACCCCCACCCTGGCCGACGTTCCCCCGCCGGCCCAGCGGTTTGCCCGCGCCCTGTTGCATCACGCGCCACCCGGCCATCCCGATGCCGGCTTTTTCGCCACCGTGATCGGCACCAGCTTGGCGCACCAGGACCTGGCGCGCAGCGGCCTGTGCCCCGACGAACTGCAGCAGATGCTTGATCATTTGTTTCCGGGCGCCCTGGCATCGGATGACGCGCGGCTGGCCATCTTGCGCGAGCAGGCCGACGTTTACGCGCTGCGAGGCCGGGGCGATCCGCAACCCGGCTTCACCCTGCTGCTGCGCGTGCTGCTGGACGCCTACCGCGCGCCCGAACACGAGACCACGCCGTGGGTCACCGGCGTGCTGGTGCACGCCTGCCTGCGGCCCGACCACCTGTGGCGCGACCTGGGCCTGTCCGGCCGCGAAGACGTGACCTTCCTGCTGGCGCGCCACTACCCGGGCCTGGTGATACGCAACGTGCGCAATCTGCGCTGGAAGAAATTCCTGGCGTATTCGGCCTGTGAACACGCCGGGCTGCCGCCTTCCGCCGCGCCCGGCTGCCCGGCTTGCGAAGACTACGGCGTCTGCTATCCGGATGCGCCCGACTGACAGCCGCCCCCGCTAGAACCGGTACGCCACGCCCGCGCCCACGCCCAGGCTGCGTCCGGCGGCGGGCTCGTAATAGCGGCCATTGCTTTCGTTGACGATCACCGAACCTGCATAGCGCTTGTCGAACAGGTTGTCCACGCGCGCGTAGGCATTCAATTCCCACGCGCCCAGGCGCTTCACATAGCCGGCGCTCACCGCCGCCACAAAGTAGCCGGGCGCGTCCTGATCGTTCGCGTCGTTCACGTAGATCTTGCTCAGGTAGCGCCCTTCCACCGACGCCTGCCAGCCTTCGGGCGGCGCCCAGGCCAGCGACGCGTACACCGCCTGGCGCGCGATGCCGGGGATCTTGTTGCCGGCGCGGATGTCGCCGGAACTGTCGTCCGCGTATCGCGCATTCAGCCACGTATAGGCGAACTGCGTGCGCCAATGGCGCGCAACCTCGCCCGACCAGCCCAGCTCCACCCCGTCGCGTCGCGTGCGGCCCGCGTTCTGGTAACTGGTGCGCCCGCCTGAACTGCCGGCCGACACGATCTCGTTGTCGGTGCCGGTGTGGAAGACGGCGGCCGTCGCCAGGCCCCCGGCCATGTGCGCCTTCACGCCGGCTTCCAGATTGGTGCTGAGCGACGGTGCCAAGCCAAAATTCAACCCTGGCTGGCCGCCCGGCCGATACGAGATTTCGTTCAGCGTGGGCGTCTCGAACCCGCGTCCATAGGAGGCATACATGCTGACATCCGGGCTGAGCGCGTAGCGCAGCGCGGCCACCGGCAGCGCCTTGCGATAGCGTGCGTCGCCACCGTCGTCGCCATTGCCTGCCGTGACGTAGTGGTCGTTGGAGTCGAAGGCGACCGTGCTGTAGCGCAGGCCGGCATCTACCGTCCAACGCTCAGACACCTTCCACGATGCCTGCACGTAGGGGTCGGCGTTGTACACGGTGTTGGTCTCGTCGCGCCGCAGCGCGCCCTGCACCCCCAACTGCTGATCGGCGCCCGTACCAATGAAATTCTGATAACCCTTGCGGTCTTCGCGCATCGAATCGTAGGAAAAACCGCCGATCAGCGTAAGCGGCCGGCCAGCCAGGTCCAGCTCGGAGGTCCAGCGCAGATCCGCGCCGCCATACCGGCGCGTCAGGTCGATGACCCCGCCCGCCTGCGTGGGCGCCAATTGTGCCGCCGGCGGGATCGACTGGTACTGGGTCGTGTCGCGCTGGCCGTAGTACGCCATCACGCGCCACGTGTTGCGGCTGTCCACGTGCCGCTCGTACACCACGCCGCCCTGCGTCTGCCGCACGGTCTTGCGCGTGTCGTACTGCTCGGCCAAAGGCGCCGCGCGCGGGTCGTCCTGAAACTGCTGGTAGGTCAGGCCCAGGGGATCCTGCGCCTTCAGGTCCACGCTGTTGACCACGATGGTCAGGCGGCTGGCGTCATCCAGCTGCAGGCCCAGCTTGGCGTTGGCCAGGTTCTTGCGCGCCGCGCTGTGGTCGCGGTAGCCGTCAGTGGTGAAGCGGCTGGCGTCCAGCACATAGTCCAGCCCGCCCGGCTCGCCGCCGCTGGCCTTTACGCCGTAGCGCCACGTGCCGTCGCTGCCGCCCCAACCGCTTGCGGACAGGGTGGGCGGCGGCGTGCCGTCTTCCGTGTAGACCTGGATCACGCCGCCCGAGGAATTGCCGTACAGCGCGGAAAACGGCCCCCGCAGCACTTCGACGCGGTCGATCGAACCGATGTCGATGTTGGACGTCTGCCCCTGTCCATCCGGCATGGTGGCCGGAATGCCGTCCACGTAGAGCCGCACGCCGCGCACGCCGAAGGTGGATCGCGCCCCAAATCCGCGGCTGGATATCTGCAGATCCTGCGCATAGTTCTGGCGGTTCTGGATCTGCAGGCCCGGCACGCCCGCCAGCCCTTCAGACAGATTGATCCCGGGCTGTCCGCGGCGCATGGCCGCGCCGTCGACCACGTCCACCGACGCGGGCGTGTCGAGCACGGCGGTGCCCAGGCGCGTGCCCGTTACGACCACGGGGGCCAAGGTGGGGCCGGCTTCCTGCGCCCACGCGACGTTGGCCAGTCCTTGCGCCAACCCCGCCGCCAGCGAACCGCGCGCGGCCCAACGCAGGCTCCAGTGCGCCCCAAGATGCGCCGCCACGCCGCGCCGTCTGACCTGCTTCGTCAAATTCGTCTCCCGTAGAGCCATGGACCCGCAATTGCCATTGGAAACGCAAAGCGGGAATAGGTTCTAATAGCCGCTATGGAACCATCGCAAGACATCGAACGCCGCCTGCTCGAACTGGAGGTCAAGTCCAGCTTCGCGGACGACCTGCTGGAGCAACTGAACCAGATCATCGTCCGGCAGCAACAGCAGATAGACCGGCTGCTGCGTGAAGTGGCGGACCTGCGCCAGCAGGCCCCCGAGGGCGCCGCGCCCTTCCGCAGCCTGCGCGACGAACTGCCGCCGCACTACTGACGCCGCACCCCTAGTACCGGTAGCGCAGCAACCTGCCCAGGCGCCGCAACGGCGCAACCCGCCGCATCAGCCAGATGGTCGCCCGGGCGGGCCAGGAATACCGGGCCCACTGCGTAGCGTCGCTTTCCTCATACAGCCACTGCTCGCTGCGCAACCGCAGCCCGGGCACCTGAGCCTCAAGGTCCAGCGGATCGCCCAGGCTCCAGCGCATCACCGCGCCGGTCGCCCGGAACATACGGTTGTGCGACGCCAGCGCCAGCCCCAGCCGGCTATAGGCATCGAAGGCGATCTCGCCCGAGGGGAATTGCGTGGCCACGGTGCGTAGCAACTGCAGCACTTCGTCCTCGGGCATGTACAGGAATAACCCTTCCGCCACCACCAAGGCCGGCCTGTCGGTAGGAATCCGCGACAGCCACCCCAGATCCGACATCGGTGAACCCAGCATCTGATAGCCCGGACGCGCCGGATACAGCGCGCGCCGCAGGTCGATCACCTCGGGAAAATCCACGTCAAACCAGTTCACGTCCGGCTCCGCATCCACCCGGAACACCCGGCTGTCCAGGCCGCAGCCCAGATGCAACACGGTAGCGCCGCGGTGCGCGGCCAGGAATTCGCGCACCCACGCGTCCAGCGTGTAGGCCCGCATCGCCAATCCGATCATCTCGTCGCGGCGCATGCCCAGCGCCGCGAAGTCATGGTCGATGCGCGCCACGGCACAGGCGGCGTAGTGGTCCTGCAGCAAGGAACCGGGCAAGCGGCTTTCTTCTGCCTTGGCGTACAGCGTGATCAGCAGCGTGGCTTTTTCACGCGTCAGATGGACCTTTTCCATGCGGGCTCCCAACCGGTCATTCTTGCGCTATCGATTCCATAATTGGTGACTATCGAATAAATCGAACACGTTCATCCCATTTATGGAAATATCTTTTACCCATATACGGGTTTATCCCTAGCTCTAATCGGCGCAGAATTCAGTCATCGGGAAACAGCAACGAACCACGACGGATAGGCCGCCTGATTCGCCCCCTAGGCTCTTGAAATCGGAGAATTACCATGAAGAAGACCCTTGCTACCGCTTTGATGTTGTCCTTGGCCGCCCTGAGCGCTGGCGCCTACGCATCGCAAAACATCGAACCCAACAACGTGCCGTTCCAAGGCGTTTACGGCACCCAGTATGAAGGCCCGACCCGTGCCCAGGTGCAAGCCGAACTGGCTGCCGCCAAGGCCGCCGGCCTGGTGACCAACGTCGAACCGAACAACGTGCCGTTCCAAGGCGTCTACGGCGCCCCCCAGTCGGGCAAGACCCGCGCTGACGTGCAAGCCGAACTGGCCGCCGCCAAGGCCGCCGGCCTGGTGAGCAACGTGGAACCGAACGACATGCCCTTCGCTGGCGTCTACCACGGCAACTGATCTGCCCGGCAACGCTTGACTCCCTCCCCTTGTTGTACCTTGGCCGCCTGCAATCAGGCGGCTTTTTTTTGTCTGGGGGCCGCGTGGCAAACAGGACGGCTTCGCGTACTATCGGCCCAGGTACAAGCAAGATAATCTGATCCATCAGACAGGGAGCCCATCTTGAAATCCACCCGCATTCTCGCCGCCTTGCTCGTCGCAGCCGGCATGACGACTGCGGCGGTCGCCGCGCCGCCGGTAATGCTGAACAACTCGCTCATCACGCAGATACCCAAGGGCGACCGCACGTCGTTCCACGAGGCCGTCGCGCAGGCGCTGAACAGTTCAGCCGATGGCCAGCGCACTGAATGGGCCAGCAAGGCACAACCCAAGAAGGCCGCGCCGATCACCGTGCAACTGACCCCGACGCAAACCAGCAAGGTCAAGGACGACCGCGTCTGCCGCTTCCTGGTGGCCGACTTCGCGCGGACCAGCACCACCGAGAAATGGCAGTTCTGGTTCTGCAAGCAACCCGACGGCACCTGGAAGGCCAGCAGCAACTAAGCTGTTAACCGGCTAGCCAGCCACCAAAAAAAATGCCCCTTACGGGGCATTTTTTTTGGCAATGCAAGCGCATTAGGCCGAGGTTTCCACCCGGTTGGCGTCCAGCACGGTCATGGCCGTCATATTGATGATGCGGCGCACGGTCGAGCTGGAGGTCAGGATGTGCACCGGCGCATTCGCGCCCAACAGGAACGGACCCACCGCCACGTTGCCGCCGGCCGCCGTCTTGAGCAGGTTGTAGGCGATGTTGCCAGCGTCCACGTTCGGGCACACCAGCAGGTTCGCTTCGCCCTTCAAGGTGGACGACGGCAGGATGCGCATGCGCAACGCTTCGTCCAGCGCGCAGTCGCCGTGCATTTCGCCATCGACCTCAAGCTCGGGCGCCTGTTCACGCACGATTTCCAGGGCGCGGCGCATCTTGGCGCCCGAGGCCGAGCTGCCCGATCCGAAGTTCGACCGCGATAGCAGCGCCACCTTCGGCGCCAGGTTCATGCGGGCCATTTCCTGCGCCGCCATCACCGTAAATTCGGCGATCTGCTCTGCCGTGGGCTCGTCGTTCACATGCGTGTCCACCAGCACCACCGTGCGCTCGTTGAGCAGCAGGATGTTCATGGCGGCGTACACGTTGTGGCCCGGACGGCGGCCGATCACTTCGTCCACGAAACGCAGGTGGTCGTGATAGGCGCCGACCGTGCCGCAGACCATGCCGTCGGCATCGCCCAGGTGCACCATCATCGCGCCGATCAAGGTCAGGCGGCGGCGCATTTCCACGCGCGCCATCTCCTTGGTGATGCCACGGCGGCACATCAATTCCCAGTACGTGGTCCAGTACTGGTGGAAGCGTTCGTCGTATTCCGGGTTGGTCACTTCGACGTCTTCGCCCAGGCGCAGGCGCAGGCCGAATTTCTCGATGCGCGACAGCAACACGGCGGGACGGCCCACCAGGATGGGACGCGCCAGGCCTTCGTCGACGATCACCTGCACGGCGCGCAGCACGCGTTCGTCTTCGCCTTCCGTGAACACGATGCGCGACTTGCCGCCGCCACGCACGATGCGCTTGGCCGCCGAGAACAGCGGCTTCATGAACGCGCCCGAGTGGTACACGAACTGCTGCAGCTGCTCTTCGTAGGCTTCCAGGTCGGCCAGCGGGCGCGTGGCCACGCCGCCGTCCATCGCCGCCTTGGCCACAGCCGGCGCGATGCGCACGATCAGACGCGGATCGAACGGCTTGGGGATCAGGTATTCAGGCCCGAACGAGATGTCGTAGGTGCCGTAGGCGGCGGCCACGACTTCGTTCTGCTCTTCCTCGGCCAATTCGGCGATGGCGTACACCGCCGCCATTTCCATTTCACGCGTGATGGTGGTCGCGCCCACATCCAGCGCGCCGCGGAAGATGTACGGGAAGCACAGCACGTTGTTGACCTGGTTCGGGTAATCCGAACGGCCCGTGGCCATGACCACGTCGTCGCGCACGCCGTGCGCCACTTCCGGCAGGATTTCCGGCGTGGGATTGGCCAGCGCCAGGATCAGCGGGCGCGGGCCCATCGTCGCAACCATTTCAGGCTTGAGCACGCCACCCGCCGACAGGCCCAGGAACACGTCGGCGTCCTGAATCACTTCGGCCAGCTTGCGGGCTTCCGTCTTTTGCGCAAAGCGCTCCTTGTCCGGGTCCATCAGCACGGTGCGGCCTTCAAAGACCACGCCTTCCAGGTCCGTCACCCAGATGTTTTCCAGCGGCAGGCCCAGGTCCACCATCAGGTCCAGGCAGGCCAGCGCGGCAGCGCCGGCGCCCGAGGTCACAACCTTGACCGACTTGATGTCCTTGCCCACGACCTTCAGGCCGTTGATGAAGGCGGCCGAAACCGTGATGGCCGTGCCGTGCTGGTCGTCATGGAAAACCGGGATCTTCATGCGTTCACGGAGCTTGCGCTCGACGGTGAAGCATTCCGGGGCCTTGATGTCTTCCAGGTTGATGCCGCCGAAGGTGGCTTCCAGGCCGGCGATGATCTCGACCAGCTTGTCCGGGTCGGTTTCGTTGATTTCGATGTCGAAGACATCCAGGCCGGCGAACTTCTTGAACAGCACCGCCTTGCCTTCCATGACCGGCTTGGAAGCCAGCGCACCGATGTTGCCCAGGCCCAGCACCGCGGTGCCGTTGGAGATCACGCCGACCAGGTTGCCACGGGCGGTGTAACGGTAGACATTGGCCGGGTCGGCCACGATCTCTTCACACGCCGCCGCCACGCCCGGCGAGTACGCCAGCGCCAGGTCGCGCTGGTTGACGAGCGGCTTGGACGCCACCACAGAAATCTTTCCCGGGGTGGGGAACTCGTGATAGTCCAGGGCTGCCTGGCGGTCGGAAGGGTTGTTCATGGGGCTGTAGCCTCGCTGTCTTGAATATGCAAAAATTCTAGGCCCCAAGACATAAGATGATCATTCGGATTTAATATTGTCCCATTACCTTTACCTTATGGCCTGTCTATGACAGCCTTTGACCCGGATGCCGTCATCCGGAAACTGACCTCGCGGCTGAAGATGCGCCATCTGATGCTGCTGCTGCAGATCGAGCAGCACGGGTCGCTGACCCGGGTGGCCGAACACATGGCCACCAGCCAGCCGGCGGTGACGAACGCCCTGGCCGAACTGGAAAGCATGTTCGACGTGCCGCTCTTTGACCGGTCGGTTCGGGGCATGACGCCCACCGCGCTGGGCGCCGTGGTGCTGACGCGCGCCCGGGGGCTGGTCCATGACCTGGGCCATCTGGTGCAGGAAATGGAGGCTGTGGCGGCCGGGCACGCCGCCCACCTGCAGATCGGGGTCATCCCGTTCGTGTCGGGGCAGATGTTGTCGGCCGCCATCAGTCGCACCCTGCCGCAAGGCCGTCGGATCACCGCCACCATCCACGAAGGCCAGGGCCCCGCCCTGCTGCGCCAACTGCGCGACCACACCCTGGACATCGTAGTGGGGTGGGCCACGCCGTCCGTGGACCTGAGCAATATCGATTTTGAAGTGCTGTACCACCAGCAACCGCGCCTGATCGCCAGCCGCCGCCTGGCCGCAAGGCTGGGCCGGTCGCGGCTGGAGTGGAACCGGCTGGCCGACCTGGACTGGATCCTGGGCACCCCCGGCAGCCCCATCCGGGAACAGGTGGCCGACATTTTCCTGCGCGCCGGCCTGCCGCCGCCGCCGCCGTCGGTGCAAAGCGATTCCTCCAAGCTGATCGGGGAAATGATCGTGGCAAGCGACCGCGCCGTATCCATCCTGCCCGCCGACATCGCGGATGAACTGGTGCGCATCGCTGGCGCGGCCATCGTGCCCTACTCCTTCGACTGGACGCTGCCGCCGATCTCGCTGTTCACGCGGGCGGACGGATTGCGCCGCAACGTGGATGCTTTGTTCGCCTCCGCCTTGCGCGAGGTCTATACCAAGGGCGCGCGACCCGGCGCCTGAACCTGGCCGCGCGTGCGTCGGAATGCCAAGAAATGCAAAGGCCCCGCCCGCGCCGTGGCCTCGCCTCCTATACTTGCGGCGCCAAGCAACACGCAGGAGGGCACGCCGTTTGTTCACCATCTCGCCACCCCACGCGAGCCGCCGCGCGCTTGCCCTGATTGCCCTTGCGGCGCTGGCCATGCTGTCCGGCTGCAGCTCGCTGCTTAGCGAAGGCACCGGCGCCGCGGCCGGTATCGCCGGCACCGCCATCGCCAACAAAGTCACCGACAACGCCACCGTCGCCACCGGCATCGGCCTGGGCGTGCAGGCTGGCGCCAAGGCCGCGCTGGCCTATGCCCAGCGCAAGACCCGGGGCGAAGAACAAGACGCCATTGCCACCGCTGCCGGCCCGCTCGACGTGGGCGCCGTGGCGCCGTGGCGCGTGAAGCACCAGTTGCCCATCGAAAGCGACGCCCAAGGGCAGGTCGCCGTCAGCCGTGCCTTCGGTGGCGCGGGCCTGGAATGCAAGGAAGTGGTCTTTTCGATCGATACGCCTGCCGGCAAGGCCGGCGACGAACCGCTGCGCGAATTCTTCGTCACGACGGTCTGCCGCGACGGCGCGCATTGGCGCTGGGCGAATGCCGAACCGGCCACCGCGCGCTGGGGATCGTTGCAGTGATGCGCCGCGCATGCCTGCTGGCGCTGGCGGCGGCCCTGGGCCTGAGCGGCTGCCAAAGCTCCTCCATCGGCGGGGCGACGGGCGCCGTGGTCGGTACCGTCAGCGGCGCGGCCACGGCAAATCCGGTGGCCGGTTACGCCATCGGCGTCACGGTGCAGGCGGCGGTCGACGCTACCGTGAAATACGTGCTGCGCGAATGGAAGAACGACCAGCAGAACGTCATGGCCAACGCGGCAGGCGAATTGCCCATCGGCCAGGTGCGGCAATGGCAGATCCGCCACGCGTTGCCCGTCGGCAACGAACGCGGCGGCATCCAGGTGGTACGCGATATCGATACCCCCCTGGCCCGCTGCCGCGAGGTGCTGTTCACGGTAGAGCAGGACGACGCGCCCGCCCCCGCCTACACCAGCACGATCTGCCGGCAACCCGGCGGGCAATGGAAGTGGGCGGCGGCCGAGCCCTCGGTGGCGCGCTGGAACGGGCTGCAATAGGCCTACGGGGAAAAAGGCAGCCAGGCATTCCGTTGCAGCGCGTTGAGGGGTTTTCGGCTACGCTGCAATCATCACGGCCTTGGCCGGCAAGGGAATGAAAGACATGAAAAAGATGCTTACCTTGAGCGCCGCACTCACGGCGCTGGCTCTCGCGGCGCCCTTCGCCGCGGCACAGTCTTCCCAGGGCAATATCCGCCTGTCGCCCGCGCAGATGCAGCGTTTGGATACCGACAAGAACGGCGTCGTCAGCCAAAGCGAATATCAGGCCTTCATGGAAGAATCGTTCGCCAAGCTGGACACCAATGGCGACGGTTACCTGAACAAGAGCGAGTTGCCGAAGGACCTGACCGCGGAACAGTTCGCCGCCATGGACACCAACAAGGACGGCAAAATCAGCCGCGCCGAGTTCATCAAGCAGGTCATGAAGGAATACAAGGGCTAAGCCCTTGCGATCGGCCCGCTGATGCAGCCAGGCCAATTCATCATGCCGCGCAGCGCGCTCCCCGGCGTGCAGGCCGTGGCTGCGTGCAGCGGGCACGCCTTTTCGCGCCACACGCATGACCAGTTCGGCATCGGCGTGATCCGCGCGGGCGCGCAGGTCTCGCATAGCGGACGCGGCCGGGTAGAGGCCGGCCCCGGCCACGTCATTACCGTCAATCCGGGCGAAGTCCATGACGGCGCCCCCATCGGCGACGGCATGCGCGCCTGGCAGATGCTGTATCTGGACCCTGGCGTGATTGCGCGCAACGCGGCCGAGCTGGTCGCTGACGAAAGCCGCTACGAATTCGAACATCCCGCGCAGGACAAGCCAGGCCTGGCGCGCGACGTGCTGGCGCTTTATGCCCACGTCACGGACAAGGCGCCCGACGCGTTGGCGTGCGACACCCTGCTGTTACGCATCGTGGCCGCCGCGCACAGCCCCTATGCGCCGCAGGCGTCCTCCCGCGCGATCCCTACCGCGATACGCCACGCCCGCGCCCTGATCGACGACGACCCGGCCGCCGCGCTGTCGCTGGCCGATCTGGCGGCCGCCAGCGGCCTGAGCCGCTATCAAGTGCTGCGCGCCTTTGCAGGCGCCACGGGTTTGACGCCCCACGCCTATCAGATGCAACGCCGCCTGCTGCTCGCGCGCCGGCTGATCCGCGAAGGCAAACCGCTGGCGGACGCGGCCGCGGCGGGCGGCTTTGCCGACCAGAGCCACATGACCCGCCTCTTCGTGCGCACCTACGGCGTATCGCCCCGGCGGTACGCGCTGGCGGCGCGCTGACCCGCCTCCCTTCCTTTCCCGCCCTGCAATTTCGTTCAAGACCGGCGGCCCACCCGCGCCCTACGCTGCGCCTTTCTTCATACGCAGTAAATGGACATGAGCGGAAAGATGCAGGGGTATTGCTACCTGGCGGCGGCCATGGTGCTGGTAGGCAGCACGGTCGTGGCCAGCAAGATCATCGGAACCGGGCTGCCGCCCTTCACCGCGACGGCGCTGCGGTTCGCCATCGCGCTTCCTTGCTTTGCACTACTGATGGCCGCGACCGGCGCGCGCCTGCCGCGCCTGGGGCGGCGCGACTGGGCTTTGTTGGCGGCGCAGGCCATCGCCGGCAGCGTGGGCTACACCACGTTATTGATCGCCGGGCTGCAGCGCACGTCCGCGGTGGACGGCGGCGTCATTCTGGGGACCCTGCCGCTCGTCACCGCGGCCATTGCAATCGTGCTGTTGGGCGAACGCCCGGGCAAGGCCATGCTGGCCGCCATCGCCGCCGCGGGCTTCGGCGTCTGGCTGATGACGCGCCATGGCGCTGACGCCAGCGGCGCGCCCTCGTGGATCGGCAATGCGCTGATCCTGGGCGCGGTCCTGTGCGAAGGGCTGTTCATCCTGCTCAACAAGCGGCTGCGCGTGCCCGTGCCGCCGCTTGCGCTATCCACCGTCATGACGGGCTTCGGGCTGGCCTTTTCTGCGCTGGCGAGCTTGGCGGAATCGCCCTGGCAGATCAGCGTGTCCGGCGATGCGTTGGTGGCGGTCGCTTATTACGCGGTGGTGCCCACCGTGGGAGGCTTCCTGCTCTGGTATGCCGGCGCCGCGCGCGTCGATGGGTCCGAAGCTGCGCTCTTCACCGCGCTGGCCCCGGCATCGGCCGTCGCACTGGCGGCTGGCCTGCTGGGCGAATCGCTGGCGGGCGCGCAGATTGCGGGGATGGCTTGCGTGCTGGGCGCCGTGGCGCTGCTGGGATGGACAGGCCTCAGGCGGTCCTTGGCCACGCCCACGGGCCGTTAACCGCGACTGAACGCCAGCGCGAATTCGTCGGAAAAGATATCGGCCAGCGCATGCCGCAAGGCGGCCGCGCGCTCTGCGCCATAGGCGGCTTCGAACCGGTTCTGCGCGTCTTTCCACAGGCGTTTGGATTCCGCCAGCTTGGCGCGGCCCGCGTCCGTCAGCGCCACGCGGCGGCTGCGGCCATCGCGTTCGTCGCGCGCCATCTGCACGTAGCCGTCCCGTTCCAGTGGTTTCAGGTTGTGCGCCAGCGCGGAACGGTCCAACACCATGGCGCGCGCCAAGTCAGTCATCGACGGCGTGCCAGCGCGCGCGATATGAATCAGGATGGAATGCTGCGAGACTTTCAGGCCGCAGGGCGCCAGCACCGTGTCATACAACTGCGACACGCGCCGGGTCGCTTTGCGCAGCGCGGCGCCGTTGCAGACCAGGGGATCCGGAACGATGGCGGGGACGGAAGAATCGGCGGCGGACATGGCGGCGGGGACGGCAAGTTGGGAAGGGCAAGGCCATTACGCTACTGCCGGGCCAGGCTCGCGTCCAGCCCAATCTTGACAGGTATTGGCATATGCACGTAAATTTTACCGCATCCTGTTCCGGCCAACCTCCATGTCAGCGACACCTCCGCCACGCCCCGCCAATGCGCGCTTGCAGGCCATGCTTGAAGCGCCCATCGCCCCCACGCTGGCACGCCTGGCCTGGCCCAATATCCTGATGATGTCGGCGCAGTCGGCCACCGGCCTGATCGAGACCTGGTTCCTGGCGCGGCTGGGCACCTCGGTGCTGGCGGGCGTAGCGCTGGTGGTGCCCGTGCTGTTCCTGATGGGCAATATGTCCCAGGGTGCAATGGGCGGCGGCATCTCCGCCGCCGTGGCACGCGCGTTAGGCGGGGGCCGCCAGCAAGAGGCCGATCAGCTGGTGTTGCATGCCGTCGTGCTGAATGCGCTGCTGGGGCTGCTCTTCTGCGTGCTGCTGCTGGCCTTCGGACCGCAGCTGTATCGCGCGCTGGGCGCCGAAGGCGAAGCGCTGGAGGCCGCCCTGGCCTACTCCAACGTCATCTTCGGCGGCATCGTCCTGATGTGGTTGATGAACGCGTTCGCCAGCGTGATCCGGGGCACCGGCAACATGCTGGTGCCGGGCGCCGTGATCTGCGGCGGCGCCTTGCTGCTGATCCCCTTGTCGCCGTGCCTGATCTTCGGATGGGGGCCGTTCCCCGCGCTGGGCGTGGCAGGCGGCGGCTGGGCGCTCGTCATCTATTACGGCGTGGGCGCGCTGATCCTGGGCGCCTATTGCGCCAGCGGGCGCAACCCTGCACGGCTGGTCGCCAGCCGGCTGCATCTGAACCTGATGCGCAGCATCCTCAGCGTGGGCGCGCTGGCCACGCTGAACCCCTTGCTGACCAACGCGCTGGTGGCGCTGACGGCGGCGCTGGTCGGCGCGTATGCCGGCACCGCCGCCGTGGCCGGCTACGGCATCGCCGTGCGGCTGGAGTATCTGCTGATTCCGATCGCCTTCGGGCTGGGCGCCCCCATGGTCGCGATGGTGGCGTCCAACATCGGCGCGGGGCAGCCTGAACGCGCCATGCGGATCGCCCTGACCGGCGGCGCGATGGCCTTCGTGCTGGCCGAAGCCATCGGACTGGCCGCGGCATGCTTTCCCGAGGCCTGGCTGCGCCTCTTCGGCGCCGAAGACCACATGCTGCAGGCCGGCTCGGACTATTTGCGCATGGTCGGTCCGGTCTACGGGTTCTTTGCCCTGGGGTTCTCGATGTACTTCGCCTCGCAAGGCGCGGGCCGGCTGAAGTGGCCGCTGGTCGCCGGCTGCCTGCGCCTGCTGGTGGCTGTGGGCGCGGGTGGTGTCGTCCTGCACCTGACCGGTTCACTGACCCTGTTTTTCCTGACGGCCGCCGTGGCGATGTGCCTGTACGGCCTGATCATCCTGAGCGCGGTCGCGTCGGGGTCCTGGTTCGACCGGGGCCATCTGCGCAGACCTCAGCCGCTGGCGCGTCCGTAGTGCGGGGCGCGTCGCGCAGCGCGTAGGCGACCAGTTCGGCGGCGTAGGCCGGCAAGGCGTCGCGCACGCACAGCACCAGGTCGCGCGTGGCCCAGTCATCGGCCAGCGCAACGCGCGCGACGCCCGCGGCGCGGCCGTAGCGCACCGCGGCCACGCGCGGCACGATGGCGATGCCCACGCCCTGCCCCACCATCCGGCATACCGCGTCGAAGCTGCGCAAGCGCACGCGGTACGACAGCGCTTTTCCGCCGCGCCGCGCATGGTGCGCGATGTGCTCCTGCAAGGCGCTGCCTTCCACCAGGCCCACGAACTCCTCGTCCGCCACCTCGGCCAGCATGACGGCCGGACGGCCGGCCAGCGCATGGCCGCGCGGCACGATCAGCGTCAGCGGATCATGGCGGAAGGTAAGCGTATGCAGGCCATGCAGGTCCGTCGAATCCGCCAGCACGCCGATATCGCAGGTGCCCGCGCGCAGCGCATCGGCGATCTCGTGGCTGAGCCTTTCCTCCAGGTCCACCGATACGCGGGGATGGTCCTTCAGGAAATCGCCCAGCACGGACGGCAGGTATTCGCTGAGCGCCGTGGTGTTGCACAGCACACGCACGTGCCCCTTCAGCCCATGACCATAGTGGTCAAGCTCGCCGCGCATGCGATCCATCTGGGCCAGGACCACGCGCGCATGATGCGCCAGCGTCCGGCCCGCCGGCGTGGGTTCAACGCCGCGATGTTCGCGCAGCAGCAAGGGCACCCCCAAGGTGTCTTCCATGCCGCGGATGCGTTCGCTGGCGGAAGCCAGCGTCATGTGCGAACGCTTGGCGCCCGCCGTGATGGAGCCGGTTTCCTGCACGTTCAGGAAAAGCCGAAGGTCGGTCAGGTCGAATCGCATCCGGCCAGCGTAGCACGCGTGCCTCAGGCCAGACCATAGGCAGGGTATGCCACTTCCCGATACCGGCTCGAGGGATTGGCGGCGCAGAATAAGGCATGCCCCCGGGGCTCCCCTGACAACTCTCCGGAATCAGATCATGAAACCCCTGAATCCATGTGCCCGTCGCGCGCGATGGCCAAGCCTGGCACTGCTGTGCCTGGTCTTGCAAACCTCAGGCAGCGCCATAGCCCAGCCTGGCCTCAGCGACTACACCACGCCCGCGCAGAAGTACGCCTTGGCGCTGGAAGCCCAGACCGAAGGCGACGTGCCTGCCATGCTGGCATGGCTGCGAGCCGCCGCGCACGACGGCCACGCCCCCGCGCAACGGCTGCTGGGCGTGGCGTTGATCGGGGGACCCGCCTTGTATGGCCCGGCCATGCCTACCGATCTGTGCGAAGCCCGGCAATGGTTGTTGCGCGCGGCGCGCCAGGAGGGCCCGGGCGCCGGGGACGTGGCCTACGCGCTCTTCAGCCGGCCCCGGCCCGCCCAGCTTTCTCAATGCGAGCGCCTGTGAACCCGCTGGACCTGTTCCCCGGCGGCACGCCGGCGCTGCTTGCCGTGACGGTCGCCGTGTTCGTCCTGGCCGGCGTCGTCAAAGGCGTGGTGGGCCTGGGCCTGCCCACCATTTCCATGGCGATGCTGGCCCTGGTCATGGCGCCGGCGCAAGCCGCCGCGTTGTTGATCGTGCCCTCGCTCATCACCAATCTTTGGCAGGCGCGGCCCTGGCCCACGCTCTTTTTGACGCTGCGCCGGATCGGCGCCCTGCAAGTGGGCGTCTGCGTCGGCACGATCGCAGGCGCACTGTGGCTGGGCGCGCCCAGCGGTCATTGGGCGAGCGTCTGCCTGGGCTTGGCGCTGATCGCCTATGCGGCCTGGGGCCTGTTCGGCTCGCCGCCCAGCGTGCCGCGCAGGCACGAACAGATGTTGGGCGCGGTGGTCGGCGTCGTCACCGGCGTGATCACCGCGGCGACAGGCGTGTTCGTGATCCCGGCCGTGCCCTACCTGCAAGCGCTGAATCTGGGCAAGGATGGCCTGATCCAGGCCATGGGCATTTCATTTACGGTGTCGACGGTGGCCCTGGCGGCAGGCCTTGCGTTAAACGGCGGCTACAGTTCCGGCGCGGCCGGGGCATCCGTGCTGATGCTGCTGCCCGCGCTGATCGGCATGGCGCTGGGCCAATGGCTGCGCAACCGCCTTTCCGCGCGCACGTTCAAACTGTGCTTCATGATCAGCCTGGCGTTGCTGGGCGCGTACCAGGTCGTGCAAGGCTGGACCGCCTGAGCGCGGTCCAGCCCCCTTGGCAGGTCACGCCGCCAGACGCCGCTCGTCGACAAAACCGATCGACACCGACATCTCGCGCCAGCGCGCCAGTTCCTGCTGCACCGACTGGATCTTGCCGCGCGCCTGGTCGAAGGCATCCCGGCCCAGGAACAGATGCAGCGGCGCGTACTGCGCCTGCGCCGCGCTGATCAAGGCCTGGGCCGCCTTGACGGGATCGCCGCCCAGCTCTTGCCGCAAGGGATCGCGCGCCGCCATTTCGGGCGCATCACCCCGATCCGGGTGGGATCCCGCGCGCATTGCGCCCGGGTACACCAGCGACACACGCACGCCCCATGCCGACGCCTCGGCCGCCAACGCCTCGGTCAAACCACTGACCGCGAACTTGGCGGCGCTGTAGGCGCCCCACTGCGCGTAACCGCCGTCAAAGCCCAGGATCGACGAGATATTGAACACGTGCCCGCTGCGCTGCGTGCGCATGCGCGGCAGCACCGCGCGGATGACGTTCAGCATGCCGAACACGTTGATATCGAACGTGCCGCGCAAGGCATCGTCGGACAGGCTGTCCAACGATCCCTGCAACGCGTCGCCCGCGTTGTTCACCACCACATCCACGCCGCCGAACGCGGCCATCGTGGCGTCCACCGCACGGCGCACGTTGCGCTCATCGGCCAGATCCACCGACAAGGGCAGGAACTGCCCTTCCAGCTTGGCCCCTACGGCTTCCAGCAATGCATCGCCATCCCGGGCCGTCGCCGCCACCTTGTGACCCCGGTCCAGCAGCATCTTCACCAGAACCAGGCCCAGGCCCGTCGACGCACCCGTCACCAACCAGATTTTTTCGGTATTCATGCGATTCCCATCCCTTGCTAGCCTGCATGCTTGCAGCCGCCGGCAAGAGGCCGGGCGGCCAGGCCGGGTAAAGCATTCATGACTGATGCTTCGGCCCTGAGCCTGGTAGGGATATTAAGAATCGGGCGTGCTGGCGTACAGGCTCGTTCTTGCGTGAAACCTGCCTATTTCTACGCTGATGCTTTTTGCGCGGCAATGCGCGCGGTCAGCCCAGCGCGCTGCGGTAATGCTCGCTATCGAAGGCAGGCGCGGTGTCCTGCGCCACGGTGGCGGGCGCCGCCACCGGTTCGTCAGCCGTCTGCACGCCGAACAACGAGAGTTCCGCGTTGACCAATGCCAGTAAGAAATTCGCCATGATGACTCCTTGAGTGAAGCGTCCCGGCCGGCGGACTGCGCGCCGGCCTCGGTAAGGACATGTGCGTCATGGTGCGGGCCATGGCGCGTGGCGTCCATTTGCTTTACTCAATGGCGGCGATAAAGGCCGGCGATGCGTCGAGGCGTTCAGCGCCCGAAGCGGCGCCGCTGCCCCGTCTGCCTGACTGCCGCCACCAGCGCCTGCACCGCGGGTTCGGCCGAACGCAGATACGCGTAGAAGCGCGTCATCGGCAGGTCGGGCATGCCGTCATCGCGCGACAGGGCGCGCAAGCCCTCGCGCAACTGGCTGCGCGCAACAGGAGCCACGGCAAATCCCGCCAACGCGGCGGCTAGACAACCCGCCATGCTGCCGCTTTCGAATGCCGGCACCCAGCCTTGCTTCGTCTGCCCCAAGGCCGTGATGGCCGCTTCGCGATACACGCAAGGTTCGGGGAACACGGCCAACGGCACCTGGCGCCCGGGCTTCCACGGCTTGTCTTCCCCCCAGGCCCACACCAGGTCTTCTTCCCACAAGAGCTCGCCATCGTCCTGCACGCGCGCGCACTGCTTGCCGAACACCACATCCAGCTTGCCTCGCGCCTGCTGGCGCAGCAGGTCGGCGGTAACGCCTACCTTCAGTTCGATCGAAGCCTCCGGATGACCGCGGTGAAACGCCTGCAGCACTTCGGCCAGCCACGCGCCCGCGAAATCCTCCGACGATCCGATGCGCAAGCGGCCCTTCAGGCGCGTGCCGCTCAAGCGGGCGCGCGCCTCGCGCTCCAGATCGACGATGTTGCGCGCGTAGGCGTACAGCGTCTCGCCCGCCGGCGTCACTTCGAAGCTACGCGTCGTGCGGTCCAGCAAGGTGGCGCCCGCCAGCACCTCCAGGCGCTTGATGTGGCCGCTGATGGCCGAGGGCGTCAGGGAAAGCGCATCGGCAGCCAACGCAAAGCCGCCGCTGTCCACCACCTCCAGGAACGTGCGCAAGAGCGTCAGGTCCAGCACCACGCCGGCGGACTCGTTAGGAATATCCATCGCCTGCCATCCTTATATTCATGATTTATTGATAATAATCGCTTATTCATCAAGAATCATGACAAGACCTGCCGCTATCGTGACAGCACCGTCACCGAAAGAAGGAACCTCCTCATGTCCGCCTACGCTCAGATCCAGACCCCTTTGCTGGATATCGCCTATCTGGAATGGAACCCTGCCGGATCCCGCACCGCCGTGCTGCTGCACGGCTGGCCCGACAGCCCCGAAAGCTGGAACACCGTCGCCGGACGCCTGGCGGCGGATGGCTACCGCGTGCTGTGCCCGGCCCTGCGCGGTTTCGGGCCGACCCGCTTTCGCGATGCCGCGACGCCGCGCAGCGGCGAACTGGCCGCCTTGGGGCGCGACCTGCTGGACTTCATCGATGCGCTGGGTATCGACCGCCCGCTGCTGGTGGGCCACGACTGGGGCGCGCGTGCCGCCGCCAACGCCTGCGGCCTTCGGCCGGGTGTCGCGCGGCAGCTGGTACTGCTGTCGGTGGGCTATGGCACCAACGACCCGAACCAGGTGTTGTCGCTGAGCCAGGCACGCAATTACTGGTACCACTGGTTCATGGCGACGCCGCGGGGCGCCGAGGCCGTTCGCGGCAACCGCCGCGAGTTCACCCGCACCATGTGGGACACGTGGTCGCCCGGCGCCTGGTACACGCCCGAGGATTTCGACCAGGCCGCGCGCGCCTTCGACAATCCCGACTGGGCAGACGTGGTGCTGCATTCCTACCGCCACCGCTGGGGCTATGCCGAAGGCGACGCCGCCTACCGGGCCGACACGGCGTTGCTGACGCCTGCCCCCGTGCTGACCGTACCCACGCTGGTGCTGCATGGCGGCGCCGACACCTGCAACCAGCCGGCCACGTCGGAAGGCAAGGAGGCTTTCTTTCAGGGCGGCTATGCACGTCGCGTCCTGGACGGCGTGGGGCATTTTCCCCAGCGCGAAGCCCCGCAAGCCGTCGCCGACGCCATCCTGGCGTTCTGCGCCAAAACCAGCGCCTGAAGCCCGCCCGCACGCCTGGCGCGGCGCCGCATTCCGCCCCGCGCGGGCCGCCGGCTGGGCAGCCTGCCCCGGAATGGCGGATAATCCGTCTGTTTCCCGCCGCCGCGCGCGGCGGATTTTCGTGGGCGCCCGGCGCCCGACAGCATTCGGAGTCAGCTATGTATCGCGGCATTCAGGCGATTGAACAATTCATGGAATCCATCGGCCTGACCTGGCGCCCCGGCTCGACGGAAAGCGCCGAACTGCGCGTCAGCTACCGCATCGGCAACACCCGCCCCCTGGGCATCGACCGCACGCTGGTGGAATTCCACTGCGACGCGCGGCGCGCCAAAGTCTGGGTGCCCGAGTTTTCCCGCACCAGCTTCCACCAATGGTTCGAAGTGCCGCTGCAGGACTTCGAATTCACCCCCGGCGGCTCGATGCTGAAGATCAAGGCCGCCGCACGCGGCAATGCGCCCCCTTACAGCGTGGGCATCAAGCCGCTGGCTTGAATGGGCGCTGATTGAATAAGAAAGCCACCCTCGCGGGTGGCTTTTTTGTTGCCCCTTCGGGGGCTGCTTTTGTGGCCGGATGGGTGGCCTATTCCGTTGTCCGTCGGCCTTATCTACACCCGTTTGTACATGATCGTCGTCGCGTCCAGCTTGCCCGCATCATGCGGGTCGCGGCTGAAATGCGGGATCTGCCCCACCGTCACATAGCCCAGCGACGCATACAGGGGCTCGGCGCTGTCGCCGGTGCGTGTATCCAGCGTGATCAAGCTGCGGCCGATGCGCACCGCATGGGCTTCGGCCTCGCGCATCAAGTGCCGGGCGATGCCCTGCCGGCGAAAATCGGGGTGCACCAGAAGCTTGCGCACCTCGGCGCGGTGGGGCTGGTTGGGCGGCGTATCGCTATCCAATTGCACCGAGCCGGCGATGCGACCGTCCTGACGCGCCACCCACAGCGCCAGCTTGCCGCCGGCCAGCGCCGGCAGGATCTTGTTGCGCCAGAACGCTTGCGCGTCTTCCGGGGAATACGGCAGGACGAAACTGACGCTGGCGCCGCCTTGCACGCAGGCGTGCAGCAGTTCGCCCAGCGCGGGCAGATTGGCAGCGGCGTCATCCGCCGTCAGCAGGGTCAATTCAAGGGTGGCGGGGTCGTGGGACATGGCGGTTTCAGACGATGAAGAGCAGGTAGCGGGCGCCGCTATGCGGCGGTGTGATGAACTGGCTGGCGCCGAACAGTTGATAGCGCAGGCAGTCGCCCGGCGCCAGGATGTGCGTCTGGCCGTCGACGGTGATATGCAGTTCGCCTTCCAGCATCAGCAGGTGGTGCTCCAGCCCCGGCCGCGGCGATTGCTCGTAGCCGATGCGGGCGCCTGCCGCCAGCTCGCAGGCCAGCACTTCGCCCGCCAACTGCTGCGCCGGCGGAGACACGGAACGCCGCGTGAAGCCCGCACTGTCGTCGACCCACACGGCCTGCCCGTGCTCGGGCACCAAGGGCGCGAAATCGTCTTCCACCATCACCATCAGCCGCGACATGGTCAAGCCGTGGGCCGCGCACAGCTTGCCCAGCACGCTGGCCGTGGGGCTGACCTCGGCGTTTTCCAGCCGCGAGAGCGTGGCGCGGCTAACGCCAGCCATCCCCGCCAATTCGTCCAACGACCACCCGCGCGCCAAGCGCAAGGCTTTCAGGCGCTGGGCGATGCGGCGGTCCAGATCGGCATCAATCGTTGTGTTTTCCATATTAGGGAATTTATTCCAAATATGGAAAATCATCAAGACCCGGTGCCTGCCACTTTTTTCGGCACAATACGGGCATGCTTTTGGCCAAACCCCTTCTTATGACCGCCCTCTGCCTTTCGTTTCTAAGCGGATGCAGCCTGCCCCCGCTCGACAAGCGCAGCGAGTCCCAGGCGCTGACGCCCGAACAATCCGCCGCCACGTCCTTGGGCCGCGGCATCGCGCCGCTGGCGGCAGCGCACCCCGGCAAGTCGGGCATCCACCCGCTGTCCAACGCCTATGACGCTTTCGCCGCCCGCATGATGCTGGCGCGGGCGGCCGAGCGCAGCCTGGATGTGCAGTACTACATCTGGCACGACGACATGACGGGCACGATGCTGCTGGAAGCGCTGCACGCCGCTGCCGACCGGGGCGTGCGCGTGCGGCTGCTGCTGGACGACAACGGCACGTCGGGCCTGGACACGGTGCTGGCCGCGATGGACGAACACCCCAATATCGAAGTCCGCCTGTACAACCCCTTTGTGCTGCGCTGGCCCAAGCCCTTGGGCTACGTCACGGACTTCAGCCGCCTGAACCGGCGCATGCACAACAAGTCCTTCACCGCGGACAACCAGGCCACCATCATCGGCGGGCGCAACGTTGGCGACGAATACTTCGGCGCCGCCAACGGCGTGCTGTTCACCGACCTGGACGTGCTGGCGATCGGCGCGGCCGTCAATGACGTGTCGATGGATTTCGACCGGTACTGGGCCAGCGAATCCGCCTACCCCGTGGACCGGCTGCTGAAGAAGGCCGAGCCGGGCGCGCTGCAAGCGCTGGAGGAACGGGCCAGCAAGGTGGAAGGGTCGCCCGAAGCCGCCGCCTATGCCGAAGCCATGAAGCAGTTGCCCTTCATCCGGCAATTGCTGCAAGGCGAGCTGCGCCTGGAATGGGCGAACACCCGCATGGTCAGCGACGATCCGCGCAAGACGCTGGGCACCGCGCCGCCCGAGGCGATGCTGCCGCACCAGTTGCATGAAATCATCGGCGCGCCCGCGACCGATCTGGAACTGGTGTCACCCTATTTCGTGCCCACGGCTGCCGGCACGGAAGCCTTCGCGAAGATGGCGAAAAGCGGGGTCAAGGTGCAGGTGCTGACCAATGCGCTGGAAGCGACCGACGTCGCGGTCGTGCATTCGGGCTACGCCAAGCGCCGCAAGGACCTGCTGGCAGCCGGCGTGGAATTGTTCGAGATGAAGCGCATGGCGGGCGAGGTCGAGCGCAACAAGAGCATGGGGCCCTTCGGCAGCTCGGGTTCCAGCCTGCACGCCAAGACCTTCGCGGTGGACGGGCAGCGCATCTTCGTCGGGTCGTTCAACTTCGACCCGCGTTCGGCCACCCTGAATACGGAACTGGGCTTTGTGATCGACAGCCCGACGCTGGCGGGCCGCATTGCCGATGCCTTCAAGAACGAGTTGCCCAAGGTGGCCTACCGCGTCTGCCTGGACGATAAAGGCGACTTGTATTGGCTGGAGCAGCGCAATGGGGAAACGATCCGCCATGACACCGAGCCGGGCACGACGGTGTGGAAGCGGTTTTCCGTCTGGTTCGTGTCGCTGCTGCCGCTGGAGCCGCTGCTGTGACCCCGGCGCAACAAGCGGAGTTCGCCTAGCGGCGGGCAGGCGTAGACTGGTTTTTTCTGCTTCGCCTTGCCTGCCCTCGCCTCATGGATATGCCGCCTGCCGCTCCCCTGCCCGACCTCGATTGGGCCCGGATCACCGAGTCGCTGGATGCGCATGGCAATGCCATCGCGCCCGGCCTGCTGACGCCCGCCCAATGCGCGGCGCTGGCGGCCGGCTACGCCGCGCCGGACGGCTACCGCAGCCGTATCGTGATGGCGCGGCATGGCTTCGGCCGCGGTGAATACAAATACTTTTCCTATCCGCTGCCGCCGTTGCTGCAGCAGCTGCGCACCGCCTTGTATCCGCAACTGGTGCCGATCGCGAACCGCTGGAACCGGCAGTTGGGCATCAATGTGCAGTATCCCGCCGACCACGCCGCCTTTCTGCAGCGCTGCCATGACGCCGGCCAACGCCGTCCCACGCCCCTGATCCTGGAGTACGGCCCCGGCGACTACAACTGCCTGCACCAGGACCTGTACGGCGAACACGTGTTCCCGCTGCAGGTGGCGGTGCTGCTGTCGCGCCCCGGCCAGGATTTCACGGGCGGCGAATTCGTGATGACGGAAACCAGCAGCCGCGAACAGTGCGCTGAGGTGCTGCCGCTGCAGCAGGGCGACGCGCTGATCTTCACCGTGAACCAGCGGCCCGTGCCCGGCGCGCGCGGTTGGCGCAAGACCGCCATGCGGCACGGCGTCAGCGCGCTGCGCAGCGGCCGGCGCCACACGCTGGGGCTGATCTTCCACGACGCGCAATGACCATGACGACATCGCTGGACCTGTTTGGCGACGACGACACCGCGCAAAGCGGGCGCGAGGCAATCGGGCCGCAATCCTTCGTGTTGCGCGGGTTTGCCTTGCCCTTTGCCGAAGCGCTGCTGCAAGGCGTGGACACCGTCGCCGCGCAGTCGCCCTTCCGGCGCATGCAGACGCCGGGGGGCTACACCATGTCGGTCGCGCTGACCAATTGCGGGCAATGGGGCTGGACGACGGATGCGCACGGCTACCGCTATACGCGCATCGACCCGCTGTCCGGCCTGCCCTGGCCCGACCTGCCTTCGGCCTTCCTGGAACTGGCGCAGGCTGCGGCGGCCGAGGCCGGCTTTCCCGGCTTTGCGCCCGACGCCTGCCTGGTCAACCAGTACGAGCCGGGGTCGCGGCTGTCGCTGCATCAGGACAAGAACGAACGCGACTACGGCGCCCCCATCGTTTCCGTCTCGCTGGGCATGCCCGCCCTCTTCCTGTTCGGCGGCCACGAACGCTCGGACAAGACCGTGCGCGTGCCCCTGCTGCATGGCGACGTGGTCGTGTGGGGCGGCGTGGACCGGCTGCGCTATCACGGCGTAATGCCCATGAAAGACCTGCCGCATCCCAGACTGGGCAGCCGGCGGATCAACTTCACCTTGCGCAAGGCAGGGGAAAGCGCCGGGCCCGTATGAGGGTTCCCCGCGTCTGGCTGTCTGGACGCGGCCGCCCTACTATGTCGCACCCTTGGCCCTGCGCCCCGCGCCCGCGACCCTCCATGCGTATCCGTCCCTGCCTGTTGCTTGCCAGTTTGCTGCTGTCATCCCCGCTGCGCGCGGCCCCGTCCAGCGAGCCCCCTGCGCTGATCGAGAATTCGCTGGGCATGGTGTTCGTCGCCATCCCCGCCGGCACGTTCCAGATGGGCAGTGACGAAACGCCCGAGGCGCTGGCGCGCGACTACCCGCAATATCCCAAGGACCGTTTCGCGCAGCTGTTCGACGAAGCGCCCGTGCATTCCGTGCGCATCACCCGGCCGTTCTACCTGGAACGCACCGAGGTCACGGTCGGACAGTTCCGGCGCTTTATCGAAGCCTCCGGGTATGTGCCCGAATCCGAGGCCGACGGCACGGGCGGCTATGGCTACAACGCCGCCTACGATCCCGACAAGTCCGAACGCGGCGACGCCTTCGAAGGCCGCGACCGCCGCTATTCCTGGCGCAACCCGGGCTTCGCCCAGACCGACGATCACCCCGTCGTGAACATCAGCTGGAACGACGCCCAGGCGTTGGCCCGCTGGCTGACCCAGAAGGAAGGCCGCGTCTACCGGCTGCCCACCGAAGCCGAATGGGAATACGCCTGCCGCGCCGGCACGCGCACGCGCTACCAGAACGGCGACGACCCGGCCGGCATGCCCGATGCCGGCAACGGCTTTGACGCCGACGCCCAACCGCTGTGGCCGAAATGGCAGGCGTTCGCCTCGGCCCGCCACGACGGTTACACGTTCACCGCGCCGGTGGCCACCTACGCGCCCAACGCCTTCGGCCTGTACGACATGCACGGCAACGCCTGGGAATGGGTGGCGGACTGGTACGGCGAGGACTACTACGCGCACTCGCCCACGGATGATCCGCAAGGCCCCGACAGCGGCAATGTGCGCGTGCGCCGGGGTGGCTCGTGGCACACCTGGGCGCTCTATACCCGGTCGTCCTACCGCAACTGGAACACCCAGGAAACGCGCTACCCGCTGGTGGGCCTGCGGCTGTTGCGCGAGGCCGACAGCCGGTAAAGGGCCGCGACGGGTTAGCATAGCCGCACGCTTAACCTCAAAGAGAGTCCTGACATGCATTCGCTGGGCCGTCTCGTCCTTCTCGTGAACGACTACGACACCGCCATTTCTTTTTACCAAGACAAGCTCGGCATGGAGGTGTTCGTCGATATGCCCGTGGGCCAGCAACGGTATGTGCACCTGCGCCTGCCGGAACAACCCGCGGTCGGCGTCTGGCTGCTGCAAGCCCTGACCCAGGCGCAACGCGACCGCGTGGGCGACCAGACCGGCGGCCAGCCGGTGGGCGTGTTCTACACCGACGACGTCGTGCGCGACCACAGCAAGTTCGCCGCGCGGGGCGTGCGCTTCACCAAAGAGCCCGTCCATGACGACACCACCGTCTACGCCCACTTCATCGACCTGTACGGCAACGAGTTCGTACTGGTGCAGGTGAAGAAGTAGACCCTGCCGCACGTCTGCCATGATGTTGGCCCAACCGAAGCAGGACTGGATACTGCGCGCCGCGCCCTCGGGCCATGTGGAGCGCATCGAAGCCTACTTCGGCGGTCATGGCTACGACATGCACCGCCACGACACGTACGCCATCGGGCGCACGCTGTCGGGCGTGCAAAGCTTCCACTACCGGCGTTCATGCCGGCACAGCCTGCCCGGCGGCACCATCGTGCTGCACCCTGACGAACCGCACGACGGGCAGGCAGGCACCGAAGCCGGTTTCCACTACCGCATGATCTACGTCGAACCCGCGCTGATCCAGCAGATCCTGGGCGGCCGGCCGCTGCCATTCATCGCGGGCGGCCTCTCTGCCGACCCGCGGCTGCACGCCGCCAGCGAAGCGCTGCTGCAGAGCACCCGGGCGGCCATCGACCCCTTGCAGGAAGACGACGCGCTCTACGACCTGGCCCATGCGCTGTGCGCCGCCGCCGGCCGCCCTCAGGGACGCCGAACGGCCGACTACCCCGCCGCAGAGCGCGCCCGGCAGTTCATCCATGATTCGCTCGGCCAGCCGATCACGCTGGACCAGCTGGCGCAGGCCGCGGGCAACGACCGCTGGCGCCTGTCGCGCGATTTCCGCGCGCTGTTCGGCACCAGCCCCTATCGCTACGTGATGCTGCGCCGCCTGGATCTCGCCCGCCGGCTGATCGCCGCCGGCCAGCCGCTGGCGGACGCCGCGGCGGGCGCCGGCTTCACCGACCAGAGCCACCTGACGCATCGCCATGTGCAGACCTACGGCATGACGCCAGACCGCTGGCGGCGGATGCTGCACGGCTAGCCCCGCCGTGCCGGGCCCGACACGGAAAACCTGCAAGAACGTACAAGACGGCGCGCGCCCTGCCGCCCTATGCTGCAAGCGTCTTCACCTTTCTCAGGCTCCGCCATGTCCCCCATATCCTCCATCAATATCGCCGGCAAGCTCGCGCTGTTCTCCGAGCACTGGCAGCCCAAGGTCATCGCCCAGATGAACGACTACCAGTTCAAGGTGGTCAAGGTGCAGGGCGATTTTGTCTGGCACAGCCATGCGGACACCGACGAGACGTTCATCGTCGTCAGCGGCCGGCTGCGGATCGAACTGCGCGACGGCCACATCGACCTGGGCCCGGGCGACATGACGGTCATCCCCAAGGGTGTCGAACACAAGCCCTGCGCGCAGGAAGAGACTCACCTGATGCTGGTGGAACCCTGTGGGGTCGTGAACACCGGCGACCAGGGCGGCGCGCGCAGCGCCCCGAACGACGTGTGGATCTGAGCCTGCGTTCTGCTAACGTGGCAGTCATGCAGGAGAAAACCATGTCTAAAGTCATGCTCGTTACCGGCGGAAGCCGGGGCATCGGCGCCGCCGTCGCCAAACTGGCCGCCCGCCGTGGCTATGCGGTCGCTGTCAACTACCGCACCCATGCGGACGCCGCCGACGCCGTCGTGGCCGAAATCCGGCGTGAAGGCGGCCAGGCGCTGGCCATCCAGGCCGACGTCTCGCAGGAAGACCAGGTGCTGCGCATGTTCCACACGCTGGACGAGCGGCTGGGCCGGCTGGATGCGCTGGTCAACAACGCCGGCATCCTGGAAAAGCAGATGCGCGTGGACGACATGGATGCCGACCGCCTGCTGCGCGTGCTGTCCACCAACGTCATCGGCGCCTTCCTGTGCGCCCGCGAGGCCGTGCGGCGGATGTCGACGCGCCACGGCGGCCAGGGCGGCGCCATCGTCAACGTGTCGTCGGCCGCCGCCCGCCTGGGTTCACCCAACGAATATGTGGACTACGCCGCGTCCAAGGGCGCGCTGGATACGCTGACGATCGGCCTGTCCAAGGAAGTGGCGCCCGAGGGCATCCGCGTGAACGGCGTACGGCCCGGCACCATCTACACTGAGATGCACGCCAGCGGCGGCGAGCCCGGCCGCGTGGACCGGCTGAAAAGCGTGATTCCGCTGCGCCGCGGCGGCTCGGTGGAAGAGGTGGCGGGCGCGGTGATGTGGCTGTTCTCGGACGAAGCCGGCTACACCAGCGGCTCTTTCATCGACGTCTCCGGCGGCAGCTGAACGCCGCCGTCAGGCATTCCCCCCGGACTTGGTGCCGGCGGTGATCAGGTTCTTTTCCTGCCGCGAGGAAATGCGCGCTTCGACGCGGCGCAGCACCGCCAGCACGAACAGCGCCATCAAGGTGCTGACCAGGGCCGTGGCCTCGCGGCCCATGCCGGCTGCCACGCCGATGGCGGCCGTCATCCAGATGCTGGCCGACGTGGTCAACCCGTGGATCTCGCGTTCATCGCTCAGTTTGATGATCGCACCCGCGCCCAGGAAGCCGATACCTGCGATCACGCCTTGCAGCACGCGGCTGATGTCGCCGACCTGCATGCCGCCCTGCAACGGCACCAGCACGAAAATCGCCGCGCCCAGCGCCACCAGCATGTGCGTGCGCAGGCCCGCGGCCTTGCCGCTGCGTTCGCGTTCATAGCCCAGCAGGCCGCCCAATATCACGGCCATGCCCAACCGCAGCACGATGCGCGTGGCTTCGCCCACATCGGGAATATCCGCGAATTCACTCCGCACGGTGGTCCAGATTTCCAGCCAGATTTCCGACATCGCCGCATCCTTGTGGCACAGGTGGTTTTCAGCATAGCAGGCGCGCGCCCGGATGCGCCATGCCGCGTTCAGGCTGGCATGCGGCCGGCAAGTGGTTTACAACCTAAGCGTGCGCCGCACAGGCAGGCGCGAATCGACAGGAGCGCTTCATGGATTTGCAGCTGGCAGGAAAACGCGTGCTCATCACGGGTGCATCCAAGGGCATTGGCCTGGCATGCGCCGTGGCCTTCGCACGCGAAGGCGCGGAGCCGATCCTGGTGGCGCGCGACGACGCCGCGCTGCATCAGGCCACCGCCGCCATCCGCGAGCAGACCGGCCGCGCCGCGCAAGCCGTGGCCCTGGACCTGGCCTTGCCCGGCGCCGCGGAAAAGCTGGCCAAGGACACCGGTCCCATCGATGTGCTGGTGAACAATGCCGGCGCGGTGCCCGGTGGCGCGCTGGACCAGGTGCAGGACGAACGCTGGCGCGCCGGCTGGGATCTGAAGGTGCACGGCTATATCAATCTGGCCCGCCACTACTACCCCGCGATGCGCGAAGCGGGCGCCGGCGTCATCGCCAACATCATCGGCATGGCCGGGGCCGCGCCGCGTGCGGACTACATCTGCGGCGCCTCGGCCAATGCGTCGCTGATCGCGTTTACGCGCGCCCTGGGCGGTGAAGCTCCGCGCCACGGCGTGCGCGTGTTTGGCGTGAATCCGTCGCGCACGCGCACGGACCGCGTGCTGACGCTGGCGCGCCAACGCGCGCAGGCCCGCTGGGGCGATGACAGCCGGTGGCAGGAAACGCTGTCGGACCTGCCGTTCGGCCGCTTGATGGAACCCGAGGAAGTGGCCGACATGATCGTGTTCGGCGCGTCGCCGCGCGCCGGCTACCTGAGCGGCACCGTCATCGACCTGGACGGCGGCGAGCAATACGCCAACCACGCGCGCTGAGCGCGCGTGGGCGACCGGCCGCGTTTAACGCGCGCCGGCCTGCCAGCCCGCCAGCAGCGCGGGCAGTTGCTTCATGTCGGTGAATACGTGGGCCACGCCCACGCCGCGCAGGGCCTCGGCCCCGCTGTGGCCGTTGGCGTCCGGGCTGTACCCGAACACCGTGGCGCCCGCTGCCACGCCGGCGGTCGCGCCCGTGACCGTGTCTTCCACGACCGCGCAACGCTTGGGATCTACGCCCAGCGCCTGGGCGGCGGCCAGGTAGACATCGGGAAACGGTTTGCTGCGCGGCATTTCATGGCCGCTGAAGACGCGCCCGTCAAAGCACTCGGCAATGCCGACCTTCGCCAGTTGCAGCTCCACCTTGCGGCGGTCGGCGCCCGAGGCCACGGCGATGCGGCCGTCCAGGGTCTGGTGCAGCGCGCGCACGGCGTCCGGCGCGCCGGGGATTTCCAGCAGGTCGCGGTCCAACGCGGCATTGCGGCGCTGGCGGAACACGTCGAACCATTCCGGGCCCAGCTTGACGCCGGTACGCGCCTCGATCAGCGGCAGTTCATCCCTGACGGCTTTCCCGGTAAAGATGCGCATCGTCTCGTCATGCGTGATGTCCCAGCCCAGTTCGTTCAGCATCTGGGTCAGCACATGGCTGGTGATGGGTTCGGAATCAACCAACACGCCGTCGCAATCGAACAGGACGGCGTCAAACGGGAAATCAGTCATTACAGGCGGCATAGAATGGGTTCGTGAAGCCCACAAGCATACTTCAAGGCCTCTGAACGCTGCCCCACACGCCCCGGGTACGCAAGCAAGCACCGGAGTGACGAACGCCCCGCCCGCCCCTATCCTGGAGTGCTCCGAACGCCTTTTGCCGCCATGACGCCTGACCACACCCCGCTTGCCCACTACGATTGGGACCTTATTGCCCGCCAACTGGACGCCGAGGGCTGGGCGCTGCTGCCCGGTTTGTTCCAGGAGGATGCGGCGCGGCGGCTGGCGCGGACCGGTGCAGAAGCCGCGGCGTTCGATTCACTGCGCGCCCACCTGTACCGGCAGTTGCTTCCTGTCGCGCGATCCTGGGCTGCCGCCTTGCAGCAGGACGCGGCATACCCCGACGAATTCGCCGCCTGGATGCAACGCAACCGCGATGCCGGACAGACCCGGCCGCTGACGGCGCTGCACTGCCTGCGCGCGGACGCCTATCAGCCGCTGATTCAGCATGCAGACGGCGCGCATGTCTTTCCCCTGCAACTCGTCGCCCTGCTGTCCCAACCCGGCACCGACTTTACCGGCGGCGAATTCGTCATGACCGAACAACGCCCGCGCATGCAGTCGCGTCCGATGGTGCTGCCCCTGGAGCTGGGCGACGCGGCCGTGATCGCGGTATCGCATCGCCCCGTCCAGGGTGTGCGTGACATTTACCGCGTCACGGCCCGGCAGGCGGTCAGCCGGGTGCGCTCAGGGGAACGCACCGGGCTGGAAGTGCTGCTGCACGAGGGCCCGTAGCCGCGGGCGTATCGCCTGCCCCCAGCGCGGCCTGCATCGCCTGTCCCGCCAGGTCGAACAAGCGCCTGGCCGCCGGCGTGAGGCCCAGCATGTGGATACATGCGTGCACCATGCCCGGCAGGCGATGGTCCTGCGCCGCGACGCCGCCGTCGCGCAGCCGCTGCGCATAGGCCTCGCCCTCATCCCGCAGGGGATCGTACTCGCTGACCAGCACGGTGGCGGGCGGCAGGCCCTTCACGGTTTGCACCCGCAGCGGCGACGCGTAGGGCGACGCCCCATCCGCCTCGTTGACCAGGTACGTGAACCAGCAGTAGCGCATGATCTCTTCGGTCAGGAAGAAGTTGCGCCCGTACGTCTGGTATGACTGCGTCGAAAAGGCATGATCCATCACGGGGTAGATCAGCAACTGATGCGCAATGGGCGGCCCGCCGCGGTCCCGCGCCATGATCGCGGCGGCCGCCGCCAGGTTGCCGCCTGCGCTATCGCCGCAGACGGCAAGGCGCGACGCGTCGATGCCCAGCCGCACGGCATTCGCGCTGACCCATTGCAGTCCGGCATAGACGTCCTCGGCCGGCACCGGAAACTTGTTCTCGGGCGCCAGCCGGTAGTCCACCGAAAACACCTTGCACTGCGTCGCGTTGGCCAACGCGCGGCAAGGGTTGTCGTACAGATCCAGCGAACACTGGAACCAGCCTCCCCCATGTGCGAACACGATCGCGGGCAGCGCATCGTGCTGCGCCAGCCCGGCCGGCGTATAGGCGCGAATCCGTAACGGATGCCCGTCCTGGCAGCGCGCCTCGTGGTCGGTCACGGCGTCCACGGCCTCCGTCCCGCCCTGCAGCGCCCGCAGCCCCGTTTCGGTCGCGGCGCGGATGTCTTCCAGCACCAGCGGTGCGGATGCGCTGGACAGGCGCGTCAGGAAGGCGTTGATACGAGGATCGAGGGACACGTTCAACCCTCTTTCGACAGGAAGGCAAGCAGGTGCTCGGAGAACGCCTCATGGCATTCTTCGGTCACGAAATGCCCGCAGTCGGCAATGATGACGCCGGTCAGGTCGGTGGCGTTGTCGCGCATCGTGATCAGCGGCGCGTCCCGGGTCGCGTGTTCCGTGCCGATGGCCAGCGTGGGCATGCGCAAGCGGGTCTTCGAGCGCTCCTGGTTCTGCCGGATGGTCTCGGGAATGGCCCGATAGTAGGCAAAGCCGCTGCGTAATGCGCCCGGCGCCGAATAGGCGTCGATGTAGACGTCCGCGGCGACGCGGTCCCGCCGATGCGACCATTTGTCGAAAATGAAGCTCAGGTAGGCGCGCTCGCGTCCGGTGATCAGCGCTTCCGGCAGGTCTTGCAGCTGATTGAACATGAAATGCCATAGGAAGATGTTCTCTGCCGGCGGCACGAATATCGGCGGTGCAGGCGCCAGGCCGGGGATGACGGCCTCGGTCAGCACCAGTCGGCGGACAGCCTCGGGATAGTCGCTGGCCAGCGCATACGCCACCCACATGCCGATGTCGTGGCCGACGACTTGATAAGCCGCGTGCCCCAATTGCTCCATCAAGCGATGCAGGACGCCGGCCACGGCGCCCGTGTCATAGCCTTGGGCCGGACGCCCGGAATCGCCCGTGCCGGGGGGATCCACGGCGATGGCGGTATAGCCCGCCTCTGCCAGCGACTTCATGATGTGGCGCCACGTGAACCACGTCTGTGGCCAACCGGGGATCAGCAAGACGGGCGGGCCGTCACCTGCGATGGCGCAATGGATGCGATGGCCGTCGATCAGCGGGTACTGATGCGTCACGCCGTCGGCGGCGGTGAAGAATGAATCGGTTTGATGCGTCATGATGGAAGACTCTCGCGTTCAGGCGATGCCCAGCAGGGCGTGGATCTGTTGCTTGTCGATGGCGGCGCCGGCGAAGTCGTCGAACACCTTGGACGTGACCGGGATGATGTGGCGGTTGATGAATTCCACGCCTTCGCGTGCACCCGCTTCCTGGTCTTTCAGGCAGCATTCCCATTCCAGCGTGGCCCAGCCCGCATAGTCGTATTGCGCCAGTTTCGAGAAGATCGACTTGAAGTCGACCTGGCCGTCGCCCAGAGAACGGAACCGCCCCGCCCGGTTGATCCACGACTGGTAGCCGCCATAGATGCCTTGCCGGCCCGTGGGATTGAACTCGGCGTCCTTCACATGGAACATGCGGATGTGGTCCTTGTAGATGTCCAGGTATTCCAGGTAGTTCAACTGCTGCAGGACGAAATGGCTGGGGTCGAACAGCATCGCGCAACGGGCATGGGCGCCGACGCGTTCGTGGAACATCTCGAACGTGATGCCGTCATGCAGGTCTTCGCTGGGGTGAATCTCGAAGCACAGGTTCACGCCCTGCTCGTCGCAGGCGTCCAGCACCGGCAGCCAGCGGCGGGCCAGTTCATCGAATGCCGTCTCGATCAGGCCCTCGGGCCGTTGCGGGAACGGGAACAGGTACGGCCACGCCAGCGACCCCGAGAACGTGCCCATCTCGGTCAGGCCCAGCCGCTTCGAGGCGCGGGCCGAATTCAGCAGCCCCTGCTTCGCCCAGGCCGTCCTGGCCTGCGGATTGCCGCGCGCATGCTCAGGCGCGAAGTTGTCGACCATCGCGTCGTAAGCCGGATGCACGGCCAGCGACTGGCCGAAGATGTGCGTGGTGAGTTCGCTGACGACCAACCCGTGAGCCGCCAGCGTTCCAGTGATTTCGTCGCAATAGTCCTGGCTGGTTGCCGCCGTTTCCGCATCGAAGAAGCGCTTGTCCCAAGCCGGAATCTGCAAGGCCTTGAAACCTACACCCGCCGCCCATTGCGCGATGGCCGGCAAGCTGTTGAAGGGCGCCACGGCGTCGCTGAATTGCGCCAGGTGCAGGCTGGGGCCTTTGATCGTCTTCATATCGAATCCTTAATTGTTTGTCGATTGACAAAGAATAGGCGATAAATCGGCGCGACGCAAATGCCACAGCGGGCGGTACACTGCGTCCAGATCATTTCACCGAGACCGTGATGGCAGGCAGACCCAGAGAATTCGACCGCGACCTAGCGCTTCAGCAAGCCATGCTGGCGTTCTGGAAACAGGGGTATGAAGGCACGTCGATGGCGGATCTGGTGGCGGCGACGGGCCTGGCCTCGGCGCGGCTATATGCGGCCTTCGGATCCAAGCAGGACCTGTTCCGCGAAGCCGTGGCGCGGTATGAAGCGGGCGACGGCGCGTTTGCGGAAAAAGCGCTCGAGGCCACCGACGGCGTACGCGACGCCATCGAGAAACTGCTGACCGACGCGGTGCTGACCTACACCCGGCGCGGCCGGCCGCAGGGCTGCATGGTGGTCAGCGCCGCCACCAACTACGCGGCCGAAAACGAAGACGTCATGGCATGGCTCACCACGCATCGCAAGGCGCGTACGCAAGGCATCATCGACCGGCTTGAATCCGCCGTGCAAAGCGGCGAACTCAAACCCGGCACGGACGTGCAGGCGTTGGGCGACTACTACGCCGTCATGCTGCACGGCCTGTCCGTGCAGGCGCGCGACGGCGTGGGCAAAGCGCGCCTGCTGGCGATGATCCCGCCGGCGCTGGGCGCGCTGGATGCGGTGTTGCGCCAGGGACCTTCCCGGCCCTAGCGCGCACCGATTTCAGTTTTCGGCCGTGATGTGGCCGTCGGCCACGACCTTGGCGAATACCGCCGTCTGCGCCTTGATGAAGGCGCGGAATTCTTCCTGGCTCATGGGCTGCACTTCTCCACCCAGCTCGCGGACGCTGGCCACGAACTTCTCATCGCGCAAGGCGCGCCCGATGGCGGCCGCGAGCTTTTGTTGGACATCGGCCGGCGTGCCCGCCGCCACGAATACGCCAAACCAGTTCTCCAGCGCGTAGTCCTTTAACGGCGCGTATTCGGCCACGGCGGGAATATCCGGCGCGAACGAGGCGCGCGTGGCCGACGTAACCGCCAGTGGCTTGACCTTGCCGCTCTTGATGAAGGGCAATGCGCCCGCGAGGCTGACGAAGGTCAGGTCCACGCTGCCCGCCGCCACGTCCACCAGCTGCGCGGACGCCCCCTTGTACGGCACGTGCACCATCTTGATTCCCGCCAGCGACTGCAGCAGCTCGCCGTTCAGATGCTGCGGATTGCCCACACCGCTGGTCGCGTAGGTCAGCTTGTCCGGGTGCGCCCGGCCGTAGGCCACCAGTTGCTCCACATTGCTGACCGGCAGCTTGGGGTTGGCGACCAGCACGTTCGGCACGCGGGCGACCAGCGCGATCGGCACTAGGTCCTTTTCCGGCTGATATTGCATCTTGCCCTTGAAAACCAGCGGGTTGATGGCGGTTTCGCCCGCCGACCCAAGCAGCATCGTCGACCCATCCGGCGCCGACCGCACCACCGTCTGCGCGCCCAGCATGCCGCTGGCGCCGGGCTTGTTTTCCACCACCACGCCCTGCGGCATTTCGCTGCGCAGGCGTTCGGCCAGCAGGCGGCCCATGCCGTCCACCCCGCCGCCGGCGGCAAACGGCACGATCAAGCTGACCGGCCGGCCGACGTCGGCGGCCTGGACGGAAGGGAGCGGCGCTAAGGCCGTGGCCGCCAGAGCGGCGGCGGCAAGCAATCGGATGGGGGGCATGGTCTGTCTCCTGATCGGCCTGACCGGATGGCGGCCGGGTTTTTACTTAATTGCATTTTATAGATGCAATATGCAAAACTGGCAGCTATGGAAAACACCAATGCCTTGCTGCGCCACGCCCGCTTCACGCTGAACGGGGCCGCCCATACCTGCGTGGACCTGCCCGCCACGTTCGGCGCCGACTATTTCCGCCTGCCCGTCGTGCTGCGTCTGCTATTGGAAAACGCGCTGCGCAACATGCAGGGCGACGAGCGCGACGCTGCCGTCAACGCCTTGTTCGGCTGGCTGGCGCACGGCACCAGCGAAGCCGAGATCGCCTTCCAGCCCGGCCGGGTGCTGATGCACGACACCACCAGCACGCCCGCGCTGGTGGACATCGCCGCGATGCGCGACGCGCTGGCCGAGGCCGGCGTGGACCCGGCCGTACTGAACCCGGTGTTGCCGGTGGACGTGTCGGTGGACCATTCGCTGGCCGTCGAGGCCTATGCGCAACCCGATGCCGCCACGCGCAATCTGGACCTGGAATTGCGGCGCAACGCCGAGCGCTATCGCTTCTTGCGCTGGGCGTCCAAGGCGCTGTCGAACGTGCGCATCCATCCGCCCGGCACCGGCATCATGCATACGATCAACCTGGAGCAATTGGCCACCGTGGTCTGCCAAGGCGACGACGGCGCCCTGCATCCCGATATGATGATCGGCACCGACAGCCACACGCCGATGATCAACGGCATCGGCGTGCTGGGCTGGGGCGTCGGCGGCCTGGAGGCGCAGACGGTGATGTTCGGCATGCCCACCCTGCTGCGCATACCGGACGTGATCGGCGTGCGCCTGACGGGCGCGTTGGCGGCGGCCGTCACCGCCACCGACCTGGCGTTGACCGTGACACAGCGGCTGCGCGCCATCGAGGTCTCGGGCGAGTTCGTGGAATTCTTCGGGCCAGGCGTCAGCACGCTGTCGGCCGGCAGCCGATGCGTGGTGGCGAACATGGCGCCCGAGTACGGCGCCACCACCGGCTACTTTCCGATTGACGGCGAAACGCTTGCCTACCTGCGCCAGACGGGCCGCCCGGAGGCCCACATCGCGCGTGTCGCCGCCTATGCCGAACGCGCCGGCATCGCACTGGATCCCGAGGCCTCGCCGCGCTATACCCGCGTGATCGAGATCGCGCTGGACCGCGTGCAGATGCACGTGGCCGGCCCCAAGCGGCCGCAGGACCTGCACCCCTACGGCCAGACCCGCGCCCTGCTGTCGGCGCTGGACTTCACGCCGGCGGCGAGTGCCGACGGCGGCCTTCCCCGCCATCCCGTCGCCATCGCCGCCATCACCAGTTGCACCAATACGTCGGATCCCCGCCTGTTGATGGCGGCCGGGCTCCTGGCCCGCAAGGCGCGCCAGGCGGGCCTGCGCGTGCCGTCCTGGGTCAAGACGTCGCTCGGCCCCGGCTCGCCCGCCGCGGCCGATTACCTGGCCCGCGCCGGACTGCTGGACGAGCTGGCCGCGGTTGGTTTCGACATCGTGGGCTACGGTTGCACCACCTGCATCGGCAACTCCGGCCCCCTGCCCGCCGCGGTCCAGGACGCCATGGCGGCTGGCGCCATCCACCCGGTGGCGGTGCTGTCGGGCAACCGTAATTTCACTGGACGCATCCATCCCGATCTGGACCTGGGCTTTCTGATGTCGCCCCCGCTCGTCATCGCCTTCGCGCTGGCCGGGGACGCCGAACGCGATCTCAGCCAGGAACCGGTGCAGACCACGGCCGATGGCCGGGCCGTGCACCTGCGCGACCTGTGGCCGGACGAGGCCGAGATCGACGCCGCCCTGGCCCAAGGCTTGCAGGCCGACGACTTCCGCGCGGCCTTCAAGATTGCCAACGCCAACCCGGCCTGGCAGGCCCTGCAATCACCGGATACCCCGCGCTTTCCGTGGGACCCTGCCTCCACCGCGCTGCGGCGTCCGCCGTTCGCCTCGATGCAGGCGGCCGGCCAATTGGGCCGCTACGCCGCGCATCCGCTGCTGGTGTTGGGCGACGACGTGACGACCGACCACCTGTCGCCCGCCAGCGCCATTCCCCCGGACAGCCTGATTGCGGACTTCCTCGCGGCGCGCGGCGACGACCGCAATGACCTGAATGTGTTCGCGTCGCGGCGAGGCAATTGGGAAGTGATGATGCGCGCGGCCTTCTACAGCAAGAGCCTGAAGAACCTGCTCTGTCCTGACGCGCCCGTGGGCCACACGCGGCATGCGGGCAGCGGCCGCGTGGAACCGATCTGGGAAGCCGCCGAACACTACCGCCAGGAACAGCAGCCGGTGGTGCTGCTGGCCGGCGCACGCTTCGGCACCGGTTCGTCACGCGACTGGGCGGCCAAGGGGCAGCGCCTCTTGGGCATCCGCGCCGTCCTGGCCGTCAGCTTCGAGCGGATCCATCGGTCCAATCTGATCGGTATGGGCATACTGCCCCTGCGCCTGCCCGAAGGCGTCACACCCGCCACGCTGGGGGTGCAGTCCGGCGACCGCATCGAGATCGACGCACCGGCGGACACCCTGGCACCGCGCATCGCCGTGCCGGTGCGTATCCTGCGGGCGGACGGCCGCGTCGACGCGCTGGCCGCCACCGCCGCCGTCGAGACCCAGCTGGAGGTGCGTTTGTTGCGGATGGGAGGCGTCATTCCCGCTATCCTATCGGATACCCTCCAGCCCTCCTCGCCCCCATGAGCGCGCAAACCAATACCGTCACGAAAATCCTGGACCTGATCCGGCAGGACCGCCTGCCCGGCGGCTCGCACCTGACCGCGCAAAAGCTCGCTGACCGGCTGCGGCTGTCGCGGTCTCCGGTCAACGACGCCCTGGGCGTGCTGGAGCAGCACGGCATCGTGGCGCGCAAGCCCAACCGCGGCTACTTCCTGCAGCAGGACTTCGACGCCCTGCCCGAAGCGCACGCCGGCCTGGCGCCGCCGTCCGCGGACGACATCGTGACGCAAAGCTATTTCAAACTGGCCGACGAGCTGCTGCGAGGCGAATTGCCCATGCAATGCAGCGAGGCCCAGTTGCGCGTGCGCTACGCGCTGACCAACGCGCAGACGCAGGCGTTGCTGGCTCGCGTGTCGCAAGAAGGCTGGGCGCAGCGGCGGCCCGGCTACGGCTGGGAATTCTCGTCCATGATGACCACGCCCGACAGCCTGCTGCAGTCGTACCGGCTGCGTCTGGCGCTGGAACCGGCGGCCTTGCTGGAGCCGTCTTTCCGTATCGAAAAGGCCGTGATCGAACGATGCCGCGCGGCGGAAAAACATCTGCTGGACGGCGGCATCGCCACCGACACCGCCGACCAGTTGCACGAACGCGGCGTGCGGTTTCACGAGTCGCTGGTGGAAGCGTCCGGCAACCCGTTTTTCATCGACACGATCAAGCGCGTCAACCGGGTCCGCCGGCTGTTGTCCTACCGGTCCATGCAGGACCGCAGCCGCTACCAGCAGCATTGCGACCAGCACCTGGCCATCCTTGACCTGCTGGAGCGCGAACGCAATGAAGACGCCGCTGCCGCCCTGTCCAGCCATCTGCGCAGCACGCTGGACAACCTGGCCCGCATCAGCGGCATTTTGACTTCCTAGGCCGGGCGCTTGGCGCGCATGGCCGCTTTCTTTTCAAGCCGAGGATCGTTCCATGCACGTCTACATCGGTTCCCGCACCACGCGGGAACGCCATGCCCGTGGCGAAGGCATCAGCGTTTTCGATTACGCCCAGGACAACGGCACGCTGACCTTGACGCAAGTCGTCGGCGGCCTGGTCAACCCTTCTTATCTCCTGCCGCATCCGGCGCTGCCCGTGCTGTACACGGTGCATGGCGACAGCCATGAAGTCAGCGCCCTGCGCCGAGATCCGCGCACCGGCGCGTTGACGCCGTGGCGGCAACAGGGCTGCGACGGCCGCAACCCCGTGCATCTGGCGCTGGGCCCGTCGGGACGTTACCTGATGGTGTCCAATCACCTGACGGGCACGCTGGCCGTGCTGCCCGTGGACGGCGACGGCGCGCTGGCGCCGGTGGCCCAGACCGTACCCATGTCCGGCGAACCGGGCCCGCACCGCAAGGAACAGCCCTTCGCCAAACCGCACTACAACCTGGTGGATCCGTCCGGCCGCTATGTGGTGGTGCCGGACAAAGGCCTGGACCGCGTGTTCCTCTACGCCCTGGAGCATGGCGGAATCAGCGCCGAACCGGCAAGCGTCGCCGACACGCGCGAAGGCGCTGGCCCCCGGCACGCGGCCTTCCACCCCGCCGGCCGCTGGCTCTACGTCGTCAATGAACTGGACAACACGGTGGCCGCCTACACGCTGGCCGCCGGCGCACTGCAGCCGTTCCAGGTGCTGCCCACGCTGCCCGACACCTATACCGGCAATAGCCGGGCCGCCGGCATTTCGCTAGATGCGCACGGCTGCCACCTGTACGTGTCGAACCGGGGCGACGACAGCATCGCCGTGTTCCGCATCGACCCGGTCAACGGCCGTCTGACGCTCGTGCAGCATGCCCCCTCGGGCGGCAAGACGCCGCGCTTTTTCACGCTGTCTCCCGACGGCCGCTTCCTGTTCGCGCTGAACGAAGACAGTGACACGCTGGTGCGTTTTCGCGTGAACGCGCCCGACGGCGCCCTGACGCGCGACGGCTACGAGCTGCGCGTGGGCAGCCCCGTGTGCATGGTGTTCGCCCGCCGCCGCACCTGATGGCCGGGCAGCGGGCAGCCGGCGATCAGAAGTCCATCGACGCCGACAGCATCAGCGTGCGCGGCACGCCCTGCGACACCGTGCCGTAAGACGCCACCCCCGACCAGTACGCGCGATTGGTCACGTTGACGACATTGGCGCGGAACGTGACGTCCTTGCCCTGGATCTTCGTGGCATAGCGCGCGCCCAGATCGAACGTCGTCCACGACGGCACCGACTGCGTATTGGCCTGGTTCACGTATTCGCGGCCCGTGTACATCATGCCGCCGGTCAGCGTCAGCCCCGCCACCCACGGCGTATCCCATTCCGCACTGAGGTTGGCCGAGAACTTCGGCACGCCCACCGGCTGGTTGCCAACGGTCGCCGCATTGTTGGTGCGCGTCAGCTCTGCGTTCAGGTAGGTGACGCCGCCCAACAGGCGCAGCCCGCGCACGGGTTCGCCGGACAGGTTCAGTTCCAGGCCGCGGTTGCGCTGTTCGCTGTCGGCGCCGTACACGCCGTTGGTCAGTTGGCCGCTGGGTTTCGTGATCTCGAACGCGCTGAACGTCAGCATCGCGTCGTCCAGGTCTACCTTCACGCCCACTTCCTTCTGCTTGGCCTTGTAGGGCTTGAACACCTGGCCCGCGTTGGACGCGGTGGCCGGCGCCACATCGCCCTTGCTCAGGCCTTCGATGTAGTTCGCGTACAGCGACACGTTGTTCCAGGGCTTGATGACCAGGCCGGCCAGCGGCGTGGTCGCGCTTTCGTCATAGCTGACGGTGCGCACGCCGGTCGTGGCGTTGAAGTTGCGCGATTCGATGCGTTGCTGGCGCACGCCCAGCGTCAGCTGCGCGCGCTCGTCCAGGATGCTCATCGTATCGGCCAGCGCCAGGCCGGACAGGTCCGACGACGACACTTTGGGCACATTGCCCGGCGCGGGGATGTTCTGCTCTGGGCGCGTGATCGGGTGGTAGATGTTGGACGTCAGCGGCGTACCGGACACGCTGGCCTGCAGGTTGCGGTCGCTGTAGAGCGAGCCCATGAAGCTGACGGCATGGCGCACCGGGCCGGTATCGAGCTTGGCGCGCAGCCCCGCGTTGTACGTGCTGCGCTCTACCTTGAAACGGAAGTTGTTGGGCGTGACCAGCGTGTCGCCGGCGCTGTTGATGATAGTGGGCGTCTGGTCCGACAGGCGCGACACATCGGTATCCGATCCGCCCGCGTCGGCGAACACCGTCAGGCGGTCGCTGACGTCGTACTCCACCCGCAGCAACGCCGACTGGCCATCCGACTTCCACCATCCCCAGGGCTGCGTCGCATTGCGGCGGCCATCGGCCGCGCGCGGCACGTCGATGCCGGAGGCAATCAGGAACGGACGCGTCGGCGCGTCGACTTTTTCGTTCTGGGTCAGCAGGTCCAGCGATGCGCGCAGGCGCTCGCCCTGATAGTCCAGCGACAGGGCGCCGATGTCGGTGCGCGAATACAGGTTGTCCAGCGGCGTGTCGCCCTGACGATGCATGCCGTTGACGCGCACGCCCCATTCGCCGTCGTTGCCGAAGCGGCGGCTCAGATCCACCCGGGCGCCGAATTGCGAGTCGCCCACGTAGTCAGCGGACACGCGCGTCAGGTCCTGCGGCAGCGAGCGCTTGGGCACCATGTTGATCACCCCGCCCACCCCGCTGTTGGGCGACATGCCGTACAGCAAGGCTGCAGGCCCCTTCAGCACTTCAACGCGCTCGATGTAATCAGTGAAGACGTGATAGTTTGGCGCCACGCCGTAGACGCCGTCGAACGCGATCTCGCCCAGGTTACCTTCACCGATGGGGAATCCACGGATGTAGAAGGAGTCCGTCACGCCGCCGATCTGGCCCGTGAAGCGCACCGAGGGCTCGGCATTCAGCGCGTCCGCCAAGGTGACGGCCTGGCGGTTGGTCAGCAGCTCCGAGGTGTAGCTCGTGACGTTGAACGGCGTATCCATCACGTCGCGATTGCCCAGCAGCCCCAGGCGGCCGCCGCGGGCCACCTGGCCGCCGGCGAATTCGGCCGGCAAGGCAGACGCGCTGACGCCCGACCCGGCGACCGTGATGCTGGGCAGCAGCGTCGCGGCCTCGCCCTCGCCTTGCGGCAGCTTGCGCAGGGAATAGGCGCCCGCCCCCTGTTCGGCCAGGGCATAACCCGATCCGCTCAACAAGCGCGCAAACCCTTCGCGCACCGTGTAGGCGCCCGTCAGGCCTTCGCTTTGCCGGCCCGCCACCAGCGCCGGATCGAACGACAGCGGCACCCCCGCCGCCGCCGCGAATTGGGCCAGCACATCGCCCAGCGAGCCTCCGGCGATCGCATAGGACTTGCGCGCGGCCGACGTACCTGGGCCTGAGGCATCAGCAGCGGCGGCAGGCGTGGGCGCCCCCGCCACGGCCAGCAGCATCAACCCCATGCCGGCGGCCTGCAGCATCGCTGCCAGCGGCGACAGGACGGCCTGGCTGCGGGGCAGGCGTGACGAACGGGAGATTCGGGAAACCATGAAACGATCCTTCGTAGGGGACTGGGTGACGCTCGCATGTCGCGACGATTCACCCGGTACACCGGACGAAGCGGAAAAAAGTGTCAACGGATCGGCGATTAGTTTGTAACAGCCGCGCGGGGCGCGACCGTGACCCAGAACGGCGTCACCCGGCTGATCCGCACGGGCAAGGTCTTTTCCAGCAGGCGCAGGCTGCCGTCGGTATCGGCCAGCGGGAAGGCGCCCGAAACCCGTAACCCGGCCACCGCGGGGTCGCACCGCAGGACGCCCCGCCGATAACGCGCCAGTTCGTCCACCAGGTCGGCCAGCCGCCAGTTGCGCACGGCCAGCATGCCCTGCTCCCACGATGCGGACGCTGCCTCGGCCGTGGCCAGGGGTTCGACCTCATGGGCGTTGAACACCGTCTGCTGGCCTGCCGGCACCACCGCGGCTGCCGCGCCGGCATCTCGCGGCTGGATTTCCACCGCCCCGTCGAACACCGCGACGCGGATGCTGGCGCTTTCATCGCGCACCATGAAACGCGTGCCCAACGCGCGGATCGTGCCCTGCGACGTCCGCACAATGAAGGGGCGGTGGACGGGCGACGGGTCGCGGCCAGTGGTCAGCAGGATTTCGCCCGCGCGCAGCCACAGCACACGTTGTTCGGGGGTGTAGAGGATGTCGACGGCGCTGGCCGTGTTCAGCACCAGGCGGGTGCCGTCGGCCAGTTCCAGGTGACGCTGCTCGCCCGTGGCGGTGCGCACGTCCGCCGCCCATTCGCGCCACGGCAACGTGCGCCAACCGGCCCAGGCCGCCGGCCCCAGCACCAGCAAGGCGCCCAACGCGCGGATGGCCTGCCGACGGCCCGGACGGTCCAGACGGCGCAGGGTGTCGCGCCCGATGGCGGGCGGCACCTGGCCGAACCCCCGCAGCATGTCCTCCACCCGCTGCCACGCCGCGCCATGCGCGGCGCTGCGGGCCAGCCAACGGTCGAACGCGGCGCGGTCGGCGGCGGAAAGCGTTTCGGATTGGAAGCGCACCAGCCAGCCGGCCGCCTCTTCCAGAATCGCGGGGTCGATCACCGCACTCATGCCGCGTGGACCTGATAAGCGATGAGGCAGGCGGTCAGCGCCTTCTGCATGTGCCGCTTGACGGTCGCCAGCGACACGCGCTGCGTCTGTGCAATGTCGCCATACGCCATGCCGTCGAACTGCGACAGCAGGAAGATCTCGCGCGTCTTGGCCGGCAAGGTCCGCAAGGTGGCGTCGATGACGTGCAGCGTTTCCAGGATCAGCGCCCGCATTTCGGGTGACGGCACTTCCGGTGCGGGCAAATGCGCCACCGCCGCCAGATAAGCATCTTGCACCGCGCACCGACGCCAATGGTCCACCACCAGCCCCTTGGCGATGTGCGTCAGCAGCGCGCGGGGCTCGGCGCCCACGCCGTCCTTGCGGCGGCCGCTCATCAAGCGCACGAAAGTGTCGTGGGCCAAATCCGCGGCATCGAACGAGTTGCCCAGCTTCTTGCGCAGCCATATCGACAGCCAGCCGTGATGGTCACGATAGAGCTTCGTGACGGTATCGGCGGGCAGCAGATCGGACGGAGGCAAGGCGCACCTCTAGGTAGCATGTAAATAGGAACGATTTCTATTTTAGCTTATCCCGGACCCGGTTCCATCCCTCTGCTGCGCGCGCCCTGTCGGATAAAATCAATCCCCCTGGGCCACCGTCGCAACTACCATGCAGATTGACTCCTCCATGCCCTCATTCCTTGCCGGCTGCGGCGAGATGGGCTTGCGGGTTTCCACCTTCGACTGGGCCGCCACGCCGCTCGGGCCGATCACGGCCTGGCCCAGCGCCTTGCGCGTCGCCGCCGGCATGGTGCTGTCGTCCCGGTTCCCCTGCTGCCTGGTCTGGGGCAAGGAACTGATCACGCTGTACAACGACGCCTTCACGCCGATCCTCGGCGCCAAGCCCGATGCACTGGGCCGTCCGTTCAGTGACATCTGGAGCGAGGCCTGGCCGATGATCGGCCCCATCGCCGACCGCGCGTTCGCCGGCGAAGCCACCTTCATCGAAGACTTTCCCTTGGAGATCCTGCGGTCGGGCCAGTCCGAGGACGCCACCTTCACCTTCTGCTACAGCCCGGTGCGCGACGAGCGCGGCGTAGTGGTCGGCATCATGGACACCGTCATTGAAACCACCTCGCGGGTCAACGCCGAACGGGCCCAGGCCGAGGCCCTGCTGCAGGCCGAAGACACCTTGCGCCAAAGCCAGAAGATGGAAGCCGTGGGGCAACTGGCCGGCGGGCTGGCCCATGATTTCAACAATCTGCTGATGGGGATTTCCGGCAGCCTGGAATTGCTGGGCATGCGGTTGGCCCAACAGCGGCACAACGACCTGGAACGTCACATCGAGGTCGCCCAAAGCGGCGCTCGGAAGGCGGCCGCGTTGACCCACCGCCTGCTGGCTTTTTCACGCCGCCAGCCGCAAGACGCCAAAGCCACCGACATCAATCGGCTGGTCACCGGCATGGAAGACCTGATCCGGCGCAGCATCGGGTCGCGCATCACCCTGGACCTGGCCTGCGAGCCCGGCCTGTGGCCCGCCTGGGTCGATACCCATCAACTGGAGAACGCCCTCCTCAACCTGTGCCTGAATGCGCGCGATGCGATGCCGGGACAAGGCACGCTGGGGGTCTCGACGCGCAACGTCACGCTGGACGCCGCGCAGGCGGGCAGGCGCGGACTGACGCCAGGCGACTACCTGCGGCTGCGCGTCACGGACACGGGCTGCGGGATGGCGGCGGATACGGTGCAGCGCATCTTCGAACCCTTCTTCACGACCAAGGCGGCGGGCGTGGGAACGGGGCTGGGCCTGTCGATGCTGTACAGCTTCGTGCGGCAGTCCCAGGGCCAGGTGCAGGTCAACTCGCGCCTGGGGCTAGGCACGGCAATGACGCTGTACTTCCCCCGCCACCAGGGCGCAATGGCGTCGCTGGAACAGGCTGCCCTGAAAACGCCCCCGGCCGCGGCGCACGGGGAAACCATCCTGATCGCGGAAGACGACCCTTCCGTCCTGGCGGTGGCCGCCGAATCCCTGAAAGAGCTGGGCTACACCGTGGCCGAGGCGGCCGACGGCGCCGCGGCCTTGCGCCGCCTGGCCTCGCCCGAACCGCTAGACCTGCTGATCTGCGACCTGGGACTGCCTGGCGGCATCAGCGGCCATCAAGTCGCCGACGCGGCGCGCCGCTTGCGTCCCGGGCTGAAAGTGCTGCTGATGACGGGTTCGGGCCTGAGCGGCGTCGCCGCGTCCGCCGAAGAACCCGCCCAGCCCGTCCTGCCCAAACCCTTTGCGCTGGAAGACCTGGCAAGCCAGGTCCATGCGTTGATGCGCGCCTAAGCCGCGCAGGCCCTTATAGCTTGGGCGCGTAGCGCACCGTCAACATCACATTGCGCGGCTCGCCGTAGTAGTTGTTGCCGGACACCGTGTTGTAGGAAGGCACGTAGTACTTCTTGTCGAACACGTTGTTCAGGTTCAAGGCGAAGCTCAGCTCCGACGTGGCCTGGTACCCGACGCGCGCGTTCCAGACGGTGAACCCGGCCAGCTTGAACTCGCGGTCCGAACTGATCGTGTCGGTCTGCGTGTTCACGCCCGCGCCCACGCTGACGCGGTTCATCAAGCCCGGCAGCTTGTAGTTGGCCCACAGGCGCAGCATGTGCTTGGGCGTCCAGGTATTGAAGACCGCGCCCTGGTTGTCGGGGTCCGACAGGTACTTGGTGGTGTTGTAGGTATAGCCGGCGTACAGCTCCAGGCCCTTGACCACTTCGCCCGAGATCTCGGCTTCCAGACCCTGACTGCGCACCTTGCCCGACGCACGCGAGCAATACCAGCCGTCGCACGCAAAACCGGCGTCGTAGTCGTTGACCGCGCGGTTCTTGTGGTCGTAGCGGAACAGCGCAACGGACGTGTTGATGCGGCCGTCCATCAGCTCGCCCTTCACGCCGACTTCGAAGTTGTTGCCTTCGATGGGCTTGAGCAGGCTGCCGTCCAGGCTGCGTTCAGTTTGGGGTTCGAACACGGTGGTGTAGCTGGTGTAGGCAGACCAGTTGTCGGTCAGCGAATAGACCAGGCCGACGTAGGGGATGAACTTGCCCGACGTCGTCGACGTGGTGGTGGTGCCCCCGCTGGAATAGCCGTAGTCGAACCAGCCGACGCGGCCGCCGCCGATCAGCGCCAGCGACTCGATGGGTTTGACGCGCCACGTGCCGTAGAGGCCTTTCTGGCGGATATCGTAGCTGCTGCGCGAGTCATAGCCGCTAGTCGCGGCGATGCTGTCGATGTCCTGCCACGGGCGATGGTGATCGATGTCGAACACATTGCCGCCGGACTCCCAGGCGCGCGTGAAACGGTCGGCCGTGGTCAGCTTGGAATAGCTGGCGCCCACCACCACTTCCTGCTCCATGCCCAGCGCGGTGAAGTTGCCGTTGACCGACATGTCCAGCCCGCGCTGCTTGCTCTTGAAGTCCACGCCGAAATTGCCGTAGTCCAGCCCACTTCCGTCCGGCAGGATCGGGCCGACCGCGCGTTGGTGCACGGTGGTGTTCTTCTCGTTCATGGCGACACCCGCCAGCCGGAATCGCCACGCGTCGTTGAAGCGGTGGGTCACGTCGGCATTGAAGATGGTCTGGTCGTTCTTCGCCCGATTCCACGTGGACCCGGTAAACGTCGAGCGCGGCAGATCGATGTCGCCGCCGTCCTCGTAGCGGGGATAGCCCACGAACATCGGCCGCGAACGGCTGTAGCGGTTGCTGATGCCGATGCCCACCGTGGTGTTCTCGGTAACGTCGTAGTCCAGGGCGGCATACAGATTGCGTGTCTTGTCCCACACGTAGTCGATGGCGGAATGGCTCTGGTCTTCATCCACCACCACGCGGCCGCGCAAGGTGCCCGCCGCGTTCAAGGGACCGCCCGCGTCCAGCTGCAGGCCATAGTGGTCCCACGACCCGGCCTTGCCGGTGATGACCACCGACGGCTCCGCCCCGCCACGCTTGCGCACCAGGTTGATCGCGCCGCCCGGGCTGCCCGCCCCTTGCAGCAGGCCCGCCGCCCCGCGCAGGATTTCCACGCGGTCGTAGAACACCAGCGAATCCTGCTCCCAGTTGCCCAGGCTGTAGCTGTTGCGCAGCAACGCCACGCCGTCGTACTGCAGCAAATCCACCGGGAAGCCCCGGGCGTTGATCGCCACGCCCGGCCCCACGCCCTGCACGCCCACCATGCCGGCCGTATTGTTGATGGCGTCGGGCAGGCTCGTCATGTCCTGGTCATCCATGCGCTGGCGGGTCAGCACGGTGATGGATTGCGGGATGTCCTTTAAGGCCTGGGTGGTCTTGCCGATGGTGACGGCGGGCGACGTGTACGACGCCGTGCCATCCGTGGTGGCGTTGTAGCTACCCGTCACGGTCACGGGCGCAAGCGTGGCGGCCTGTCCCGGCGCGGCGGCTTGCCGCAAGCGGAACCCGCCCTCGGGCCGCGCCACCGCCTGCAAGCCCGTGCCCGCCAGCAACCGCTCAAGCGCCGCGTCCACCGCGTACGTGCCCGTCACCCCATCCGTCCGGGCGCTGGCCGTCAACGCGGGATCGGAGGCCACCATGACGCCAGCCTGCACCCCAAACGCCCCCAGCGCCGCACTGAGCGGGCCTGCCGGAATGCTGAACGCCACTGCCCGCTGGCCGGTCGTCGCCTGGGCGTACACAGCCGAGGGCCACGGCGCGGCAAGCATGACGGCGGGCAGCGCAAGGCGCAGCGCGGCGCTCAGACGGGTGCGAGGCAAAGTGAAGCGGGCAAGGACCGCGGCGCGGGCAGGACGAGAAGACATGAAGGGATTCCCTGGCTCTTGAAGGATGGCGCAGCCCGGACGGGGGATCGTCCGGGCTGCTTTCCTTACATGAAGCGCGAGGTCGGGATTTACGCCGTTGCGGTTACAAATTAAATGAGAAGGGTTCCGGTTCCCCGCTCAGGCCAGCCCCACCGTGACCCAATAACGGGTGTAGTGGCGCACCCGCACGGGCAGCACTTCCTGCAGCATGGCCAGTACCTTGTCGCTATCGGCCAGCGGGAACGCGCCCACCACCCGCAAGGCGCCCGCCGCATCGGAACAGCTCAAGACGCCGGGACGATAGCGCCCCAGTTCGCGCAGGAAATCCGACAGGGGCAGTTCATCGGCGATCAGCATCCCGGTCAGCCAGGCGGACGTCGCAGGTTCAAGCGGACCGGAAACAAAGCCGCCCCCGGCCGAATAGTCGGCCTGTTCGCCGGCCGCCACGCGGCGCGTCGCGTCGGCGGGGTCCAGGCCCCGCACATCCACCGCGCCCTCCAAGACGGCCACCCGCAAGCTGCGGCCCCCATCCAGGTCGCGCACCAGGAAGCGCGTGCCCACCGGCGTCAGTACGCCGCTGCGGGTGCGCACGGTAAAGGGCCGGCCTTGCTTGTCCTGCGCGGTGGTCACCAGGATCTCGCCTTCCAGCAGCACCAATTCCCGCTGGCTGGCGGTATAGCGCAAGTCGACGGCGCTGCCGGTGTTCAGTTCCAGCAGCGTGCCGTCCGGCAGGGTCAGCGCCCGTCGTTCGCCGGTGCCGGTGCGCAGGTCGGCGGTCAGGCGGCGGATCGCGCCGCGTTCGCCCACCGCCCACGCCCCCAGGCCCAGTCCGGCAGCCGACACCATCCAGCGGATCGCATTGCGGCGCGACTGGATCAGCGGCGCCTGCCGCAAGGTGCGCGCGGCCACGCCGTTGCCGGCCTCGGTCACGCTCAGGGCGACATCGCGTGTCAGCGCGCTCATGCGCTGCCAGGCCAGATCATGGGCAGGCTGCGCCTGGCGCCAGCGTTCGAAGCCCGCGCGGTCGGCATCCGTCGCGTCCTCGCGCAGGCGCGCCCACCAGTCGGCGGCCTGGCGAATGACCTTGGGATCGATCCGCCCGGCGTCCGGGGCATGCGGGCGCAGCAGCTTGGCGCTGTCCATCAGGCCGCGGCTCACCCGTAAACAGCCGTGTAGCAATGCACCAGCGCCCGGGCCAGCGACTTCTGCACCGCGTTGGGCGTGAGGCCCAGTTGCTGGCCGATCTCCGCGTAGGACAGGCCGTCGATCTGCGCCATCAGGAAGATGCGGCGGCTTGCCATGGGCAGGCTGTCGAGCAATTCGCAAACCTGTTCCAGCGCTTCCAGGATCAAGGCGCGCGCCTCCACCGACGGCTCTACCGCCACCGGCTGCAACGCCAGCGATTCGGCATAGGCCGTCTCCAGCGCCGCCCGCCGCGCACGGCCGATCAGTAGCCGCGTGGCGATCGTGCGCAGGTAAGCGCGCGGTTCGCTCAGCGGCTCGCGCACGTTGGCCCGGATCAGTCGTTCAAAGGTGTCGTGCGCCACGTCGGCCGCATCGGACGCATTGCCCAGCTTGCGCTGCAGCATGCCCCGCAACCATTGGTGATGGGCCAGATAGACGGTTTGCACCTCGGCGCGAGGGGCGAATGACGAGGAAGGCATGACGTTGCGCCCCGGCGTCGCCGCCAGATGTCCACACACAATGAAAATGATTCGCAATTATAATTGTCTTCGATCCGTTTACAAGAACCACGAATTCGTATTGGGGGAGCAGCATGAGGAGCGGCTGCATTACCTTGCGTGTGGGCGTGGACAACGTGTTCGACAAGCGCTATTGGGCATCGGCCGCTGGCGTCAGCGGCGGTTGGCTGAACATGGGCAGCCCGCGCTCGGTATCGCTGTCGGCGCAGTACGAGTTCTAGACAGGCTCGGCCTGGGGCGCCCGAGCCCGCAACGCCTCGACCAGCGTGGCCAGCACGGGTTTGTCCAGCGCCTGGACGGCATAGCACAGGCCCACGCGGCGAAACATCTCCAGTTCGCCGATGGGCCGGGCGGCAACGCCCGCCTGGCGCCGCACCAGGGACTCGGGCGCCACGCAGGCACCCACGCCTGCCGCGGCCAGCTCCAGCGCCAGGCGCAAGGAGCCTGCATGCGCGGCCGGCGCGCTGGCCGCTGCGCCGTAGTACGGCAGCAGGCGTTGATGGGTCGGATGGGACGGGCACACGATCCACGGCAGCGCGGCATCGCCGGCGCTGCCTTCCGGCACGCCCAGCACGTAGGGGTCGATGGACAGCGTCAGGAACAACTCGTCTTCGCAGCGCTCGTCTTCAGTCGACAGCCGCGCATCGCCCACGCATCCTTCCGAGAGCTTCACGAACAAGGCCGGCACCGCCTGCCGTGCTGCCTGCACGAAGGCGGCCACGTCCTCGCCAGCAATGTCGGCTTCGACGCCGATCTCGATTTCGGCCGCATTCGCACCCTGACGGAACTGCTGCGTCATGGATTCCGTTTGCGACAGGAGGCGGCGCGCCTGCGGGTACAGGATGCGCGCATCTTCCGTGACCGACACGCCGCGCGCCTGCCGTTCGAACAGTTGCGTGCCCAACAGGTCTTCCAGGCTCTTGATGGTGCCCGACAAGGCCGGCTGGCTGAGATGCAGCCGCCGCGCGGCGCCCGTGATGTTGCGTTCTTCGAAGACGGCGACGAAGGCTTTGAGTTGACGGCTATCCATAAGTTTTCCCGATTGCTGCGAAAAGAATAAACCATTTTTCAGGCGGAACGTCCCGCCCTAGAATGATTTTCAACCCTTTCGCATATAGAAAACCAATACCTGGAGCCCCACCATGACCACCCCCGCCAAACCGCTCGTCATCATCACCGGCGCCAGTTCCGGCATCGGCCTGGCCACCGCCCGCCTCTTCTCGGCCCACGGCCACCCGCTGCTGCTGCTGGCCCGCCGGCTGGAACCGATGCAGGCGTTGAACCTGCCCCACACGCTGACGCGTTCGGTCGACGTGACCGATCGCCAGGCGCTGGCCGCTGCCGTACAGGAAGCCGAGGCGCGTTTCGGCCCCGCGGATGCCATCGTCAACAATGCGGGCGTCATGTTGCTGGGCGACATCACGCGCCAGGACCCGGAGGAATGGAGCCGCATGCTGGACGTGAACATCAAGGGCGTGCTGAACGGCGTGCATGCCGTGGCGGCCGGCATGGCCGAACGCAAGCGCGGCACCATCATCAACATCGGTTCGGTGGCGGGCCGCAAGACCTTCCCCAACCACGTGGCCTATGTGGGCACCAAGTTCGCGGTGCACGGGTTGTCGGAAAACCTGCGTGAAGAACTGTCGGCCCACAACGTGCGCGTGGTCACCATCGCCCCGGGCGCAGTGGAAACCGAGCTGCTCGGCCATACCACCGACGAGAGCATCAAGACGGGCTATGAAGCCTGGAAGGCGGACATGGGTGGCAAAGTGCTGGCCGCCGAAGACGTGGCCAACGCCGTCCACTACGCCTACGCGCAGCCCGACGGCGTCTGCATCCGCGAGATCGTGCTGGCGGCCACCCGCCAGCAGGCCTGACGCCTTAGAACTTCGCGGTCAGGTTCACGAACACGCTTCGCGGTTCGCCGTAATAGACCTGATTCGCCACGCCGCCCAGGTAGTACTTCTTGTCGAACAGGTTGTTCAGGTTCAACTGGGCGGACAAGCGCGAATTGAAGTCGTAGCGCGCCATCAGGTTGTAGATGGCATAGGCCTTCTGCTTGGCGGTGACGGTGCCGCCGCCCGCGCTGACTTCGCTATACGTCGAAATCTGCCAGTTGACGCCGCCGCCCACGGTCAGCTTGCTGAAGTCGCCCGGCAAGCGGTAGGTCGTGAACAACTTGGCCATGGCGCGTGGACGTTCCGGGTTGACGGACACGCCCTGCGCATCGCGGCTGGTGTAGTAAGTGCCGCCGGCATAGGCGTTCCAGCCCGGGGTCAGTTGGCCGCTGACTTCCAGCTCGACGCCCTTGGTGGTGACGCCGTCCGCGGTGGTGTATGCCTGCTCGAACGAGCCCGGCACCAGCGCGTCGCCATCCAGCACGGCGACCTTGCTTTGCTTGACCTTGAACAGCGCGATGGAGGTATTCAGCCTGCCATCCAGGTATTCGCCCTTCACACCCACTTCGTAGTTCTTGCCCTGCACCGGATCCAGGTAATTGCCGTTGCGGTCCCGGTTGTCCTGCGGCTGGAAGATATCGGTGTAGCTGACATAGGCCGAATAGGTGTCATTGATGTCGTACACCACGCCGGCGTACGGAATGAACTGGGAATCCTTCTGGTCGCGCGTATCCGACTTGGATTTCCAGGTCGCGTAGCGGCCGCCCGTGATGGCGGTCAGGCCGTCGGCCAACGACCAGCGGATGGCGCCGTACGCCCCTTCCTGGTGGGTGACGGTCCCGCGCAGGCTGGCGTCCGTCCAGGTGGGCTGCGCAAACGATCCGTCCCACTGATAGAAGTTGCCGGTGCTGGCCAGCGAAGCGCTTTCAAACCCGTAGCGATAGAAGTCTTCGCCGTACCGGCTGCGCATCGCGCCCACCACCACCTCGTGCTTGCGGCCCAGCAGCGTGAACGGCCCCTTGGCTTGCACGTCCAGCGACGTCTGCTGCGCGTAGGAATTCCAGTAGCCCGGCAGCGCGCGCAGGCCCGTGCCGGTTTCGCGGTCCAGGTCGCCGTACAGGTACAGCAGCTTGGCATCGTACTTGCTCTTGCGCTGGGACCAGTCTGCACGGACTTCCCAATCGTTCTCGAAGCGATGTTCCAGCGTGGCGAACATCGTCTGGTTGGTCGTGTGCCAATAGGTCCAGTCCGCCGCCGTGGTCTTGGACCGGCGCCAATCGGTGGCCGTGCCGTCGCTGAACACGACAGGCAGACTGCCCCAGGTGGAACCGCGCGGCCGCTTGTCCTGATAGTCCGCCCCCACGCTCAACCGCGTGTTCGGTGTCAGGTCCGCGTCGATCACGCCATAGAAGACCTTCTTGTTGGCGTGGTAAAGGTCGATATAGGAATCGCGGCCCTGGTAAAGCGCCACCATCCGCGCGCGCACGGTGCCTTCCTCGTTCAACGGCGTGGACATGTCCACGGTGCCGCGGTACTGGTTCCACGAGCCGAAGCCCGCGCTGACCGAACCCGTGAATTCCTTGCTGTTGGCGTGCTTGCGCACGAGGTTGATCGACGCGCCCGGGTTGCCCGCGCCGCTCATCAGGCCGGTGGCGCCACGCACCACTTCAATGCGGTCGTAGATGAACGAGTCGTTGTCGGATTCGCCATACATCGACAGGCCGATGGTGGTCGGCACGCCGTCGTACTGCAGGCTGTCGATATAGAACCCGCGCGACCAGAAGTCGGTGCGGTCGGTGTCTTCGCTGACCACCTGCACGCCCACGACGTTGCCCATCACCTCGTCCAGCGAACGCAGGTTCTGGTCGTCAATACGTTGACGCGTCACGACGCTGACGGACTGCGGCGTCTCGCGCAGCGACAGGGTCAAGCCGGTGGCAGCCGACGTGGCCGGCGTGGTGTAGGAACCGGTGCCTTCGGTAACCGCCGGATCCGAGCTGCCCATCACCGTCACCGGCGCCAGGCTCGTCACGCCGCCGTCGCGCGTCAGGATGATGCTGTCGCCTTGCCAGCGGTAAGCCACGCCCGTGCCCTGCAACAGGGTCCGCAACGCGTCTTCGGGCGCCAGGCTGCCCCGTAGGCCGCGCGCGTTCAGGCCCGCCACCACGTCGGGCGCATAGAACACGCGCACCTTGGTCTGGGCGGCCCATTGCATCAGCGCGTCGCCCAGCGGCTGCGCGGCAATGTCAACCGACACGGCGCCGGACTGGGCGCGCACGGCATCCGGGGCGCCGGCAAGCGCCAGGCCCAGGGCCAGCATCAGGGAGGAAAGCATGAAGCGCGGTGCCGCGCCTGCGCGGCGCGTCGCCGCGGTGGAATGACTGCTTGCGGGATGGGTCACGAATACCTGCTGTTTCGGTTCGAGAAAGGGGATTGCGCGCCCGGCAATGGGCGTGCGGCGCATGCGCCTTCCTTCGTAGAACGCCTCAACCGCAGATAAACCTGAATCTCATTCCCATTTATTTTGTAACAGCGCTGGGCGGCGCTCAGTTCGCGTTGATGTCGATGGGCCCGCCGGGCCGTGGCGTCAAGCGCACCGGGGCCACCGCCGGCAAGGCGTCGACCAGCGCCTCGGGGCGGTCCAGCGAGAACGACGCCGACACGCGCAGTCGGCCCGCCTTGTCATCCGCCAAGCGCAGCGGCGTGGCCAGATAGCGGTTCATTTCGCGCACCACCTCGGTGAGGGGCGTGTTCTTGAACACCACCCGCCCATCGCGCCAGGCTGTGGCCGTCTGTACGTCGATGGGCGCCGGCACGCCGATTGCGCCGCTGCCCGGCACCTGAATACCGTGGCCCGCGCGCAGCACGGCGCGGCCCAGGTTCCACCAGTGCCCGCCTGATACCTGGACCGTGCCGGACTCCACCAGCACGGCCACCTGATCCGCATCGCGGCGCACGTCGAACACCGTGCCCGTCACGCGCACCACGCCGCTACCGGCGTCCACGATGAACGGGCGCGCGGGGTCGGCGCTGACGGTGAAATTGATCTCTCCGCTTTCCAGTTCGACGTCGCGGCGCCCGGCGTACAGCTTCACCTGGGCGCGGGTGCCGCCGTTGACCTCAAGGACCGAGCCATCCGGCAGGGTCATCTGGCGGCGCTCGCCACGTTCCGTGCTGACCATCGAGGTGAACGAGGGCGCTTCCACGGGCAGGCTCCACCACACGCCCAAGGCCACCGCCGCCGCCCCCGCACAGGCCATCGCCACGCGCAGCACGAACCCGCGCTCGCGGCGCAGTCGCGGGCGCGGGGGCACCGCGCCGCCCAGCAGGCCTTGCACCTGGTCCCGCGACAATCCGGCGGCCGCCGTTCCCAATTGCTGCATGCGGTCGAATTCACGCGCGGCATCGGGATGGGCGCGGCGCCACCGGGCGAACTCGCGGCGGTCGCGCCGCGTCAGCTCGCCCGAATGCCAGCGCGCGAACCACCACGCGGCGGTGGCCGGCTCGCGCGCTGCGTCGCGGTCGTTCGGAAAAGGCATGCTCATGGATTGTGTTCGCGCAGCCGGTCGCGCACGTGTTCAATGGCGCGCATGACATAGCGCTCGATCATATTCTTGGACAGCCCCATATGCGCCGCCACCTCGGCCTGCGTCCAGCCTTCGATGCGGTTCAGCACGAAGGCCTCGCGGCACTTGGGGGGCAATTCTGCCAGGACTTTGGCCAAATCGTCTGCCAGGCGCGATGCGCGCACCGGCGCGTCCGGGTCGTCCAGGATCAACTGGTCGGCCTCGCCCAGCTGGTCCAACGGTATGTGTTCAGCCCGATCCTGCCGGCGCCAGCGGTCGATCAGCCGGTGCCCCGCCGCCTGGAACAGGTAGCCGCGCGCCTTCAGCGCAACGCTGGCATCCGCTTTCAGCAGGCGCTCGATGGCGTCATGCGCCGCATCTTCGGCATCGTGCCGGTTGCCGGTGCGCCGGCTCCATACGCCCACCAGCTCGTCGTAATAGGCGAGCCAACCGGTGCGGGGCGAGGAAGGGCGGGACATGGACCAATCAAGTGGCGGAAAGCGGCAGGGCTGCGAATTTTACAAATAATTCTCATTATCGCAAGCGCACCGTCGCATGTCCGCCACAACCGTGGTCGCTCCGCTAGTAATCCATGGGGCAATGGCTTTGCGCCGCCCGGATTTCCTGTATGTGGCGTTCGGCTTCTTCCTTCTCGGCCGCAGGTGGCAATGGCCGCCAACTCACCATGTTGCCGGGTGTCTTCACCGGCATCCAACCCAGCACGCTGTACAGCGTGATGGCAGTGCGTCCCGTGTCGAACCGTGTTTCGTAATAACCCTGCCGTTCCGGCGCGGTATCGCCGGACGTCCAATCCAACTGAGACATCCATGTCTCCTCATTGAAGCTTATTGGCTGGTGCGCCTACCCCGCGAATCGGGTGTGCAACCGCTTGATCGTATAGCGCTCCATCGAGCCTGTATTGCCACCTTGCGCCCGCTTTGCATTTCTTGACAGAGGGGAATCCCTAGGATTCGGCGCCCTATCGATTGCTAAACCGGGAAAACAGCGGCTAGGATGTAGCAAAATATTCTTACAAACACGGGACCGGGCACTTGTTCGCCTGCTCGGGACCTTGGGCAGACCTCCATGCCGAAATCGATCTTGCCTCGCAACCCGAAAGATCGGCTGGCCTCTCTGGCAAGCGCCAGCGCGTTGCGCGCCATCCGCGAGGGCCTGCTCTGGACCTTGCCGTGCCTGCTGGTCACCGCCCTGTTCCTCGTCCTGTCCGTCGTCGCCCGCCAATTCGGCATGCCCCCCAGCGTCGTCGAACTGCTGACCGGCGTGCACGACAAGCTGTCGGGCATCATGCCCATCCTGGCCGGCACGTCCATCGGCTACATGCTGTCCTTCCGGTATCGCCTGCCCCATCTGCCCACCGCGTTCCTGTGCCTGTCGTTCGTGGTGATGGCTGGCGGCCTGATGGCGCCTTATCCCCAGGCGGCAGCCACGCTGGTGCTTTTCATCGCCATCGTGTCCCCCTTGCTGACTGTGCCCCTGATGGCGTGGCTGCACCGGCGCCCCTGGACACGGCTGGCACCCGACGGACTGATCAGCGAAAACGTGCGTGACACGTTGAACATGGTGGTGCCCGGCCTGCTGACGGCCGGCGTGGTCCTGGTGACGCTGTCCGCCGCGCTCCGCATTCCCGGCGTGGCGCAATTCAACATCCCGTTGAACTTCGCTTCGCTGGACAATCCGTTCACCTCCGGCGCGGTGATCGCCGGCCTGGATTCCCTGCTGTGGTTCTTCGGCATCCATGGCTACCACGCCATGGCGCCCGTGATGGATGTGATGGACCAGGCGGCAATGCTCAACGCCGTGACCCAGGCCGCCGGCTATGAAGGCATGTATGCGTTGAACAGCACGCTGCTGGGCGCCTTCGTTTTCATCGGCGGATCGGGCGCGACGATGTCGCTGGTGATCGCCATTCTGGTGTTCTCGCGCAACGAATCGCTGCGCGTGCTGGCCCTGGCGAGCCTTCCGGTGTCGCTGTTGAACGTGAACGAGATCCTGCTGTTCGGACTGCCCTTGATTCTGAATCCGCGCCTGCTCGTTCCATTCGTGCTGGCGCCCGTAAGCAATGCGATCATCGCGCTGGCCGTCGTGCAGCTGGGCTGGTTGCCGACCGCCTCCACCGAACTGCCCTTGACCTCACCCGTGCTGTTCAACGCCTATATCGCCGCAGGCGGCAGCCTGGCCGGCGTGGCGTTGCAGATCGTGCTGGTGGGCATCGGCATGTGCCTGTACGCCCCCTTTGTCGTCGCGCAGGAACGCCAGCGCCAGGAAAGCGCGACCGTCTACTTCAAATCCCTGGATACGACCTTCCCCCGGTTGCAGGAAGAATCGTTGCTGTATGCGCACGACCCCATCGTGAAGATCTACGCCGACCGCGCGCACCGGGCCACCGAAAACGCCCGCATCCGCGAGATCAGCCAATACGACTTCTACTTGCAGTTCCAGCCCCAGGTGTCATTGCGCAGCGGACTTTGCACCGGCTGCGAGGCCTTGCTGCGCGCCACCGGCCCGGAGGGCACGCAACAGGCGCCGATGGAATTCCTGCGCTGGCTGGCGCAGGCCGACCTGATGCGCGAAGTGGACTTGTGGGTGGCCAGGCAGGCGGTGCTGCAATGCCTGCAATGGCGCAATCGCGACTTCGTGCTCCCGATGACCATCAACGTCACGCCAGGCACGCTGACCTCCGAAGACTACCTGGAAAAACTGATCAAGGTGCTGGCGCAAGCCGGCGGACAGATCTCGGTGGAGTTGACGGAAGACGCGCTGGTCGAAGACGCGCAGGCGTTGCATACCGCGTTCGACCGACTGCACGCGATCGGCGCCCGGGTGTACATCGACGATTTCGGTACGGGCTACTCGGCCCTGAGCTACCTGCACCAATTCCAGATCGACGCGGTCAAGATCGACCGCAGCTTCGTGGTCGCGCAAGGCTCCGACCAAGGCGCGCTGGTCATGAGCGGCCTGCTGCGCTTTTGCGAGGCCTTGAACCTGCAGATCATCGTGGAAGGCGTGGAGACGGACCAGCAGCTGATGGCGCTGGATTCCCCTGCCGAGATCATCGTGCAGGGGTGGTACTACAGCAAGGCATTGTCGGGCGACAGCCTTGTGGACTTCACGCGCCGGCGGCAGGCGGCCCCGCCCATGCCGGCGCCTCCTTACACGTCGGCGCCTATTTGATGCCGATGAACGGCAATGCCGCGCCCGGCACCTGCGTGGCCGGCAGCACGCCATCCCATTTTTCAACCGCGTTCAGGCTGACCAGATTGGTATTGGCGGCCAGCGCCTCGGCCTTGGCGCGGATGGACGCCGCTTCGGCTTCGCCGCGCATGCGGATACCGTCGGCTTCAGCCGTGAACTGCTGACGGCGCGCGTCGGCTTCAGCCTTGGCCTTCACCACCTGGATCTCGGCGTTGATCATCGCCGTTTCCTTCTGCTGGCGCGTGGTCTCGATCTGCACCTGGGCCAGCATGCGTTGTTCGATGGAATGCTCATAGGCTTGCGAGAAGCCCACTTCTTCGATTTGCACGCCCACCACCTGCACCGGCGCGCCTTCCATCGTCTTCAAGACGGCGTTGTTCACGTCCAGGCCCAGCTTCTGGCGTTCCTGGATGGCGCGCACAGCGGTGTACTGGCCGAACACGTTCTTCACGGCGTCCGGCGTCTTGCGCTCCAGCACGCGCATCTGCAGATTGCCGATGGTGCCGTATTCGGAGTACAGCTCAGCAACATGCTCGGGCGGCACACGGTACGTGACGGACACCCGCAGGTGCGCCGGCTGCTGGTCGTAGCTGTAGGCCTCCAGCTTTTCAAACACAAAAGTGTGGTCGCGCACGGACACCGTCATCACGTTGTCGATGAACGGCGTCTTGAAATCCAGGCCCGGCTCGGACACGCGCACCAGCTTGCCGTTGCGCAGCACGACGCCGCGTTCGCCCTGGTCTACCTGAAACCACGAACCGAACGCCAGGAACAGGATCAGCAGGAAGAGAATGCCGGTGCCAATGGCGACCTTGATGCTGCGCGGCTTGACCGCGCCGATCGTCTTGACCATCTGAATGTCTGTCGGCTTCACTTGGAGTCCCTATCTGTTTTTGAACGTTTACGGTCCGAGAGCACGGCCGCGATGCCGCGGGCCAGCAAGTAGGCGACCACTGCTGCGCCAACCAAGATCAGGAAATACCTCATCGAGCGTCCCCCCCCGGGAAAGAAGCATCGGATTCTAGCCCGAGCCGGGGACGGATAGATGGCCCTATCGGGCGCGAGTGTTGCCAGACTTTGCAGAACGTTGCTGAGCATTCGGACTCTGCTACGCGTGGCCGTTTTCCCGCTGAAGGAAAGGGACTTTCATGGCTGGAGGTTCGCCCCGTAAACCTGCAACCCCAACCGGGACAACCGGTCGGGATATTCCCAGAATGCGTGGTCCAGCGCTTCCATTTCTTCTTGTTCGGCGTCGGTCATTGCGCCGTAAATGTCGTTCAGCTCCACGACCTCGGGCGAGGCCTCGAAGCGGTCGATCAGCCCTCGCATGCGCGACAGCACGGCCAGCATGTGCGTGGCGCCCACCTTGCGCAAGGCCTGCAGGGCCAACTGGCAGGTCGGGGAGCCCCAATTGCACAGGAACTGCATAAAGCCGCCGTTGTTGATGTCGGCTTCCATCCGCCATAGCGCCACCAGCTCCTGGTCGACCCGCGACAGGCGGTCCAGCTGCCATTCGGCCGCGGCCAATCTTGCCATGGCCTGCTCGTAGCATTGGTCCCACAACAAGTCGTGCACATTCAGCATGCCCTCGGCCGAGGGCGCCAGCAGCGCGGGCCAGACCACGCCAAAGCCATCGTCCACCAATTGCCATTGCTCGCGTTCGGCAGGCGTCGCGTTTTCCAGGCGGATGTGGCGCCTGATCGGTTCTTGCAAGGTATGGCCGTTGGCCAACGTCAGTAGCAGATGCGTGTCGGTCAACGCGATGGATTGAATGCGGTACGGAGTCAATGACATGTCAAAACCGAAGAACAGGAACCGGCGAACCTTACCGGCACCGCGCATCCCTGTCGAGGCGCACGCGTAGGCCGCGCTCGCATCAGGCCGCACACTGTTACGTCCTCGGGTCGAAGCCTTCTGCTACCGTAGTCTTGCCTGCACCGTGCCACTGGCCCGGCTTCCACGACAGAGACCGACTATGCCACGTCCTTCCGAGTCCGCCCCGCTGATCGGCGTGATCCCGCCCTACGTGCTGGACCGCTTGGCGCAGCATACTGACGCCCGCGTCAGCATGCCGGCCGTCAAGACGCTGATCATTGACCAGCAACAGCGCAGTTTGCGCGAGATGGCGGAACAGCCGCCACGCGCCACGCTGGCCCCCACCCGCCACGCCGCGCCTGGCGGCACGCCGCAACGTGCCGTGCATGACGCCGACAACACCACCACCCTGCCCGGCACGCTAGCGCGCGCCGAAGGCCGACCGGCCAGCGGCGATGCGGCAGTGGATGAAGCCTATGCGCATCTGGGCGCCACGTACAAGCTGTTCTGGGACATCTACAAGCGCCACTCCATCGACGGCCATGGCCTGCCGCTGGTGGGCACCGTGCACTATGGCGAAGACTATGACAATGCCTTCTGGAACGGCGCGCAGATGGTGTTCGGCGACGGCGACGGCGAAGTCTTCAACCGCTTCACGATCGCCGTCGACATCATCGGCCATGAACTCACGCACGGCGTCATCGATACCGAAGCCGGTCTGCTCTACCAGGGCCAGTCCGGCGCGCTGAACGAATCGCTGTGCGATGTCTTCGGGGCGCTGGTCAAGCAGTACGCGCTGGGCCAGACGGCCCGGCAGGCGGACTGGCTGGTGGGTGCCGGACTGTTCACCGAAAAAGTCAGTGCCCGCGCACTGCGCTCCATGGCCGAGCCCGGTAGCGCCTACGACGACCCATTGCTGGGCAAGGATCCGCAACCCGGGCACATGCGCGATTACGCCGACACGCCGCGCGACAACGGCGGCGTGCACATCAATTCCGGCATCCCCAACCGCGCCTTCTTCCTGGCCGCCACCACGCTGGACGGGCCCGCGTGGAAAGGTGCCGGGCAAGTCTGGTACGACACGCTGTGTGACAAGCGCCTGCGCCACGATGCCGATTTCAAGGCCTTTGCCACCCTGACGCTGACGGTGGCCGCCGAACGCCATGACGCGGCCGTGCAGAAAGCCATCGGCCAGGCCTGGGCGGCCGTGGGAGTGCTGTCATGATCGAGCTGCCTCCGCTGGACCTCGTGCTGCTGGTGCGGCTAAGCCGAGAAGGCGGCCTGGCCTACCTGCCCGGCCTGTCGCAACCCCGCAGTATCAACCTGTCGACCTGCCCGCCCGGCGTGCGCCAGGACGTGTGCGACGCCCTGCAACGCGCCGCCCCGCTGGCCGTGCCCGAATGTGGGCAAGGCGGCGGCGATCAGCGCTACTTCCACATCGAAATGGTGATGGACCGCGACGACCAGACGGCCGTCAGTTTCGACGTGCCGGAAACGGATGCGCCCGATACGCTGGTGCGCCTGTGGAAAGCCCACGCCGAACCCATGTGACGGCTCGGGTCCGCGTCAGTGCGCGGCTGGCACTGGCCGCGCGGCGTGCTCGCGGAACCCGCCGATCTGCAGCGCGCGTCCGGCATACAGGCCGATGATTGCCATTGCCACGCACAAGGCGGCGCATGCGCCCAGCGCCACGCTCCAGCTGTCCAGCCGGTCGTGCAAGGCGCCCACCACGGCTGGGCCGGAGGCCGCAAACAGATAGCCCACGCACTGCGCCATGCCCGACAGCGCCGCGGCCTGCTGCGCGTGGCTGGCGCGCAAGCCCACAAAGGCCAGGCCCAGGATGATGCCGCCGCCCGTGCCCAGACCCAGCAGCACGATCCAGAGCGTGGCCCAGCCGGGCGCGGCGATCAGGCCGAGCAGGGCCAAGAACGAGGCCGCCGCCGAGCAGAACGCCGCGCCGCGCTGATCCTTCAAGCGGCGCACCACCGGCGCCAGGAACAAGGCGGGGCCGGCCGACATCAGTTGCAGCAGCCCGTGCAGCGAACCCGCGCGTTCGGCCGAGTACCCGGCATCAAGCAAGATGGCGGGCAGCCAACTCACCGCGACGTAAAACACGAAGGAATTGATTCCCAGGTAGAGCGTCACGTGCCAGGCGAGCGGCGAACGCCACAGGCGGCCGCCGTGCGGCGCATGCGTGGTCGTCGAGGCCGGCGCCGTGTGATTGGACAGCTGCGGCAGCCACAGCAGCAGGCTGACCGCGGGTACTACGACGAGGCACAGCGTTGAAAAGCGCCATCCGCCCGCCGACAGGTTGGCCAGCGGAATCGCGACGGCGGACGCCACACCCGCGGCGATGCTCATGGTCAGCACATAGGCCGACGTCAACCCGGCCACGCGCTGCGGAAAGTCGCGCTTGACCAGGCTGGGCAGCAGGACGTTGCCGATCGCGATGCCCGCGCCGATGATGGCGGTGCCCACATAAAGCCCCCAAGCCGCGCCCAGCGTGCGCGCAACGATGCCCAAGGCAATCAGCAGCAGCGCACCGAACAGCGCGCGCTCCAGCCCGAAGCGGCGGGCCAGCCCCGCCCCGAACAGCGACACCACGGCAAACGCCAGCAGCGGCAGGGTGATCAACATGCCGGCGGCGGTCGACGACAGGCCCAGTTGTTCGCGAATCATGCCGATCAGCGGCGCCACGCCGGTAACCGGCGCGCGCAGCGCCATGGCGATGCAAAGCATGCCCGCGATCAGCAGCACCGGACGGCTGGTGGGGCGAGTGTGGGAAGGAATGTGAGTCATGGCAGCAATCTGTGAAATCCAAAGCCAATGCGGAAAAAACCCGCATTTCAGAGGCCTTAGCTTACGCACGCGCCGCTTTACCGAATTTCGAGACAATGACAAACTATCCCTGAATCCTGCCAACCTGTCCCTCGGCGTCATCGCCATGCATCACAGCCATTCCCCACCGCCCGCCTTCGATCCCAATGCCGCCGCGCAGTGGACCTTCGCCATGCCGGTGCATGCGGCCGAGCAGGACAGCGAATCGCCCACCCATCACCACCCCATGGGCCAATTGGTGCTGTCGCTGCGCGGCGGGGTGACCTGCTCGGTCCCCCAGGGGCTGTGGATGGTGCCGCCGCAATGCGGCGTGTGGATTCCGGGCGGCGTGCCGCACAGCAATCGCGTCACGGCCAACGGGCGCGTCTGCTTCTTGTTCGTGCCGGCCGGCACGCCCGGCCTGCCTTCCGCCTGCTGCACCCTGGCGATCTCGCCCTTGGTGCGGGAACTGATCGTGCACCTGGCCGACCTGCCGCCTTCAGACACCACCACCGCCGCCAACCGCAAGCTGGCGGACGTGCTGGTGGAGCAGCTCTCACGCATGCCCACCGAGCATCTGCACCTGCCGCTCTCGGACCACCCTCGCCTGCGCCAGATCGCCAGCGCGTTGAACGCCGATCCCGCCGACCGCAGCACGGTCGCGGAATGGGGCAAGCGGGTGGCCATGAGCGAACGCACGCTTGCGCGCCTGGTGCAGCAGGAGGTCGGCATGAGTTTCGGGCGTTGGCGCCAGCAACTGCACATCATCCTGGCCTTGCAGCGCCTGTCCGCCGGCGTGTCGGTGCAACGCACCGCCGAAGACCTGGGCTACGAATCGGTCAGCGCGTTCATCACGATGTTCAAGAAAACACTGGGAAAGACGCCCGCGCGTTACTTCGCGGACAAATCGGACGTGACGGGCGGATAGTCCAGCTCGCCAGACTTCATCACGCCGCGCGCGCGGGCCTCGCGCATTTCCGCCTGCACCGCTTCGCGGGTCTTATCGGTGGACGCGGGCACGTTGGGCGGGTAGTCGAGTTCCCCAAACGTCACCATGCCTGCTGCCCGGGCGGCCGCCAATTCTTCGCGGACCTGGCTGGCAGTCTTCGTGCTGGTGGCCGGCAGGTCGACGGGGTATTGCTGTTCGCCGTACGTGACCAGGCCCGCAGCCTTGGCCTCCATCAATTCGGCGCGCACCTGTTCGCGGGTCTTGCCTTCGGCGTGCGCGGCGCCACCCGTCAGGGCCAGGCACAGGGCTAGCGTGGAAAGTTGGAACGTGTTCATGGAATTCCTTTGCGGTTATCAAGTGCCGCCATGGTCGTCTGAACGCCCCCCGTGATAAATCCCCTGCCGCGCAATCCAGCGTTGTGCCGCACGCAAGCCTCGCCGCGCCGGGATGCGCCAGCCTTGCACGCGGCGCAAGCCTGCATTGCGCCGCGCCCGGTGTTTCGCAGGCACGCATCTCCCTAGACTGAATGGCTCCTGTGTTCCAAGGCGTTATTCCCATGCAGTCTCCTTCATCGGCCTTTGGCCCGCGCATCCTGACCGGCCTGTCCGGCGTGCTGCTGGCCGTCATCCTGGCCGGCCTCAACGAAAACGTCACCAAGATGGCGCTTCCCGACATCCGTGGCGCGCTCGGCATCAGCTACGACCAGGGCACCTGGTTCGTCGCGGTGTATGCGGCCGCCTCGGTCTGCGCCATGGCCTTCGCCCCGTGGTGCTCCGTCACGTTTTCGCTGCGGCGGTTCACCGTCGCGGCGCTTGCCGCCTTCGCGGTATTCGGCGCCCTTTGCCCCTTTGCTCCCAACCTGCCCGTGCTGCTGCTGTTGCGCACCTTGCAGGGCCTGGCTGGCGGCGCGTTGCCGCCGATGTTGATGACGGTCGCGCTGCGCTTTCTTCCGGCCAACATCAAGCTGTACGGCCTGGGCGGCTATGCGCTGACCGCCACGTTCGCGCCCAGCCTGGGCATTCCGCTGGCAGCCTTCTGCACCGACGTACTGGGCTGGCGCTGGGCGTTCTGGTTGGCCGCGGGCCCCGCGCTGCTGGCCATGGCCGCGGTCTGGAAAGGCCTGCCGCAAGATCCGCTCAAGCTGGAACGCTTCCGCCTGTTCGACTGGCGTGGTTTGCTGCTGGGCGCGCCGGCCCTTGCCATGCTGGTGATCGGCCTCGTGCAGGGCGACCGCCTGGATTGGCTGAATTCACCGCTCATCGCCTGCCTGCTGGGCGCCGGCGCCGTGTTGATGGTGCTGTTCATGGTCAACGAATGGTCCCATCCCCTGCCGTTCTTCAAGATCCAGCTCTTGCGCAACCGCAACCTGAGCCATGCGCTCGTGACCCTGGGCGGCGTGTTGATCGTGCTGCTGGGCGTCATCCTGATACCCGCGAGTTTCCTCGCACAGTTGCGGGGTTATCGGCCCCTGGAAACCGCACCCGTGCTGTTGACGATGGGCCTGCCGCAACTGATCGCGCTGCCGCTGGTCGCCGCGCTGTGCAATCTGCGCGCGGTCGACTGCCGCTGGGTGCTGGCGGGCGGCCTGGCGCTGCTGGCCGCGTCCTGCGCCCTGGGTTCCCAACTGACTCCCGTCTGGTCGCGCGAACAGTTCTATCTGCTGGAGGCCGTGCAGATCTTCGCGCAGCCCATGGCCGTCATCCCCTTGCTGATGCTGGCAACCGGCGGCCTCGCGCCACAGGACGGCCCCTACGCATCCGCCTGGTTCAACACCATCAAGGGATTTGCAGCCGTCGCCGCCACCGGCCTGCTGGACGCCCTGACGACCTGGCGGTGCAACACGCACGCGAGCCAACTGGCGGACCAGTTGGGCAACTTTCCCTTGAGCCTCGGCGGCGAAAGCACGGCGGCGCTGTCCCGGCGCGTGCAGGAACAGGCCGCCGTGATGACCTCCGCCGATCTCTATCTGTGCATGGCCGGCGTGGCCGTGCTGCTAATCCTCCTGATTCCCTTTGTCGCGACCCGGATCTATCCGCCTCGCGCCTCAACCTGACATCGAGTCCCTGATGAAGATACTTTCCTTACGCACCCTCCTCCCCCGTACCGCGGCGCTTGCCGCGCTGGGCCTGCTCGCCTACGGCGGCTGGTCATGGTCCGCTTCGACCACCACCGAATCCACGGACGACGCCACCATCACCGCGGATCACACCATCGTCGCGCCGCAAGTCTCCGGCTTCATCGACGCCGTGCTGGTGGACGACAACCAGGACGTCAAGCAAGGACAGTTGCTGGCCCGCATCGACGACCGCGACTACCAGGCGTCCTTGGCCGCGGCCAGCGCCGAATTGGCCGTCGCCGCCGCGCAGCTGTCCAACGCGGCCGCCACGCTGGAACGCCAGCAAGCCGTGATCGACCAGGCCCACGCCGTCACCCGCGCCGACCTGGCGGACATCCGCTACGCCGAAAGCGAACTCCAGCGGCATCGCCGTCTGGCCAGCGAAGGCGCGGGCACGCAACAGGTGTTTGAACAGGCCAGAAGCCGGCTGGAGATGGCGCAGGCGCGCCAGGCCGAGCACCTGGCCACGTTGCAGGCCGCCCGCAAGCAGCAAGAGGTGCTGGTCGCGCAGCGCGACGCCGCGCGCGCGGGGTTGCAACGCGCTCAGGCCTTGAAGGACCGCGCCGACCTGAACCTGTCGTACACGCAGATCACCTCGCCCATCGACGGCACGATCGGCCGCCGCGCGCTGCGCGTGGGGGCCTATGTCAGCCCGGGCACGGCAATCCTTGCCGTGGTGCCGTTGCAGCAGGCCTATGTAGTGGCGAATTTCCGCGAACGGCAACTGACGCATATGCGGCCGGGACAGACCGCGACCATCACCGTCGACGCCTATCCCGACACGCCGCTGCATGGCCGGGTGCAGAGCATCGCGCCTGGGACGGGGCTGAGCTTTTCCCCCGTGGCGCCCAGCAACGCCACGGGCAATTTCACCAAGGTGGCGCAGCGCCTGCCGGTCAAGATCGTGCTGGACGCCCTGCCCGACAACGCGCCTCGGCTGCGTGCCGGCATGTCCGTCGAAGCCGTGGTCGACACCGTGGCCACGCTGGACGGGGACGCGCAATGACACACCGCCTGATCTCGCGCGCGCTGCTCTTGTCCACGCTGTTGGGCATCGGCGGTTGCGCGGTCGGACCCGACTTCGTCGCCCCGCAAGCGCAATTGCCCGCGCAATGGCGTGAGCCTGCGGCTACGCCGGCGCCCAGCGCCCCCGTGCCAGAGAGCCTGAACACCTCCTGGTGGGCCAGCTTCGGCGATCCGACGCTGACCGCATTGATCAACGAAGCCACCGCGGCCAACGTAGACATCCGCATCGCCTACGAGCACCTGCGGCAAAGCCGGGCCGCGCTGGGCATCACCGAAGCCGACACGCTGCCCCGCGTGGGCGCCGGCGCCAGCTACCAGCGCGGCCAGAACAGCGAGGCCGGCCTGGCCGATCCGTCGGGGCGCGACGGCCGCTCGTCCTTCAATCTCTGGCAAACGGGCGTGGACGCCAGTTGGGAACTGGACCTGTGGGGCCGAGTCCGGCGCGAAGTCGAACAGTCGGGCGCACAGTCGCAAGCGGCGCTGGAAGCGCAACGCGCCGTAGTGTTGTCGATCCGCGCCGAGACCGCGCGCAACTACATCCTGCTGCGTGGCGCGCAGAACCAACTAGCCGTCTTGAACAAGACGCTGGACAACGCCAATCACAACCTGGCGTTGACCCGTTTGCGCCAGCGTGAAGGCGTCGCCACGGAACTGGACGTGTCGCAGGCGGACGCGCAGGCAGCGGCGATCGAAGCAGCCGTCCCGCCGCTGGTGCTGCGGGTGGATCAATTGATGAATGCGCTGGCGCTGTTGCTTGAGCAGCCTCCGCATGCGCTGCACGAACGGCTGGCGGTGGCGGCGCCGATTCCCGGCGGCCCCGTGCGGGTGCCGGTGGGCATGCCCAGTGAACTGGCTGAACGCCGACCCGACATCCGCCGCGCGCAGGCCACGCTGCATGCGGCGGTGGCCGCCATCGGCGTGGCCGAGGGCGACTTCTATCCGCGCATCACGCTGTCTGGCAACCTCGGGCTGCAGGCCCTGCAGTTGCGGGACCTGGACACGGACCACGCCGGCATCTTCGGTGTGGGCCCAGCGCTGCGCATTCCGCTGTTCGAAGGCGGCCGCCTGCGCGGCCGGCTGCGGCTGCGCGAGTCGCAAGCGCAGGAAGCCGCCCTGCTCTTCCAAAAGACCGTGCTTGCCGCCTGGCATGAAGTCGACAACGCGATGACCGCCTATCAAGCACAGCAGTTGGCGCACGCCAGCCTGGAACGCGCGTCGGCCAGCGCACGCCGCGCCCTGGTCAACGCGCAGCGCCAATATGCCGCCGGCGCGTCGGACTTCGTCAATGTGCTCAGCGCGCAGAACGCCGTGCTGGCCAGCGACCAGGCCCGCGTGTCCACGCAGGCCGCGGTGTCGCTGGCGCTGGTGGATCTTTACCGGTCGCTGGGTGGCGGCTGGCAATAGCCCTGCGCGCCGCGCGCCGTCACCAGCGATAGGTGACGGTGGCCATGACGGTGCGCGGCGCCCCGAAATAGCATCGCGTGTTGCTCAGGCACACGCCGACGTAATCCTTGTCGAACAGGTTGTTCACGTTCAGCGCGACGGAGGCGTTGCGCCATTGGCCGCCGAAGGTGCGCAGGTCATAGCGCAAGGCGGCGTCCACCAGCGTGTAGGAGGCCAGTTCGATCGTGTTGGACGCGTTGCCGTAGCGCTTGCCCACGTACCGCACGCCGGCGCCGGCCGACAGGCCCGCCAGCGCGTCGGTGAAGGCGTAGTCCACCCACACGGACGCCTGCGAACGCGGGGTGATGCTGACCTGGTTGCCTTCGTAGCCATCGTTGCTGCGCTTGTACTCGGCGTCGGTGTAGGTGTAGGAGGCCAGCACGCTCAACTGGCGGCTCAGTTCCAGCTTGCCTTCCAGCTCGACGCCGCGCACGCGCGTTTCGGCGGACTGCACGATGAAGCCCGGGTTCACCGGATCCGTCGTGGCCATGTTGCGTTGGGCCACGTCGAACAGGGCGACACCAACAAAGCTGTTGTGCCCGGCGGGCTCATACTTCACTCCCACTTCGTACTGCCTGCCGGTCGTCGGCTTGGCGGGCGAGCTGGGATAGATCAGGCCTGACGTGGGCTGGAACGATTCGGAGTAGCTCGCGTAAGGCGTGACGCCGTTGTCGAACAGATAGGCCGCGCCCACGCGTGCCGTGAAGGCGTGGTCAGCACTGCGCGTGGTGGTGTCCGACAGGCGGTCCATCATGCTCTGCCGGACGCGGTCCCACCTCCCGCCCAGCGTATAGGCCCAGCGGCCCAGGCGGATCTGGTCCTGCGCATAGACACCCAGGCGCTCCTGATGCTGCAGGGCATCGGTGACCGGCAGGTCGGGGCGCTGGATGGTCTGCCCGTAGACGGGATTGAACAGATCGATGGGCGGCGCGCATTCGGCGGTGCCGCAGATCCAGTTCAGGCTGTCGTAGCGCTGGCGCGAATACTCGACGCCGGTCAGCAGCGTGTGCGTCAGCGCCCCCGTCGCAAAGCGGGACGTCAGCGTCGTATCGACATTGATGTCGTAGGACGTCTGGTCGGCGTCGAACAGGCGGCGGCGCAAGGTGCGGCGGTCGGGCAGCAAGCCGTTGCCGGTCACCGTATCGAACTCCTGATGCACTCGCGTGTAGCGCGCGTTCTGCTGCAGCGAAAAGGTGTCGTTGAACGAGTGTTCCAGGCTGTAGCCCACGGCGGTCTGGTCGCGCAGATAGTGTTCGCGGTCCGGCTCGCCCACATAGCGGCTGCGCGGCACGCTGCCGTGGGGGTTGTCGTGCAGGGTGCCGTCAGCGGGCAGATATTGCGGCAGGAAGCCGATCCTGTCCCGCTGGTACTGCGTCAGCAGCGTCAGGCGCGTGGCGGCGCTGGGCTGCCAAGTCAAGGACGGCGCCAGGAACACGCGGTCGTTCTTCACGTAGTCCACGGCGGTATTGCTGTCGCGCTGCAGGGCGACCACGCGGTACAGCCATTCGTCGGTCTCGCCGACAGGGCCGGTCAGATCGACGGCGCCCTGGAACCGGTCCTGGTTGCCGGCCTGCAATTGCACTTCGCCCGCGCGCTCGGCGGACGGCCGCTTGCTGATCATGCCGGTCAGCCCGCCCGGACCGCTCTCGCCGTACAGCACCGAGGCCGGGCCGCGCAGCACTTCCACACGCTCCAGGCCGAAAGGCTCGCTCTGCCAGATCGGCCCCAGGCGCAGCCCGTCCAGATACGACGAGGGCGAACTGAAGCCGCGCAGCGAAATCCATTCGATCTGGTTGTCCATGCCCAGCTGGTCGACTGACACGCCCGGCGTGTACTGGATGGCTTCCGTCACCGTCTGCACGTTGCGGGCGTCCATTTCCTTGCGCGTCACGACGCTGACCGATTGCGGATTCTCAAGAATGGAGGTGTCGGTCTTCGTGCCCGTGGCGCTACGCGAGGCCACCAGCCCCGGGGCCGGCCCCCAGGCGTTCTCGGCAACACCCGCACCCGTCACCGTCACGGTTTCCAGCATGGCGGCGTCTTCGCCAGCCGGCCGCACCACGATGGCGCCGCGCTGCTCTTGCGCGGCGAGGCGCGTGCCGGCCAGCAAGGCCTGGACGGCCTGCATCACCGTCATGCGGCCAGACACCGCGGCCGCGCTGCGGCCCGCCACCACGCTGGCCTCGACCAGAATGGGCGTGCCGCTCTGGCGCGCCAGCGCGTTCAACGACTGGGACAGGGCGCCGGCAGGCAGGTTGACATCAACAACGGCGGTTTGGGCGGCGGCGGCCGCGCTGGCCGCGCCGATCGATGCGGCAAAGAGGCTGCGGATCAGGAAGCGGCGCGTTGCGCGCGGCGGGGCCAGGCGGGTCTTGTTGGTCTTGCGTTCGTTCATGGTCAATCCTAGGGAAGGTTCTGACCATGAAAACGAACGAGCCGCGATTTACCGGACAATTATTTTCGGACGGCGCGAACGATGCGCGCCCCGCCCCCGGCCACACTCTCGATCGCGACCGGCAGCACGCCGGGCAGCGCCGCCAGGAAGCGCGCCGGCTCACGCGCCGGGAAACTGCCGGTGACGCGCATCGCCTGCAACGCCGGATCGGCCGACAGTTCGATCGGCCGTTCGCTCCACGCGTTCCACTGGGCCACGGCCTCGGCCAGCGGCGTGGCATCGAAGGCCAGCCAGCCCTGGCGCCAGGCTTCGTGCGTGCCGCCTGACACCTCGCGCACGCGGTCCAGCCCAGCGGCCGCGGTGCGCACCATTTGCCCCGGCTGCAACAGCACCCCCTCGCCCGAGCCGTCCCGCCCCCACACGCGCACCAATCCGCGTTCGACCTGCACCCGCATCACGCCCGCCCGCGCGCTGACGCTGAATGCAGTCCCCACCACCTTGACCGTGCCCCACGGCGTGCGCGCCACGAAGGGCCTGCCGGGTTCCGACCGGACGTCCAGATACACCTGGCCCTGCGTCAACGTAAGTTCGCGCGCGTCGCGGTAGTAGGCAACGCTGGCGCGCGTGCGGGCATCCACCTCCAGTACGGTGCCGTCGGGCAAACCCAGCGACCGGACTTCACGCCGGGCGGTCTGGATGCCCAGCCGGTAGAGCGCCTGCGGCTCCTGCCAGCGCAGCAGCGATCCCAAGCCCAGCGCCAGCCCGCCGCCCGCGAACGCGCGCAGCAAGGCACGCCGGCTTGGCGCCGCAGCTTGCGGTTTCGGCAGATAGGGCTGCAGGGCCTCCGTGACCGCGCCATCAGCGGCCCACAGCCGTTCAGCCCGCATCCAGGCCGCCTCGTGGCGCGCGTCCTGCGCCAGCCAGGCCGCCAGATGCCGGCGCGCCTTGTCGGCCGTGGCGGCGTCACCGCCCGTGATGCGGGTCAGATAGGTCAACGCCCGTTCGATCATCCCGGGCGTGGGTTGCAGCGTGGTGTCAGGGCGATGCACGGTCCGCCCCTTCCTGCCACGCAGCGCAATCGAGCACCGCGCGCACGACGTGCTTTTCCACCGCCGCGATGCTCAGGTCCAGATGCTGCGCAGTCTCTGCGTGTGTATGGCCATAGACGCGCACCATCAGAAAGACCTCGCGCCGCTTCCTGGGCATGACCGCCAGCCGCGCCAGCAGGCGCTCGGCTTCCTGGCGTGCGCTGACCACGCGGTCGGCGCCAGGCGCGATCGCCGGCGACACCACAGCCAGCGTGTCCAGCATCGCCTGTTCGGCGCGCTTGCGGCGCGCTTCGTCGATGATCAGGTTCTTGCCGACGCGATACAGCAGCGCGCGCGGCTCGGCCAGCAGCCCGGCCCGCAGCTCCATGCCCAGCACGCGGGCGTAGCTTTCCTGAACCACGTCCGACGCGTTGTCGCGGCAGCGCAAGGCGCGCGTGAAAAAGCCGATCAGCTCTTGGTAGTAGCGTTCAAGCACGGGACGGATCAGTCGGGGCGTGCGCAAGGCACGGGCCAATTATGAATGGTTCGCATTATCACACAAGCCACTCGCCCCGCCACGGCCGTCCCGCGCCGCGCCCTTACGCCTGCTTCGGACCCGCCACGATGAACAGCCGTGGGAACGGCAGCAGCACCGTGCCATCGGCAAGCGCCGGATAGGCCTCGGCAATCAGCGCCTGATAGCGCGCCAGGAAGCTGGCCTGCTCGGCGGCATCCAGCTTGTCCAGATAGGGGCGCAAGGCCGTGCCCTTGAACCATTCCACCACCGCGGCGGCGCCCGCCAGCGGGTGGTGGTAAGTCGTGCGCCACACGTCCAGCACGCCGCAATGCGGCTTCAGCAATTCGTAGTACCAGGCGGCGCTATGGCGCGGCGGATGCTTCACCTCGCCCGTCTTTGCGGCCCACGGCGCTTCGCCCGCCACCTGGCGCGCCAGGCGGTGCGCAGGTTCTTCCAGGTTGTCGGGAGTCTGCACGGCCAGGATGCCGCCCGGCGCCAGTTTGCCGACCAACCGGGGGTAGAGCGTCGCGTGGTCGGGCACCCATTGCAGCGCCGCGTTCGCCAGGATCACGTCGTACTGCTGCGGCGGATTCCACGTGGCGATGTCGGCCAGTTCGAACTCCAGCGCGGGCAGGCGCTTGCGGGCGGCCTGCACCATGTCTTCCGAGCTGTCCATGCCGATGACTTTCGCGTCGGGATAGCGGCTGGCCAGCACCTCGGTGGAATTGCCCGGGCCGCAGCCCAGGTCCACGGCCAGGCCGACGGACGGATTGGGCAACGCGGCCACCAGATCGCGCACCGGCCGGGTGCGTTCGTTTTCAAAAGCGGAATACTGCTTGGCGGACCAACTGTTGTTGCTCATGACGGCTCCTTACCGAACGACTGTGTACGGTTGGACTCTACGCTTGCCGTATCCATATTACAAATATCTGGATAACAACAAAGTCATATTCAAACAATATGGCAAACCTGAAAAGAAAAACCCGCCGGGGCCAGCCGGCGGGTTTTCCACTGCGTTGCTGCGTTGATGGTTTACTGCGCCTTCAGTTCGGCGGACCGGGTCTTCCACAGCGAGAAGAGCACGCCGCCCAGGATCAGGCTGAACGTCACGCCCAGCGAAATCGCAGCCGGCACCTTGCCGATGAAGCCGACCAGGAAGATCTTCGTGCCGATGAACACCAGGACCAGCGCCAACGCGTACTTCAGGTAGTGGAAGCGGTGGATCATCGCCGCCAGCGCAAAGTACAGCGCACGCAAGCCCAGGATGGCGAAGATGTTGCTGGTGTAGACGATGAACGGGTCGGTCGTGATGGCGAAGATCGCCGGCACCGAGTCCACCGCGAACACCAGGTCCACGAATTCGATCAACACCAGGGCCAGCAGCAGCGGCGTCGCGAAACGCACCTTCTTCGACGTAGCCGGATCCGTCTCGGTCACCACGAACGCGTTGCCGCGCAGGCCTTCCGTGACGCGCATGTGGCGCTTCAAGAACTTCAAAATCGGGTTGGTCGCGATGTCGGGTGTCTGGTCCGCGATCATCCACATCTTGATGCCCGTGAACACCAGGAATGCGCCGAACAGGTACAGCAACCAGCCGAAATTGCTGACCAGCGCGGCGCCCAGGCCGATCATGATGGCGCGCAGCACGATCACGCCCAGGATGCCCCAGAACAGCACGCGGTGCTGGTATTGGCGCGGAATCGCGAAGAAGCTGAAGATCAGCGCGATCACGAAGACGTTGTCCATCGACAGCGACTTTTCGATCATGAAGCCGGTGTAGTACGCCATGCCGCTGGCCGCGCCCAATTGCCACCAGACCCAGGCGCCGAACAGCAGCGCCGCGCTGATGTAGCCGGCCGACAGCAACAGGCTTTCGCGCACGCCGATTTCGCGGTCTTCCTTGTGCAGCACGCCCAGGTCAAAGACCAGCAAGCTGACGACGATGCCGATGAATAGCAGCCAACTCCAGGTCGGTGTCCCCAGAAAATCGGCCATGAAGAAGGTGATCAAAGTATCCATGAATGCCCCGCTGTGTTCGAAGGTGCCCATCATCCGGATACGGGCCAGATGGAGAAATCAGCCTGAAAGTGAGTTAAGGTTCGAAAAAACCGAAGTGAGCTCGATCATGCTGAACTACCGCCATCTGTACTATTTCTGGATGGTCGCCAAGGAAGGCGGCTTTTCCCGCGCAGCCGAACGGCTGGACATGGCCATCCAGACCATCAGCGCCCAGGTGCGCGAACTGGAGAAGAACCTGGGCCACCAGTTGCTCAAGCCCGCCGGCCGCGGCGTGGCGCTGACCGACGCCGGCAAGGCCGCTTTCGCCCGGGCAGAAGAGATCTTCCAGATCGGCCATGTGCTGCCCCAGGAAGTGCGGGCCGCGGCCACCAAGCCCGTCATCCGGCTGTCGGTGGGCTTGTCCGACGGCATTTCCAAGCTGGCCGCGCACGCCTTGCTGGGCCCCGTGCTGGACACCCCGGACCTGCGCCTGACCTGCCACGAAGGCGAGGTCGAGGAACTGCTGGGCGAACTGGCCCAGCATCACCTGGACCTGGTGCTGGCCGGCCAAGGCGCGCCCGCCAACCCCAACCTGCGGCTGACCAGCGACCGCCTGGTGTCCTCCCCTGTGGACTGGTACGGCCCGGCGCGGCTGGTGCGCAAGTCCGACACGCTGGACTTCCCGCGCTGCCTCGAGCGGCTGCCCGTACTGCTGCCCACCGGCCACTCCGTGCTGCGCCAGACCCTGGACCGCTGGTTCAACGAACAAGGCGTATTTCCCAACGTGGTGGGCGAATTCGAAGACAGCGCGCTAATGTCGGTGTTTGCCGCCCGGGGCCTGGGCGTATTTCCGCTCAGCCGGCTGGGCGGGGACGACATCGGCCTGTTGCGCGGATTGCGCCCCCTGGCCCGCTGCGACGATGTGCAAGAGGAAATCCACGCCATCCGCAACCGCCGCGGGCAGCACCACCCCCTGGTCCAGGCGGTGCTGGCACATGCCAAGACTTCGGTTTTTTCTTAATGTTTGTCACAGCTACTCTGGTTTTTCAGAAATAGAATCCGCTTTATCGTGGACCCTCTTTTGAAATCGGAGTACCACTGCAATGAAAAAATTCATCTGGCTCGCTTTTGCCGTGCTTGCCGCACTCTGGACCGGGCTGGTAGCGCTGACCTTGCAACTGACCGACTGGGTCCTGGCAACCATCGCCACCGCCCAGGTGCCGGGCACGGCGCTGGACACGTCGCAATGGGTGGCGCCCGCCTGGGCTGCCGGCTGGGTCGATCCGGCCTGGCTGCAGTCGCTGCAAGGCGGCCTGGTCTGGGCCGCACAGGGCCTGAACCAGATCCTGCCCGTGGCCGGCAGCCTGGGCACGCTGATCTCGGTGCTGGGCTGGATCATCTGGGGCTTCATCATCGCCGCCCTGCTGGCCCTGGCGCTGATCCTGAGCTGGCTGGCGGGCAAACGCCAGCAGGCGGCCGAGGCTCCGGGACGCCAAGTGGTGTAATAAGGCTGGCAACGCGCCACCCGGCACGCTGCCTCCCTCAAGGAGCGTGCCGTGCCCACCCGATCTGCCTCAGCCCTGACGTTGTCCCTGGCCGCCCTGCTCTCCGCAGGCGCCACGGCCTTGGCGCACGCTTCCCCCAGCCCTTCCGGCGTGGAAGTCTGCACGGTGACGGGTACCTCGGGGCAGTACAGCGTGCGCGTGCGCAATACCGGTACGGCGCCGCTGACGCGCGTCGACGTCACCGGCGTCCGGCTCGATGGCGGCGGCCAGGCCAAAGAAGCCCTGACCGTCAGCCTGACCGACATTCCCCCCGGCAAATACAAGACCGCCATCCTGGCGCGCCATGAAGAATCGGCCGCGCTGGACAGCATCGTCACGTATTCCGCCGTAGACGGCACGGAAACGCCCCAGCAAGAGCTGTTCGCAGGCAAGGTCGCGCACGTATCGCCCGGCTCTGCCCTGCAGTACACGCTGGCGCCGCTGGCCGTGCGTGGCTGGACGGTGGCCTATGGCTCTGCAACGTCGCCCAGGCTGGAAGCCGGCAGCGCCGTCCTGCTGTCCTACCCCGTGCGCAGCGGCAAGAAGCCGGCGACCCGGCCCGAGGCCGGCCGCACGCCGTCCGCCGTGGTGCCGCTGACGCCCTGCCGCGAACCCGGCAAGAAATCCTGATCAGGTGCCGCTCAGCAGATCGCGCTCGTTCAGCAGCGCATAGACGATTTCGGGTTTGTTGTCGAAGCCGCGGCGGATGGCGGCAGGCAGCGCGGTGCGCGTCTTGCGGCACAGGCCCGGCGCGTCGTCCAGCTGGATCGAGATGCCGCGCGACGTGCGCACTTCGTTGTCGCTGGGCGTGATGCGAATCACGATGCCCAATTGCGCCTGGATCCGCCCCTGCATGGCGCGCAAGTCCTCCAGGCTGGCAATGCTTTCCAGCCGCGCCACCAGCCGCTTTTCCTCTTCCTTGGTCAGGCGCAGGATACGGATGTCGGCGGCCGGATCGGCCAGCAGCCGTTCACGGTCGCACATACAGGCGCCCGGCGGACATTCTTGGCGGATAGGGAACGGCAGGTTCATGGAGGGTTGCGGGACAGCATCTGCGCAGACATTGCGCATCGTTCGATTCTACCCAGGATGACGGGCCGCCCGCGACGGTGCACTGCTCGTTTTCCCGCAATCGGCTGCGGTATATTGCCCCCCTCGATTCGAAGCTGGGGAGAGGCGGGTGAAACGAATACTGCTTGCGGGCGCGATAACGGCACTGGCGTTGCAGGGGCACGGCGTACAGGCGCAAGCCGCCCCGCGCGACTATCCCTACCCCATCAAGGCCGGGCTGTCGGCCGTGGTGAAGATCAGCGGCGGCGACGCCCAGCGCGCCACCGTGCGCGTGGGCAACGGACCCGAGCAGCAGCTCGCCAGCTTCGACGACGAGGAAGTCGACCAGATGGCATCCGTGGACATCGACCACGACGGCTACCGTGACCTCGTGCTGGGGCAAAGCGGCGGCGGCACGCAGCTCATCACCCGCCTGTTCCTGTACCGGCCCGCCACCGGCACCTTCCAGGAAATCCAGCACCCCGACAAGACGAGTCCCTGCCGGGGCTTCGTCAATCCGGTGTTCGACGACAAGCAGGCCCGGATCAGCGTGGGCTGCCGCTACGGCGCCGCCAGCAACGGCGCCGAGGAATACGTGCTGCGCCCCGACGGCACGGTGCACGCCACGTCGTGGTCCACCCAGGCCTTGTTCGGCCTGGACGACGCGCCGGCCGAACTGACCTACCACTTCCGCGAAGACGGCTCGACTGCACGCATCGACATCGAAGGCGAAGGATCCCCGCTGGAAGACGGCACCGTGCCGGTCAGCAAGCTGGACCTCTACGACGCGCCCGACGTGAACGCCAGGCCGGCGATGACCGCCGCCGAAGGCGAGCACCTGGACGTGGTGGCGATCCGCCCGCGCGACTGGCTGCAGGTACGCTACGCCAGCAAGACGGCGGGCGACGTCCTCAAATGGGTGCGCTATGGCGATCTGCGCGTGGACAAGCATCAACTGCCGGCACCTCCGCCGCAAGGCGGCCTGGAGCTGGAGCTCGCCGACACCTTGGCAGACTGGAACGGCGAGGACGGCGGCATCTTCCTCCTCAGCGTGGCCAACCGCGGCGAAGCGCCGGCGCAATTGAAGGCGCCGCGCGTCTGGCTGTTGCTGACCAACGCGCAAGGCGACCGCATCGTGCACCCGCTGTACCAGCGCGAAGGCGACACCCTGTACCCGGCCAACCCGCTGGGTTTTGCCCGCGACCCCGTGGTCTGGAGTCCGGACGAAGACGGCAAGCCGGCCTACATGGTCAACGACAACGGCTACGGCAGCGTCCCCTTCCTGCCCCTGCTGGCGCCCGGCAAATACCGCGCCGCCGCCGTCGTCACCGACCCGGGCAATCTCGCCCAACCCCTCGTCTCCAATGAAATCGAGTTTGACTACCCGCTGCCGAAGCGGCCGCCCGCGCCGCAGTAGGCGCAGTCGCACTCAAAGACCACCTACATGCGATCCCCTGCCAGCCCTGTTCGATCCCGCCCCGTCCGTCGCCTGGCGCTCCTGCTCTTTGCACTGCTGCTCGCTGCCGCCGCATTGGTGGCCACGGGGTTGCTGACCGCCGCCCGCCCCGCCGATGTGGCCGTCGTGCTGGGCAACACCGTGCAAGCCGACGGACGGCCATCGCCCCGGCTGGCCGCCCGCCTGGACCGCGCCTACGACTGCTATGCGGCCTCGCAATGCCGCATCCTGTTCGTCAGCGGCGGCGTGGATCCGGCCGGCGCGGACGAAGCCGCAGTCATGCGCGACTACCTGCTGGCGCGGGGCGTGCCCGCCGACCGCATCGTGACCGACAGCGCAGGCGTGGACTCCTGGTCCACCGCGCGGCATGCCAGCGCCTATATGCGCGAACACGGCTATACCCGCGCGTTGGCCGTCACCCAGTATTTCCACGTGCCTCGAACGATGCTGGCCCTGCGGCGCCAGGGCATACCGGACGTCAGCGGTGGCTATCCGCGCTTCTTCGAAGGGCGCGACCTGTACTCCGTTTTTCGCGAGCTGCCAGCCGTAGCGTGGTACGCGTTCCGGCCGCTATAGTGGCGCTCTTGCCGTCAAACAGAATGCGTTGAACAACCCAAGGACCCCGACGCCGTGCAGATCTTTCACAACCCCGTCCATGACAAGCATGCTGGCCGCCAGGAGATGTTCCGCGGCAAGCTCGTCCCCTGCCACGAAACGCCGGCCCGGCTGGAATACGTGCTGGACGCGTTGCGTCAACGCGGCATCGGCGATCTGCTGGCCCCGTCCGCGCCCGACATGGACCTGATCAAGCGCGTGCACACCCCGCGCTATGTGGACTTCCTGGCCAGCGCATGGCGCGACTGGGTCGCGCTGGATCCGGCCAACGCCGACATCGACATCCTGCCTTCGGTCTGGCCCGTGCGCGGCTTCCGCCACGATATCGAACCCACCAATTTCGCGGCGCGCGTCGGCCTGTTCTCGTTCGACAGCGGCTGTCCGCTGACGGCGGGCACCTGGGAAGCGGCCACCGCCGGCGCAGCCTGCGCCATCGACGCCGCGCGCGCCGTCACCGCCTCCGGTGGCCCCCGTGCCGCCATGGCATTGACGCGCCCGCCGGGCCACCATGCCGGCGCCGATTTCTTCGGCGGCTACTGCTTCCTGAACAACGCCGCGCTGGCCGCGCAAGCCTTGCGCGACGCGGGCGCCGAACGCGTCGCCATCCTTGACGTGGATTACCACCACGGCAATGGCACGCAAAGCATCTTCTATGAACGCGGCGACGTGCTGACGGTCTCGGTGCATGGCGACCCGACCACCGAATACCCGTTCTTCCTGGGCTATGCCGATGAACATGGGGCAGGCGCGGGCGCAGGCGCCAACCTGAACCTGCCGCTGGCCGCGGGCACCGGTTTTGCCGCGTGGACCGACGCGCTGGAACAAGGCATCGCCGCCATCCGGGCGTTCAAGGCCGACGCGGTTGTGATCGCGTTGGGTGTGGACACCTACGAAGGCGACCCCATCTCCAAGTTCAAGCTGAAAAGCGCCGACTACCTGCAAGTGGGCCGCCATCTGGCCAGCCTTGGGCTGCCCGCGGTCTTCACGATGGAAGGCGGCTATGCCGTGGCCGACGTGGGGATCAATGTGGCGAACGTGCTGGAAGGCTTCGGCGGCTAAGCCGCCCAAGCCCTTATCCATCAGTCACGCGTTTCCAGCACCTTGTTGATGCGCAGCGCCAGCAAGGTGCACGCGGCGCCCGACAGCAGATAGATGCTGACGGCCACCAAGCCGAAACGCGCCGACAGGCCCAACGCAACCAGCGGCGCGAAGGCCGCGCCAATCAGCCATGCCATGTCGGAGGTCAGCGCCGCGCCGGTATAGCGGAAGCGGCGCGTGAAGTTCGCGGTGACCGTGCCCGAGGCCTGGCCATACGACAGGCCCAGCAGCGCGAAGCCCACCAGGATGAACGCGTCCTGCCCCATCGGCCCGCCGCCCAGCAGCCACGGCGTGAACAGCGCAAACACGGCGATCAGCACGGCCAGCAAGCCCAACGTGGTGCGCCGGCCGATGCGGTCGGCGAGCCAGCCCGAAGCCACCGTGCCCAGGATGCCGATCACTGCGCCGATGATCTGCACGATCAGCACGTCGGATATCTGTTGCGTGGCGCTGACCGCGATCCAGGAAAGCGGAAACACCGTGACCAGGTGGAACAGCGCATAGCTGGCCAAGGCCGCGAACGCGCCAATGAAAAGGTTATATCCCTGCGAACGCAGCATCTCGGCAATGCTGATGGGTTCAAGCTCGCCCTCTTCCAGCAACTGTGTGTATTCCTCAGTGACGACCAGGCGCAACCTGGCGAAGAGCGCCACCACGTTGATGGCGAAGGCGACGAAGAACGGATAGCGCCAGCCCCACTCCAGGAAGTCGGACTGCGTCAGCGTGACGTGCAGATACAGGAACAGCGCACTGGCCACCATGAAGCCGACGGGCGCGCCCAGCTGGCCCATCATCGAATACCAACCGCGGCGGTTGGGCGGCGCGTTCAGCGCCAGCAACGACGGCAACCCGTCCCATGACCCGCCGAATGCCAACCCTTGCAAGCAGCGGAATACCGCCAGCAAGGTGATCGCGTGCGCGCCGATGGTGTTGTAGCTGGGCAGGAACGCCATGCCCACCGTGGCGGTACCCAGCAGGAACAGCGCGACAGTCAGCTTTGTGGCGCGGCCCCAACGCCGCTGGATCGCCATCGACAGCGCGGTGCCGATGGGACGCATGATGAACGCGAAAGAGAAGATGACGAAGGCCCAGAGCGTGCCTTCCAGCTGCGGTTCGAAGGGGAAGAAGACCTTCGGAAAAACCAGCACGCAGGCGATGCCGAATACAAAGAAATCGAAGTATTCAGAGGCGCGTCCCACCACCACGCCGACGGCGATTTCACCCGGGGCCACCTTGGCGTGGCTGGCCCCGCCGGCCGTTGGCCCCGGGCCGGGAACAGCGGGGGCATGACCGGGATATTGCGTGGTGGTCGACATGGGTTTGCTCACTGTAGGAGGTCCGAAATACGCCACTGCCCTGCACACTTTTGTTCTTTTTACCCTAGATTTTTCGCGGCTTCCAGCGTAGTGTTGCGTTTACCTCCCACGGTTACGTTTCGAGGTATGGCTATGCCGTCCTTCACAAGGCTCCGCGGATTGATCCTGATTGCCGCCCTGCCATTGCTCGCCGGATGCAATGCGGTGCTGCTGTCGCCATCAGGCGATGTCGCGCTTCAACAGCGTAATCTGATCATCATCTCCACCGGCTTGATGCTGCTGATCATCGTGCCGGTGATCTTCCTGACTTTCCTGTTCGCGTGGCGCTATCGGGCCAGCAACAGGCAAGCTCACTACGACCCGGAATGGAACCACTCCACGATGCTGGAGCTGCTGATCTGGGCCGCGCCGCTGCTGATCATCATCGCGCTGGGCGCGTTGACCTGGGTCAGCACGCACCAGCTCGATCCCTACCGGCCGCTTGCACGCTTGTCCGAAGGGCGCGAGGTACCCGCGGGCACCAAGCCGCTTGTCGTCGAAGTGGTGGCGCTGGACTGGAAATGGCTGTTCCTGTATCCCGAGCAAGGCATCGCCACCGTCAATGAGATGGCAGCACCCGTCGACCGCCCCATCCAGTTCAAGATCACGTCGTCGACGGTGATGAATTCCTTCTTCGTGCCGGCGCTGGCGGGCCAGATCTACGCCATGCCCGGCATGCAGACGACGCTGCACGCGGTGATCAACCACCCCGGCGAATACGAAGGCCTGTCCGCCAACTACAGCGGCTCGGGCTTCTCGGGCATGCGCTTCAAGTTCCATGGCCTGGATCAGCAGGGCTTCGACAAGTGGGTGGCCGACGCCCGCGCGTCCACCGGCAAGCTCAGCCGCGACGCCTACCTGAAGCTTGAACAGCCCAGCGAACGCAACCCGGTGCAGCACTACGCCACCTTTGCGCCCGGCCTGTTCGATGCCATCGTGAACCGCTGCGTCGAAGGCAACCGCATGTGCATGAAGGACGCGATGGCCATCGACTCGCAAGGCGGCATGGGCATTCCTGGTGCGCTCAACGTCACCACGCTGGACACGGAAACGCGCGAACGCCTGGGCCTGACCGGCACGCCGCCGCGCAAGTATGTAGGCGCCATGTGCACGTCCACCGAAGGGCTCGTGTTGTAGCGGCTTGCCGCGAGTCCGTCGCGACACGGGCCGGCCGATGCAGGGGCTTCATGAAATTGTGGTCTTTACGCTGGAATCGAGATGCCTGATCAACCAGACCTCATCAAGCTGATCTTCGGTCGACTGACCTGGGACGCCATTCCCCTCCACGAACCCATCCTGCTTGCCACCTTCTTCATGGTGGCGGTCGGCGGCATCGTCGTGCTGGGCTCCATCACGTACTACAAGAAATGGGGCTACCTGTGGCACGAATGGTTCACCAGCATCGACCACAAGAAGATCGGGATCATGTATGTGATCCTGGGCATCGTGATGCTGTTGCGGGGCTTCGCCGACGCCATCATGATGCGCTTGCAGCAGGCCGTGGCCTTCGGCGACTCGACGGGCTACCTGCCGCCGCACCACTATGACCAGATCTTCACCGCGCATGGCGTGATCATGATCTTCTTCGTGGCCATGCCGCTGGTCACGGGGCTGATGAACTACATCGTGCCGCTGCAGATCGGCGCGCGCGACGTGGCCTTCCCCTTCCTGAACAACTTCAGTTTCTGGATGACGACAGGCGGCGTCGTGCTGGTCATGATGTCGCTGTTCGTCGGCGAATTCGCGCGCACGGGGTGGCTGGCGTATCCACCCTTATCGGGGATCATGCAGAGTCCGGACGTGGGGGTCGATTACTACATCTGGGCCTTGCAGATAGCAGGGGTGGGAACCCTGCTATCCGGCGTCAACCTGCTGGTCACCATCGTGAAGATGCGCGCGCCCGGCATGACCATGATGCGCATGCCCATCTTCACCTGGACCGCGCTGTGCACCAACGTGCTGATCGTGGCCGCCTTCCCCGTGCTGACCGCCGTGCTGGCCCTGCTGTCCATGGACCGCTACGTTGGCACCAACTTCTTCACGGCGGACTTCGGCGGCAACGCCATGATGTACGTGAACCTGATCTGGATCTGGGGCCACCCCGAGGTCTACATCCTGATTCTGCCCGCCTTCGGCATCTTCTCCGAAGTCGTGTCCACCTTCTGCAGCAAGCGCCTGTTCGGCTATGCGTCCATGGTGTACGCCACCGTGGTGATCACGGTGCTGTCGTACCTGGTCTGGCTGCACCACTTCTTCACCATGGGGTCCGGGGCCAGCGTGAACTCGTTTTTCGGGATCACGACGATGATCATCTCGATCCCGACCGGCGCCAAGATCTTCAACTGGCTGTTCACGATGTACCGCGGCCGCATCCGCTTCGAGGTGCCGATGCTGTGGACGATGGGCTTCATGGTCACCTTCGTGATCGGCGGCATGACGGGCGTGCTGCTGGCCGTGCCGCCTGCCGACTTCGCCCTGCACAACAGCCTGTTCCTGATTGCGCACTTCCACAACGTCATCATCGGCGGCGTGCTGTTCGGGCTGATGGCCGGCATCACGTATTGGTTCCCCAAGGCGTTCGGCTACAAGCTCGACCCGTTCTGGGGCAAGTGCTCGTTCTGGTTCTGGCTGGTGGGCTTCTACGTGGCGTTCATGCCGCTGTACGTGCTGGGGTTGATGGGCGTGACGCGCCGCGTGAACCACTTCGAAGACATGTCGCTGCAGATCTGGTTCCAGGTGGCGGCCTTCGGCGCGCTGCTGATCGCGTGCGGCATCGCCAGCTTCATCATCCAGCTGGTGGTCAGCTACCGCCGCCGTGACCAGTTGCGCGACAACACGGGAGATCCCTGGGACGGCCGCACGCTGGAATGGTCCACGTCGTCGCCCCCGCCCAACTACAACTTCGCCTTCACGCCGCGCGTGCATGACCTGGATGCCTGGTGGCAGATGAAGCAGCACGGCTACCAACGGCCGCAACAGGGCTTCATCCCCATCCACATGCCGAAGAACACCTGGGCCGGCATCGTGTTGGCGGCGATCAGCGTGGTGATGGGCTTTGCGCTGATCTGGCACATGTGGCCGCTGGCGGTGCTGTCGTTCGTGGCGCTGATCCTGGTCTCCATCGTCCATACCTTCAACTACAAGCGTGACTACTACGTGCCGGCCGACGAGGTCGTGCGCGAAGAAGCTACCCGCACACGACTGTTGGCGAAACATGTCTGATACCTTGGCCCCCACCCTGCCCGGCGGCACCACGCCGCCCCCGGAGCCCGTGTTCTACGTCGCGGGCGAACACCATCCCAAGAACGGCACCCTGCTGGGGTTCTGGGTCTACCTGATGAGCGACTGCCTCATCTTCGCCTGCCTGTTCGCGACATACGGCGTGCTGGGCCGCAACTACGCGGCGGGCCCATCGGGTGCCGACCTGTTCGACCTGCCGCTGGTGGCGGTGAACACCTCCTTGCTGCTGCTGTCGTCCATCACTTATGGCTTCGCCATGCTGGAGATGCGGCGCAACCGTATCGGCGCCACCCAGCTGTGGCTGGCCGTCACGGGCATCCTGGGGCTGGGCTTCCTGTCATTGGAACTGTATGAGTTCGCGCACCTGATCCACCAGGGAGCTGGCCCGCAGCGCAGCGCCTTCCTGTCATCGTTCTTCACGTTGGTCGGCACCCACGGCCTGCACGTCACCTTCGGCATCGTCTGGCTGGTGACGATGATGATCCAGGTGCAGATGCACGGCCTGATCCCCGAAAACCGGCGCCGCCTGATGTGCCTGTCGATGTTCTGGCACTTCCTGGACCTGATCTGGGTGGGCGTGTTCACCTTCGTGTACCTGATGGGAGTACTGCCATGAGCTCGCACATGGAAAACCTGGCCCATCACGGGCATGGCGGCCACGGCCATGGCGGCGGCCACGATCACCACGACGACGATGACGGCGCGGGCCACGGCACGCTGAAAAGCTACGTGACGGGCTTTGTCCTGGCAGCCATCCTGACCGCCATTCCGTTCTGGCTGGTGATGGACCGGGTCTTCGCCAATTCGCGTACGACCGCGCTGGTGATCCTGGCCTTTGCCGTGGTGCAGATCGTCGTGCACATCGTGTACTTCCTGCACATGGACGCCAAGTCCGAAAGCGGGTGGAACATGTTGGCGTTAATATTCACGCTGGTGCTGGTCGTAATCACGCTCAGCGGGTCAATCTGGATCATGTATCACTTGAACTCCAATATGATGCCCATGTCCACACACGACATGCGGAATATGCCCTGATGGCAGCAGTAAAAGACACTCACTCCGGCGACACCTCCCGTAATCCGCGCAGCAAAACCACCCTGGTCATCCTGGGGGTGGTTGCTGCCGCGCTCTTCGCAGGCCTGTGCGCCCTGGGCACCTGGCAGGTGCATCGCCTGGCCTGGAAGCGCGACCTGATCGCCCAAGTCGACCAGCGGGCCCATGCGGCTACCACGCCGGCGCCAGGCAAACGCGATTGGCGGTCGCTGAGCTTCAACAATGCCGAGTACCGCCACGTGGCCGCTTCCGGCACGTATCAATACGACCGCCAGACGTTGGTGCAGGCCGCCACCGAACTGGGCAGCGGCTACTGGGTCATGACCCCGCTGCAGTTGCCGGACGGCGGCACGGTGCTGGTCAACCGCGGCTTCGTGCTGCCGGAATGGCGCAAGAACCAGGCCGCGGCCACGCAACCGCCGGCCGAGGGCAGCGTCACGGGCCTGCTGCGCATGGGCGAACCCGGCAGCGGCTTCCTGCGCAACAACGATCCCGCCGCCAACCTCTGGTATTCACGCGACCTGCCGGCAATCGCCGCCGCGCGCGGCCTGACCGACGTGGCGCCCTACTTCATCGACGCCGACGCCGCGTCCAGCCCGGGCCGGGATCCCGCGAAAGCGCCGGTCGGCGGCCTGACGGTGCTGAGCTTCCCGAACAACCATCTGGTCTATGCCATCACCTGGTATGCGCTGGCGCTGATGATCATCGTGGGTGTGGTGATCTTCGTGCGCGAAGAAAGACGCGCACGCCGCAAGGCCTGAGACCCCGCACCAAAAGCTCCCTCGGGAGCTTTTTTTACGAACCGCCTCGTGCAATGGCCTCGCGGTGGGATCACCCCGTCTGGCCAGCCCTTCAACGCCCCGCCCAATCGATGCTACCCAGCTCCGGGCACACCCACGAACCTTGCAGCCGTTCCCGGATCTGCGCCAGACTTTGCTCCACCAGCAGGCTGCCGTCGCGGAACACCGGCACCAATGCGCCGCCCGCGGCTTGCTCGGGTGTCTGCTGGTCATGCAGCACATACCCCGTGGCCGTTTCATCGACCCGCAGCAGGCCCTTGGCCGAGCGCTTCACGCCCGAATCGGTCACCGGGTCCTTCACCAGCTCCTGGGGTTCGCCGTTGACTTCGGCATACGTGGCCTTCAACGCCCAACCGAAGGTGTCGCGCGTCAGGTATTGATAGGTGTAGGACCCGATGCCCAGCACGACGTTGCCAGAGGCGAAACCCTTCTTTTCCAGCCGGACCAGGATGTCGCGGCCACGGGCCAGCGTGATGGAGTCACCGTAGATCAGGCCCACGTGCGAGTCCAGCAGCTTGTAGCCTCGCTCCGTCACCACGCCGCCGAAGCTATCCCACAGGCACTGCACCGCGCCCTTCACTTCGGCCTCGCGCAGCGATTGGCTTGCGCGTGCATCTTCGTCCAGCAGCCAGTACGCGCCGGTCGCGGCATCGCGTACCGCCTCGAAGCCGTCGCGGCGTGCGGCAGCCATTGCCGTAGTGTCTTCCACGCTGGCGACGTCGGTGCAGAAGTAGCCGGTCAGGATCTTCACGGGGTCGCCTGAATCGGGGCGGAACACGACCTTGGCGTTGCCGAAAGCGTCGGGCTGGCGCGCCAGGATCTCCGGCTTCAACGCGGCGGCAAAGTCCGTCACCACCTGCCAGAAGTCCCAGGTATCCGAGACCACCGACACGATGCCCGCCGGATAGACCTGCGTGACCAGGCGACGGATCGTTTCGATTTCGCCCTCCTTGCTGCCCAGGCACATGACCGAGTGCTCCGTGGCCGGCACGGAGCCGCCGATCAGTTCGCGGTCGGAATCCGCGCCGTAGAGATCTTCCAGATAGTCGATGGCCGGAATCGTGTCGGTGCCGGTAAACGACAAGAGGTGACCCGCGCCGCACTTGCGGGCGTCATACAGGCCCGCCATGCCGCGCATCGAAAAGTCATGCCCCTGCCAGTTCACGAAGTCCATCGGGCTGCCCGTCAGGCGGGCGAAGTAGGTCAACAGCTTGCGGTACTCGAAGGCGATCGTGGCCACCGTCGACGCCTTCCACGATTCGCAACTGAACAGCGTTTCGATATAGGTGACCAGCCACGCGAATTCCGGGTGGGTGTTGACGAAGGTCACCGGCGGCACACGGATATCCACCCGCGCGCCCTCGGGCACCGAACGGATTTCCAGCGGCAGGTAGCCCAGTTCATACAGCGCCTGCAGGTGGTCCACGGTAACCGCGCCCTTGCCCAGCGCATTGTCCACACGGCGCTGATACTGGCGCACGGCGGCACCGGCGGGCTTGCCGAAGAATTCGCGGTCGAACAGGTCGATCAAGATTTCCTTGATGAAGCCCTGCAGGCCGAACCAGACGATCTTGCCGTCGAACAGTTCGGGCAACACCGGCGCAAGCCGGGCCGAACGCGGCGTGAAGTTGGCCAGGATCTTGTTGGTGCCCTGGGGATACTGGAACGGGTGACCGGTCTTGTAGAAGTCGGCCTGCAGGAAGGGATTGATGCCGTTCTTGACGGTAAGGGAGTCGCGGGTATTCATGGCTCGGTTTCCTACTTAATTGACGATTACCGGGGCGCCAGCGCCTTCGGTGCCGGTCCAGTCGAATGCGGTGAAGATGCCTGCGTAGCGGACGTTCAACTCGCCCAGGCCCTTGCTGAACAGGCCGTGCGTGACGTACAGGTAAAGCGGCTGGCGCGTCTTATCGCGCAAGGCGGCAGCCAGTTCCAGGAAGGTGCGGCCGCCGTCGCAGATGTCGTCGACCACCAGCACGGGTTGCGCGGGGATGTCATCGGGCACGCGGGTCTCGGTAATGCGGCCGGTCTGCGGGTCGCGCACCTTTTCAGCGAAGCGCACGTCAGCCACGCCCAGCTTCTTGGCCAGCGCCTGCACGCGCTTGCGCGCCCCGGCGTCAGGCGCCATCAGGGTCACGCCGTCGGCAAAGACCGAGGCGGCCAGCGCGTTCTTCAGGAAGGCGGCGGCGTCGACCACTCGCACGCGCTGCAGCAGCGCGGGTGTCACATCGCTGTGCGGTTCCACCACGGTCACCGTGGCGTATTGCTGATCGTTGATCAACTTGCAGAACACGGCCGCCCCCAGCGCCTCGCCCGGATTGCAGACGCGGTCCTGCCGGGCGTACGGCACATAGGGCATGTCCAGATGCACCGGCGCCGCCGGGTTCAGGCGGCGCAGCGCGTCCGTCAGCATCAGCAACTGCATGACGTCGTCGGCCGACTTCAACAGGGCGTGGATGCGGAACTCGCTAGCCGCATCGGCCCTGGCCTGCAATCCCGCGGGCACCGTGACCTGGCTTTCGCCCCCGGGGAACACGAACGCAGCCGGCGTCTCGCTCTGGCGTTGTCCTTCTACTACCGCAGTGATGGTGAACATGATCAGCCCTTAGTGGCACTTTAAAACTAAGTGAGGCCAGTATAAGCCCACTTATTGTTGATTTGCAACTATGTTGAATACAAAGGGTGCGGCGCTTATCCGACGCTGCGGTCGAACAAGGCAAAGTCCTTCAGGCGATACAGGCGCGCGGGACGCTGCGCGCCCAGCACGTAGTCCTCGGTGGCTTCCAACACGCCCCACGCCTCCATCTTGCGGCGGAAATTCGATTTCTCCAGCCGCGTCTGCAGGATGGCTTCATAGGTGTGTTGCAGCTCGGTCAGGGTGAAGCGCTCCGGCAACAGGAAGAACGGCAAGGTCGAATAACTGGACTTGCCACGCAAGCGAGCCACGGCGGCCGCCACGATGTCCGCATGGTCGAACGCCAAGGGCGGCAGCGCGTCCACGTTCACAAACCGGAACCCGGCCTGCGTCGCGGCCTCCAGCTCGGCCGCCGGCACCAGGGCCACATAGGAAACGGACAGCGACCACTTGCGCGGGTCGCGGCCCGGCCCCGAGAACACCTGCAACTGCTCGAGGTAGCGCGGCTCGAACCCGGTCTTGTCCCGCAGCACGCGGCGGATGCTGGCTTCGGTGCTGGCGTCTTCGTCCACGTGCACCACCCCGCCCGGCAGCGCCATCGCGTCCTTATAGGGCGCACGGTCGCGCTGGTGCAGGGCGATTTCCAGTCCACCCGCCCGTAAGGTGAGCAAGACGGCATCGACGGTGACGAGGGGCAGTGGATAGTCCACGGGCAGCTCCGTAAGTAAGACTTCGGGGCAAGATGCCACTATGGCGTGCGGCAGTCAAACGGAGCACCGTGAGGCAAGCCGATCATGCCAAGGACCAGCGCCCAGGAATTAACAGGAATAGCCGGAACATCCTATGCAATAAGCAGAAATTAACGGAAATGTTTTACACTGGGGTCTGGGAACACCGCTTGGCGCTATGCCGAGCGTGCTGTTCCCTTTGTTTTTTCCCACCCAAATCCCCAGGAGATCCCCGGATGAAAAAGACGCTGCTCGCCGCTGCGATGCTGACCGCTTTTACAGGCATCGCTCAGGCAGAACCGTCAGTCACCCTCTATGGTGTCATCGACACCGGCATCGGCTACAACAAGATCAAAGGCGACGGCTACAGTGGTAGCAAGCTCGGCATGATCAACGGCATCCAGGCCGGCTCCCGCTGGGGCCTGCGCGGATCCGAAGATCTGGGCGATGGCCTGCGTGCCGTCTTCAAGCTGGAAAGCGGTTTCGACTCCGCCAACGGCCAGCGCGGACAATCCGGCCGCCTGTTCGGCCGCCAAGCCACCATCGGCCTGGCCAACGACGCCTGGGGCCAGCTGGATTTCGGCCGCCAAGCCACGATCGGCTCAAACTACCTGGCCGACATCGATCCCTTCTACACCAGCTACACCCAATCCAACCTGGGCCTGGGTTTCAGCGCGGCCAACACCATGCGCTGGGACAACATGGTCATGTACCGCACCCCTTCGGTGAACGGTTTTGAATTCGGCATCGGCTACTCGTTCAACGCGGACGACACGACCGCCGACCAGACGGGCTTTCGCACCGCCGACAACACGCGCGGCATCACCGCCGGCCTGCGCTACGTGCAAGGCCCGCTGAACGTCGCGCTGACGTACGACCAGATGAACGGCTCGCACCGCAGCACCACGATCGACCAGGACGCCACGCCGCGCCAGTACGCGCTGGGCGTGTCGTATGACCTGGAAGTCGTGAAGCTGGCCGCCGCCTACGGCCGCACCACCGACGGCTGGTTCGTCGGCCAGGACCTGCCCGCCGGCACGCCCTTCAGCGACGAATTCGGCACCAACCGCTTCGTGAACGGCTTCAAGGCGAACGCCTACATGCTGGGCGCGACCCTGCCCGTGGGCGGCGCCAGCAGCGTCTTCGCCTCGTGGCAACACGTCGCCCCGTCCAACGACAAGTTGACGGGCGGCGATGCCAACATGAACGTCTACAGCGTGGGCTACACCTACGACCTGTCCAAGCGCACCAATCTGTACGCCTACGGTTCGTACGGCACGGATTACGCGTTCATCGACGGGCTGAAGAGCACCGCCGCAGGCGTGGGCATCCGCCACCAGTTCTAAGCGTCGCACAGCGTCAAAACGCGCCGGCCCCTAACGGGGCCGGCGTTTTTTATCGCCGGGCGATTCGCCGTAGATGCGGCGGTACATCGCGATGAACGCGCTGTCGCTGGCGTACCCCACCGCGTGCGCGACGGCCGTGACCGACATGCCTTCGGCCAACCGCGCCCGGGCGAACAGCAAGCGGGTCTGCGTGCGCCAGCGGGCAAACGGCAGTCCGGTTTCGGTCAGGAACAAGCGCTCCACGGTGCGGCTGCTGGCGCCCACGCGGCTGGCCCAATCCTCCAGGGACAGCGGGCAAGCCGGGTTCGCCAGCAATTCGCGGGCAATGGGCACAAGCCGGCGGTCGCGCGGCATCGGCAGAGGCATGGGCGCAGCGGGTGCTGCCGCCAATTCATCCAGCAAGGTATCCACAATGCGGCTCTGCGCCGCGGTGAGTCCGGCGTCGGCCGACCAATCCGTCACGCGCAGGATCAACTCGCGCAACAGGGGATTGACGTCCAGGATCTGCGGTTCGGCCGGCAATCCCGGATAGGCCTGCACGTCGAAATACAGGCTGCGGTAGGCGAACGTGCCATGCATGGCCGTGCGGTGCGTGCAGCCAGCGGGCAGCCATGCGGCCTGCAGCGGCGCCAGTTGCCCCACCCGGTCCGGCAAGAACAGCGTGACCCCGCCTTCGGCCTGGTAAAGCAGCTGCGTGCGGCGATGCGTGTGCCAATCCGAGGCGTGGGCGCGGGTATCGATGGCCAGCCCGACAACGGGGCAAACGGCGCTATCGGGATCCAGGACGGATTCTGGCGAGTAATGCGGCATGTCGGATTGACGATGTTTTATGGCGAAACAGCTTGATTTTGCTTCGCCCAGGCTGGATACGCTAGGCCCTTTTTTCCCGCACCCATGAAACACGCCTCCGCCCGCCGCGATGGGCTGCCGCCGCGCGGCTTGATCCTTGCGCTTCTGGCCCTGCCGCAGATTGCCGAGACCATTCTTGCCCCCGCCCTGCCGGACCTGACCCGGCACTGGCGACTGGACGCCGGCGCAGCCCAATCCGTCATGGGCATCTTCTTCCTGGGCTTCGCGCTGGGTGTCCTGCTGTGGGGACATCTGGCCGACGTCTGGGGCCGCCGTCCCGCCTTGCTCGCCGGCCTGGCCACAGGCCTGGCCGGGACGCTATGCGCGCTGGCGGCGCCTAGTTTCGAAGCCTTGTTGTTCGGCCGTTTCGTCCAGGCGGCCGGACTGGCGACGTGCTCGGTCGCGACGCAGACGCTGTTGCGCGACCGTCTGGCCGGCGACGCCCTGACGCGTTATTTCGTGACATTGGGCGCGGTGCTGGCGTGGTCCCCCGCCGTCGGACCCTTGGTCGGCCAACTGGTCTCGGACCGCCTGGGTTACCAGGGCGTGCTGCTGACCATTGCACTGGTCATCATGCTGCTGCTGGGCGCGGGCGGCCGCCTCCTTATCGAGACGCGTGGCGCCGCCACGGCCGCTGTCCCGCTACGGACCCTTGGCCGCCACATGCTGGCGGACGCGCCGCTGCGGCGCACCGCCGTGCAGGTCGCCGGCTTGAACTTCCTGGTGTTCTCGTTCTATTCCGCTGGCCCGTTCATGGTTGGCCCTCTGCCCGGCCTGGGATTCGGTTGGGCCGGCCTGGCCGTTGCCGCTGCCGGCTGCCTGGGCGCGGCCAGCAACCGGCGTCTGCCGGCCGAAACCGGTCCGGCGCAACGCGTGCGCTATGGCTTGCGCTGCGTCCTGGCCGGCGTAGTGGCGCAATGCGCCGTGGTGTGGCTGTTGCCGCAGCCGGGGCTGGTGTGGGCCATCGCGGCGTTGCCCCTCTTTGCAGGCTATGGGCTCGCCATCCCGAACCTGCTTGGACCGGCCTTGAAGCAGTACGGCCACTGCCTGGGACGGGCGGGCGCCTTGTTCGGGCTTGGTTACTACACCCTGTTGGGCGCGGGATTGGCGGCCAGTTCGTGGCTGCCCTTTGACTCGGCCCTACCCTTGTCTTGCGCGTGGCTCGCAGTATGTGCGCTGCTGCTGGCCACGCAGCGTCGGCCTCACCCGCGCGCGCCCGCGCGTTCCAGCAACTGAACCGTGGCACGCTGCCCGCGTTGGCGGGCATGCGCAAGCGGCGTGCGGCCATCGCCGTCGGCCAGGTTCACGTCGGCGCCGCCCTCGATCAACAGCGCCACGATCTCCTGATGGCGCGGGCCGCCGTCGCTCAAGATGATGGCTTCCAGCAACCCCGTCCAGCCCAGCCGGTTTACATGGTTGGGGTCCACCCCAGCCTTCAGCAGCGTCTTCACGATCTCGACGTGGCCGCGTTCGCATGCGGGGATCAGCGCCGTGCCGCCATAGCGGTTGGTGCTTTTCAGGTCTGCGCCGTGGCGTAGCGTCAGGTCCAGGATCTCGCGATAGCCTTGCGCACCCGCCAGCAGGTAGGCGCTGTCCTGCATCTGGTTCTGCGCGTTCACGTCCGCCCCCGCCTCGATCAGGACGCGCGCAGTTTCAGCATGGTTGCCTTGGGTCGCACGCAGCAAGGCGGTGTTGCCCTGCCCGTCCCGCGTCTCCAGCGGTGCGCCGATGGCCAGCAATTCGCGCACGCGGGCCGTCTCGCCCTGCGCGGCGGCGGTCCGCAGTTGCGCAGCCGGATCCTCGGCCGCCAGCGCCCCCGCGCCCACGGCGCTCAAGACCGCAACAAAACAAGCCCGCCAGAATTTGATGATCGCCATTGCCGGTATCCTTTTCATGAATCACAGGTAGATTATGGACAAGCACGCCGGCATTGGGAATTTCCCCTAGCCGCCGGCAGTGCAATACGCGGGACATACGCGCCAGTCATGATTCGACACCTTTCGATCGCAGCCCCTGCCGGCCAATGACCCAGACCTCTACCCTCCAGAATCCCGCCCTGATCCACCGCCCCCTCGCGCGCCTGCTGGCCGCGGCCTTGTTGCCCCTGGCCCTTGCCGCCTGCAATGGCGGCGGCGATGACGACGACGACACGCCCGCCGTCACCCCGCCGCCTGTTGTCGTCGACCCGGCGCCGGAACCCGAGACGCCCACGCGCAACACCGCCTATCTGAAGGCCAAGGCCGGCGACGTCATCCAGGTCCGCATCGAAGAGCTGAACCCCACGCAAGCCGCCATCGGCTACGACCAGATCTACTACAAGCTGGGACGCTGGCAAGGCGACTTCAATCGGTCCACGTGGGCGGCCGATCCCGCCTTGCAGCTGGACTATCTGGACCGCACCGTCGGCAAGAAATTCGACGATTACTGCGAAGACATGGGTGGCACCGAACGCGCGCAGAAGTTCGCGGACATCGCCACGGCCCGCGCCGCGCGGCTGGACCAGCCTGCCACCTTCGCCTGCAAGGACGCGCCGGGCACGCATACGGAAAACCTGAAGACCGTCGTGGTCGGCTGGGACGGCAATCTGTACCTGACCGACGGCCACCACACGTTCTCGTCCTTGCGCACAATTTTCGACGGAGGCCCCAAGCTGCCCGTCTGGGTGAAGGTCGACGCCAACTACAGCGACCTGCCCACTGCGGCTGCTTTCTGGCAACGCATGGTCGACGAGCGCCGCGCCTGGTTGCGCGACGGCCAGAACCAGCCCATCACCGTGGACCAGTTGCCCACCCGCCTGGGCATGGCCAACGCCGACGAGGCCGGCGGCATGCAAGAGGACCGCTACCGCTCGCTGGTCTACTACACCCGCGACGTCGCCTACAAGAACGGCAGCCTGCCCGAGTTCGCGGAATTCCTGTGGGGCGACTGGCTGCGCCGCCAGGCCGCGGCGGGCCAGTTGCCTGCGCTTGACCAGTACAAGATGCAAGCGCCTGCGACGCCCGCACAGATCCTGGCGGCCAGCTCGTTCAACGCGACGCTGGTGCCGGGCGGCGCGAACGACAGCTACGCCACCGCCGTGCGCGACGCGTCCTTGAAGATGGGTGCCCTGGCCGCCACCGACATCGTGTTCGACGATCGTACGGCGGCCAGCCTTGGCGGGATTCCGCTGGTGGCGAACGTCGCGGCCGGCGTTTCCATCAAGGGCTCGCGCGACACGCTGGACGAGCTGATCCGTAACGACGTCAAGAGCGACAACACCCCGCGCAACGCCGGCAAGCTGTGGTTCGCCGTCAACTACCGCGCTTGCGGCAAGCCCGCGGCAGGCACCTGCTGGGGCTGGTAGGACGGTGCGCCGCCCTAGGCGGCGATCTGCATGGCCGGCCGGGCATTGACCCGGTCGCACCATGCCCGCACATGCGGGTGGTTCTGCACCGCCCCCAGGAAGGCGCTGTACCCGACCACCGATCCGACGATCAGGTCGGCCAGCGAATATGCCGCGCCCAGGATCCAGGGTTGCTTGGACAGATGACCGTCCAGCACGGCCAGCAGCGCATTCATGTCCGCGAGGCCGGCCTCGGCCTGCCTGGCATCCCGGCGCGCCTCCTCTCCGTGGGTCGCGTGGTACACCCGCCAGAGCACGGCGCCATACGACACATAGCTCCACGCGCACCAAGACATGGCCAGCAGCCGCGCCGGCGTGTTCGGCGCCGGCCACAGCCCCGCGTCCACGCCATAGCGTTCTCCCAGCCACAATTGGATCGCCAGGGACTCGAACATCGGCGCGCCATCCACCGTCAGCGTCGGCACCTGGCCGTGGGGATTGAGCGCCAGGAATTCCGGACGCCGTTGTTCGCCCGCTTCGATGTCGACGACGACACGCTCGTGGGGCACGCCAAGTTCCGTCAAGGCGCAGGCAATGGGCAGCGCACTGGACCTGGGGTGCCAGTAAAGAACGATGGACATGGGCAAATCTCCTATTCATCTGCAAGAAGCTTCGTCCGCGGCGGAATGCCTCGGTCAGCAGGCGCACTGTAGAAGCCATTGCGGACAGATTCCGCCCTCGATTCGCGGTATCGTAGGCCGATGCTAACCGCCAGCAATCGCCTGCTACGCCTGCTCTCGCTGCTGCAAACCCGCCGCCACTGGGCGGGTGCGGAACTTGCCGAGACCCTGGCCATCCACCCGCGCACCCTGCGACGCGACATCGATCGGCTGCGAGAACTGGGCTATCCCGTCCAGGCCAGCAGCGGGGTCGCCGGCGGCTATGCCTTCCGCCCAGGCAACGCCTTGCCGCCGCTGCTGCTGGATGACGACGAAGCGCTGGCGGTGGCCATCACGCTGCGCACGGCGGCCACGGGTTCGGTGGGAGGCATCGAAGAGTCCGCGCTGCGCGCGCTGGTGAAGCTTGAACAGGTCATGCCGGCGCGCCTGCGGCGCCGGGTAGAGGCTTTGAAAGCGGTCATCGTGCCGATAGACCGGGGCGGCCCGACCGTCGACGCGGGCTTACTCGCCACGCTGGCCGCCGCCTGTCGTGACCAGCTTCTGATCGAGTTCGGCTACACCGACATCCGTGGCAAGACCAGCCGCCGGCATGTCGAACCCCAGGGTATGGCGCACACGGCCCAACGCTGGTACCTGGTGGCATGGGACCCGGCGCGCGACGATTGGCGCACGTTCCGCATCGACCGCATTACCGGCACGCCGAGCGTCGGTGGCCATTTCACGCCGCGTCCATCGCCTGAAGGCGGAGACCTGCGGGCGTTCGTCTCACGGTCGATTCACGTGGCGCCGTATGCGGAACAGGCGCAGATCATTCTGCACGCGCCACTGGCCGTTATGGCGCAGCAGCTGGCCGAATCCGCCAGCCAGCTTCAGCCCTTGGACGAGGCGCGCTGCCTGCTGCAATGCGGCGCCGATTCGCTGGATTCCCTGGCGTACTGGCTGATGACGCTGGATGTGGATTTTGAAGTGCTCGCGCCGGATGCGCTACGGGATCGCCTGAAAGCCGCGGCGAAACGCCTGGCACGCAGCGTGCAGGCCTAGCCAGGTCTGCGCTCAGAGGACCTTTTCGGTATTGTCGGCCTTGGTCAGTTGCTGCATGGCCAGCGACAGCTTGGCAGCAATCGCCAGGCGCTCGTCGGCCGACATCGCGTCGTATTCCTTCTTCGAGATGCCCAGCGAGGCCAGCGCGGCATAGAACATCTTTTCTTCCAGCGACATGGACGCGTAGTCCATGAATTCCTGCTCGGCGCTGGACGGCGTCGATACCGTGCTGCCCGACACCCCGCCCGCCATCGCAGACTGATTGCGCTCAGCGGCGTTCAGGAAGGCAGTGCGGAATGCGCTGTCCGCGCCGGCGAAAGACGTGCCGGCGGAAGGCGCGCCAGATGCCCTGGCGCCCAAGGCGTTCGCGATATTCGTCGTGTTCATGTCGGTCATCCAGAAGGCGGGATCTCCCGCAGCCTGACACGGTAGCGCCGGCAAACCGTCGGAGATGGGGCGGTCTGACGCCTGATTCTGCCGTTTTTCCCGCTATTGCCGTTTGTGTATTTTTCGCACGCTTCGAGTATCTTGTGGCTCTTTCCCGCCCTTTCCGAGACCCGAACAATGAGCATCGATTCCCTCCCCGTCCAGGACAAGCACGCCGCGCCCGGCGCGGACGCCTTTCTTCAATTCCTGGTCAACCTGGTGAACAACGGCAGCCAGATCGAAAGCATCGGCGTCACGTTGCAGATGGGCGGCATGCTGGTGTCCGGCTCGATCGTGTCGGGCGCGGAATACTTCGACCGCTTCGCCGCCAGCTTCACGAATTCGCTCGGCGCGATGGACGCAGAGACGCGCACAACCGTGCATGCTTCCCTGGCCGAACTGGGCGACGTCTTCCGCGTGCCTCAACCCGCTGATCCGTTGCCCAACTACATCCACTTGTCCGACGCCTTGTTCTTCGCGGCCGACGGCACGCCTGTCGCGGGCCAACCTACGTTGTGGCGCGGCCGCACCAGCGCGGTCGACGGATTCATCTTGGGCCGTTTGCAATCCGACGCGGCAAGCTGAAACACCCCGCCGGCCGACGATCAGCCAAGAAAGCGCGTCGTACAGACGTTGAATGAACGCCACTCGCTGCTATCGGCTTGCAGCCAGGCGTCCAGGCATTCCGGGCTGAGCGGCCCGGCCATCGCGGCGCCGCGGTACAGCAGTTGGCCATGCGCGCGCATCCAGGCGAAATCGCGGATGTCGTCGACGCCGCTTGCCACCACTTGCAGGTTGGCGCTCCAGGCACGTTCCATCAAGGTGAAGAACCGGCCCTGCGTCGACCGGCTTTCGAAGAGTCCAGGCGGAATCTCCACCTGCAGCCCGTCGACGCGCAAGAACCCATGCGCCGACGCCGCCTGCTTGGCGGGGGGCGTGAGCCGCGCGCGCAAGCGAGGATGAAAATCCGGATAGCGCGCCAGGAGGTCGGCGCGTTTGGACAGCCTGCCGCTCAGCGGCACTGTGAACGTGACGTTTGACGCAGGGATGGTCAACGGCGCAATGTCGTCATGGCAGGCCAGCTTATTGACCCAGATCGCTTCGTCGATCAAGCCGATTCCCAATTCGGCGCACAGGCGTTCTCCCAGACAGCCGAAGGCATTCACATCCAGTGGATGTTCGAACGACAGATCAATCGGCGTATCGAACTTGTTGAAGAAAGCCACACCGGTCTGTAGCCCCGCCCCCGACCCGGAGGGCGTAAGACCGCCCCACAGAGAAGGCCTGGAACGTCCCAGCACGGCGTATTCGTGGACTTGGCCTTGCGCCGTGAAGACGGGCTGAAAGCGCAGCAGGATGGATTGTTCAAGCACGGGCCAAAGTCGAGTGTCGTCCTTCATTGAGTCAGGATCATCCGTTGTCGATTGACGTCTCCATTGACGCCTGCCCGATACTGCCCAAACGTGCTCACCAACTGAACAAGAAAGTTCTGAAAGGGCGAGCAGCCGCGCCCGTCGGACGGCAGGAGTTCCCACGAGAGGGCCCGGCGGAAAATCCTCACGAATCCTATTTACTTTGAGATTTTTCTTATTCTCTTGGTAAGCGGGTGTTTCTATCATCGGAACAATGCTGGTAGAAGACCGTGGCGCTCCCGCCCTTGAACCTCAGGCCGCGCCACGCGCGGCTTCATTACTGCTGCACTGTCTTGCAGTGGCCCTGCTCGTCTGTATTGCAGCCGGCGCCACGCTCTACCTGTACTGGGCCTTCAACGATGTCGTGTCCTCTCACCGCCGCCACATGAACGCGGCCGCCTACGACGCGCAGCAATTCTTCGACCAGCGCGAAGCGCTGCTGAGGTCCCTTTCGGCATCGGCCGTGCGCAACGTCGGCAGCGAACACCTCGACGATGCGCTGGCCCACACGGGCGCCGCCCCACAGGTCGAGGTCCTGCCGCTGCAGGAAGCGGATGGCGCTTACGACTGGGCGCTGGTGCTGACCCGCCGCGACCTGCACCGCGTGGCGCTGGCCCGCACCAAAGTGGTCTACAGCTCACCCCGCCAGGTCAGCACGCTGCGCATGGCCGCCCGCGACCAAGTCGCGCTGGCGCCGATCCCTGCCGATACCCAGGCATGGCTGTCACGCACCCTGGCCAACGTCACCCTCCGGCCGTCCGCCACGGGACAGACCCGGATCATCTGGCTGCACCCCCCGCAAGACACCGACAAGCGCCTATTCCTGTTCACCCCGCTCGACCCCGTTGAACCCGAGGCCGGCTGGATCGGCCTGGAGGTCCAGGGCGTAGAGTCCGCCGTGGATACGCCGCAGGCTGGTGCCGGCAACTACGTGCTGTTCGACGAACGCAACCGCCCCGTGCTGCACAGCTCGGACCCCGCCGCCGACCGCGCGCTGGCGCATACCGCACGCAAGGACGCTTTTGGCCTGCAGGGCCAAGGGTGGATCCCCGACTATCTGGTGCTGAGTAAATCAGTGGGGGACGACGGCTGGCGGCTCGTGTACTACACGCCGCTTCTGCGCGTGCTGCAAGACAACGCATTCGCATTGCAGACAGCGGCGCTCGCCTCCCTGCTGCTGACGCTTGCCGTTGTCCTGCAGGTGCGCTACATCCGCCGCCACCTTGTCTTGCCCGCGGTGCGCCAGTACGAAACCTTGGCCGGGGACCTCTCATCGCTCAGGCGCGCCGAACAATCGCTGCTGCAGGCCAAACGCGATGCCGAGGCCGCCAACCAGGCCAAGACCGTGTTCCTCACCACGATGAGCCACGAGATCCGAACGCCGCTATACGGCATCCTCGGCACGCTGGAACTGTTCTCGCTGACCCCTGTCAGCCCCCAACAGGCGCAGTATCTCGAAACCGTCCAGCAATCGTCAGCGACGTTGCTGCGCACGATCAACGACACGCTGGACCTCTCCCGCATCGAAGCCGGCCACACCGCGTTGCAGTGCGCGCCGTTCTCGCCCGTTGAATTGCTCAACAGCGTCGTCGCCAGTTTTGCCGCGCGCGCTCAAGCAAAAGGCTTGCAGACCTATGCCCTGGCCGACCCCGACATGCCCGCCGCCGTCATCGGTGATGCCATGCGCATCCGGCAGATCCTCGACAATCTGGTCAGCAACGCCGTCAAGTTCACGGACTCGGGCCGGATCGTGTTGCGCCTGAAGCTGGCCGGCAGCAGCCACGAAGGCATCTGCCTGGGCTTTCAGGTCGCGGATACGGGCGCCGGCATCGCGCCGGAGCATCAAATCAGCTTGTTCGACCCCTATTACCAAGTGTCGACGGACGACCCGGCTGCCTTGCCGGGAACGGGCCTCGGACTGTCCATCTGCCGTCGCCTTGCGGAGGCGATGCAGGGCCGGATCAACGCCGTCAGCGAACTCGGCCTGGGCACCAGCGTCACGTTCGACGTCAGGCTGCCGCAGGCGCCGGACACCCCCGAGGCCGCAGGCCCCGATATGAGCGGCACGGCCGTGTACGTGCAGGGTGCCGTACCCGAGATCGTCCACAACTTGTGCGGATGGCTGCGCCATTGGGGAGCCGTGGCCTTGCCGTATCCCCTGGCCGGCACTGTGTCCCTGGACGCCGCCGTGCTGGTGCGGGCCTGGCCGCACACGGACAGGCGCGGCGACTGGCACGGCCCGCAAGTCATCATCCATCCGCCGGGCTTACCTGCGCCAGTTGAAGGCAGTCCGCGCACCTGGTTCGCCAACGCCTACAGTCTTGCCAGCATCCGCCAGGCGATCCACCAGGCGCACATCGGCCTGGCCCGCAGCATGCCGCATCAAGCCAAAGCCGCAACCGAAGCCCTGAATTTGCGGGTGCTGGTTGCGGAAGACAATCCGATCAGCCAATTCATCCTGCGCGAACAACTGCAGCACCTGGGTTGCACGGTCGTCTTGGCAGGCGATGGCCAAGAAGCGCTGAACCTGCCCGGCTTGTTGGATTTCGACGCCGTGCTGACTGACTTGAACATGCCCCTTGTCGACGGGTACGAGTTCACACGCCGACTGCGCAAGCGGGGATATGAAGGTCCCATCCTTGGCATCACCGCGAACGCCTTCGAAGACGAGCAACGCCGCGGCAAGAATGCCGGCATGACGCGTCTACTGGTCAAGCCGTTGGCACTGTCCGCGATGCGCCAAGCACTGCAGACGCTGCAAGGTGTCCGGAGCTGAGCATGCCTCACGATCCCAAGGTTCCCCAGCGGGGCGGCGAAGCGTCTCGACGTGCTGACCCGGGCCCCGCCGTGCCCGCCAGCCTCCGCCGCCTTTTCCTGGACACGATGAGTAGCGACGTGGCAACGCTGGAACAGTCGCTTGCCCAACGCGACGGGCAGGCGGCCCAGCTGATGCTGCATCGCATACGCGGCGCGCTGGCCATGGTAAAACTGACCGAAATATTGACACGCGTCGATGCCTTCGACACGCAGGTCAGGCGTGACGGCTGGAACGAGCACGCGTTTCGGATGGCATCAAGGCTCATGCTTGAACTGCGAGCTTTCCTGGTTCAGGTATGAGTCATGGCGCAGCATGGCCCCGATGTCCCACCTGCTCACTTCACCGTGCGCCTTCGAATGGAACGACTCAGAATAGTCCTTGCCGATGACCATCCCCTGGTGCTGATGGCCATGCGCGACCTGCTTGATCGCGAGCTCGGTTTCGAGATCACTGCGACGCTGTCCAGCCCGACGGCGCTGGTCGAGCATCTGCGCGGCGGCCAGCCGGATGTGATCATCACCGACTATTCCATGCCAGGCGACGACACCTACGGCGACGGCATCCGTCTGGTCCAGTACCTGGCACGGCATTTCCCGCGCGCGCGGCTTGTCGTGCTGACCATGGTGTCCAATCCCATGATCATTTCTGCACTGTACGACGCGGGGGTGTCCGCCGTGGTGCTCAAGCGCGACAACCTGGCCGAAATCGTGACGGCCTTACGGACGCTGCAAGCTGGCCGCAACTACTACCCTCCCGGCTTTCAGCGCGAAGGCGTCGAGGATTCTCACACCAGGTTCATTGGCGAACGCATCAATAGCCTGTCGCCCAAAGAGTTCGAAGTGCTGCGCCACTTCATCCGCGGCGAATCCATGATGCAAGTTGCCGAGACGCTACAACGCAGCGTCAAGACCGTTAGCGGACAAAAGATTTCCGCCATGCGCAAGCTGAATGTGCAGACCGACCAGGAACTGGTAGCGTTCTGCGTCGAATGCGGGATTTTCCAGTAACCCTTTACGAAAGCCTATGACCACAACTTCCTACACGGGCGGTTGCTTGTGCGGCCACATCCGCTTCGCCGCAACCGGAACGCCGCAAAATCCTCACGCCTGCTCCTGCGAATTCTGCCAGCGGCATTCTGGCGCACCCAGCCTTTGCTGGGTGGAATTTGCGAAGGACGACGTTGCGTGGCCCGGCCCGGGCGGCGCGCCATCGCGCTACCGATCGTCCGACGATTCCTCGCGGTTGTTCTGTCCGCGCTGCGGCAGCACCCTGGGCGCCATCGACGATGGCCCGATCGTTGCGCTGGTGACAGGCAGCTTCGACGTCCGAGAAGACCCCGCGCTGAAGCCGACCTCGCATTCCTACGCAGACCTGTGCCCCACGTGGCATCCCGTGGCGGATCGATCCGGTCAATAGCGTCGGGCCAATGCCAGGCGTCCACGCCAAGCCATGATCACGACTTTACTAGCTTGGTATCCTAGGGCTTGCCCGCCGGGCGTGGCGCATTCCTGCTTCGCACGCGGAGCATCGAACCGAGACAACAAGCATGACGCAAGACCAGATTGAAACCGTGACCGACGTTCACGTAGACCGCAAGGCAATGGAGGCCTTGATTGAACGCGCGGCGGGCAGTCCGCTGTCGTTCCAGGACTGCGATTTTCAGGATGCCGACTTTTCCCGGCTGGATTTACGCGGCGCGCGGTTCACGGCCTGCGCCATTGCGAACGCCTCGTTCCAGGGCGCCACGCTTGCCGATACGTCATGGGTGCGTTGCCGCGGCGGCCAAGCCAGCTTCGCCTCGGCCGACGCCAGCGACGCCGTGTTCCAGAACTGCGACCTGAACAACGCCAACTGGCGCCGGGCTCGCCTGGCGGCGGCCCGGTTCCAGGGCTGCAAGCTGACCGGTTCCGATTTCGACGGCATCGCCTGCCTGGGCTGGACCGTGGAGGAATGCCTGCTGGTGGGCGCGCTGCTGCGCGGCGTGTCGTTCCGCAAGTCCAACATCATGCAGCTGGACTTCTCTGATGCCGACCTGGCCGGCAGTGATTTTCGCGACGCCGTGTTCCATGGCGGCAGCCTGCGCAACGCCAACTTGAAGAACGTCCGCTTTGAAGGCGCCGACCTGCGTGAAGTGGACTTGAGCGGCATCGACCTGACGGTTGCCGCGCGCCTGGCCGGCGCGACCATCTCTAAAGCGCAGGCGGCCGTGCTGCTGGCCGAATTGCGCATCAGCGTGATCTGAACCGCCCGGCGGCAGGCGGCCGGCAGTAGGCCACCGCCTGCACGTTCGCGTTGCAAGCCCGGGAGTGATCCCGGGTTTGGCTTCCAGTGCGATCCGACCTATGCCCCCATCGCCGGATCACTCACCGTGTGCTTACCGGTCTCCACCCGCCCCGCAAAGCGACGGTAGTACGTGGGGTCGCTTGCGCAGGTGACGGCGAAGTCGTACCACTGCGCGCTGCCTTCCAGCGACCAGTGCAACGACGCCTTCGCCTTGCCCGCCACCGCCTCGCGCCACGGGCCGTCCTGGCGGTAGGCCATGGCGGTCACAGTGAAGTCGGCGGTCTTGGCGCCAGTGTTCATGAGCTCGGCATAGACGTCGCCATTGGCGATGTCGTAGCAGACGCGGATCTCGGGCGCGACGTCGGTGTCGGCGATGCGGTTGGTGTCGCCCTTGAAGTGGCGATGCAGGCCGTTGGGACCCAGCACCCACAGGTCGTAACGGCCAAGATTGTCCTGGAACGCATTCCAGGTGTCCGAGAGCGACTTCTCCGCTTCCACGACATAGCGGCGCGGGACTCGGGCCAGGTTCAGCTGGTCATACACGTGGAAGACGGCCGCCTGCTTGCCCGTGTTGGAGAACAGCAGCTCTACCATGCCCTCGGCGCTGCAGCGCGCGCTGACATGCAGTTCGTAGGGCAGCGCGCGCGACGGGCGCGTGCCGCTGGCCTGGATGGGCAGTTGCACGTCGGTCGGCAACGGCATCGCGGGCAAGGCTTCCTGCGCCGTGCGCAACTGGTCAGCGGCGCTACGCGTGCTGCGGCCGGCCAGGGTCGGGAACGCTTCGGTGTTGGGCGTCTGGAAGTTGAAGGCGGTGGTGAGGTCGCCACACACCGCGCGGCGGAACGGGCTGATGTTGGGCTCGTTCACCCCGAATCGGGCCTCCAGGAAACGCAGCACCGACGTGTGGTCGAAGACCTGCGAATTGACCCAGCCTCCGCGGCTCCACGGAGAAATCACGAACAAGGGCACGCGCGGGCCGGGGCCATAAACGCGGCCATCCGGGGCGGGCTGGGTGCGGCTGCCTGCCGGCGCCGGATGCGAGAAATACTCGAACCCCATGTCGGCATCGCTCAGGGTGGATTTGCCCGCCTTGCCCAGGCCGGAGTCAGGCGACGGCGCCGACGGCGACGGCACGTGGTCAAAGTAGCCGTCGTTCTCGTCGAAGTTCACCAGCACCACCGTCTTGCTCCAGACTTCCGGCACGGCGGTCAACGCATCCAGCACTTCCTGCAGGAACCACGCGCCTTGCACGGGGCTGGACGGGCCGGGGTGTTCACAATAGATCGAAGGCGCATTCATCCAGCTGACCTGCGGCAGCTTGCCTTCCCGGATGTCGCGCTTGAACGCGTCCAGATAGTTTTCGGGCGCAGTGCCGGGCAAGGTGTTGGCGATGCCCTTGTAAAGCGGATTGCGGGCGTTGTCGCTTGCCGCGTCGTAGGCATGGTAGGGCAGCGCCTGCCCGGTGTTGGCATACGGCACGCCGGGCTCGCCGCCGCTGGATACCGGGAAGCCCGAGGCCACGTTCGCGCGGCGGAACTGCTGGAACGCGCCCAGCATGTTGTCGCCCCATTCGTCCGGCATGTTCTGGTACGAAATCCAGCTGATGCCTGCCTCTTCCAGGCGTTCGGCATACGTCTTCCAGGTGTAGCCGCGGTTCTGCGTCGAGGCCTGCCCGTCGATCCAGTCCCATTCATTGTTGACGAACGATGCGCCACCAGCCGTGGCGCCGTTGGTGCCCGTCAGATGGAAAGAGCGGTTGGCGTCGGTGCCGGTATGCATCGAACAATGATAGGCATCGCACAAGGTGAAGGCATTGGCGAGCGCGAACTGGAACGGGATTTCGCGCTCTTTGAAGTAACCCATCGAGATATCGGTTTTTTCGGCAGGCCATCGCGTCATGCGTCCATGGTCCCAGGCGGCCTGGCTGTCGACCCATGTGTGATGGGCGCCATCGGCGCGCTGCGCGTTGTTGGCGCTGCCGTCCAGATGGTAGGGCGTGAGCACGGCGCCGTTGGCGCGTTCCTGCTGCCAGACCTTGCGCCCGTTGGCCAGCGGGATCGTGAAGCGGTCTCCGAACCCGCGCACGCCCTTGAGCGTGCCGAAGTAATGGTCGAAGGAGCGGTTCTCCTGCATCAGGATGATGACGTGTTCAACATCCTTGATGGTGCCGGTGACGTTGTTGGCGGGGATGGCCAGCGCGCGGCGGATGCTGGGCGGGAACGCGGCCAGCGCGGCGGCGGCAAAGCCTGCGCCCGTGGTGGTCTGTAGGAAATTACGGCGGGAAGTCATTGGCGGAATCCGGAGTCGTTGAGGAGAGGAACAAACACGGCCAAGCGGGTTGGCGCGCGGCGGCTCACGGCGCGCAGCGCAGCAACGGCGCGGGCGGCGTGGGCTGCTCCGTAACGGGAGGCTCAGGATTGGTCGTGGGCGGGTCGTCGCTATCGTCTCCGCCACAGGCGGACAGGGAAACGGCCACGAACAACGTGGCCGCAAGCATCTTTGCTAGGCGTTTGGGGGGCATGGGAAGATCGGTCCAGGGTGGGGGGCAGGCATTCATGCCGCTGTCAGCCGGCATGACCGCCGCGAGTCTAGGAACGCGACGTGACAGCCCCGTGAATGGACGACCCGCCCGGCGACGGTGATGTATCGGTGTATTTCTGCTCGCGCAGATACGGCCGCCAGAATAAAAAGGACGACCGCGCCGTTGTCACGCCCGCCGGTTGGGTGCGCTACCGCGGCGCACGAACCGCTGTTCGACCACCACGCTGCCCCATTGCCGGCCTTCCGATTCATCGGTCAGGACAAAACCAGCCGCCTCGTACAAATGACGGGCCGCGTCCAGACCCTTGAAGGTCCACAGGTACGTCTCGTCGTAATGCGCGTCGGCGTATGCCAGCGCCCGTTCAAGCAGCGCGCGGCCCACGCCCATGCCGCGCAGCGACTCGTCCACGATGAACCAGCGCAGATGCGCCTGGCGGCTGGCCAGGTCGCCGTCGATCACGATGGAGGCCAGCACCCTGCCCCCGTCCACATATAGCCACATGCCTTTGCCCTGTGCGGGCAAGCCTTCGGCGAACGCGCCCAGTTCGGTGGCCACCTTGCGTTCGAAATACACGCCGAAGCCCGAGGCCTGCGCGTAATAGCGCGCGTGCAGGCTGGCCACGTCGCCGATGCATCCCGGCACATAGCCTTCGTGGATCTGGTCGCCGATGGCGGCTGTCGCCCCGGACGCCACGTTGGGATTCTCGCGAGACAGCGCGTCGGCGTACAAGGACATGAAGCGGATCAGGGATTGCTGGTCGTCCGGCGCCAACTGGCGCAGCGCGCGCGACACCTGGTCGGTGGCGAACTGGTCGATCCGCGCGCGCAGGGCCAGGCCTGCGTCGGTCAGCGCCAGCCGGGAAGACCGCGCGTCATCGGTGTCGGTTTCCCGCGTGACCAATCCGGCGGATTCCAGTTTGGCCAGCTGGCGGCTGGTGTTGGACTTGTCCAGCCTGAGTATGCCCGCCAGGTCTCGCGCCTGGATGCCCGGCTGCAAACCGATTTCGATGATGGCGTGTACCGCTGAGGGCGCCAGGTCGCTGCCAGCCAGCGAGGTGCGCATGAAGCCCAGTTCGCGGACCAGCTTGCGGGAAAAGTCGCGCAGGTCGCGAATGGTCTGTTCGCGGGACTGGGAGGGAAAATCGATGAGATCCATGGCGGCCCCAATAGGTTGCGGTTCGCAACCAATATACTTGCGAACCGCAACCAACTCAAGCTTTTCCCGTTTCGCCTGCTACCAGGCGTACCGCACGCCCACTTGCCCCGTGGTGCTGCGCACGTAGCCGCTATCGACGCTCGTCGTATAAGCCACCTTGCCGTAGAAACCCAGCCGGTCCGTCATCTGGGCCGTGACGCCCAACGCCAGCTCGACCGCCGTGCTGCCGCGCGGGGTATCCACGCCGTCGTCGCCCAGCACGACGCGATTGGTGCCGCTGAAGGTGCGCCACAGGTTCGCCCGGACGTACGGCCGCCATTGCGTGCCCCCCGATTCGTACGCCCCCTGCAAGCGCCCGCCGATGCGGCCGGTCAGCGCGTTGTCGTTGCTGAGGCTGATGCGCGAGATATCGTCATTGAAGTCATCCACCCGCGTGCGTTGGTACAGGAGCTGTGCCTGCGGTTCCAGGCTCCAGTTCTGCGACACGGGGAACGGCATGCCGGTCTCGACAGAGGCCGTGAACGTCGAGCCGTTGGTGCTGGCGCTTCGTTGCGCTTTGGAGTCGGTATCGATATCGAGCCACGTGTTCATCAGCACCGTGTCTACATACCAGCCTGCGGCACCCACGCGGGTCCAGTATCCGCCCAGGCTGTAACCGTCTACCGTCAGCCGGCCGGCGCCAGCGCCGCTTACGCCCGACACCGATCCCGCCACGTCGCCACGCGCATGGGTGTAGCCGGCGAACAGCCCAAGCCGATCCTGCGTGTTGGATGCATTCGTGTGGGTGTAGAGATCCTGGCCCACCTGCAGACCCGTCAGGTCCCCGTCGAACGCCGGCTGCGCATCGCCATCCAGCGTCTGCTTGAAGCTTCCGCCAAAACCTCGCGCCCAGCTTGAGAGCCTGGCGCCGTCGCGGCGCAACAGGTCCTGATCGCCCTGGCGGTCGTGAAAGGTGGACAACTGCGTCAAGCTGACCCGGCGCGCCACCATGGGTATGGCGCTGTAGAGCGCCGCCTCAGGCCGGTACAGGTTGACGGCCGCGATGGAGGGCGGCGCCTCGCCTGTTTGCGCGGCGATTTCAGCCGCGATGGCCTGGGCTTCCTGCAGGCTGCCGGCCACTTGCCCGTCCACCACATACCCGCGCGACCGCAGGAACCAACTGTCGGTGTTTCCGCCTTCTGCGCCGCCGCGATACAGGTGATAGTCGTATGCGCCTGCCGTCAAGGGCGTGGCCAGCGAGAAGGCTCCTGCCGTCGTGGTGGCGCCGTTCACCGCCTGCACCACAGCGATGCCGTCGCCCGTCGTCAGCGCGCCTGCGCCACCGCGGTTGATGACCGAGATGGGCGTGGCGCCGCTGGCTTGCCCGCCGTCGATGACCAGGCGGTCTGAAGGGGAATTATCGTCGCCCAGCTGCGTATTCACGGTCAGCGAACCGCCTGCGCCCACGTAATTGCCGCGTACGGTCAACGCGCCGAAACCCACGCCATCATTGGGACCCGGCCGGATTTCGCCTGCGTTGCTCAAAGCCCCCGCCAACGTGCCGGTGCCTGCCAGGATTGCGCCCGAGGCCAGCGAATTGGCCGGGCTGCCCAGGGTTCCCGTCAAAAAGAACGTGCCGCTCTGCAGCGAAATGCTGTTGGTGAAAGTGGAGTCGGATGTCCAGCGCCACTGCTCGCCGCGCATCGTCAGCGTGCGGAAATTGGTGAACACGTTGTCGGCCACGCCCTGGCCTTCCAGGTAGGCGTTGCTGGCGGCGCCGCCCGCGTCCGCCACCCCGCGGATCACGGAACCGCTGCGCAGGATCAGCGTGCCCGTACCTTGCGGCCCCATGAAGATGGCCGTGTTGCCCGCCGCGCCCCCGTATCCTTCGACATACCCCGAATTGATGAACGTATCGTTGCCGTTCTGGCCGCGATAGGCATAGGAATGGTCGGCGATGATCGATCCGCCGGGCAGGTTTTCCACCCGCGAGAAAAAGCCGTTAGCGTTGGTCGTGTTGACGTGCACGCCGTCGGCCCCGGCGATGCCGTTGGAACTGGCTCCCCACGCGCGGATCGAACCGCTGTTGATCAGCACGTTCTCGGCCCCGCTGCCGCCTTGCAGGTAGACGCCCTTGGCGTCCGTGCCGCTGACATCCACGGACCCGGTATTGGTCACTCGATTGCCCGGCCCGTTGACGGCAATGCCATGCCCGCTGGAACCTGATGTGACGATGCTGCCCGCGTTGGTGACGTTGGTGCCCGTGCTGCCCAGGTTAGGCACCGAGATGCCCCGTACCGACACGCCCGAGGCCACAATGGAACCGTTGTTGATCAGCGTGTTGTTGTTGCCGAAGCCCACCATGACCCCGCGCGAAGCGCCTGAGGGTCCGCCCTGGACACTCATCGTGCCGTTGTTGATGATGGTGCTGGCGTCTTCCACCGTGAATGCCCGCAGCGCATTGGTGACGAAGGTGGCGCCAGGCGCCACCGTGATCGTCACGTTCTGGCTGCCGGCGGCGGCAGCAACGAACCCGTTGGTGGTGGTCCCGGTACAGGTCACGCTCTGGCCGGAGCCCGGCGACGTCGTGGGCGCGCAAGCGGCAGCGGCCAGGGTCGGCAGCAGGGCTGGGCTTAGGACCAGCGCCCATAACGCGGGCTGCGCCAGTCGGGGAAAACAGGAGGAACATTGCGGGTGGAACTGGCGTGATGAGACGATCAATCTCTGCTCCCGAGTGCCGCTGCAAGGGTTCAACTGGATTAATTCGGTTGAATACTGGCGGATGCAGGACGCTGCCGCAATTGATTAAATGTACAAAATCGTGTCGGATCAATGCTGCAGAGCAGCATCGCGCCTGGCGTTCCGGAGACTATGCCGGCCGCACGAAATCGGCTCGGGCGGCCTCGATCACCGGCCGGCAAATACAGCCGCTCATGTGGTCATTGACCATGCCGACCGCCTGCATGAAGGCATACATGGTGGTGGGGCCAACGAACGTCCAGCCGCGCTTTTTCAAAGCGCGCGACAACGCTGCCGATGCGGTAGAAGTCGGGTTCTGGTTCCAGTAGTCCAGGTCGATCGTGGCTGGCCGCTCGGCGGCGGGCGGCTCGTGCCGCCAGAGCCAGCCGGACAGGGAACCCGTTTCCTCAGCAAGCGCCATCGCGCGGCGCGCGTTGTTGATGGTGGACACGATCTTGGCGCGGTTACGCACGATGCCCGGATTGCCCATCAAGCGTTCGACGTCCTGTTCGGTGTAGCGCGCCACGCGTTCGAAGTCGAAATCGTCGAAGGCCTCGCGAAAGGACTCGCGCTTGCGCAGGATGGTGATCCAGGCCATGCCCGCCTGAAACCCTTCCAGGCAGATCTTTTCGTACAGGCGGCGGTCATCCGCTACCGGCCGCCCCCATTCATGGTCGTGATAGTCAGGCATGGACGGCTGCCAAAAGCAGCGCGACGCGCCCTGCGCATCCAGGATCAGGCCGCCCTTGCTGGCGGCGTCCGCGGCATCCGGCAAGGTCATTGCTTGCCCGGCACGGGACAACTCATGTCGCCTTCCTCGCATTTGAGGTAGGCGCGCAATTCCTTCGTGCGTGTCTGCGTCAGCTTGTCCAGGCACTGGCTCAAGACCATCGGATAGGCGCTGCCACCGGTGGTGCCGCCCGACGAAAAAGCGCATTCCGCATCACGGAAAAACAACCACGCTTTCTGTGCCGACTGCAGCTTGGCCAACGTCGTCTGATCGTCTTTCAGGCGTGCGGTCACGGTCCGATAGGCCGCATTCAGTTCGGCGTCTGACTTTCTGTAGGCCTGATCGGCGCACAGGTTCAGATCGGTCTGCGTACTGGCATTGCCGCATTTGATCAATTGCGGTTGCGTCTGTGGTTGCGGCTGCGCGTGCGCGCTGGCCGCGAGGACAAGCGCGGCCGCCAGGGCCGTCACGATACGCATAAACGTTCCTCCGGGTAGTAAGCGGGAAAGACTGATGGGAAAGTGTCGCATGGATAAGGGTTACCGCGCATGTCGCCCTGTCGCCTAAGATATCGGCCATGAAGATCCAATTGCTTTCCGACCTGCATCTAGAATCCGACCCGACCTTCGTGGCACGCCCGGCTCCGGGCGCCGATCTGTTGGTGCTGGCCGGCGATATCGGCTCCTACCGCCGGGGATCGAAGTTGACCGGCACCGACTTCGGCCTGGGCAGCTACGCACCACGCAACGGCTGGCCGACGCCGGTGGTGTTCGTGCCCGGCAACCACGAGTACGACAACCTGGATTTCGATGACGCGCACGATCGGCTGCGCGAGCTGTGCCACGCGTTGGATATCCAATGGCTGGAGCGTGAAACCTGCGTCATCGACGGCGTGCGGTTGATCGGCACCACGCTATGGACGGACTTCGATGCATTGGCGGCCGACAGCGACAGTATCGGCGTCGCACTGACCAAACGCGCCAAAGCCTTTCGCGCGGCCGACTTCTATCTGGAAAAGGCCGAGATGCGCCGCCACGGCGCGCCCTTCATGGCCGAACAGATGCGTGAACAGGGCCTGGCCTGTCAAACCTGGCTGGACGCGGCGCTGCGCGTGCCGTTCGACGGCCCGACCCTGGCCATCACGCACTTCGCGCCCACGCTGGCCAGCGCCGATCCCCGCTACGGTGTGTCGCCGGGCACGGCGGGCTTTTGCAACGCGCTGGACGCCCTGCTGCCGTTGGCGCACACCTGGATGCACGGCCATCTGCACTGCGCGCACGATTATCTGAAGGACGGCTGCCGCGTCGTGGCCAACCCCTTGGGTTACGCCAAGAAGGGCGAGCAGGCGGACTTCGCGCCTGATCGCCTGTGGGAAATCAACGCCTAGGGCTTGAGACCGGCCATGGGTAGCGCGAAGAGCACCACCGCGGGATTGGCCACCACGAACCCCGTGCCGGCCAGGAAGGTGACGGGCGACAGCAGTTTCATCGCTTCCGCGCTGCCTTGCGAATCCATCACGGTAACGCGATAGGGCTTGTCCAGCACAGTCTGCCGGCTTTCGCCGGCCTGCGCCGCGCTGGGCGTGCCCGGCTGCGCCACGTAGCGTTTGCCTTCAAGATGGTAGGTGTAATAGACCAGCCCTTCCTTCGTGGTGCTGTAATGCATGGCATAAGCCTGCTGGCGGTCGCGATCGGTCGCGTTGTCCGCCAGCTGCAGCCGCACATAACCCCAGGTGTATCCGCCTGCGCCCACGTGGAATTCCCGCAGAATGACGGCAGTCAACCGCGTCCGGAAATCCGACGTCAACGACTGCGCCATCGACGATGGCATCTGGAACAGGTAGTGGTACTTCGGCCCCAAGACCGCAAAGGTCTTGCTGTCCGAAGATACCATCAGGGCCGAGACCTCTTCCGTGTAAGGCCTCGTCGATGCGCAACCCGTCATGGCCATGACCATGGCAAGCGCGGGCAACCGTCGCGATACGCGGATACGTGTCATGAAGGCGGACTCCACCGGCAGCCGGATCAGGGCGCCGGGTTCGGGTGGCGCACGTGGATCTCGTCGATCGCCTTGAGCACGTCGGGCGACAGCGTCACGTCGACGCTGTCGATGTTCTCTTTCAGTTGCTCAAGCGTCGTGGCACCGATCAGATTGCTGGTGACGAACGGACGCTGGTTCACCCAGGCCAGCGCCAGGTGCGTAGGCGACACGCCGTGTTCACGCGCAAGCGCCACGTATTCGCTGGTGGCGGCCTCGGCCTGCGGATTGCTGTAGCGCGTGAAGCGCGTATAGCGCGTCAGGCGAGCGCCTTCCGGGCGGGCGCCGTTCAGGTACTTGCCGCAAAGCATGCCCATCGCCAACGGCGAGTAGGCCAGAAGGCCCACGCCTTCATGGTGTGTGAATTCCGACAGGCCGATCTCGAAAACGCGGTTCAAGAGGCTGTATGCGTTCTGGATCGATACGATACGCGGCAGGTCCTGGGTATCGGCGTGGCGCAGGAACTGGGAAACGCCCCACGGCGTTTCATTGGACACGCCCACGTGGCGCACCTTGCCGGCGCGCACGAAATCCTGCAATACCGACAGGGTTTCTTCGATCGGCACGGTGTGGTCGTCTTCGACCCAGGGATAGTTCAGTTGGCCGAACGTGGCGGTGGTGCGGTCGGGCCAGTGCAGCTGATACAGGTCCAGATAATCCGTCTGCAGCCGCTTCAGGCTGGCGTCGAGGGCGGCCGTCAGGTTCTTGCGGTCAAGAAAGGTCTTGCCGTCGCGGATGTGGCCGGGACGCTTTGGGTCACGCACCGGGCCGGCTACTTTGCTGGCCAGCACGATGTCCTGGCGGCGCTTGCTGCGCGCCAGCCAGGTGCCGATGTAGGTTTCGGTCAGGCCTTGGGTTTCGGGCTTGGGCGGCACCGGATACATCTCGGCCACGTCGACCAGATTGACGCCGCGCGACAGCGCGTAGTCCAGTTGTTGATGCGCTTCGGCCTCGGTGTTCTGTTCGCCCCAGGTCATGGTGCCCAATCCAATCAGGCTGACATCCAGGTCGGTACGGCCGAGTTTGCGGGTTTTCAAGTTCTGCTCCGTGCGGGGTCTTAGTGGGGAACCGACACCTTACCCCAAGAACTTGGCGTTTCGCTGACAGACCCCGGGCATCCGGCAACTTGCCTCCTTACCGCAATCCGCATACGCTGGCCTGTCCGCGAGGGGAGGCGCCATGCTCAGGAATTTCGACGAATCCTACCTGTTTTTCATCGGCGTCCTGGTCTTCCTGGGCATCATCGAGCTCTGCTTTCGCCTGGGCCGCGCGCAACGCCGGCCGGCCGACGAATCCCACAAGACGCACATCACCGCCCTGCAGACCGCCCTGCTCGGCCTGTTGGCCTTGCTGCTGGGCTTCACCTTCGCCATGTCGGTCACGCGCTTCGAAGCGCGCAAGAACCTGGTGCTGGAAGAGGCCAACGCCATCGGCAACGCGTACTGGCGCTCTCAGTTGATTGCGCCTTCGGCCCGCGAGCAGGTTCCCCGGCTATTGCTTGAGTACACGAAGGCCGCGCTGGAGCTGCACGACGCCGAGAACGATGCGCCCCGCTTCGACGCGGCCAACGCCACCACGCGCCGCATCGAACGGCAGATCCGCGGCATCGCGGCCAGCACGGCCGACAATCCGCCCGCGATCTCCACGATCATGTTCATCCAGGCGATCAACGAGATGGCCCAGGTCAACGAAAAACGCCGGGTGGCTCTGGAGAACCACGTGCCCGAGCCGGTGTTCTATCTGCTGTTTATCGTCAGCGCGGGCGCCGTGGCCTTCATCGCCTACGGCACCGGCCTGCACGGCCGCAGGCGCTTGACGTCGACGGGCCTGTTCGCCGCCTTGATTTCGCTGGTGCTGACGTTCATCGTTGACATTGACCAACCGGGCAGCGGCGTAATCCAGGTCAGCCAGGAAAGCATGGAACGGATGCAGACGACGCTGGAGCACGAGCAATAGCCTCGACGGCGCGCCGGATCAAAAGCGGAATTCCAGCACCTCGTCGCCCGCCGCATTGAACGTGCCCGTTGAACGCCATCCCAGATGGCGATAAAAGCCGTAGGACCGCACGGCGGGGTCGGCGGCGCAGCCCAGGAACAAGCGAGTAAAGCCGCGCTTGCGCAGGTCGGCCGCCGTCATGCCCAGGACGGTCTTGCCCACACCCTGCCCTTCGTATTCGGGCAGCAATGCCAGCACCACGATTTCGCCGGTGTCGCGATGGCCAAAGCAGTAGCCCGCCAACTTGTCGCCATCCAACGCGACCACGCCCGGATACAGCCCGGATTCGATCCCCGCGCCCCAGGTCTCCTGCGTGATCCCGGCGTCAGCCAATTCGGCGGCGGTCACGGCGTTCTCGCGGGTCAAGCCACGCAGCACAATGCAGGCGGCGGCATCTTCAGGGATGGCAGAACGGTAGGTAAGGCTCATACAGACTCTTGAAACAGTTTTTGGAGGAATGGCGCCGTCACCCCGACGCCGGCCGCGCTGACGGCCTGCGGCGTGCCTTCGGCGACGATGTGGCCACCTTCGTCGCCCGCGCCCGGGCCGACGTCGATCATCCAGTCGCTGCCCGCAACCACGCGCAGGTCGTGCTCGACGACCACGACGGTATTGCCGGCGTCCACGAGTCCGTGCAACTGCGCCATCAGCTTATCCACATCCGCCGCGTGCAGGCCCGTGGTGGGCTCATCCAGCACGTAGAGCGTATTGCCGCGCTGGCTGCGCTGCAGTTCGGTGGCCAATTTGATGCGCTGCGCTTCGCCGCCGGACAGCTCGGTCGCCGGCTGCCCCAGGCGCAGATAGCCCAGGCCGATCTCGTGCAGCAGCGCCAAGGGGCGTTGCACCACGGGTTCATCCTGGAAGAAAGCATGCGCCTCGTCAACCGTCATCGCCAGCACCTGGGCAATGTTGCGGCCATTCCATTCAATTTCCAGCGTCTTCGCGTTGTAGCGGCTGCCATGGCAAGTGGGACATGGCGCATAAACGCTGGGCATGAACAGCAGTTCGATATGGACAAAACCCTCGCCCTCGCAGGTCTCGCAGCGGCCTTGGGCCACGTTGAACGAGAAACGGCCCGCGCCGTATCGGCGGGACTTGGCCATTCGGGTCGCGGCGAAGAGTTTACGGACGTGGTCGAACAGGCCCGTGTAGGTTGCCAGATTGGAGCGCGGCGTGCGGCCGATGGGCTTCTGGTCCACGTTCACCAGCCGCTTGATGGCATCGGCGCCGGCGTGGATGCGGCCTGTCGTGCGCGGCAGCGTATCGGGTTGGGGCAGGTCGCCCTCGGGCTCTTCCACGATGGGCTCATGTCCCAGATGTTCGCCGATCAGTTCAACCAGCGCCTGGCTGACCAGGCTGGATTTCCCCGAGCCCGACACGCCCGTGACGGCCGTAAACGCGCCCAGCGGGAAGCGGACATCCAGACCATGCAGGTTGTTGCGGTGGATACCGCGCAAGGACAGCCATGCCGAGGGCTCGCGCGGCGTCCGGCGGGGCGTGGTTGCGCGGTCGAACAGATACCGGGCTGTCAGCGACGCCCCGACCTTGCGCAGCCCCTCGGGCGGGCCGCTATACAGCACCTGCCCGCCGTGCTGCCCCGCGCCGGGTCCCACATCCACCAGCCAGTCGGCACGGCGCAACGTGTCCAGGTCGTGCTCCACCACGAACAGCGTGTTGCCGGCCGCCTTCAACTGGTCCAGCGCGCGGTGCAGCGCCTGCCCATCTGCCGGATGCAGGCCGGCAGAGGGTTCGTCCAGCACATACACCACGCCAAACAGGTTGGATCGGATCTGGGTCGCCAGCCGCAGCCGCTGCAGCTCGCCGGGCGAGAGGGTGGGCGTGGAGCGGTCCATCGCCAGATACCCCAAGCCCAGGGCTTGCAAGGTTCCGATGCGTTCGACGAGATCGCGGGCGATGCGTTGCGCGACGATGTGGCGCGCACCGTCTGCCGCCGCCCCGTCGGCGTGCCCGCTGGCCGCCGGCGCCAGGACCTGCGCGATGCGGGTGAGCGGCAGCCGGGATAACGTGCCAATGTCCAGCCCCGCGAACTTGACCGACAGCGCTTCGCGCTTCAAGCGCCGGCCATCGCACACCGGGCACGGCGCACCGGTCATGAAGCGCGCCACGCGCTTTTTCATCATGGCGCTCTGCGTGGTGGCGAACGTATGCATCACATAGCGCCGCGCCCCCGTGTAGGTGCCCATATAGCTGGGTTCCAGCTTGCGGCGCAGCGCGGCGCGGGTTTCGGCGGGCGTGAAGCCCGCGTAGACCGGCACCGTCGGCTGCTCATCCGTGTACAGGATCCAGTCGCGCGCCTTCTTGGGCAGGTCACGCCACGGCTTGTCCACGTCGTATCCCAGCGTGACCAGGATGTCGCGCAGGTTCTGCCCGTGCCAGGCCGGCGGCCACGACGCGATGGCGCGCTCCCGGATGCTCAGCGACGGATCAGGCACCATGGATTTCTCGGTCACGTCGTACACGTAGCCCAGCCCATGGCAATTGGGGCACGCCCCCTGCGGCGTGTTGGGCGAGAAATCCTCGGCGTACAGCATCGGCTGGCGTGCCGGATACGTGCCGGCCCGCGAATACAGCATGCGCAACATGCTGGACAGGGTGGTGACGCTGCCTACCGTGGAACGCACGTTTGCCGTGCCGCGCTGCTGTTGCAGCGCCACGGCGGGAGGCAAGCCGTCGATCGCGTCCACGTCGGGCACGCCGACCTGGTCGATCAGCCGCCGGGCGTAGGGCGACAGGGACTCCAGGTAGCGCCGCTGCGCTTCGGCGTACAGCGTGCCGAAGGCCAGCGACGACTTTCCCGACCCCGATACGCCGGAGAACACCACCAGCGCATCCCGCGGGATGTCCACATCCACGTTCTTCAGATTGTGCTCGCGCGCGCCCCGGACGCGGATGCAGGCGTCGGCGCGCGGCTTGGCGGAGTTCTTTCGCTGGCTCATGCCAGGAATAGTAATGGACGCCGCGAACGGCGGCGATTTACCCCTGATTCAACGCTGCTACCGAATTCGCCAGGTCATGGTACCGACGGCGCAGGATCGCCTCGGTCTGGTCGCGCGGCTGCCGGCTGTCCTCTTCCTGGCCATCCAGCTGCGCCGCGCGCAACATGGGCAGCAGATCGTGCGTGACCGTATCGACCGTGGGGATGACGGTGTATTCCACCCGCTCCCCGCCCACGAAGTTGGATATCTGCATGGACAGGTTGCGCGAGTGCGTCACCGACGCCGAGGTCAAGCCGCCGCGCTCGTACGCCAGTTCGGTACGGCTGCTGGTTGCGTCCTTGACCTGGTAGTAGAGGTAGTTCTGGGAAGACTTGTCCGTGCTCAGCGCCAGGGTTTCGTGCGGCGACAAGGGCTTGTGGAAGCTGGCGTCAAGCGCGGACTGCTGGTCCTGGGTGATCGCCAGATTGGAGCCTGCCCGCCCCGTGACCTTGCTGCTTTGCGACACCCGCATCGAGAACCCGTCGACTTCTTCCAGACGGGCGGGGTTTCCGCTCTTGGATTCCTGTTTGATCGACGCCGAGTAGTCCGCCAGGCCTGACAGCAGCGCCCGGTGGGATTCCGAGGCCGGCACGCGGACGACGGTGCCTGCCGGCTGCGACCGTTCGGCCAACGCCGCGCCATAACTGCCATGCACGGCCGAAAAGGCGCTCTTGAACATGGCCATCAGCGCTTCGTCGCCGTTGCCACGGCGCTGTGCGCTGTCGAACTGCAGCAAAGCCTTGCTGAGCGCCGCCGCCTGCTGCTCGGCCGTGCCGAACGTGGCAGGCTTGCTCAGGTCGACATTGACGCTGACCTCGCCAGCGGGCCCCGAGTAGGTCACCGACCGCTGCCCGCTGTCAGCCTGGAATTCGATGGTCTGCACCGCGACGCCATCGGCGCGGGTGACCGCGCGCAAATTCACCGACGACAAGACCGAGGCGTCCACATCCGCCAGACCGGCGATATCCAGCCGTGGCGGCACCTGGGACAGTCCGTCCAGCGCGTCTTCGAAAGCGCCGGACAAGGCCGCGATCGCATTGCGCTCGTCCTCGGTCAGCGTGCCGTCGGTCACGTCGATCTGCACCGCCAGGCCTTCCTGGCCCCGAGCCAAGGAAATCTCGACCTTGGCCCCGCTCGTCGTGCCGATCCGCAATGAGACCGTATTGTCGGCCTGCAGGCGCAACCGGGATTGCAGTGCGCTGTCCGATCCGGTTTGGGACGGCACGCCGGGCGCCGTCACCGACTGGGCATAGTTGCCGCCGTCTGTCCGGAAACGACCCAGCAACGCCGCGCCCAGGTCCTGGAACGGGTTGCCGGCGCCCGTCCGCACGTTCCGGGTCATCAACGCCGACAGGGGATCGTCGATCGCGCCCGTCTGCGTATAGACGGTGGAATTGGCGGCCAATGCCGGCTGGCCCAGCGCGACGCGGGTCGACGCGGACGTGACGGTCGCCAGCGTGGCGTCGGGCGTACGCACGACGGTGCTGGCGGTATTGAACGGGAGGGCGCTCTGCAGCCCTCCGGATGAACTGATGGGGGTCATGGTGGCGATGTCGTCCCAGCGCGTGGGCAAGGCCTGCCCTGATTTATCGGGATTTCTCCCAGTCCTAACGGCAGGATGCCCGAAAAATTAAGGGCCGCGCGCAGTGGGAGGCCCAAACGCCTCAAACGCCCTGCTGCGTCAGGAACCTCCGCACCGCGTCCAGCACCGCGTCTTCGCGCTCGCGGTGCGGCACGTGGCCGCAGCCAGGCATGGGCAGCATGTCTGCCGGGCCGCCGGCCAGCGCCACCAGTTTTTCGGGATGGCGCATGGAACCGTATTCGTCGTTTTCGCCATGGATGGCCAGAAGCGGCACGGTAACTTGGGGCAAAACCGCGTCCAGGTTCCAGTCGGCGAATTCGGGGGATTGCCAGGTCTGGACCCAGGCGTCCAACACCCATTGCGCCTTCTCGCCGTGATAGCGCTTCAAGCGGTCCAGTTGCGCCGGGTCCTTGAATTGCTCGCCGGCCACACGGATGCCTTCCAGGGTGCGGTCTTCGACGAATTCCTGGGCGGATTCGGTGATGACGCCGATGCAGCGGCCGGGATAGGCCGCGGCGATCGACACGGCCATTCCACCCCCGACGCTATGGCCGAATGCAATGAAGCCGGTCAACTTGAAATGCGCCGCCAGCGCGGCGAAGGCGTCGCTCGCCTCATTGCCGACAAAATCCGCCTGCAGGCGGCCGGGGTGCGGGTCCGACTGACCGAAGCCCAACCGGTCGTAGGCGATGACCGCCCGCCCCGTGGCCTGGGCAAGCTTGGCCGGGAAATCGCGCCACAGGTCCACGCATCCCAGCGAGTCGTGCAGCAGGACGATGGGCGCGCCAACCTGCGCATCGGCCCCGCCCGGCCATTGCCGGGCGTGGATCCGCCCCTGTGCGGTGGGGATCTGGCAACTTTCTGGCGCGGGCGCGGCGTGCTCAACCATCATGAGTCCTCTGTTCAGTCCTTGGGCTTCGCAGATTCTGCGGCCAACCGGGCTGACAGGCAACTCCCGCCCGCTTGCCAAGGCGGGCCGAGAGGGGCGCCGAGGGCCGGCGTTAGTAGGCCGGTGCGGCCTGCGGCAAGGCCAGCATCCGAGGCGCCGAGCCGTGGGCGTCGCCCCGCAGCTTGAACAGCGCCACCGTATCGGCCAGCACGCGCGCCTGATCGCTGAGCATGGCCGAGGCCGCGGCGGACTCTTCGACCAGCGCGGCATTCTGCTGCGTCGCCTGGTCCATGTCCGCCACGCTGCGGTCGATCTGGCTGATGCCGACGCTTTGCTCGGTCATCGCGCCGTGGATCTCGGTCACCAGGCGCTGCACGCGCGAAATGCCTTCAACGATCTCGCTCATGGTCGAACCGGCGGCCTGCACGCGTTCGGTGCCGCTCTTGACGTTCTCGACCGACGCCTGGATCAGGGTCCGGATTTCCTGCGCCGACGCCGCGCTGCGTTGCGCCAGGGTGCGGACTTCGCCTGCCACCACGGCAAAGCCGCGGCCTTGCTCGCCGGCACGCGCCGCTTCCACGGCCGCGTTCAGCGCCAGGATGTTGGTCTGGAAGGCGATGCCGTCGATCACGCTGATGATTTCCGTGATGCGCTGCGACGACTGCGAAATCGCGCTCATCGTCGTCACCGCGTCGGTGACGACCAGCCCGCCGCGCTCGGCCGCCGAACTGGCTTCCGTGGCCAGGCGCGTGGCGTGTTCCGCGGCCTCTTCCGTCTGACGCACGCTGGAAGTCAGTTGCGTGAGCGCCGATGACGTTTCCTGCAAGGAGCCCGCCGAAGTCTCGGTGCGCTGCGAAAGATCGCGGTTACCCATGTCGATTTCGCGGGTTGCGGCCGACATCGAATGCACGCCCGTGCGCACATCCAGCATCACGGTGCTTATCTTGTCGACAAACGCGTTGAACGACGACGAGATCTGCGCCACCTCGTCATGGCCCACGACCTCCAGGCGATGCGTCATGTCGCCGTCGCCCGAACCGATAGTGTCCATTGCGTCGCGTACGGCCGACAGGCGCTTGAAGGCGCGGGACGTCACCACGCTGGCGATCCCGACTGCCAACAGCGTCAGCACCACCAGCGAGATCAGCGTGGCGTTGAGCACCTGCGTCAGGCCGGCGGTGGCCTCGGCGCTGTCCAGCGCGATTGCCAGCGACCAGTCCGTGCCCGGAATGCGGCGGACCTTCAGCAGCTTCGGCACCCCGTCCAGGTTGACCGCAAGGGGCTCGGCGCCGTCGCGCGACATGGCCGACAGCGCGGCGGGCGTCAGTTCGGGCGCCACGTCGGTGGACGGTTTGAGCGCCAGCTTGTCGTTCACGTGCGCAATGACCTGCCCGTCGGTCGCCACCACGAAGGCCAGGCTGGACGGGGTGGGACGGATTGCGCGGATGATGCTCTGGATGCCGTCCAGCGGCACCGCGCCGCTCAGTACGCCCGTCGTCTGGCCGCCGCGGATCATCGGCGTGGTGAACGCCACGTAGAGCTTGCCGGTGCCCGAGTCGCCATAGGGTTTGGTGACCGTCAGCTTGCCGGCCGCCACCGCGCTCTTGTACCAGGGACGCGCCGTGGGGTCATAGTCAGCCGCCACCTGCGTGGTCGAGAAAAAAGTCTTGTCCGACCAGCCGATGGTGGAAATGGGGAAGCCGTTCGTTTCGCCCATCAATTTGGTCAGGCCGCGCGGATCGCCCTTTTCCACCACGGCGGCGGTCGCGACGACCGCCTGGGCCTTGTCCTCGGACCAGCGTTCGATGGCGCTGGCATTGCCGGCGGCAATGGCATCCAGGTTGCCCGAGATCGTCGCCATCATGTTGCTGCGGACGATCTGGTAGGTGGTGATCCCGGAGAGGACCAGGGCACCCACAACGGTAAAGCAAGTAATCAACAAGATACGGTTGCGCAACGAGGTAATTTTCATGCCTGCCTTTTTTCAGCCATTTCCCATATCGGAGGACACGGGTCTGCGGCCCGCTGGCGAAAACCGGCAGCCACCATGGACTTACGGCATGCCGGGTCGGGACTTTAGGGGTAAACCCTTGAATTTTCGTCAATTACCTGTTTCCAGGGATAGCCGCCCTGGCACCCGCCCCCTCACAATTAGAATCGGGCAATCCTGCCTTTCCCAGTCTTCCCTCCCCCCGCACCTATGTCCGCCACCTCGCAAACTCCCGAGCTCACCCTGCCCGCCCCGGTGCTGCTGGTGGAAGACGAACCGCTGGTCCGCCGGCGGCTGGAGGGCCTGCTGCTGCAACTGGGCTATCAGCCCGACGCGCTGGTGCATGCCGGATCCTTGGCCGAGGCGCGCGCCTGTCTGGCCAACCAGCCGGTCGCCCTGGCGCTGGTGGACCTGGGCCTGCCGGACGGCAGCGGCATCGATCTGATCGCCGAGATGCACGCGGCCGATCCCGGCCTGGCCATCCTGGTGATTTCCGCCTGGTGCACGGAAGACGCGATCCTGGCTGCCCTGCGGGCCGGCGCCACGGGCTATGTGCTGAAGGAACGCGACGACCTGGAGGTCTCGCTGTCGTTGCGCAGCGTGCTGCGTGGCGGCGCGCCGATAGACCCCTTTGTGGCCCGCCGCATCATCGACGAATTGCGCCCCCGGCCCACGGAGCAACCCGACACGGCAAGCGGTGAGATACTAAGCCCCCGCGAAAGCCAGATCCTTCGCCTGGTGGCCGAGGGGCTTGCCAATCGCGAAATCGCCGAGCAGTTGTTCCTGTCGCGCTATACCGTCGAATGCCACATCAAGCACATCTACCGCAAACTGGCCGTCTCCTCGCGTACGCGGGCGGTCCATGCCGCGCGCTCGCGCGGCTTGCTGACCTGAGATGGCTGTTTGCGTGCTGGCTGGCGCTGTTCGCGGCACCGGCGCTCTCCGCGCCTGCGACGCCTACGGCCTGCACGGTCCAATTGCTGTCCATCACAGCCGCCCAGGGCGCGGCCGACGGCACCCGGCCTGACGCATCGCCCTGGCAGCCAGTCACGCTGCCCGACGACTGGAGCAAGCGATGGCCGGACTACAGCGGCACGGTCTGGTACCGCATCGACTGGCAACGCCAATGCCCGGATGGCCAAAGCGGATCGGTGGGCCTGACGCTGGAATCCGTAGTCATGGCCGGCGAAGTCTTCATCAACGACGAACGGATCTGGCGCGATGCGCACCTGACCGAACCCCTGTCGCGCAGCTGGAACCTGCCGCGCTACTGGCGCCTGCCCGAAGCCCTGCTGCGTGACGGCGTGAACACCCTCTGGCTGCGCGTGGTCGGCGTGTCGCAGCAGACGCCCGGCCTGGGTCCGGTACACCTGGGCGCCGCGCAGGCCATGCAGGCGCTCCAGGAAGACCTGTGGTGGAACAACCGCACCCTTTACGTCCTGAACCTGATCATCTCCGCTGTCCTGGGCGCCCTGTTCTTCTGCATCTGGATCGTCCGCCGCGAACAGACCACCTACGGCTGGTACGCGCTCATGGCGCTGTTCTGGGTGCTGTTCATCGCCAACGTGCTGGCGACCAGCCCCTGGCCGTTCGCCACCACATTGATGGCGGCCCGGGCCAATTCCATGGCGCTGGTGCTGTATACGGCCTGCTTCTGCCTGTTCACCTGGCGTTTCAGCGAACGGCTTCTGCCGCGCACCGAACGCGTGCTGTGGGCAGTTGCGGCCGCGATGCTGGCCATGCTGGCGATCACGCCGGATACCGCGTTGCCCCAAGCGCAGCGCGCCGCCGTATTGGGCAGCGCCGGCATTTTCCTCGCCAATTGCCTGCAGTTCTGCGCGCATGCGTGGCGTACCCGGCGACCCGAACAACGCATGCTGGCGGCCTGCCTGCTGATCGTCTTTGTGGTCATCATCCACGATCTGCTGCGGCTGATGAAACTGATCGGTCCCGGGCCCACCTACACCTCGTTCTCCAGCATCGCCGTCACCCTCTGCATGTCCGCGATCCTGGGTTTACGCCATGCGCGCAACGTGCGCCGCATTGAACGCTTCAACCACGAGCTGGCCGACGGCATCGCAGAGGCGCGCACGGAATTGGCCACCACCCTGGAGCGCGAGCACGCGCTGGCCATGAGCAACACCCGGCTGCAGGAACGCTTGCAGATCGCGCACGACCTGCATGACGGGCTGGGCGGATCGCTGGTGCGCATGATGGCCATGGTGGAACAGGCCAAGGCCCCGCTGCAGGGCCAGCAATTCCTGTCCATGCTGAAACTGCTGCGCGACGACCTGCGCCAAACGATCGACAGCGGCTCCAGCGCGGGCGTCAAAGTCCCGGAGACGCCTCCAGAGTGGGCTGCCCCGCTGCGCCACCGCTTCGTGCAGTTGTTCGACGAACTGGACCTGGATTCCAGCTGGCAATTCCCGCCGCAATGGACCACGCCTCCCTCCCCCTTGCAATGCCTGGCGCTGACCCGGCTGGTAGAGGAAGCGCTGACCAATGTGGTCAAACACAGCCGCGCGCGCCGCGTGCGGCTGCAACTGCAGCAGCCGCAGCCCGACCAGTTGCAACTGCGGATCGAAGACGACGGCGCCGGCTTCGACGTGGCGGCGGTGCGGCAGGCCGGTGTCAGCGTGGGCATGCGCAGCATGTACGCCCGCATCGCCCGCGTGCAAGGGACGCTGGACATCTCGTCCGCACCGGGCAAAACCGTGTTGACCGCGGTGCTGCAATTGCGCCCCGCCGCGGCGCAATCGGTCTAAAATCCGCCCACATTCCGAACCGGGGGTCCTCCCGGTACAGGCCCATCCTGCGCGAGGAATACAACGATCCGATCTGGCCGCCCTGCTGCAAGACGCGGCAGAAAACCCCTCGGACGGAGACGTCGAATGAACGCCGTACTGCTTATCGACGACCACGCCATGTTCCGCGAGGCACTGGTCATGGCGCTGGCGCACGCCATGCCCGCGCTGGCGGTGCACCCCGCCGCCAGCGGCCAGGAGGCCCTGGCGCTCCTGGACCGCCATGCCGACATCGGCAACGTCATCATGGATTACTACCTGCCGGACATGGCCGGTGCGGAGCTCTTGAAGCGCCTGCGCCAGCGACGTGCGCAACTGCGGGTGCTAGTGCTATCCGCCTCGCAAGATCCCGATGACGAACGCCGCGCCATGGAGGCCGGCGCGCGGGGGTTCCTGAACAAATCCGCCAGTTGCCAGGCGCTGACCGCCGCGCTGGAAGCGATCAATGCGGCGGATGCGCCTCGCACGCCGTATGCCGGAGGCACGCCGCCGCGTTCGCCTGATGACGCCGCCCTGTTGCGCACCCTGACGCCGCGGCAAAGCGAAGTCTTGCGGCTGATCTGCGATGGCCTGCGCAACAAGGAAATATCCGAACGGCTGAACATGACGGAGAAGACCGTCAAGACGCATGTGTCGGCCATCCTGGCCACGCTGGGCGTGCTTAATCGAACACAGGCGACACTTGTGGCTCGGCGCGGCGGCGTGTTCGGCAAGCCGACCTGAGCGCACCGCCGTCCGAGGCGATCTTGCCGCCTGCGAGCGCGATTTCGCGTCCCGCCGCGGCGATGGTGTCGGGCCGGTGCGCCACGATCACCCGCGTCATGTTCAGGCGGGAGATGGCCATGTTGACCACCCGTTCCCGCGTGATGTCCAGATGGCTTGTTGCCTCGTCCAGGAACAGCATCGCCGGCTGCTTGTACAGCGCGCGCGCAAGCAACACGCGTTGCTTCTGCCCGCCGGACAGCACCGTTCCCATGTCGCCCACTAACGTGTTGTAGCCCATGGGCATCGCGCAGATGTCGTCGTGGATGGCGGCGATTTCCGCGCACTCCCTGGCGCGGTCGGGATCGTACTGCGGGTCGAAGAAACTGATGTTCTCGCCGATGGACCCGGCGAACAGCACGTCGTCCTGCAACACGGTGCCGGCCATCCTGCGCAGGGCGGCCGCGCCCATCCCGCGCACGGCCACGCCATCGACCAGCACCTCGCCTTCGGTCGGCGTCAGGATGCCCAGCAGGATGTTGATCAGGGTCGTCTTGCCCCCCCCGGACGGCCCAGTGATGGCGACGGATTCGCCAGGCTCGATGCGCAGGCTGATGCCATCCAGCACATACGGCTCTTGAGGGCTGTAGCGAAAGCGCAGATTGCGCACTTCGATGGCCGGCGAGCGCGTCACGGCGCCGTCCGCCCGCGGCATCTCGTCGATGGGCTCCGGCGCCTCGCGCACGATGTCGGCCAGGCGCTCGCCTTGCAGCCGCAGCATCTTCACTTCCACGAACTTGTCCAGCAGCGCCGCCACGCGCTTGTCGAACAAGGTTTTATAGACGATGAATGCCAGCAAGGCGCCCACGGTGAACTGGCCGTCCAGCACCAGCCGCGCCCCCAGCCACAGAATCGCGATCGACGACAGCCCGAACAGCAGGCCGTTGAAGGTCCGAAAGAACAGCGCCCATTTCTGCACGCGCAGATCCGCGTTGATTTCATTGACCAGCAACGCCAGCCAACGCGAACGCCGGTCGTTCTGATGCTGGAACAGCTTGATGGCCTTGACCCCGCGCACCGTTTCCAGAAAGTGCGACTGCTCTTTCGCAGCATGGATGATGTGCTCTTCGGTGGCATAGCGCAGCGACGCATAGCCCGACCAGCGCGCCAAGCCGTACAGCGTCATGGCGCCCACGGCGATCCACGCCAGCGGTGGGCTGTACAGGAACATCAGCACCAGCGTGATCACCATGACAATGCCATCCAGCAGGGCCTCGAGAAACGACGTGGTGACGGTGCGCTGAATGGTGTCGATGGCGCCGAAGCGCGACACGATGTCGCCCAGGTGCCGCTTTTCGAAATAGCTGACCGGTAGCCGGAGCAGGTGCGTGAAAACGTTGCTGCGCCATTGCAGGTTCAGCGTCGTGCCCATGAACATCAGCATCCAGCTACGCGCAACCGACGTCAGCTGCAGCATCACCATCAGCAGGCCGAAGGCCAGCGCCAACGTGGTCAACAAGTCGCGGTCACCGGTGTTCAGCACGTGGTCCACGACCCATTGCAGAAAGAACGGCTGAACCACCGTCAGCACTTCCAGCGCCAGCGCCAGCAGCATCACTTGCGAGAACGCCGCCCCCAACCCCGTGACGCGCCCCGTCAGTTCGCGCAGCCGGACCGGCTTGTTTTCGTTGGCCGTCACGAAGTCCGGCGTGGGCCAAAGCTCCAACGCCACGCCGGTGTATGACGCCGACAGCTCGCTGATGGTGCATTTGCGGATGCCCGAAGCCGGATCGATCAGCGTGGCCGACCGCGCATTGATGTCGGTCAGCACCACGAAGTGGTTGAATTCCCAATGCAGGATGCAGGGCAGCTTCAGTTTGCTGAGCGCGCCCAGGCCTGCCTTGACCGGCCTGGACGCCAGCCCGAGCTGGCCAGCCACGTGGATCAGCGTTGCCAGCGTGGCGCCTTTGAGCGACACCGGAAAGCGGCCGCGCAGGCTGGCCAGGCTTTGATGGTGCCCATGAAAACCGGCCACCATGCCCACGCAGGCCAGGCCGCATTCAGCGGCCTCGGTTTGCAGGAGCCGGGGCACCCGCCGTTTGACGCCCAGCGTCAGGCGTTCAAGCATGGTCACAGTTTCCCCGACAATCGGTAGGCAGGATCGAACGCCCATTGGTACAAGGGGCGCGTCTGCTGAAGCAAATCCGCATCCAGCCGCATGCCGGGCCGCAATGCCAGCGTTTGGCCCTGCGGCCCGCGCGCGGGCGTCTCCAGCGACACGGTGATCCGGTACATCGATTCCTTATCGTCCTGCGCCGCGGTGCCGTCGTTCATCTGCCCTTCCGGCAACGCGCTGCGCGTCACGGTCTGAACCACCCCACGTTGCTGGCCGAAGGTTTGGTACGGATAGGCGGCCAGGCGGATCAGCACGGCATCGCCCGGCGCCACGAAGCCCACTGCGCGGCTGGGCGCCAGCAACTCCACCAGCAACTTGGCGCCGTCGGGCACGATGGCGGCCAACGGACGCCGGGTGTCCACCGCCTGCCCCACCTCGGCCGTCACAGCGGTCAGCACGCCCGATTGCGGGGCCGTGACGACGATGCGACGCTTGGCTTCGCTCTGGGTCAGGTCCACCGCCACGCCGGCCAGGTCGCGGTCCAGCTGCGCCAGCTGGTTCTGCTGGCGCAGGGTCAGGTCCGCCAGCGTGGCTTTCCGGTTGGACAGGTCCATGGCGATGCCGATGCGGTCGCGCAGCAGGGCCTGCAACTGGTTTCGCTGCTCCAGCAGCTCGGCCCGCTTCTGGTCGGACTCTTCGGGCGACAGATAGCCCTTTTCCATCAAATTCCGATAACGCTGGGCGCTGTCCTCGGCCAGTTTGATCCGGCTGCGCTGGCCGGCGATCTGGCTGTCTATCGCCGCCAGTTGCGACGTCAAGCCGCCAATGCCCGCCGCCAGGGTGTCATGCTCGCTTTGCTGCAGCAGCAATGTCTTCTGGCGAGCCAGGCGCAGGCTGTCTTCGCGCTGTCGTATCTGCCCGCTGATGGCTTCTTGCGTGTCACCCAGCGCGCTTTGCTGGTCGCCCGACACCACGTACAACACGTCTCCCGCATTGACGTGCTGGCCCTCGTGGACCGGACGCTCCAGCACCACCCCGGCCTGCGGCACATATAGTTTGAGCAGACCCGTGTCCGGCGCAAGCTGGCCGCTGACGGTGGCGCGCTTGGTATAGGTGCCAAACGCCAGGAACAGGCACACCGCCAACACGAAGCCACCCAACACGAACGTGACCAGGGCGAACGACACCGGCCTGATCAGCACGATATCGCCCAGACCGACGGAGCGTTGCGCGGCAAGCGCCTGTTTGCGATAGAGCGACATCGGATCGAGGCCGAAGATAATCAAAAAAAGCCGCGACGGCTAGGCCGCCGCGATTCAAGGTTGCAGCCTGCGCTCGGGTCAGCGGGCAAAAGCGTGCTGACGACCGGCGCTTAAACCGGTCGGCGCACCCGGAACGCGAGACACCCCGACGGTATTGGTTTTACCGTTGCCAGCACCTCCGCTCACATCATGGACCTCGATTTCGCTCAGTGTCTGGAGTTGGTCTTCGGCGGCACTATCCAGAGACGCCAGATGTTCGGTCTTTTCCATGGGAACTCCTGTTCAAGCGCACCATTACGGTCCGCGTTACGTGGGTCAACTGCCGTAGCCCTTGACGGGTGTCCCGCCCGAGCTGGCGGGCCGCGCGGAAGTGGGTTGCGCACCGACCCACGTGGAGCGAATCGACCCAATGCCACCGCTGACCTGCTGGATCTCTGCCGGGGTCAAGGGCTGGACCGCAACGTCCAATGCCTTGTCCGACGCATCCGGTTGATTGATTTTCTGCATAGTGATCTCCTGCTTGCTGGCAAAGGAAGCCGCGCCAGCACCGGCCGAGCAGCCACCGGCGCCCGGCTCGTGCCGTCTTGCAAAGCCAACGGAAATCCAGAGCCCAAAGCGCTGAACTGCTCCGGGCGAACGGTAGCAAGACACAGGTACGGGCGCATCGGTCTTTAGTCGTAGATGCCTGATGCAGGCGTACTACCCGGCCTGTCGTGGGCAGCGCCGACGAGCGTCGGCGCCGATGAAGCCCTGTCGGCGGGTAGCGTCAGGGTGCGGGAGAGGCACCCGACGTAATGTTCAAGCGATCGAAGAGGTCGTCGCCGTCGTCGCCTGCTGCGGCGCTTCAGCCGTGGCAGTACGCGTTTCCAGGTCTTCCAGCAGTTCGGCGGACGGCACGAAGAACAGGCTGCCCGTCACCGCGCGGCTGTAGTCCAGCAGGCGGTCGTAATTGCCCGCCGGGCGGCCGACGAACATGTTCTCTAGCATCTGCTCGATCGGTGCGGGCGAACGCGCGTAACCGATGAAGTACGTGCCGAACTCTCCCACGCCCGCACGGCCGAACGGCATGTTGTCGCGCAGGATCTTCACTTCCTGCCCGTTCTCTTCCAGCGTCGTCAAGGCGCTATGCGAAGAGGCCGGCTTGATGTCGTCGTCCAGTTCCACGTTCGACAGCTTGTGGCGGCCGATGATGCCTTCCTGGTTCTCCACGGTCAGCGCGTTCCAGCCCGCCATATCGTGCAGGTACTTCTGCACCAGGACGTAGCTGCCGCCGGCGAATTCGGCGTCTTCATCGCCGATCACGGTGAAATTGACGGCCTCGCGCCCTTCGGGGTTTTCAGTGCCGTCGACAAAACCGATGATGGCGCGCCGGTCGAAATAGCGAAAACCATGGACTTCATCGACCACGGTCACCGCATCGCCCAGGCCGTTGACCAGCAAGGTCGCCAATTCAAAGCAAAGGTCCATGGAATCCGCTCGGATGTGCAGCAGCAGATCGCCCGGCGTGGACACGGCCACGCGCGCGCCCTCGCCGAACACGCGGAAAGGATGCAGGGCCGCGGGCCGAGGCTGGCCGAACAGCGCGTCCCAGGCGTCGGACCCGAATGCACAGACGCACGACAGGTTCTCTTGCGGCGAACGCGTGCCGACGGTGCGCGTCAGCGTGGCCACGTCGGCGCACCAGCCGCGGACGGTTTCGGCGGCGGCCGCGCCGGGGTTCAGCGTGGCGACGATGAATATCGCGTGACGCGTAGGCGGGCTGTGGACGGCTTGAGGTTCGGGCGGAAAGTCAGGCATGGGATCGGATCCTCAGGACGTGATGACGGAAATTCTGGCGGAAATTGTATCTGTTCCGCCCATATATCCGCCCCGATCCGCCCCGATCCGCCCCGATCCCCCGCCGTTCATCCCCTCGCGTCAGAAGCGGTACGCCACCCCCACCGAGCCGAACACGTTGGCCTTGCGTTCCGTCAGCGGGCTATCCCGCGCATCGCCCAGCAAGGTATTGACGCCGATCGTGGACACCGTGCTCCAGCTGGGGTTGATGCGGTACGACCACGTCGTGTAGATGCCCGCCGACTTGAAGCCTGAAGACGGCGAATAGGTCGACAAGCCTTCGCGGCTGCGTGCGGCCTGCGACGGCGTCACGCCGAACCAGGTCTGCATGTAGTCGCTGTTGGCCCACTCGGTGCGGACGCCGACCTGCACGGTGTGCTGCTCGGTCATCAGCGCGGCGTACGATGCGCGCAGCTCCAAGGTGCCGCCGTAGCCGCTGCGCGCCGCCTGCTTGTAGCCCGCACCCAGAGAATACCGGCCCGGCCGCCATTCCACATAAGCGCCGTAGGCGCCGTGGAACTTGATGTCGTCCAGCCCCTTCAAGCGGTCGGCGTCATCGGCCTTGCGCCCCAGGCTCATCCCCACGAAAACGCCCGCGTCCAGGTCGGAAGCCAGCGAGGTCTTCAGCCCCATCGCGGGTAAGCCCATGCGCGGCGTAATGAAAAAATTGCCCGATTGATAGTTGATCAGCGGAACCGGCAGCGCCCGGTACTCGCGGGAACCCTCATAAACGGGGACCGCTCCGACCCCCAATCCGATGAAGTTTGTGCTTTGCGCAGAGGCGGCGCCCGCTGCACTGAAAACCGCGCCCGCGAAGACGCCTCTTGCTAATATACCCATCCGCATCAGGGCTTCCTTCCGTTCTATGACAATGGCCGTGGGCGACCGCCCCCGGGCTTGGCCTGCATTGTCCTGAGCATCTTTTAATAATTCTTTAAGGCTCCGGCGGCACTGCTGGAGACGGCCCTGGAGCTTGCTTGCGTATCCTGCTGGTAGAAGACGATCCCATGCTGGGCGATGCCTTGCGCGCGGGCCTGATTCAAGACGGCGCCGACGTGGACTGGGCGCACGACATGCCCGAAGCGCACTTGGCGCTCGTGGACCACGGTTATCAAGCCGTTCTGCTTGACCTGGGCTTGCCCGACGGCAGCGGCCTGACATTGCTCAAGGCGCTGCGCGCCCGGTTCGACACGACGCCTGTGCTGATCATCACCGCGCGCGACCGCTTGAGCGACCGCATCCAGGGACTGGACGCCGGCGCCGACGACTACCTGGTGAAGCCATTCCAGCTGGACGAACTACTGGCCCGGATGCGCGCCGTGCTTCGCCGCAGCAGCAACAGCGTGGTGTCGGCGTTGCGGTGCCGGAACGTCGTGCTGGAACCTGCGCGCCGCACGGTGACGCAAGGCGGCAACGAGGTGAATCTGAGCGCCCACGAATACCACACGCTGCTGGCCTTGATGCAACGCATGGGCAACACCGTCAGCCGCGATCAATTGGAAGTCGCCGTCTACGGCAGCAGCGGCACCATCGAAAGCAATACCGTGGCCGTGTACATCCATCAGTTGCGGCGCAAGCTGGGCGACGGACTGATCGAAACCCAGCATGGCCTGGGATATCGCATCGTGCCGGACGGCGCCCCATGAAGACGCTGCGCAAACAAGTCGCGGTCACTTTGCTGCTTGCGATGCTTGCCACCTGGCTGACGGTGCTGGCGTTGGTCTACAACGAACAGACGCGCGCCGAGACCGGCATGCTGGACCGGGACATGCGCGACGCCGCCCAGAAAGCGCTGCTGTCCCTGCCTGCCAGCCTGCTGCGGGCCGCGCCTTCCAGCGAAGACCGCTTCGAACTTCCCAACTCCAACCGCTTCGACGGAGAGTCTTTCAACTTCCAGGTTTGGTCGCTGGCCGACAAGCGGCTGCTTGTGCAATCGCCCTGGGCGCCTGATGAACCCTTGATCAGCGATTTTCAAAACGGCTTCCAGAACGTCACGCTGGGCGGCGAACGCTGGCGCGCCTACGCGGTGGCGGACCGGGACGGCCGCATACAAGTCCAGTTCGCCAAGTCGGAAGCGCAACTGCGCAAGGAAACGACCGCGCGCATGCGTAACGGTTTCGCGTTCCTGAGCGTGCTGTTCCTGATATTGACCGGGATGACCTGGCTAGTCATGCGCCGGGCCTTCCGCCCGGTGGACCGCGCGCGCGACGCCATTCTGAGCCGCCCGGCCATGGACTTGACCCCCTTGCCGACCTCCGGGATGCCCGGTGAACTGCAACCGTTCATCCAATCCATCAATAGCCTGCTTGAACGCCTGTCCGCGTCGCTGGACCGGGAACGGCGCTTTCTGGCCGACGCGGCGCATGAATTGCGCACGCCGCTGGCGGCCTTGAGCGCCTACGCGGAATTGGCGGTGCGCAGTGACACCCCGCACGCACGCGACCAGGCGGTGCACAAGCTGCGCGACGTCGCGACCCGCACCACCCGCCTGGCCGAGCAATTGCTGGACCAGGCTCGCACCGAAGCCCTGAGCGAAGGCCCCGCCGAATCCGTCGCACTGGACCGGTTGGCCGAAATGATCGTGCGCGACAACGAGGCGCTCGCCCACCGCAAGCACCAGCGCATCAGCCTGGATGCCCAGCCCGCATCCGTGGAGGGCGGCGTCGATGCCTTGGGCGTGCTACTGCGCAACCTGCTGGACAATGCCTTGCGCTACACCCCCGAGGGCGGCCGCGTGGCCGTGTCCTGCGTGTCGCTAGCGGACGGCGGCGCGCAACTGTCTGTGGCCGACAACGGGCCGGGCATCGCGCCCGCCGAACGCGAACGCGTATTCGACCGCTTCTACCGCAAAGCCGGCACGGTCGAACGCGGCAGCGGCATCGGCCTGTCGCTGGTGGCGCAGATCGCCGCCAAGCACGCCGCGCGGATCGAGTGGGGGCCCGGGCTGGACGGCCGCGGCGTGGGCATCACCGTGACGTTTCCTGCCACCGTCTGAAAGCGCCCTGGCGCTGCGCGCAGGCCCGCCACTACCGCACGTACCCGCGCAGCGTCGCGGCCAATGACGCGGGCAGCATCTCGCCGTGGCCCAGGCCCGGAAATACCCGCAGGCTGGCCTGCACACGCGGAATATGGCCCAGCGCACGGACCACACTTTCCGGGCTATCAGGCAGGTCGTCGCGGCCTTGCGCTTCCTCGCCGGCCATCACCGTCACATCCACGTCCGCGTCAGGAACGGCGGCGGGATGTGCCAGCGATTGCAGGATGAAGCGGCCGTTCCACCAGATCGACGGGCTGGCCGCCACGTAGTGCCGGAACGCCTGCGGCCGGCTCAGCGCCACATGCAACGCGAACAAGCCGCCATAGGAATGCCCGTACAGCGTACGGTTGCCGGCATCGACGCGGTAGCGCCGTTCCACCAGCGGCTGGATGCGCTGCTGCAGGATGCCCAGGAAGCGGTCGGCGCCGCCGCCCGGCTTCGCCCAGCCCTGCGCGTCCGGGTCGCGCGGCGAACCGCGGGGCGCGTCCGCGCCTGGGGAAGGCGGCGTGTAGTCGTAGGAACGCGCCGTCACATTGAAGCGCTGGGCATCCTCATAGCCGATACCCACCACCACCGCTTGCAGCGACTGCCCCGGCGGCAAGGCGGACGCCGTCCGCGTCAGGCTTTCAAACACCGCATTGCCATCCAGCATGTAGACCACCGGGTAACCGGCCGCCGGCGGCTTCCCGCCAGACGGTGCCCAGACCGACACGCGGTACTCGGGCCCGCCGTCTGGCGCGGCCAGCACGAACCGCTGTACCTGCTGCGCCGATACACCGATCGCCAATGCTGGCGGCTGCGCCGCCATGGGCCGGGCGTGCCCGGGTTGCGCGTTCGCGGACGCGGCCACGCCGAGCGCCAAGACGGCCCCCGTCAGAACGAAACGGATGTGTTCAGCCATAGCCGGCGACCCTCATCAACTTGCCAATTGCCATCCAGACCGGTCGTACGGGTGCGGTAGTCCACCGGCACGCGCTTGTCGGTCAAGTTCATCACCGCCAGGCGGAACGTGACGTGCTTGTTCAGCTCGTAGCTGCCGCCCAGATCGAACGTGGTGGCGCCGGGACGGCGGCGCGTCGTCGTCGACACGTTGCGGTAGTTCGCCCAGTACTGCTCGCTTTGCACGTTCGCCGACGTGTACAGCGACAGGGCATCCGTCGCCCGCCAGTCCGCACGCAGGTTCAGCACGTGGCGCGGCGTGCGGTCCAGCGGTTGCCCTTGCAGCGAGGTGCCGTCATAGGCCACTTCGTCGTCGGATTTGCGCTTGGATTGCGTGTAGGTGTAGTTGCCGGTCAGCGTCACCGTGCGCGACAGCGGCAAGGTCAGGCTGGTCTCGACGCCGCGCAGCGTGGCGCGCCCGATATTGCCCCATTCATAGGTCGCACCCGATGAGCCCGAGCACCCGGTCACGCACTGGCTGTAGATCTTGTTCTTGAACTCGTTGTTGAACAGCGTGACGCCCGCGGCCACGCGGTCATCGTCTTGATAGTGGAGGCCGATTTCCGTGGTGGTGCTGGTCTCGGGCTTCAGGTCGGGATTGCCGGCAATGCTGCCTCGCGGTGCACCGACGGCGCCGCCGGTCGCCTGGATGTAGTCCGCGGAACTCTGGCGCAGTTCAGGCGCGCGGAAGGCGCGCGACACACCGCCCTTGAGCGTCCACGCCTGCGACAGGTGATAGACCGCGTAACCGCGCGGGCTCCAATGCTGGCCATAGCGCTCGTGATCGTCCAGCCGCACGCCGCCGGTCAGCGACAGGTTGTCGGTGACGGCCCACTCGTCCTCGCCGAACAGGGCCCAGGATCGCGTGTTTAGCCCGGACACGGTGTTGCGGGCCGTGGTGGAAGCGGCTTCCTTGTCGGTACCGTACAGGCGCGTGTCGATGTACTGCCCGCCCACCTTCAGCATGTTGTCGGGCAGGGGCAGCGTCAACGTCGCGTCCAGCGTGGTGTTGACCAGGCGCGTATCCGGATACGACGTGGTGTCCTGGTCCCCGATCGTGTTGTTGGCCTTTCCCTCTTCACGCTGCAACGACACGTTGGTCGTGCCGAAGTCCCAGCGGCCTTCATGCGAGATCGAATAATGCGTGTGCCGGTTCTTCAAACGGTAGTCGCCGGTCTCGGTCGCCGCCAGCGACTTGCCCACCGTGCCGTAGCGGTTGTATTCGTCTTGCCCGGCTTCCAGCTGGATGTCCTGGTCTTTCGTAGGCGTCAGCGTCAGGCGGGCCGTCAGGCCGCGGTCCCGGATGCCGTAGGAACCGTCCACCACGTCGGCTTCCGTGCGCTGGTTCGACTTGCCGAACAGCTGCAGCCCCAGCTTCTCTTCCTTGATGGGGCCGGCCAGGTAGAAATCCGCCTGCCGGCTGTTGCCCAGTTCGCTGTGCTGCTGCAACGTCGCGCCCAGGTTGATCGAGCCCGTCCAGGCCTGCGGCACCTTGCGCGTGATGATGTTGACCACCCCGCCAATCGCGTCGGATCCATACAGCGACGACATCGGCCCGCGCACCACTTCGATCCGCTCGATGGCGGCCAAGGGTGGAATCTGGCTGGCCTGCACCATGCCCAGCTCTTCACGGTTCAGCATTTCGCGCGTCCCCTGCCGCTTGCCGTCCACCAGGATCAGGGTGTATTTGCCCGGCATGCCGCGGATGGAAATGTCCTGCTTGTTGGCATTGGCCCCGACGATGCTGACGCCTTCGACGTTGCGCAACGCATCCTGCAGGGTATTGAAGGGCTGCCGGGCCAGGTCTTCGTGCGTCAACACGGTGATGCTGGCAGGCGCGTCGGCGATGGACTGGTCGTAGCCGCTGGCGGTCACAACTACAGGGGAAAGGGACTGCACGGGGCTTGCTGAAGACTCGCCCGACGGCTCGGCAGCGTGCGCCTGGGCAGCGCCAGCGATCCCGGCGCAGGCCAGGGCCATCATCATCCAGGGCCGGCGGAGGACGAAGACGGCGGGACTTTGGGTCATAATGGTACTGATTCTCATGGTCATTTGGGAAAACGTGCCCATGATTCCACGGAATTCAGGCCGGCATGTTTGCGCAACGCACCAGATGCTTTGCGAGAAGGTTTTTTGTCTGCGCGGCGTGGGGGCATTTTTCTTCTGGAGCAGGGATGGCGGGGCCGCGAAAACGGGCGGATATGGCGGGCGGGATCTCTTCCGCCCAATTACGGGCGGCGGGGACGCACCTGGGGGGATCGCACGACATCGAATCCCGCCACGGCGCGGGGGCCAAGACGCCGCTGGAAGGGAGCTTCCAGCTATTGACGATGCGGCCCGGCCTGATGCTGCGGCGTGCGGACGTGCGGGACTGCGGCGATAACGTGGTGCGCTCCACGCTCACGCCCGGCCTGAAACTGATCGTGCTGGAGCAAGGCGACGTCGAACTCGAATTCGGCCATCACCACCTGCATCTGAAAGGGCCTGCGCCCGGCGAAGGCCTGCAGGCGCGCCTGCTGATGCTGACCGGACCGGCCAGTTTCATGCGCCGGGCAGCACGCAACCACCGCGAACGCTCCATCACGCTGACGGTGGCGCCGCAATGGCTGCAGGACGGCGGCTTGATCCCCGACGGATCAGCCCCCAGCACCGTCGACACCTCGGCCATCCAGGCCTTTCTGCAAACCCATCTGGCCCTGCATGCGTGGACACTGACGCCGCGCGGCGTCACGCTGGCGCAACGGATCGCGCGGCCGCCCGCCCACGAGGACGGCGTGGACCGGCTGATGCTGGAATCCCGCTGCCTGGCATTGCTGGGCGAAGGGCTCCGTCATGTGGCGCTTGCCGCGGCGGGCGACGCGGCAAGCGCGCCGGCCAGCCGCATCGAACCGCGCCACGCCAAGCGCCTGCTGGAGCTGCGCGCCCGCATCGACGCCGGCACCTTAACCGGCCCTTGCAGCCTGGCCGACCTGGCCGCGCAGACGGGCCTGGGCGTGCGAGCGCTGCAACAGGGCTTCCAGGCGTTGACCGGATCGTCCGCCGTCGAATACCTGCGCGAACAGCGGCTGCGAGCCGCCCAGCGCGCGCTGCTGGGCCAGGGCGTCAGCGTGGCCCAGGCCGCCGCGCTGGCGGGTTATTCCAGCGCGGCGAATTTCGCCACTGCGTTCAAGCGCCTGTTCGGCGTGTCGCCCCGTGACGTGCGGATGCACGGGTGATTTGGCCTACCCCCTTCGGGTATAGTCTGGATCTCTTTCGCGCCTTCAGGAATCCTGCGCCACCATGACCAGCGCCCGCGACCTAGTCTATGGGGAACTCCGCCGACGGCTGATGTCCGGCGTGTTCCTGCCTGGCGAGCGGTTGCGCGAAGAGCATATCGCGGCCGAGCTTTCCGTCAGCCGCACGCCGGTGCGCAGCGCCATCGACCGGCTGATCACCGACGGCCTGGTCAAGCGCGAAGGCCACCGCGGTGCGGTCGTGCTGGGTTGGGTGGACCGCGACATCAACGAGGCGTTCGAACTGCGCCTGCTGCTGGAACCCTATGCCGCGCGCAGCGCCGCGGAACGCGCCACGCCTGAACAGATCGACCACCTGGAACAGATCAACCAGCGCATGCTGGAGGCCATCCTTTCCGACGACACCGACCGCGTGGCGCGGGTCCAGCACTGCAACAACCTCTTCCACCATGCCTTGCTGGATGCGGCGCAATCCGCGCGCGTGCGGACGATGGTGGAAAACCTGCTGGACATGCCGATCATCATCGGCTCGTTCTACTTCTACACGCATGACGACATGCTGCGCAGCGTGGAGCACCATCGCCAGATCATCGCCGCGTTGCGCGCGCGCGATCCGGGATGCGCGGATATCGCCATGCGTTTTCACCTGACCACGACCCACCTGCTTTTCCGCAGCCAGCGCAAGCCGCCGGCCGATGCGCCCGCCGCGTGACGCGGCCCGCGGGTGTCAGTCTTTCCCTATATTCGCTTTTATGTATTCGCCCCAGATCCTTGTCGCCCTGTTCGTCCTGCTGCTGGCCGTGGCCATTCCGCTTGTCACGGTAGCCGTGCAACTGGTGCAGCTCTTGCGCTGGTCCTTCAACGCAGACAAGGCGACGCGAGGCGAACGGCCGCATTTCACCGGGCCGGTGCTGGCCCTGGTGTTCAGCGTGCTGGCGGCCAGCGACTTCACGTCCTATGAACCGATGCGGACCATCGCCGAACTGAATCCGGTACCGATGGCCGCACGTGCGTACTTCACCGTGGCGATGCTGGTGCTGGCGGTGCTGTCGTGGGCCTACGGCGGCGCAGTCAAAGACCGGATCCTGCGCCGCCTGGGCATCGCCCAAGGCTGATTGCCGATAGCTTGATTAGGGCTTCCAGCCCTGCGCCTTCAGCCGCGCATCGATCCACGACGTATCCAGCGTGCCGGCGGCGATCTGCGCCAGCATCTCTTCTTCCACCGCATGCTTGGCCGACGCGGCTTCGTACAGCGCGGGCACCTGGTCATACGGCAAGGCCAGCAGGCCGTCCTCGTCGCCCAGGATCAGGTCGCCGGGTTCGATCGTCATGCCGTCCAGCGCGATGACGCCATTGATCTCGCCTGGGCCATCCTTGTAGGGCCCACGGTGCGTCACGCCGGCGGCATACACCGGGAACGCGCCGCGGCGGATGGTGCCGGCGTCGCGGATCGCGCCGTTGATCACGATGCCGGCCAGGCCGCGCTTCTGCGCGTAGGTGGTCATGATTTCGCCGATGATGGCGTTGGTCAGGTCGCCGCCTGCATCCACCACCACCACATCGCCCGGCTGCGCCAGTTCCAGCGCCTTGTGCACCAGCAGGTTGTCGCCGGGGCGGGAGCGCACCGTCAGCGCGGGGCCGGCCAGCGGATGGCCGTCATGCATGGGCCGCAGGCGCGCGCCGCCGGCCGTCATGCGCGACATGCAGTCGCTGATGTTGGCGACGGGAATGCGGCGAAACTTCTCGACGAACTCGCTCGCGACCGCGCGTTTGCGCGGGTGAATCTCAAAACCGATCATTGGGGTTCTCCTGATGCGTTGTCTGTGGATCTCGCACGATCATTGTTTGGGGATGCCGGCTTCCTGCACGACCTTGCCGAAAATGTCGTGGTCGGCGCGATGGCGCTTGCCCAGATCCGCCGGCGTGCCCGTCATGACGCTGTAGCCGGAGTCTTCAAGCTTCTTCACGACATCCGCCTGCGCCTGGGATTTATTCAGCGCCTGGTTCAGTGTGGCGACCACGTCGTCCGGCGTCTTGCCGGGCGCCATCAGCCCCCACCAGATCGTCTGGTTAATGGTCTTGAAACCGCTTTCCGCGAAGGTCGGCACATCCGGCAGCGCCGGTGAACGCTCGTCGGCCACCACGGCCAGCGCGCGGACCTTGCCGCCGCGGATCTGCGGCAACAGCGATGCCACGGAACCGGTGTAGAGGTCGATGCGGCCGCTGGCCAGATCCGGAAACGCCTGCGACCAGCCGCGGTACGGCACGTGCATCAGTTCCATGCCCGCCGCCTTGCGCCACAGGTGGCCGATCAGGTCGCCGCTGCCGCCGATGCCGGGAATGCCCAGCGATACCTGGCCCGGCCGCGCGCGGGCGGCCTTCACCACATCGTCCAGCGTCTTGTACGGAGACTCCGGCACCACCACGAATACGCTGGGTGACGAGGCCACCAGGCCCACCGGCTTGAAGTCCTTGAAGGTGTCGTAGCTGAGCTTGTTGTACAGCCACGGGTTCAGCACGATGTTGTCCGTCTGCGCCATGACCAGCGTGTGGCCATCAGGCTTGGCGCGCGCCGTGGCGTCCAGCGCCAGGTTGCCACCCGCGCCTGGCTTGTTCTCGACCACGATGTTCCAGCCCGTGTCCTGCGCGATGGCCGACCCGATCATGCGGGTCAGGGTGTCGGTTCCACCGCCCGGGGGAAACGGGGAAATCAGCGTAATGGGCGCGGAGCCCATGTCGGCCGCGCTGGCCGCGGCGCACGAGGCCAGCAGCGTGGCTGCCAACACAGTCTTCAGGGATTTCATTGTCTTCCTCACTGATGTTTGGGAATTGCACGGCCCTCTGAGGGGCCTTTTGCCGCGATTCAGGATTGGCGCGCCAGGGGCGTCAGCCATGCCAGGCGGTCCGCCACGGAGTCGGGCACATTGAACGAACCGGCTTCGCGTGCCGTTTCGATGCCCTTGGCCGTGCGCGCGAAGAGCCGTTCGACGCCGTCCAGCACCAGCGGCTGCAAACCGGCCTCGACCAATTGCTCGCGCGCTTCGCGCACTTCGGCCAGGCGGCGCGGTGCGTGCAGCACATGCGAGCGGACGAAGGAATCGACGAATGTCGTCAGCGGCGTCCGGTCCATATCGGACAGGACTTCATAGAGGGAGGCGCGCAGGCCCATGCTTTCAGCGGCGACCAGGCACTCGACGGCCAGGCTTTCCATGCCCTTGGTCAGGATGCTGCGCAACAGCTTCAAGCGGACGGCGTCGCCCGCCTGGCCGTCGATCGCCTGCGCGGGGGCTCCCCCGGACAGCGTGAAGGCGGCCACGGCGGGCGCGCCCGTGCCGGCGCACAACAGCGGGGTCCGGGCGCCCAGCAGCGCAATGGCGCCCATGATCGCCACATCGGTGAAGGGCACGCCGCGCTGCGCGGCGATGTCGGCAGCGGCGCGCATGTCGGCGGCGCTTGCGGTCGTGAAGTCGGCGTAGGACGCGTCGTCGCGCAAATGCGGCAGCGCCTGCGTGGCGACTTTCAGCGCCGCGTGGCCGAAGACGGCCGACACCACGATGTCGGCCTGAGCCAGCCACGGGCCGGGCTCGGCATGCAACGCGCTGCCATAGGAGGCCGCGCGCGCCTGCATCTCGGCGTCCTGGCGCAGCTCGCAGATACCCACGATCGAATGGCCGGCGGCCACCCACGCCGCGGCATAGCAGTCACCCACTTCACCACAACCAATCAGTGCAATTTTCATGTTCATAAATACAAAAAAAATACAAACATGGTTATAGCCTGACTGAAAGGCTGGGAATCACTAGTGTTAACCCGAGTATTTCAGGGTGTCTCAGAACATAAAAAGTACATTTTAGGAACATTGCGGACTCGTCCGCCCGGCGCCTTGGCAACCGCCGGGCGGGCAGGGTGCGCCTTACTTCACGCTGGCGACCGCATCCAGGATCACGCGGGCCACATCGGCCGGGCGCGATTGCTGCGGCACATGGCTGGACGGCAGGGCCGTCACTTTCGCGCCGATCTGCGCTGCCATCGTGCGCTGCAAGGCGGGCAGGATCATGCGGTCGTTCTCGGCCACGATGAACCACGACGGCTTCGTCTTCCAGGCTGCGGAGGTTACGGCTTCGCCAAACGCCGTCGCCTTGATCGGCCCTTGGGTGGCCGCCATCACGCGGGCCTGAGCGGCCGGCACGTCTTGCGCGAAGTCCCGCGCGATGCCCTGGGGCGGCATGCTCAGCCAGCCATGGCTGTCAGCGGCGATGCTGTCCGTGCCCGGCGCCTTGGGCTCATTCTTGGTCATCGACGCCACCGACTGGCCTGCATCGGGCGCAAACGCCGCCACGTAGACCAGGTTGGCGACCTTCTCGTGCTTGCCCGCCTCGGTAATCACCACGCCGCCCCACGAATGGCCGACCAGCACCACTTTCCCGGGTTGATTGTCGATGGCGCGATTGGCCGCGGCCACGTCGCCGGCCAGCGAATCCAGCGGGTTCTGCACCGCCTGGACCTGCACGCCCTTGTCTTGCAGCAGGGCGATCACCTTCGCCCAATCCGAGCCGTCGGCGAAGGCGCCGTGCACGATCACGACGGAAGGCTGGGCCGAAAAGGCCTGCGAAACCGGGCCTGCGAACAGGCCGGCTGCCAGCAATGAGGCTGCGATAATATGGCGTTTCATACTGAATTTCCTTTAGGTTGGGTGCCAAGCGACGGTGTCGTGCTTGCTGGGTTCCCAGTGTCGTCATCCGCCCGCCAGGCCGGTATCGGTTGATTAACCGATAAGGCCGCGATCAGCCTCGCAATCAGCCCGCCCCCTGCCCCTTTGACCGCCCGCCCCCGATGACCGCCGCCAGTACGATGGAACTCACCGATGCCGTGCTGGCCATGGCCTTTGTCGGCGACCTGAGCATGGGGCGCGCCACCGATCATTCGCGCCGCACAGCGTGCCTGGCCGGCAAGCTGGCCGCGGCCCATGGTGCGGGCGAGGCCGCCCAGAACCACGCCCGTGCGGTGGCGCTGCTGCGCTGGTCGGGCTGCACGGCCAACGCCAGCGGCTTCGCGGACCTGCTGGGCGACGATGTGGCCTCGCGCGAGGCCATGATGGCGCAGACGCTGCCGCCCCTGGATCCCCGCACGCAATCGCTGATCGTGCCGCTGGCGTTGATCCATTGCGAAATCTCGGGCGACGTGGCCGTCAACCTGGGCATGCCGGACGACGTGGTAGCGGGTCTGCGCCACGCCTTCGAACGCCATGACGGCAAGGGCATGCCGCAGGGCGTGGCCGGAGACGCCATCCCCGGGGTCGTGTTCTACGTGAATGCGGCAAGCGACCTGGAAATCCTGAGCCGCGCGCATGGCCGCGACAGCGCGATGGACTACCTGCGCACGCAGGCAGGCGCCAAATATCCCGCCGCGGTCGCAGACCTGGCGATCCGCCATGGCCCTGCCTGGCTTGACGACATCGACGCCCACCCGCCGTCAGGCACCGAATGGGCGTTGGCCGACGCCCCGCTCGACGCGCCCGCCGCCGACCTGACGCTGCTGGCGGACGTAGCCGAACTCAAGCTACCGTGGCTGGCAGGCTATTCCCGCCGGGTTGCGCAGTTGGCCGCCCGTTGCGGCGCGCTGCTGGGCATGGGCCCAGCAGCGCAGGAATCCTTGCAGGCGGCTGCGCTGGTGCACGGCATCGGCCGCGCCGCCTTGCCGAACCGCTTGTGGAACACGCCCGGCAAACTGTCCGCCGACCAGTGGGAACAAGTCCGGTTGATGCCCTATTGGACCGCCCGGGCCGCCCGCCAGATCCAGGGCCTGAGCGAAGCGGCCGAACTGGCCTCTTACGCCTACGAACGCCTGGACGGCAGCGGCTATTTCCGCAGCGCTTCCGGGTCCGCGCTAAGCCCCGCGCAACGCGTGTTGTCCACGACGGTCGCGCTGCAGGCGTTGCTGGAAGACCGCCCCTGGCGGCCGGCCTATTCCCTGCAGGAGGCCGCCCGCATCCTGCGCGAGGAAGCCGAGGCGGGCCGCTTCGATGCAGAGGTGGCCGCTGCCGCCATCACCGCCGCATCCGGCGGCGCCCCCGCGGCGCGGCGCACGACCAGCACGCTGTCGCAACGGGAGCTGGAAGTCTTGCGCCAGATCAGCCTGGGGGCCAGCAACAAGGAGGCCGCCCGGGCGTTGAATATCAGCCCCAGCACGGTGCGCACCCACGTGGAAAGCGTGTTCCGCAAGCTGGAGTGCTCGACCCGCGTCGCCGCGACCTTGAAGGCCCTGACCGCGGGGATCCTGTAAGCCGCCATCCTGTCGCCAATTGCTGGTAGTCTTGGGACCAGCCGCGCGGGGAGCCCCGCGCCCGCCTCACTCATTTTGCGAGTCCCCTCATGACCACCCCCATGTACGACGCTTCCGTTCCTGTCATCAAGCAAATGCTGTCCGCGCTGTCGGACGTGCTGAAGAAGGCCGAAGCCCACGCCACCGACAAGAACATCGACCCGTCCGCCTACCTGGGCGCCCGCCTGTTCCCGGACATGTTCCCGCTGTCGCGCCAGGTGCAGATCGCCACCGACTTCGCCAAGGGCATCACGTCCCGCCTGGCCGGCGCGGAAGTGCCGTCCTGGCCCGACGGCGAACCCACGTTTGCCGAACTGCAGGCCTTGATCGCGAAGACCCTGGCACACGTCGGTTCGTTCACGCCGGAACAGTTCGAACAAAGCGCATCGCTTGAAATCGTGCTGCGCCCGGGCACGCCGAAAGAAAAGAAGCTGTCGGGCAGCGCCTACCTGCTGCACTACGGCCTGCCGCAGTTCTTCTTCCACGTGACGACGTCCTACGCGATCCTGCGCCACAACGGCATCGAAGTCGGCAAGCGCGATTACATGGGCGCGTACTGATGACACGCCGCGCGCGCACCTGACGCCGCGCACAGAAAAAGGGCCGCAACACGCGGCCTTTTTTTCGCCCGTACGTCCCGATACGCAATTGCCGGATCAGGGTTTTTCCCGATCCCCAGCCTGTCGATTCCGGTGTCGTCTATTCGTCGTATCAGTACGACCCACTCTACTTGTAAGGCGGACACACCATGACTACCGGCACCGTTACCTTCCACCGCGTCCTGCGCGCCTCCCCCGAACGCGTCTACCGTGCTTTCCTGGAGCCCGACGCCATCGCGAAATGGCTTCCCCCCTATGGATTCACCTGCCAGGTCCACCAGTTGGACGCCAAGGTGGGCGGCGTCCACAAGATGTCGTTCCGCAATTTCACGACCGGCAACAGCAGCGGTTTCGGCGGTGAATACCTGGAACTCGTCCCGTCCGAAAAGATCCGCTACACGGACCGCTTCGACGACCCGAACCTTCCGGGCCAGATGCAGACCACGATCACGCTGCGCAAGGTCTCCTGCGGCACCGACATCAGCATCGTGCAGGAAGGCATCCCTGCCGTCATTCCGCCCGAGATGTGCTACCTGGGCTGGCAGGAATCGCTGACGCAGTTGGCCAAGCTGGTGGAACCGGAAATCCCCGACTGAGCCGAATCCATGGCGGAAAACCGGCAGATTTGAATCGCACTGTATCGGCCCCCGGGGCCCATACATTCGGACACCCGGCGCGCACGCCGGACCTCTATAAATCGTTCGCAACAAGTCCCCAACCCTGCGAACCTTTTATGGAGCCTCCGCCATGACAGACCCTATCGACACCCGGCGTCGCCGCCTGCTCGCCACGACGTCCACCCTGGCAGGCATCAGCCTGCTGAACCTTGGCGTGAGCGGCACGGCGCAGGCCAAGTCCAGCCCTGCGCAACCCGCCAACACTCCCCCCCGCCGCAGCGCCGCGTCGTTCGACGGCATCCGCCAGATCCGGGCCGGCACGCTCGATGTCGGTTATGTGGACGCCGGCCCCAGCACCGGCCCCGTCGCCATCCTGCTGCACGGCTGGCCTTACGACATCCACGCCTTCGTCGACGTCGTGCCGCGGCTGGCCGCCGCCGGCTATCGCGTCATCGTCCCGTACCTGCGCGGCTACGGCTCGACGCGCTTCCTGTCGGCCGACACGCCCCGCAATGGCGAACAGGCAGTGGTCGCCGTGGACATCATCGCGCTGATGGATGCGCTGAAGATCGAACGCGCGGTCATTGCCGGCTTCGATTGGGGCGCGCGCACCGCCAACATCATGGCCGCGCTGTGGCCCGAACGCTGCCAGGCGCTGGTGTCCGTCAGCGGCTACCTGATCGGCAGCCAGGAAGCCAACCGCAAACCGTTGCCCCCGCAGGCGGAGTTCCAGTGGTGGTACCAGTTCTACTTCGCCACCGAACGCGGCGCAGCGGGCTACGCCGCCAACCGCGACGGCTTCAACAAGCTGATCTGGCAGTTGGCATCGCCGCAGTGGAAATTCGACGACGCGACGTATCAGCGTTCCGCACAGTCATTCGACAACCCGGACCACGTGGCGATCGTGGTGCACAACTACCGCTGGCGCCTGGCCCTGGCAGAAGGCGAATCGCAATACGACGAACTGGAAAAACGCCTGGCGGCCACACCGAAGATCACGGTGCCGACGATCACCCTGGAAGGCGACGCCAACGGCGCCCCGCATCCGCCCCCCGCCAGCTACGCCAAGCAGTTCAGCGGCAAATACCAGCACCGCGACATCACCGGCGGCATCGGCCACAACCTGCCGCAAGAGGCGCCTGAGGCGTTTGCAGAGGCGGTGCTGGCGGTGGTGCGGCTTTGAGCGGCGGCGCGGCCCGTGACGTGATACTCAAGGACGGCGCCCCGCCTCCACCTGGATCTTCAACTCCACTTCCGGCTTGAACCCCATGTCCAGCCCGAAGTCCAGTCCGAAGTCCTTGCGGCTGAACTTCGCTGACACGTCGGCACCGCAGACCTCGCGTTTTTCCATCGGGTGCTGGATGCACTTGAAATCGTCGATCTCCATCTTGACGGGTCGCGTGACGCCGCGCAGGGTCAGGTCGCCCGTAGCCTCTTCGGGGCGGTCGCCGTCGAACTTGGTGAACTTGCCCTTGAAGGTGGCCGTGGGATAGCGGGCGGCGTCGAAGATGTCGGGCGCGACGGCATGCTGGTTCATTTCGTCGTGGCCGAAGTCGACGGAATTGATGTCCACCGTGACCTCCACCGTGCCGGTGCGCGCTTCGCGATCCAGCACCACCACGCCTTGCGATTTGTTGAACTTGCCGCGCCACGTGGACAGGCCGCCCAAGTGATCGGCTTCAAAGCTGGGATAGGTATGCGACGGGTCCAAATCGTAGGTGACCGGCGCAGCGGCGGCCGGCAGGGTCAGCATCAGCGCGCTTGCGCCCAGCAGCAGGGACGGAATCGACTTCATCAGGGCTCCTCATGACGGGAACGGGGCCGCGCGCGATACAGCGCGGCCACCGATTGGAAGCCAAACCATAACATTCAGCTTGGAGTCAGCCGTAAAAATAGGACTGAAACGTCCTGTCGGCATTCCTGCCAGATTGAAATGAACAAAACTTGATTCAGGCAATAATGCGCCGCATCTCTACCGCGATCACGGAAACGACAATGAAAAAAGTGTTTGCCTTACTGATTTCGGCCGCGCTGCCGGTTGCTGCCCTGGCACAGCCGGACACTGAACCATTGAAGCTGAACCCGGACAACAAGCTTTTCTGCAACGCGCAGACCGACTGGTGCGTCGGCATCAAAATTGACGGATCCTTCGAAACCAACGGCCCGTTCGCTACCAGCCGCACGCTGCGCTCCGACCGCGCATTCTGGGACTTGCCCGACATTCCGGATTTTTCCAAGTTCACCGTTTGGCCCCAGCTGATCCGCCTGAGCGAAGACCGCGCGCTGGTGGGCGTGGTCGGCCCGGCCGAACCCGACTACAAACTGGAGACGCAATTCTCAGGCGGCAGCTTCATCCGCCAGGACCTCTATCTGTTCGAGGTCACGCTGGGCGAACCTTCCGCCAGCAATCTGGTGTTCATCATGCCGTCGTCGACGGAAGCGACGATCCGCGCCTGCTTCAATGAAGCTGACCAGCGCAAGCGTGATGGCCACTGCATCGATGCCTATCAATTCAAGGCCGATCTGAAAGCCTTGCCCGGAACCAAGACGGCCAGTGGCGCGGAGTATCCGGACCTGCAAGTCACCACCCAGGCAACGCGCGCGCCAGCGACCGCCAGCCGCTACGCCGACTCCAGCGCGAAGCCGGCGCCGACGAAGGCCGAGGTTGCCCCTGCGGCCGACAAGCAGTGCAGCTACACGGTGACCTACAAATGGAAATCCGACGGTTCGGTCTATGCACCGACGACGCCGCTGCCCGATTGCGCCGAATTCCTGCAGGCCTCGCCCAAGGCGAAGCCGTAACGCCGCAACCGGATCAGGCAGCGCCCCCAAAAAGGGCGCTGCCGCCGCCTTACTCTGCGTAGCCCGGGTTCTTCCGGTCCAACCGGCGCAGCAGGCCCGGCCACGCCAGCGCCGCCTTGTGCGCCCGGTCGGCCGGGGATTCGACCGCGGCGCGCGCCAGGACTTCCGGCGGAATGAAGATCAGTTCACCACCGCCCGCCTGCGCCCGCACCTGCGCCATGCACGCAGCTTCCAGGCGATGCATGGCCTGGAACGCTTCGGCCATCGTCTGGCCCACCGTCAGCAAGCCGTGGTTGCGCAGGATCAGGTAGTTGTTGCTGCCCAGGTCGCGCACCAGGCGCGGCTGCTCTTCCGGATTCAGCGCCAGGCCTTCGTAATCGTGATAGCTCAACGAACGCAGCGCAATGAACGCGAATTGCGACAGCGGCAGCAACCCCGCCTTCTGCGCCGATACCGCCACGCCGTTGATGGAGTGCGTATGCAGCACGCACATCGCATCCTTGCGGGCCGCGTGGATACAGCTGTGGATGGTGAAGCCGGCCGGGTTGATGTCGTATTCCGACGCCATGACCTTGTTGCCGTTCAGGTCGATCTTGACCAGGCTGGACGCCGTGATCTCGTCGAACATCATGCCGTAGGGGTTGATCAGGAAATGCTCGGTGCCCGGCACCTTGGCGGTGATGTGCGTGAAAATCAGGTCGTCCCACCCGAACAGCGCCACCAGCCGATACAGGGCGGCCAAGTCCGTGCGGACCTGCCATTCCGTTGCGCTGACTTGATCGCGCACGCTGGCGCCCTGCTTGCTAATCGTATCCATCCCGTCTCCAGTCCTGGTATCCAGACTTCATGTTGTCCCGCGGCGACCTTGCCGTCGGCTTGCCAGACACTGTATTGGTTTTGCGCGGATCCGGCATGGTGGAAACGGCTGCCGTCCGTCTGGTGAAAACAATTATCTGCCCCGCTTCGCCCCCGGTTTACCCCCAGGTCGGGCTGGCGCTTGCATAATAAAGGCCGACCGACTCAGGAGACCCCGCCATGTCGCTTGCGCTCTACGGCCATCCGTTTTCCTCGTACACGCAGAAAGTGCTGATCGCGCTGTACGAGAACGCCATCCCGTTCGAATTCCGCTGCATCGGTCCGGAGACGCCGGAGCACGCCGCCGAATGGCTGCGGCGCTGGCCCTTGCACAAGTTCCCGCTGCTGGTGGACGGCGACCGCAACGTCGCCGAAACCAGCATCATCATCGAATACCTGCAACTGGCCCACCCCGGGCCGGCAAGCCTGGTACCCGCCGACCCGGCCGCCGCGCTGGAGGTGCGTTTCCTGGACCGCTTCTTCGACTTGCACGTCATGAACTGGGTGCAGCACGCGGTCAACGGCGCCTTGACGGGTGACGACGCCAAGCGGCGGGAAGGCCTGGCGCTTGCGACGGAAAAGCTGGAACTGGCCTACGCCTGGCTGGATGCGCAACTGGGCGGCCGTGCCTGGGCCACCGGCCCGGAATTCACGATGGCGGACTGTGCTGCCGCGCCAGCGCTGTTCTATGCGGACTGGACGCACCCCATTTCGGCGTCTTATCGGGTGCTGCGCGCGTACCGCGCCCGCTTGCTGGCGCGGCCATCCTTTGCCCGGGCGGTCGAAGACGCAAGAGTGTTCCGCCCCTTGTTCCCGCTGGGCGCGCCGGACCGGGACTGACAGGATGACGTCCCTGCGCCCTGCCCTCCCACACCGTCTGCCTGCCTTTTTCCGCTCGCACCTGGAATCGCTGTCCGGGGTCGGCCTGCTGCTGGGCACGCTGTTCTTTGCGGCCTCGCTCACGCCCACCCTGGTTCCCCGCACCTACCTGACCCAGGGCGTGCTGGCTGGCACCTGCCTGGCCGCCGGTTACGGGCTGGGCGTGCTGTGGCACTGGCTATGGGCCTATCTGGAACTGCCTGAACCCAAGGCACGCGCCGCCCGGATCACCAACGCGCTGATCACCGTGCTGTGCCTGTCCGTGCTGGTGCTGTTCCTGTGGCGCGCGGCGGAATGGCAGAACACGATCCGCGCCCTGATGAAGATGGAACCCGTCACCAGCGCGCACCCCTTCAAGGTCAGCGCCACGGCGCTGATCACCTTTGCCGTGCTGCTGGCGCTGGGCCGCTTGTTCAAGCTGCTGGCCCGCACGCTGTCCGCGCAGGTGCGCCGCGTGGTGCCGCGGCGCGTCGCCAACGTGGCCGGCGCGGCGATCGCGATCGTGATCTTCTGGTCGTTGGCCAACAACGTGTTTTTCCGTGCGGCACTGCACGTGCTGGACGCCTCGTTCCGCGAGTACGACGCGCTGATCGAGCCCGAGCGCCCGCAGCCCACTGACCCCGCCAAGACCGGCAGCCCCGACTCGCTGATCGCCTGGAAGCAGTTGGGCCGGGCAGGCCGCGAATACATCGCCTCCGGCCCCAGCGCGCGTGAAATCCGCGCCCAGACCGGGCGTGACGCGCTGGAACCCATCCGCGTGTACGTGGGATTGCCCGGCGCCGCCACGGCGCAGGCGCGGGCCCGGCTGGCGCTGGAAGAATTGAAGCGCGTCGGCGCGTTCCAGCGGTCTGCGCTGGTGGTGGTGACGCCCACGGGCACGGGGTGGATCGATCCGGCCGCCATGGACGCCGTCGAATACCTGCTGCACGGCGACGTAGCCAGCGTGGCGATCCAGTATTCCTACCTGTCCAGCCCGCTATCGCTGCTGGCCCAGCCCGAGTACGGCGCCGAAGCCGCACGCGCGCTGTTCGTCGAAATCTACAACCACTGGACCGCCCTGCCCAAAGACCAGCGGCCCAAGCTGTATCTGCATGGCCTGAGCCTGGGCGCCATGAATTCCGCGCGGTCCGCCGAGCTCTTCGAAATGATCGGCGACCCCATCCAGGGCGCACTCTGGAGCGGCCCGCCGTTTGAAAGCCGGGTCTGGCGCGCCATCACCGACGCCCGCAACCCAGGCTCCCCCGCCTGGCTGCCGCAACTGCGCGACGGCGCCTTCGTGCGCTTCATGAACCAGGACGGCTCGCCGGTGCCCGCCGACGCGCCCTGGGGCCCGATGCGCATCGTCTACCTGCAGTACGCCAGCGACGCCGTCACGTTCTTCGACTATCGCGACCTGTACCGGCGGCCCGCGTGGATGGATCCCCCCTACGGCCCCGACGTATCGCCCGACCTGCGCTGGGTGCCGGTCGTGACCATGCTGCAACTTGCGCTGGACATGTCCGTCAGCACCCACACGCCGATCGGCTACGGCCATGTGTACGCGCCGCAGCATTATGTGGACGCCTGGCTGGCGGTGACCGGTGCGCCGGATTGGCCGGCCGATGCGCTGGCCGGCCTGAAACAGCATCTGATGGAACGGACCCGCGCGGCGATGGATGACGGGGACGGCAAAGAGGCCGCGTACGACAACCGCGGCGGCTGATCAGTTCGTCTGGACGTCGGCGCTGTCGATGATGCGCTTCCAGCGCTCGGTCTCTTCGCCGGACAGCTTGGCAAGGTCCGCGCTGGTGCCGGCAAACGGCACGGCGCCCTGCTCGGCCAGATGCGCGATCATGGCCGGGTCCTTGGTCAGGTCGATGACCGTGTCCTGCAGCTTGCGGATCACCTCGGGCGGGGTGCCTGCCGGCGCCATGACGCCGTACCAGGATTCCACCACGGCATCCTTCACGCCGGCCTCCGCCAACGTCGGCACATCGGGAATCGCGGGGCTGCGCTGCTCGCTGGCCACGGCCAGCACGCGCACCTTGCCCGGCTTGATGTAGGCCAGCACGTTGGGCAGGTTCGCGAACAGCACCTGCACCTGCCCCGACAGCAGGTCGGCCGTCGCCGGGCCCGCACCGCGGTACGGCACGTGTTCGAACTTGGCGCCCGAGCGGTACATGAACAGCTCGCCCGTCAGGTGGTTGACCGACCCCATGCCCGCTGAAGCCATGTTCAGCTTGCCGGGATGCTGCTTGGCGTATTCAACGAGTTCGGCAACGTTCTTGGCCGGCAAGTCGGCCGACACGGCGAGTACGTTCGGCACCGTGGAAAACAGCGCGACCGGCGCAAAGTCCCTGATCGCGTCGTACGGCAGGTTCTTCGTCAGCAGCGGTTGGATCGACTGTTGCCCCATCGTCGCCAACAGCAAGGTGTACCCGTCGGCCGGTGCCTTCGCGACGAAGTTCGCCCCGATACTGCCGCCGCCTCCCGGCTTGTTTTCCACGATGACCGTCTGGCCCAGCGCTTCCGACATCCGATTGGCCAGCAGACGCCCCATCAGGTTCACCGTGCCGCCCGGCGCGAACGGCACGATCATGGTGATGGGCTTGGAGGGATAGGTCTGGGCCTGGGCCTGAGTGCCCAGGCTGATCCCCATGGCTGCGATAGCCGCCCCGATAGTTTTCAGCATGATGGAATTCCCCTTGATTGTTATGGCCAGTCAAGCTTCCAGGACGGAAGTCACCGCTGACTCGGATGAAATAAGCGTTTGCACGCGTTGCCGCAACAGATCCTGCGCATCCGCCACACGCAGCAGCGTCGCGGCGATGGCGCTGCGCTGCTTGGCCAGCTCTGCCTGCTGCTCGCCGATACGGCCGGTCACGAGGCTTGGCGCGGGCCCGCCGAACGATTGGCGCGCCGCCACATTGCGGACCGGGTCCAAGCATGCGGCGATATCGTCTTCGCGCAGCGCGACCTGCCGGCCAAGCTGCTGGGCGGCTGCAGCATTGACCATCTGGGGCGTGATGTCCTTGGCGGGAATTCCCGCTTCCAATGCCTGCCGGACCACGGCGCCGATGATGTGATGGGCGTCGCGGAACGACGCGTCGGCCTTGCGCACCAGCAGGTCGGCCAGGTCGGTGACGGTGGAGAAGTCCTCGGCCGCGCGCGAGGCCATGCGCGCGCGGTTCGGTTCGACCCGTTCCACCAGCAGCTTGATCAGCGCCAGCGATCTCAACGCCTCTTCGCAGGCTTCCCAGCAGGTCCGCGTGCTCTCGCGGCTGCTGTCGCCCGAGTGCGTGAAATGCGTCGACTTCACCGTCGCGAAAGCCGCCGAGGTCAAGCCGATCAAGTGGCCGGTCTTGCCACGCAGGTATTCCAACACCGCCGGATTCTTCTTCTGCGGCATGATGCTGGACGTGCTGGCGATGCTGTCCGGGAACGACAGGTAGCCGAACTCCGGCGTCGACCAGATATAAAAGTCCTGCACCATCCTGCTGCTGGTGATCATCATGATCGACAGCGAAGCGCTCAGCTCCAGCGCAAAATCCCGCGATGCGACACTGTCCAGCGAACTTGCCAGCGGGCGGCTGAAGCCCAGCATCGCGCTGGTTGTGTCGCGGTCGATCGGAAACGACGTGCCGGCCAGCGCGCAGGCGCCCAAGGGGGACGCATTCATGGTTTCCAACACGTGCAGCAAGCGGTCGACATCACGTGACCAGGCGTCGACCAGCGCTGACAGGTAATAGCCATAAGTGATCGGCTGCGCGGCCTGCATATGCGTATAGCCGGGCATCACGCAGTCGGCGTACTGGCCAGCCTGGCGCAGTGCCGCATCGGCGACGTCGATCAAGGCGGTCGCGATCCGGGCCGTGAAATCCCGCGCACGGATCCGGTCGACGGTGGCGCCGATGTCGTTGCGGCTGCGCGCGGTATGCAGGCGCCCGCCCAGCTCCTGCCCCACCAGCTTGATCAGATGGGCCTCGTAGTTGAAATAGGCCTCTTCGCGTGCGGCATCCAACTCCACCGCATCTGGCCCGTCGGCCTGCATCTTGAGCAACGCCTGGGCCAACCGGACCGACGCGTCGTGGTCCAGGATGCCCTGCTCGTGCAGCATCACCAGATGCGCAAGGTTGATCTGATTCAGCATCTCGAAATTGGCGAAGAACTCGCGATTCAAGCGCGGAAGGAAAATATATTGAAGCACTTCCGGGGCAAGCGGTTGCTTCAGGCGGCTGCTGACTTTGGATTCCATTTCAGTCCGGTAGGAACACGAAAACTGTAGTCTCCGTCTGCGCCAACTTATGCGTCAAATCAGATATTTACGGCTTCAAATACAAAATTGATATGATTATCCGTACGCCGTCTTTCTGGACTGAACGATGAATTTCAAGCAGGTCGAAGCTTTTCGCGCCGTGATGATGACGCGCTCGATGACGACGGCGGCTGGGCTGCTGCACACCTCGCAGCCGAATGTCAGCCGCTGGATCGCGCTGCTTGAAAACACGCTGGGTTTCGTGCTGTTCAAACGCGTCGGCACCCGGCTGATCCCTACCCCTGAAGCCGATGCGTTCTACGCCGACGTCGAACGCGCCTTCATCGGCCTGGAATCGTTGAACGACAGCGCCAGTTCCATCCGCCGCCGGGGCACGGGCCTGCTGCGGGTCGGCGCGGTGGGCTCCATCACGCAATGCGTGCTGCCAGACGCCCTCCGGCTGTTCAGGGACAAGGTCTCGGACATTCCGGTCGTGGTCAGCACGGGTGGGTCTGACGTGGTGGCGAAGTGGATGGCCACCGGCTTCTGCGACATCGGCTTCGCCTCCATCCAGGCCGACGTGCCAGGCTTGCAGTACGCGCGGATCAACGCGGCGCACGGCGTCGCGATCGTGCCGCGCACGCACCGGCTGGCCCGCAAGAAAATACTGAAGCCCGCCGACTTCAACGACGAGAATTTCATCTCGTTGCCGGCAGGCAGTTTCAACCGCGCATCGGTCGACCGGCACTTCCCCGATGATTCGCGGATCCTGTCGATCGAAACGCCTTACGCCACGACCATCTGCTCGATGGTGGGCAGAGGGCTGGGCGTTTCGATCATCAACCCCGTCGTATCGCGGGCGCTGAACATGCCTGAACTGCGCGAAATCCCGTTCTCGGAAAAAATCGAATTTCCCAGCTACGCGGTGACCTCCGACCACTTCCCCGTGGGCGCGCTGGCCAGGAAAATGGCGGACTGCGTGCAGGAAGTGTTCACCTTGCTGAACCAGGCGGCAGAAAAATGATGCCTCTCACCTCCTACTTCTGGAGCGGCAACGCGATCCGCAGCCGCAGCGTGGGTGGCACGGTGCTGTCAGGCATGGTCGACGTGCCCCCGCCCCCCGCCCGCGTAGTCGCTGATTGGTATCGCGAAATCACCACCCGGTTGTCACTGGAGCCTGGCGACGTCGAACAGATGCCGCTGGCCCGAACGCAAGTGCGCTGGCCCGACTACGAGCGCTGCGTGCAGGCCATGGGCACCTGGACACGCGCGCTGGGGCTGGGCGACGTGCTTGCCGACAGCGACATTGCCCTGATGGCATGCCGCGGCGCCAGGTATCACCATGACGGCGAACAATACGGCAGCGCCGCCTTCTGCAACCTGTTCCTGAGCGACGACAAGGGGCTGGACGTGCACTTCCCGTATTCCGGGCATCGCATCCCGCTCGTCCGGGGCACCGCCATCCTCTTCGATACCTGCCAGCCGCATGCCGTGATCCCACGTGGCAGCAACGGTTTTCAAGCCACTGACTTCGCTGCCGATGAGGATCTCACTCAACTGTTCCTGACCTGGGAATTGCCGGTTGAAGCGGCGTGCGTCGCGCAGGCGCTGGGCGTGGTATTAGATATCGACCCGCAACGGGCGGCAGGCATGGAGGATGAGCAGGTGTGGGCGGGCGGCGTGCGCGCGGTGGTGGACCCGGCCTCGGGACGGTGGGAGCCGGCCGCATAAGGCGCGGGCGCGTCCGCCGCGCCACGTATCAGTCGAAGAACTTCACGAACACCAGTTCAGGATCGCCGTCGTCCAGGTTATCGATCCGGCCGCTGGCGATGAATCCCAACCGCTCAAGCAGGGCCCGCATCGGAAGATTGGACGTGTTCGTCGACGTGAACAGTTTGGCGCCGTCGCATTGCGAAGCCAAGCTTCGAACAATTGCCGTCGCGACGCCACGGCGCCGTGCAGACGATTTCACGACGACCAGGGCAATGAAGGGGTGGTCGAAGAACGCGCGATTGAGGACCCCGTACCCGAGGGGCGACGCCTCCTGCCCTGGCCCCGTCGCCACCCAGCATTGACCCGCGGCGACGCTTTGTGCGATGAATTCCCGCCGGCCCGATTCGCGATCGGCGATCGGATCCAGTTCCACAAGCAAAGGGATGTCACTGTGTAGGGCCGGACGGATGTTCACGGAATGGGCATTCTGACTGCAGATCGGGGCTGCGGGCCACCAGTCTACCAATGAAAAAAGGTGACGGACCCTACGTCAAACCGCGCCATTGCAGACTGACACCCTATCCAACACTCTGTTCCGGTTCCTTCGTCAGCCCGCAACACCTGCCCGCTATACTCGTTGAACCAAAAACACACTGCCGCGCCGCGCCTTTTAAGCGACGCCCACCTATGCCAGCTTTGATGGCCTTAGTACGCCCCGTTTGCCGGGCGCTGTTCTGTGCAGTCACCGTTCTAGTCTCCGCTTCCGCGTTGGCCGCCCCGCCGACGCTGGAGCAATGCCATGGCATCAAGGACTTGGCCTTCGTGGCCCACCTGGATGACGACCTGCTGTTCATGAACCCCGACATCGCCTCCAACATCGAGGCGGGCGGCTGCGTGCGCGTCATCTACCTGACGGCCAGCGACGCGGGCGAAGGCGACGGCTACATGCTGGGCCGCGAACGCGGCATCCGCGCCGCCTACGCCTACATGGCGCACAAGCCCGACCAGTGGAAGGAAGATGCCGGCATGGCCGGCGGGCGTGCCATCGCGCGCTTCACCTTGCAGGACAATCCGCGTGTGCAGCTTTGGCACATGCGCCTGAAGGATCCATGGCTGGGCAAGGGCTGGGGTAGCCTCACGCCACTGAGCCGCACCGAATCGGAACCCGGACAAAGCGTCGATACGCTGGGCCCCTACCCCCAGGTTTACACGCGCGAGCAACTGATCGACACCCTGGCGGACCTGATCCGCCAATACAAGCCGACCACGGTGCGCCATCTGGACGACACCATCGTCGTGCCCTATACGCAGCTTTGCTGGCGTTGCGCGGGCCATGGGCATCCGGACCACATCGCCAGCGCGCGACTGGTGCGCGAAGCCATGCTGCGCGTGCCCGGAAACTATGCCGAGACCGGCTACATCGACTACCCCAGCCAGGAACGCGCCACCAACCTGGCCGACACGGAAATCGCCAGCAAGTCGGTGATCTTCCAGCACTACGCCTGGAACGACTACCACTATTGCGCCGGCCCGACGGGCTGCAAAGAGCCCGCCGGCCCCGCTGCCGCCTGGGTGCAGCGCGCCTATTACGTCTCCCGCCAGGACATCGCACCGCAGCTGTATCCGGACGGGCGCGGTGGCCTCGTGGTGTTCGCCGCCGGTGAAACCAATGCCGCCGTCAACCGCTGGGATTCCAGCCAGCGCCGCTGGCAAAGCCTGGGCGGGCGCACCAGCGGTCCGCTGGTTTCCTTCACCCATGCCGACGGCACGGCCGGCCTGATGGCGCGCGACCCGCTAGGCGGCGTGTGGGCGAACAAGCAGCGCCACGATGGCACTTGGCAAGGCTGGCAGGCGCTGGGCGGCCTGCGCGTCACGCAGATCCCGGCTGTTGCGCCGCGCGGTGAAGCGGCCGCCGTGGCCTTGGGCTATGACGGCGTGCTGCACTGGATCACGCCCTCCGGTATCGACGGCAGCTGGAGCACCTGGCAAGACCTGCCGCCGCTGGACGGCGCCACCGGCGCCCCGGCCGCCGCGCGCGGGGCCGACGGGCGCTATGTGATCTTTGCATCGGCCGGTGCGGGCGAACTGTTCTACACGCGCCAACTGCCGGCCGCCAAAGGCCATCGGCCGGAATGGCAAGGCTGGCGCCGCGTGCCGGCACCCGAAGCGGCGGGCGGCCTGGCCGCGATCCGCAACCACGAAAACCGCGTGGAACTCTATTTCCGCCAGCGCAGCAACAACCATCTGATCAAGCTGGTGGAAGCCGGCGACACCACCGACCTCGACATGGACTGGAGCGCGGCAACGGATCTGGGCGTGCCCTACATCGGGCGCCCGGCCATCAGCGCCGATGCGCAAGGTAACGTCGTCCTGGCGCTGCTGGAACGCACGGGCGGACCGCTCTGGCTCGTCGAGCACGGCAAGCCGGCCAAACTGGACGCCCTGGCCGCGTCGCCCCCGGCGCTCAATATCATTGATGGCACGCTGTACGTGGTGGCACGCACTGCCGGCGCGCCCCAGCAATACCAGGTGCTATCGCGCCGCGACGGCCTGTGGGCTGGCACCCTGACCTTGGACGGCGTGCCGTCGACGGGCGGCGGCCCCTTCGCGGCCGTGGCCGCCCGCCCGACGGATCTACCCAACCTGGGCGCAAACAATACCAACAAGGCCGTGGTGGTCCGCCCATCGTCCAGCGAACCCGGCACGTTGACCCTGGAGCGCATGCCCACGCAGTCCTCGCGCGCCGCAACGCCTACGACGGTGCAGTAGGCGTCAAGAACCCGGCAACGCCGCCCCCATGGCGGCGAACAGGCCGCCACACACCTTGTTGAAGCGGCGTCCGGTACGCTCCAGCCACGGCCGCACCCGGTGCGCCAGCCGCGCCAGCACATACTCGACCAGGAATTCGATGACGGCGAAGGTGCCCGCCATGATCACGAACTGCGTGAACAGGCTGCGCGCCGGATCGATGAATTGCGGCAGGAACGCGCCGTAAAAGAGCAGCGCCTTGGGATTGGAGATCGCGGACAAAAGGCCCTGGCTGAACATCCGCGTGCGACGCGGCCGGGGCATGTCAGGCGCGGGCGTCAGCTGCACGCCCGGCGCACGCCACAGCTGGACGCCCAGCCAGATCAGATAGGCGCCGCCCGCCCACTTCAACACCGTCAGCGCCGGCCCCCAGGCTTTCAAGAGCGCGCTGATGCCCAGCATGGACAAGGCGATCAAGGCGATGAAACCCACCGCGCCACCGGCGATGGTGCACAACGCCTTGCGATGGCCGTGCAGCGCGCCGTGGGTCAGCGCAAGCAGCGTGTTGGGACCAGGCGTGATCGACAGGCCGATGACGGCGACCAGGTAAATGAGCCAGCTGTGCAGGGCCATGACGGAGGCAGGCAGATGAAAGGGAGACCAGTCTAGCCCAGGACGGGAAAGATGTGCCAACGCGCCGCGGGCACCTTGCCCCGCGTCCCGATCGGTTAGAATTTCAGCGATCGAGCAACTCGCTCTCGCCAGCCAGGACGACCTGACTAGCGTGTCTTTATCGGGGACGACCCCGCTTATCTTTCATGGAAAGACCAGCGATGCGCGTCCCGCTATTCCCCGCCCTCCTCCCCACCTCTGTCGTTCCTCGCGCGCCTTCGGTTGCCGCGACCGAACCGGAGACCGCCCCGCCCCCTTCGCACGCTCCTCGCATTCCCAAGGCCACCTGGTTCAAGCTGGGCTGGGCCTGGCTTGTCGTGATCGCCTTCACGGTCTATGGCGGCGCATGGTTGGCGGAGCCGCTTACCCCCGTCGCCGCCATCGCCTGCTTTGCGGTGCTGTTCTTCACGATCATCGCCGCCTCGTTCGGCGTGGTCCATGAAGCCGATCTTCTGGCGCACAAGCTGGGCGAACCCTACGGGACGCTGATCCTGACGCTTTCTATCGTGTCGATCGAGGTGATCCTGATTGCCTCGGTGCTGCTTGGCCCGGGCGAGTTTCCGACCATCGGGCGCGACTCGATCTTCGCGGTGATGATGATCATCGTGAATCTCGTCATGGGGATCTGCCTGGTCGCGGGCGGCCTGAAGTATGGCGAGCAAGAGTTCAACGCCCAAGGCGCCAACGCCTATCTGGCGATGATCGTGCTGCTGACCGGCACGGCGCTGGTCCTGCCCAACTACCTGTCGGGCGCGGGCGAATTCACGACGCTGCAAGGCTGGACGATTGCTGCGGTCACCGCCGCGCTGTATGCCGTGTTCCTGCTGCTTCAGATGCGCAACGAGAAGCGGCTCTTCATTCAGCCGCATCCCGGCCTGATGGCCGTGGCGGCGCAGCCCGAAAAAACCGCGGCGCAGGCGAAAGACAAGGCATCCGCTCCCGGCGAGCGGTCCGCCATCGTGCGCAGCAGCCTGCTGCTGCTTGGCATGATCATTCCGATCGTCCTGCTGGCGCATCACCTTGCCATCGTCATCGACTACGGCGTGGCGACTGCGGGCGCGCCGGTCGCCGTCAGCGGCGTGCTGATCGCCATTATTGTTTTCACGCCGGAATCCCTGACTGCCATCAGGGCCGCCCTGAACAATGAGATGCAGCGCGCTATCAATCTGTGCCTGGGCGCGTTCGTGTCCACCGTCGGCCTGACCGTCCCCGCCGTGCTGGCCATCGGCCTCATCACGGGCAAGCAGGTCATCATGGGGATATCGCCGTTGGAAACCGTGTTGCTGGCCTTGACGGTGCTGCTGGGCATGCTCTCATTCAACGGCCAGCGGACCTCCGTCATGCAGGGCGCCATGCACCTGGCGCTGTTCATCACCTACGGGTTCCTGCTGTTCAACCCCTGACGCAGCAAGCCTTTCGACCGGGCGTATCGGGCAGACCAAGTGGTCTGCCCATTGCAAAAAAAGTGGCATGAATAGCTATGCCACTGCCCTCCTACACTGCCTCTTTGGCCCAGGGCCGGCGCCTGGACGCCATCGTCACTTTTGCAGACGCTAGCGACGCGCCGTAAAGCCGGGCCTGACCGCCCCTCTTTTTGCCGCAGGCATCCATCATGACGACCATTGCACTTCCCGACGGCCCGCTGCCCGTTGTCAGCGCCCTTGCCTTGCCACAGGCCGACCGCGACATCTGGGCCGCCATCGACGCGGAACGACATCGGCAGATGCACTCGATCGAGCTCATCGCCTCTGAGAACTTCGCCAGCCGCGCGGTGCTCGATACCCAGGGTTCGGTGCTGACGAACAAGTACGCTGAAGGCTATTCCGGACGCCGCTACTACGGTGGCTGCATGAACGTGGACGTGGCGGAGAACATCGCGATCGCCCGGGCGAAGCTGCTGTTCGGCGCCGGGTACGTGAACGTGCAGCCCCATTCGGGAAGCCAAGCGAACCAAGCCGTCTATCTGGCGTTGCTGACGCCCGGAGACAAGATCCTTGGCCTGGACCTGAAGGCGGGAGGGCATCTGACGCACGGCGCGAAGGTCAACATGTCGGGCCGCTGGTTCCAGACCCTGAGCTATGGGGTGGACCCGGTATCGCAGCGCGTAGACATGGATGACGTGGAACGGATTGCCAAACGCGAACGGCCCAAGCTGATCGTCGCGGGCGGCTCGGCCTATTCCCGGACGCTGGACTTTGCGCGGTTCCGCGCCATCGCCGACGACGTGGGCGCGGTCTTCATGGCAGACATGGCGCACTTCGCGGGGCTTGTCGCCGGTGGCGTCTACCCGTCGCCCGTGCCGCATGCCCACGTCACCACAACCACCACGCACAAGACGCTGCGCGGGCCGCGTGGCGGCATGATCCTGAGCAATGACGGCGATATCGCGAAGAAAATCGATTCGGCCGTTTTCCCCGGCCTGCAGGGCGGCCCGCTGATGCACATCGTCGCGGCCAAGGCCGTCGCGCTGGGCGAGGCCCTGCAACCGTCGTTCCGCACCTACGTCCGAGCCGTGGTGGGCAATGCGCAAACGCTGTGCGACCGGCTTACCGAGGGCGGCCTGTCCATCGTGTCGGGCGGCACCGATTGCCACCTGGGTGTGGTCGACCTGCGCCCGTGGGGGCTGGCCGGCAATGCGGCTGAACTGGCCCTGGAGCAGGTCGGCATTACCCTGAACAAGAACGCGGTGCCGTTCGACGATGCCAAGCCGACCGTGACCTCGGGCATACGCGTGGGCAGCGCCGCCTGCACTTCCCGAGGCATGGGCCCCGACGCCTTCAAGGAGATCGGAGACATGATCCTGGCCGTGCTCGGCGACGTACGCGCGGGCACGGTCAACGCCCGCACGGAAGACGCGGTTCGCGCAGGCGTTGCGGATCTGGCCAAGCGGTTTCCGCTTCCTTACTAGACGTCCGACCAGCCGGGCAGGCGGAGCAAGACATGGACTTCAGGCAGCTCAAGCAGTTCGTGGTGCTTGCCACGGAGCTGAACTACCGGCGCGCGGCCGAACGCCTCAATATGACGCAACCGCCCTTGAGCATTGCCATCAAGCGGCTGGAAGCCGAGATCGGCGCGCCGCTGTTTGAACGCGACCGGTTGGGCGTGCGGCTGACCGCCGCGGGTGGCGCCTTTCTGGGTGAGGCCACGCGCCTGTTGGACGGCGCGCAATCTGCGCTTGAGGTCACGCGGGATGCCGCCCATGGCCGCATCGGCACCCTGCGGGTATGCGCGGTTCCCAGCGCGGCGCTGCGTTTGCTGCCGCTAATCCTGCCCGAATTCACCCGGCGCTTTCCGCACATCCGGCTGCGCTTGACCAGCGGTAGCACTGTCAGCATCCTGGGCGAATTGCAGCGCGGCGAGCTGGATGCCGCGTTCCTGGTTCCGCCCGCGTCCAGGGTGCCAGGCATCAATATGATCACGCTGAACCGGCAGCGACTGATCCTGGCCGTTCCCGGGACGCACCCCACAGCAGGCCAGGGGACGGTAGCCCTGTCCGACTTGGGCGACGACACGCTGGTGACACTGGCCCATTCTGACAGCCCGGGGTTCGCGGGCGAAATCGTGGCAGCCTGCCGGCAAGCCGGATTTCATCCGAAGGTCATGCAGGAATCCTCCCACGCCTTGATCAGCCTGCCGCTGATTGCAGCCGAACTCGGCGTGGCGATCGTGCCTGAAGCCCTGCGTCAGATTGCGATCGACAACGTGGCCTATGTGGATCTGGTGGACGCGTCCGGCGCGCCGCTTACCTACCCCGTGGCGCTGGCGGTGCATGCCCATCGCATGAACCCCGCGGTCCGCTGGTTTACCGACACGGCCCGCGAGGTACTGGCCGCGCAAGGCGATGCGCAGCCAGCCTAAGGCGTTCACCCCTATTTCCGCACGCCTGCCAGGATGCCCGCCCACTTCTTCTGTTCTTCGACGACTTTACGCGCGAACTCCTCCTGCGACCTGTCCACAGGTTCACTGCCGCGCGCGTAGATCTTTTCCTGTACCGAAGGGCTGGCCGCCACCACGGAAATGGCGGCATTCAGGCGCGCGACGATTTCCGCGGGCGTAGTTGCAGGCACGGCAATGCCTGAAAGCGATCCGCCCTCGGCCTCTTTGCCCAGCACTTCCTTGACGGTCGGAATATCCGGAAGGCTCGCAAGGCGGCGGGAAGCGGTCACGGCGAATGGCCGGATCTGACCCGCCTCGATAAAGCCTACCGCCGTCACTGCGGATACCGCGGTCACATCCGTATTGCGGCTCATCACGGCCGTCAGAGACTCGTTGCCGCTCTTATAGGGAACGTGCAGCATCTTCACGCCGGTCGCCTGCTGCAAAAGCTCCAGCACCTGATAGTTATCGGACCCCTCGCCTGCCGTAGAAAACGAGATCTTGTCGGCCTGGACTGCCGCCGCATCGACCAGATCGCGCAGCGACCGATAGGGGCTGTCCACCCCTACTGCCAGGACGGTAGGCGTGTTGGCGAGCATGGCGACGTAGGTGAAGTCCTTGTTCGGATCGTACGGCAGCGTCTTGTAGATAAGCGGGTTGACGGCAACCATGCCGTTGGTGATGACCAGCAGGGTGTAGCCGTCTCCGGCCGACTTCGCCACCGCCCCGGCGGCGATCGAGCCGCCCGCCCCCGCCCGGTTCTCGACCACGACGGGTTGTCCCAATTCCCGAGTCAGCCCTTCGGCGAACACCCGCGCGGTCGTGTCCGTCACCCCGCCCGCGCCGAAAGGAACGATCAGGCGGATGGGTTGCGACGGATATCCGCCCGCCCAGGCGGCCGCGACCGGGACGACGACTCCCAACAGACCTGCCGCGCAACGTCGCAATGCATTGTTCATTTCACGATCTCCATGCCTTTAAGGATTTCAAGAAGCGCTTGTTCATGCTCCACGCCCAGCGCGGACAATGGCGCGCGCAATCGTCCCGGCGATACGCCCTGGAGTTGCATGCCCGCAGAGACGGATCTCGGCAGGCCATGCTCGATCAGGAAATCCAACAGATCGATCTGTTTCGCAAACCACGCTTGCGCACCTTCGCTGTCGCCGGACATCGCACAGCGATACAGGTTCAGCGCGAACCGCGCGCTGACGTTGGGCGACGCCGTGCACCAGCCCGCCGCGCCGTCAGCAAAGCCGCGCAGCGCCATGCTGTTCAGGCCGACGTAGATGGCGGTCTTGTCGGGGCAGGCCTTGCGCAGGCGGGCGATCTTTGTGGCGTCGGGGCTGCTTTCCTTGATCATCGTCACGGTGGGCAGCTCCGCCAGCCTGGCCAGGAACTGCACGGACAGATCGATGCCGGTGGTGAACGGATTGTTGTAGACCATCACCGGCAGGGATACCGCCTCGCTCACCTCGCGGTAATACGCGTAGATCTCGGGTTCCGTCAGCTTCCAGTAGGTGCTGGGCAGCACCTGGATGGCGCTTGCGCCGGCGCGCTCCGCGTACTGCGCGTGCCGGATGGTGCTGGCCGTGGTCAGGCTGGACACGCCCGCCAGCACGGGAAGACGCCCATTGGCGACACCCACGACCGTGCGGATGACGTCTTCGCGTTCGTGGTCGGCCAGATATGGCAAACAACCGACGCTGCCCAACGGCGCCAGCGCGTGCACGCCTTCGCTGATCAGCCGTTCTGCGTGCCGCGCCAGCAACGCATGATCGACACGGCCGCCGTCGTCGCACGGCGTCAGCAGATACCCGATGATTCCCTTCAAGTGCATAGGTCACCTCTCCATAATTCGATGGAGTCTATGAAGGGTTGGACAGACGGGTCCAATATCAAATTTATAGGCGCCTGATATGCCTTGCCCGCATGCCAGCCAGCCTGCTTTACGCGCGCACTCACGCCCAATCTTGTATCCAGTATTTTTGCCGCAAGCTCGATAGACTTTGGCGGCCGCATCAAGAAAAGGAGCTTGCCATGAGCAGCAACAACGCGAACGATCAGACCCTGGTTCACCACATGCCCGAGTACCGGGTGCCCGAAGACATGGAATGGGAAATGGGCCGGTTCAAGAACAAGACGAAATTTCTGTTCCATACCCGCCCGGAACGGCCGACGGAACCGAACGCCGGCTTTCTGCGCTATGAAGCGGGAGCAGGCTTCAAGCTGCACCGGCACGACTTTGCGCAGGTCTGGTACGTGATCGACGGCGAGTTCGATATGGGTGGCAAGCGCTTCGGGCCCGGCACCGTCGTCTTCCATCCCGACCCGCACATCGAAGAGGCGCTCAGCACACAAACCGGCGGCACGATCTTCTTCGTGCAATACCAGGGCCCCACCACCAAGGCCGGCCCCGTGTACGAAGGCAGGATGAACATCAAGGGCGAATTGCCCGAGATCACCGAAAAAGACCTGGAACACTGAGGCAGAAGCCCCGGGTGCAGCATGTCGGGGCGGGAGCGAACCATGCAACAACCTTTCTCGCCCGGCAGCCGGGCCCATCCGGTGAGGCCGCCACAATCCCAGGAAGCCCTCGTGCAGCAACTCGTTGACGAGATTTCCAGAAAGATCTTTGACGGCGCCTATCCGCCCGGACGGAAGCTGCGGCAGGAGGCGTTGGCCGAGGAGTATGACGTCAGCCGGACGCCGGTGCGCGAGGCATTCCGGCAACTGGAGATCAAGGGCCTGATCGTCCAGCAACCCCGCTACGGCGCTACCGTGGTCGCCCCCACCGTCAAAGACATCGGCCAGAACTATTGGCTGCGGGGAGAGCTGGAGGGAATGGCCGCGGAGTTGGCAGCGCGCTGGATCACCGACGCCGATCTGCATAGGCTGCAATCCGCCCACGCCGCATGCGTGGAGGCGGTCTTGGCGCTATATGCGGAAGTCAACAAGGGCGGCCCCGCCGCCAACCGGCATGCCGCGGGGCCGATGCGGCAATGGGTGTCCAGGAACCACGAATTTCATTCCCTGATTTTCCAGGCTTCGGGCAACTCGTCGCTGGAGCGCGTCATCAAGGACCTGCATACCGATTACACCAGGAACATCCTGAACATGACCGTGCTGGGCATGTACGCGTCGCGCATGAACAAGAATATCGAGCATCATGCGGCGATCGTCGAGGCGCTTGTGGCGCGCGACCCGGCGGCCGCGCGCCAGTCCATGCGCACGCACATCCATGAATCGGGGGAGTTCGTGGTCGACTGGCTCCAGAAGCGCCCGACAGGATCAGCGGCGGTGGTGGTGGCGCCCGTTTGAACGGTTATGGTCTCGGTATCCGTCGTGGCCGCGATAACCGTCATAACCCCGGTAGCCTGCACGACGGTAGGAATGGTCGCGCCCCCGGTCGCGGTCCCAGCCGTGGCGGCGCCCGCCGCGGTCGTCATCAGTGATGACGTGTCCCAGCAAGCCGCCGGCGGCCGCGCCGCCCACGGTCGCCCAAGGATCGCCTTCGGACAGCAATGCGCCCGCTACGCCGCCCAGCCCGACGCCGATGACGGTATTGCGAGTCTGTTTGTCGGCCTGGGCGGTCATGCTGACGCCCAACGCCAGGACGCCCGCGAGAACCGCCTGAATGAGTCGTTTCGTGATGGCCATCTTTATTCTCCTGTAGCGGGCTGCTTCTGCGATGCAGCCATGCATAACGGCTTGAACCAGAAATCATTCGTCTGGCAAGCAAGTTATCACTTCAGGTATGTGTCAGTCCCGCAGGCCGGGATACGGGGTGTATAAGCGGTTTCAATCGCTTTCTGCGCGGCGACGATCAGCCCGAACTTCCTGGCGTCAAGGGAGCCAGACCCGCCTTCTCCAGGCGCCAGCGAGGAATCTGATACTCATACGAGGCGGCTTCCAGCGTCTCGTATTGCTTGAACCAGGGAGTGACGTGCGCGTCGATATCGTCCGGAAGGGCAGCCAGCCAGGCGGCCAACGCTTCCGCGGAAGCGATAGCGACCGAAGCGCCGCTGGCGAAGGTGGGCTCGTCGACCAGACCTTGGCTGGGCACCAGATACGCCCGGCGGTACAGACGACCCTTGTCCCAGATTTCGCTGGGCACGTACACCGGCCACTCGCGCTCGCAGGGCACGGATACGTACAGGCCCACGGACACCAATTGCCGATTGTCGAAAGAGGCCTTGTAGCGGATCAGCTCCACGCCTTGCTGTACGTCGCCAAGCGCGCGCCAAAGGCAACGCTTGCGCTTCTTCTTCCAGCCTGCGAAGGCGGACTGCGTCCGCAACGTGTCCATGAAACCGCTCTCGATCTGATCGAATTCTATGGGCAAGTCCGGCTCCTGTGAGGTGCGTAGCGCGTTGCCGCGCGCGTGATCCAGATCGAATTAAAGCACGGCGAGCCAAGCACTCGTTTCCTCCCGATACAATTACGACACACATGAACAACGCGCATGCCCTAGGATGCGGCTATCCACGGTCCGCCATCCTCCTTTCGCCTGCCCCGTCAGCGCCCGGAAGGAGCGAAATGCCGCTGGCCCTGCCCCACCACACTTCGCATGGCCGTACAACAACGGCGCTTGCGGACGGCCAGGGCGGCCAGAAATCCAAACGCTGCAGTACGTGGCATTGAACCATCATGAAAAAAATACTTTTGGTCGACGATCAGCCGATGCTGGTCGACATGTTGAGCGAGATCTTGCGCATGGAAGGCTATGACGTCACGACGCATACCGACGGCCTGACCGCGCTTCGGCAGATGCTTGACCTGCGCCCTGACCTCGTGATCACCGACTTTTCCATGCCGGGCATGCACGGCGGCGCACTGCTCACCGCGATGCGCGAAAACGCCTATCTAAGCGAAACGCCCGTGCTGGTGCTGAGCGGGCGGCCCGAGCATGAAATCAGCGAGACCTGCGACGGCTATGCGGCGTACCTGCGCAAACCGGCCGAGCCGGAAGAAGTGCTGAAGACGATCCGCCGCCTGATGACCGCGCCTGCGCGGCAGCCGCGTTACCGGGGCAACCCCGATGCCCTCGCGCGGCCGCACGTCGTTCTAGACGCGGCGCATGTCTGAACATCACCAGTTCCTGTTTCCGCGGTATCCCCATCTGCCGCCGCCGGATTGGAAACAGCTTGAAGCCCGTCTGCTGGAAACCGGCATGGTGCTGCCTCCGTTCGGACGCAACGTGCCGATGCCGGCGCTGGTGGACCTGAGCTTGACGCTGGCACAGACCCTGGACTGCACCTACCGATACGAAGATTCGATGCGCAGCCCCGCCGAGGTGCTGGCGTTGTACGAAGGGTGTCCCGCCCTGCCCGCGGGCCTGAAGGCCGCGCCGGACTTCAGCATCGCGCAAACGCTCGAACTGCTGACCGGCCACGGCATCGAACTCGATTGCACCCTTCAGAATGACGAGGGCAGCTCGTGGCGCAGCCCGCATTACCTGATCGGTCCCGCGGCACGCGCATTCATGAGCCCGCATATCGCCCAGACGTACGACACCGATCCGCAACAATTCGGCTTGATGCTCCTGGCCTATGACGGCCCGAATCCCGCTGTGCATGTCGGCGAAAATCTGGAAGTCCCTAGCCTGCCGGAAACCGGCGAGCCGCTACCGGACCTGCCTCCCTATGGCGACCACGTCGATTTCATTGGGGCAGCCTTCGAAGACCCCGACGTGCAATGGCACTGCCCTGCCACCGGCAAGGCCTATCACATTTTCGATCTGGATTGGCACTTCAGCCTGGGCCTGGGCTTTCGATCGATACGCACGGCCTGGCTGGACGAAGAAAGCGCAAGAAAGATGGCGGACGCCGTGGGCAAAATGATCGATGCGCCGATGGCGTGCAGCCACCGGCATCTTTGAGCGCCTACCGGCCGGACAACAACACGCAGTCCGGATTGCCGCAACCGGTTACGCCGGACCGTAGTGCGCCAGCAGGCGCGCGATTGCGTCGCGCAAGGCCAGCTTGATCATGCGCGCCTCGGGGTCGTCGTCTTCTGGCCGGGCATCGCGCACAGGACGATCCCGCACAGGTGCGCTCAGCTGTTCCGCCCGTAGCGCAATGGCCCCGCCCGCGCCCGGCTGCGTCGCGCTGATACGCACATATTCCGAATGATCGATCTGCCGCACCAGCTCGCGCGCGCCTGCGGCATTCTCGGAATACCGGGCGTGGTTCGAGGGGCTGGGCCCGAACCTCACAGATAGCTGCGCCGGGCCCGCGGTGCGCAGCAACGCCGACAGCGTCTGCATGGCCTGCTCGAGTTCGGCTGTGAAGCCGTCATACACCCCATCGATCGCCTTGCGCGGGCGCAGCAAGGCCTGCGCATCGGCAAGATCCGCCAGGCGCGCGGCAAGCCGCGCATGGCCACGCGCATCGCGCCGCAACCAGGGCGGCGCCACGATGTCCTCCAGCGCATGCGTGGGCGGATGAAAGCGATAGCTGCGCCCCGGGCGCGACATGACGCGGCTGCGATTGCGGTCGGCGTCATCGGTCGCCAGCAGGGCGATACGCGGCGCCTCAGTGCAGTACACGTCACCGCCTGCGGCAATCAAGCAATCTGCGCGCAAGGCGCCACGCACCAGCACCTGGCACCGATAGTGCCGGCACAGCAGCGTCGTGGCATCCAGCCCTTCCGTGAACGCGTGCCGTCCCGCGGGCAGCATCAGCAGTCCGGCGCGTGCCGGGCCCAACGCAACCACCATCGTGCCAGACCGGGTGTCGGGCCCAGTGTCAGGCCCGGTATCAGGCCCGGCATCAGGCCCGATATTGGCCTCGGATTCACCGTTTTCCAGGTCGGGATTGGCCGCGTTGCCGACACGCAGCACGTCGGCATCCAGACCGGCCGTGAACACCCAGCCGGCCACTCGCAATACCGGATGGTCCGGCAGTTGCGCGGGCAGGTCCAAAGTCGTTGCCGTCACCGGCGCGTCGGCCACCAGGAACACCCACTGCTCGCCAGCGATGTCGGGCAGCAACGCGGCCGCGGCCTCATCCAGCAGCGTGTAATACGCGGCATTGTCGGTATCGCGGATCCGGCTCAGAAGCGTCTGGGCCTGCGCCAGGTTCACCACCCGCAGCGTCAGGCCCTGCCATGCCACACGGGCCAGGGCCGGCGGCTGCCGTGCCCGTTCGGCCCACGCCCGTTGCCGCGCCGCCTGCGCGTCGAACGCGGCGCGCTGATCGTCGGCTTGTTCCAGACGCTGGGCCCGCTGCTGCTCGCGCCAGCGCTTGCGCGGATCACCGCCCCCGGCTTCGTTCATTTTCCCTTGCGCAGCGACACCGGCACACCCCAGACCGGGTCTTCCATGCCCTGCTTGCCCAGCGTCGTGATCTGCATGGGTTGGAGCTTGGCCAACAGCTGCTGATGTTCCGCGCTGACGTTCTTGCGCCGCGCGATAAGCTTCTGCGAAAACTCCATCGGCGCCGGGCGGGTGTAGACGGTCATGTCCTCAAGCGGGCACTCGATCATCTTGGCCTCGACTGCGCGGCAGGCGGACTGCCGGTACTTGTAGCTGGGCGTCTTCAGATGCATGCGCTGGCTCAGCACCAATTGGCCGGCCTTGAGCGTGAAGCTTGCCAACGCCTGTTTGGGCGGAATGCGCGACTGGATCTTGATGGCGGGGATGTCGCGATATTGCGTATCTTCGCGGTAGCCTGCAGCCCCGGTCTGGGTCGTCTGGCTGTATTGCTGCTCGCCCCAGCTCACGCAGGCGCCCGACGCCGCATGCACGGCGGTGCAGACCGTTCGCGACCCCGTCTGTGTGCCGTAGCTGGCATCGTGCCAATTGGTCTGCTTGTAGAACTCGCGATAGAGTTCCGGCGACAGATAAGACGTGCCGTTGGCGCCGCGGCCCGAGCCGACCGGGCCGCTCTGCGCGCCCACTTCATCCAGCAACGCATTCAGCTTGTAATCGTCTCCGCCGGTCAGCAGATACTTGCCGGGCGGCAGGATATGCACCTCGAACGAATTGAACAGAAGGGGCGTCTTGGTGTCCTTCTGCAGTGAATTGGTCTGGAAGCTGCGGCTGAAGGTCACTTGCGGCGCCGCTTCGTTCATCCAGATCACGCGGGTGGTGTACTTCGTCATGGCCAGCGCGTCGCCCAGCGTAGGGTGCGGCGTCAGATCGGCCACCAGCACCACGGCCATGTCCGATTTCAGCGCTTCATCGATCAGATCCAGCAGCTGCGCATAGCGCGGATCGTCCATGGTGCCCTCGGTGCTCGAGAATGGCTGGGTGGCGCAGCCGGACAAGGCAAGCGAAAAGGCCAGGGCGGACAGGGCAAGTCGCGGTCGCGGCAACATCATGGAGCGGTCCTTGAATAAGGCGGAATCGGATCGTTGAGCCGGCATACTACTGATTCAGGGCCGGATCGCAATGCCTGCTTGGCAAGCTGAAACATGGCCCGATACTGGGCGGCGCGCATCCCGGCGGGCCCGTGCTGTCGCTTCAAACCCACGCCACGGCCAGAACGCCAGCAATGGCGCGGGCCACCGCCGCCGCCCGCCAATCCAGCCGCAAGCTGCGCCGGCAACGACGGCGGTGCGGAACCCGAAAATTATTGTTGCGTTTGTTTCGGGTCTTGATGTTGTGCTAGAGTGAATCCACAACGTCAACACGCCAACCAGCCAAAACCCGTGTCCAGATTCCTGTCGATCGTGATTATTCGCACCTCCGCTGCCATTGGGCGTCGGGGGCGAATTACGTTGGGCGGCTAAGCCCCACCTTCGCACCTCACCTTCCAAAGGGCAGCGTACAGAACGCTGCCCTTTTTGCATTTCTGGACTCGAAACATGTACACGCTAAATCTCTTCAAGCATGAATTCCCGCTGGCCACCACCCACGCTGACAAGGCGGAAACCCTGCGGCGCTGGTCGAGCAAGGCGGTCGTCGACGGCCTGCATCGCACGCAAGGCGCGCGCCCGCTCTTCCTGCTGCACGACGGGCCGCCCTATGCCAACGGCGGCTTGCACCTTGGCCATGCCGTCAATAAAGGCCTGAAGGACTCGGTAGTGAAGTTCAAACGGCTGCAAGGCTATTTCGCGCCGTATGTGCCGGGCTTCGATTGCCACGGCCTGCCGGTTGAGCTGGAGGTCGAACGTCTGGGCCATGGCAAGGACGATCCGCCGGCCTTCGTGGCGGCCTGCCGCTCCTACGCCCGCTCGCAGGTGGATTTGCAGACCGCTCAGTTCCGCGACCTGGGCGTGGCCGCCGACTGGGAGCAGCCCTATCTGACCATGGCGCCCGGCTTCGAGTCGGGCGCAGCGAAGGTGTTCCAGGGGCTGCCCGGCGCCGTCAGGCGGCTGCGGCCCGTGCATTGGTGTCCGGCATGCGCCTCGTCGCTGGCCGAAGCCGAGGTCGAATACAAAACCAAGGTCGGCGACAGCCTGGTCGTGCTGTTTCCGGTTGTGGGCCACGAGGATCTGTTCCTGGATGTATGGACCACCACGCCGTACACGCTGCCGGCCAACAAGGCCGTCGCCTACAACCCGGCCCTGAGCTATGTCGCCGCCAGCGACGGCACGCGGAGCCGGGTGCGGCTGCGCCAGGCCGGCGACGAGCAACTGCCCGACGTCGACCTGGCGGGGTCGACGGTAGTCAGCCCCTACACACGAGACGCTGTGCCCGTCCTGCCGGCGGATTTCGTGAGCCGGGCGGGCACGGGGCTGGTGCACATGGCGCCGGCCTTCGGCACCGATGATTTCCGCGTCTGCGAGCCGTACGGCCTGGCCGTCGAGCAATACCTGGACGAGCATGGCCGCTTTGTCGTGGCGGGCATGCAAGGCATGGACCTGACTCAAGCCAGGTCCCACGTGCTGGAACGCGTGGCGCCCTTCGTAGTGTCCGTGTCCACCCTGGAGCACGAGTATCCGCATTGCTGGCGCCATAAGACACCGGTGTTCTTTCGCGCTTCGCAAGAGTGGTTCCTGGACTTGGCCGATACCCGGCAACAGGCGCTACGCGCGCTGGACGACGTGGAGTTCGTGCCCGCCGCAGGCCGCGAACGGCTCACCAGCATGCTGGCCGGGCGCGGAGCCTGGTGCGTCTCGCGCAACCGGCTGTGGGGAACGCCCCTTGTGGATCCGGCCGACCCCGATGACCTGCGGCTGGCGGCGCGCGTCGCGACCGAAGGCGTGGAAGCCTGGCAAAGCGAAGGCCCCCGCCGCACGCTGGACGTCTGGTTCGACAGCGGCGTGACCCATCAACTGGTGCTGATGCAGCGCTACGGCCGCACGGCCGACGTCTACCTGGAAGGCTCCGACCAGCACCGCGGCTGGTTCCAGTCTTCGCTGCTGACGTGCGCGGCGGCCGGCCACGGCGCCCCCTATAAGCAGGTCGTGACCCACGGCTTCGTGGTGGACGGCACGGGCCAGAAGTTCTCGAAGTCCAGCAAGAACTACCAGCCGCTGGACCAGATGCTGAAGACCCTGAGCCCAGATGTGCTGCGCTTGTGGACATTGCAGCAGGACTTCACGCGCGAACTGAAGTTCTCGGGCGAGGCGCTTGCGCTGACCAAGGAGCGCTTTCGCAAGCTGCGCAACACCATGCGCTTCTGCCTGCAGAACCTTCAGGATTTCGATTGGCAGACGCAGCCCGTGTCGCACCCGTTGGACCGGGTTCAGGTGGCCTTGCTGCGCCAGTTGGGCGTCGACGTGTGCCTGGCGGCCGACCGCTATGATTTTGCCGCGGCCGTGTCCCATCTGCTGCGCTACGCGGAAAGCGCATCCAGCGATTACTTTCCGGCGGTCAAAGACAGCCTTTACTGCGACCGGCCGGACGCGCCCCGACGGCGTCAGGCGCAGCAGGTGCTTGGCCTGGTGGTGCGCACATTGGTGCGCCTGCTGACGCCGGTGCTCCCCTACTCTTGCGAGGAGGTCTTTCAATACCTGCGCGCAGCAGGCGCGGAACAGGGCGATAGCGTGCTGCTGGCCACGCTTGCCGACGTGCCCTTGCCTGTCGCAGAGAACGAAGCCGCGACGCTTGCAGCCTATGGTGAAGCGGTAGAACTCAAAGGCACGCTCAACCGTTGGGTGGAAGCCAACCGGGACGAATGGGTCAAGGGCGCGGCCCAGGTCAACGTCACGTGGTCGCAGGCGAAGGCAGCAAGGCTTGGCGCATTTGCGGACGTTCTGGGCGCCGCGGCGGTCTTCCCCGATGACCGGTCAGATGACGGCGGTGATGTGAGCTTCACGCCCACGAGCTGGCATGCATGCGCCTGCTGCAGGAAGCATGAGCCGTCCGTGTCGGACGATACCGATTTGTGCACGCGTTGCGCCGCGGTGCAGGGTACCGTCAGCGAGGCCCTGTCCTAGCCGAGAAAGGCCTGGGCGCGGGGGTGAAAGGCTCTGGATTCAGCCCCGCTTGCCGAACAGCATCGCCAGGCCGAACAACGCGCCCAGCCCGCCCACGATGGCCAGCGAGATCGACGGTTCCCGCTGGCTCAGCGCCATGACGGCCGAGCCGGCACCCAGCGCGGTGATCAGCAGCCCGACCAGACGGCCGGCGGTGGAACCGTAGAAATGCGTGCGGCGCGCCGCGGCCGTACCGGCCGGCTGCCGCTTCTGCCACGCCTGCAGCGCCTGTTCGAAGTCGCGCAGCAAGCGCTCGCGGCTAGGCAGATCCACCGGGCTCACCAGCACCGTAGGCAGGCCCGGGCGGATGAGTTTTAGGTAGTCGTCGGTGCCCCAGCTTTTCAGATCAGCAAAGGCGATCGGCCCGCGACGGGAGAATTCCAGCCCGTCCGGCGTCACCTTGACCGCGTTGCGGGTGGGAAAGCCCTTGAAGGCCACCAAGGGCGGCACGAGCAGGCCAAGTACCGCCAGCACGGCGGCCAGGCCGATCGGGCCGCGGTTCAGCACCACGAGCATGAAACTGCCGGCCGCCAACGCGAAGGCCAATGGCACCGACAGCTGATGCCAGCGGGTGTAGACCGCCGCCTGGATTCCTTCGTTGCTGTTCATGTATCACCCTGTTCAATTATCCGATTTCACGACGTTGGTTCCCCCGCCTCCCAACGGCAGCGCCCGAATGTCCGGCATGCGCTCCGGATCGGGCCAATACTCGATCTTGAGGAAGGCTTCCGTGAACAGATCGTTGTCCACCAGCACTTCGGTTTTCAAGACCGCATACCCGTTATGCGGCACGAATTGCACCGCCTCATCCCAAGGCTTGCTGGTAAATTCTATCGCCTGGCTCCGGTCTTTCCGGATCCAGCGCCAGACATCAGTCCAGCCAGGACGGGAGCTCATCTGATCGACGTATCGGTCCACCTTTTCCAACGGGCCCTCCTTAGGCGCCGGGCCCTGCTCCCAGTGGTACTCGGAAGTGTGGGGCTGCAGATCGGGATCCTGGGCGCGCATCGACCCCTTGCTGGACACCACCGCGCTGACGCGCGGGCCGATCAATTTCAAGTTATAGGCATAGTCACTGTTTTTCGTATAGCCAGGCAAGACGGCTTCCAGCACCACCCGGTCCCGGCCCAGGATCTCACCTCTCGTGAATCCGTACCATTGCAGGGACACGCGCACACCGAACACCGCCCGGTTGAAGTCATCCAGCTCATCCATCCGGGTGGGATACAGTTCGCGTCCCGCCACACCCTCGTACTCCGAGGACCGCATGCAGCAACGCGTATACCAGACCTCCAGTTCGTTCTCGGTTGCGCTATCACCCCAGAATTTAAAGTACAGACCGGCGGCGAGCAGGCAAAGGCCCAATGCGATCCAGCCCCACACGGGAATACCCAGCAGTACCGACCCGCCGCTGGTCAGGCCCACCATCGCGCCCCCGAACCCGCCTGCGCCAGCGGCTACTCCTGCGGTGCTGAAGGCGCCTCCGACGGCTATGACGGCCGCCGCCACGCTGGTCAAGCCAGACATCAGCAGAAACGCGGAGGACGTAGCGTAAGCGCCGCCCGCCTCGTAGTTGTGCACGTCGTACTGATCCATCGCGCTGAGCGCATTGTTGGTGCTGTCCACCAGTGTCGCGGCCGTGGCAAACACCGCGCCCGCGGTCCTGAACGTCGCCAGGCGCAAGTTCAGTTGCAGGTTCATCGTAAACGCCGTGTTCGTGCCCAGGCGCGCGCCAATCGCGCCGGCCGTGACCTCAATCGCCACGCTGCCTACGCCCAGCATGCCCGAGGTAATTCCGAACCAGGCCTTGCGTTCCTTCTTCCCGTCTTCGGCCACCTGTGCCGCTCTCAAGTCCGACACCGACGAATAAATCGCCACCAGCGCCATGACGCCCGTCGCGCCGGCGTTGGCGCCATCGCGCGACCGGGCCCACTTGATGAGCCCCGCCATCGGAGATATCGTCGGCGCAGGCAAGGCCAGCACCGTCGGCGGCGCGGGCAGCCCCAACGGCGGCGTTGAAGCCGTTCCGGGGCGAGGGTGCGTGTTGGAGGCCGCGTTGGAAGCCGTGTTGAGCTGGGCGTCCACCTCTTCCGGGATGAGGTAGTTGATCGTCACGGGCCGGCTTGCCTCGGACTGCGTGCCGATCCATCCCGATTGCATATGCTGCGTCGCAGTCACACCGCCGCCGCCGCCGACCAGCATGGATTTCGGATTCGGCTCCCAGACGATCTCGTGCATGTCCGCGATAAAACGGGGAATGGTCGTCGTATGGGTTCGAACCACCATCACGGTATTCATGCGCGCAGCCATGGTCAGCGACACACGTGCGGCGACCCGTTCCGCAATGGGTTCGCGCGACAACGTCAACCGCAACAACTGGGTCGACATGAAGCGGCCGATGGCGCCGGTCGAGGTACGCACCGGCGGAATCGGATTGGCCTGCGCAGCCGCCCTGCGCTTTTTCAGCCAATCGTTGTAACTCTTGATCATCTTGCGGACGCTCGAGATCTGTTTCGACAGCTTGCCCTTGGCCTCCTTTTGCAGAAACGCCAATAACTCGCCGTCGTTCGATGCAAGCCCCCGCCACATCGCCTCGTACATGCCGTCCGCATCGTCGTCTTTCAGCGAGTCGTCGATCGCCTTGTGCTCGCTCTGCACTGCGCCTGCGCCATCCACGCACAGGGCCATGTCGTCTTCCAGGCAGACCCCCGCGGCCGCATCCTCTGGCGAGTACGTCTTGAGCGTCAGCCAGAACGTCTCACGACCATACCACCATGCCCAGTCCCTGCCAGCCCCCTCGATCAGGCCCTTCATGCGGTTGATGTTGGCGACGTTGTCATTCAGCGTCTTGTCGACCTTGCCAATGTCGATGCGCTCCCGCATGCGCTTGATTTCTTCGCCGCCGACGTCCATCTGCTTCTGCAGACCCTTGATGATCTGCGCCACGCCCACCTCACGCAGACGCGTCGCATCCATGTGGTACTCAGCCAGCTCGCCCATGCGCTTGTTGCGCCACATCGAGATGTCGGCCAGCAGCCCCACCGGGTCGCGCAGCGCCAGCACGACGCCACCCTTCGGCGTCATCTGGCGCATCTTTCGCGCCATTTCCGCGGCCTTTCCCCCGAACACGCTGACGGCCGGCATCAATGTGTTGGCAAACAGCGTTGCGGCCCCTGGTGCATCGCGGAATTCGATGGAGTGCTTTGCCAAGTTCGCGCCATCTTCCGCGACGCGGTAACCGGAATCTGCTTTAGGGTAGCCTCCACCCCACACGGCCTGGGCGTCCAGCTCGAGCATGACCTTGTTGCGCCAGTTCTTGTCACGCGACAATTTGCGGCGGATATCGCTGGTCCACCATACGCGCGAATAACCGACCCACACCGGGCGCGACGCATTGGCCGGCGCCTCCACGTTGATCAGCGCGGATTCCAGGCCATGCCCTTCACGCGTGCAGGTGAACGTCGGCTGCTGGGACGGCCGGTCGTCGTCATCCACCGGCACTTCCTTCATCTGGCCCGTCGCCGTCGCCGCAAACGCGCGCCAGCCGTAACTGCGGCGCGGATCCCAGATGTACACATAACCGGCCGTGATCGCGCGCAGCATGTATGCGCCCTGGCGCATGGTGTCGTAGTACAGCTCGGTATCCAGGTAGACGCCGTCGGGCAGGTCGTTCTTGCCGCCCGGCACGTAGGCAATCCGCATCGGCAGGATGGGCAGCCCGGGGCGGCCGCAGAACTTGCCCTTGCAGGGCAGCGCGTCGTAGTCAGTCATGCTTGCAAGTCCTCCCGCGTTTGCGCTTCCTGCGCAAAGCGCTCCCAATCTTCGTCATCCATGTCTTGGGCCGCGTTGCGCAACCGGCCGCCCTCTTCCTGCACCTCGCGCAGCAAGGCCGCAAACGACGGTGCGCGCTCCAGTGGCGCATCCAGACGTACCCGCCATGCCGCGAACAGCGCGACGTCCTCATCGTCATCGATGCCGCATGCCGCGCCGGCGTCCAGCGCCTGGCGCACCGCATCCAGCACCGACGGACCGACACGCAACCCGTCCGCATTCAGCCGTTGCAGCACGGCGTTGATGCGGCCCAGACGCGCCAGGCGCGGCCAATCCGGCGTGACCGTCTGCATCGGGCCAGGCGTATCCGGTAGCGTTTGCCATCGCGCGAATCCGTCCACGGTCATCCAGGTTGCGCCCGGTATCCACGAGGCCGGCGCCGTGCCGGCGTAGAGCTCGCTTTGATACTGCGTCGTGCGCGGATCCCAGAACCGCAGGATGCGCACGCGGCCTTGCGCATCGCGCAAGCGCGCACGCAGGACCAGGCGCTGCGCCACTTCCGCCAGGGGCAGGTCGGTGGCCAGCCACGCCGACATCGAACGCGGGCGCTTGCCCGCCGGCGCCGGGCGCATGGCCTCGTCGATGGCCAGCCTGATGCTGGCGTTGACCAGGCGCTCATGCCGGATTTCGTCGGGCACCTCGGCCAGATACAAGGGCGGCGCGGTCGCGCCTTGTGAAATAAGATCGACCTCTCGCCGGGCCAGCCCCGCCGCGGCGATGTCGTCGGCCAGCGGGTCGGCCAGCGTCGAGTCGCACAACAGCAGCACGCGCCGGTCGCGGCGCCCGTCCAGCACCGCGCGCAAGCCTGCGATCGCCCGCTCGACGCAATCCTCGGCGCGAGCCGTCCAGGGTGTGGGGTTATGCCGCGTTACGTCCATCGTCACGCCGCCAACGCGCCGCTGCCGGCCGCGTCTTCCAGCGCCGCGGCGCAGCCTTCCATATCCCCCTGCGGCGGCTGGGCCGGTCCTGCTCCGCTTTGCGGCCCCACCCAGTTATGCACACCCGCCTTCAGTTCGACCTTGCCCGGGGCATGCAGCTGGATGCCGCCGCCCTCGATGCGCATATAGGCGCCCGCCGCCGTGGCCAGCACTTTCTTCGACGCGTTCACATCGACGGCGCCTTGCGCCGATACCAAGGTCACCGCCTTTTCCGCGGCCAGACGCATGCGCGCCTTCTGGCTCTGCAAGCGCAACTTGCCGCCGGCGGCGTGCAGACGGATGCCTTGTTCCTCGACCGCGCGGCCATTGCCGCCCAGTCCCTTGGTGAAGAGCACCACGCCCTGCGCCACGCAGATGGCCAGGTTCGCGCCCGCGGCCCAGTTCACGTCGGGCGCGACTTGGCACAAGGTGGTGCCGGCTACCGTGAAAGCGTTGTGCGGCGTGTACTGGCCGATGCCTTTGGGTGCACTCACCTGGATGTGCGGCTGCGTATAGGCAGGCACCGTGACGGATTCCTCCGCCTTGGTGCCCTCGATCACCTTGCGCACCGCGTCCAGCTCATTCAACGCGCGCGTCTTGTCGCTATCGCCCGACAGCGTGGCTTCCTGGCGGACGGCCGTGGCGGCTAGCTCGCCCGCCTGTTCGATGGCCTTTTCCATCTGCTTGATGGCCTCTTCGCTGTCCAGCAAACCGCCGGCAGCGCCCTCGCGCTTGTCCGCGCTGATCAGCAAGCCCTCGCCTGCCCGCAGCGCCAGGGCTTCGCTTGTGGCTAACTCGGCGCCGTGGCCAAGGTCAGACAGCCGTTCGTTATCGCGCTGCTGCTTCAAGTGCCCCAGGTTCAACCGCGCCTCGGCCTGCGTGGTGGACGCGGTCAGGCGCGATTGCCCCGGGGTGTCGTCCTGCACCAGCTGGTTGAACCCGCCCATGCCCCGCCCGCTTTCGGCCAGGGCCTGCGTCTTGAAGCCCGACATCACGACATTGTGCGCATGGCCCGCTTCACTACCCGCAAACCAGGCAGGCGCGTTGCCGGTGGCCTTGGCGGCCCCGCCCTGCACCTGGTTATTCGCGGCGTTCTCGGTGCCCGCGCCGTTATACAAGGCGCCCACCACCACCGGGCGGTCGATATCACCATGCAGGAATTGCACCAGCACTTCCTGCCCCAGTCGCGGCACGAAATGGCCGCCCCAATCGGACCCGGCCACCGGCTCGGCGACACGCACCCAGGTGCCCAGCGCATCGCTGGCCGGTGCATTGTCCGCGCCCGCCGGGTGATCCTGGCGATTGCTGGATGCGCTGCCGCGCTGCCAATGGAACTGGATCTTGATGCGATGGTCACGGTCGGTATGCACCGGGTCGGCCGCGCCCACCACCAGCGCGGTCTGGGCGCCATGCACCGTGGGGCGCGGATGCAGCCGCGCGCCGTGGCCATCCCAAGTACTGGGCCGGTACTCGAGCGAGGCAGCAATTGCCTCGAACCGGTTCCGGTAGAAGTCCGCCTTGTCGTCCTGGGACTCGCCGGCCGCGCCCAGCGCGTCGGCCACCGCGCGCCCCAGGCTCTCGTCGAAATTGTTGCGCGCTTCGTGGTGGATGCGCAGCACCACGAAATCCGCGCCAGCGCCTTGCGACGGCCCCCAATGGCCCGTCAACGTAAAGCGCTGCGCCGCCGCCAGCGTGCGCACGGTGCCCTCGCCTTCATGCAGGGCCTGGCGCACGCGCTGCGCGGCCAGCGCGTTGTGGGCCAGCCGGTCGCCTTGATCTCCGTCCTCGAACAGATACTGGCCGGGGTAATCGGAGTCCGCCAGCTCCATGGCGTTGGGCAGCTTGTCGTCGACCTGGGCGCTGGCCTTGCGGGCCTGCATCGCGCGGTAGTCCCAAGTGGCCAGGCGCACGGCATTGGTGCGCCAGGTGCGGCTTTGCCGCCAGGCCTGGATGGTGTCTTCGGTCTCGGTCGCGTCGGCGCGCTGGAACTTGACGCTCTCTTGCGGGCCGGCTTCGAACGCTCCGGTGTGGTCGGCGATGACGACGGTATGCCCGCCGGGCTCGCCCTCGCCCGCCTCGTGCTCGACCCAATAGAACAGCCCTTCTTCGGCCAGCAAGCGCTCGACAAAGGCGTAGTCGGACTCGCGGTACTGGATGGTCAGGCTGCGTTTCGCGTAGGCGTCGCGGTCCTTCACTTCCCAGCGCCATTGCGGCGCCACCGCACCCTGGCCGTTGTAGTCGCCAAAGACGCTGTCGATGATCTCGATCACCGACAAGTCCTGGAACGCGTAACTGTCGCGTCGCTCGCGCAGCAACGCCAGCCACGGTTCGATGCGCAGCCGATAACGCGCAAAGCCGCCGTTCGCGCCGTCGAAACGGGCCTCAGACACCAGGCCGCACCAGGCACGGTGTTCGTCGCGGCCCAAGGCGGTCTGCAGCGTCACCTGCACCGGCTGGCCGATCAGCGACTTCAGCGGGATGTGCGCATCGTCGGACAGCGCATCCACGTGCAGGACAAAGCCGCCGTCGCTCAGTTGCTCGGTGCCGTAGAGCCGCTCCGCCAGCAATTTGTCCTGGCCCAGCGGTGTGCTCAGGTCCAGCAGGCGATCGGCCTGGGTGAAGCCTGCGCCCAACAGGCTGGCGGCGGCTAGTTCAAGGGCCATGTCGGCGTCTCCTCTGGTCAGCTCATGCGGAAGCGGAAGTCGCCGTTCTTGCCCGCGCCCACGCGGATCTTGGCGATGGTTTCGCCCTGCGCCATACGGCTGAGCACCTGTTCAGCGATCTCGGGCAGCAACGCGCCATTGAGGATATGGTCCACATTGCGCGCCCCGGTATCCACCTCGGTGCAACGCGCCAGCACCGCCTCGACCAGCGCCTCGTCCCATTCGAATACGGCGCGGTGCGTGGCCTGCACCCGGCGCGCAATGCGTCCGAGCTTCAGCCCGATGATGTGCGCCAGCGCGTCGTCGTCCACGGGGAAATAGGGGATGGTCTTCATGCGGCCCAGGAAGGCGGGCTTGAACGCCTTGTACAGCTGCGGCGTCAGCAGTTCCGACAACTGGTCAGGCGAGGGGCGCTCGTCGGCCGGCTTGTTCAGGCACGCCTGCATGATCGTGCTGGAGCCCACGTTGGACGTCAGGATGATCAGCGTATTGCGGAAGTCGATCTCGCGGCCCTCGGCGTCGTCCATCACGCCTTTGTCGAACACCTGGAAGAACAGCTCCAGCACGTCGGGGTGGGCCTTTTCTATTTCATCCAGCAGCACGACGCTGTAGGGCTGGCGCCGCACCGCCTCGGTCAGGACGCCCCCTTCCCCGTAACCCACGTAGCCCGGCGGCGACCCCTTCAGGCCCGAGATGCTGTGAGCTTCCTGGTATTCGCTCATGTTGATCGTGACCAGTTTGCGCTCGCCGCCGTACAGGATGTCGGCCAGCGCCAGCGCCGTCTCGGTCTTGCCTACGCCCGACGGCCCCACGAACAGGAAGACGCCCTTGGGCTTGTCCGGATCTTCCAGGCCCGCGCGCGCGGTGCGCACGCGCTGCGCGATGGCATGCAAGGCGTGGTCCTGGCCAATGACGCGCTCTGCCAACATCGGCTGCAGTTGCAGCACCGTGCGGATCTCGTCGTTGACCATGCGTCCCAGCGGGATGCCCGTCCACGCCGACACGATTTCGGCCACGATCTGGGCGTCCACGCAGGCGGGCACCAGCGGCTGCTCGCCCTGCAATGCCCGCAGTTCGTCCATCAATCCGGCCAACCGCTGCTGCTCCGGCGTCAGCGCTGGCGCGACCGCCTTGCGCCGCGACGAGGACGGCGCCGCGGCCTCGGCCACCGGCGCGTCCTGCCCTTGAGCTTCAAGCTCGCCTCGCAACGCGTGGATCCGTTCCACCAGACTGGTCTCGGCCGCATGGCGCGCTTCGGCGTCCGCCAACGTCTGCTCGACCGTCGTGATCTCCTGGTCCAGTTCAGCCAGGCGCGCGTTCGGCGTACCCGTGGCGGCCTCGCGGCGCAACGCCGCCTGTTCCGTGCGTAGGCGGGTCAGGCGATGGCGCGCGTCGTCGATCAAGGCGGGCGTCGCGCTGCGGCCCAGGGCCACGCGCGCGCAGGCCGTGTCCAGCACGCTGACCGCCTTGTCGGGCAACTGCCTGCCGGTAATGTAGCGATGCGACAGCCGGGCGGCGGCACTGATGGCCTCGTCCAGGATGCGCACGCCGAAATGCCGCTCCATCAGCGGCGCCATGCCGCGCAGCATGGACGCGGCCAGCCCTTCGTCGGGCTCTTCCACCTTGACCACCTGAAAGCGGCGGGCCAGCGCCGCGTCTTTCTCGAAGAACTTCTTGTATTCGCTCCACGTCGTGGCGGCGATGGTGCGCAATTCACCGCGCGCCAACGCGGGTTTCAGCAGGTTGGCCGCGTCGTTCTGGCCCGCCTGCCCGCCCGCGCCGATCATCGTGTGGGCTTCGTCGATGAACAGGATGATGGGCGACGGGCTTTTCTTGACCTCGTCGATCACGTTCTTCAGGCGGTTTTCGAACTCGCCCTTGACGCTGGCGCCGGCCTGCAGCAAACCCATGTCCAGTACCCGCAGCGTCACGTCGGCCAAGGCCGGCGGCACGTCGCCTGCCACGATGCGCAGCGCCAGGCCCTCGACCACGGCGGTCTTACCCACGCCCGCCTCGCCGGTCAAGATGGGATTGTTCTGCCGGCGCCGCGTCAGGATGTCGATCATCTGGCGGATCTCGGCGTCGCGGCCGATCACCGGATCGATCTTGCCTTCGCGGGCGCGTTCGGTCAGGTTGGTGGTGTACTGGTCCAGCGCGGGTGTCTGGGTCAGCCCCGGCGCCGGCTGCCCGGCCTCGCCTTGGGACGCCGCGCCATCGGAGAAGGCGACGGCCTGCCCGGCCTCCTCCGACCCTTCCGTCAGCGCCGCGAAGTCATGCTTGAGTTCATCCAGCCGGAACGACTCGAACAAGGTAGACCCCCGCCGGGCCAGTTGCGCCAGGTCAGGTTCGGTCAGCAGCGCCAGCAACAGGTGCCCGGAGCGGATGCGCGTCGTCTGCGTGTCCAGCGACGCGATCAGCCAGGCGTGCTCGAACAACTTGGGCAGATGCGCCGAAAACACCGGCGTGCGCGTGTTGCCGTTCTTGAAGCGGCCGATCTCGGCTTTCAGGTCGGCTTCCAGCGCGTCGGTATGGATATGGCAGCGCCGCGCGATGATGCTCACGTCGCTGGCCGGCTTTTCCAGCAGCGCCAGGAACAGGTGCTCCAGATCCACCTCGTAATGGCCTTGCGCCATGCACAGGCTGGCGGCGCGTTCGGCAGCCTGGCGGCACGTCTGGTTCAACTTCCCGATCAAGGTCTTCAGCGGTGTAGCCATGAGTCTCTATGTCTGATGGATCAGTGAATGGTGTGCAGTTCGTAGCTGGCGTCGTCGCGGTCCGCGTCAGCCGGGCCGGTGCACAGGAACGAGTTCCAGCCCAGGCGCACCTCGCCGCCTTCGCCCAGTTGGCTGGGGGTGACGCTCTCGCGCGCCAGCACCAGCCGTACCTCGTATTCGAAGGTCATGCCGCCGAACATCGTCAGCAATTTCTCCAACGCCTGGGCACGCTCGCCGCCCGGCAGGAAGTCCGCGAACGCCTGACGCGACAGCGGCCCGATCCACAGGCGGATGCGCAGGTCGCGCTGCCAGATGCGGTCGCCAGCCAGCGCCGACACGCCCAGCACGGCTCCCGGGTGCCCCAGTTGCGTGCGATTCTGCGGCGGCACGTCGTACCAGCGCCCCACGAACTGTTCGACGCGCAAGGGCACGCCGAAGTAATCCTGAAGCACGCGTTGCAGGAAAGGCGCGGACACGGGCCGTTGGCGCGCCGCCGCGGCGTAGTGGGCGACGGATTCGTCATAGACCCGGCCGGCGCCGTTGTGCAGGCGGTCGCGCAGCGCGGGGTGACCGATGCCGCCCAGCGCCAGCAGCAGCGGCAGGTAATGATGGTCCTGCTCGGTTTCGTGCCGCAATGGCATGCGGTACTTTTTCCAGGCCGCATAGAAAAGCGCCGCCGCTCGGTTCGAGAAGATGTCGAAGAAGGCGCGCGCGCCGCGGTCGCGCCGCAGGCTCTCGCGATTGGCCAGCATTTCGGAATAGTGCAGCGGCAATGCGCCCTGCGCCCCAAGCAGGCCAAAAAACGCCGGGGTCAGGTCCACCCGCCCCAGCCGCCCCTCGGCCACGGCGGCCTTGCGCGCCGCCTCGTCGGCCAGCACCTCGCCGTTCTTGTCGTACGCCACCGCATCGACGATTTCGCTGGGGGGAAAGCCCAGCCCCGGCGAATTGGGAAAGCGCAGATGCACGGGCACCGTGTGCCGCGTGCCGCCCCGCTCCTGGCGAGCAAAACATTGCTCGAGCAAGCGCACCGCCTGGAAGAACTTGAATCGCTGCGGCTCTGCCAGCAGCGTATCCATCACGCTAGGATGGCGTCGCCGTTGCATGGAGGGCATCGTAGTAGTTCCTCTGCGCCGCGGCGCGACAACACGACCAGTTGCACGAAGCTGTTGGCGTGCACGTAAAGGCCGAAGAATCGGTTGATGACCGCCACGAAGGTGTGCAGGCTGGTGCCCACGAAATGGTCTTCATTGACGGTCAGGCGGATCTCGATGCCGCGCACGAAGGTTGCGAAAGGCTCGCCAGGCATCCAGTGCGTGGCTGGCTTGTAGTCCAGGCCCACCAGCCCTTCGATCTGGCGCGCGGCCACGGCCGACCCGGACAGGTCGTACAGGCGCAAGGTTTCCTTCAAAGCGGGCAGCCCGCTTTGCACCAGCGACAAGTGGTTCAGCGCCAGATGCGAAATCAACCGCCAGTGCGCGGCACGGCCCTGCTGGAACCGGTGCGAGTTCGTCGGCCGGCGCAGCATGCGGATGGCGCGCGCCACCGTGCCGCCCTCCAGGAACAGGTCGCCGCCCGATTGGCCCACGGCGATGTGCGAAGGCAGGTCACGGTTAGTGCAGGTCAGGTCCAGGCTGAGCGTTTCGGTCTGCGGCACGGAGGGGTCGAAATCGATGTCGACGATCGAGATCTCGGTCTCGTAGCCCGGGCTGCGTTGCGCCATGGCCGCATCGCGCCGCATCGTCCAGTAATGGCCGGCGGCCTCCGGCGACTCGCCATGATGCAGCGAATAGAACGGCCGGAAGTCCACCACCGCGTCGCCCTGCGCGTTCTGGCGCACCTGGCGCACGCGGTCGATCGAATAGACCTCGTAGCCAAAAGCGCGCCGCGCGTCGGCCACCACCGGGTACGAAGCGGCCGCATGCGTCACGCGGATGGGGTCGGCGCGCTGCGTGAACAGGTTCACCACCGGCGTGCAGCCCAGCCGCAGATTGTCCACCGTCGTCGACTCCAGCAGGCGCGCGGTATTAGAATCGGCGCGCAACCCGCTGACCGGCAGATGCAGCGTGAACTGCCGCGCCGTGCCCAGATAGGGGCGCAGCGCGGTCAGGTCGATATCGACGAAATTGAATTTTTCGGAAAAAACGAAGTACTCGGCCAGCAGCCGATAAGCCGGATGCGAGCTGGCCGGAAAATCGATCAGAGCATCGTCCTCGGCAAGTCCGACCTGCGCCAGCGGAATCGCGGGCAGGCGGTCCCATCGCCCCGGCTGCAACTCGACATATGCCGCCGCCGTGCGCAGGAACAGCGCATCGCGCAGCGCCGCCACGAATGACGGTTCGCCATGCAGGTACACCCGCAGCTTGTCCACGCCAGGCAGGCCGAAATGCTGGGTTTCGCCCTGACATCCCAGCGTGACCGAGAACCGGCCGGTGACGCCCGCAGGCAGCTTGGCCGTGGCCGGCGCGTTGGCGCTGGACACGAAACTGGCGCGCTGCACCTCGATGGGCGCCAGCGTCACCTCATAGGCCGTGCGGAACCGGCACGCCACCCCGCGCACCGGATGCGATTTCAACTCCGTGCCACGCGCGATGCGCACAGGCGCGGTCAATTGGGCTCCCGCGCCACCCAGGTCGAACTGGGCCACGCTGCAAGACGGAAACGGCCGCAGATAGTGCGGGTACATCACCTCGAACAGCGCCTCGGTGAATTCGGGGTAGTCGTCGTCCAGCTTCTTGTTGATGCGGGCGCTCAGCAATGCGAACGATTCGATCATGCGTTCGACGTGCGGATCCTCGCAGGTCTCGCCAGACAGCCCGAGACGGGCGGCGATCTTCGGATATCGTTCGGCGAAGTCGCGCGACGAACTGCGTAGAAAACCAAGTTCGCGCTCGTAATAAGGCAGCAATTCTTCCATTGTTGTCTTCCCTTCCAGCGCGCCAGTGCACCTGCACTACGGATTGATGCGTCAGACCGTGGCCGGGCTCTTGGCCCAACCCTTGGTCACGGAGTACTGCAAGGTCGACGGCTGCAATGTCGCGTCGAAGGTCACGGGCTCGTGGGCTGGCCCCACGTCCAGCATGGCCGTGATCGCGAAATACAGCACCGACGTCGCCCGGCTGTCGACCTGTAGCATCACCCGCACATGGGTCAGCCGGGGCTCGTGCCGCGCGATCGCCTGTTCCAGCGAACGGCAGATGAACTCGCGGTCGTAGTGGCTCGCCAGGCTCAATCCGGAAAAGTCGGATAGCCCGTACGTCAGCAACGACCGCTGGCAGTTCGGGTAGCGCCTCAAGTCTTCCTCGGTGAACACCATGCGGGTGTTCAGCAAGGCCTCGATGTCGCGCGCCACCGTCTCTTTCATTTCTTCGATCGACAGGCGGCGCAACGCATAGGGCGACTGGCCCTCTCCTTCGAATAGCTTGTCGAACAGACTCGGTTCGAATCCTTTCATCGGGGCCTCAAATAAAAAAGACAGCGACCCGGCACGGGCCGCGGTCTTCTTGCCGATGCAGCAGCGATCAGACCGAGTAGGTCTTGTCGTTCTTGGTCAGGCTCCAGGCGCCCTGGGCATTACCGCCCTGGTTGCCGCCAACCTTCTGCTGCGTGTACTTCCACTGCACGGCGGCGTACTTCAGCGAGAACGACTCGTGCGGCAGACCTTCGGCGACCACTTCGGGCGCAACGCGGGCGATGATCACGTACTTCAGCTTGATCTCGAGGTACTTGACGCGGTTGCCTTCGCCGTCGGCGCGCAGGAAGTCGATGGTGACTTCGTCGAAAGTGGTGCCGCCCGAGGCGTGCTGATACAGCAGCGGGCTGACGACGTCCAGGTCCTTGGTGAAGACCATTTCCCCATGTTCGGTACGCTCAGCGGTATGGCCGCCCGAGGTCGAGGCGGTGGCCGAGCGCGGCTGGATGATCTCGTGGCGCCACGAACTGACTTCGATCCAATCCGGGTGGTCCTTGTCTTGCGACTCGCCCTTGAGCGCCGGATTGCCGAACTTGACGTAGATGTCCTTCATTGTTGATAACCTCTTTTAATGGATGAGTTGTCAGTGCAATGACGCTCAGGATTTCTGGGCCTGGGCCGGCAATTCGGCAACCAGGCGCAACGAGATCGAGAGTTCGTCAAGCTGGAAATGCGGCCGCAAGAACGCCACGGCACGGAAGACGCCGGGACGTCCAGGGACCTCGGCCACCTGCACCGAAGCTTCACGCAGCGGGAACTGCGCTTTTTGCTCCTGCGTCGCGTTGTCGTCCAGCAGCACGTACTGCGACACCCAGCGATTCAGGAAACTCTCTACGGACTGCGCCGACGCGAAGCTGCCGATCTTGTCGCGCATCATCGCCTTCAGGTAATGCGCCACGCGCGAGACCGAAAAGATGTATTGCAACTGCGCCGACAGCACCGCATTGGCGTTGGCGCTGTCCGTGTTGTATTTCTTGGCCTTCTGCACCGACTGGGCGCCGAAGAAGGCCGCATAGTCAGAGTTCTTGCAATGCACCAGCGGGATCAGCCCCTGGTCGCTCAATTCCTTTTCGCGGCGGTCCGTAATTGCGATTTCGGTCGGGCACTTCAGCGCGATTTCGCCGTCGTCCGTCTTGAAGGTGTGGGTGGGCAGGTTTTCGACCAGGCCGCCGCCTTCCACGCCGCGGATCGCCGCGCACCAGCCGAAGTCCGCGAACGCGGCCGTCAGGCGCGCGCCGAACGCCCATGCGGCGTTGCACCAGAGATACTTGGAATGGTCGGTGCCGTCGACGTCCTCGACGAAATTGAAGCCTTCGACCGTGGTGCCCTCTACGGGGTCATACGGCAGGCGGCCCAGGAAACGCGGCATGGTCAGGCCCACGTAGCGCGAATCTTCCGAGTCGCGGAAGCTGCGCCACTTGGTGTATTCCACGGTGTCGAACACCTTGGCCAGGTCGCGCGGACGGCCCAGGTCAGCGAAGCTGTCCAGCCCCAGCAGCTCGGGCGACGCCGAGGCGATGAACGGCGCGTGCGAGGCCGCGGCCACGTGCGACATCTGTTCGATGAAGTACATGTCCTCGGGTTGGCGCGTGATCTCGAAGTTACCCAGCAAGGCGCCGAACGGCGCGCCGCCGAAGGTGCCGAACTCTTCTTCATAGACCTTCTTGAACATCAGGCTTTGATCGAAATCGATCGCCGTCTGGAAGTCGCGCACCAGGTCGCGCTTGGTGGTGTTCAGCACCTTGATCTTCAGCATCGGGCTGGTGTCGGTCTCTTGGCACAGGTAGTGCAGGCCGCGCCACGTGCTCTCGAGCTTCTGGAATTCGGGCGCATGCATCACTTCGCTGAGCTGCGCCGAGATCAGGCGGTCCAGCTCGGCGACGCGCGCGTCCAGCATCGCCGACAGGTTGTCGGAGACGACCACGGTGCCCTTCATCACTTCGCGCACCAGTTCGCCGATGATGTCCTTGGCGCGGTCGTGCTCGGCCGTGGACTTGGCCACGCGGCTTTGCTCGACGATCTGATCCAGCAGCCCGCTCTGGGTATCGGCCGTGGTGGCGGCGGCGGTGTTTTGCGCGGCGGCGGAATTACTCATTGCGGCCTCCCTTGTCGGTCTCGCTGGTCAGCTGTTGCAGCTTTTCCGTACTGGTCAGCACTTCGCCCAGCAGGTCTTCAAGTTTGTCGTTTCCGGCCAGCTTGTTGCGCAGATCGGCCAGCTTGGTGCGGATGTCCAGCAGCTCGCGCAGGGGGTCGACCTGCTGCACGACGGCCTCCGGACGGAAATCCTCGATCGACCGAAACTTCAGGTCCACGCCGAACGTGCCGCCCTCTTCGGTCAGGCTGTTCTTCACGCGGTACGCGGCGCGCGGCTCCAATCCACGCATCACGTCGTCGAAATTATCGACGTCGATGTTGACGAACTTGCGGTCCTTCAGCCGCGGCAACTCGGCTTCGGATTGCGCGCTGAAGTCACCCACCACGCCGACCACGAAGGGAAGCTCCTTCTGTTCGATGGCGTCGCCCTTCTCCACGTCATACGTGAGCTGAACGCGCGGCGGGCGAACTTTCTGCAATCGTTTCTGAACGCTTTCTTTCTTGGCCATGGAAGGCTCCGTGCAAAGGATCGTGTCTGTCGGTCAAGCGTGCGCCGCATGGCGCGGCACACGCCGAGGCGAATCACTTGGTAAGCAGGTCGCCGAACGGATTCGGCGCGCGATTAGGCTGCTGGGCGGGCGGGGTGGGGACTTTGGGCGCTGACGGCTGGGCCGCTGGCGGTGCTGCGGGAACGGTTGCGGGCGCCGCACTGGACGATGCGGCTTGCGATGCGGGGGCTGCCCCGCCGGCATCCTGCGCCGCGCCAACGGGCGTGGCGGGTTCCACCTTGCGCGGCTGGCGGGGACGCGGCGGCGGCGGACGGCGGCCTTCGGGGAACAACACGTCCTGCCCCAAGGTCTCGCGCATCGACGCGGCCAGCGCCACGGCATCGGCGCGTGCATTACCGGCCAGCAGCGCGTCGGCGCGCAGGTCGGCCAGCGACTGCATCGCCACCCGCAGGCCGCCCACCGCACGCACGGTCTTGGCGACGAAATCCTGCGGGTCGCGGCTCAGCGTCTCATCGGCGGCGACGATGGCCTGGCCGTATTTCTGTTCGTCGAACCGGATCTTCGCGATGTAAGACCAGGGTTCTCCCTTGGACGGATTGCGCTGCGCGATCTCTTCGAACTGCGCGACAGCCTGGTCGGATCCCTTCTGTTCCAGCGTCTTTTGCGCCGCATCCATGGATTGTTTGAATTCCGCTTCCGACTGCGGTTTTACCGATGCACAGCCGGCCATTACTGCAACGACACCTGCAAGAACAACGAGGCGGGAAAAGGGCATTTTTAAGCACCTAGCAAGGTTGTAACTAGGGGCCGTATTTCAACAACCTTTTGTTAGTACAGCGCTACAGCGAGTGTCTTCATGTTACTTGCGTCGAATTTGCATTCATCATGCTGCGATCTGTATTGCTTCACACAGTTCCGGTATAAAGGGCCATGTCCAAACATATCCATTTATCACGCTTCTTCGCAGTGATTGCTTGCACGCTTGCAAGCACCGCCATTACTGGATGTGCGGCCGTTTCGGCTATCGGCGCAGTGGCCGGTTTGACGGGTAATGCGATGGAGATGGCGGGCTTGAAAAAGCAGGAAAACGCGCCTGTGGAAGTGAAATTGGCGATACACGCCGGAGAAAATTTGAATGCCAGCAGCGGGCAATCGATGGCTGTCGTTACAAAAATATACTACCTGAAGAATCCTGAGCAATTCCAACGTGCACCGCTCACGCAATTGATAGACACTGCGCAAGAGAAAGCGGCGCTAGGTGAAACGTTGTTGGGTTCGCGCGAGCTCACGCTCACGCCAGGACAGCGCTACGAGGGCGTGGAAAAAGTCCCCAAGCAAGCGGATTACATCGCGATCGCAGGGCTGTTCTATGCCCCCGCGCCGATGCGTTGGAAGTACGTATTCAAGGTCGACGGCGTGGAAGACAGTGGCATCGTCCTGGGCGCGCATGCGTGCGCGCTGACGGTCGCCACGGGTAAACCCACGTTGCCGGCGGGCATACCAACCTATGATCCCGCGCGCCTGTCCGGCGTGCAGTGTCCCGGTTGACGCGCACTGCGCGGCCGCCCGCCTTCTATATATAGACATAGAAAGACAAGAGAGGGAGCGCCAACTTGAGTTACTCAGCCAAAGTCCTTTGGGGCGAGGGATTGTTCCTGCGACCGCAGCATTTCCAGCGGCAGGACGCGTATCACGAAGACCGGCTGGCCGAGATGGCCCGCGCATTGCATCCGTATGCGTGGGGCCTGCGCGCGGCGCGCTTCGATGCGTCGGCGCTGGCCAACGGCATGCTGCGCGCGACCGAGATGAGCGCCGTGTTTCCGGATGGCGAGCTCTACAACGCGCCGCACGGCGATGAGCTTCCGCCGCCCGTGGCGCTGACGGCGCTGGACGGCGTGAGCGAAGCGGTGTTCTATCTGGCGATCCATCCCTTGAAGGCGATCGGCGGCAATTATCGCGATGGCCAGGCAGCGGCAAGTTTCGACACGCGCTACACGCACAACAACACGCCCGCGCCCGATCTCTACACGGGCGCCACGACCGCAGAACTCGCCTTCCTGCGCAAGGACGTGCGGCTGATCTCCGAATTCGAACCGCGTGACGAACTGCTGGCGATTCCCGTCGCGCGCGTGCGGCGCACGGCAAGCGCCGGGTATGAACTGGACACCACGTTCATCGCCCCCAGTCTGTCGCTGACGGCCTCCGGCGCGCTGCATGAGCAACTGCGCCGCCTGCTTGACGCGTTGCAGGCCAAGGTCAACGCGCTCTACGGCTTTCATCGCGAGCCCAGCAAGAACATCATTGAATTCCGCTCGGGCGACGTTGCGTCGTTCTGGCTGCTGCACACCGCAAACGAAGCCTACGCGACGCTTTCGCACCTGTTCCATCACCCGCAGCTGCATCCCGAACGCCTGTTCCAGGAACTCGCGCGGCTGGCCGGTGCACTGATGACGTTCTCCAAGGTCCACACACTGGCCGACCTGCCCGTGTATCGCCACGATGCGCCTGGGCCCGCGTTCGCCCGCATGGACGAGATCCTGCGCGACCTGCTTGAAACCGTGATCTCCACGCGTTACTTCTCGATCGTGCTTGAAGAACTGAGGCCATCGTTCCACATGGGCCGGCTGGATTCGGAAAAGCTCGACGAAACGACGTCGCTCTATCTGGCCGTGCAAGCGGCGATGCCTGCCGCCGAACTCGCCGAGAGCGTGCCCATGCGCTTCAAAGTGGGCGCGCCGGAAGACGTCGACAAGCTGGTGCTGTCCGCCATGCCCGGCGTGCCGCTGAGCTACACGCCGCAAGTGCCGCCCGCCGTGCCGGTAAAGCCGGGGGCCGTGTATTTCGCCTTGCAGACGCGCGGTTCGCTGTACGACCGCATGTTGCAAGCGCGCAGCATCGCCATCTATGCCCCCGCAGGCATTCCCGAACTCAAGCTGGATTTGATCGCAGTGACCCGCTGACAGGAACGACATCGCCATGACCGCTGACGCCCCCTCCCTGATGCCCGGCGCGACACTGCCTCCCCGTGCTGCCGACTTCCACGCCAGCCGCCCCGCCAAGTCATTGCTGGACCTGCTGTACGACGGCTTCCTGATGCTGTTCCTGTTGAAGAGCGGGCAGGAACCCACTGATGCGGCCGCCTTCTCCGCGCGCGTGCAACAGTTCCTGGCGGACTACGAGCGCGCCGCCAAGAAGATGGATATCCCCGCTGAAGACGTGTACGCCACCAAGTACGCGTTCTGCGCGGCCGTCGACGAAACGGTGCTGAACTCCCGCTTCGCCATCCGCGATACGTGGATGCTGCAGCCGTTGCAGCTGACCCTGTTCGGCGAGCAACTGGCTGGCGAGAACTTCTTTGCCCGGCTTGAAGACCTGCGCGCCCAAGGCGCGCCGCGCCTGCAATCGCTGGAGATCTATTACATGTGCCTGCTGCTGGGCTTTCAGGGCAAGTACCTGATCGAAGGCCAGGAGAAGCTGGGTTATCTGACGGCGCGGCTGGGCGACGAGATCGCGCTGTTGCGCGGCAAGCGCACCGGCTTCGCGCCGCACTGGCCGCTGCCGGACAAGATTGCCCATACGCTCAAGCGCGACGTGCCGCTGTGGTCGATCATGGCCGTGTTTGCGCTGATGGGCCTGCTGGCATTCCTGGGTATCGGCCACTTCCTGAACACGGAAATGCAGACCGCCATGGCGCCCTATCACGACATCGTCAAGCTGGGCCCGCGCGCGGCGCATCTGACGATATCGCTGCCCTAGCGCGCCCCGCACAACACGCCCCCGTCCCTTCCGGCGCGCGCTGCGCGCCTTCGGCTCCGCCGATCGAATACCGCCAAGCCCTATGAACGCCTTGCCTTCGAACGCCCCGGCCTACTCGTCGCTGAACATCGCCACCCTGTCGCAACAAGCGCGCCTCTTGCGCGTGAGCGCACCGCTGGACGCGGAGCTGGTTGCCGAACGCATGACCCTGCGCGAAGGCGTCTCGCGCCTGTTCTCGCTGACTCTCGACTGCCTGGCGGCCAGCGCCGAGATCGACGTGGCGGCCTTGCTGGGCAAGGAGATCACCGTCAGCCTGCTGCAGGCCGACGGCTCGATGCGGCGCTGGCACGCGGTCGTCGAAGGCGTTGATGCCCTAGGCGCCGATGGCGGACTGGCCCGCTACCGCCTGCATGCCGCGCCGTGGATGGCCGCATTGGCGCTGCGGCGCGACAGCTTCATCTTTCAGGACCTGTCGGTGCAGGACATCGTCAGCGAAGTGTTTGCGGATTATCCCCAGGCCGCGTTCGCCTTTGAGCTGACCGATGCGCCTGCGCCGCGCGCGACGTGCACGCAGTACCGCGAATCCGATCTGGACTTCGTTGCGCGCATCCTGGCCGAGGCCGGCTTGAGCTATCGCTTCGAACATCAGCAAGACGACGCACAGGCTTCAGGCGGGGGTGCACGCCATCGCGTGGTGATTTTCGATGCGGATGCCGCCCGCCCCGAAGATCCGGCGTCGCCCTTGCGCTTTCACCGCAGCGACGCCACGGAAACCAGCGACAGCATTACGCGCTTCGCGGCGGCCCAGGCCGTACGTCCGAACGCCGTCGCGCGAGCGGCCTGGAACGAACGCACGCTGACCGCCCACGCCGCGCAGACCCGATCGCAGGTCCAGGTCGAAGCCTTGCCTGTGCTTGAGGACTACGACTACGCCGGACACGGCCGCTATGCCGACGACGACGCCGCCGAACAAAGCGTGGCGCGGTCGCTGCGCACCCACGAATCCCGACTGGTGCGCTTCGACGGCGCGGGCACGGTGCGTTCGCTGGCGCCGGGCCGGCTGTTCGCGCTGACCCAGCACGAACGCTACGCGCAAGGCGGCGGCGGGCAGGCGGTCGACGAACTGGGCGGCAACCGCTACGCCCTGCTGGAGGTCATCCACGAGGCCACCAACAACCTGGGCGGACAGGCTGCCCAGGTGCTGGACACGCCCGACATGGAGCGTGGCACCTACCGCAACCGCTTCAGCGCGCAGCCCGAAGCCGCGGCGCTGATGCCCGTCTGGCGGCCCCGCCCTACCGCCCCGGAAGGCCTTGCCGCCGTCGTGGTCAGCGCCAGCGACGCATCCATCACGTCCGACCGCGATCTGCGCGTGAAGGTGCAATTCCCCTGGCAACGCGGCGACAAGCCGCTGCCGGGCGGCCTGCCGCACCGCACCCACGGCGACGCCAGTGGCAACGCGCCGGGCGACGAACGATCCGGCACCTGGTTGCGCGTGGCCAGTGCGCAGGCAGGACCGAACTGGGGCGCGCATCATCTGCCGCGCAGCGGCACCGAGGTCATCGTCGAATTCATCGACGGCGATATCGACCAGCCCGTTGTCGCGGGCCAACTCTACAACGATGCCGATCTGCCGCCGTGGTCCGCCGGCGAGAACGGCGACGCCAATCACGCAGGCGTCCTGAGCGGCTGGCACAGCCAGGGGCTGGACGGCGCGGGGCGCAACCAATGGGTTTTTGACGACACCAAGGGCAAACTGCGCACGCGCCTGGCTAGCTCCACCGCCGCCACGCAACTGGGTCTGGGTTACCTGGTGGAGCAGGAACTGGATGCGCCCAGCCGTGGCCAATGGCGCGGCACCGGCTTCGAACTGCGCTCGGACGCCTGGGCGGTCGTGCGATCGGGCCAAGGCATGCTGGTGTCGGCCACCGCGCGCGAACAGGGCAAGTCCACGCAGGCGGACGCGCAGGAAGCCCTGTTGCTGCTGCGCGGTGCGCAGGACGCCTCGCGGCGTCTGAACGATAGCGCCGGCCAGCATCAGGCACGCCCCTTGGCTGCGGCCGAGGGCTACGACGCATTGCTCCAGGCCCTGGATCCTGAGCAGGAAGGCCGCTACACACCGCAGGTCAACGGCCAGGCCGCTGGCAAGGCCGCCAGCGGCCAGCGCACCGGCGATGCCCCTGTCGAACGCATCAATGGCCCCCACCTTTTTGTCGATGCACCGAATTCGTTGAACCTGGCCACCCCGGCCAGCGCCGTGCTGCATGCGGGCGAGCACCTGCACACCACCGCCCAATCCGATGCCCACGTCGCGGCTCAACAGACGTACGCCGCCGTCTCGGCGCGGTCTGCCAGCGTGTTCGCGCAGCAGGGCCCGATCCGCGCCATCTCGGCGCAAGCGCCCGTCTCGTTGCATGCGCATACCGACATCCTGGAAGCGCTGGCCGGCCAGGACATCACCGTCACCTCGTCCGCCGAGGGCATCGAGATCCTGGGCAACCAGCGCGTCACCTTGCAAGCCGCCGGCGGCAGCGTCACGCTCGACGGCGCCGACATCGTCTTCAAGGGACCCGGCCTGTTCTCGGTCAAGGGCGCCACGCACAACTTGGTTGGCCCGGGCAGCGATGCGGCCAATCTTCCCGCCCTGCCCAGCACCACGGTCGATGACCCGCTCATCGTCAGCGCGGAGCTGGTGCACAAGGACGGCGTCTTCGCCACGGCGGCAAAGAAGGCCGGCGCGAGCCTGATGGCCGGCTTCGGCGGCGCAGGTGGTGCCGGCGTTGCGGACAGTGGCTTGGGCGCGCTGGGCGAGGCGATGCCTGCCGGTTTGAGCGACCTGGGCAAGACTGCCGCTGGCGCGGCCTCCAAGCTCTCGCAGTTGGCCGGCCAGGCGAATACGCTGGCCGGGTTGGCCAAGAACCCGATGGGCGCGCTGTCGGCCGCCCCCGGGCTGCTGGGCGGCGCTAGCCCCGCCGTGGGCGGGCTGCTGAACACCGCCAAGAACACGATGGGCATGGTGTCGCAGGCGCAGGCGATGATCGCGAACCCGATGTCGGCGCTGCCGGCCGCGTCCGGCCTGCTAGGCTCGGTCGCGCCTGGCGCGGGCGGCATGATCGACAGCGCAACAGCGGCCGCCGGCACGGTGACGAAGGCCGCAGAATTGATCAAGAACCCCATGGCGGCAATGCCCGCCGCGACCGACATGCTGGCCTCCGTCGCGCCCGAGGGCGCATCGAAAATGATCAGTAGCGCGGCGACGTTTGCGGGCGTGGGGACGGGTGCGGGTGCGGCGACGGGGGTGGATGGCGGCGTGGGCGCAGGCTCGGCGCTGCCGGGTGCCTCCTCGACATCGCCGGCCGCATCGGCAGGAGCAAGCCCGACGCCGCAGGCCGACGTCTCGAATGCGGGGACGGCGGGAAGCGCCGCACCTGCAATGACTGGCGAGGCCAGTGTCGCAAACAGTGCACAAGGCGACAAGGTCGCGCCGCAGACGCCCCAGCCCGATGGCGGAACGGCGACGGGGGGAGTTACGCCTGTGTCGGGTTCGGGTTCGGGTTCGGGTTCGGCACCCGTCTCGACTTCGGCTCCTGCTTCGGCACAGGCACCCGCACAGGCACAGGCAGCATCGGCGCCGGTTGCGATGCCTGCTGCGGCTCCGGACTCGGCTCCCGACTCCGCCGCGGCACCAACCTTACAGACCGCCTCTGCCTCCACCCCGGCATCCCCTGACGCTTCCGCTGCGGCACCGGCGGCCACAGCCCCTTCCGTCGCGACCCACACGGGCGGCCAGAACACGGCCAGCACGCCTCCGGCAGGCGCAGCGAGTGCAAGCGCTCCGGTCGCCCCGTCTAGGCTGGCCCCAGAGGCGGGCATCATTGCTGGCCAGGGAGCGGGTGCCAGCGCGAATGCGGGCCTCGCCGCGGGTGCGGGCTCCAGCATCGCAGCGAACGCAGCAGCCACTGGTGCAAGCACGAGCATTGCTACAGCCACAGCCACAGCCACAGGCGCAAGCGCAAGCGCGACTATCGCGGCGGGCGCGGGCATCGCTGCAACGGGTGCGCTGGCCCCATCCGAAGCCGGTGGCGCCCTGTCGGCCGCCACGCTGAGCAACACATCTATGCCCACCGGCGTCGACCTCACGCCTCTTGGCAACGCGCCCTTGAACGCACAGAACCTTGCACCGTCGCTCGGTTCGCCGGGACTTGATACGCCGGCCTCGATAGCCTCGGGCACGCTGGCGTCCCCGTCCGCCACGTCAGAAATGTCGGCGTCTTTCGGTAACGCCACAACCACCGCCAGCACGCTCAACGCGCCTAGCCTGCCCGACTGGGCGCAAGGCCACGTCGGCCCGGATACCGTGCCGTCGACATTCAACGCAACCGCCCCGAGTCAGATACCCGCGAATCCCACGACGGCGAGCCCGTCAAGCGCGGGCTGGATGGCGGCTAGCGTCGTCGGCGCAGGCGTGGTCGGTGCGAGCAATATCAGCAACACCCAAGCGGTCTCAAACACCCCCCGCGCGACGCCGCAGGCGTCGGCCGCAACCTCCGCGACCAAGTACGAGACCTCGCGTACAGCAGAGCGCCTCGCGCCTCATGCCTTGCCTCTTGGCGCAACGGGCGCCGGCATGATCGCGGCGGTTGCCACGAACATTGCAGCGGCAACGCCGCTACGTGCCCGGGGCGACGCCGATCGTGCCAATGACAATGCCATTGCCATTGCCAATGCCGATGCCGATGCCGATGCCAAGGACGCGCAATCGCCTGCGCCAATCGCACAAGGCACGACAGAAGCACAAGTAAGCACAAAGACTGGCGCTCGCGACACACGTCACTACGACGAACGCGCTGAAAACAACGGCCGCACTGAGCAGACCGACCACAACGCACACTACGAAAACACCACGCATCGTCGTGGCGAACCGCCCAACGCCGCCCTGCTCTCGACGCTTGCCGCGGGCGCCGGCGCCCTGTTCAGCGCGACCGCATCCGCTGCCCGCAGCGCGACACCTGCCGCATCAGTTGCCTCCGTCACGGAAGGCGCTTTGCCCGCCACCGTGGACTTGCCGGCCATTGCGTCGCACACCGGCACGGCGCAGCCCGGGCTGCACATGCCTGACGCCATCCCGGGCATATCCCCGGATACTGCCTCTGTCGTCGCGACCAATACCGCCATGCCGGCAACGGAGGCTGCGTTGACTAGTGCGCCGCCCCACCCTGGATCGGACGCCATGCTGTCCAGCACGCCTTCCCTGTCGAGTTCGGACGCGGCATTAACCGGTACGCCCTCCCTGTCAAACAGCGCCCCCTCCCTCTCGGGTGTCTCTGCACAAACACCCGGTTTCGTGCCGGCTGCCGGTACAAACTTGCCACAAGGTGCTGGTCTGCCTGGCATGCAAGAGGCGGGAGGCATGGCCATTCCAGGCGCCGAGGCCCCGACCAGTGCATCCGCCGCCGCGGGCGCGGCCAGTGCGGGCACGGCGGCGGCCGCCGCCTCGGCCACGACAAGCACGAGCGCCGCCACGGCGGCAACGCCGGTCGTCGCATCGGGCGCCGGTACGACCTTCGGAACAGGCGCCGGCCCGGGCGCGGCAAGCGCGGGCACGGCCGAATCCCCATCCGGCGGCACCGGCGCCTCCCCGGCCGCCTCGCCCCAAACCGCGGCTAGCGGCTCAGCCGCGACAGGCGGCACGGCGTCGACAACCGGCGCAGGCACTAGTGCCACGGCTGGCACCACCCCGACCTCCGCAACCGGGGCGACAACCGCGGCAGGCGCGACGCCAGCCTCCTCCGCCGCGACACCGCCTGCCACCGCCACGCCAACTGTCGCCACCGCAGCCCCAGCGGGAACCGCGGCTCCCTCTGCCCCGGCCGCGCCCTCGGCTGCCAGCGCTTCCGCCGGCAGCCCGGACTCCGTACTCGGCAGCACGACGGCGCGCGCCGCGGGCATGGCCGACAGCACCCCGGCCACCCGTGCCACCGATCTATCTGCCGCCGGTGGCGCGGGGGCAGCCGCCGGCGCCGCCACGGGCGCCAGCAGCGCTGGCGTCGCAGGCATCGGCGCGGTCGCGGCGGGCGGTGGGCTGGCAACCTTTGCGCAACAGGCCAGCGCCGCCTCCACCGCGCTGTCCGGCGCGTCCACGTTCGCCGCGGGCGGCGTCAGCGCCAGCGTCAGCGCAGCCATCGTGCCCGTCATGACGCAGGCCTTGAACGCCAGCGGCGACCGCATGGCCGCGTTGGGGTCCGCCGTTGACACACTGTTCACGCTGCCCGACGTCAAGCAAGCCAACATCCCGTCCGTCGCTGGCGCAATCCTGAGCATGCCAGGCCTGTCGTCGTCCTCGGTGCCGGGCGTGATCGGCGCCATCCTGCAATCGCCCACGCTCGCCACCGAGACGCTGCCCAAGGTGGCCGAGGTGTTGATGAAGATACCGGGCGTGGCGGATTCACCGTTACCGCAGATTGCCCGCGACGTACTGGACACGATCGGGCTGGGACCCGTGGCGCGCACGCAAGGCACGAACCTGCCAGGCGACACGCCTGCCCCCTCGGGCTCCGGACGCGTGGTGCCTGGCGTATCGACCTATCGCGCCCGCCAGGACGGCGCGCGCCTGCAATACGTGAACCTGGATCAAGTCGCCGACCGCTGGAACGACGGCAGCGCATTGACCACCACGGAACGGCAATCGAACCGTCCCCGCATCCATGTGGAGTTCAACCGCCCCGGCCAGCATCGCTTCACCATCACCGTGAAGCCCGACCCTGCCAATATCCCGTACTCCGCCCGGGAACGCGGCCGGCGCGCCAGCTACCAGGAGCCGCACAGCAATCCGCGCAGCTATGTCACGAACGCGGACGGCACCCGCATCGTGGACGACATCACGCTGCCGGCCGCCGGGCTCAACCTGTACCTGTTCGAAGTGCGCGACGAACGCGGCCAGCTGATCAAAACCGAACGGGTTGAAACCGTGCGCCGCCTGTACATCCAGGAAGTGATGTGCATGAGCCCGCGCCCGGCCGGCCATCTGGCCGACGTGACGCCCGTCACGGCCGAATTTGCGCTGCATGGCATCGACATGATTCAGCTGCCGCGTGTGCAGTTCCGCGGCCGTTCCGCCGTGAATGCCGCCGACGACGCCGACGCGCAACACGCCATCATGCAGGCCGTGAGACAGGCCTACACCCCGTCGGCCGGCAAACAACGCGAGCCCTACACGTTGGTGGTGTGCCACGTCGATCGGCTGGTGGCGCCGGGCGTCAGCGGCGACATGCGCTTGCCGGTGCCTGCTGGCCCCGGCGGCCGGGTCATGACCGTACCCATCGTCAACGACGACCGCAGCCAATCGCCCCTTTGGTACGAGTTCGACCAAGGCGACGACTGGCTCGTGCACGCGCGATACCTGTACCGGGACGCCTCAGGCGCAGAACGCTCGCTGCCGATCCCCCGCCACCTGATCACGCCGATCCGCGATGAGTCGGGCGGCGTCTGGTCGGTGTCGGTGGACTTGACGCAGGTGTCACCTACGCCGCTGACTGGCATGCTCAACATCCAGTTCAACACGGTGGCCGCCAGCTACGCCGGCCTGGCCATCACGGGGACCAACCTGCTGTTCGTCTCCACGCTCGATCCCTTCGTGCCCAACTCGCAGGCCTACCTGACCGAAACGCTCGCCCACGAAATGGGCCACTTATTGGGCATGGTGCCCAGCGGCCCGGACTGGCCGGGCCTGCGCAACGTGGACACCTCGGCGGACGACTCCAAGCTGGACCCGCCGACGCACTTCTACTACAACATGGGCGGCCACTGCTACTTTGGCCTACGCGATCAGAATGGCCAGTACAACCAGGAAATCGGGCAATGCGTGATGTACGGCATCACCTGCGCGAACATCCACTTCTGCCCAAGCTGCAGCAAGGCCGTGCGCAAGGTCGACTGCTCTGAAGGCTGGGCCTCGTTCTGAGGCAGCCGCCTCGTCACCGACCACCGCCAACGACAACAACCGCCGCCGCTCCTTCTTCGCAAATTTCGATGCCGACATGCCGATCATGACTACCGACTGGATTGAACCCGCCACCTTCGCCTCGGTGCCCACGCACTCGCAGAAGGAGCACGCCTGCATGCCGCCCTTGCAAGGGTACGACGCGCAGATGCGCATCGCCGCGCCCTCGCGCGTGAAGATCCGCGACGGCAACACCCTGACGATTCCGATATGCGCCCGCGGCATCCTGCCCGTGGTGGAAAACCCGCAACTGCCGCGCTTCGTGGCGGTCGATACCCGCACGGGCAAGGTCTATCGCGGCATCGCCTTCAACTACGTGCGCCCCACGCTGCCCAATGTGTCGGTCGATCCGAGCGAAGGGGCTCCGCCGCCCAAGCTGGCGTTGCCGCCCGGCATGACGGTCGAAACGCGCTTCACCACCGACATGGCCGGCGTGCTGCACCTGCCCGCCACCCCGGCGACCTATGAGGTCTACATCGAAGCCGAAGACGTGAAGTCCAACACGGTGACCATCGAGGTCGAAGCCGGACAGAAGTAAGGGCCGGGCAAGGTCCGCAAACCAGCGCCACGCCGCCGCTTAGGGCCGCGCCGGCGTCATCTGCTGGATATTCTGCTCGGTGCGCGCCGCCTGGGCCTCGACCTTTTCCGCGTTACGCATGTCTTTCCCGCGCTGCTCCATTTCCGCCTTGGCGTCGGTCTTGGCGAACACGTCCTTGTCACGCACGCGGAAGTACATCGTGGTGCTGGCCAGCAGATGGTCGGGCCAGCTGCTCAACATGGCGTCGTGTACCAGCCAGTCGAACAAGGTCATCACCTTCGCCGGCAACTGCGTCTTGCCGTCGCGCGCATCGCGCCAGGCGGCCAGAAGGCGCTTCTGGGTTTCGCGCTCGGCCTTCATGTCAGCCAACGGGTCGGCCATCTTCTTAGGTGTGCCACCTCCCCGCTTGATCAGTTCGTCGCGCATGTTTTCGCGGTCGCGCATGTCCTTGTCCATCTGCTCCATCGCTCGCAACACTTGCGGGTTATTGCGCTCCAGGTCCGCTCGGCGCCGCTCGGTATCGGCATCGTTCTGCTCGGCCTTTTCCAGATTCTTGTATTCCTCTTCAAGGCGCTCCCATAGCGGTTTGAACCGTTGCGGCGGCAACTCTCCACGGCTTTCTGACGCGCGCTTCCAACGCTCATTCTTTAGCGCTTCAAGTTCGCGCAAGCGCGCGGTGTTCTCGGGCTTGCTCCGTTCCTCCGCAGACAGCGCAGATACGCGCCGCAACTCTTCGTTGAACTCCTGCTCAGGCGTGTAGAAATCGCGATCCTTGATCCATGCTTCGGCTGGATCCGATAGCTCGGCCCGGAACGTCGCATCCTGATAGCGCACGGCCAACCACCGCAGGAATGTCTCCATGTGCGGAAGGAAGTCGATGCCGGGTTCGTACTTCACGACTTCTCGATACGCGTTGACGAGCTCCAGGATCTTATGGCGGCTACTGCCATCCACGATCGGCTCCGACAAGGAAAATTGCAGGTAGGTGTCAGGCTTCAGATCGGCAAGCCGCTCCAGGCTGTGAAACGCGGCGCCATGCGAAAGGGCTTGGTTCATCATGTCGCGTAGCGGTACACGGGACAGTTCAACGCGTGAATTCAGCGATCCGGGTGGGCTGACGCCTGTCACGTCGCCGCTGGATCCCGGATAGAGGTATTGCAGGCCCCGCGTCTTTTCCAGGCTGTCCATGCGCTGGTTGCGCCGCAATTCGTGTGCCGCCGCGAAATGCACGCACATCTGCACGGCGGCCGGCACCGTCAGCGTCCGATCCTTGTGCGTCTGTTTGATGAGGTCGGTAACGGGTAGAAAACCCAGAAACGTGTTCTCGTCCATGATGGACGCAACGGAATCGAACAATCCCATGAAGCGGATCTGGATATCAGCGTCGGGCTTGTTCTTGGTAAGGTCGCCCCGTACAGCCAGGTCCGAATCGTGACGCCGGCGGTATTTCTTGACCAGGTCATTGACGAACTGGCGCGCAACCACCCCACCCCGGTCCGCCCCGAACACGGTGATCTCGATGCGGCGCACATTCTGGCCTTCGCTCACCGCGTCGTAGGCAGCTTTGAATTGCCGCAACGCAGAATCGACACGCACGTCGACCCCCGTGCCCATCAGATAAGCCACCGTCTCCTGATCCCGGATGACCGGAACCGTCTCCATCATGGTCGATTTCACGGCTTCCTTGCCTGCAGTCCAAGCCACCTTCAACGGGTTTTTCTTGAACCCTGCCCAGAAGCCGCGAATGGTCGCCTTCGCTCGGTTCACCAACCTCTCGGGATCCCAGGCGTTCCAGATGCGCACAGCCTTCTCTGGCAATGTCTGCACATCCTTGACGACGTCCTTATACGCCTTGACCATGGGTTGATACGACGATTCCCGCAGCGACTTCTTCACGGCCGCCGTAACGCGGCCGGTGAGCTTATGGTTCGGAATCTCGTCCGTGCGAAGCACATTACCGACGTTGCTTGAAACCGCCTTCTGCGCATTACTCGCCAGCTTCATGCCGGCCTTCGCGGCCGCATAAATCATGTCGTCATTCTCGGCGTCGGCGTTCAGGTCTGTTCCCAGACCCGAATAGTAGAACCGGAACCAGTGATGCTTTTCGGGACGGCCGGGATCGCTCTGGACGTAGTGCGCTTCCCAGAGCCGACAGATGTTCGAGTAGTAGGTCGGATGCTTCGCATCTTCATCGCGGTTGCGGCCAAATCCGTCGAAGAAGAATCCCATCCGCAGGACCGCGCCGCATTCATTGCAGTCGTCCTTGGGGTACGCCGCCTCGTTCTGGGCCATGGCTTTCAGCACGGATGCCGGCGTACGGTTCTCCTGCGGCAGATCGCTGGATTGCACGTCAGACATTCTTATCTCCCGGGGGGGTACCTGTCTTCTTTATCTGATCCAGATTCGTCTGCGGCAATGCCGCCACTTCCCGGGCAAAGTCACCTGGCGCGCGCCCCGTTTTTTCCAGGATCGCCTTCACCTGCGGATCATTATCGAAATTCGACGCCACCGTGAAATACAGCAGCATGTACTGGCGCAGGTCCTGTTTGTCTTCGATGCGGTACTTCTTCCATGCGGATTGCAACACCTTGGCCGTGACGCGCAGCAACTCAGCATCGCTGCGGTAGTCGCCAAGCGAGGCGCGATGGTCGCGCCACAACCAGTCCACGGTGTCCACGATAGGGATCCGCGTCTGGCCCAGCAGCTTGCGGCTTAACGCCAGTTCCATGTGTTCATCCGGATAGATGTGCAGCTCCAGATACAGCGGGCCGTCCCCAGGCGGAATCTCGGCTGCCGGGAAGTTGATGGCACCCTGCCGGTCGAAATAAAGCGAGTCGGCTTTGCCATCGTGCAGATGCTTGCGCAGCAGCTCCCCATCGACGCCACGCCAGTCGACCGTGAACGCCGTACCCTTGAGCGTAAAGCAGCAGGTGACCGAGCCTTCGCCGCCGCCAGGACTGACCTGCATCGTCGACGCCACGCCATCGCCCTTGTCCTTGACGCTGATACTGCGGATATTCCACGGCGTGTAGTTGTAGGCAATGAAGCTGACCCCTTGGTAGACCGGTTCGCTGTTGCACCCCGCCAGCATGCCCAGCCACAATAGCGCGGCGATCAGTCCCTTACGCATCTTCCACTCCCAAGTTCTCCAGGTGCAGCGCCTGCACCTCATCCCACACCACATCCGGCACGCCTTCCAGCACCTTGGCCAAGCCGCCCTCGGCATCTGGCCGATAGGCCAGCAGCCCTTCACGGATCAAGCGATGCTCATCGAAGCGCGGCGAGATCGACACGCCCCACGCCACATAATCGAACGTGTCCTTGTCGCCCGTCACGCCGTGCGCACGCGCGCGTTCCAGCTGCGCCTCGACGCGCGGCACCAGCGCATCCTGATCGGGGTTGCCGGGCAACAGGCCGGGATACAGACGGCGCAGTTGCACCGCGAGCTTGTCCGGGTAGTCCAGGTCGAACAGCATCTGATGCTGTTCGGGCGTGAAACGTTCGATCCCTTCCGGCCTGTCGGCGGGCAGCCGACCGGCGCCGGCCAGTTCGGCCCCAGTGCCGTCGCGCAACGCATAACGCAACGTGATCAAGGGCGCGGCGAAACGCGCGCGCTGCTCGGCGGTCCACACCTTTAAGGCACGGGCGAGGATGCGAGTGTCGTACCAGTGCAGGAAGAACTCGCTGGCGTCGGGTAAGGCGTAGTCGCAGAAACGGCCAAAGTGCGCGATGAGCTTTTCCAGCGGCACGGCAGAAGCGAAACTCATCATTGCATAGCGGCCGCCCGTTCGTTCGTGCAGCGCTTCCAGCACGCGCACCAGCACGGTATTGAAATCCTCGTAGCGCGGCCCGCGCAAGACTCCTTGCGAGGCGCCGTCCACCTCGATCAGCAGCGGCGCCACGTCGCCATAGATGTCCAGGCCGGTCTGCGCCCACACCGAGCCGAAGCTCAGGTCTTCGGTGGCGGTGATGCGCGCCAGCAAATCGGGGTGGCCGCGAAAATCCACGATCACGTAAGCCCGCGCGGCTTCGCCGTAGGGGCCACGGTGCTGCGGCAATTCCGCAAACGTGGAAAGCAGGGCTTCTTGCCAGGAATAAGCCATCTTCCTCACACCTTGTCGGTGATGGACTGCACGCTCTCCTGGGCGTCCAGCACGCAGCTCTTGCAGACGGTGAACTGCGGAAACGGATACGGCATCTGCGTCGGCCCGGCGAATTGCTTGTTGCCGGTCTTCACGTCGATGCGGCCCGGGGCCGTGACGGTGATGTTGCCGCCTTCGATCACGATGCTGGCGCCCGCCGCGTTGGCGATGCGAATGCGCTTGGGCGAGGCATATTCGATGCCGGCGTTGGCGCTGACCATGCGCAGGTCCTGTTGCGCCTGCATGGTCAGAACGTCGTGCTGCGAGATCACGTCGACTTCACCCGTGCCGGCGATCAGATCCAGGCCCGATTCGGCGCCGCCTTTCTGCACGCCGGCCACGATGCCGAGCGCTTGGCCCGTATGCACGCGCAGCGAACCGATGACGGCCAGATTGTGGTCCTGGCCCGATGACCAATGCACCAGTTCCCCGGCCGTGACCTGCACATTGCGCCCCGCCGCCTGCGTGAGCCCTGCGCGGCCCGCCATCAGCACCAGCGGATCGGTCAGGTGCGGCACTTTGCCGTCGACCACTTCCGTGTGCTTGGCCGAGGCGTCGCCCGCCGCGCCGCCCACGGCGTCGCCGGCCACCGTGCCGGAAACCGCGTGCGTCATGGCGGCCAGCGGTGCGCGCTCCCCGTCCAACCGGCTCGCGCCCGCGGCAGTCGTACCGCGCGCCGCGGCCAGCCGCACGCCCTGGTGCGCGCCGACCACGCCATCGAACGACTGCGCCATCAGATCAGCCTGCCCCGCCAGCGCCAGCGGCGCCGCCGCGTCGCCCGCAGGTTCACTGGCGCCGGCGGTGTAGGTAGTGAGCAGCACACCGCCGCCGCCGCGCAGCGCGCCGAACGCATCGGTGCGCAGTTCCGCCCCCACCCCGCGCACATTGCCGCGATAGTTGCCGCTCTGGTGGATCAGATGGCCCAGGTTGAGCTCGCTGGCAGACTGCGTGGACTTGATCTGCATGCGCAGTTGGCCGTCGCTGTCGTCAAACACGATCTGGTTGTAGCCGTCGCCGCCAAACTCCTTGCTCTTGAAGCCGCTTAGCGCGGCTGCGTTGCGGTGTTGCTCGTCGCCGCCTGCCGCGCCGTGCCAGGCCGGTGCGTTGCCGCTGGCCAGGTTGGCCTGCGCGCTCGGCTTGCCGTCGGTGGCGGCGGCAAACACTTCAGTGTTCATGGCCTCGCCGGACTTGCCGCCGGGGGTCGACGGGATGCCGCCTTCGCCTCGCCCGTTGTAGAGCGCGCCCACGACGAGCGGCTGGTCGATGTCCTCGTCCAGAAACCGCACCAGCACTTCCTGCCCGATGCGTGGCACGAAGCTCATGCCCATGCCCGCGCCGGCCTGGCGTTGGGCCACGCGCGCCCAGCGGCTTTTGGCCAAACCATCGCCATCGGCCTGCCAGTGAAAGCGCACGCGCACGTCGCCGCGCGCGTTGCGGTAGATCTCGTCTTCGCCACTGGCCTCGGTCGCGCCTTCGGCATTGGTCACGATCGCCGTGTGCACACCCACCGCGGACGGCGCGCCGACAAGCCTTGCGCCGCGAGCCCCGGCGGGCAAGGCGCGCCAGGGTCGATCACAGCGCACGGCGCGGAAGCGGTTGGCATAACCGACCTCGTGCGCCCGCGCCAGTACGGCCGCCTCGGGCCGGCCCACGCCGATCAACGCATCGTCATGGTCGCGTACGTTGTCGTCGGTGGCCTCGCACGCCTCGTCGTCTTCAAAGCACAGGAAGTCATCCAGCGCACCCAGCTTGGCCGCCATGCTGGCATCGGCCTGGCCGGGCAGGTTGTTGACGCCGGCATGTTCCAGGCGGTCCAGGGCGAAGACGGGCTCGAAGCCCGATTCCCCCGCCGGCCCCAGCGGCGACATGTCTTGCAATGTGAAGCGCGTACCGGACCGGAACGTGCGCACATTGCCACGCCCCAGAAACGTCTCGGCGCTGGCCTGCACCGCTTCCATCAGCAACGTCGCCTGGAACTGCGCATGCGCCTGATTCAAGAGGCTGCCGTGGCCCAGGGGCTCGAACCATTCCAACCCGGCGCCGTCATCACCGGACGCATTGGCGGGGCCGGCCAGCGCCTGGCCCGTAACGGCGTGCTTGCCGCTTTCGTGCCAGGCCAGCACCGTCACGCGCTCGACACCTCTGCGGCGCCGGCGCGCCAGCGCCTGCACGCCATCACGGGATTCCGTCGCATGGGCGCGCAGAAAGCGCACGCCCGCGCCAGCCGACTCAGCGTCTTCGGCCAGGCTGCGGCTGTCGGCAAAGATCAGCACGGCGTGGCGCGCGGGCGCGGCCTCGTCTTCGACCGTCGTCCAGCCCAGGCCGGATTCCGCAAGCAGGCGTGACAGGAAGGCATAGTCGGTCTCGCGATACTGGGTGGTGTAGGAACGCGCGGGCAGATCGGCCAGATGGTGCTCGACTTCGGCCGAGACCTTGTAGGTATAACCCTCGTAGCCGTCCAGCACGTGCCGCACGATCTCCAGCACGGGCTGGTTCTCGTAGATGCGGTTGTCACGCCGTTGCGTGGCCAGCCAGAGCCACGGCGCCAGCGTGACGCGATAACGCGCCATGCCGGCGTTGCCGCCCAGCATCTCGGCGGCGCGCACGACGCCGCTGCGGCCCGTCTCGCTACCGTCGGCGCGCGTAGTCCACAGCGTGGCCGGGCGCGACACCATGTCGTTCAGATCCAGCGCCGCGTTGTCGGCCAGCGCCACGACGCGCATTTCACCGAGCTCGGACAGGCCCTCGCGCGCGACCCACCCCTCGACCTGCAGGGACGACATCGCGCCCTCGCCATCAAGCCGGTAGAGACGGGACTGGGCGCTGAAACTGCCGTTGCTTGCGTTCACAGCCATGGAGCAAAAACCTCTTGGGGGACGTGGGCAACACCGGCCCGGTTCGGACGGTGGGGCGTCAGGGTTCGACGTTGGCCTGCGGCGTCGGGCATTCGATCGCAGTGCCCCATTGGCCCGCGCACACACGCAGGCGGCACTGCTCGCCTTCAATAAAGCTGAGCTTGCGGCATTCCTTCAACCGCTCCGCCAGCGGCGAGCCCGGCATCTCGCGCATGAAGACACCGTCGGATTTGTAAACACGCGTGCCGGGCGGCGAGGCCGGGGGCAACCCGTAGTTCATCAGGGCCGACAACAGCGCGGCATCGGTATCGGACGGTTTTGCGGTCTTGCGCGGCGGCGTGCTGGCAGGCTTGGCCGCGCGCGGCGCGCCCGCCTGTTGCGCACGCTGTTCCGCGGCCTGGCGCGTGGGGCCGGCTGCGGGCGCAGCAGCCGCCGCCGCAGGCGGCGTCATTGCCAGCACGGAAAGCGGATTGGTTGGCGCCGCCAGGGGCTCGGGCTCGCCTCGCCCGACATCTGCGTCTCGAGCGGGCGGCGCTTCATCAATGATGGCGGCCACCGCAGGGGGCTTATCCATGGGCTTCAGCGCAAGTTCGCCCGCCGGCGCGGGCGGACTTGCCATCGAGGCTTGCGGCAGCGAAGCCATCGGGCTGGGCGTGGAAGCGACGGCAGGCGACGGCGCCTGCGCCACCATCGGCACGGCTCCGTCTTCATGAATGATCCAGGTGATGCCGCCGGCCAATAGCGCCAGCAGCAGCGCCAACGCCACCCAACGCCCTGCGCGGGAGTTGCGTGGCGTCGCTAGATGTTTGACCTCGGCTTCCGGTTCGCGTCCTTCCAGTGCAGCAAGGATTCGCGACGACTCGGCCTCGCCGCGCGCGGGCGTGGAGGCGCTGAGCAAACTCGGCGCGGTCATCGTAGGGCGAGCGTCTTCTTTGTCTTCTGCCATGCGGGTTCCCGTGTCAGCAGGAGGCGTGTGCAGCCCCCCTGTAACCAAGCTCGACGAGAATACCCGATAGGCCTATTTCGATCATTGCTCCTTGTTACGATTCCTAAGGGTCGGACGCTGTTTGCAACGCCGGATCGCTTGCCTCATGCGCGAATAAAACAAAAGATTACGCCTTCACATGAGGGACCTAATTTGCTGCTGCTACTGCCCCTGTATTTTTTACTGGCGGTGGGCGTCTCCGCTCTCCTGTTTTTTCCGGCTCTGCGCCAAGGCGCAGTCCGGAGTTTGCGCGCGTGCGTACAGGGCGTGGCAAGGGGCGCGACGCGTAGCGCGAGTCATGCGGGTGGAGCCGTCGGCGGCACGGCAGGTGCCGTCCGGGACGGCATGAGCGCGTCGCTGGATTGGGTCGGAAGGTATCGTTGGCAGGTCGCGATCGGGTTGACAGTTGTGTTGCTTCCGTCACTTTTCGCTTTCTTGATGCGACACAATCACACATTCGTTTACAGCACCCAAACGGCCGGTCCGGACCGCCGAATCCAGGCATTGCTGGAGGGTGAAAGGCTGGCTCCGCCGGCTGCGCTGCCCCCGGAAGCGTTCACCACGCGCGAGGTCGAACTGGTGCGTCCGAAGCTGGGTGGCGCAAGCCGCAACTGGGACCTGTTCGACGCCGATTTCCGTCAGCGCCTGCTGTTGGCTTACCGCATCATGCGCGAGCAGCACGGCTACGAAATGGCGCTGATTGAGGGCTACCGCAGCCCCGAGCGGCAGGAAGAGCTGGCCGGCATGGGCACGCATGTGACGAACGCCGGCGCCTTCCAGAGCTATCACCAATATGGCCTGGCGGCCGACAGCGCGTTCTACCGCGACGGCAAGATCGTCATTTCCGAGAAGGACCCCTGGGCCATGCGCGGCTATGAACTGTTTGGCGAGACCGCGGAACTCGTTGGCCTGACGTGGGGCGGACGCTGGAAGATGATGGACTTTGGCCATGTCGAGCTGCGCCGCCCCGGCGTGATGCAGCGTGCGCGGGAGGCCACGAAGTAATGGCGCGCGTGCTGAAAAAAGGGCTGTTGATCCTGGCGTTGTTTGCCGTCGTGTGGCTGGCCGTCATCATCTGGTGGCAGGAATCGCGCACGCTGCCCACCGGCGTGGACATCGGGCTCTATCTGTTCGCGTTGCCGCTGGCCTTGCTGGCGGCGCTGTGGCTGGGCGTGCGCGCCGTGCGAGCCGCGCGCGCGCCCAAGCCCGAACCGGCAGCCGAGCCCCAGGCGCAGACGCCGCCCGCGCCGCGCCTTGCCGAATTGCGCGTGGTCGCCGTCGCCGCGCGTGCGGCGGCGGGCGCCGATACCGCCGCCATCGCGCAGGCGATGGCCGAACAGAAGCGGCCCGAACTGGATGCCGAGCTCAAGACGCCCCAGGGCTTTCCCATCTTTGCCGGGCGCGTGCCGGGCCTGAACGACCTGGAGCTGTACGCGGCGGCCCACGAACGCGGCGCGCCGCCGGAGGCCTTGGCAACGGCCACGCTGCGCGTCACGGCACTGCTGACGGATATCGCGCGCACCCTCACCGGCGACGCCCACCGGCGCGTCACTGAACTGGACGTGCCCGCCCGCGACGACGACTGGCCTTTGCTGCGCTTCGAGGTACTGCTGTCAGCCGACTGGCCGGAAGCGGCGCGCGAGCGCGCGCGCAAGGAAATCCTGGCCGCCGCCGGCGTCTGGCCCGATGCCCGCGTCAGCGTCGCCGAGCACCTGGCGCGCAACGCCATGGCTGGCGACCACCTGTTGCGCGAACTGGCATCCGCACCGCCGGATGCCCACGCGCAGCCGCTGTGGCGCATCGTGCTGGCGGGCGACGGCTACATCGACGCCGACCAGGTTGCGCTCTGGGATGGCCTTGCCAAGTTGCTTACCCACGCCAATCCGCAGGGCCGCGTGCCGGGTGAAGCTGCCGCCGGGCTGCTGCTTGGCCCGGCAGATGCCGACGCCGACCTGCGCATCGCCCTGTCTCCGGTATGGCATCGACAGAAGTCCGCCGACGCCCGTGGCGCGCTGGCGGAGCCGCCCCTGGCCGATCTGGCGCGCGAACTGCTGCAACGCGCGGACGTCGCGCCCGAGCACGTCGCCCACGTCATCAGCGACGCCGATCACCGCGGCAGCCGTCCACTTGAACCGCTGAACGTCGCGTCTCAACTGTTTGCCCATCTGGACGCCAGCAAGGATTGCCAGGCGGTCGGCGCCGCCTGTGGCCACACCGGTGTGGCCGCGTCGCTGCTGACGCTGGCCGTGGCCGGCGAAGCCTGCGTCCAGCTGGAACAGCCCGTACTGACCCTAACCCTGCAAGACCCCGCATTGCGTTGCGCGGCACTGGTCTCCCGACCCGCCGCCAGCGCTACCGCCTGACCCCAAAAACAACAGCGAAAACCATGCGTAGCCCCTCAGGATTGTTTTCTCGATTTTCCAGCGCCATGAGCGACTTCCGCTACTGGAGCGCTCGGGTGTTCGCCAACCCACGCACCTTCATGGTGATCGGACTGATCGCGCTGATCGTGTTTCTGTTCCTGTTCGCCGACACCATGCAGATCGCCATGACCTGGGCCGGCGCATTGCTGGGAGTGCTGCTGTTCCTGTGGCTCTGCGTGTGGCTGTGGCGCCGGCGCCGCACCCGGCGCGCCAACCAGAAGCTGGGCGACATGCTGGAACAACAGGTGCAGACAGGCGCCGCGGCCAGCCCCGCCGCCAACCGCAACGAGGTCGACGCGCTGCGCACGCGCCTGACGCAGGCGGTACGCACCATCAAGACGTCCAAGATCGGCCAGACCTCTGGCAACGAAGCGCTGTACGAGCTGCCTTGGTACATCGTCATCGGCAACCCCGCCGCCGGCAAGAGCAGCGCCGTGATCAATTCGGGGCTGCAGTTCCCGTTCGCCGACAAGAACGGCGCAGCCGTGCGCGGCGTAGGCGGCACCCGTAACTGCGACTGGTTCTTCACGACCGAAGGCATCCTGCTGGACACGGCGGGCCGCTACTCGGTCCACGAGGAAGACCGCAACGAGTGGATGAGCTTCCTGGACCTGCTCAAGCGCCATCGTCCCAAGGCGCCGATCAACGGCATCATCGTGGCGGCCAGCATCAGCGAACTGACGGATTCCGGCCCCGAGTTCGCCATCAACCTGGCCAAGAACCTGCGCCAGCGCGTGCAGGAACTGACCGACAGGCTGGAAGTCTTTGCGCCGGTGTATGTGATCTTCACCAAGGCCGACCTGATCGCCGGCTTCTCGGAGTTCTTTGCCGACGCCGACGCCCGCGAGCGCGACCGCGTCTGGGGCGCAACGCTGCCGTACGGCGCCGACGAAAGCCGCGACGTGCTGACGCTGTTCGACGAGCGCTTCGACGAACTGTATGAAGGGCTCAAAGAAATGGGCACAGCCCAGATCTCGCTGCGGCGCAGCGGCGCCCTGCCCCCGGGCCTGCTGACCTTCCCGCTGGAGTTCGCGGGTGTCAAGCCGGCGCTGCGCACCTTCCTGTCGACGTTGTTCGAGACCAACCCGTTCCAGTACAAGCCCGTCTTCCGGGGCTTCTATTTCACCAGCGCGCTGCAGGAAGGCGCCTCGCGCAGCACCTCCACCGAAAAACTCGCCGAGCGATTTACCCTGCGCCCGGCCGCGCACGAGGCCGCCCGCAGCGTGAGCTCCCACAACGGCTTCTTCCTGCGCGACCTGTTCTCAAGCGTGATCTTTGCCGACAAGAAACTGGTGCGCCAGCACGCCAGCCCGAACAAGGTCCGCATGCGCTACCTGACGTTCTTCGGGCTGGTGCTTGCGCTGGGCCTGGTGCTGGGGGGCTGGAGCTGGTCGTACCTGGGCAACCGGCAGTTGGCGACCAATGTGCAGGCGGACCTGGACAAGGTGGTGCGCCTGCAAAGCGAGCGCACCGATCTGCAAAGCCGGCTGGAAGCGATGGAGATCCTGCAGGACCGCATCGAGCAGCTGGATCGCTATTCCTCGAGCCGGCCGCTGTCGCTGGGCTTAGGGCTGTATCAGGGCGACGTGCTCAAGGATCGATTGCTGGCCGAGTATTACAACGGCCTGCGCCAGTTCATGCTGGTGCCGGTCAAGGCCAGCCTTGAGGATTATCTGGGCCGCGTCGACGTCTCGCAGGCGGCCGCCGGCACACGGCCGGCTGCCCCGCCCCAGGCGCAGCCCGTGCGCGCCAACGCGGGCGACATGCTATTCCAGGATGCCTCGCCCACCAACGTCGACGACGCCTACAACGCGCTGAAGACGTACCTGATGATGGCCAACCGCGAACACGTGGACCCCACCCACCTGTCCGACCAGATCACCCGCTTCTGGCGGGGCTGGCTTGAGACCAACCGCGGCGCCATGCCGCGCGACCAGTTGATCCGCAGCGCGGAACGGCTGATCTCGTTCTACGTGGCGCGCGCGGCCGACGCCGACTGGCCTCAGATCGACACCAACCTGGCCATGGTCGAGCGCACGCGCGGCAACTTGCGCAGCGTGATGCAAGGCATGCCGGCGCGCGAACGCGCCTATGCAACGTTGAAGGCACGCGCGGCCACGCGCTTCCCCGCCATGACCGTGGCGCGCATCATGGGCGAAGCCGACGCCGCCGTGGTGGCCGGTAGCTACGCGGTGCCCGGCACCTTCACCCGCGAGGCCTGGGAACAGTACATCGAGCCAGCCATCGGTGAAGCCGCGCGCCGCGAGGTGCAGACCAGCGACTGGGTGCTGGGCGTGAACGCGCGCGACGACCTGACGCTGGAAGGCAGCCCGGAGCAGATCCAGAAGAGCCTGGCCACGATGTACAAGACCGAGTACGCGCAGGAGTGGCAGAAGATGCTGCGAGGGGTCACGATCAAGCCGTTCACGAGCTTCGACCAGGCGGTCCAGGGCATGAACCGGCTGGGCGATCCGCAGAATTCGCCGCTGGTAAAACTGATCAACACGACTTATGAACAGACGTCCTGGGACAACCCCTCGCTGATCAACACCGGCATTTCGCAGGCGCAGACCGGCGTGGTCGCCTGGTTCAAGCGGGTGATCCTGCGCCAGGGCCAGCCCAAACCCACCGAAGTCGCGCCCGGCGGGGAGCAGATCCCGATGGGGCCGGTGGGCCGCGAGTTCTCCGACGTGGCCCGCCTGGTGGTCACGCGCGATAACCAGTCGCTGCTGGGCAACTACATGAACGCCCTGTCGAAGATCCGCACGCGTTTCAACCTGATCAACAACCAGGGCGACCCGGGTCCGGGCGCGCTGCTGCTGATGCGCCAGACGCTGGAAGGCAAGGACTCGGAGCTGGCCGACGCGCTCAAGCTGGTCGACGAGCAAATGCTGGCCGGCCTGACGCCGGCGCAACGCGAGACCCTGCGTCCGCTGCTGGTCCGCCCGTTGATCCAGGGCTACGCCGTGGCCATGCAGCCCGCGCAGACCGAGCTGAACAAGGTCTGGAACGCCCAGGTCTATCAACCCTTCTCGCAGACCTTGGCCGACAAGTACCCGTTCTCGACCAAGGCCGGCGTCGAAGCCAGCGGCGAAGAGATCGGACAGGTGTTCGGCCCGCAGGGCAGCATCGCCAAATACGTCAACGACACGCTGGGCCCGCTGACGGTACGCCGCGGCGACATCCTGACCGCGCGCACCTGGGGCGACATGGGCATCGACCTGCAACCGTCGTTCACCGCCAACTTCGCGCAGTGGGTGGCTCCGCTGTCGGGCGGCGCCGCAGGCTCGGGGGCAGCCAGCCAGCCGCAGACGCTGTTCCAGATCCAGCCCAAACCCGCCAGCGGCGTAACCGAGTACACGATCGAGATCGACGGCCAGCAACTGCGCTATCGCAACACGCCGCCGCAATGGGTGAACTTCGTCTGGCCCAACGCGCAAGGCGCACCCGGCGCGCGCATCACGGCCACTGCGTTCGATGGCACCGTCGTCGAGATCGTCAACGAACCGGGCCGCTTCGGCCTGGAGCGCCTGATCTCGGGGTCGCAACGCAAGCCGAACCCGGACGGCAGCTTCGAGATGAGCTGGAGCAAGTCCAACATCACCGTGCCGGTCAAGCTTCGCATCATCAGCAACGCGCAAGCGGCCAGCGCCGGCGGCACCGAGCCGGGCAGCCAAGGCCTGCGCAACCTGCGCCTTCCCGCTACGGTGGCGGGCGCTTCCCCTCAACCTCCCGTCGCCCCGACGCCTGCCGGAGCGCAGCAATGAGCAACCCGCAGTCTCCCATGTTCCGTACGGCCTACTTCGGCAAGATCCCGTCCCGTGGCGACTTCGTCAAAAACACCTCGCATCCCCAGCTGATGTCGACGCTGGACGCGTGGGTGGCCAACACCATGGAGGTCCTGGCCCAGGATCCCCACTGGAAGACCCTGTACGACGAAGCGCAGCCCGTTCCGTTCGCCGTGCTGGGCTCGCGCGGCAAGCTGGCTATCGCTGGCCATCTGCAGCCCAGCCGCGACCAGTCCGGAAGGCGCTTCCCGTTCATCAGCGCAACCTCGGTCGAGGTCGCCCGCCCGCTGGATTTCATCGCACGCAGCCCGCTGGCCTTCAGCCGCATGTGGAACCGCATGGGCACCGCCGCCGCGCAACTGATGCGCGAAGGCGATCCGGGCCCCGCCCTGCAGACGCTGAATGATCTGGAAGGCGAGATCCGGACCGCCGCCGACGACGGTTTCGACGCCTTCATCGACTTGCAGACAATCGAACGCGTCGAAGCGATGCTGCGCGGCAACGGCCACGCCGCCAGCATGCACGACATCGTGCTGGCGCTGGGCATCCTGCTTGCGCCGGTGATGTCCAGCGGTTCATCGCAGCTGGACACCGGCCTGGCGCTACCGTTGCCGGACGATCCGCTCTACATCAATCTGGTCGCGACGTACTGGATGACGCTGATCGCGCCGTTCCTCACGCGTGCGGATTTCGAGATCGCCATGTTCATCGGGCAGATCGCCGGCAAGCATCGGCTGGTGGTGGGCTTTCGGGGTGCATCCCCGCAGACGCTGGCCACCTTGCTGTCCACGCCGCAGACCTTGTCGCAGCACTACATCGTGCTGGAAGACGCGCCGTGGGTGCGCGACCACGTCAGCGCCAGCCACGGCCTGGCCAAGCTGTCGAGCTATCTGGATCAACCGCGGCTCTCCCTGCGCCAGGCGCTGGAGACGTTCCGCGAAGTCTTCATCGGAGCCTAGGCATGCGTACGCTTACCCTCATCCTGGCCGCCGCGTTGTCGTGCACGGCCCATGCCCAGGATGCCGCCACGGTGGTTCCCGCCAACGTCATCCCTCAACCCGGCCAGGTCGTCGCCAGCGGCGCGGTGCCGGACGAGGCCACCAAGGCCGACGTGCTGGCCCGCCTGCAGAAGGTCTATGGCGTGGGCAATGTGATCGACCGCATCGACGTGGGCGGCGTGGTGGCCCCGCCGAACTGGTCCCAGCACGTAGGCAAGCTGCTGGACAGCCCGCTCAAGCAGATCAACCGCGGTCAGCTGGAAATCGACGGCACGCAGATCCGGCTGCGCGGCGAGGTCGACAATGAGGCCTCGCGCCAGCAGATCGCCAGCACCTTCGCCACGTCGCTGAACCCCACCTACAAGATCGTCAACGGCCTGCGTGTGTCGGCCGGCAAGGACGAGCAGGACGTGCTGGATAACCTGCTGAGCAACCGCGTGGTGGAGTTCGAGACCGGCAGCACCCGCCTGACCGCCCGCGGCCGCGAACTGCTTGACCGGGTGGCCGACGCGGTGCCCAAGCTGCGCGCCGACAAGATCCAGATCATCGGCCATACCGATAGCTCGGGCAGCCGCAGCACTAACCTGGCGCTGAGCCAGGCGCGGGCGGATGCGGTGCGGGACTATCTGGTGGACAAGGGATTGCCAGTATCGCGTTTCGAGGCCATGGGCGCCGGCCCCGACCAGCCCGTGGCGACCAACGCCACCGCGGAAGGACGCGCCAAGAACCGTCGCATCGAGTTCCGCGCGGCCCGTTAAGAACGGGTGACTGGCCGCGGGATGGGCCTTGCGTGGAACTCCAGACGCAAGGCCTGACCGCCCATTGCCGTCGCCGGCATTCTGTCAGTTGCCGTCGCCGGCTTTCTTGATGCCCAGCAGTTCTTCCAGGCCCGACAGGGTCTCGTCGTTCTTGACCACCGTGCGCAACCACAGGTGCAGGGACATCTCGCCCCAGCTCGCGGCCTTGTCGGCCAGATAGGCCACCGGGCTATGCGGTTCGGTGCGCCGGAAGAAATCCGCCACGTCGCGCAACTGCGCCAGCGCCTGTTCGCGCGTCTGGATCGGACCGCGCACGGCTGGCGTCACGGCAACATGGGGCGTTGCATCGGCGGCAGGGAAATGGTCGGCGGCGGGCAAGGTAGGCTCCACACGGACGGAAACGGCAGGCGTCACAGGCGCCTGTGCCGGCGCCAGGTCGGCGCGTACCAGCAGGCCGGCGTCGCGCGCAAAACGGTGCGCAAGCTCGGTGACATTGCGCAGCGCATCGCGCACGCGCGAGAACGCCGGGCTTTCATCGCCCAGGCGCTCGTCCAACGTGCGCTCCAGTTGGGCCAAGGCTTGCGCGCAGCCTTCCAGCTGCGTATCGAGTTCGGAATAGAACGAAGGTGGCGTATCGCGCCGCGCGGCATCGAAGCGGTCCAGCGTAAGCTTGCCGCGGATCAGTTCATTGGCATTGTCGGGCGTGCGCTTGACGGCGTTGGCGAGCTGGCTTGCGGCCTCCCAGAGCACGGCGCCATAGCGCGCGCCGTCCGCCTGCGTCAGCGGGATTTCCCCGATCAGCTGCTGGGAGCGCGACAGCAGCCACGCCAGATTGCCCACGCGCTGCTGCACGTCGCCGTCTTCCGGCACCGGGTGCAGCCCTTCCCAATAGTCCCGGCAGAGCCCGTCGATCAGCAGGTAACCGTCGCGCAGGCCCGCGAAGCCCCGTGTCTTGGCCCAGGCTTCCGCCAGCCACGACGCGATACGGATATCCTTGCTGCGCTCGCGCAGCACCGTCGAACAGATGCGCGCGACTTCCGGCCAGTCGGCTTCTTTCAGATCAATGACCCAGTCGCCCTGGTCGAGCTGAGGGTCGTCGTGCCGGCGCGCTTCGCGGATGGCATCGAACTCAGGCGAAAACACCAGGTCGACGCCGCAAGGCGCATCGCCGGGGATCGGTTGCAACAAGGCGTTGATGTCGGTCATAGGCTCAGGTCTGTCGTAGGCGCAAATCATCCCACATCTGCTTACGTATAACGTTCAAAGATGACACGTCCTATTACAAGGCGCATCACGATGCTTCGCTATGATTTGCGCTCCCACCCAAGGAGCATTCATGACGACGAAATCGATCCGTATGTTGCCCGATGGGCACTTCATCTCCGGCACACCCCGCCGCGCCCCAGACGGCAGCTACGTGGGCGGAGAAGGCCCGATCACCCGTGCCCCGGACGGCACCTACGTCGCCGGCACGCCGCAACGCGCACCGGACGGCAGCTACAAGGGTGGCGGCGGTCCCGTGCGCATGGCGCCCGATGGCACCTTCGTCGTCGGCCCGGCCCGGCTGGCGCCGGACGGCACGTATCTGTAAACAAATATCTCGCGCCCACCCATGTCCCAACGTTCCGTCATCCGCAAGGGCGACAAGACGTCGCACGGCGGCGTCGTCGTGACCGGCGATGAAACCGTCGTCATCTTCGGCCAACCCATGGCGCGCGTCGGCGACCGCGTCACCTGCCCCAAATGCGGCGATACGCACACCATCGTCGAAGGGGTGCAAAACGTCAGCTCGGACCGCATGACCGCGCTGGAAGGCATGCGCACCTCGTGCGGCGCAACGCTGATCGCCAGCCAGAATTTCTATCAGTTGGAGTACGGTTGACTGCCGTAGGCTTTGCAAACGTCAGACGGCAGACTTTGGAGCGATGCATGCATAAGATGTTGATGGCGGCCCTGATGACGTTCGGCCTCTTGGCAGGATGCAAGGGGGAGCCCGCCTACGAAGGCGTAAGCTTCATTGCCTATAACTATACGCAGTTCGACATGGACAGCGTTTCCCTGACCGACAAGGCTGGCAACAGCGCCGTCACGATGCAAGTCAGCGTCGGTGCGGGCGAAGGTTCTGTGGCTTGCTGCTACACGCTAAAGGGAACGGAGTTCACGGCAAAATGGCGGGCGGCCGATTCCGAAGTCTTGCGCAATCATCTTTACGACGCGAATCCGCAACAGTATTTCTTTACCCGCGAGAAGCCGGTGAGCTTCCCCGCCACCGATCTCCCTCCAGGCCAGGGCCCGGTTTATCTGGAACTGCATATTTACCCCGACGAACACGTAGAGCTGGCGCTTAGCCGAAAACTCACGGGACGTACCCGCTTGCCTATCGTCGAAACCGCACGTTGGCTGTGGCGCCAGCACAAGGAGGCATTGGGCGACTTCCGCGACGGCGTGGAGCTCACCCGGGTGATCGCGCGCGTCACGAAAAAATCTTGGGGGCAGTACCGCATCGAGAACGCGAGCGACATGCGCGAGTACATGAAGATGTACTTCACGGTCGCGTCCGATTTCGATCAAGACCCGGCCATCCATGCGCTGCTGCAGAAAGCAGACCGTCAACCGGGCGAATTCGCCCGCGCCATGGAGTCCCTGCCCGCCGAACGGATTTCCGCACTTAAGCAGGCAGGCACACCGCCGGGAGCAAAAAGTGGTTGACCAGCACGATGGCGCGAATCCAGCAGCGGATCGCACGCCGGCCTCGGTGCTCAAGGCCATGGCGCAAAACCAGTCGGCCTATCCCAAGGACGATTGCCGCGAATGCGGCGCGGTCATCCGGATGGGATTCTTCTTCGATGGCTTTGGCCGGAATCGAGATGTCGACGCCGCGCATCCGACGTTCTACTCAAATGTCTCCCGGCTTTGGGAAGCCCACTTCACACAACAAGATTTCGACCGCCCGGTCCATCAGCACTGGTTTCGCTTCTACTATTCCGGCCTGGGCACAGAACTGAACGAAGACGCGAAAAGCGACGATCTTATATACGCCGCAACAACAGCTGGCGCCAAATTCGCCAGCGAAGCTGCCAAGCGGGTAAAGGACGCTGCCAAAAATGCGTCGCGGCTCGACGAAATCCCCGAGCACGACATGCTCAAGCGTCTGCGCAGCGCGACCCAAAAGGCCATCAAGGAGGGATCCTATCAGCCAATGGTGAAGGCGTATAAGGACGTCATCAAAGATGTGAAGACGCTCCCCGACAAGGTAGTGCGCATCTGGAATGTATGGGATCCTGAACGATTGACCAACCGACTCCGGGCCACATTGAAATCGTTCTGGTCTGGCTTCAAGAAAAACCCTCTGAAGGTTGCTTGGACCGGCGCGAAAGAAACAGCCAAGGCAACCCTGCTGGAGGGCGTTCCCGTCATCCGTGACAACGAGACCGTCGCTTATTTGATGGGCACTGGCGTGGACGCTCGCGTGGACGCCGCATTGCGCCAGTTCAAGGCGGCCTATGACGCCGTGAATGCCGAAGTCCATGTCGCTCGAATCGAGATCACTGTATTCGGCGGCGACCGCGGGGGGGTGATTGCCAAGCAGTTTGTCAACGATCTGGTCAATAAGTACAAGCGTCGCAGTGAAATCGACTTAGCTGTGCGGGACGACAGCGCCGCGCATCGCCAGCATTCGCCGATCGCCATCCGGTTTGTCGGACTGCTCGACTCTGTCGCGTCCATCATGGACGAAAACACCTTCCTGGGATTTCTGCCCTTTACCGACCTTTTGAAGCAAACGCACAAGAATCGTACTCTGACCATTCCCGCTGCCGTCGAACGTTGCGTGCATTTCGGAGCGGCGCATGAATTGCGGCGCAACCAGCGGTTAGACAGCCTGGAAAAAACGCGCGGAGAGCAGTATCTCTATCCGGGATCAAGCGGCGATGTCACCGGCGTCAGCCCAGAAGGGGCCCTGGGGGTTCGAGGAGAACTCTCTCGCGTGGCGTTACGCGACATGCTCAATCTTGCTTTAACGAGTGGCGCGGCGATGCACAGCATCGAAGGTTTGAAAAACACACGTGAATTGACCTTTCTGAAGTTTTCGATGGGCCAGAAGATCCAGGCGGATGGGCAGAGTTTCAATATCAAAGAGCTGGTCGACGCCTATCGTGAGATCGTGCCTTACAAATCGAACGTCGACTTCATGCCCCACATGGAGGTTTTCCTTAGATGGCTCGCGGTGCGGTACCAGGATCCTGTATTCAAGGGCGACCTGTCCGATCCGGCAGAAAAATGGCTCGAAGATCGCAATTACTTCACCCCCGAGCAGGAATATCAGAGGGAGCTACGAAAGTTCGTTGCATTAAGCCCTGAAGCGCAGGCCGATTCAGAAAAGAGGGCGCACCTGGACGCGCTTAGGAAATTGAAGGATGAGCGTTGGGAACGCGCAGTGGCTAGTCGGGGGGAATTGCCACCAAAACGTTTCAAGCCCCTCTGGCAACGGCTGGAAGAAGAAATCAAGACGCTGGAAGAGACCGAGCGGGACGAGACCCGATTGGAAGAGCACAAGAAGTGGATGGAAGCCAACCAACCCGAGCAAGTACGGTTGATCCGGCAGGCGGATCAGGACATGCTCGATCGCGAGCGCGCGCGCAACGAATCCATTGGCGAGGACGACAAAGCGCCGAAGCCGACAAACCCGCTCGCCGAATCGGAAGCCAAACGAGGGATGGAAAAGCGTCTATTGGAGGTATGGCGCGAGGCCTCTGCGGGCAAACAGCCCTTGCCTCCCAAGGTCATGTCCTTGTTCGACTGGCTGGTTCACGACGCGATGCTAAGCAGTTGGCCCGACCACCTGTTAGCCAGCACCACCCTCTATTTCCGTGTTCGCGATAAAGACGTATTCGGAAAGACGGACTTCAAGGCTGAGATGCGGCAACGCGGCCAGGACATGAAATCCGCACAGAGGATCGACGAAGCGACAATCGGCCGAGTTTCAGCGGACAAGGCGCCCATCTGACATCGCTTTCATCGCTGCAGGCAGCGCGCCACGTCTGTCGTCAGACGGGCCATTTCCTTGTCTACGCCGAGATCGGTGCAGTAAGCGCCAGCGCCTCTCAACGAGAGATCCAGCGTGGAGGTCTTTTGCGAGACTTCGGCCCGGAACCGCAAGCCCGTCACATTGCTGGAGCCGTAGTGTTCCGTCTCGAGCACGCCTGTCTTGGCATCCCGGATGGCGTAGCCGGTATCGAAGAGGCTTCCGCGCTCTGCGTTGCCGAGGGTCTCCTTGTCGATGCAAGCAAACACCTCTTCGGCCGAGGCCCCCTGTGGAATGGCGACCGACGCGCGCTTGCTTGGACCAAACGTGTCGCACAATCCGGAAGACACGGAACACCCGCCCAGCAAGCCAATGAGGGCCAACGTGACGGCCAGCCTACCTTGGGATTGCCCGAACGCCAACGCCTTGTCCATGCGTACCATATCCCTCTCTCCCGAATCGAAGTCAGCACCCGGCCGCGCGAAAACCGCCGCGTCGCAGGCGCAAAGTATATGGCCCGCTGTGGGTGCGTGGCCGGGAGGCCTGTGTCAGAAGGATACCGTGGCCCCCGACTTGTATCCGCATCAGGAGCGCTGGAAATGGCGGCGCCGCACGGCCATTCCGTGTTGCCGATCGATGCGCGCGGCGGGGATACCCGCATTCATCATCCCGTCATTCTGCGTTTCTAAGCTTCCCACTTTTTCAGACGGGCGGCACAGATGGCGCATGACAAGCACGACGGCAAACATGACATTGCCGAGACACCTTCCACCCTGCCGGCGGCCGCGGATCCGCGCCGCCGCAGCCTGCTCAAGGCCGGCTTCGGCGCGACACTGCTGCCGGTAGGCGGTTCCTTTTTGCTGTCGGCGTGCTCCAGCGACGACGACGAGGACAGCCCGGCGCCCGATACCCCCGCGCCGCAACCCCAGCCGGAACCGCAGCCGCAACCCGCCAAGGTGTCGAGCTTCGCGGTGGCAGTGCTGCCCGACACGCAGTTCTATTCCCGCTACGCAACCGACGCCGAAAACCAGCAGTTCATGCGCAAGTACGGCAGCGAACCGTACAAGGCCCAGACGCAATGGGTCGCCGACCACGCCAAATCCCTCAGCATTCCGTTCCTGATCCATCTGGGCGACGTGGTCGACCAGCAGGGCAAGCCTGACCAGTGGAAGGTGGCCGATGCGGCCATGACGATCCTGGAAGATGCCAAGGTGCCCTACTCCATCCTGGCCGGCAATCACGACGTGATCCTGGACCGCGACTACGTCGACGCAAGCAGCCAGGCTAGCGCCACCGACGCCCAGCGCAACCTGGCCGTCGAACCCTATCTGCAGACCTTCGGAACCGACCGCGCCAAGAAGCAGGCAACCTTTGGCGGGCGCGATCCCAGCGGCTTTCACGAGTACCACGTGTTCCAGGCCGAAGGCCAGAAGTTCATGGTGCTGTCATTGTCGTGGCGCATTTCCGACGCTGCGCTGACCTGGGCCAACCAGGTCATCCGCGCCAACCCGTCGCTGCCGGTCATCCTTGTCAACCACCAACTGCTTAATATCGACAAGGACGGCGTGACCCCGCTGGAAGTGCCGTACGGCCTGATGCTGTGGGACAAGCTGATCCGCGACAACGATCAGATCTTCATGACGCTTAACGGCCACTATCATGGCGCCGCGCACCTGACCAAGACCAATGCCTTCGGCAACCCGGTCGAAGAAATGGTGGTGGACTACCAGATGGCGTACCAGGGCGGCAATGGCCTGATGCGCCTGTACGAATTCGACCTGAGCAACAACGAGATCCGGGTGCTGTCGTTCTCGCCGTGGGTGCCCCAAAAGCCGAAGAACACCCTCAACGCATTCGACCAGGCAGTCCTGACCGGCGCCAACGAGCAATTCACCATCAAGATGGATTTCGCCAAGCGCTTTGGCGGCTTCAACAAGGACTTCAAGGCGGCGGAACCGTCGCACACGGCGCTTATCGACCAGGCGCGCGCCCTGATCCTCGCCAACTACACCGATCCGGCCGCCACCGAGCAAAAGCCCGCCGCCGACAGCGAAGACTATCCGCAGGTGCCGGACACCTTGGCGCACTGGCGCTTCTTTGGCGGCGCCAACGGCCAGCCGGTGCAGGTGGGCGAGGTGGTTGCCGACCGCACCGGCCTGAACCCGGTTCGCCGCGCCGCGCTGAACGTCGATGGCGTGGCCGGTGCGCAGCTGGGCGACCTGGTGTGGTCCAACGATCACCACTACCTGTCGGCCGCGCCCGGGTCCGTACGGTTCCTGAACACCGACAAGAACACCGCCCGCATGAGCTACTTCACCACCGACACGGCGGCCGTGCTGAATGCGGAAACGGTGCCCAACGGCTACACCGTCGAGGCCTTCATCAAGATCGACCGCGACTGGACCGCATCCCGCAACGCGTGGATGAACATCATGACGCGCGACGGCAAGCGCGGCAATCTGCCCGGCTTTTCCGGTGGAGATCCGGAATCGCCGCCGCTGCTGTTTGCGGTGTCCAGCCTGCGCGAGATCCAGTGGGAAGTGGTGCCTGAACGTACCGGCACGCGCGACGCCAAAGCCAACTGGTCTGGCGAGATCATCGCCGACAAATGGATGCACGTCGCCGTGGTGAACGACAACACCACGCACGAGACCATTCTGTACGTCGAAGGCGCGCCGGTACTGCGCAACACGTCAGACGCGCCGGGGCTGGCGACACTTGCGGCCGACATGCCCTGGGTGATCGGCGCCGGTTCGTGGGATGGCGCGCGTGCCGACGGCTTTTTCGGCAGCATCGGCGAAGTGCGTATCGTGGGCCGCGCGCTGCAACCCACGCAGTGGCTGACCGCTCGCAAGAGCTAACCGTGCAAACGCGCCGCCGGCCGGTCTGGCGGCGGCGCGTAAGCCCTGAAAATCCGCGGGGCTTTATCATCTAACCACTAGCGGCGTTGCGACCGCGATCGCGCGCCTCGTTTTTTGCCTTGATCGTAGAGGAGATTTATTAGTGGTTAGACTCGCAACGACAGCATCCATTTCTTTCCCGCCCCGCCCCCCTGCCGCCACCTTCTGGCGGCACCGACGAGAGAGACCCTGGCTGGCGGCCTTGCTGCTGGCGGCGATGCTGAGTTGCCTGTCGTTCGTCTGGCAAGCCGCCGCCATGGCCGCCGCGCCGCTGCCTCCGGCGCAACCGGCCGCTTCCTCTACCGCACAGACACCGGCCGCGCTCACCCCTGCGGCACTCGCCGACCTGCTGGACAATCCCGAGGCCCGCAAAGCGCTGGTGGACGAGTTGCGCGCGCAGTCGGCCGGTGTCAAGCCGGCGCCGTCCGGCGCGGCTGGCGCGTCCGGACTCGACAAAAAGCCGACAGAGCCTGGCCTTCAGGAACGCATTGCCGATGGCGTGCAGCGCTTCCTGACGGGCGTGGCCGCCGACATGGGCCAGGGCGTGGACGACATGCGCGCGCTGGCCTCGGGCCGCAGCCTGCGCATGGACGCCGGCACCGCCAGCACGGCCTTGCTGCCCCTGACGCTGGCCGCTATCGCCACGATCATTGCCTTCCTGGTGCTGCGATTGATCGCGATGCGCATCTACACGCGCATCGACCGCTGGGTGGCCGAGCACGGCGCTGAGTCCATTGCCTCGCCGGCTCGCGGCGCACCGGCATCCATGCGCGTGCTGTACCGGCGCGCCGGGGCGATCGTGGGTGCGCTCGCCATCGACGTGGGCGTCGTGCTGCTCGCCGCCATGGCGGGCGGGGCCGCCGCCCTCTGGACCACGCCCGGGCGCGGCACGCTGGATACGCTGGCCGCGGTGTTCCTGCGGGCCTTCGTGTCGGTGGAGATCGTGAAGGTGGTGGTCCGCACGGTATTCGCCGTGCGGCATCCGCACCTGCGCCTCTTGCCCATGTCCGACGAATTGGCCAAATACTGGAACGCCTGGCTGGTGCGCATCGTCGCGGCGGCCGGTTACGGCACGCTGCTGGTCGGCCCGGTGATGGCGGCGGCGCTGTCGCCGGCACTTGGCCGGCTGGCCAGCATGGTCATCATGCTGGCGGTGTATGTGTACGCGGTGCGCGTCATCTGGCAGAACCGCCGGTCGGTACGGGAACGCCTGAACCGCCACGCCGCCGGTGCGGCCACCTTCGTGGGTTCGCGGCTGCACTTCCTGTCGCGCGTGTGGCACGTGCTGGGGATCGGCTACTTCACCATCCTGCTGGTAGTCAGCCAGATCGATCCCACCAACGCACTGCCCTTCATGGCGCGCGCCACCGCGCAGACCTTGCTGGTCATCGGCGTGGGCAGCCTGCTGATCCTGCTGCTGAACGCGGTGCTGGCCAAGCCGATCCAATTGTCGGAAGACCTGCGACGGCGCTTGCCGCTGCTGGAGGCGCGCGTCAACGCCTACGTCCCGGCCATCCTGAAAGTAGTCGGCTGGATCATCCGCATCGTCGTGGTGCTGCTGATCCTGGATGCGTGGCACGCGTTCGACCTGTCGCGCTGGCTGGCTTCGGACGCCGGCGGGGCGGCCATCAAGGTCGTGCTGAACATCGTCATCGTGCTGCTGATCGCGGCGCTTGCCTGGACCGTGATCGCCAGCATCATCGAACACCGCTTGAGCCAACGGGAAGGACGGGGCATGCCCAGCGCGCGCGAGCGCACCCTGCTGGCGCTGTTCCGCAATGCCGCGCTGATCGTGATCGTGGCGATGACGCTGATGGTGCTGCTGTCGCAGATCGGCATCGACGTGGGGCCGCTGATCGCCGGCGCCGGCGTGGTGGGCCTGGCCATCGGCTTCGGCGCGCAGAAGCTGGTACAGGACATCATCACAGGCGTCTTCATCCAGCTTGAGAACGGCATGAACGAGAACGACGTGGTGCAAGTCGCAGGCGTGTTCGGCACCGTGGAACGCATGACGATACGCTCCGTGGGCATACGCACGCTGGACGGCGGGTATCACCTGGTGCCGTTCTCGTCGGTGGACGTGGTGGCCAACCACATGCGCGACTTCTCGTACCACCTGGGCGAATACACCATTGCGCACCGCGAAAGCGTGGACGATGCGATCGAGCATCTGCGCGCCGCCTTCGCCGAACTGATGACCGATACGGTGCTGGGGCCCGAGATCCTGGAAGACATTACGGTTGCCGGGGTCACGGCCGTCAACGAGAAGGGCGTGACCATCCGGATCCTGATCAAGACCACGCCCGGCATGCAGTGGGCCGTGCAGCGCGGCTACAACCGGCTGTTGAAGAAGCACTTCGACGCGGCCGGCATCGAGCTGCCGTATCCGCACACGGTGGTCTACTTCGGGCAGGACAAGCGGGGCTACGCACCGGCCGCCAACGTGACGCTGCAGGCGGAACGCCCCGACGAAGGCGAGGATGCGCGCGCCGCAGGGCACACGCGCCGTCGCCTGAAGCCGGAAACGAGCGGCGAAGATTCGGCCGAAGTGCTGGGTAACGAACTCGAGGCGCGCGACGAGGCCGAGGCTGAGGCCGTCCCGCCGTCGACGTCGCGGGCGGTATAGCCCCCGATGTCGACCGCTTCCTAGCGTAGCGGCATCGCCACCGGACGCAGCGGCGCGGCGTCGCCGCCGCGGATCTTCAGCGGGCCGCCGATGAAGGCGAACTCATAGACCTTGTCGCGCGACAATTCGTCCAGCGCCGCGAGTTCGATGATAGGCACGCCCTGCTGCGCCAGCAGATAGGTGTGTAGCGGCACGTAGTCGTCGGACACCTCGGACGGGAAGGTCTCGAAGCTGAGGTTGTCCGCGCCCAGGATCATGGCGCCGCCTTCCTCGACCAGGTATCGGGCGGCGTCCAGGCCCATGCCCGGCGGCTTGGCCATGTAGGCGGCCGGGTCGTTGTACAGCTTCATGCGGCCGGTGCGGATCAGCACGATGTCGCCCTGTTGCAGTTCGGTCTTCTGGCGCGCCAGCGCGGCTTTCAGATCCTGCCGGGTGATGCGGTACTGGTCCGGCAGCATGTCCACGCCTTTCAGCGCCGCCACGTCGATCAGGACGCCGCGCGCCACCAGCGGCGGAAACTTCTCGATGCCGGTGCGCTTCCAGCCCCGGTCGCCCAGATGCTCGTCGGCACGGAAGCCGTTCCAGATCTTGCCGTGGATGCCGAAATGATTGAGCGCGTCGATGTGCGTGCCGGTGTGGCTGTACATCGAGAACGCCGTACCGGTGTAGCTGCGCATGGCGTTCATGTCGTCGCCCACGCCCATCGGGTCGTCGACTTCGGTGCCGCGCGGCGTGTGAGTCATCCAGAATTGGTAGTGCGGATCGCCCGCGTCCTGCCAGCTGGGCATGCCCACGTAGTATTCCGTGGCCAGGTCGTAGACCTTGCCGCCCGCCACCCGCGACATGACGGCGGCGCGAGATTCGGCGGTGATGAGGTTCAAGCGGCCGATTTCATCGTCCGGCCCCCAGGGGCTGATGCCCACTTCCTGGCCGGATGCCGGCGCTCGGGACGGCGCGCCATGCGCCAGGACGTTGAAGCTGAGCGCGGCGCCCAGCGCCAGGCCGAGCAGTTTGCGGGTATAGGGGATAGTCATGATGCACCTTGTGCTTTCTCGTTTCGATGGACGCCAGCTTACGGAGGAGCCGTCGTACGAGTAAGGTGCCAACAGGCAGGACTTTATTCGCTGGGCGTCAACAATCGCCGTGCATGGCCGCCGGCAGATGGTCCGCCAGGAAGTCCACAAACGCCTTCACCTTGGGTTGCAGGTGGCGGCTGGTGGGATACACGGCGTAGACATGGCGTGGCGCGGCGGGCAGGTCCGGCAGCACGTGCACAAGCTTGCCGGCGGCGATGGCGGGCGCGGCCAGGAACGAGGGCAGCGCGCCGATGCCCAACCCTGCCTCCAGCAGGTCGCGCAACATCAGGCTGTTGTTGACCTGGACGTGCGCGGGGCCGGCGGGCAGGTCTGCCGGCTGACCGGCTTCCTCGTCGGGGAAAGCGCCGGGGCTGTCGGCCAGGGTGTAGTTCAGCAGGTCATGCCCGCGCAGCGCTTCCGTGCTGTCGGGGCGGCCGCGTCGGTCAAGGTACGCCGGCGCCGCGCACAGCACTTGCGTCAGCGACGCGAGCCGCCGCGCGATCAGCGAGGAATCGTCCAACTGCGCCCGCAGCCGGATCGACACGTCGAAGCCCTGGCCCACGGCGTCGACCAGGCGGTCTTCCATGGCCAGGTCCAGCCTCAGTTCGGGGTACTGGCGCAGAAAGCGCGCCAGCAACGGCGATAGCACGCTCAACGCGAAGGAGACCGGCGCGTTCACGCGCAAGCGGCCCGAGACGCGCCGCGACTGCTGCTTGACGGATTTTTCCAGGGCATCGAGTTCATCAAGCAGCCGGCAGCATTCAGCGTAGTAGGCGGTGCCCGTGTCGGTCAGGCTCATCTTGCGCGTGGTGCGCTGGATCAGCACCGCGCCAAGGTGTGCTTCCAGTGCACGGAGCTGCTTGCTGAGGCCGGCGGACGACACGTCCAGGTCCTCGGCCGCTTTGGCGAGGCTGCCCAGTTCGACGATGCGCCGGAAGGCGCGCATGTAGTTGAAGGTGTCCATGGCAGGAACGAAGTTACGCGAATCCCGGGATTCTGCAGTGATCGGCCCTATTCGCCAAACGGCTGAGTTTCAGTTATTTCTGTCTTGACAGAAATAACTGAAACCTCCTACAGTGGCCCCATGAAACTGACTCCGATCGCCGAACGATTCATCCTGCACTGGGGCGAAATGGGTTCGCGCTGGGGCGTGAACCGCACCGTCGCCCAGATCCACGCCCTGCTCTATCTGCTGGGCCGCCCCGTTCCCGCCGAAGAAATCGCCGATACGCTGGGGGTTGCGCGCTCGAACGTCAGTAACAGCCTCAAGGAATTGCAGGCCTGGCGCCTGGCCCGGGTGGTGCACGTGATGGAAGACCGGCGCGACCACTTCGAAACTTCGACCGATATCTGGGAGCTGTTCAAGCTCATCGTCGAAGGCCGCCGGCAACGCGAAATCGACCCCACGCTGACCATGCTGCGCGACAGCCTGGCCAGTCCGGAAATCGAAAACGAAAGCCGCGCCACCGAACAACGGGTACGCGAGACGCTGGAATTCCTGGAAATCCTGACGACCTGGTCCGATGAGATGCTGCGCATGAAGCCCGAGACCCTGATGAAGACGCTGGGCATGGGCGCGAAAATCAGCAAGACCATGCGGCGTACCAAGTCGTGATCCTCCAGGGCGGGCCTTGCACCGCGCCCTTTTTTTGACCAATAATTTCTGTCTATACAGAAATTGCAGAAATAAGAGAATAGCGACGCCATCCATGAACGGCTTACCCAAGAAGGCAACGACATGAATATCCTGGTGTGCGGGGCCAACGGCTTTGTCGGCCGCGCCTTTTGCGATGCCTTGTCGCGCGATGGCCATCGGGTGCTGAAAGGCGTGCGCGTAGCGACCCGGCCGGACGAGATCGCCATTGACTACATGGCGGACACCGACCCGGCCGCATGGACGGATCGGCTGCGCGGCATCCATGTGGTGGTCAACGCCGTGGGCATCCTGATCGAAGCGGCCGGCGCCACTTTCGACCACATTCACCGGCGCGCGCCGATCGCCCTGTTCGAGGCCGCCCACCGCGCCGGCGTCCGGCACATCGTGCAACTGTCAGCCCTGGGCGCCGAACACGGCGATACCTCCTACTTCCAAAGCAAGCGCGCGGCCGACGATTACCTGCAATCGCTGCCCGTTGCGCACCACATCCTGCGGCCGGCGTTGGTCTATGGCGAGCAAGGGGCGTCGGCCCGCTTCTTCCGTGCCTTGGCGTCGGTACCGGTGCACCTGCTGCCGGCCGGCGGGCGTCAGAGGCTGCGCCCCATGCGGGTGGACGAATTGGCCGAGATCGTCGCCCGGCTGCTGCGCGGCGGCGATCACGGCCCAGCTGGCATGAACCTGGTCGGCGGCACAGAGGTCGAGTTTCGCCAGATGCTGGCGGTCTACCGGACATCGATGGGATTTCCGCCGCCACGGCAGGTGCCCGTGCCGGCATGGCTGGTGTCGGGCGGCGCGATGTTGCTGAACCGGCTGCCGGGGTCATTGCTGACGCGCGACACCTGGCGGATGCTGCGCGCGGGCAATACGGCCGATGCCGCGACGACGACCCGGGCGCTGGGTCGCGCGCCCGCCGGCATCGAATCCTTTATCGGCCCCGCCGACGCGCTGCCACTGCGCCACCAGGCGCTGGCTGCCTGGCGCCCCGGCCTGCTGCGCGGCGCGCTGGCGCTGATCTGGCTGTGGACGGCCGTATGCAGCGCGTTTCTCTACCCCGTGGCCGGCAGCCTCGCGTTGCTGGAACCCGTCGGCCTGCACGGCGCCGCCGCGCGGGCGGCGTTGTACCTGGCCGCAGCGCTGGATTTCGTACTGGGCATCGCAACGCTCTGGTGGCCTGGCCGGCGCCTGTGGGCCGCGCAGCTTGCGCTGGTGCTGGCGTACACGGCCGTCATCGCCGTGGCCTTGCCCGAATTCCTGCTGCATCCCTTCGGACCCGTCCTGAAAAACGTGGCCGTCGTTGCGCTGCTATTCATTCTGCTTACCGAGGAACCCAAGCCATGAATCTGTATCTGACGGTCAAGACCCTGCACATCCTCTCATCGGTGCTGCTGGTGGGCACCGGCTTCGGCACGGCGTTCTACCTGTTCTTCGCGAACCGGACGGGTTCCATTCCGGCGATTGCCGCCGTCTCGAAACTGGTGGTCCGTGCAGACCTGTGGTTCACCACGCCAGCCGTGGTCTTCCAGCCCCTGTCAGGGTTGTGGCTGGCGCATGCCGCCGGCTGGCAATGGACGACGCCGTGGGTCACCCTGTCAATCGCGCTTTATCTGCTTGCAGGCGTGTGCTGGCTGCCGGTCGTGTGGCTGCAGTACGAGATGGCCAAAATGGCGGCCGCTTCCCACGCCGCCGGCGACACCGCCCTGCCTGCGCGCTACTGGCGCTTTGCGCAATGGTGGGAACGCCTGGGCTATCCCGCCTTCCTGGCCATGGTGGTGGTGTATTTCCTGATGGTGCTCAAGCCGGCGCTGTAGGACGCGACAGGGTCCGGGCGTAGACCGGCCGGCCACGTCACCCCGACTTGGCCGGCACGTGCTCAATCCCGATTGATGTCCACCCGCCAGAGTTCATAACGCTCGGCGCCTGCCTTGACCGAACCGGCAAAGTGCTCGTTGAGATGGCTGGCCGTGAAGACGAGATCGCCGTTCGGGGCGATGGTGGCGGTGTCGGGCCACCATACGCCGTCGTGCGAGGCCACCCGTTTCATCGCCCCGGTGGCCGGGTCGTAACGAACGATGCCGTTGCGGGTGACGTCGGTGATGAAGAGCCGCCCGCGCGCATCCGTGACGATGCCATCGGTGTTGCCGCCCGTGTCGCCAAGGGTGCTGACTTCGGCACCAAGTTGATCATCCGTCTTCGTGCTGTCGCGCAACAGCCGGGTCTTGATGCCATAGGCGTGCCTGCCCGTCGTCACAGTCCAATACAGCGTCTCACCGTCGGGCGACAGGGCGATGCCGTTGATGCCAAGGATGAGCGGGCTTCCCGGCCAGACGTCGACCCCGTGCGAGACCACCTTCACCCCGGGCTCGGGCATGACCGAGGCATGCTGATTCAAGACCCGGCGCGCCGTGCCGCTGGCGAAGTCCACCACCAGGATGGCGGCCTGGTTGTTCGGCGCGCTACGCAGCCCGCTATCGGACAGATAGGCCAGCTTGCGCTTTTCGTCGACGGCGACGTCGTTCAGGAAGCTGCCCTTGCGGTCGGCGACGGCATCCAACGGAATGCTTTTGACGGTAAGCCCCGTGGCCAGCTCGTAGACGATGAGCTTCTGGCCGCCGGCAGGCGCCTCGCTCTCTCCCGCGACGAACCCCATGTCCAGCGCCCACAGCCAACCGTTCTGGTTATCCACATGGAACCCAAGCACGTTGCGCAGGCTGGACGCGGGTGCACCGTTGACCGCATTGCCTTCGACAGACGGGAACGCGCCAAGGCGGGCGCTGCCGCCATCGACCCGGGTATCCAGGATGCTGAGCGTTGCAGGTGCATTCGCGGCGATCAGGCGCGGCGTGCTGACGAACGCACGGCCCGCACGATCGAAGTGCAGTCCGGCGATGGGCGCATTCACCGAGCCGGAAAACGGCGCCGGCGACTGGGCCGCGTCGGCGGCCGCCGTCCACGTCACCCCGCTGTAGCTGCGCCAGCGTTCAATGACAGGCGGCTCCGCCGCAACCGCGTGCGCCGCAAACACGAAGGCGCCCACGAAACCGATCGAGGCACGTTTGAAAAATGTGGTAATCATTGCCCAGCCCTTGCGCCGACGTGATGATTGAATGGATCGGTGAACTTTCGCTGTATCCGGCGTGCGAAAACAGGGGATTCCAGGAACAGCTGTTTGGAACGAAATTCAAAGATGCAAGCAAGGACAATGCATAAATGGATAATCGCAGCGGGGAAATGTTCATATTTGTGCGCGTCGTGCAGACGGGAAGTTTCTCGGGCGCCGCCAAGACGCTGGATCTGTCGCCGTCTGCCGTCAGCAAACTGATCACGCGATTGGAAGCCCGGCTGGCGACGCTCTTGTTTCTAAGGTCCACACGCGAACTCGTCCTGACGACGGAGGGGAAAGACTTCTACGAGAGCGCCCTCAGGATCCTGGAGGACATCGACGAGGCCGAACAGGCCATCGGCGCAGGCTCCACCGAAACCAAAGGCGTGCTGAGGGTCAATGCGTCGCTTCCCTTCGGCACGCGCCAGCTATTGCCGTTGTTGCCCGAGTTCCGTGCCCGGTATCCCCTGATCGACCTTGATCTTTCGTTCACCGATCAGGTCGTCGACATGACGAAAGAGCGCGTGGACGTCGCCGTGCGTGTCGGGAAACTCTCCGACGCTTCGTACAAGGCTAGGCTGCTCGGCCTGAGCAGGTATGCCGTGGTCGCCAGCCCGGACTACCTGGCACGCAACGGCACGCCGGACAAGCCCTCCGATCTGCACAACCATGTCTGCCTGGGGTTCAACTTTAGGCGATCCGTGGCGCAGTGGCCCTTCCTCGTTGAAGGCGAACCGACAGCCTTGTCCTTGCACACCTCGTTGCTCACGAACAATGGCGAGACGATGCTTGACCTGACCCTGCTGGGCATGGGCATCAGCAGATTGGGCCGATTCCACGTTGATCACGAAATCGAGGCGGGCAGACTGGTCGAGATCCTTCCCGGCTTCAATCCCGGCGACGTCGAGGAACTGCACGCGGTGTTTCCGGCCAAGCGGCATATGGCGCGCCGCGTGCGCGTATTCATCGACTTCCTGGCGGAGAAAGTTGCCCCCCGACTGGAGGCAGCAGCCAAACCGCGCGATTGAATCGAGGGGTCGATAAGCCTGGAATCCGGGCAAAGATGTCGCGCCGCATTTTGTGTCGAAATGTAGGCGCGCAACGTCGACCAGGAGATCCGGCATATGCGATTTGCGCACGCAAATCCGGGACCGCAGTAGCGACGGCAAAGACCCGATAGCAGCCGCCTCGCCGGCCTGAGCGGTTGGCGATACATGTCGTTGCATCGATTCATAAGCTAATAACAACGAACCGGGCATATTGCACCCGCTGCATCGGCAACACGATCGCCGGCGGTGCTGCGCAACCCGAACCTTAATACCCTTGGAGACCTGAATTGCCGATTCTCAAGCAAGCTTGCGTCGTTGTTTCTCGCGGCCAGAAGGCCGCTTTGCTGGCCGCCGCCCTGACCTTTGGAAGCGGCGCCGCCGTAGCGCAGCAGGCCGTTCCCGGCCAGATGCCCAACCTGGCCGGGCTGAGCGGCCAGATGCATGCCGCCGCCGAATACTGCAATGCCTATACGGCCGCGCAGCTGGACCAGATGAAGCAACAGCAGAAGACGGCGGCAGGCGCGCAGGGCATGGCTGCCGCGGACTTCGACGCTGCCTTCTCGCAGTCGTACACCGCGACCAAAGGTCAACTGGGCTCGCTAAGCGCGGCTGATAAGGAAAAGACCTGCGCGCAGCTCAAGGCGATTTCGGCGACGCGCCCGCAGTAGTCGCCACGCCCTCATCACCGACCAGACCGCCCCCTCCCGGATGTCTCTTCCCATGCTCGCACTGGCCGTTCGCCGTCAGCGTTTCCTTCTTGGCGCCGTGGCGCTGACCACCTTGTCGCTGGCTGGCCTGGACGCCCACGCCGCCCAGCGAACCGTCTATCAGGGAACACTGCAAGGCGCCGGCCAGATCGTGCTGGAACTGGACAACGACGCGGGCGCTGACGGGGGGTTGAGCGGACGCTATTTCTACACCAGAAACGGCGTCGATATCCCACTGCGCGGCACGCAGGAGGTCCTGTTCGAACCCAAGCTGCACCCGACGCAACCACCGGCCTCGGCCAAGGCCCCGATCAGCCCGGCCGACCGCGTCGCCAGCTGGCAGGGCGTGCGCGATGCCAAAGGCTATCGCGGGCAATGGACGGACGCCCGCAGCGGCAAGCAACGCCACTTCGACTTGCGGCGGGTCGCTGAGTACGACACCGAGCAACTGGCGCGTGACGGCAACGCCGTGCGGGCCGCGCAGGTTGATCTTGGCGACGTCGATATCAAGGCGGCAATAGACGCCACGCGTGCGCCCTACCAGACCCTGAAGCTGGCCGGCCACGCACAACCGGTAGGCAAGGATATCGGCCGCGGTGCGGTGGCCTATCGCATGTGGGTAGACCCGCGCACTAAATTCGCGTACCCGCGGCTGAGCCGGCATCCCGATCCGCAGGTCATGCAGCGCATCAATCACCTGCTGGAGCAACGCCACTGGCGCAAGAGCCTCGGAGCACTGGAGTGCATGGCATCCGCCTACACCAGCGCGAATTCCGGCGCGGGCACATTGGGCGGATTCGACGAGGAAAACGTGAACGTCACGTGGCTGTCGCGCTCGCTCATGACGGTGACCGAAGCGGGCAGCCTGGATTGCGGTGGTGCGCATCCCGACAACCATTTCGAACCGTATACCTTCGACCTGCTGCGCGGCGAATACCTGGACTGGAATCGCGTGTTCGACGCGTACGTGCCGGCCAGCCGCAGCGTCGGCCGGCAGGCCAGCCCCGCATTGCTTGCGGTGGTGAACCAGGTGGTCAAGGCTGGGCCGCCAGAGGACCGCGCCGATCAACATCCCAACCTGGAAGACTGCGCGGATCTCTGGCCGCAGTATCTGGCCCTGGGCGCACAGACGCCGGGCGCGCTAAGCCTGTCGGTGTCCGGCGTGGGCCATGCATCAGGGGCTTGCCTGGGCACGCACGCCACCGTGCCGTTCCAGGCGCTGACGCCTTATCTGAAGCCCGGCGGGCAAGCGTATCTGGAAGATTGAAATCAGTGCATCAGGCGCCCTCTTTCCGCGGGCGGCGCGCACGCTCGCGCGTGCTTGCGTGGGTGCTGAACGCGTCGTCTGTAGCGTTGCGCAACGGCGCGGCATGGGCCACCGGGCCCACGGCAAGCGGTGCAGCGCCTGACACGGCGGCCACCTGCTGCACCATGATCGGCGGAACCCCCGCCACGAAGCGATAGGGTTGCAGCGGCAGCAGGCCCTGGATCGTGCCCAGGTCATTGGCCGCCTCCGCGCGCGCTTGCTGCTCGACCTGTTCGTCCTTTAACGCCTGATTGCCGGCCAGCGCTTGCGCCTCCAACCTGGCCTGCTGGTCATGGAAGGCCTCGATGGCGTGCATCAGACAGTGCGCCGCGTATTGGTCGCGCAGCGGATTCACGGATTGATCCCGATCGTCTTGCCTGATGATGACTGGCTTTTGCGGCGCGGCCGCCGTCGGCACAGCCGGTGGGCGCGCCGCCTGGATGCGCGCGAACGGCGGTGCCTGCGGACGCGCCACCCGGTCGGCGCGCATCTGGGTACGCAGCCGCTCGGCGCGATAAGGGTCCCGGACATCGTCAATCCGGGCGGTGCCCATCGGATCAATGGCTCTGGCATTCATGGCAACTCCTTGGCTGGTCGCGCCGGACCGCGCGACGTCCCGGTCATGACGCAAGGGCGGCTACGAAAGCCGCGCCGGGGCCCTCTGGGCGCGCCGTTGCGAACGGATCCACAGCAACTGCGCCGCACAACCCACCAGGAACAGCGCGAACCACGTGGCCAGAGCGCCGCGCACCAGGGGGGATTGCGGCCCCTCGGCAAGCGGATGAGACACCGGCAGGCGCGTGAGCGTCTCGGCAATCCCGGGCACCCACATCAGGAAGAAGCTGAAGGAAAAGCCCAGCTGCGACAGATAGGGATGCGCCCGGGACAGCCATGGCAGCCGCGGTACAAGCAGCGCGCCCGCGACCGAGAGTAGCGCCAGAATGCCCAGCGCATGCCCTGCGTTGAACCCGCCAGAGCTGGATAGGCCGAACGAGGTGAGCACGGCCACGAGCAGCCCGACCAGATAGATCTTGCCGGTTCGCGTGGCGCTGTCGATCCCGCGATACCGTGCAAAACTGTATAGGCCGATGGTGGCGGGCACGAGGCTGATGAGGGTATGCGCGGCGCCCAAGGCGGAAATGGGATGTGGCATGGACGAAGGTTCCTCAGCCGGGCAAGCCGGCGGTGATTTCCGAAAACAACCAACTAGTTGGTCGGTAAACAAACTAAAAAAACGGCGCACCGCTGTGGCGCGCTTCGTGCTCCAGTCAGGCCGGAACGGTCAACTGCTTGATCGCCCCGCGTGTGATCGATGCGAACACCTCCGCATCCCCGAACGCCCGGGCAGTCAGCATGGCGCCATGTATGGTCGACATGAAGGCCTGCGCTTCCACCTGGACGCCATTGCGCACATGGAATTGCCCCTTGGCGACGCCGGCCTCAAGCACCGCGGCGAGCCATCCCGTCAACTCATGGAAATAGGCGCGCACTTCGTCCGCGACCGCTTGGGGAATCAAAGGCAATTCGGCGGCCAGCATCGCGCAAATGCACATGGGCATCGAACCTTCGCGGATGCACTTGGCCCAATATTCCGTGTACGCCGTCAGCCGCGCAAGCGGATCCTGGACATGCTGGTCAAGCGCCGCCAGCCCCTCGCGGGCCTGTTCGCGGTGTTGGGCAACCACCGTCAGGACCAGGTCCGCCTTGGCCGGAAAATGATGATGGATGCTGGGCTTGCCGATATGGACCCGTTCGGACACATCGGCATAGCTGAACCCGTGATAGCCGCCGGCAGCGAGCAGCAGCTTGGTCTGCTCGACGATCTCGAGGGCCCGCGGGGAAAGCGCCAAACTCATAGGAATCCACTCTGATTTGCTGAAAAACGCGCGAAAGCCCCGCTCTTGGCACGCCATGGCGTCGCCCCGGATATTCGCAATGCAGCCAATCTACTAGTTGGTCGGTTTCAAGTCAAGGCCCCCCAAAGCGGCGGGGGCCGCTGGCCGCTCACCGGACCAGCGCCGCCGCCTGCTCGCAATGCCGCAGCGCCTGGCGCAGCGCGGTATCCACCGACCGCAACGACATGCCCAGCCATTCGGCGGCATCGGCCCGGCTGCGCCCCTCCACCCGCAACGCGATCAACACGGCGCGTTGCCGGCGGGGCAACCCCTCCATGATGCGCGCCAACGCCATCAGGGCCGACCTGCCCTCCGCCACGGCCTGGGGGCCGGGACTCTCGTCGATCGGCTCGGGCAATCCCGCGTCCGGATCATCCAGCGATAGCCATGACGCTTGCGCGCGCAGGCGGTCGATCGCCAGATGACAGGCCATGCGGAACACGTAGGCATCCGCCTGCCGCACGTCTTTCGCCACCGGCCGCGCCAGTCGGAGCCAGGTGTCGTGCAGGCATTCGCGCGCCAGGTCGGCGCAGCCGAACCGCCGCGCAAGCCGGCCATGCAGCGTTGCGTAGCTGACGCTCAGATGCGCGCGCAAGCGCGCCGCGGTGTCGATGCCGGCGGTCAGGTCGTCGGCAAGTGCGGGCCGGGCCACCGGCGGGGCCGGCCGCGCCAGGGGACGCGGCGAGCGCCACGCCTCGCCCTCGCGCCAGGGCGGCGGCAAGGCGGGGGCGGGCCGCCGGCTTATGGTCGATATCGGATTCATCATTTCCGCTACAGCCGGCCCAGATTGCTTTGCTCGCGTTCGGTCAGTTGCTGCTGCGCCTGCGCCGGCAGGTCGCCCAGCCCCAAGACCCGCACCGCACTGCCGGGGTCATAGGAGGCTGACGGCGCCGGCGGCCTGGGCGGCGGCGTTTCCCCGCCACTGCCCGCCGGCAGCGGCTCCGTGCCGAAGCCAAGGATCTGCACGTTGAAGACGGACGGCTGATTCTGGCGCGCCGCCGAGCGCTCGCGCTGCATGACGTCCTGCGCCGCGGAGGAAGCAGTGGTCGCGGCCGCGCTGGCGCTGGTCAGCGCATTGGTGTTGACCGACACCGCAATCGGAATGCCCTTGCTGTCGCCCTGCACCTGCATGTTGGCCGCGTTCACCACATGCAGCGCCGCCACGTTGACGTTGCCCGACACACGGATGCCTGCCTCGCCGGCGTCGATGGTGCCTAATGGCGCAATCAGGTCCACGTCGCCTGCCGGCACCTCGGGAATCGGCGCCAGCGTGCCGATGCCCGCGCCGGTGGAAGGCACGGTAGGCGACAGCACCACGTTGCCATAGGCGTCGTACACCCGCCGCGGCGGGGTGTACAGCACTGTCGTCTTGGCGCCGCGGCCCGCGTTGATGTCGCCTTCGGCCGACCAGGCCTGGATGTGCCCGCCGAACGTGGTCATGATGCGGCTTTGGCCCAGCAGCAGACTACCTTGCGCAAACAGCTGGATGTTGCCCTGCCCTTGCGTCACCACGCCTGCGCTGGCCGGCGGCGCCACGCCTTCAACGCCCAGCACCTGCTGGCCGCCCGGCGTCAGCAGCTGGATGTTGCCGCCGAAATTGCTGCGCAGGCCCGCGCCGCCATACATCGTGAAGCTGCCTTCATAACGCAAGGGTGTGCCTGCGGAGTCGGCATCGGGGAACAGGGCCGCGATGGCGCGGCGCCCACGCAGGTAGCTGCCGAAACGCGGGCCGCCAACGTCGTTGTACTCGCGCCCGCCCGCCTTCAGTTCAGCGAAGAACAACTCGCGCGCGTAGATGCCGCGCTCGGCCGGCGCCAACGCCGCCAACGCGGCGCCCGCGCCTTCCTCGCCGCTTGCGTAGCCGTGGTGCTTGCGCAGCCAGTTGACCAGATAGGCGCCGCTATCCTGCTCGAAGTCGGCTGCCAGATCCCGCCGGGCCTGGCCGGCATCCGCATCGCGCAGCGCCTGCCGGCGCGCCAGTTCGGCCGGCGCCCCGACGTCATCGCCCGTGTAGCCGAATTCGGCGGCAAGCCATCCGCGTAACGTCTGTTCGCCGCCATAGGCCAGCACGACCTTGTCCGGGTTCGCACCCAACGCCTCGCCTGCTTGCAGCCCACGCGCGCCATCAAGATACCGCGCCAGGAAGCGCCCATAATCCGGGCCCGCCGTGCCGACGCCGGCCAGCACGGCCAGGTCTGCGCCGGGCCGGGTGTCGCCGCGCACGATGGCGCCCAGGCTGCGCACGCTGGCCACATCGTCCTGGCGCAGCTGTCGCGCCGCCTGCATCAGCAACGTGCCCGGGCCAGCGACCCGTGCATTGGCGTAAACGATATCGCGGCCGGCTTCGATCAACGACAGGTCGCGCGCGTTGTTGTGCACGGCGGTGATGTCCAGACCCAGGATGTCGCGGCCGGCCCGAACCGATACCGGCACAGCGGCTTCGTACCAGGTGTCTATGCTGCGAACGACCGACCCCGTCATGTCGACGACCGAACCGCTCTTCAGACCCACCACATCGCCGGTGGCCGCATAAAAACGAGCGACGGCGTCATCCCCTGCATGCAATGCGCGGTCCAGCGGCGTGCCGGGTCCGAACGTGAACAGCGGCTTCGCGTACGCGGCCCCCCCTTGCATCACCCCTTCCCTGCTGGTGTTGGTCAGGATGGGATTGCCGTGGATATCGGTGGTGAACGCGCTGAAAGCCGGACGCAAGGGCGTGGGTAATGGCGCGTCGGCCGACGACATCGACACGGTGTACGCGTTCTGCGCCAGGATGGAGCGGCCCGCCAGCATTTCCAGCTGGCCGTTCGCCGAGGGCGCCAGCAGCAGCACGGGGTTGGCCTGGTTCGCGGCATTGTCGGCGAGCATGATGCTGCCGTTGGCCGCCACGGCGCGCAGGATCGACGGATAGACGTAGTAGCTGCGTCCCGTCGCGCCGATATGCGTATATTCCGGGTTCAGTTCGTCGCCCGAAAACCGGCTGTTGCTGACCGTCATCGGCGTCAGGTTGCCGCCCGCCGAAAACAGATTGATGGCCGTGTTCGGAGTCCACAACGTAAACCAGCCATTGCCGCCGCCGGTCGCCGGCTGCGGATCGCCACTGCGCTGGTACGGGCTGGAGTTGACCTGCGTGACACGCCCCGGATCGCTGACGCCAGCCAGCACCAGGTCCGAGCGCGTATCGATCCACGCCACCGCGTCGCCCAGCACCAGCCTCGGGCCGCCCATGGGCCGGGCTGACGCCACAGCAAAGGGATCCTTGGCGCGCAGGCCCGCGCCGTCACCGTAACGCAATTCCATGCCGCCCAACTGGCCCGCGGACACGGCCAGACGGCCGCGCAAGTTGACCAGCACACCGTTCAAGTCCAGATGATCGGTGCCGCCGGTATACGGTCCCATCGCGTCCAGTTGGGTGGCGTTCAATGCCGGGTTGAGGCTGCCGCCGATGCGCAGATCGAGGTCGCCACCGCCCGTCAGCACGATGTTGCCGTCGACCACCCGGCCTGTGCTGCCGACCGCGGCAGTCAAGCCTTGCGAGCGCGGTTCCACACCGTTGACGTACCGGGCCGCGTCGCCGCGCGCGTCGCGAATGCCGGCGTCGCGCCCCGCAGCGATGCTGAGGTTGCCGCCGCCCAGCGTGCCGAACCCGGTAAAGCCGACCAGCCTGGGTTCCGGGTTGTTGCCGCCGATGGCGCCCTCGACCGCATAGGTGCCGAAATTGATCCACCAGCTGGGCGCGATGTCGGCCACGCCCGGTGTGCCGATGCTGCCCTGGCGCCAGAGCCAGGTGCCGGTCATCGTGCTGGCATAACGCGCGCGGGCGGACGAATTGTCGACCACCACGCCGTTGTCGGCGCCCGAACCCAGCGCATCGCCATAGATGTCGCGCCCGGCCTGCACGACCAGGTTGCCGCCCTGGTCGGGGTACCACGCCTGGTAGGCCGCCAGGGCGGCGTCGTACTTACCGTCCATCTGGATCAATCCCAGCGGGCCGGTATTGATGTCGTAACCGCGCGGCAGGTTGAAGCGCGCGTCGGCCGCGCCCAGTGACGATGGCGTCCCCGCGGTGTAGACGCCGTACAGCGAGGCCATGCCTACGTCGCGCCCGGCCAGCAGCGAGAGGTCGCCGGCGCCGGTGCGCAACACGCTGAACGCGGGCGAGCCAAAGCCATACTTGTACTCGCGGGTGACGATGGTTTCAGACTTTCCGCCGCCGACGCAATTGCTGGCGTCTGCGCAGAATTCCTCCAGCGTCACGCCTAGCTCGGCGATGAGCAGCTCCACCGGTTTGCCCACCCAGCTTAAATCGCCCCACCAGTTCAGCGACCCCGATTCGGACACCGTGCGCGGCGCAGGCGTGCAATAGGCGCCCCAGCCGCACATCTCCTCCCAATCGAAACCCCATGCCTCGGCCAGTTCCTTGATGGGCTTGCCGACCAGCGTGGAGTCCCCGAACAGCTCATCGGCCCCCGACTGCGTCAAGACCATCACACCAACGAAAATCGTCTTGGTGGTTTCGGTCGCTCGTCCCGAAACGCCGTAATGAGTATCGGCCAGCACCAGGTCGCCCTTGCTGAGCACGTTGCGGGCGCGCACGTCGGCCGAATCCAGGTCGGCGCCGGCGACCGCAGTCAGGCTCCAGGCGCTGGCGCCCGGGGCCAGCATGGGCGCCAGCGCCCAGTTGCGGCCTTGCTTGCCGTCCGGCCCCTTGGGCCGCAGGTCCACCGGTTTGCCGTCTTGCAGCACCACTTTGGTCTGGGACGGAATCAGCGAGCCCTGCGCCAGCACGATCTGCCTGCTGGCGACCAGCTCGGTCGGTAGCGCCACGCCCTTGGGCCACGTGAATGCGCGCATGGAAGCGCTGCTACGCAGCACAAAACCCGCGCCCAACTGCGCGCCGGGGTCGAGTCTGACTTCGCCGGGCAATACCGTGCCGGCCCGCAGCACGGTGCCGCCGGCCGTCGTCACATCGCCAGTCAGCACCAGGCCGCCCGGCAGCGACAGGGGCGCGTTCAGCGTCATGGCCACCGGCAGCACCGTGCCCACGGGCAGCGTCGCGGGGCTGGCGGGCAAGTCGTAGTTCAGCGCGCGGCCGGCCGGGAACGAGGAACCCGCTTCCAGCTTGACGCCGCCGATGGGCACCACTAGGTCGCCGCCGTAAGGCGTCACGGCCTGCAAGCCGTAGCGCCCCTCCACCAACTGCCAGCCCGACGCATCGTCAGGCGACTCCGGCGGCGGCGCGAAGCCGTCGTTGATGCTGCCGTAGACGTTGAGGTTGCCGCCGGCGCGCAGCACCAGCACGCCCGGCTCGCCAAAGCCGCGCCGCGCGGGCGTCATGCGGTCTGCGCCCGGTCCATAGCGGTAATTGGACAGATCGATATCGCCGACCACGCTCAGGTCTCCGTCCGGCGTGGCGCTGACTACCTCCACGCCGGGACGCAAGTGGTAATTGCCGAGGCCGGACAGGCGGCCCGCCAACGCGGGATTGCCCAGCGCCGCGGTCATGAAGGACTGGCTCTGCAGATCGATGCCGTCCAGATAGCCCTGCGTAATCTGCTGGGGACGCTTACCGGTGACGTCGGGCGCGTCGGCCAGCGGCGAGTCGTTGTAGCGGCGGAAGGCGTTCACGGCGATCGTCTTTGCGCCCAGGATGGCGGGACTGCCCGCCACCACCACGGCCACGTCGCGGGCGCCGTCGCCCGACCCGGCAATGGCGCCCTGCTCCGCGCCGCCGCCCAGGCGGCGCGCGTTCAGGTCCAGCGTGCCGCGAGCGGCACCATCGTGGTTCTGCGCCCCGGTGCCGGCGCGCAGGTCCACGCTTGCACCTGCCCCCAGCGTCAGCGTGCCTTCGCGGGACGTCAGGTCGACAATGGCGCGGTTGGCGCTGTCGATGATCTTGCCGTAGCTGTCCACGCGCAGGCCGGCGCCATGGGCATCCAGCATGCCGTTGATGACCAGGTCGCGCATGGCCGCCAGGCGGATGCTGCCCACCTGCGTGCCGCTGGCATCGATGCGGCCATTGACGGTCAGGCTGCCGCCGTCCACCACCAGTTCGACGTGCCTGGCCCGCAGCTCGTCGCCGACCACCACGTCGCCACGCTTGATCTGGAAACGCCGGGCGCCGAAGACACCCCCTTCGGTCAGGCGCGCATTCAAGTCGGCAAAGTCGGCCAGGGTCTGCGCCCGCAGCACGGCTTCGGCGCTTTCGTACGCCACTCGCGTGCCGCCCGCGTCGTACAGGCCGGAGGCCGTGCCGCGGAACGCGCCGCGCAGGTCCACCCGGCCCGCGTCCGCGCCCAGCGCGATGGCCTGAATGCGGCCGGCGCGGTTGTTCTGCGCCGACACGTCGATAAGCCCTCCCCGCGCCTGCGTGATGTTGCCTGCCATGCTTTGCAGTTCCACATCGCCGCCCCAGCTGTAGCGCGGCGCGTCCAGCAAGCGCACCTCGCGGCCCGACACATCGATCCGCGAATCCGCGCCCAGCACGATGTCGCCCTGGGCCTTGATCGAGAGCTTGCCCGACGGCAGCGCTACCGTCGTATCCAGGACGACGCTGCGGCCCGCCAGGCTCAAGGTAGCGCCCAGGGCATCACGCGCGGCGGGAGCCGCGCCTGTGCCGGAGAGGGTCAACGCGCCGCCAGCCGTGATCGCCATCGCCGAACCGGCCTCGCCGGTCAGGAGCGGCGTGCGGATCAGCAGGTCGCCGCCGCGATAGCGCCAGCCCGTTTCGGCGGAGTAGCCGTCCTGCCCCTGATAGACGGACAGGCCGCCACGGGCGCGGCCCGAGATCATCTGCGCAGCATCCAGCGACACGGACGCAAAGCCCAGCATCAGGCGTTCAGCGGGCACCAGCACGTTCGGCAACTGGAAGGGCGAGGACTCCAGCCGTATCACGTCGGCCACGATGTTCAGGCCGCCGTTCCCCAGGCTGTCCAGCATCGCGCCCCCAGGCGCCTGGGGTTTGCTGGCGCCGGCTCCGCTCGCGCCGCTGCGGTCGGCGGCAACCGAACCCGCCCAGACGAATTCGGCGGCGGCGATGGTGGCGGTGTCGCCTGCCGCGCCGTAACCGTAGATGGCCGGCGCGCCCAGCACCAGGCGCTGCAGCGACCGGCCGCCGGCGCCGCGCGCGTCCAGCGATACCGAGCCATACACATTGACGGATTCGCCAGCGTTCAGGATCAGGCTCTCAAGCGCCGGGGCTTCCAGCGCTGTGTTCCCGCGCAGCAAATTGCCCAGCACGTCCTGATTCAGCACCATGCCCGGCGGCAGGCGGCCCGCCGCGCCGGCCTGAGCTAGCGCCTCGGTGCTGCCCATGTTGACGGCTGAGACGCTCAGCGCCAGGTTCCGCGTGCCGTATTGCACCGTGTCGCGCCAGGTGAACGCACCATTGGTGGACGCGCCGATGGAACCTTCCGACAACAAGCGGGCCATGCCCGCGCAGTCCGCGATACACCCCCCCACGTCCACAGCCGTGCCCGCGCCGTTCGACGGCGGCAACAGGTTTACCAGGCCGTTCGATACGGCCAGCGTGGCACCGTTGATCGACTGGTAATAGAGCCCGGTGCGCGCATCCTGTGCCACGTCGCCGCGGCCAAGCGTGGACAGCGTCGCGCCTTGCTCGACCACGATGCCACGCCCGCCATCGACCGCATACAGGAAGATTTCTGGCGCCCGCAACACCGCGCCACTGCGCACCACCACCTGCTGAGCATCGCCACCCACGTTGCGTGCGCCAGTTTCATAGGTTCCCGCCACGCCCGCCACGCCGCCGATGAACATCGCCCCCGGGGACAGCGCGTTCAGATCTGCGGCGTAAAGGGCCGCGGCCTTCGGGGGCAGGATGGGCGCCTGTCCCGGCGCCAGGATCTCAATCCCGCTGGCCGGTCCCGTCACCGCCAGGCGGCCCGCATAGGCGCCGCTGCCTTGGGGTACGTCGAACCGCGCCGCGCCCTTGAACGATAGCGCCGGACTGCCTTCCCGGCCGGCGCCTTCCGCCAGGCTCAGGTGCAACGTCCGGGCATCCGTGGTCAACATCCCTCGCTGGGTGCCTTTGCGCGCCGCATCCGCAAGCACGAAGGCGTTGTAGGTCGTCTCGTTGTATTGCGCATGGCGCCGCACCACGTCGGCCGGCGTGATCAAGAGTCGGGTGGACAGCGTCGCGACCTGACCGGTCAAGGCCGTGCCCAACCGGCCGCTGCCTACCCACGAACCGCCGCGCGTGCGCGCGGCCACGGACGTCTCGTTGATGCCCTGCGCGCCCAGCTCGACGCGGAACGCACCGGGCAGCAGCGCGTAGGTCGATGGCAGCAAGGTATAAGCGCCGGCGGGCAGGCCCGGCACGCCGGCTTCGATCGTCACCTGCCGCCCCACGGCGGGACTGCCAGCGCCCGCGTCAGGGGCGACCGGCGCCTGGCTGCCCCCAAAGCCCGGCACGATGGCGTAGACCGCATTGCCAGAGCGGCTGAATCCGAACCCCGGATTGGCGTCGGCCATGGCGTAATGCAGCACGTCGACCGAACCGCCGCGACCGCGCACGAAAGCGCCGCCCGTCAATTCGCCGCCGCCGGACAGGTCCAGCACAGCGCCCTCGGCCACCTCGATCACCTTGCCCTGGATGTTGATCTTGCGGCCCAGTAAGCCGTCGGAGCGGGTCGCCTCCAGCTCCACCTCCTTGCCGGCATACAGGTACTTCACGCCATCCACCGTGCCGCCATAGGGCATGACCAACCCGTCGCCGCTGATGGACGTCAGGCTGCCCGGCAGGAACCGGATGGTGCTCGGGGTTTCAGATTTGCTTTCGAACGTAATGCCGCCCAACGGGGCGCGCAGCACCCCGCCCTGCTCGATCAGCGGCGCAGCCAGCGTGATGGCGCCGAACGCGGAATACGGCGTGGCCGGCGTGTCGCCCGCGGCGCGCCGAAGCGTCAGGACGGCATCGGGGTTGTATTTGGCAATTTCTCCCTGCGGCCCCAGGACCATGTATTCGCCCATGGCGATGATGCCGCCAGACCGGGTGACCGGGTAGATCTGCGCGGCGCTCAGCGTCAACCGATTGGGGGCGGCCAGTTTGGTGTTCAAGCCGCGGTCACCGAACCCCGCGGCGCCCAGGCGCACGTCACCCCGCACGTCCAACTGCACATCGTCAAAGCTGATCAGGTTCCGGCTGCCCCGCACATCCAGCAGGCCGGCCGACACGTCCAGCCGGTGACCGACGTTGAAATACTTCAACGGCGCGGAAACCAGCTGCAGGAAGAAGTCGGCGCCGTCCAGCGGCTTGTAACGCGCCTGGTTGAGCAAGACGTAGGGCGCGGCCAGGCTCACCTCGCTGGCGGCAGCCGCGGCATCGACCAGCGACAGCGCCCCAGACAGCCGCAGGCTCTGGCGCATGGACAGCGCGACGCTGCCATCAGCGCGCACGTCGGCATTCACCGCCAGGTTGTCAAAGCCCCCGGCCTCGATGCGGTCCACGCCCAGGCGTCCATAGCCGTAGGCCAGCGCCGGCGTGGATTCACCCGGCCGCAGGTCCGCGGCCAGCATGCTGTCGCCCTGGTTCTGCGCCAGCACCAGTTGCCGCTCCTTTTGCACCGCCGCTTCTGGCGAAAGATTGCGCTGATAGAACGCGCCGCCGAACGAAATGCCCAGGGTGCCGCCGGCCGCGCGATCGGATCCCGCCGCCGCGCGCATCGTGCCGTCCAAGTGCAGGCTATTGGCCGAAGACAACACGATGGTGCCGCCGTCGGAACTCACGACCGTAGCGCCGCGGCCCGACAGGTCCAGAACGGCCTGCGTGCCGGACGCGTCCAGCAGCGAACCCGGCCGCAGGATGAGGTGCCGGTCGATAGGACGGCTGGTGGTGTCGACATCGGCCTCCCAGTCGAGCTTGCCGCCGATCTCGATCGTGCCCCCAGCATGCACCAGCCCGTAGCGCTGGCCCTTGGCATCCACGGCGACATGGCTGCGTCCGGCCACGTCCAGCACGGCCTGTTCACCGATCCAGACCGACCGGGGATTGGCCTTGGGCACGTAGGGCTGCTCGCCGATGCGCGGTTCCTGAATCGAAATATGCCCGCCCCAGGCGTCCAGCCGGCCCAGCACGGTGATCTGGTCGGCGCCCCTGATCTGAATGGAGCGACCAGGGTCGACGCTGACCCGCGCGCCTTCGCCCACGACGATCGGCCCGCCTTGCGCGGCCCGGTCCGAGTACAGCGCCAGGTCGGCGCCGACGCGTTGCGTCAACCGGGCGCGCAACGGGTCTTCCGTGTACAGCGGCGGCGTCCACAGCGACAGGACGTCACCGGGTTGGGCGCTGGAACCGGGCGCCTGCGCGGTGCCGCCCTCGAACCGCAGCACCGGCATGGCGACGTCGATTTGCGCGCCATCTGCCACGGCCAGCCCCTGGTAGCCATTGATCTCGTACTTGCCGAAACCGGAGCGGAACAAGGAGGGACCCAGCCGCAACGCCTCTGCCTCCAGCGGGTCCGACGGACCGCCCAGCACGATGCGCCCGCCGCTGGAGACGGACAACGTCCCGCCGCCCGTCACGCCGTAGCCGCGCACCTCTGCGCCAAACGACAGCAGGCCACCGCTGGACTGAACGCTGCTCTGAACATGGGCGGCCAGCGTCACGCTGCCCCCCTTGCCGCCCCGCAGTTTGCCGTCCGCCAGCACCGATGCGCCAGCCGACACATCCAGCACGCTGCCCGCGTCCACGACCACGTCGCCCGTACCGCGCAGCGCTACGCGGCCGCCGTCGCGCACCGGCAGTCCCGCCAGGCCCTCGGCGTCGCGCAGCAAGTTGGCCCAAACGCCGCGCGCATCCAGCACCACGCCGGCGGCGACGTGCAGCCGCGCAAGCTGCTGGGGCTGGGGCGCCAGCGCCGCATCCTCGATCCGCGGGGCCAGGAAGCTGGGTTGCAGCAACACGTTGCCTGCCTGGATCAGGCCGCCGCGACTGACCAGGTTGGCCTTGATATCCACCTCGGGCGCATAGAGCGTGATCTCGCCGCCATCGGCGCTGCGCAGGGCCGAGTCGACGGTGATGGACCGCCCGGCGGCGATGCGCACCCGGCCCAGCGCAAAGCCATTGAGCCGGTCTACGTCCAGGAACAGCTTGCCCTGGTTCTCTTGCGGCAAGGCGGCGGCAAGATCCAGGCCGTCGGCCAAGCGTTCCCTGCCCGTGCCCAGCGTCACGTCGGCCACCGTATCGCCGGTGGCGCCCAGCTGATAGTGCACAAGCTTGGTGACGGGGTCGTAATAGCGCAAGTCGTTGCCCACCACCAGCGCACCGCGGCGCGCCACCGCACGCTGTGACTGGCTGTAGCCGTCCAGCCCGGCCTGCGGCGCAAGGTCCTGGCGCACGCCCTGGTAGGTATCGCTGGCGAGGTCCCCTTCCAGCACGGCGCTGCGGGTCGCAATGACCAGCGTCCCCGCATCGCGCCCCACCGTGTAGCCATCCTCGTCGCGCGTGCGCGGCGCCAGCAGCGCGTTGTAGAAGCGGCGCGTGGCCTTGTCGCCCCAGCGCTCGGAGCGCTGCTCGTAGCCCTGGTAGATGCCCGTGAACAGCATATCGGCCGGCGCCCGGTCAGCCGAGTAGAGCCGCCCGTCCTGGCCGCGCAGCCAGGTCTGCTGCAAGGTCCCGGACTGCACGTCCAGCGTGCCGCCCGACAGGTTGATGGTCGAACCGGCCTGCGTCACCACCTCGGCGCCTTCGAAGCGGACCAGGCCACCCTGCGCCAGCCAATGGCTTGCCGGCACCGCCAGCGTTCCCAGGTAGCCGCCCACTTCCAGCAGGCCGCCGCCGCTGTACCAGCGGTCGCCCTCGTAGCCGCCTGCCCCACTGGCCACCTGGATCAGCGTGCGCCGGTCCAGCCACACGTCGGAATTATTGAGCCGGGCGTCGTCGCGGTTCAGCGGCGAATCGCGTTGTTCGTTGCCTTGCAGATTGATCTTGATGTTGTTCGATTCCATCGACACGGCCACGCCGATCGCGCCGGCCACGTCGATCTGCGCGCCATCGCGTACAAGCGTGCGCGCGCCCGCCTTGACCGCGACCTGGCCGCCCGTCGCCAGCGTCAGCGAATCGCCCTGGAAGTCGACCGTGCCGCCGCTGTCGACCTGCACCAGCGACAGGTCGCGCCGATTGCGGTCGGCAAGCGCCAGCGTGGTGGTCGAATTGACGCTGGGCGGCATCAGGTTGTCGCGCTGGCCGTCCAACGCGGTCGCGTTGTCCGCATCCACCAGGATCGCGGTGATGGCACCCGGCCGCAGCGTCACGGCAGCATCGGCACCCACGCCGTTCAAATGGATCGTGCCGCGCGAGTCCACCGACGTGGTGGACGCCAGCACGCCGGCCTGCTCGACCGTCCGGGCCGCCAGAGTGATGTCGCCCTGCGGCGACAGGATCAGGCCGCGATGGGTCACGACGCCGCTGCCCGTGGGCACGATTTCGCTGCCGCGCGTCGTCGATGCGGCGTTGCCCTCGGTGCCCTGGCCGCGCTTGATCACGAAGCTGTCGCCTGCCGCCAGCGCCGCCTGCCCCTTGGCCGTCACGATGGAACCCGCGTTGTCGACTTCCCGGCCCAGCAACAGCACGTAGCCGCCCGACTGCGTCACGGTCGCGGGACGGTTGGTCTCGATAGCCGCGCCGGGCCGCAATTCCACCTTACCCAGCGCATCCGTGAAGGTCGGGGTCTTGTCGTCGGGTCCATACAGGCCGTTGTTCTCGAACTGCGCGTCCGTGATGCGCGCGGCCGCTGCCACCAGGTTGCGCGCGTTCACCTGCGACGAGCCGTCGAAGATCACGCCGTTGCGGTTGACCACCATGACCGTGCCGCCGGCCTTGATCTGCCCTTGAATCACCGAAGGCCGCGCTTGCGGGTCGTTGACGCGGTTAAGCACCGCCCAGGTCGGATCCTGCTGGAATTCCACCGTGGTGCGCGAGCCCACGTTGAAGGTCTCCCAGTTCAGGACGGCCTTCGCGCCCGTCTGCTCGATGGCGACCCTGGCGCGCCCGTCCTGAAGGGTCTGCACGGGCGCCTTCGCATTGCGCCAGCCGGCCGTCAGCGGATTGGTGTCCACCTTCAGCCCACCCTCGGCCAAACCGTCCGGCACCGGCACGCCCGACGCCAATGCTGCGTCGCGCGCGGCGCGCTGCGCCGCCTGCTGCGCGGCGATCACCGCCGCGGTCCGGCCCAGATTGCCGACTGACCGCTGCAACTGGTCGCGCGCCGCCTGCGACTGCCGCGCGCCCGTCAGCGCGGTCACCGGCGCCCCATTGGGCAACCGGCCCGTGGCGGCGGCCTGGGCCTGCGTCGCGCTCTTGGCCGCGAACCAGCCGCCGCTGAACGCCTGCTGGGCCGACGCTGGCGCAGCGACACCCCCCGACACCAGCAACACCGCCAGCGCCGCCGGCAGCGGCTTGAGCCGGCCTGTCCGCGAGCCGGCCGCAACAGAGCGGGTCATAGGGAGTTTGCGGAGACGCGATGTCATAGCGGGCAATCCTGATCCGAGTAGCCAAGGGAGTACGGGCACGTCATCGGCGCAGTCAGGACGCGTGATGGCGGCTCATACTCCAATGACGAAAGGACGCGATGGAAGGGCTACCGGAAACGTCGGGTTTTTTTGTAACAGCGCGATCAGCTCAACAGCACAATGCCGCCGGGCAGGCGCGTCAGCTGCGCGCCATACAGGTCACGCAGCATGTGCAGCGCCAGATCGGTCTGGGTAATCTCGAAGCGCATGCGCACACGCCGGGCAGCCAGGTCGGCGTTGCGCACCAGCACGCGGCCAGCGCGATAGCGGTTGATCTCGTCGACCACCTCGGCCAGCGTCTGCCCTGCAAAACTGAGCGTGCCCGTGCGCCAGGCGTCCACTTGCGCGGTATCCACAGCCAGCGCCGGTTGCAGGCCGGTATCGTCGTAGATCACCTGCTCACCTGGCGCCAGGGTCTGCATTGCGCCCGCCGCTTCCACCTGGACCGCCCCCTGCAAGCACGTGACGCAGACCTGCGGCCCGGTATAGCGCAGGTTGAAGCGCGCCTGCCGCGCGCGCGTGGCGCCCGCCCCAGCGTAGACGACCACCGGCGCGCCGCTGCCGGCGGCTTCGACCTGGGCTTCGCCCGCCACCAGTTCAATAGCCTCGTTGCCGGCTTGCGCGCCACGCTGATTGATGCGCGTCTGCGTGTTCATCTGCACATGCAACTGGTCCGACAGCGCCAGCTCGCGCTGCTCCGCCGTGCCGGTACGGAAGTCCGCCGTGAAATCCAGCAATGACGGCCACAAGGACAGCGGCGGCCACACCGCCACCGCGGCGCCGCCGGCGGCCATCGCCCCCAGGAACGCCCGGCGGGCCGGCCGGCTCGGGCCCCGGGCGGGAGGATGGGTCAGCCCAGGATCGCGACTAACGGCCCGCCGCAGTACCGGATCCATGTCCTGCCACAAGCGCGCCACCTCGTTCCAGGCGCGCGCGTGCGACGGGCTGCGCGCGCGCCATTGCTTCATCGCCTCGGCATCGCCGCGCGTCGCGTCGCGGTCGCGCAGGCGCAACCACCATTGCTCGGCTTCGCGCCGCAAGCGGTCGGGGTCTTCTGAAGGGTTCATGGCGCCGAGCATCGTGTCAGAATTTCCGCCGGCCTACAAGATCGCCATTGGCCACGGCCTCCGTGCCGGCCAGGCGTTCGCGGCAATGCCGCATGGCCGCGGCCAGTTCCTTTTTCACCATGGCCACCGATATCTGGAAACGTTCCGCGATCTCGGCATTGAGCAGTCCGTCCACCCGCGCCGCGGCAAGGATGGCGCGCTGGCGCGGCGGCAGCTCGTCCATGGCCGCCTCAAGCGTTCGCACGTCGCGGCGCGCCGCGACAATCCGCTGCGGGTCCGCGGTTTCGTCCACCACGTGCAGCAAGGCCTCGCGCTCGTCGTCGCCCAGCAATTCGCGGTTGCGCCGCCAATCGTCGGTGGCGATGCGCGCGGCCATGCGCAGCAGGTAGGCATCGGGATTCAGCACCGGACTGGCGGGCTTGGCCACGTCCAGGCGCAACCAGGTTTCATGCAGCGCGGCCGACGCCTGGTCGCGCGATCCGACGATGCGTTCCAGGCTGCGTCGCAGTTCGGCGTAGCGGGTGATCAGGCGCAGTCGCAGCAGCGCGGCGGAAATCATGGACATGCGGTCACTCCGCCGGCCGGCGCGGGGCCGCGCAATGGGTGCCGCCGGGCAGCAGCAATACCGAGACGGGCTGCGGCATGCCCGCAGGCGGCGGCGCCCCGACATCCATCCCGGTGATGGCGCGCGTCACGGCCATATCCACCCGGTCGCTGCCAGTCGTGTCCAGCAGGCGCATCCGCGCCACATGCCCACCGTCATCCAGCCGCAGTTGCAGCGCCAGGCGATAGCCGCCCGGCTGCGCGGCGGCATTGCCGCACAGCGTGCGCAAGATGGCCTTCTGCAAGCGTCCGATATAACCGCTGAAATCCGCGCCGCCGGCCCGCGCCCCCGGAATGTCCTCGACGTTCCGCGGGGCCGCGCCGTTCGCGGGCTGCCGGGCCGTCCCGTCGGCGGCCGGCGCGTAGACCACGATGGCTTCGCCGTCTGTCTGGCGGATGCGCAGCCCCGATCCGTCCAGCAGCCGGCGCAGCGCCTCCATGACCGTATGGCGGCCCGACAGCGCCGGCGCACGTTGCCGCGCATGACGCTCGTCGACCAGCACCGCCACGCCCGCCAGATGCCCGATGGCCTCCAGGCTGTCGCCCAGTGGCTGCGCCGGCAATGCGAATTCATAGCGCTCGCCGCGCAAGCGGTCCGGCGACGCGGCGGACGCAGACGCGGCGCCGCCCGCCAGAACGGGCATCCCCAAACACAGGAGACACACGCCAACCAGCGCCAACACACTGAGCGGTGCCGGGGTACCTATCATTGCGCGATATGGACGTCGGGAAATGGAATGGGCCGGCGGACGCCCGGACAGGGCTACGCCGGCCAGCAGGCTAGCTCAGCCAGATGACTTGACCGTGACACGAATAGGGATTGGCTGCCCGGGAACATGGCTGACGCGCGGACCGGGCAGTCATGGGGTAGCGGCAACGCGGATGACGGCGAGCGGACGCCGCTCGCGCCCGTACGTCAATCGGGAAAAGATTCGCCGCCCGGTGGGCGGCGAGAGGCGGCGAAAGGTGGACCGGCATCCTCGCCGGTCCGGCCGTCATTTAATCGGCGTTCACCGCCAATTCCACGGGCGACGCGACGGCGTCCTTTGATGACTCGGCATTGGCAGAAGCCGGCAGCTTCTTGCCCTGTTTGGCGCGGTAGTCTTCCAGGAACTTGGCGATCCGGCCAATGGCGATCCGCAGGTCCGGCTCGTGCGGCAAGAACACGATACGGAAGTGGTCGGGACGCGACCAGTTAAAACCCGTGCCCTGCACCAGCATCACGCGGGTCGCTTCAAGAAGCTGCAGGAAGAACTGGCGGTCGTCCTCGATGGGATAGACGTCCGGGTCCAGCCGCGGGAACATGTACAGCGCGGCCTGCGGCTTGACGCAAGTGACGCCCGGAATGGCGGTGATCAACTCGTAGGCCAGGTCGCGCTGGCGGCGCAACCGCCCGCCTTCGCATACCAGGTCATTGATGCTCTGGTAGCCGCCCAGTGCCGTCTGGATTGCCCATTGGCCGGGCACGTTTGCGCACAGCCTCATGTTGGCAAGCATGTTCAAGCCTTCGATGTAGTCGCGGGCGCTGTGCTTGTCACCCGAGACCACCAGCCACCCTGCGCGATATCCGCAGGCGCGGTAGCTCTTGGACAGCGAATTGAAGGTCAGCGTCAGCACATCCGTCGACAGGCTTGCCAGCGCGGTGTGCTGCACGTCGTCGTACAGCACCTTGTCGTAGACCTCGTCGGCCAGGATGACCAGCCCGTGTTCGCGCGCGATGGCGATGATTTCCCGCAGCACGTCATCGGGGTAGAGCACGCCGGTCGGGTTGTTCGGGTTGATGACCACGATGCCCTTGGTGCGCGGCGTGATCTTGGCGCGTATGTCGTCCAGGTCCGGGATCCAGCCCTTGTCTTCGTCGCACAGGTAATGCACGGGCGTCCCGCCCGATAGGCTCGTCACCGCCGTCCACAGCGGGTAATCGGGCGTGGGCAGCAGCAATTCGTCGCCATCGTCCAGCAGCGCGTTGGTCGCCATCGCAATCAGGTCGGACGCGCCGTTGCCCAGATAGACGTCTTCCAGCGTCACACCCTGCACGCCCTGCTGCTGGGTGTAGTGCATGACCGCCTTGCGCGCCGCAAAGATGCCCTTGCTGTCCGAATAACCCGCCGAATTGGGCAGGTTGCGGATCATGTCCTGTTGGACTTCTTCGGGGGCATCGAAGCCGAACACGGCCAGATTGCCGATATTGAGCTTGATGAGCTGCTGGCCTTCGTCTTCCATCTGCTTGGCGCGATCCATGATGGGACCACGGATGTCGTACAGGACGTGCGCCAGTTTGCTGGATTTTTTAATGGGTTTCATAGACGGTGATTCGTGCAGTGCACGCCTCCCAGGGCGTTCATCGATGATCCCCCGCGCGCCAGGCGGCGGCCAGTCATGGCCGTCAAGCGGGAGGCGCGCGCCGATGTCCAATGGGATGCTTGCGTTCCTTGGCAAAATTCAAGAGGGATAGTCGGGGAAACATGTTACACGGCGGCGCAGCAAAACCCCAACCGGCAATACTGACGCAAACCTGAACAATAACGAGACTACATGGCACCACGCGCCAATGCCCCTTTCCCGCGCCGATGCCCAAGCCCGCAGCATGGCCGCTGATCGCACCCCAATGCCAGACATTGATTGAATTTTCGTGACATGAATTAACGCATTTTGTATAAACCTCGGTTTGGCTAAACAGAGACAAACCGTGTTGTTACTGCAGAACTCGCGTGGGTGGATTGGCGCCGTGTCGGCTGCCGCAGTGTTAACGCTGGCAGGTTGCGCCACGCCGGTGCTGCCTTATACCTATACGCCCGCATCGGCCCTGACGGCCACGGGCGACGTGGGTGTCGGCCAGTTCAGCTACGAACCCAACAAGTATCTGCAGAGCCTCTCAGACGACCCATCCAACGCTCGCGACACGCGCTACCGCAATGCGGGCCTGTCCACCTCGCAGCAACACACCGGCGGCCCTCCCGGGGCATACCGCTCGACCTACTCGCACGTGCTGCCCAATCAGGCGCGCAACACCGCGGTCGGGACGGTGCTGTTCGAACGCAATGTGGCCGACATCATCCGCGACGCCTCCCTCACGGAGCTGCGCGCGATCGGGATCACCGTCTCGGGCCCCACCATCAGCCGCGAGCTGACGGGCGAGGTGCAGAACCTCATGGTGGACGAGCTGGGCATGAACATCGACTGGACGCTGCGCGTGGTGTACACCGTAACCGAAAAGTCCAATGGCGACGTGGTCTACAGCGCCGTCAAGGAAATCAAGCGGACCACGCCGAAGTTCCTCAATGTGCTGGGGGCCCTGAACGACCTCATTCGTTTGAATATCGAAGCGCTGGCGACCGATCCACAATTTCTTGCCGCGATCCAGCACCCGTCGCAACCCACGGCATCCTCCCGGAAGTAAAACCATGAAATTGCGTTGCCTGCTCGCCTCGGCGATGCTCTGCCAGGCCGCCACCGCCGTGGCGACGCCGGCCTCGGCGCTGTCCCGTACCCCGACGCCCGCGCCTGCGGCGCCCCCCGCCGTCGCAATCCCGGCGCCCGTCAATGTCATCAGTGTGCAATCCATGGGCATCGCCTTCACGGCGCCACAAAACTGGTCGCACAAGATCAGACGCTCAGGACGGTTTGGCGAGATCGTCGTCGACCCCGTTGAAGTCGACCCCAACCGGATGCTGCGATGCCACCTCAAACCCACGGTGGAGCCGCGCTCGCGGGGCATGTCGCAACAGCAGATCAACGCCCGCATGCTGGCCAATCCCGCCACGCCCGAACAATTTTCGGAAATACTGGATAGCCATGTGACAGACCCGAACCTGACGACGAACGTCAGCGACGGTGGCGAGATGTTGGTGGGAGAACGGCTGGTGTACTGGTTTACCGCCAAGATGACTTTCAGGGAGAAGGGCAAGGAAGGCTTTGCCTTCATGAAGCTCTACGTCATCAACGTGCCGGGCTTCACGTGGGCCATTGTGTGCGGCGCAGGCGCGCCGGGCGAAGCCGCCACCGCTTCGACCAGATTCAATGAATGGTTGCCCGCCTTCGACCGATTGGTGTTGTCGCTGCAGTTCACGGACCTAGTCCAGCCGCCAGCACCAGCGCCGGTTCCGGCCGCCACGCCTCCCGCCAGCCGCACGCTTCCCCCCGCGCGCCTGCCCACGGCGAATCCCCCTCCGGCCGCGACGCCGTCATTGTCCGCCGTCGGCGCCTCCAACAGCGGCCGACAAGCGGCAAGCCGGCCGTCGATGGCTGAACGCCAGGCAAGCGCTGGCGTGGCTCCGCCCGCATCCGCCGCCCGCACTACGGAACCCGCCGTCGCCAACCGCGACGTGCAACCGTATTCGGGCTATGGATTCGCGGTGCGCGTGCCTGAGGCCGCCGACCGCTCGATCATGGACAGCACGATCGTGCAGGAAGCGCTGGCCCAGGGCTGCAAGGTGCGCAAGCCGCAACGGCAAATCGTCATCAGCCGCAATGCCGGCCCCTTGAACGTGGACGAAGTCGTGTTCCCGCAGGGCTGCTTCGGCACACGCGGCACGCCGCCGCTGTACGGCGTGGGCACCATCCAGTCACCAGCGCGCAATGCCAGCCAATACCTGGTGTTCGACTACGACGACCAGGCGCGCGAACGTCTGATCGACTACCTGAGCAGGCAGTAAGGCGGGGCCCCTTTATCGCTTCATCCGCATCACCGACCGCATCCCCGTAAGGAACTGCTCATCCGTGCTGTTCCACCGCGCGTTCGCCAGGGCTTCGCTATCCGGCCCGGCGGGAAAGCGCAGGCGGTCACTCACGTCGTTGGCCGCGGCGAAGATGGCGCTGGCAACTTGCTCGGGCAGCGTCACGCTGCCCGCCTCAGCAAAAGACTGGATGAACTGGTGGGCGTAGGCCTGGTAGGCGGGAGGGATAAGGCCTGCTCCCCGGTCCTGGACGTTCGCGGTGAAACGCGTGCTGGGGGCATAACCCGGTTCGACCAGCTTGACGCGTACGCCCACGGCATCGAGCTCGTAGAACAGGGCTTCGGTGAACCCTTCGACTGCCCATTTGCTGGCGGCGTACGGCGCCACCAGCGGCATGCCGGCAAAGCAGACGCTGGAGGTGACGTTGATAATGACGCCATCCCCCCGTTCGCGCAGATGGGGGATGAGGGCCTGGCTCACGGCCATGACGCCAAAGGTGTTGGTGTCGAACACGGCGCGGAATGTGGCGGCAGGCGTGGCCTCCACCGCCGAGAACAGGCCGATGCCGGCGTTGTTGACCAGCGCGTCGATCCCGCCAAAGGCCTGGATGCCTCCACGAATGGCGCGCGCGATGCTGGCGTCATCGGTGACATCCAGTTCCACCACGCGCAAGCGTTCGGACGGCGCAAACAGGGCCGGGTCGGGCCGGCGCATGGTGGCAATGACGTTCCACCCCTGCTGCAGGAAATGGTTGGCGGTGGCGTGGCCGTAGCCGGACGAGGCGCCGGTGATAAGGACGGTTTGCATAGAGGCTCCAGTTGATCCAGACCTCATGCTAGGCGCGCCAAACAAGACGACCAATAGCGTATAGTCTTTGAATTATGCGAGATCGTCTAAATAATGACCCCCTGGCATCCATTGTGGCGCTGCTGCGCCCCCGGACCGTGCTGTCGAAATTCGTCAGCGGGGCGGGCCGCTGGGCCGTCCAATACCCCACGTTCGGCCATCCCAGCTTCGGCCTGATGACGGCCGGCGCAAGCTGGCTGGCGCGTGAAGGCGCGGAGCCCTTCCTGATGCAGACGGGGGACTACGTACTGCTGCCCGCGACCCCGGGTTTCCGGATGGGCAGCGACCTGGACGCCCTGCAATACCCGATCTCACGCGTGGCCGAAGTCTGCGAGATCAACGAGGTCCGTCACGGGGCCGTCGACGGGAAACCCGCGGTACGGATGCTGGGCGGCCACTTCCTGTTCGACCCGGTGAACGCGCCGCTATTGGTGGGGCTGTTGCCCCCTGTCGTGCACATCAAGGCGTCAGACCCTGGCAGCGCCCGGCTGGGCTGGATCGCCCGCGCGATTGGCGAAGAGACCGCCCAGCCGCGACCGGGCGCCGACGCCATCCTGGTGAGGCTGGTCGAAGTGATGCTGATCGAGGCGTTGCGATGGACACCCACGCAAGAAGCCACGCCCCTTGCAGGATTGCTGGCGGGTCTGGCGGATGCGCGCCTATCGCAGGCATTGCGGCATATTCACGACGACGTGGCCCGGCGCTGGACGATTGCGGACTTGGCCGCCAAGGTCAGCATGTCGCGCGCGGCCTTCGCGGCGCGGTTCACGCAGGTACTGGGCGTTGCGCCGATGGAATATGTGCTGCGGTGGCGGATGGCGTTGGCCAAGGACCTGCTGTGGCATGACGGCCTGTCGCTGGGCGAGGTGGCGCACGCCATCGGGTATCAGTCCGCCAGCGCATTCAGTGCGGCGTTCAGTCGGTCGATCGGGATGTCGCCGAGTTCGTTTGCGCGCAAGCGCCATGCGATGGGCGGGGCGGAATGATCTTGCGCTCCATCAGCACCTCCAGCCAGTGCTTGACGCACGCCTCGGTGTCGTAGGCCTGCGTGAAACCCGCCTGCTTGATCTTCACCGTGCTGACAAAGGCCGGGGGTGGTGGCGTTTTCAGGCCGTAGCCGAACCGGGCATCGGCGGAATAATGGGATTCACCCAGGATTTGGGCCATGGTCAGAGGGCGCAAGCCATGCCGCTTGACGATCTCGTCCCACAGCCTCGCGCGGCTGGGCAGATAATCGGCCAGACGGACGGGGTGATCCGGACCAGGTTCGACGCCCAGGAACTCCGCCAGCGACGGCCACAGGTCGCGCCAACTGAAGACCTCGCCGTTAGTCAGGTTGAAGTGTTCGTTCCAGGACTGTGGGTTCTCCGCGGTCCAGACGCCCGCATCGCCGATGAGACGCACATCCACGGCTTCGCGCGGATAGGAAATATGCCCGGGATACCCGAACGGCTTGCCTTCGGCGCGGCACACCGCCGCATAGACACCGATGACTGGCACGGTATTCATGGCCACGCCCACGTTGGGGCCGACCACGATAGTGGGACGGAATATCGTCCAGCCGAAGCCGCACCGCGCGGCGGTTTCGCGAATGTAGTCTTCCTGGAACCAGTAAGAGTTCGGATGGTCGTCCCGGGGCTGGCGCTCGCGCGCGGGAATGCGGATGGGGTGCAGGTGCACGCCATAGGCCTTGGTGCCCTGCAGCACCGTGACATGGCGCAGCCCACCGCTGCGGGCCAGCGGCTCGATCACGTTCCTGATCATGGTCAGGTTGGTGGTCATCTGCTCCGGATCCTGCCAGCCCGCAATGAGGCCCGGCTTTTCATAGACGGCCGCATAGAAGACATGGGTGACTTGCGGCAAGGACTCGAAGGCGCGACGGCAGGCCTCGGCGTCCTGCAGGTCTATCTGCAGATGGGTGAACGGCCGTTGGCTGATGATCTCCGGACGCCGCCGGGAGACGGCGATGACTTCCCAGCCGGCGTTCAGGAAGGAGTCGATGGCCGCGGAGCCCACCAACCCGCTGGCCCCAGTGACGATAACGGTACGCGACATGATTGCCTCAGTCCATTACAAGGTTGATCTGCTTGAAGAGCTCCTTGAAGCGCACGTACTCATCCGCCATGCGCTTGCCGAAGACCGCGCGGCTGTCCGTGGACGGAACCACGCCCAGGCTGGCGAACTTTTCCTGCGTTTCCGGGGTATTCACCGCCTTGACGATTTCGTCGTGCAGACGGTCCAGGATGGCCTGCGGCGTACCGGCGGGCGCCACGATTCCGTACCAGGCGACGCTTTCCGCGCCCGGCAGGCCGGCTTCGGCAACGGTGGGAACGTCCGGCAGCAGGGGCGAGCGTTTGGTGTCCGCCACGGCCAAGGCGCGTAGCTGGCCGGACTTCACGAACGACAGGATGGGCGGAACGCCGCTGATGACCATCTGGGTGCGACCGCCCAGGGTGTCGGTGATGGCATCGCTATTGCCCTTGTAGGGCACGTGCAGGATTTCGGTCTTGGACAGGTGCTGGAACAACTCACCGGCGATATGGCCGCTGGTGCCGACGCCTGCCGAGGCGTAATTGACCTTGTTCGGATTAGCCTTGATGTAGGCGATCAATTCTTTCAGGTTCGTCACCGGAATCGAGGCGTTGACCAGGATGACGTTCGGGCCCGTCGCCACCAGGGCGACGGGCGTCAGGTCTTTGAGCGGGTCATAGGGCATCCTGCTGCGCGCATTGGGATTGACCGTGATCGGCCCGGCGGAGGCGAAGCCGATGGTGTAGCCATCCTTGGCGGACTTGGCGACGAGGTCGGTGCCCAGGTCTCCGCCGGCCCCGGACTTGTTCTCGACGATCACGGGCTGGCCGAGTTGCTCGCCCAAAGGCTTGGCGACCAGGCGAGCAATGATGTCGATGGAGCTGCCCGGGCCAAAGGTGGCGATCAGGCGGATGGGACGCGCGGGATAAGAATCGGCAGCCTGTGCGCTCGTGAAGGCCGCCAGGCTCAACGCCAGCCCGGCAATCAATCGGAAAGAAATCATGATCTTGTCTCCGGTGTACGGTGATTTTTATGCGTGAATGGTGTGCGCGGTACGCAGGTCAATCTCTGTGCGAGTACATCGGCTTGCCGGGATGCGGCAGGCGGGCCCGCAGAATGACGCCCTGCTCCGCTTCGGTGATATACAAGCTGCGCATGTCCTCGCCGCCGAATGCGACATTGGTGGTGCGCATGCCTGCGCAGGACCGGATGCGGTAGAGGGGTTCGCCCAACGGGCTGAATAGCCATACGGTGCCGGCCTGCGCGTGGACCACCGCCAGATTGCCGGCGTCGTCGATGGCCATGCCGTCCGGCCCGGCGGTGCTGCCGGACAGCTGGATGAAGCGGCTGGCTTTCTTCATCTGGCCACCGGGTTCCAGCCGCAACGCATAGATCGCGTTGTCGTGCGTGATGGCTACATAAAGCACCGTCTCGGCTTTGTTCATGACCAGGCCGTTCGGCCCAGCCAGGCCATCCATCAGAAGATCCACGGTCTTGCCGTCGGCGCGCAGGCGGAAGACGCGGCCAGTGGGGTTCTCCAGAGCGCTTTCACCCTGATCGGTGAAGTACAGGTCGCCGTTGGATGCGAAGAACAGATCGTTCAAGCCCTTCAGCCCTTCACGCTGCACGTGCTGCAGGTACGGCCGGATGGTGCGGGCTTCGGGATCCAGCAGCATCAGCCCGTGCAGGTGATCGGCAACGAAGATGCGTCCGTCGCGATGGATTTTCAGGCCGTTGGGCTCGCCTTCGTAGCTGACGATGACCTCGAAGTTGCCTGCGGGATCCACGCGCAGGATGCGCCCATGCGCCAGATCGACGCACCACAGATTGCCGGCGCGATCGAACGAAGGCCCCTCCAGAAAAGAGTGCATCTTCACGTGGCGCGCGGCCAGCCAGCTTGAAGCCTGCTCGGTCAGGTACAGGGATTCGGGCAGCCGGGCGAATACCTCGGTGCCCATGGGTTCGGCGGGTGGATACATGGGTGATCCTTTCAGGATTGCGGTTGATTGGCCGGCAGCTCGATTCCCAGCATCAGCGAACTGAGCGACTTGCCGTGCGGATCCAGCCGCAGCGAGCGCGTGACGCCGCCGGAAAGCACGTTCGGGATGACGAAATTCAGCGCCCTCAGGCTTTCCACCTCGTAACGACGCACCTTTCCTGCTCCCAGATGCGCAAAGGCCCGCTCGACGCGTTCGTCGGTAAGCGCCTGGCGCAGCACCCGCCAACCGTCGTCGTCGTAAGCAATGACGGCGATGCTCGAGGTATTGCCCTTGTCACCGGCGCGCGCATGCGCCAGGTCATAAACCAGAATGCTCATGGTCAAGCTCCCAAGGTAATCACTTCCGGGGTGACCCAATCGCGCGGAATCAGCAAGGAATCCACAGCGATGACCTCCTTGGCGCCCAGGTTCACCGGGCCGCCTGCGCCGTAAGGCCCCTGCATATTCAGCTGCCGAACGTGGTCGCCAAGCAGGTGGGCGCTCTTTCTGTCCGGGCAGCGCGCGGCGACCCGCAGCCGAACCTCGTAGGGATGGCCGGCCAGCGCTTGCGCATGGTCGCCATGCAGGCTGGTGATGCCGATCAGGTCGACCTGGATTTCGCTGGCCTCGCCGCCATCGAGACGAAACCGTTCCTTCACCGTGTCGGCTGCCAGCCGGGCCCGCGCGATGGCATTCACGCCTGCGTAGGCCACTTCTCCCGTGCCGATCCAACCGTCGAAGTATCCGACCACGACCTTATAGCTGTCGGTGCGCGGCGCGGCGTGAATACCGCGCACCGCCACCCGGTCAGCGTTCTGTTCTTCGAAATGCAGGCCATCCAGGTTCAGTACGCAATCGGGCGTGACATAGGCCCTTGGGTCGTGAATTTCATAGAGGGCCTGCTCGGCGCACGTCATGCGGTCCAGGCGCCCGCCCGAACCTGCGGGCTTACCGATATAAAGCTCCCCGTCGCTGTATAGATCGGCATAGGGATACGCCAGCTCGGCCAATCGCGGAACGTCTTTCTTGCCGGGGTCGGCGAAGTAGCCGCCGGTGATCTGGGCAGAGCATTCCAACAGGTGGCCCATGATGGTGCCGGCCGCCAGTCTGGGCAGGTCGTCGTAGCCCCAACCGTGGTGATGCAGGGCCACCCCGAGAAACAGCGAGGGATCAGCAACTCGGCCAGTCATGACGACGTGCGCACCGGTGGCCAGCGCATCGCGGACGACATCGGCGCCCAGATACGCATTCGCGGAAGCCAGCTGTGGCAGGATCGATTCCAGCGGCAGGTCGCGGTCCATCAATCGAAGTCCTGGATGCTGGCGCACTCGGTCGGCGACGTCATCGCCGACGATGGCGGCGCATTTCAGGTCGTCCCACCCCAACTCGTGGCCGATCTCCAGCGCGGCCTGGGCGGCGCCCGCCGGATTAGCCGCGCCCATGTTGGACACCAGCCGAACGCCCTTGTCCCGGCAGGCGGGCAGAAAGGCGCGCATGCGCTCCTGCAGCATCGGGTTATAGCCGTGAGCCCCATCGTGCCTGCGCGAAAGTGTTTCGCGCGCGATGGTTCGCTCGGCCAGGCACTCGCACACCAGATAGTCGATATCGCAGCTTTCCAGCAATGGCATGGCGGGGCCGATGCGGTCATCGGCCATGCCGGCGCCAACGCCGATGCGTAGCCGCTTGCGCGGTTCATTCATGTCTGTCTCCGTCCGTACTTGCGTTTCACCCCAGTATGGTTCGACTTTCCTGATATGGAAATTGCTATATTTACATCTTGGTGATAACTCAAACGCATCACGCAAGCGATGACCCTGACCATTTCCGAATTGGAAGCCGTGCTGTTGGTGGCTGAGACGCTGAACTTCCGCATGGCTGCGGAACGCGCGCATATCTCGCAGCCGGCCCTGAGCCGCCGGGTGCAGGCCGCGGAACAAAAGCTTGATGCCAGGCTCTTTGATCGTGACAAGCACGGCGTCGCGCTTACCGCCGCCGGCGCGGAACTGGTGCCCATCGCGACGCGCATGCTGTCGGAATTCCGCGATTCCCTCAGCGATCTGTCGGAGTTCATCGCGGGCCGTCGCGGCAGCATCAACGTGTGGGCGCTGCCCTCGGTAGCTTCCGCCTTGTTGCCAACGGCGGCACGGGCCTTCCAGAAGTCGCACCCCCAGGTGCGGCTGAATATCCACGCCGTCTCTGCGCGCCAGATCACGCAGGCCGTGTCGGAAGGCAATGCGGACATTGGCATCTCCATCGAAGTTCCCGACCAGCCGGCCAGCGTGACCTTCTCTCCGCTGCTGCAAGAAAAGTTCGTGCTGATCTGCCCCATCGACGATCCGCTGACGCGGAAAAAACGCGTGGACTGGAGTGTTTTCGCCGACCGTCCCTATATCGCGAGCGGTCCGGCCAGCAGCATTCGCCAGGTAACCGACCGGATCCTTGCCGCCTCGGGGCGGATGCCGGAAATGAACTATGTGTCCGACAATATTTCGGTGGTGGGCGCGATGGTGGCCGCCGGCGTAGGCATCGCAGCGGTACCGCAGTTGGCCCTGCGCCTGATGGATGCCACGCGCCTGTGCAGCTTGGCCCTGCATTCGCCCATCGCTTCGCGCGAAATTGGCATATTGCTCAAGAAGCAGCGCTCCTTGTCGGCGGCAGCCCTGCATTTCCTGGATACGTTGCGGCGTACGGACCCAGCCTAGGAACGCGCAGCACGGGCCGGGCGTTCAGGACAGCAAGGTCCGAAGCCCCCCTTCGCCCTACCTCAGCTCCCCGCAAAATGCGGCGACGGCCCGAAATGTTCGATCAACAGCTCCGTCAAGACGCGTATCTTTCGTGCGGGATGCTGGCCCGGCGGGCGGATCACGTAGGCGCCGGCAGGCGGCGGGGGATAACGGGTCATGATGGGCACCAGCGCACCGGCGGCCACGTAGCCATGGGTAAGGCAATCGGGCAGATAAGCGACCCCGAGCCCGGCCGTCGCGGCGGCGACCAAGGCCGCGCCGTTGTCGGCCTTGAAGCGCCCTTGCGGGCGGACCGTGATGGTCTTGTCGCCATCCATGAACTGCCAGGTCTCGGTGCCCTGCATAAGGGCCTCATGCGCGGCGAGTTCGTCTGGTGCCTCGGGCGCCCCATGCGCCTGGATGTAGCCGGGGCTGGCGAGCAGCTTGCCGTGAATGGGACCGACGCGCCGTGCGATCAGGTTGGAGTCCTGCAGATAGCCCACTCGTATCGCACAGTCGTAGCCTTCAGCGATGAGATCGACGAAGCGATCGCTGTAGCAGGTCTGGACATGAAGCTTGGGGTGGCGTCGCGCCAACTCCACGACCACCGGCGCAAAATGCGTCAGGCCGAACGACACCGGCACGGCGACTCGCAAGCGGCCATGCAGCTCGCCGGCGGGCACGATCGTTTCCCGGGCGATGTCGATCTCAGCGCAGGCCCTGGCCGCATGGTCTCTGAAAATCGCCCCGGCCTCGGTAAGCGCCGCCCCGCGTGTGGTTCGCGCAAGCAACTGGACGCCAAGCTCCGTTTCCAAGCGCAGCAACCGACGGCTGACGATCGATTTGGAAACGCCTAGTCTAAGTGCAGCGGGCGATACGCCGCCCGCATCGGCGACTTCGATGAAGGTCTGAAGTTCTTCGATATCCAATTTGCGTGGCTCCCCGTTTTGCGACGCAGTTCGCCGCAGGATAGCACTACGTGACCCGCGTCGAATCAGCCTGCTCCGCGTTGCGGCAGCCTACTGTGGTGGTGTTCCCGTTTGTGCGACACAGCTTGCCTTGGAACGGAACTACCGCATCAAGATGCGCGAAAACATAATGCGGGATCCGGGCAACGTCGCCACAAGCGCACGCTTTCCGGAAGGCACTTGCAGCGCGACTCGCAATGCAATCTTCGCAACCACAACAAACCAGGGATCACTAATGACTTTTCGTAACGGCCTCGATTCGCTTCTCCGTCCTGAGGATTCGGTACTCGTCCTGATCGACCACCAGCCTTATCAACTTACCAACCTGAACAGCCACGACCCGCATGCCGTGGTCAACAATTCGACGGCGTTGGCAAAGGCCGCCAAGGTCTTCGGCGTGCCCACGATTCTGACGAGCGTGATCGCGGCGCGGGGCGGCGTCATCTTTCCCCAGATCACCGATGTCTTTCCCGGCCAGGAAGTCATAGATCGCACGTTCATCAACACGTGGGAAGACAAAAAAGTGGTCGACGCGGCCAAGGCCACAGGCCGCAAGCAGTTGATCATCGCCGGGCTGTGGACGGAGGTCTGCGTCGCAATGCCGGCGATCCAGGCGGCGGGCGAAGGTTGGGATGTGACGGTCGTCACCGATGCCTCCGGCGGCGTGTCGGTCGAAGCGCACGAAGTCGCCCTTCAGCGCATGGCGGCGGCCGGCGTGAATCTGATGACGTGGATGGCGGTGGCCGCCGAGTGGCAACGCGACTGGGCGCGCGTCGACACCGCCGCCGGGCTGACCGACATCCTCGTTCAGCATGCCGCCGGTAGCGGCATTGCCTATCTGTGGGAACAGCAGTTGCTGAACACGCCGGTACCCGCCACGGCAGGCTGATCGTGCTGGGGATGACCCGTCCGCCAGCACCGCGTTTCAAGGTGCGGCTTGGTCATCCCTTGCACGCGCGCGCTGACCCAGTGCCTTAACCCGTTTCATCCCCCCGTGGCAGCCACGCCCCGTGGAACCCCGCCGGAATCCGGTGCGGCAACCGCACTGTCGCCAACGGCCCCGCATCCAGATCACGCCCATCCAGTACCACCACGTCACTGGTGTCGCTGGCCTGGCGATACACGCACGCGAGCACCCAGCCATCGTCCTCATCCCGCGCGCCGGGACGCGGCACGAACACCGGCTCGCTGTTCTGGTCGCCGGGCGGCACGCGATACTGCTGGGTCGGGCCGTTTTCCAGGTCGTAGCGCACCACGCCGCGCATTTCCACATTGCTAGGCTGCTGCACCGCGTAGGCATAACGGTAAGAGCGCCCGGTGCGGCCCTCGTTGATGCGCGGCAATTCGATGCCGGCCTCGTCCCATTGCCGCTCGCTGACCTCGCCGCGCGCCAGATCGATCACATAACGCCACAGCGCGCCCAAGGGGTTCTCTTCGAAGCCCGCGCCGCTGCGCGACACACGCAGGTATTCCGGGTAGCGCACCACATCCAGCACCAGCGTCGTGGCATCCAGATCGTACGCGTTCACCACGTGCAGGATGAAGCATGGCGCCACCTCGAACCAGCGTATCGGCCCGCCAAGGCGCGCAATCACGCCCAGTCGCGACTGCCGTTCGTCGTGCCAGCGCAGCGGCATGCGGTAGCCGCGCGACAGCATGGAAAAGTCGTACGCGACGTTCAGGTCCAACAGGATGCTGTAGCGGCCCGTGATCGCCATGTCGTGCATCATCGACGGCGCAGGCATGTCGATCAGTTGGTCCAGCACCGGCTGGCCGTCGGCGTCCGCCACGCCATAGCGCAACCAGGGCTGTTCCCAGTGGGAACGGAAGCTCATCAACTCGCCGGTCACGGGGTCCACTTTCGGATGCGCGGTCATGCCGCCCGCCAGGCCTGGATGACGCCGGCTGGTTCCCAGAAAGTCCAATCCCGGCGTCATCGCCAGCGGCGCGCCGCCCTCGGCCAGCGCCAGCGTTTCACCGGCGTGGCGCAGCACGTTGACGTTGGGGTTGGTGTCAGGCAGGTCGGCCGCCAGATGCGGCGCATGTTCGCTTGCCCAGATCCGGGTGCGAGCCCAGCGGTTGCGGTAGCTTGCCGCCCGGCCCTCCCGGAATTCAATGGCGTGCAGCATCGCCGGCTGGGGCCACCACGACAGCACGTCATTGCCCTCGAAGCGCCCGCGCAGCGGATTGGGGCCGTTGCGCACCAGTATCCCGTCCAGCTCGGGCGGCAGCGCGCCCTCCACGGGCAGGTCCATCAGGTCGATTTCATTGGACAGCGGCGCGGTGGCGCCAGCGTTCAAATCGAATGAGCTCATCGTTGCATCCTTGATCGCGATAATCGCTGGACGCATTTTTACCCGGATTAAATTAATCCGTCAATATTACCCGGATATAAATTAGTAAAAAACAGGCCAGGCAAAGGCCCATACCCCATCTTGGGTATGGATGAGCGGGACTCGGTACCCGTAGGCCAAGCTAGACTGAAAGCGTCAGGGTCCCCATCACCTGAATGGAGTTTTTCATGAAAAAGTCCATCTTCCCCGGGGCGGCTCCCCTAGTTCTTTACTGCCTTTGCGCGACCGCACAGACCGTGACGCCGATGAACGGCCAGTCTGCCGAATTGACTCAGCAAGACGTCGCCGCATGCCAATCGCAAGCTGGCGGCACAGGCAACGCCGCGCCGCCGCCATCCGGCGGCCGTGCCCGAGGCGCGGCGACCGGAGCGGTTGCCGGCGCGGCGGTCGCGGGCGTACGTAGCAATCAACACGAAGCGCTCTCTGACCGCGTCGACGACGACGTCAAGCAAGACTATCGACAAGAAAAGGCGAAAAACGCTGCGGTGGCCGGCGCAGTGGTAGGCGGTTCCCGCCAGCGCCAGGATCGGCGCGAAACGGCGCAAACCAACGCCGCCGCGTCTTCGGCCTACACGAATTGCATGCAACAACGCGGGTATCAGGTCACGCCTTGAGTCATCATCAATCCTTTCCCTGAACGGAAGCCGTTCGCAAAAAGGACAGGACCCGCATCCATAAAGCGATACCATCTCGAACACCGCCAGGAGCCGGAGCCCGGGATGGGAACCAACAAAACGCGCCAGTTGGGCGTATTCATGACCGCTGACGACGAAGTGGCGTTCTTCAAGGCGCTTCACACTCGATTGCCGGCGATTCGCTGCATCGATGTGTCCCAACAAACTCATACCGCCACGCCCGTCTATGGGACTGATATTTCCGCTTGCGCGGGCCGCCTCGTCACGCTGGTCGATTCAGACCTCGTTCCGGAAAACGACTTTCACGCGCGGTACGTGGTTCGCCATCCCGGTGGCGATCACTGGATATACGCCATCGTTGGGCGCGGGCTGATCAACCTGCTGCGCGCCGCGCCGGCGAACTATGCACCCGACTGCCTGCTGAACGGCGAACTTCGCGCCGCCATCCCGGCGTCTGACACCGAGACCGCTGCGCTTGCTGACATCGCCTTCGATACTGCGGCGCAGGCGCACAAGGTCTACGGCTTGGACCTTGCCAATGGCGAGGCCGCGCGCCGCGCCGAGCGCAAGCTGATAGCCTGGCCGGACGCCGCCGCGCGATTCAACGGCAGCGATGGCCGCTATCTGACTAACCACACCGAAGCGTGGTTCGTGGCGCGTGCGGCAGGCAACAGGCGCCACTGAATCCTCTAGTGAAGATCCGGATCCCGGCTTTACGCCATCAGATACTGCGTCAGCTTCTCCATCATGGCGTCGCACGCTTCCAGCTGCGATAGCTCGACGTACTCGTCGGCCTTGTGCGCCACTTCGATGCTGCCCGGTCCACAGATCAGCACCGACGTCTGCGCCCACAGCTGCTGGAACAACCCGCCCTCGGTGCCGAAAGCGGCTTTGACGAGCGGCGTGTCCGGCGGCAGCCACGAGGCCAGCAGCGTGACGGCTTCCGAGGCGTCCGCCGTGGCAAGGCCGGGATAGGTATTGACGGTCGTGACCTGGGGCGGCTCGGCATCGGGCCGGGCGCCCGCGGCGCGCATTTTCGTTCTGGTAAGCGCCAACACCCGCTCCAGGATCTGGTTCGGGTCATCCTGCGCGACGTTGCGGATCTCGAAATTGACTTCACATTCCGCAGGCACGATGTTCAGCGCCGTGCCGCCCTTGATGGTGCCCGCATGCACTGTCGTGTACGGCACGTCATAGCCGGATTCGCGCGGCCCGTGTTCGGCAAGGTCGTGCTGCACGTCGCGCAAGGCGCTGATCAGATCGCTGGCCGTGTGGATGGCATTGACAAAATGAGGCGCCAGCCCCGAGTGGCCTGCCTGGCCGCAGCACAAGGCGCGGTAGGCCGCTTTGCCCTTGTTGCCGGTGCCGATCTTCATCAACGTGGGCTCTCCCACGACGCAGAGCAGCGGAGCCGGTTCCATGTGTTCCAGCGCCCGCAGCATATGGCGCACACCCACGCAGCCGATTTCCTCATCGAACGACAGCGCCAGATGCAAGGGACGCGCAAGCGGCTGGCGGGCGGCGCGGATCATGGCCATCACGGCGCAGGCGACGAAGCCCTTCATGTCTGCGCTGCCCCGCCCATAAATGCGCCCATCGCGCAGGGTTGCCTCGAAGGGCGGCGAGGTCCAGGGCTGGCCCGTCACGGGGACCACATCGGTGTGGCCCGAGAGCAGGATGCCGGGCACATCCAGTGGGCCCACGGACGCGTACAGATTGCTGCGCCCGGCGTCCTGCGGGTCCGCCACCAGCGTGGACGCGATGCCGGCCTGCGCCAGCAATTCCCGCACACGCTCGATGAGTTCGATGTTCGGCGTCAGCGTGACGGATTGGAACGCGAGCAATTCGCGCAATAGGTCTGGACTGTTGTCCGGAGTCGGTTTGTTCATGGCATCGGCCTGCAAGACTATGGAAGGCGCTAGCGCGCGCCGTCCGTTCATTTGTTTTCGGGAAGCACGTAAGGATCGAAGAAACTGCCTTCGCTCATGCCGGGAATGTATTGATCAGAGATATAGGAGCGGCAGCGCTGCATGAACACCTCGGTCAGGCGCGACGGCTTCATCGGCTTGTAGGTCGTCAGGCCTAGCAGCATGGGGCGGTGTTCACCCACCAGGCGCAGCCGTACCAGCCGCTTGCCATCCAGCGCTTGCGTGGACTTTGGCCGCACGTTGAACAAGGCATAGCCGATCCCGTTGGCCACCATGGACCGCACCACTTCCTCCGAACGCGAACGCGCCACGATGTTCGGCTCCAGTCCGACCTTCGCGAACAGGGACATGAAGTAGTCACGGCTCAAAGGCAGGTCCAGCAACACCATGGGCAGGCGGGCCAGGTCCTCCAGCGTCACCGCGATCTGCTGCGAAAGCGGATGCAGTTCGCTGACCACCACATGGGGCGGCAGACGCGCCAGTGCCTCGAACGATATCTCGTCGCCCAGCCTCAGGTCGTAGCTGAGCGCGACGTCGATCTCCAGCGTATGCAGCTTGTCGATCAGCAACTGCTGGTCGCCTTCGACCATGTGCAGCTCGACCTTGTCGAATGCGCGCGCGAAGCCGAAGATCACCTCGGGCGCGATCATGGCCGTGAGCGACTGAAAGCAGCCCACGCGCAAAGCGCCCTGGATCGCATTGCTGGAGACGGACGCGATCTTGTAGAGGCGCGACGCGCGGTCGAGCAGGTCTTCGCATTCGCTCATGACCTGTTGGCCTAGCACCGTCAGGGCCAGGCCCTTGGACGGATGCCGGACGAACAACTGCACGTCCAACTCGGTTTCGACATGTGCGATGGCGGCCGAAATCGAAGGCGCCGAAATGTGGATCTGGCTGGATGCCGCGGCGATACTGCCATGCTTGGCCGTGGCGACGAAGTACTCCATCTGGCGCAGCGAAATGCGATTGAGCATAGTCCGAAGTGAGAAAACTGGAGCAGGCTGGAGGGAGATGGCGTTCCGGCTGGCGGACCGTCACCGTGGCCCGGCGCCGGCATGCGCCGCACCGAGGAAAAGTGTCCCACTATGCCCGGACAGCGGCCAGGACGCTCCTCGGGTTTTCTCGCACTCGCCAACTTCCACAGCCTGTCACAGATTGCCGGGCACGCCGAAGCTTGGCGCGGCGCGCGGATCCCGGGCGCGGGTAACGTAGTCCTGGATCTGGGGCTCATAGACCTTCCAGGCCTCGTAAAGCGTCTCGACGGGGCATTGCTCCACCCAGTCCATGCGCAGGTCGACGATAGGCCAATCCAGCTCCGCCACCACCAGCAGCCCGGCCGAATGCACCGGCCCCTCTTCGCCGCCCGCCGCCTGCCCCGCCAGCATGGCCTGCATCAGGCGTTCAGCCAGCGAACCCGGCGTCTTCTCGAACGCCGACAGCATGGCGGCGGGCACATCCAGCGACGCCAGCATATTGCCCGCGCACGCGGCGTGCTCGCCCTTCGCGCTGGCCAGGCGGCCCAGCGCGTTCGACCCGGTGAAGATGGCCGGCGCCTGCGTGGCGTCGATGGCCATCAGTTGCCGGTAGCTGATGAAAGGACGTTCAGCCAGGGACTGCAGCGCGCGTTCGGGCGAGTGGCCCTGGCTCATCGCGTCAAGGATCAGCGGCCCAAGGGCGGGGTCGGTGATGTTCTGGCTGACCGCCGCGCCGACGCCTGCGCGCGCGCGGACGCAACGCGCCGCGACCGCGGGTGACGACGATGAGACGGCCGCGCCGAATTGGCCTGTGGCCGGACAACGGGCAATGATCGAAAAAGTCATGACCTGGGCCTCCTGAGGCGTCAATCCGGAATAACAGCAGTCGCGTCGATTTCCACCAGCCATTCGGGGCGCGCCAATGCCGACACCACGATGCCGGTGGATACGGGGAACACGCCCTTGAGCCACTTGCCGACCACAAGATAGACCGCCTCGCGATAACGGGGATCGATGATGTAGATCGTGATCTTGCAGATGTCCTGCAGTTCGCCGCCCGCTTCTTTGAGCAGCATGTCGATGTTCTTCATCGCCTGCTCCGCCTGGCCGGTGGCATCGCCGATGCAGACGCTCTCGGACGTGTCCAGGTTCTGGCCGATCTGCCCGCGCAGGAAGACGGTGCTGCCGCGCGCGACGACGGCCTGGCACAGATCGTTGTCGAGTTTCTGTTCCGGGTAGGTTGCCTTGGTATTGAAGGTGCGTATGCGCTTGTGCTTCATGGCTCGACTCATTATTAGGGTTTATCCGGGGACCCTGCGTCTGCCTGGCAAGCGGCATCGCATAAGGCCGTGACCTGCCCGCTGATGGTCGGCTCAAGCGGGGCGGCAGCCTATTTGTTTTTTCCGGCGTCCCGTCTCGGAAATCCTGACGCGGGCGGCGCCCCCGGCAATTGGCCCTCACCATGGCTTGGGACGCCTCGTCCGGCCATCAGGAAAATCGATCCATGCCAACGGAAAAGGCGACTTGGTCGCTCGGACCTCGTCTCTCATCATTGGTTTTCGCTGGCCGAAGCAACCTCTTTTTGCAGGGAAACCGGATGAACACCGCCTCAACGCCCCTACCCACCGCCTACCCCCGATTCCGCTACGACGGCTCTGGCGATCTTGCCCGCATCGGGCTGATCTACATCGCCTCCAGCGTCGTGATGGAAGAAGAAATGTGGGCCATGTCCGGTCCGGGGGTTTCCACCCATACCGCGCGCATCAAGCTGCCCAAGGTCACCGTGCAGGGCATCGAGGAAATGATGAACGCGCCGGAACTCGAACAGGCCGCGCGCCTGGCTGGCGCGGCACCCATCGACGTGTTGCTGTTCGGCGGAACCAGCGCCTCATTTCTGCATGGCACCGCCTACGATCAGGCGCTGATCCAGAAGCTGCGGCAATGGGTGCCAGGGCCGCAGATCACCACGGCGTCCACCGCCACGCTCGCGGCCTTGAAGCAGGTGAAGGCGGGCAAGGTTGCGCTGGCCACGCCGTATCTGCCGGAAATCCATGAGCGCGCCATCCGCTTTCTGCAGGAAAACGGCCACGAGGTCGTCAAGAGCGCCTGCCTGGGCATTTCGGATGACCATGCGCTGGCCGAGGTGTCGCTAGAGAAGGTCTATGACCATGTGATCTCGGTCGACCACCCCGATGCCACCGCCATCTTCGTTTCGTGCACCAACTTCCGGACCGTCGGGGCCATCGAGGCGCTGGAACAGAAACTGGGCAAGCCGGTGATCTCGGCCATCCAGGCCTCGTTCTGGCACTGCCTGGAACTTACCGGCGCGGCAGGCGCCAAGCCCGGTTACGGGTCGCTGTTCAACGCCCACCTGACCAAGGCCAACACGATGTAAGCACTTCGCCACGGCGGATAACCAATAAACAAGGGGAAAAAAGATGCATCTGCACAAAACCATCACGGCGCTGACACTCGCAAGCGCCTCGTTATTCGTCCTGGCGCCGGCCCACGCCGAGAAGCTGGTGCTTGGCAACGAGGGAAGTTATCCCCCGTTCAGCATGGTCGATCCCTCGGGTCGCCTGACGGGCTTCGAACCCGACCTGGCGCGCGAAATGTGCAAGCGGATGAAAGTCGATTGCGAAATCGTCGTCATGGACTTCAAGGCCCTGATTCCAGCACTGCTGCAGAAGAAGCTGGACGCCGTGGTCAGCCAGACCAAGCCGCTGCCGGAACGCAAGGAAAAGGTGCTGTTTGGCCGCCCGGTGCTGTTCAATCCGGATTCCTACGTGGTGCCGGAAGCGAAGAACTACACCTTTACGCCCGAAGGGCTCAAGGGCGTGCGCATCGGCCTGCAACGCGGGTCGGCGCAAGCCAAATACGTGTCCGAGACGTTCGGCAGCGGGGTGCAGATCGTGTTCTACGACAACCCCGACCAGATCCGGCTAGACCTGGCCAACGGGCGGCTGGACATGAGCCTGGGTCCCAAGATCAGCTGGACCAACGAGTTCCTGTCCAAGCCCCAGGGCAAGGGCTGGAAATTCGCCGGTGGCGACTTGTGGACCGGTGGCGGCGAAGCCGGCTCAAGCTGGATTGCCCGCAAGGACGGCGGCGAACTGCTCAACCGCATGAACGCCACGCTGGAAACCATCATCAAGGACTGCACCTTCACCAAGCTGCGCAAACCCTATATGGAAGTGGAGCTCCTGCCCGAGGAAGCGGCCTGCCGCTAGCCGCATACCCGCACCCCGCCTGGGCCGCCCGCCATTAGGGCGGTGGATCAGGCGGCGTGTTTCATACGCTTGCCAGGGCCTGCGCAAGGCGCCTTTCAATGTGAACAGGCTATAGGAATACCTCATGCCTTCGATGGGTTTCGTGCAGCAACTCGCGACCGGCGCGATGATGACGATCCAGGTCGCCGTCTGTGCCTATCTGCTGGCGCTGGCGATCGGGACGTTCTTCGCCCTGATCACGCTACGGCCGACATGGCTGGCCAGGATCATCTGGATCCCGTATGCCTCCATCTTCACCGGCGTGCCTTCGCTGCTGGTGGGATTCCTGTTCTATTACGGCGGCTCGCAGATCGTCGCCGGCCTGCTCTCGCCGTTTGGCATCGGTCAGCGTATCGAGATCACGCCTTTCATGGCGGCAGTGGCGGCGCTGGGCATGGTGTATGGCGCCTACCTGGCCGACTTGATACGCAGCGCCATCCAGAACGTGCCCCACGGCCAGTTCGAAGCCGCGCGCGTGCTGCTGGTGCCGCGCAGCGCCATCTGGTTGAAGGTGATCCTGCCCCAGATGCTGCGCCTGGCCTTGCCCGGCATGACCAATATGTGGATCGTCGTGCTCAAGGACACCGCTCTCATTTCGTTGATCGGCCTGAAGGAAATCATGGCCTACGCCAAGCTCGCTTCCGGCGTAACCAAGGAACCTTTCGTCTATTACATGTTGGCGGCGTTCTTCTTCCTCTTGATGACCTGGCTGACCTACTACGTGGCCCGTCGCGTTGAAACGTGGGCCGCGCGCGGCTTCCATCCCGTCGTGACCCAGGGAGCGTCTCATGCACTTTGATTTCCAGGTGGCCTGGGAGAGTCTGCCCAAACTGCTGGCCGGCTCCGGCACGACATTCGCCGTGCTGCTGCCGGTGCTTGTCATCGGCCTGCTGCTGGCGCTGCCGGTTGCCCTGGCAAGCTTCCGCCCGGGTCCGCGCGCCCTCTTCGCCAGCAGCTACATCGGTTTTTTCCGCGGAGTGCCCAGCCTGGTGTTGCTGTATCTGATCTATAGCGGACTGCCGCAGTTCTCTTTCGTACGCGATACCTTTCTGTGGAACGTCTTTTCCAGCGCGTATGTCTGCGCCTGGCTGGGCTTGGCGCTGACGCACTCCGGCTTCATGGCGGAGATCATCCGCGGCGGGCTGGCGGCAATTCCGAAGGGCACCATCGAAGCCGCGCAGACCCTGGGCCTGAAGCCCGCGCAAATCCTGTTCCGACTGCGGCTCCCGCTGGTCGCGCGTTATGTACTGCGCGCCTATCAGAACGAGTTGCTGATCATGGTGAAAAGCACGGCGGCCGTCAGCGCCATCACCCTGGTCGACCTGACGGCCGCCGCCAATACCGTGTTCGACTACACCTATGACCCGTTCACGCCCCTGATCACGGCGGCGGCCATCTACTGGTGCATTACCAACAGCATACGTCTTGGATTCTCGATCGCGGATCGGAAGTTGAACCGCTATCTCGCCAGAGTCTGAGCCGCCCGGCCGACCGTCCTTCAGAGCGCGAACCATCATGACTGCCATCCTGTCCAGCATCACGCCGCCGTTGTCCTCCGTCCGTTCTGAATGCGCGCCCGCGGTATCCATCTCGGGATTGAACAAGTTCTACGGGTCGTTCCACGCGCTGCGAGATATCCACCTTGAGGTATCCAGCGGCGAAATCGTCATCCTGTGCGGCCCTTCGGGATCCGGCAAGTCGTCGCTCATCCGGTGCATCAACCATCTGGAACAGCACGACTCGGGCGATATCCACGTCAATGGCACGGCGCTCACCCGGCGCCCGGAAAGCGTGGAGCAAGTCCGGCGCCAGCTGGGCATGGTGTTCCAGAGCTTCAATCTCTTTCCGCACATGACGGTGCTGGAGAACTGCACCTTCGCGCTGAAGATCGCCTTGAAGACGCCGGCCAGCGAGGCCGAGCAGACGGCACGGGAGTACCTCGCCAAGGTCAATGTGATCGAACAGGCCGGCAAGTATCCGATCCAGCTTTCCGGCGGGCAGCAGCAGCGCGTGGCCATCGCGCGCGCGCTCTGCCTGCGGCCGCGCATCATGCTTTTCGACGAACCGACGTCCGCGCTGGATCCGGAATCGGTCGGTTCCGTGCTGCGCATCATGGAAGACCTGGCCCAGACCGGCATCACCATGATCTGCGTCACCCACGAGATCGGCTTCGCCCGCAGGGTGGCCGACCGCTGTGTGTTCATGGAGGGCGGCGAAATCATCGAGACCGCGCCCGCTGAACAGTTCTTTGCCTCGCCGAGGAGCGAGCGCCTGAAGCATTTCCTCGAACAGGTTCTGTAGCCAACAACATAGAAAAGGGGTTGTCATGATCAAGAAACTTATTTGCGCGGGCATGCTTGCCGGCGCTGCCCTCGCCGGCACGGCGCATGCGCAGGATGCCCTGGTGGTAAGCACCTGGGGCGGCAGCTTCCGGGACCTTATCGATGAGACCATCTCCAAGGAGTTCACGCGGCAGACCGGAGTGCCGGTGAAGTACATCACGGGTGGCACCATCGACCGCCTGAACAAGGCCAAGCTCGCCACCAAGCCGGAAAGCGACATCACGTTCACCACATCGCACATCGGCTGGCTCTACGTCAATGCCGGTCTGTACGAGAAGCTGGACCTGAGCAAAATCCCCAATTATTCGCACCTGGTCGATCGCGCCAAGATCAGCCCGTACCACATTGGCAGCTGGGCGTATGTGTACACCATCGGCTATCGCCCCGACCTGGTTCCCGCCGGCATCACCTTCAACAGCTGGAACGATCTCTGGAACCCGGCGCTGAAAGGCAAGCTGTCCGCGCCCGATTTCGACCCCAGCCATATCATCGACATTTCGGCCCTGCTCTCGGGCGGCGACGCAAGCAGCTGGGAAAAGGGCCAGGACAAACTCAAGGCGCTGAAGCCCAACTTCAAGGCCTTCTACACCAACGATGCCAACAGCCAGCAACTGATCGCCGCCGGCGAGACACCCGTGCAGATCGTGTTGTCCATGAACGCCTATTACATGATCGGCCAGGGGGTGCCTATCAAGGTCGCGATGCCTAAGGAAGGCGCAGTCCTGGGGGTGGACACCATGGCCATCATGAAAGGCAGCACCAAAGCCGACCTGGCGCACAAGTTCATGAACATTGCGCTGTCGCCGGAGGTGCAGGCCAAGATCGTGGCCGCGAAGAAGGCCAGCCCCGTCATCGACGACGCCAAGGTCTCGCCCGAAGACGCCGCGCTGCCGGGCGTCTTCACGACCAAGCAGCAATGGGATACCCAGGCCATCGTCATCGACGACAAGCTGCGCGCCGAAAAGACCGCTGAGTGGCGCAAGTGGTTTACCGAAAACATCATGAACTGATTGCCGATACCGCGGCCTCGCGGCCTTGCGGGCCGCGGCGCCGCCGTGCTTTCACCGTACACGAAGGATGGGTCCACCATGGATGCGCGTTCCACCCTGCGGGGATGGCTGATATCCCCGGCCAGCTTCATCGCGCTGTGCATCTGCGTCGCCATGGCGGCCGTGCTGCAGTACAGCTTGCGCACTTTCATTCCCGGTTCGCTGGATGTCGGCGGCCTGACGCTCTCGAACTTCTCGGGCATGGGCAAGCAGATCTACGTCGATGCCTTTGTCAACACCTTGCGCCTGAGCGTGGAAACGACGGTCTTCTCCCTGCTCGTCGCGTACCCCTTGGCGTATGCCCTGGTCAGGGTGCGAAACCGCTACATCAAGTCTTTCATCCTGATCGTATCCATCACGCCGCTGTTCCTGGGCGAAATCGTGCGTACCTATTCCTGGATCATCGTGCTGGGCAGCACGGGCTTCATCAATTCGATGCTGCTAAAGCTGGGATTGATCGATACGCCGCTGGCGCTGATGTTCAGCCATCTTGGCGTACTGGTGGCGCTGGTGCACGTTACCGTTCCGGTGGTCGTGCTGATGTTGGCTACCGCCATCTCGCACATCGACCGCGATTACGAGAAAGCCGCCGAAAGCCTGGGCGCCGGGCCGGTCCGCACTTTCCTGACCATCACGCTTCCCCTGTCGATGCCGGGCATCCTGGCCAGCATCACGACCTCGTTCGCCTGGACGTTCAGCGCCTTCGCCACACCGCAAATGATCGGCGGAGGCCGCGTTCCGACGGTTTCCACATTGGTCTACCAGCTGGGGTTCTCGTCCATGAATTTTCCCCTGGCGGCCAGCCTGAGCGTTATGGGCCTGGGCCTGACGGCGATCGCGCTGATGCTGCTTGGCCGCGTCACGCGCCGTCTCAAGGTCATTGGAGGACACTGACATGGGTCTCCGTAAATCCCTGCCCCTGTGGCTGCGTATCGGCGCGCCGGTGCTGATCACACTGATTCTGGCCTTTGTGCTGCTGCCCGTCGTGGTGGTGGTGCTGGCTTCCTTCAATGAGAAAGCCTTGCTCACGTTTCCGCCGCAGGCCTGGTCCTGGCGCTGGTTCGAGCGTGTTTTCACCTACTCCGACTTTCGCGACGGCTTTCACGCCAGCATGGTGGTGACGTTCTGGTCGTCGTTGCTGGCGCTGGTCATCGGCACCGGCCTGGCGATTGCCGTCAAGCGCATGGCGTTTCCCGGCAAGAACATCCTGCAGGCGATTCTGCTCTCGCCGCTGGTGATCCCTCACTTCACGGTGGGATTGGGCCTGTTGATCCTGGTGGCGCAGCTGAACATCGATCGTGGCTACGGCATCGTGATTCTGTGCCACGTCATCCTCGTCCTGCCTTTCGTGCTGCGCAGCGTCTACGTCTCGATGGAGAACCTGGACGAGCGCCTGGAGCAAAGCGCCGCCAGCCTGGGAGCGTCGCCGGTGCGGGTCCTGTTCACAATCACCGTGCCCTTGCTGGCACCCGGATTGTTCGGCGGCTGGCTGTTCGCGGCCATCATGTCGTTCAGCGAATTCACGGCGTCGCTGTTCGTGACCACCCAGAACACGCAGACCCTGCCGGTGACCATGTACAACTATGTGCGCGAGTTCGCCGACCCCACCCTGGCCGCGCTGTCGGTGGTGTATATCGTGGTGACGGCCAGCCTGCTGATCTTCGCCAACCGCTTCCTCGGGCTGGGCAGGATCCTCAATATCGAGGACAACCACTAGAGAATTTTTGGGTCGAATGTGGAAGTTTGATTTTGTGACGCCAGGTTCGTTCTTGAGCCGCCGGAGTCCGGACTGCGGGATTCCGATGCTCGGCCCGGTGGTCCTGCGCTTCGGATCCCTCCGCCCGGCCCCCGGCTCACGGCATCTGCCCATGAGCGAGTTCAAGGCCACCGGCATCTACCTATGAACGGGTTTCAAAACCCTCGCATTGGGCGGCTTTAAGGCGAGGCCCCCGGAGCCATCCGAAGCGCAGCCCCCAGTGGGGCGAGCATCGGAATGGCGCAGGGCAGCCCTGAGCCCTTCAATAGCCGCGCGCCGGATCGACGCGGTTGGCGGGCTCCAGGCCCTGGCTGACTCGCAGTACGTTGTCGGCGATCTGTCCGGCGGCCGATGCCGGAATGGCCACCGAAGCCAGGTGCGGTGTAATGAGCACGTTGTCCATTCCCCAGAGCGGGTCTCCAGGCGGCAAGGGCTCGCGCTCGAAGACGTCCAGCGTCGCGCCGCCCAGATGACCGCTGCGCAGCAGGTCGGTCAGGGCCGCCTGGTCCACCAGCGCGCCCCGCGCCACATTGATCAGGGCCGCGCCGCGCGGCAGGCGCTGCAGACGCTCACGGTCCAACAGACCACGCGTCTGCAGCGTAAGCGGAAGCATCACCACCAGGATGTCGGCGCGCGACAGTACGGTATCCAGCGCCGCCATGCCGGCGTGGCACTCGATGCCTTCGATGTCGCGCGGGCTGCGCGACCAACCCAACACGGTCAGCCCCTGGCGGGACAGTTCCCGCGCCGCACAGGCGCCCAGTTCGCCCAAGCCCAACACCGCCACGCGCACCGTCTCCGGCGAGCGGGGGTGACGATAGGCCCACTCGCCCCGCCGCTGCGCCGCTTCGAAATAGGGAATGTCACGCGCATACCGCAGGGCGGCAAACAGCACATAGCCCGCCATCATGCGCGCCATATTGGGATCGGTGAGGCGGGTGATGGGTACCTCGGCGGGCAGGTCTTCGCGGCCGACGAGTGAATCCACCCCGGCGCCCAGATTCACGATAAGGCGCAGGTTCTTCATGCGGTCGAAGAAGCCCTGCGGCGCCTTCCAGACCAACGCGTAATGGATGTCGGCCGGATCGTACGCGTCGTTGCCGTGCACCACACGCAAACCGGGCAGGCAGGCCTGCATGGCATCGCGCCAGGCCGTGTAGTCGTCGAAATCGCTATAGAAGATCATTGCGCCCGACACGGCGGGACGGGGGGATGCGTGCATGGCCGGTCTACCTCAGGTGTCGCGGTTGATCAGGCGGGACATGGCCTCGATGGCAAGTTCGTAGCCATCGCCGCCCAGCCCCGCGATGACACCATCCGCGGCCTTGGAAATATAGGAATGATGGCGGAAGGCTTCCCGCCGCCAGATGTTGCTCATATGAACTTCTATGATCCTGCCCGGAAAGGATAACAAGGCATCCAGGATGGGCACCGACGAATAGGTCAGGCCAGCCGCGTTGATGATGACGCCCTGCGCAGCGCCGCGCGCTTCCTGGATCCAGTCGACCAACTGGCCTTCGTGGTTGGACTGGACGAAGTGCAACTGGATGCCCAGCGAGGCGGCCTTGCTTTCGCAACGCTGCTGCAGCACGGGAAAACTGTCGGAGCCATAGGTCTTGTTGGCATCCAGCCCGTAGAGATTGGCGTTCGGCCCGTTCAGAAACCAGACCGTGGAAGAGGTAGTGGTGGCGCTTCGCGTCGTCATGGAGGCAGTCTCAGGCGTCATGGGGAAGGGTCGCCTGCATGGCAGGCAATTCGTTGAACACGGAGAACCACGCTGCGGCGCGCGGATGCGCCGTGCGCCAGTCCAGTTCAGGAAAGCGGAAATCCAGATACCCCAGGGCGCAGGCGAGGGTCAAGTCGCCGATGCTCGGATGCGTTCGCGGCAGCTCGTCTGCCTGCGACTCGATATCCGCCAGGCAGGCCTGGACTTTGACAAGCTGCGCCTCGCGCCACTGGGGCCACTGGATCTCGGCCGGCCGGGCCGTGTGCTCGTAGCGCGCCAGCAGCGCGGCATCCAGCAGGCCGTCGCCCAGGGCTTGGCGCGTCAATGCGACCCAGCGGGCCGGCCCCGCCGGAAACAACTGCGTATCGCCGGCAGCCTCGGCCAGGTACTCGCAGATCACGCGGCTGTCGTAGAGCGCTCTGCCGTCCGGCAGGATAAGGGTGGGCACCTTGGCCAGCGGATTGTGGGCGGCGATGCGCGTATCGCGGTTGACCGGATGCGCGGCGCTGGCCAGCCATTCGATCTGTCCGGCCTGGCCGGTCAAGTGCGCGCACACCATCACCTTGCGCACGAAGGGGGACGTCGGGGCATAGAGCAGTTTCAATCCATTCTCCGTTTGTCAGGGTTTGAGGACCAGCTTGCCAAACACCTTGCCGCTTTCCAGCAACTGATGCGCACGCACGGCCTCGGCCAGGGGCAGGCTTTGCGCCATCCTCGGCCGGATACGGCCCGCGGCCACCAACGGCAGCACATGGCGCCTGAGCCCGACCGCCATCCGGGCCTTCTCGGCATCGGTCTGCGGACGCATGGTCGAAGAATGCAGGCTCAACTGCTTTTGCATCAGGGTCAGCAGTTCGATGGTGACGGCCGATCCCTGCAGGAAGGAAAGGCTCACGTGACGCCCGCCGAAGGCCAGCGCCTGCAGATTGCGCCGCACATAATCGCCGCCGACGATATCCAGCACGACATCCACGCCACGGCCCTGCGTGAACGCCGCGCAGGCTTCGACGAAATCCGTGTCATGAAAGCAGATCACCTCGTCGGCGCCGAGTTCGCGCAAGGCGTCCAGGCGGTCGCGTTCGCCGTCCGTGGCGATGACCCGCGCGCCGGCGGCATGCGCCATCTGGATGGCCAGCGTGCCGATACCGCCACCCCCACCATGGATCAGCACGGTCTCCCCCATGCGCAGGCGGCCCAGTTCGAACAGGTTGTGCCAGACGGTAAACAGGCCTTCCGGCAGGGCGCTTGCCTGCGCGTCGTCCAGCGCGTCGGGCACAGTCAGGGAATGATCCACGCGCGCCACGCACCACGGCGCATAGCCGCCGCCCGCAAGCAGGCTCATGAGGCGCTGCCCGCGCAAGGCATCCGGCACGCCTGGCCCGCATGCTGCTACCTCGCCGCAAGCCTCCAGCCCCAGCACGTCGGTCATGCCCGGCGCCGGCTTGCTCACGCCCTGGCGCTGCATGATGTCGGGCCGGTTGATGCCGGCCGAATGCACGCGCAACAACACTTCGCCCGGGCCGGGCGCCGGGACGGGCCTGCCGGCCAGCGTCAATACCGTGGCATCGCCGGGCTCGCGGGCGATGATGGCTTGCATTTCAGCGGGAATTTGATTCATGGCACTGTGCCTCGCGGACGAATGGAAACTCGGCGGCTGCGCAGGCGCCACCGCCAGGAAAGGGCATGCGCGTGAAGCCGTCCTCAGGACGGCGCGTTGAAGACACTGACCCCGTGGCCGGGCAGAGCAAGGCCCGCCACGGCGCCCACGGGCCATTCATGCAGGCAATTCAGGTCGAAGGTGCGCACCATGACGTGCTGGCGCCCTTCCACGGGAATGTGCACATCCAGGTACAGATCCACGTGATCGCCCTGGAACACGTGGTTGACGACCGTGCCGCTCAGGACTGATCCGCTATGCAGGGCTTCCAGCTTGATATGTTCTGGCCGTACGTAAAGATCAAGCCGGTGGCCCTCGTGCGACCCGCCCACCAGGCGCTGGCGGGGAATATGCGTCAGTCCCGCGCCCAGGCGCAGCTGGATGGTTTCCGCGCTGGTGCCGTGATAGTGCGCGGGCAGGATGTTGACGTCGCCCAGGAACGATGCCACGAACGGATCCTGCGGATTACGGTAGAGCTCGTCGGGCGTGGCGACTTGCCGGATCACGCCCTGATTCATCACGGCGATGCGATCCGACATGCTGAGGGCCTCGCCCTGGTCATGCGTGACGAAGATCGTCGTCACGCCCAGCCTGCGCTGAATATCGCGGATTTCCACCTGCATGGCGCCGCGCAGGCTTTTGTCCAGCGCGGAAAATGGCTCGTCCAGCAACAGGACCTTGGGACGTATCACCAACGCCCGCGCCAGCGCCACGCGCTGCTGCTGGCCCCCGGACAGCTCGCGCGGCTTGCGCTCGCCCAATCCATCCAGCTTTACCAGGGCCATGGCTTCCCGCACCCGCCTCTCGATCTCGGCGGCCGGCACGCGCCGCATCCGCAGGCCGTACGCAATATTGCGCTCCACGGTCATGTGCGGAAACAACGCGTAGTTCTGGAACACGATGCCGATCTGCCGCTGATACGGCGGCAGCGCCGTGACGGGCGTGTCGTCGATGAAGATTTCGCCCTCGTCGGCGTCGGCGAAGCCCGCGATCAGGTTCAGCAAGGTGGTCTTGCCGCAGCCCGACGGGCCCAGCAGCGTCAGGAATTCCCCGCGCTCGATCTTCAGGGACACCTGTTGGAGCACCGCGTGATCGCGATATTTCTTGACCACTCCCTCCAGGCGGACGGCGCTGGAGCTATCGGAGGCATAGGGACTATTCGGCATGGCTGCTGCACTCACGGAGTTCAGTTTCCCGGCGCGAAGATTCCGGGAAAAACAGGCGGTGGCCGCATGGCACGCAAGGCTGCGGCGCCAGCGTTTCTGGTGCAGTCAAGAATACGGTAAAGCCCTGTTTCCAGTGCGTTGCCGATGCTGATGGGGGCCATCGGAAAAAAGAAATCACGACGGCGCAAGCGCGTCGGTGCTTGCCGCCCGGCTAAACAGACACCTTTGCTTTTTCCTAAGTCAGCCGTCTGAAAAACGAAGTTATCAACTTAGGGCTTCGGGGTCACACTGCGTGCCAATCGGATCGTCGTGTCAGCCTCGAGACGCACCAGGGTCTCGGTATTTCTTAGGATCTTCACATGTCAATTGAAAAAACCAATACGCTGGTGATCGGCGCCGGCCAGGCCGGCATCGCAATGAGCGAGCACCTCGGCGCCATGGGGATTGCGCATATCGTGCTCGAACGCAAGCGGATCGCCGAACGCTGGCGCTCCGAACGCTGGGACTCGTTGGTGGCCAACGGCCCCGCCTGGCACGACCGCTTTCCCGGCTTGAAGTTCGATGACGTCGGACCCGATGTCTTCCCGCCCAAAGAGCGCATGGCCCAGTACTTTGAAGACTACGCCAAGATGCTCAATGCGCCCGTGCGCACCGGCGTCGAAGTCCTGCGCGTCCAGCGCAACGAGAAGCGTCCGGGCTTCACCGTCACCACCTCCGCAGGCACCATCGAAGCCCAGCACGTGGTCGCCGCGACTGGCCCCTTCCAGGTCCCCACCTATCCGAAAATCGTGCCGGAAAGCGCCGGCATCCAGCAGCTTCATTCCTCGGCCTACAAGAACCCGGGGCAATTGGCCGACGGCGCCGTGCTCGTCGTCGGCGCGGGCGCCTCCGGTTCGCAGATTGCCGAAGAGCTCCGCCAGGCCGGCCGCACCGTCTACCTGTCCGTGGGCGAACACTACCGCCCCCCCCGCTCCTACCGCGAACGCGATTACTGCTGGTGGCTGGGCGCGTTGGGCATGTGGGACGAAGTCAAGAAAAAGCCCAAGCGCGAACACGTCGCCTTCGCCGTAAGCGGCTACGAGAACGGCAAGACCGTCGACTTCCGGCGCCTTGCCCGCGACGGCATCCAATTGGTAGGCATCACGACCTCCTACGAAAACGGGGTGCTGCACTTCGCCGACAACCTCGGCCGCGATGTAGCCCAGGGCGATGCCGACTACTTCGAAGTCCTGCGCGAAGCCGACGCCTACATCGAGCAGAATGGCCTGGACCTTCCGCCCGAGCCCGACGCCTGGAAACTGCTGCCCGACCCGGAGTGCCTCACCTACCCCATCCTCAGCCTCAACCTGGCCGAGGCCGGCATCAAGACCATCCTGTGGGCAACCGGCTTCAAGGTCGACTTCAGCTGGATCGATGTCGACACCTTCGACGAAAAGGGCTACCCCATCCACAAGCGCGGCATCTCCGCCGAAAAAGGCATCTACTTCTTAGGCCTGCCCAACCTCACCAACCGCAGTTCCTCATTCATATGGGGGGTTTGGCACGACGCCCGCTACATCGCCGACCATATCGGGATCCATCAGGACTACCTGGCATACAAGAAGGAATGACGGAGTCCGCGGCGGGCTTGCTTCGGGCCTGACGCAAAAAACCCGCACCCCTGATCGGGGGTGCGGGCTTTTTTGCAGATGCCCTGGCTACAACGAAATCCCGGTGCCGGCGGCACGCGCAACCGTCCACCGTCGACGGTGCACAATCCAGCCGCGTTTCCTAGGCAAGGCTATCGTCGTGGGCATATGCGTTCAGATTGGGCGGCATGTGGGGTTGCCTAGGGCGTCGCATACGACGTTACGCCAGTAGCGCTGCCGTGGCGCGGCCGGCAATCATGTCTTCGAACAGGGCCGCGAGACTCGGGGCGACCTCGCGGGTGTCCTCGAATTCCGGCTCGATGCCGTGCACGATGCGGCCCGAGTCGCGTTCTATTGCCAGAAATTCGTAATCGCCGGCAACGCTCATGTAGATGGGCGTGTGCTGTTGCCAGAAGTCCAGGACCACCTGCCGGCCGGCGTCGTCCAGCGCGGCATCCAGGCTGATATCGCGCAGGGTGTGCCAAGTGTCGGAGTTCATTGAAGCCGGGAATATCATTCGTTAAAAATCAATGAGTTAGGTATTTTTGGTTCACTGAGTTTGGAATATTTGGTTCACTCGAGATGAGAAATTAACCTCAATGGTTCATTTAACTTGGGAACACGTCATTCCAGGGACATTTCGATTGGTACTCGCTGCGCGACTCCTGCACCAGGCGCACCGCGCGCTCGCGCACTTCAGGGGAAAACTTGTTCGCGTTGTTTTTGCTCATGGCTCGCATTCTCTCAAGAGAAGGAGCCTCCGCAAAACCCGGGGCGATTCACCAGGGTGGCTGGAGCCCAGGGCGAAATCGGCGGGCACATCCAACTCACCCCATAGCGTTGGGCTTCGGCGGCAAGACGCTCTTGTCAAGAAAACAACCGAGACCAGAGCGAGACCTTTGCAGCCGGTGAGGTAGCAGGCTCAACGGGCGCGGGAACCGGCGCCATCGATGAGATGACGGGAGCCGTATCAAGCACGATATCTGGCACCTGCTCCCAGTTGACCCGATCGCTTTCGTTGATTTCACGAAACTGTGCATCGATGACCGTGCCGTAGTCGTACCACTTCTTGAAGCGGGAATGGCGCTCCTGCAGTGTATGCATTTCGGCATCGATGGCCCCGAGTTGCTGCTTGAGATCCGCAAAGACAGGAAAGAATTTCTCGGAAAAGTCAGGAGAGTCGATCAACCGTACGACGTCCTTGGACTGTTCCTGCAGATTCTTGAGCATGGTTTCAATGGCCTGCGCGAAAGCCTGCTGGCGCTCTTGCGCCTTATAGCTATCCCATGCTTCCAGGGCAATCCCGACTACGGCCAACGCACTGCCCAGGCCATTGGCCAATTTCGTCGCCCCCCAGGGTTTGAACTTCAGATACTTGCCAATGTCGAGGCCAACCATCTTGGTTGCCGTGCTGATGCCGTCGCGCACCGCCAGGATGCTGCCGTTGGTGATGACGCCAGGCTGTGAAAGGAACTTCACTCCCTTTTTCCCCAGCGTGGTAACCACGTCGTTGTAATGCTCGATTTCGTTATTGACGTTGACTGCAATCCGGTTCAGGTCGCGTGCGATCCCGCCAACTTCGTCACTGAATATCTCCTGGATTCGTTGCTCGACCAGACATCCTTCATTGCCAATTTCGCGGTGCATGAAATCATCGAACGTCTCCAGCGTGACATTTTTGGCCTGCAATTGCACGTCTTCGAAATAGCGCAACAGACGGCCTCGCAGACGCACCTGAGCCTGCACGATATTCCCGTAAACCCGCTGCAACTCGATGGCTTGACTCTGCTTGATTTCGGTTACGCGCCGAGCTTCGTCAGCCAGCATGGCATAAGCCTCTTTTGCCGCAGGCAACTGCTTGGCGATGATGTCCGAGATGATGCTTTTCTTGGTTTCACTTACCAGGGCCAACACACCACCATTGCCCTCTATCTTCTTCTGTGTTGCCGCCTGCAGTTCGGCTATACGTGAAAGGCGACGGAACTCTCCGAGGTTCTGCAGCCAATGCTCGACGCCCAAATCGAAAGGGTTGGCGGCAACGGCCACGACGCTGACATCCGTCTGCTCCTGCGCCGTCAGATTCAGCACGTCGTCCAATCGCTTGAGGACCGATTCCTTCTTGATCAAAAACCGTTCCTGGAACTCGGCCGGATCAGACATGTCTGCCACCTCGTCGAACCGGCTCAGCACGAATACTGTGCGGGGCAATAAGTTCAACGTGCGAAACAGCCATTTCAAATCTTCGGTATGGCTCTCCTTGATCGGATTGGTCGGGTTCATCACATAGAGCACCAGATGAGCCTCGCTCACATAACGCTTCGTGATGTCCTTGTATTTCTCTATCTGAGCGGTTGTTGCATTGGTCTTTTCCTTGAAGCCAAACAGCCCAGGCGTATCGATGATCTGCAGCTGATCCTTGAAGTTGTAGATCGCGACCTCGTTCGATGACTCCTGCTGGCTGATATTCATGCTTTTGCGATCAAGCTCCTCCAGCCAAGCCGCAGCAATCGACGTCTTGCCCTCAGAGAATCCGCCGATCAACGCAACCTTGAGCTTCTGGTCAGTAGTACTTTCCACCGACGCCTTTAGCTTTTCCACCAACTCGGCGTGCAGTTGGACCCCGAGATCCAGGCCCTCGTCGACGAAAGCGGTCAAGCTGGACAGGATGCGCAAGGCCTTCTGCCTCTGCTGCTCGAACGAATGAATTGTGCTGGTCATTTTGCAAAGACTCCTGTACTCACGCTGCGTTTTCAACAACGGCAGCCGTATCAAAGGCGGACGCCTTGCCGACTTTATCGCGCAAGGCCTTCATGTCGGCGGCAATCCTCTCCAAGGCTTTCCGGGTGCCGTCACTCTGTTCGTAGGGAATGTTCATCTGCTTCTTGGCTTCATCCAGTGCGCTACCTATCTGGATCTTGGCAGAATCGATGTTCTGCTTCAGCATTTCAGCCAATTTCTCGAACACTTTGTCGAGATTTTCATCCGCAGACTTGCGCTGCTGCGCCATCTTGTAGTCGGAGCTGAAGAAACTCCGCACTGCCTTGTAGAAGCTGAAGACCAAACCCACGGCGCCAAGCACCGCAGCGACCGTCCAACCTGCAGGATTCGAGGCAAGGAACGACGCCCAGACTAACGCAACGGCGCCACCGAAAGTCGAGAGAAGCCCCAACATGTTGATGCCGTTGTCCATTTCGAACTTGGTATCGAAGCTCATATCCAGAGCCGAAAACGGGTCGTTGATGGTGTATAGAAGAATCTCGTCCACGTTCTTCTGATTCTTTCTGACTATATCTTCCGCATCGTTCTTGAACGACTCGAACACTTTCTGGAAACGGCGCTCCAAGTCGGGGCCGACTGTCACCTTGAGCTCTTGCAGCGTCGCTGTCAGGTGCGCCTTAAAATCTTCATTGCTTTTATCCGTGGCGATATAGTTGTATATCGCCATGCGCATGGAGGATTTCTTCTCAGCCAACGCGTCATTGCATTCGCTATCGAGCCGCCTTTTGGTTCCGGAAAGCAGATCGTCGACCTGGGTTGCAGAGGATTTGTACTGAACCTTCAATTTCTTCGCAGCCTGCGCGAAACTGTCGCGCGCCTGAAGCAGGCGATCTATGCCTTCCTGCAGGCAGCTGGCGATCTTCTTCGTGTTGGCTTCAACGATCTTCCTGCGAAAATCCCGGCATATGTCGCCACGGATGAATTGCAGAAATGCACGCATACCGCTGCGGTCTAGGATGTCGCCGGCACTCATTTCCGATAGAAACTTCTGCCGACTTTTCGTATGAGGGTTGTTGGGAAGCAGGCAAGTTGCCGATGCCAGGAAAGCCGGCATGCCGCTGACGCAGAAATGGCCCTTGTAGACGTCACCAAGCGCGGCACCCAACGATTTGTCCAGATCGCCCAAGCCGATCAAATCATTCTTGTTGGCGAGCGTTTTCCCTTGCAGGATCTGCGGGGCTGTCGCACTCTTGTTGAATATTGCCCAGACCTCCGTCTGCTTGCCAAGCTGGCGCTTGATCTTGTCGATCGTTCCCTCCTGGCCTTCGCTACCCGAACCCGGAGGCGTGGCAGCGCGCGTCACGTAAAAAATCGCGTGGGCTTTTTTTACCGAAGAATCGATCGCGCTCAGCACCTGGGCTTCGTCGCCTTCGATGCCCGGAACGTCGATCAACTGAAATTGCTGTCCATCAATCACGAAGCGGTAGGCATGGGACTGCAATGTGAAATCGGAGCGGCCATTACCTATGATGCGGCCGTCCTGCAATGGCTCCAGGCGCTCAAGCGCCTTTTCGATTTCGGCCAGATCGGCACGCAATCGGTCAAGCTCATCGCTGACCTTCTGCACGTTATCGGCCACTACCTTCCGTCGTGCATCGTTGCTGGCTTGCATCTGGCCTAGCTGTGCGCGGAGCACCAGCAGCATCTTCTCCTCTTCCAGCTTCTTGAACAGGAAGATCAACCGTTTCCATACCGTAAATCCCTGCCGCTTCTGTTTGGCGAGCGCTCCCAGGGTTTCCATTTTTTCTTTGAACGTCGCCTCTTCGTCCTGCCATCCTTTTTCCATTACTTGGGCTTGGATCTGCCCGTCGGCCAGCTTCGCCTCGAGTGTCTGGATGGCAGAGCCCAAAGCCACCAGATCGTTCGGGTCGATGTGCAGATCCTTGATCAAGTCATTGAATTTCTCTTGCGTGGCCAGCTTTTCACTGTGGCCCAACTGAATACGCATAGTCTCGATCAGGGTCGACTTTCCCGCATTAGTCTCTCCGTAGAGCGCGATGGTAAATGTGTTCCACTCGGATAGCTCTCTGAGTTCACTGACATCTTCCACCGTCTTGTCGCGGAACGTCTCCAGCAATGCCTTGGAATGGTCAATCGCAGTTGTCAGATCGAGGTTGCCATTGACTGTGGCCTTTCCGGAAATTTCGGCAAGGGACCGATCGACCATAGCGATGACTTGATCGTAAGGCTGGTCCATCTTGTTGAGCATATTCATGTCTATCGGAGATTGCAGAGTTGAGTAACCCGTGCCCAGGACGTATCCATAGCCCAGCCACGTGTAGAGAGTGACCAAGACCGAGCAAGTCTTTCTTCGTCGAGCCAGGAGCAAGCCGCCGGCCTGTCATTGGCGGCATGCCGAGACGCTTTACCTGGCTCAGGCGCAACCGTTCGCCGAGGCGCATCCCAAATTAAAGCAAACCAAATAAATCAAAAGGTAACTATATACTTTATTTTTGAGGAAATCCCCACCAATAAGTTATTCGTAAAACCCGGTCTGTTATTGGAGATCGAAAGATCGGCCTTTCAGATCGCCCCTGGAACAACGATCTCATCAAGGCGAAGGGGTGAAGCACCTTCAAAAGCATGGTCGAGTGTCATCTGTGGGACTCTTCCAACAGAATCGGCCTGCGGCAGTAGCCGACAGCATAAAGAAGCAGGCACTCAACGACTGCATTCAGCCGCGCCATTAGGCACCGGAACTACGGGTTAGGAATCATGCCTGCGCCCGGCGACGAAACTCCTGCAGTTCCCAAGTGGTCAACGTTCGAGCCTGCGCGTGCGGCCTAAGTGCTGCGATAGCGGCCTCATACTCCGCGACAGAGTCGCTTACGGTCCAGTCGTAGTTCAGGCCCGCGCGATCTCGGATGATGCCGTCGATTGGGCAGTGCGGAGGCTCTGGGATCACTCCAGCAGCCCAGAAGTATTTGAGGTGAATGTTTACTAGTTTTTGGGCGACCCCGTACCGAAATCTACCTTTGTAAAGTGAGGACTCGTGCTGGCAGGAAAGTCGATCTGCAAGCACGGAGATCAGCGCCACATGATCATCCTCGCTTACCGGCCCGTTGGCATATGGGGTAGCAAGGCTATCCAGTTCTTTACGAACGGCCGTTTTGACGTCGTTTCGTTGGTGTCCCTTGCGACTCGCCGAATATATCGGCCAGTCCTTTGCTCGCGTGGAAAGTGCTGCTTTGAGGCTGAGCAGTCCCAATTCATAAGCGAGGAATGAATTTTTATCGCTTTGTATATGCATATGACGTACGTGGTGAGTTCCGACGGAAAGGCTAGCGGCTGGCCATAGCTGTGGTGTAGGATCAGTTCGCCCGGACTCCCGCGTCTCAATCTGGGGCCGTTCCGGGAGAAAAGTCCGGGGCTGCATCATTGATTTCATCCGCAATCCTGCGCAGTAGCGGATCGTCATAGCCATCTGGCACGTGAATGACCGAGCCGTGAAGTTGCGCCCGCAGCGAATCCCAGCGTGCTTTTAAGACCATCCAGTTATGCTCGTCGTAAGTGCCCTGGAACACAATCGGCAGGATGTCGATGCGGGGAAGATCGCTCCCCCGGACACCGTTCGCCACCGCTTCCTCGAGCAGCTGCTCCCAACGGCTGCCAAGCCGGTCCACGCGCCCGATCTGTTGTTCGACCACGGCGGGATTCCATTCTGGGTGCAAGAGCAGCACGGTCCGGCAGGCCTTGTGTAGATTTAGCCCTTCGCGGCCGACCACTGACTGCGCAACGAGCACTCGGGGATAGCTGTCCCGACGGTTGAAGGACATTTGCAGCAGCCGCCGCGTAACGTGCTTGGTTTCGCCGTACATCAGCCGCGCGAAGCCGCCCTGCGGATGGCGGTATTCATCATCAAAGCTCTCAGCCAGCTTCAGCCACAACGCGGACGCTCCAGCATCGTTCAAGCCCGCTTCGCCGCGTTCGTCGACATCCTCGCGCTCCCTTGCCGCATCGACAAGATGCACGAACGCGTCGGCCCAATCCTGGGGACTCGCTTCGTCATGCGGCAGCAGTTCCATCACGGCTCGGGTGACGGATGCCTGGCCGACCGGATTGCGTTCAAACGCGTGGAACAGGCGCTTGGCAGCACTGTGGTCGGGATACGTTGCCAAACCGGCGCGCAGTGTATGGAACAACTGCTCACGTGCCGCCTGGCGACGATTTTCAAGATCCTCATATTGACGCTTTAACTGCGCATTGATGCTGTCGATCGATTCATCCCGCAGGATGCCGAGCTGCCGTTGCGCGGCCCTGACCGCGTCGTGTTCGCTTTCGCGCACGCCGCTCTGTGGCCAGGGCGTGTTGTCGCGCAAGGCCCGGAGCATCTGGCGCGCATTCAGCAACTCGACCAGCTTTTTCATCGGCGCGGTATAGCGGCCAAAAACCAGGACTTTCTCGCCTTTTTCGTGGGCGATTTCGATTTCCCGGACCGCCCTGTCTATGGCCGGATGGTCGAGCAGCACATTCTCATTCCTGAGCGCATGCCGCATCACATCCAGCCACCAATCCACTCGTCGGGACCCGGCTGAGTCCGAATGAGGATCGTCCTCCAGCCGACGGTCCAGCCCCAATTGCTCACGATCCTCGGTTTCATCTTGCTGAAGCTGATCGATGATCTTAGCGATGCCGTGGCCGTTGCCCATGGTCAAGCGCAGTCGTTGCGCCTGGGGCGCGGTGCCCTGGGCGGCGGCGAGGGACAGGGCCTCCCCCGCGCAAACCACCTGCCGCCAGGCTGGCGACAGCTCCGCCGGATCGATGATCAGTGGGCGTTCCCGCCGATAGGCGTGAGGCGGCAGCCCGGCGTGACGGGCGAACGCTTGTACCGATTGCGCTTCGCGTTTGTCGCGCCGCAAGAGATATGGCGACAAGGTCTGCTCGAACGCTCGGGCCGTTGTCCGATAATTTTGTCTTTTCCCCGCGTCGGTCGGTTGTATCTTGACCTCATTGACCGCCCTTACGTAATCGCCTATCGCGCGAGTCGTTTGCTCATGGTCAGGCAAACTCCGCCCGTCGGCCGTCTTGACGGCGATACGGTCCAGCACGTCCTGCCATTGTTCGGCGTCCAGTTCCACCGGGGTGGCCGTCATGGCCAGCCTGCGTCCGTCGGCGGGGGCCAAGGCGACGTTGTTCAACAGGCGGGACAATCCCGTCGTGTCTCCGCGGCTCTTGTGCGCTTCGTCGATGATGATGAGATCGAAGAAGCCCAAGCCGATACCCACGGCGCGTTCCAGCGCAACGCGCAACTCGGTGCCAGAACTGTACTGGCCAGGTTGCGTCGCCGCCGGCCAGGGAGCCTCTTTGACCAATGTGTTCAAAAAATCGACGGGGGTGCCCCCGGTGCGTTTTGCCCATGCCGCGATATCGTCGGCCGCAGCCCGAATTCGCGGGTCCGACAGTTCTCGCGTCTCGTGGAAGTTTCTTGGATATCGGCCATCGCGGGCCTTGCGCCACGTGGCGTAAAGCACGGGCAGCAAAGACCAGTAAGGCGCGCGCGTGCCTTCGCCGATGCGCCAGTTGGCGATCTGATGCGACAGCAATACCACGCTTTGGGTCGACCAGAGCGGCGCGCCGCCCTCCTTGGAATCCCAAGGCTTGAAATACTGTTCCAGGCTTCTGAGCAAGGGCGGGCACTCCACACCGCCGTCCTGCATTTCCTGCGCCCATTGAAAACCCAGACCAGGTGGCACCAGCACGGCGACGCGGCCGCCTTGGCGCACGACCGCACTGGCCAATGCGACGGCAATGCGGGTCTTGCCCATGCCGACTTCGTCGGCGATCACGACGCCGTTTTGCGGGATGCGCTGGGCCAGCGCCATCAGGCTGCAGCGCTGGCCTTCGTTCAACGACCACACGTCTTTCTGGAATCCGTCAGTTGCATCGAGCGATGCGATCAGTGTCTTCGCGACTGCGTTCCAATCCATTATGTCTCTTCTCCAAAAGCCAGATACCCTTCCTGCACGTCCCACGATTCGGCCACGCGTTGCAGCGCTTCCTCGTAGCGTCGGCCATGCGGATCGCGGGCGTCGCAGGCATAGTCGGGACGGAAGGCCGGCTGCCGCAGGCAACTGAGTGGATCGATCTTCAACTGCCTGAAATCGGCCAGCACGGCGCTGCCGCGCGCCTGGCACAGCGTCTGCTCGAGGCGATGGCACCAGGCCGTCCAGTCGGCGTCCGCGACTTGAACCTGTTTCTGGGCGATCAATTCCAGCTGCGTCATCATCGTCCGGATCGCGGCCGTCTGCGACGAGCTGCCACCGCCACGCGCCTGGTTTTTCTTGTCGGATGCATCCATTTCATCGTCGTCGCCGCCATTGTGGTCGCCGACGTCGATCGCAGGAAAGCCCAGCAGTTGTGCCGCCAGGTCCTGGAGTTCCAGTTCAGGCAGCTCGGTAGCGGCGATCCGGCCGTACTCATCGATCACGGGAACCAGCTGCTCCTGGTGAGCCGGCGCGCCCCAGCGCAGCCGGGCTTGGCGCGGCGCCTCACCCGGCCACACCCAGTCCAGCCCCGTCCGGACGCAGGCTGCTCCGTCCGGACCCAGCACCTCGACATCCTCGGTATTCTGGCCGGGCGCTCGCAGCAATCCGCCGTCCGGCGTCGGCATCCATTGCAGATAGGCCACCGGCGCGGCAAGGAAGGCATCGTTGTGTTCCGGCATCGGATCGCCGGCCTTGAGCCGTTCATTGATGGTCAGCGGAATACCATTGGCCTGAATTGGCAACAGGACCGTCAAGGCCGGCACAGTGGGATCCCGGGATGCCAACCACGGTGTCCTCGGCAAGGAGAAGACCACCCCTGCCTCAAGATTGCCGCTAGTCCGTGCCGCGCGTTGGATAAAGCCCGGGTCGGTCAGGTTCCCCGAGCCGAGGTAGAGCCAGCCGCTGGAGCAGGCATCGCCGACGTCATTGCCACCGAGCAGGAATTTGGCGTGCAGGGTGCGGTGTGCGTCCGGGCCAAAGACACGTTCGGGCACGCCGGGCGCCAACACGGCCCAAGAGCGCTCTGCCATCGCTTCCAGGCACACGGCCACAGCCTGGCAGCTTTCCGGGTTGACGTAGACCTCCACCAGGGCATTGCGTGTCAGCATGTCATGGGAGCGCAGCGTGTCTTCTATCCGGGCGAGCACGGTGGGCACCTGACCCGGCGCGCTATCCGTCTCGGCCTGCGGCAAATCCTCGAAAAAGCCTGATGCCATGGCCAGATAGTTGCGGCGAACCTTGCCGGCGTGTTGCGTTATCCGGTCTGGCAATTGCTCGAGCAAACCGCGCGAGCGGTTGTCGAAGAATCGAGGCTCCTGCCCGTCCGCGCGCGAGGCGCATTGACCGACCCAGTCGTTGAACCGAGCGACACGGTCCGCCGCGCAGGGATTTTCCGACATGGCATCGAGGATGCGCAGATCGAAATGGGACACCAGCCAGCCCACCATTTCCGATGCTGCCTTGATGTCCGCGCAGCGCAGTGGCAGATCGCGCGCGTCCGCATCCAGCTCCTCGGAAGACAGCTCAATCGACCATGCCAGATCAAGGCTTTCCTCGACCGTCTGCTGAGTCCAGTTTCCGGTCGAGACGATCAGGCGCAGCAGCCACGCATCGGCGCTTGCCTTGCGAAAACCCAGCAGGGCGACCTTGGCGTGCATCAGCTTGAATGGCTGCTCGCTGGCTCGGCGCAAGGGAAGGTGGGCCACCCCTGGCACATCCAGCAGCGACAGTGCCTCATGCTGAGGATCCAGGATCAGGCCCAGGGAAATCTCGCCCGCCTTTGCGCGCTGGGCTTGGGTGCGGCGGGTGAATCGCTCGGCAGCCTCGCCGAGGAACAAGGCATCGGCAGAATAGCCGCATACCCAGCCGAATAGACCGTCATAGTCGTCGGGCGCGTCGAAAAGATGCAATAGGGACGGCGTCATGCTGCGACATCCTCCAGATCCTGGTTCAGGATGTCGTTGCGCATAGCATCCGGTTCTTCCCGCAAGTCGCGATTCAGGGCATAGAGGTTGCGCACGCGGAAGGACAGGCCGGCGGGCCACGCGATCACGCCGTCGACCTGCGCCGCATCGTCCGGATCCGGCGCAGACGAAAGTTCCGGTGTGTCCGCGTTCTGCATGGCGCGGCGAAACGCGGAACCGGGCTTGACCTTGCGGCCGACCAGGCGCAGCACACGGCCGTCGCGGCGCAGCAAGTGCTTGAGTTGCTCGGCGGTCGACGCAAGGGCGCATTCGCGGCAGAACGCCATGGCATCGGGGTCGGTATGCGAAAACGCCAGATACCGTTCAGCGGATCGGCGCAGATCTGTCAGTTCGTTCGTCAGCGTTTCGGCAGCATCTTCGATGCCCATTGCCTCCTTGGGCGCCAACGCGAGCGCCCGTTCCAATTCGTCGAGCACGAGCAGGGCTTGATCGCGGCAGGCCATGAGTTGCGCGCCCGCCTGCAGGTCCAGCCAATGCGCATCGTCGGCAATCGCGGTCGGCCGGTATTCCCAGCGCATCGGCATCGCAGGCGGGTTGTTGCGTACGTCCTCGACCCACTGCAGAGCAGCACGGCGCCGTGTCTTGTGGGTGATGCTTTCGTTCCCGGCGCCGAGCATTAACTGCGCATGGAGGAGCCCGCGGGCCGCGGCCGACAGCGGTACGCAAGGAGACAGCAACGCGACGAAGCGCGGGGGCCAACTGACCGGCTTTCCCTGCACCCAGTTCAAGATGTGCGTCACGACATCGTAGCGGCCACCCTCACCGCATGCCAGGGCAATCAGCTTCTGGCCGACCTCGTTGGTCGACAGGGCATTGAACCGCCGGCTTTGCCCGTCCGCCAGTCCCAGCGGCATCAGGCTTTGCCCGACCGCCATGCGCATGGGCTGCGAAACATAAAAGCCGGGGCGACGCAGGGTACGGAAATCCAGGGCATGCTGCCGGGGAAACTTGTTGATGCCCCGCAAGCGTGGGTGCTGCGCCCATTTGTTGTCGTTGTAGCCGAGCCAGCAGGCCAGCGCCTCAATCGCGTTGGCGCATTCGATATTGCCTACCGCCATTTTCTCGTGGCGCGCCAGTTCGGCGACGCGAATGCCGAGGATGGCAAGAAATACCTGCTTGCCAAACCAGACGCCGCCAGTGCCGGGTACGGCCAGCTCATTGAAATGCCGTACGGCCCGTCCTATTTCCAAGGTTCGCGTACGTCTCTCACTGGTCAGTACTGCCGGTCCCAACAAGCCCCATTTCATAGACATCTGCCTTATTTGTGGATTCAACACGCCGTGCGCGCGGGTGCCCGGCACAATTCTGATCAAGCCCGCTGCCGCGCGGGCGTGCCCACTCCTACGCCGGTGCGACCCGCGCGGTGTGACGGACACTCAAGCGCCGCTGCGCCATGTCACACAACGAGGAAAGCGAATCGGCCACCAGCGATGTAACTTGCCGCAACGAAGATCGCTTTTGGTTTTGGAGCGCGAAGGCCTCCGCATGCCCCATGAGCCTACTTCTCCCCGCAGCTTCAAGGATGGCGCGGGAATGCCGCTTTGTGTTTTTTTTTCCGCGACTCCAGATACTGCGAGACTGTCAAGCCGCCTGCGGAACGGCGGCGATCCCTGGCGGCTGACCCAATCTCTCCAGCATTGCCGACATGAACTCTTGTGCAATTTCAGCGATCGAGATTTTGAACAGCAGCATCTCCGTATGCACCAGGGGACGATCATCCTGCCAGAGCTGCCGGTGGGCTTCGGCCATGACATCGAGATAATAGGCATAGGCATCCTGTTCGGGCACCGCCGCCTTGTTGAGCCAAGCCCTAAGGGGATCATCCTTGCTTGTCTTTCCTACGCTCACGGCCACCATCTCCTCAAGTGCAGGGCACGCGCTTCCGTAACTTCCCAACCAGGCAAAGGCGGCCGCGCTCTCAGCGTCGAGACTCGCAAGCAACCCGTTTCTACCCGGCGGCACGGGCAGCACCGGCGCATTCACGGCTCGTATAAAGTGGATCGCGTCCAGCGCAAAAGCGATGCGCGCGTCGTAAATCAATGCCCAGTCGTTCCACACGAATGAAAGCCATTTTGACCAACTAGCGATTCCACCGAATTTGTACAACCCGCGCCTGATTCGCGGACGAACCGCCGAACGAAGGCTTTCGTGATCAACAACCGCATCGAATCCGGTATCGATATCGGTGAACCGAGAGGCGTACTCTTCAATCGTTTCCTCATGATTTCCATTCAACCCGCCCCAGTCGGAGATCACGAATTTGGCAAGATCGGCCAGTTCCTGAACACGGGTTGCCCCTTTCTTCCCGACCTGGATCTCGCGCGATCGCTGAGCAACCGCCTGCCGCAACTCCAAGGTTTCAGCGAAACCTCCGCCAAATTCACGGTCGGAGAGCAAGCCGCGGCCCCGTGCCGCGGCTATGCAGCTCTCCGTCATACCCCAGTTATAGTCATCCAGCCGGTGCCGGTAACTCGATAAGTACGTAGCCACTTCACGGCCAAATGCGACTGCTTGCGAGGTTGTAGGCTTCATTTCCCTTTTCATCCGTTCATCACTATCTCAATCCCGAAACAAGTCGGCGATTGTCCCTTGCTTCCGCTTGCAACCCGACAAGTCGGGTGCCGGCCTAACCCGGCATGATGCTGAACACCGGCACCAGGCTGCTCACCTCATGGGGCGCGCTTGCCTTGCATACGGACATGTGGTGATTCTTGTCATGCAGCTTGATACTTGCGCTTATGGTGTCTCGACCGACCGCGTCTATGAGCGTGTTGTGTACGAGCATATCGAGCTGCCGCGACGCCAAATCCACCCGAGCGCCGCGACCCAATCCGGGGAGCACCCAGATAAGTCGGTTTTTGCTAACTTCAACGCTCCCACCGCGTATCTCCACCTCCGCAGCGAGTAGCTCCTCTAACAGCAATGCGGTGCTCGTACCGTGCTTCGCATACTTCAAGGCGGCTCACGCCGCTTCGCCTAAGGTGTCGAAGTGCAGTTTCTCTGCAAACTCCCGGGAGCCTGTTGCCTTGTTCATGTACCAGATCTTAGGGCTCTCCACCGCAGCGATTCCGATCCAGTCCTCACGCCAACCGTCCTCCAGACCGAAGGCCTCGTCTTCGCTGATGCAAGCCAGCATCCGCGTGACGAGGGCACGGACCGCAGCATCAACTTGACCGTCAGGCAGCACCATCGGTCCATACACGACGTGCTTACCGCGCACGAGAAAGATCCAATGGTTGCCGTTAGTGACGACACCCATCATCCCGGGCTTGAGATAACAATCGATAAGGTCCGGGTGCAATTTCCTGGCGAACTTCTTTGCCTCAATCAACCAGACAGGCCGGGATCCCTGCACGATGGCGATGTCCGCCGACAACCGCTTATTCGGGCCGTTCGGCTGGGAGTATTCATAGAATGCTTCTAAGCCACTGATTTCCAATGCGGCATCCGTCACAGGACAGATCAACCGATACATCGCCCACCGTTCGGATGGCTGCGGTCGAATCGGCTTCTCGCCGAACGACGTATCGAGTTCTTGCTGGCCCGAGGCACTGCTTTTTATGAACTTATTCATGAGCTGCAGCAATCTGCACAGCGCGAGCGGCAACGGGCAGAAATAGCCAGCGCTCACGCACGGTCTCTCCCGACGCGGCCTCGACAGCGCGAGCGTAGGTCTCCAATTGTCCGCCGTGCGTCGCGGCCAAGCGCTCGCCATCCGCGACGGCGCGCGGGTCGGCCTTATGATCGATGAGAATGCGGCCGGTCGCGACACGGATCAGCAGATCGATCTGGCCGCGGATGACGGTGCCGTCGGCACGTGGCACCTGAATCGGCAGTTCCGCCTGGGCAGTGCCGTCGGGCCACTTCGACTGCCACCAGTCATGAAAGGCTTCCACCTGGAAGCGGACTGCCTCCGGCGTCACGGCGCCATGGACGCCCCAGCGTATCAGGACCTCCCTGATCTGCTCATCGTTGATGGGACGCGACGGATCCGCCACCGAGCAGGCGATGCAACCATGCAGCGCCGAACCCAGCGCAGCCATGTCGGTGTCGGACTGCACAACGATCCGCTTGCCTACGTCCTCCACCGTCACCGCCCGATGCTGTCCGGTCTGGGCGGCGCTCGGCGCAAACCAGAGCCGTTCAAAAGATTGGGGCTGGCGCGCGTCGAAGTAATGCATGGCTCGTGCAACCGGCGGGGGCGGTGCGTCGAGCGATTCATCGAACTCCCAGGCTTTCGTTTCGCGGACGACAGTCTGGCCGTCCATCACGGATGCGCCCGCCGGTCCCCAGAGCTTGGTGGCAGCGCCGATCTCGTCGAGCCAATCGCAGGGCGGGGCTGAATCCACCGTCTTGGTACCGCCCACCAGGGCGAGCACATCGCGCGCACGGGTGAGGGCGACATACAGCAAGCGTGTGTTCTCCGTGCGCGCCTGCTCGGCCATGAGCTTGCCGGTTTCTGAGGCCTCCGCATCGGCGATGACCTGCACGGCAGACCTAAAGGGATTGACCCAATGATGGATGTAGCGGTTGGCCAGAGGGGCTGTCGCGTCAAAAGCACCGATCGTCCGGGAACGCACGCTCCACAGATCCGTGCGATAGCCGTGATCCAGGCCGATCACAATCACCATCGGCCATTCCAGTCCCTTGGCCGCATGGAAGGTCATGACTTCAACCGCGCCATGGGCCGCGGCCGCCCGTCCGTCCGCGCCATCGGCCACCAGCTCCTGGAACCAAAGCAACATCCCGTTGATCGTCGCCGGCTGCCGCGAGCCCAGACAAGCCTCCTCGTACTGGTGCGCCAATGCCAACAGCGCTTCAATGTTGGCGATACGAACCTGCGCTTCGCGCTCCGTAGCCGACCACTGGTGTGCCAAGCGTGCAACGCCGGACTCGGCTTTTGCCAGCCGCAGCGCTTCACGCGGCGTGAGCGACACCAGGGACGGCCGCAAGCTGGCCAGCCTGGCGATAAGCGGATGAGCGTCCGCTCCCTCAGCCTTCCATGCCGACACCGAGGGGGAAGTCTCGTCGTCTCCGCCCGCAGCTATCCCGGCAAGGAATTGCAAGCGGTCTTGCAGCCAGTCTTCCGGCCTGACCGAACCCGTCAGCCCGACAATCATGGCCGTGGCCACCGTATCCGAGGCGTCCTGCAAACGGCGCAAGCAGGCCAGCACCAACTGAACCTCTGGCGTCGAAATCAAGCCGGGCCGGGCCGCCGCCGCGGCAATGCCCCAGCGGCTCAGTGCATCGACCGCGGACTTGATATGGTCATTCTTGCGGCACAGTACGGCGATGTCGCTGGCTTGCAACGGACGCTCCTGGCCCGTGGCCTTGTCGGCGATCAGGATGCCCCGTCCCAGCAGCTCCGACACCGCGGGTCCCAAGGCTTTCAGCGAAATTGAGCGCTTCCCGGCTTCCGTCACGAATGACCAGTTCAAGAGTTGAGGCTGCTCGGCAAGCGGCTTGCGCACCGGCCTGAGCGCGGTTTCGGAGGCTGGTGCGGGGTGGAAGGCCGGCACGAACACCTCGTTAGCCAAGCCCACAAGCCCCGGCGTGGATCGGTACGAATCGGACAACGGCGTACCCATCGTGCCGCCCCAGCCTTCCACGGAATCGAGGATCTGCTGAATGAGTGTCGAATCCGTGCCGCGAAAGCCATAGATGGCTTGCTTGGGGTCGCCTACCCAGATCGAGCTTTTGGCCAGCTTCGCTAACTCTACGAAGATGGCCAACTGAAGCGGATTCGTGTCCTGAAACTCGTCGACTAGAACGAGATCGAGCTCACCTGCGAGCGCTTCACGCACCAGGGTGCTGTTTTGCAAGGCTCGCAGCAGCAAGACCTCTTGATCCGTGAAGTCGACCACGCCAAGTTCCCGCTTGGCATCGGCAAAGGCTTGCAAGGCACGTCCCGCTAGGTCGAACACCGTACAAAGATAGTTCCGCACATCATCGTGAAACCGGTCATGGGTAGGATGGCGTGCCGCTATATCTTGAAGGTCCTCCACGATGCTGGCCTGCTTGGCGCCAGCTTTCAGTTTCGTCAGTTGCTGCCAGGCGTTCCAGGAAAGCTGCCCGCGAGCGAGCGCGCTGCGGGCAGTCGTGATGCTCTCGATCGCGTCGTTCAGAACCTTGGTATTCACGCCGGCGGCCTGGACCCGCTTGAGTTCGTGCTCTGTCCGTTCAAGCGCCGCCGCCAGGACTGCATCGTGATCGCCCTGCGGGCGCGGCCAGCACGCCAGCATGGCGTCCGCATTGCGCGGTCCCATCGCGGCAAGTTCTTCTGGACTTAGGTTGTTGGAACGCGCCGAGTTCATGACCGCGTGCAGCGTGGCGGTCACCGCATCGTCGTCCAGGCCCAACCGCGCGGTCAGTTGCGCCAGATTCTCCACGGCACTCGCATCCTGAACGCCTTCGACAGCAACGCGCACAAGGCGGCGGCCTTCGTCTTCGGTCAGGATTGTCTGATCCGGCGAGATACCGAGCTCAAAACAGAATCGCTGAATCAAGCGCCCGCAGACGCTGTTGACCGTACCGATGCTCGCTTGCCCCAGTGCGGCGGCCAGATCGAGCCGCCGCTGGCTTAACAACGTCGACCTCGCCCGCTCGCGCAACTCCGAAGCAGCCTTGACCGTGAATGTGGTGGCCAGGATCGCTGCTGGCCGCGCAGCGCCGCTTTGCAGACGGTCCGCCAGCAAGTGGGTCAGGTAATAGGTCTTTCCGCTGCCCGCTCCGGCGCGGACGAATTCCACATTCATATTCTTCTGATCCATGGTTATTCCCTGCTGCCGAACAGCGCCGTGTAATCGCCGTGCCACGGCGCGGTTTCGCCCAGCGGCAGGCAGTCTTCCGGAGATGGCCCCGGTTCCGGATCGAGTCCCTCTCCGATCACGTCAACATGGCCTTCCTGCCACTGCCGCACCCGCCAGGCCCACGTGGCTCTGGCCTTCATGACGAGTTCCGATGCGTTGACGCCGTTCTTTGCACTGATGACACGGGCTTGTGGGCCGAAGACGTCTGGCGTAGCGGTCAACAGCAGAGCCTCACGGAATGTGAAATAGCCCACTGCGGCAGGCGGAGCTCCGAGTTCCTGCCGAATCATTTCGCCATACAACGCCAGTTGCAGGTATGTGCCGTCGGACAGCGCTTGCCGATACCGCTTCGCGCCCGTCCATTTGAGATCGAGCGCGGCGGTCCTGCCATCTGCCATACGCAATAACAGGTCCGTGGCGCCGTTGAGACGCAACGCGCCGAGCATGCCAGCCAGCGGCCGCTCGGCCTCGACGCGGACGACGCCGGCATGCGCCATATGCTGCAGCAACACCCACAGGCCGTGACGCATAGTGTTCTTGAACTGAAAGAGCGCGGCGCTGTTGCCCGGCGCAAGCAACGGCATGCCTTCCTGTTCAAGCAATCTTGCCAACTCTGGCTCCAGCCACGCTTCCAATTTGGCCTGGCTCCACGATGGCGCACCATCGTTGACGAATAGGGTCTCCACCAGGCGGTGCGCGAGGTTGCCGAGCAAGCGGCCATCCTTCGTGACCACCGTAGCCCGCCCAATACGCAAACCGGCCGCATACTTCAACACGGCGATCGCGGGGTTGTTGAAATGAAGATCCAATGACGTGTAAGACTGCGAGGGCAGGCGTGTCGGAAGTGGATAGATGGCCCGCCAGGGCGCTTCCGTATCCAACTCCCAGACGCCTTGCGCGCGTTGCAAGGGCAGAGGTGCGACCTGCCTCAACTGGTCGCGCACCATTGGATGCTCTTCGAGCTGCGATGCGACCATCGCAGGCGCGAGCAAGGCGATAAGCTGCCATGCCGGATGGTCTTCCGCCGGTGCCGGCGGCAAGACCAGAATCAGGCGATCAACAGCAGTCAGCAGCGGCCGCATCCACAACGCGGCCAGGCTGCCCATGGCGAAAGCCTGGTCCACAAGCTCGACCCCGCCCGCTGCCAGTGCCTCGATTTCAGGACGGCTCCACGGGTGTCCCGCAGGCAGCTTCGGAGCGGAAGGCATCCACCAGATGACTTCAGCGACCGGTCCCAGGGCGCAGGCTTCGGGCGCCTTGGCGCTGAGCATGCAAGCCGCCTCGGCCACGGCCAGGCTATTGCCGCAGGCCGTGGTCGCCTGAGCGCATAGCTGTTCGAGCAACCGGGGCTTGACGTGCTTCACCCCGTCCCGTTGCAGCGACTGGAGGCCGCTCAGTGTCCCCGCGCATTGGCTCAGGGCCGCGCCAAGATCGCGCGCCCCCGCGTCGGTAGGCATGAGGTGCAGCAAACGGCCGCGCAGCGCCTGCGCCAGCAGTTTGACCCGCTCGATTGCATAGTCAATGGGCGCACCGAGGGCTCGCGGATGGCGGGGCGATTCAAGCCAGACCCGGATGTGTTGCTCCAGTTCCGCGCGAAGTTCGGGCGGAGTCTCGGCCAGCAGGCGCTCGCGCGCGTTGACCCACTCGGCCCCGCCGATACCCGGATGCTCTGAAAAGACCGTGCCGAACGCGCGACGCGCCGAAGCCCGGAACGGGCCGATCGGATGCATGAGGAAATCGAGCAGGCGCGCAGGTTCCAGAGGATCCCAGAAGGTCTCGAAGATCAGCGGCAACGCCAGCAAAGCTGGGCGCAAGGCACTGGACTCGTCAAAACCGCAGGCCGGTGCGCCGTTGACACGCAAGGTATCGTCGACCGAAGCGCCGTGCTGCTCGCTGACCAGGAGCATCTGGGCCTGCCCGGCATGATAGTGATGAGCCAGCCATTGCTCCGCGGTTTCGCACGTGTGGGGACGAAGTACGACAATCGAGCCATCGCTACCGTCGATATCCGGCTGAGCCGTGAACGATTGGTCAAGCGACACCGCATCTGACACGGCACGTTGCAGACGCCCCAGTTGCGTATGCGGCTCGGCCGCGGGAACCTGGACGCTTCCATCGACAACTGGAAATCGGGCCAGCAGCCTACGCCACAAGGACGGAAAGAGCTTGCAGTCCTCCAGCAGTACGATCTCGCCGACCGGTACGCTGCGCTCATCGAGGCAGCGCAGGACAGCAATCAGGCGATCGCCTTCGCCGGGGGGCAACAAGCCGGCCGCCGCGGCTTCGACGACGGCCATGTCCGACAAGCGAGGCGGCCATCCCACTCCCACGGCGCCAGTCCATCCGCCAAGAATCCATTCGTCGCGCCACTGCAGGAGCCGGGCTGCGGTGCCAATTTCATCAGCCGCCAAACTGTCGTGAAAAAACCTGTCCGGTCCATCGGATTGACGCAATGCCAGCAGGAAGGCCGCGGTCCGCTCAGCCACACTGACTGGCAACGACGAGAGGCCGAGCCAAGTTTCCAACATCGCGAGAAAGGCCTGACGTCCCACGGTCGCGCGTTCGAGCGACGACCCGGGGTGAGGCCCTTGCCACTGCTCGATATGCAGGCCCAGGGTAATTCTCAGCGCTGTCGTGGTGCCTTGTTGCTCTTGCATTTCGCTCGCTCTTTGGTCATAGGTGCGGATTGGGGTGACCGGCCACCTCCACGGGAGCGGCCACGGGATTGATCACGCCGGTGTCGGACAGACTTCGAGACGTTCGAGCAATCGTGCCGCCGCCCGCTCGGACATGACCAAGACCAGCTTCATCGAGGCGCGCGTCGCGCCTACGAACAAGCGGCGAACCTCGTCGTCGCCCAGCATTTCGAAGTCGATCTCCGCCATCACGACTGCCGGCGCGGACTGCCCCTTGAAGCGGTGCACGGTATCCGTCACCAGCGTGCCGTCGGAATACTGCGGCCTGCCCTCACCGTCGTAGGTGCCAAGAAATTTTCTCAGCACATATGAACCCAATTGATCGTAGGACAGGATGCGAGAGCTATCCCTTCCTCGATAACTGAGAAGCGCGATGTCCGTCGTCGCGAACCCGGCCAATTGGCACAGGCGCACACCTTCTTTAACTTGGTCGAGCAATTGCGCGCCAGTCTCGTAGGTAAGGAATTCCACGTCGTGGCCCGCGACGGGCGATGCCGGCACGACAGCCACTCCCTCCGGGACCAATGCTTGCAGCAATTGGACGACAGGGCGCGGACTGCGGAAATTCATGTCTGCTCGCAGGCGTATCCAACCCGGCAGTTCTACGGCGGCATGGCGATACAGCTTCTGCATCGGATCTTCGAGCCACAGCATGCGGGCATCATCGCGGGCATGGCGCAGAATCAGCTCAAACCATTCGGCCTTGATGTCCTGCCCCTCATCGATGATGACCGTGTCGAAGATCAGATCCGGCGGGACCGCCAGTTCCCGGCAGGAGTTGACCAGTTGCTCGAAGGCCATGGCCGAATTGAAGTCAGGCACCGATCCCGACTGTCTTACCATGCGTACGCACAGCATGTGGAACGTGCACACCACGCCGCCAGCCGGCACGATCTCGGCAATGTGATCTGCCAGTGGCCGGTTGAAGCAGAGATATAGCGGCCTGCGTCCGGCTTCAATTGCCGCGCGGTATTCGGCTAGGGCCAACTGCGTCTTTCCAGAGCCAGCCGTACCGCTCACGTGCAGTCGAAAGGGCGTCATGTCGATTTGCCGGGCCCAGTACGCCAAGCCGCTGGACACGCGGGTGACCAGGGCCTTGGCCTGCCCCACCAAGGCGCTGGCATCCGCCTCCAGTTGAATGACGTCGCAGAGAAACCGATGCACCTGCGCGTACAACGGACCCGCGATGCCTGCAGGGAGAATCTGCTGGATCACCGTACACAATGCGTCGCGTCGGCCGGCGTCCACGATACGCTCGGACATCACGCCCACCGTTTGCGGCGTCTTGCACAAATAGTCGGGGCAATAGAGCAGATGCTCAATCTCGATGTAAGCACCATTCAAGACCCGTGCCAGCTTGCCTCGCAGGCTGTTCACCGTGCGGCCCATCTGTGCGGATACCGATTTCAGTTTGCCGCCGCCGTAGTTCTTGGCCAGCCCATCAGGCGTATCTTCCAATGGTCCGCATTTCTGCTCGATAAGCATCATGTGTCCGGCCTGGTTGACGATTACGAAATCGACTTCGCCGTGGATGGCGTGGGATCGTTCGATATTGGTCCAATGCACGGCGTGATACACCGTATATTCATCCGGCAACCCCTGCGCCAACAACTCCAGCGTCTCGAATTCCCGACGCATTGCGCCAATGGCATCCATGGTCTGCCAACCATCCGGCACGATACGCGCCATGTTGCGAAGCTCCTTTGCAGGCGAAATTGGCGGGCGGTGCCGGGGAAAAGTACAGGGCTTCAGCCTGAAGAACGGACCACCTCATTGCCAGAAGGGTCTGCCCAACCAAGATCAACATTTTGATTTAATTGTACGCATCTGAATACATATGCGTCAGCATACCCTATCCAGCAGTTTTTTTGATTGCTACCTGATTGCCGCCTTAACGGATAGTGGGCCACGCCCCGGCCCCGAGTCGAGAAGCGTGGCGAAATCCTTCCGCTTTATCCTGAACTAAGAAGGCGTTTCAGCCGGCTCGCAATCAGCGCTGGCGTCGAAGGCGCGATGCATCGCAATTGCCTTGATTGGCATTTTGGACAGTGGGCCGCAATATCCCGCCCAACGACAAGCGCGTCACTGATGGGCGCAAATGTCTGTGCCCAATTGCATTCGGTGCAGATCTGGGTGAACGGCCAGGGACGGATAGACATGCTGCGATTCCAGGAAAATGCGAGCTTACGCCTGGCTCAATTATTTCTCGCGCAGGCGTCTTCTGCCGCATCTCGCCTGACCGCCTCAATGTATCTGCCCAGGATTGCTGTACTTAATACACCCGTCACGAAAACGATAGCGAATGCAGCCAAGTGTTCCAGGGGCGTGGCGTTGTTGCTGATCATGTGAATTCCAGGATAGGAAGAATTGGCAGCCCGATGGCTGCCGCACCGCAACCAGAATAAGAGGCGATCGGGACATTACGTGTATCGATCACCCACTCGTTCACGCACGCGTTGCATAAAGCGCCGCAAGCGTTTCCGCTTCGTTGGCCATTTCCTCGCGTAGACTTGCCGGCCCCAAGACTTCGACATTCGGGCCAAACGCTCTCAGCCACCAACGCAGGCGCTTGCTGAGCAAGACCGTCCCCCTGACCCGCAGTTCTGATCCGACATACTCCGCCACTTGATCATCGGATAGTGGCGATTCGATCAGGTGACTGCCAGCGCCGCTGAGAAACCGCAGCTCCAGCTTGATGGCGCCCTCCACCATGAAATCGAACTGCCGCTGCTGTTTCACATACTCGGCCAAGCTGAATTCCCGGGGATAGGCGAATATCTCTGGCAGCATGGTTGCGCTGACCACCCTGTCAAGCCGATACATGGCAGGCTTGGGATAGCCGACCATGGCTGCGACAAGATAAATCACCCCGCCCACCTCGACCAATCCCAGCGGGTCGATAGTCTTCGTCGTTTCCTGATCCCCTTTGGAGCGAACGCGATACACCACTTCGAGTTTCTGCTCGAAAAATAGCGCACGGGAAACGGTAGAAAAGGTGTTTGAGTCTATGGCCGGATGCTGCAAGGCAAAGGCCCCGCTTTCTACTTCGACCTTGTCCACCCATTTCCGATAGCGGCGTTCGCTGTCGCTGTGCGAAACGTCCAGCCGTTTCTCTGCAGTGTCGAACAAGGAAGACAGCGACTCGGAAACCAGCGACGGAATCTGGCGGGATGAAAAGCGCTTCAAAGTTTGCAGCGCCAGCGCTTGTTCATGCGTCATCAAACCGGCCGACCTGGCGGCCACACCTCCAGCGCCGGCCCGCCTGCGCCAGACCAGCGCCGTGCCACGCTTTTCGGACTCCACCAACTGCTGGTCGAGCAACTTCTGCAATGTGCGCAAAACAGTCTTGACGACGGGAGGCTCGGGATATGACCGGCACAACTCCCGGTGTATTTCCGGCGTACTCATGAAGTGCCCGCCTTGCTCGGCGTCCTTCAAGACGTGAAATATATTGGCGATCAGCGGGGGCATGCAGCAACTCACTCACTTCGACATGAAGTTGCTACGATAACAAACTGGGATTTACCAGAAATGTCATCGCCCACGCAGGCCGGCCCGGGAAACTCCGGGATGCAGAAGTCGCGGTGAAAATAATCGGCCAAAATTTAATCGAGCGCGGGCCAGGAAAAACCAAGCAAGGCGTCCACGCGCATCGCACCATCCAGAGTCATGGGCACTGCGACCAAAGGCCGCAATTCGTGCAAACCCGCTTCAATTATCGTGCGCTGCAACTCATGCTCGGGAACGCCGGCAACGGCGAGCGCTGCAGGTTGCATCAGCAGTGCCGTCAGCGCCTCGCGCAACACCTCGGAAAAGCCCGCGGCGGTTTCCTCAAAACCAAGTACGGCAAGAAGATTGGCATCGGCGAACTTGCACGCCGCGCGCCATGCAGGCACGGCCTTATAGCCCTCCGCACGGGTCCACTCCAGAGCCGCCAGCGCCCGCACTGCCGTTTGTACGGCGCACGCCCACGGCTTGTCCGCCGCCATGACCCAGACACCCTTGCGAACAGCGGGCAACTGGCTGACCCGGCCACGGCACAACGCCAAGGCCGCCACGCCCTGCTCACGGGCCTGACGCATGGCCTCGAGCGGGCCATAGGCGTTCCATTCGGCGCGCCCTTTTCCCGTCAATGCGGCGAAGTCCACGAGATGCAACGACAGCGCGCCGTGCGGCGCGTCCGTATCCGCGTGCCAATCAAATACTGGCACTTCCTCCGCAAGCTGCCGCACAAGCAAAGCGACATCCTCCCCAGACATCCCCCAGCCGTGCAGGGCGACCACGGGGCGATTGGATGCAGTATGAGTTCCACGGGTTGCTATTGAGTCCGACACTGTGTCTCCACTTGAGTTGGGAGTACGCAGTTTCGATCGCGGTCAGGACATTAGCTGTCTCGAAGGGCGCATTGGTTGTATTTACTTGCTAGGCCGCTTGAGTCGCCCGGGATAATGCGGAGGAGTGGACTCACAACATCTGCTGCAGCACTATCCCGCGAGCAGGACGGTTATCAAGAGATCGACGTACACCAAGGAACGGCTATTCACTACGACGGCTCCCGGCCGAGGCTGTGTGAAAACTCTTCACGGCTCGCCTCTTACTAATTAAAATTGGCCAACCCGTTTGAGCAAGATGCTGAATCGCCCCGGGTTTTGCGGAGGCTCCTACTGTTGAGAGAATGCGAGCCATGAGCAGAAACAACGCGAACAAGTTTCCCCCTGAAGTGCGCGAGCGCGCGGTGCGCCTGGTGCAGGAGTCGCGCAGCGAGTACCCGTCGCTGTGGGTGGCGGTCGAGTCCATCGCGCCCAAGATCGGCTGCCCGGCGCAGACGCTGGTGACCTGGGTCAAGCGCCACGAAGTCGACAGCGGACAGCGCGAAGGCGGTCACCACCAGCTAGCGAGAACGCATCAAGGAGTTCGAGCGGGAGAACCGAGAGCTGCGCCGCGCCAACGACATCCTGCGCACCGCCAGCGCTTTTTTCGCGCAGGCGGAGCTCAACCGTAAACTGAAGTCGTAAACCCCTACATCGACCGGCACCGGGAGGTTTACGGGGTCGAGCCGATCTGCAAGGTATTGCAGGTTGCCTCGTCGGCCTATCGGCGCCATGCCGCGCGGCTGCGCGACTCGGCGCGGCGCAGCGACCGTGCGCGGCGTGACGAACAGCTCATGCCGCACGTCCAGCGAGTCTGGCAAGAGAACCATCGCGTCTACGACGCCGACAAGGTCTGGCGGCAGTTGAACCGCGAAGGCGTGGTGGAGGCCAGTTGTACGATCGAACGACTGATGCGCGCTCAGGGCCTGCAAGGCGTGCGGCGCGGCAAGCGGCTGCGAACGACCATCGCTGATGACGCGGCCAGCCATCCAATGGATCGGGTCAACCGGCAGCTCCGGGCCGAGCGGCCGAACCAGTTGTGGGTCTCGGGCTTCAGCTACGTCTCGACCTGGCAGGGCTGGCTGTACGTGGCCTTCGTCATCGACGTCTACACCCGGCGCATTGTCGGCTGGCGCGTGAGCAAATCCATGACGACGGACTTCGTGCTTGACGCACTGGAGCAGACCCTATACGCCCGCCAGCCTGGTAACGATGGTTATCTGACCCAGTTAGTTTGCACCCCCTCAAACGTAAAAGTGGGTCAACTCTGCCTGCAAATCAACAATCACTCCGATAGGGGATCGCAGTACGTCAGCATCCGCTATAGCGAACGCCTGGCCGAAGCGGGCATCGAGCCGTCCGTGGGCAGCCGTGGTGATAGTTACGACAACGCCTTGGCCGAAACCATCAACGGCTTGTACAAGGCTGAACTGATTCACCGCCGCGCATCCTGGAAAGCCAGGGAATCTGTCGAGCTGGCAACGCTGGAATGGGTCGCCTGGTTCAACCATAAGCGCCAGCACTGATCCATCGGCTATATCCCGCCGGCCGAGGCTGAGGCAAACTACTACAACCTACTCGGAACATCAGCCGGTGAGGCTGTTTTACTTTAATCAAACAGCCTCCGCGAAAACCGAGGCGATGCACTGAGACTACAGCGCAGTGCTTTGAGAGCGCAAATCAGGGTGCGGTCTCAAAGCGTTCAATCGTAGTTTTATCGGCAACACTTCGACTATGACGATTAATGGCGTTACCAATCTCGCGCCCGAAACCACTCACCGATTGGCGCTATTTTCCCGACGCCTTAAACGTGCTCGCGAAGAGAGAGGCTGGACGCTGGATCGCATAACCAGGGTAGCCGACCTCGACGCCGCCACTGTCTTGGCAGCGGAAAACGGCGATCCCACGATTCCTATTGGCGCGTACCTCGCGATACTCTGGGCATTGGATCTCGACTCTGACGTTGATAATTTAGCAGCGCCGAGAACCGCCCTACCAAACAATTCAATCGACACCAATTTTTAGGTGAATAGCGATACAACGGCGCCGTTCCATTCGATCTCATTCGCCCCTGTTGAAAGGATGGATTCCGCTATCACCTACAAAGCGCGCTTCGCTTCACGACGACTTTTTAACGAAATCTGACGCCGGCAGACATTGCGCTAGCGCATGCGCTGCTCGGATGCCAAATACGACAAAGTCGAGAACCTGGCCAAAAGAGCTGCCTCAGCCAACTGCTGCGCGGGTCCCATCCTCTTTCCCTGCTTGACTGAAACGAACTCCGAGCTGCTATCAATAAAGAAACCTGGCTCGCCGCCACGCCTCAGAGCTCGGATGGCTTCCATGATCTGAATCTTGAGCATTCTATTAAGCGGAACTGAGGCGCTACCAGCGCGAGTCCCACCTGCCAAAAGAATCGACGGGAGCAATGCCAAGGGAATTAACTGATCGATTCCTACCACGCGAAACCCTCCCCGAACAAGGGCTGCAGTGACAATATTCTGGAGGTCGATTAGATCCCGGATTTGATGCGGAGGATATCGATAGCTTCCCTCAACTGCATGTCGAAGTTCCGTCATGCAGTGTGGACATCGAGAACAAAGAGAGATGCCACACTGAGATGAACGCCGCCCATGATAGTCAAATGCACCCAATGTGCGCTCACAAGCCATACATACGTTCAAGATCGAGGAGCAGTGCTTCGGACAAACCATCCAGTATTTCAGCCGCCAAGTGCTACGCCAATAGGGATGTTCGTCTTCATCCAAGCAATGCGGACAATATCCCAACAGTGGCATCCCTGAACCGCATTCCTTGATCCAAGCGCGCAACCACTTCTCGCTTCGGAAGGCTCCAAAAAATTTAGACATTTGGCGAAGCGTGCCGAAGGAGCAGTCCAAACCTCGAGAAAATTTCGCGAGGATTTGCGGACCAATGGCGAGATCAAGATCCCGCCGCTTGATTACATTGAAGGCACGAAGCAACTCTGCAGCGGTCAAAGCATGGAGCTCTGCTGTTCGCAACAGCCAGGAGAAACACGACTCATCAGCGTGCGGCTTGGCGTGGATGTACAGGAGGCGCTCACTCATCTGACCGCTTCCGAATCACCCAGTGAAAGGTGCAGCTGAGCCGGAATTTTTCGAACATGGCCATCAAGAGTGGCAAGTTCCGGGATGAACGAGCAAACGGTCTCCAACTCTTCGCTGGTCAGTTCTTGGGCTAGCTCAGAACCCAACCATAGCGGCGCCCGTTGCGTCGGCGAGGCTTTCAAACTTTCAACGGCCGAATATACAAGCCGGACCGCAGACGTGACATCAGGAGCGCGAGTCACTTTTCCAGGTATGGGCTTTCCGCATGGCATCAAGGAGACTATGCCAAGGCTCCAGATCAACCGAAGCAAAGAATTGAGAGACAGCTGGTTGAAGAGCGGATGGTGCAACGCTGTGCCCGGCTCGGAACGCGTGAGCTTCTCTTCAAAATATGCGCACAAGCCCAACTCAATCTCGTCCTCCACGTCAATGACTTGATCCACGTAATTGGCGCCGCAAAAACAGTCAAGCATCCCAGGACGACGCCACGATATTCTTCGACCGCAAAAGCCACATTCATCAACCAAGCGAGTTCGATGCTTCCAGCAAGCCGTCGCAATCGAAATCTCCCAGTACGACCTAGCAACGCCCTCTTCAAGCAAGCATATGGGGCACAATCTTGGCCACGCATGCCTTAGAAGATAAGGGCGCGTGAACATAGTTTCATGAAAGATAACCACATCGCGCCCTTGGTCCCTAGCTAGTACCGGAGTGGCACGTGCTAGTGCATCCGGACTTGCACCGAACAAATACGCTACATACTTGACGGATCTCGCAGACAGATATCGATGACCAGGAGATTCGACGATCTCTGCGAGCTCGCTGAACGACACACCGTTCCGACAAGCCATCCTTAAGCCATAACCAGCCCCTGACTCGCCGTCACGAATTTCGTCTTGCTCCGGAAAGGGCCGCCCAAGATTTTGGTCAATCGGTAGCAAAAGGATTCTCCGCAGATGCATCTACACCCCGGTGAGCCACGAACGCATCCTTTAATATCTCCCGAGTCAACTCTGTCTTTTCCGCAGTTACGCCTATGCAAATCGCATGCACCAACAAGGTCTTGGTACTCCGCGGCGACCCCTTGGTCGCCTCCCAGAGGGTCACCGCCGTTCCTCTATCTTTGCTGATGATGGACAGGTCAAATTCTTTGCAGCCCGACGCCAAAGCGTTGAGAAAGCCTCGCCACTCTGTATTGAGCGCGAAATAGCCTAACCTGGCCACCGTTGGGATACGAGAAAGCAACTGTTCATCCAATCCTTCAAGACGGTCTATGGATTCTGTACCAAGCAAGACCACCGGAACCTGGACAAGATTCATGAGTCGCTTCAACCAATCAACGACGGGAGTTGCCGCCTTCACCCCGCCAGTCAGAAAAACGTGTTGAAATTCATCGATAGCGATCAGTCTCGTGCGGTGATGGGCGATCGCCTTGACCAACACAAGATTCACATCATTGTTGTTTCCGCTGGATCTTCCCAAGTTCCGTGCAGCGTAGTTGTAGTTGTCGAGAAGGTCGCCCTGCACCTGAGACACCGAGGGGTTTTCCTTCAGACTCGCAAAAATGATGTCCTTGGACCGCTCTTCATCACTAGCCTGCTCCATCCTGCTCCGAACAAATTCCAACAAGACCGTCTTACCGGACCCGCTGGGAGCGGACACCCTGACTCCCGCAAAGGTTCCCGCAAACTTCCCAACCTCGATAGCGTTCTCGATACTATTAGCCGCCGCATTGAACTTCGTGTGCGGGATGATCAAACCCTGAAACGTCTTAGCGATTTCAGTCGCTTTTCTCGAGTAAGCCATGTTTAGGCCCACCAGCTCTTGGCCGCTGGATCGAACACTTCGAACGTCGGAATCTCATGGTCAAGCAGTAACAATGAGTCTTCGCTTGTGGGCACTGAACAAGCATCATTCGTCGCCGGCAGTTCGGGCACACGGTCTGAACTAGCTCCATCAAGGACGGCAAGCTGCCGCAACTCGCGCCGCAGCTTTTTGCCATCTTTGACTGCCGTCGAGATTTGTTCACGCAGGTCTGCCTTCGCTTGCATAAGGTATTCAATTGCGCCATTACGGCGAAACCTAGCGTGAGCCTCTGATCTCATATATCGATGCTGATAGACCGACAATCCCCGTGCGTAATCGTGATGCAGACACGGAACCGATATCCAACCTCCCGTTGTCGGATCCTGGACCCAAATCGAGCCTAGATCGCCCGGATCGAAGCGCATGGAAGTCTGGAATCTCGGCTGTGGCTGCCGATTGGCCATTTCACCGAGTTCAACGCTGCGGTAGGGCAACCTAAAAAACTCCACACCGCCAGGCCCAACCGTCGTGATTTTCTGGAGCGCAGTCAGAAAGCGGAGTTCGTCTAAGTCGGGTACAAGCACCGGTGCGGGGTCGACTTCCAGACCCTCCTTAAGCCTGTCGATCGGCCGAACTAGTGTACGGTCAGGAATTTCAAAGGGGTGCACATCCACGACCCATTGGGTAATGATGGACGACAACTTGGAGAAGGTAATGCAAGCGTTCTTACTAGGATCGTTGGGTTCCTTCGCCACGCCTGGCTTGTGCGTCCTACCTTCGGGTGGAAGAAGTCTCATAACTTCCAGCATGTATCGTTCCACCGTTGGCTTGAACCAGGGGCGTCGGACAGGTCCAAACTCCAAGTCGCACCCGAGTACGTTTGCGATGCGCTTCAGTTGAGGAGACTGAAACGACAATGCGTTATCCACCACCAGACACTCCCACATACCTGGCGTGATCCACTCGTTTTTTAAGGGGATGCCCGCCACAATATCGTCCTTTAGCGTAAGCGCCATACGTATTGTCTTTGCCACGCGTCCCAGGCTTTCACCTTCGAAGCTGATATAGATCGCAAGTATGTAGTTCGTAAAGGAATCGATGATCATCGTAAACGTCGGACGACCTAGCGGAATGCACCTGTGGTCGTCAATGACGTGGATGTCCAAAATCGTGTGGTCCATTTCAACACGTTCCAGCGGGCGAGTTGCGTAAACGCCGCCGGTAGATCGACGCCACTTGTGTGCCGCATAAGTGGCGCCCTTACGGGCTCGATCTCTCTCGTACGCCGGAACGGTCTGACACAAGCGCCAGAATGATGTCCAGCTAATCGGCATATCAGCTTCGCGATCTAGGACTTTCAACTTGTTCTGATGGTCACCTAGATATATCTCGTACGTTTCACGCAGACTTCTCCCCCCCAGCTTGAAGTAGTGTGCGCGCATGCACTTCCACGCGACGCCAACGATCCACTCCGGCGTCCGGGATGGGCAATGGCGGAACGCCGTGCGCGGAATCAATGATGCGACGTTGTTGCCGCTATTCTCATAAGCCGTCATCCACCGGCAGACGGTCTTCATCGCTGGCGGATTCTTGTCTTCCAGCTTTTCCGCAGTCGCGCAGATCATTGCGGCCAGCTGAGTCGACCCAGCCGAACCTAGGCCGCGACGCCTCGCGGCTATCACGTAGTCTCTTTTGCGATTGAGAGCCCGCTCTTGCTCTACTGTAAGTCTCGAAAGCAAATGAGGGAGCGTCTCGCTAAGCTGCACTTTCGATAGCGACTCGTTTGCTGCACTCGAATCGCCTAGGATCAGCACCCGCCCTGCGCTGACCTCCTTTTGCAAAGCTGCGACTCCGTATGTCCTTCGGGCACCTGTAGCTACATCCTCGAGTTGTACTAAGGAGTTCCTCTCCAACAACCTATCAACCTCAAAATTTCGCTCATCAATCCTGAGGGCTAAGCCACGCTGAATAAGATGACGAGACATCACGCATCTCCTCAAAAGACCTGCATGAATAAATGTGGTCCAGGCTAAGGTCGGGCCGCAGAGCTAGCGCTTTCCGACCAATTGCGCCCAGAAGCTCGTGTGGGGCGAGACCAGTCTTCTCAACGAGCGTTGATAGCGAAATAGGAAAATTCAGCTTCGGAACCCAGCTGCGAACAGCGTCTGCATGCTGTCTGGCCGTCGTAGATATCGCTTGGCGCAGAATCCGAGCAGCACGTTTACGACGCTCACCGCGATCGATGTCGCGCTCAGTGCAAACAAGAAAGTGATAGCCCCGCTCCCGTAGGATTTCGCGGGCAGCGGTCAGCTTGTCGATATGTCTTGGCACGTGAACGTTAGGCTTCACTTCGACGACCAGTTGGGTCGAGTCAGCGAACGTCAGGAGTAGATCTGGGGTGTAGTGCAGCCCACCTGGCAGTACCAGCTTGAACGGTTGATCTTTGATTCGGACCAAACCGGGGCACAGCAGCGCAATACGAATAAAGCCCTGCTCTAACAGGCTCTCGTACTCGATCTGCTCATCTTGGAACCACGGGCAACTGATATAGCCAACGCGCCTATGTGGAGAGCGCGTCACTACCTTTCGGCCAGGCAGGAATGCCATTTCGAACCCCTTAGGCAGCGTTTATCCCCAGTTCAAGAAAAACTGTGAACGTAACTTGACCTCGCCGCACGAAGGAGAGAAACTGGAGGTGTCTAAGCCGCAGAGTCTCATTGCTTTGCGAAGCGCCGGTCATCTTTGAGGTGGTCGGCGTTTTACTTTTCTACATTTCGATCTCTCCCGGGTTCGAAGCACAGTTAGACTAAGTGCGCCGGCTTGTCATGTACGAGGGCGAAAGAAGAGGGCGGACTATTTCAGTTGGCCTAACTTTTATTGCTAACTGGGAAGACGGCTAATTGCACAGCCGTGAGCAGTTGTGGAGCAGCCATACGTCGTAGAAATTCTTCGAGTTTCTGCTCGCCATACCCGTTCATATGTTCAATGCCATCGACCGCCACGGACCAAATGGCGGCGTCCCACAATTGGTGGCGTTCCGATGCTGACGCCGAGAGCACGTCCGCGATGCGCATGATGTCCTCCCGCTTTGGAGGAAGGCGCCTGCCCCTCTCCATATGCGAAAGGTATGACGCATGGAACCCGAGATGCTGAGCCAACTCAGCGAGGGTCACTCCGTGCTGGGCGCGTAGCGCAGCCAGATTCCGTCCAAATATCCGCGACATAAGTGCTCGGCCAGAGAATGGTGCTTTCGACAGCGTAGCAAAAACTGGAGGCGGCGAATATTGTTTGATTAGCATGCGGATTCATTCTGGAAATTCGGTTTTGGGGAGTTCCTGCTGCAAAATTCAAAGGCCCCCTACGTCTAGCTCCTGCGCCTTTCGGCCTTTCAAAATGATGAACCAGGCTACGGGCTCATCTTGTTAATTCTCGGCGGTGGCCGCACTGCAGTAGAGGTAGCCTGCAAACATATCGATGCTTCTGAACTTCGAAGGCCTCACGTCAGCCCCTAGTAGCGACTTGGCTACGGCCGTCGCAATAGTGCGTCTGGCGGGAATACTTCATGCAACTCGCGCAGAGGTCGGGTCATGAAAAAAGCAATTCAACTCGGTACCGCCGTCCGCAGATCAGGATGAGCGCGCTCCGACCGGCACGGGACGTCGATCACACGCCTTCGACAGGTTCCTCTATGCTCGTCCACAGGAAATACGCATCCATCGCGTTCTATTCGGGTGCCTTGTCTCACTGACGCAATGAAATGCAACCCCATTAGGCATCAACGTCAACCACCCACCACAGGAGCACGTATGACTATCCTCTCGATGATGACCGCGGAAGAGCTTATGGAGCGTTTCGCCTGGCAGTTCAAGGCGGGATTTCGAATTTGTGGAAGCGTCCCTCCGTCGTGGAACGGCGTGCTTTTCGATCTCATGCTCGCAATTGAGAATCTTCTCGCCCCTGAAGAGCAAGAGCGATTCTGGTGGACCGACATCAAGGAGAAGCGAGGTGAGCTACGCGCCTACTATGTCAACGACAACGAGGAGGACAAAGAGTGGGAAGTTGCATCTCTCGTTGAACATGCCGAGAACCGCGTGGAGAAAATTATTCCTTAAAGCAGATGTACGAGCGCACCGCCGAGGGGCGAGCACCATCGCTCGATGCAGTGATCCAGCGCAGGAGCCGGGCAGCTCTAAGGACCAAAAAGCGATTCGACGGAATCCTAAGTTCTGCGGGGCGTGTGCCTCCTGCCATGCGACCGCTGTCGGCCAGAAGCGGACATTCGTGAACTTTGACTTGCTAACCTTTCGAACACGCTGATGAAGGCCGATGTGCTCCGACAGCACCTATGTACCCACGAAGAAGCCATAGGTTCGCTCCATATAGCGCTCGACGCATCATTTAGCTTGGAAGCGCCATCCAGGCCTCACAATCAAGGACCCATCCGCTTATGCTGACGCAGCACAGATTTGCATGTAGAAAGCGAACGACTAGGTTGACCAACGAACGCGGAATTTACCCACTAGGAAGCCACTCTCTCTCTGCCGTTGCGACAATAGCAAGTGGCAGTGATAATCGCCCGGGGCCTGAACACGCCTGTTAGGTTATGCTCGTTCAAATTATGAAATTTTCAATAAAAGAGGCTGTTAGTCTTGCAACTATACGAAGCGCTCAAACACGTCAAATCTGAAGAAGATGTCAAGGATCTGTACATCAAGGCCCTGGGCCTGAAATCGTATACCAAAGGCCTAATCGACATCCAAACCAAGGAAATTTGGTTCGAAGCCAAGGACACAGGCAAGCACAGCATCTACTCCCAGTTCACACAGTTGTTGCATTATGTCCAAGTGGCGTTGGACAAGGGCGAACACGTCCCGCCGTTCCTGGCTGTGATCGACACAGAGAAGGCGGCCGTTATGAAGTCCTCCGACGTCATCCCGTTCTTGGCGAAGAAATCGGTCAAGTGGGGCAAGTCGGCGTCCAAGTACACCCAGGAAGCATTGGAAGAAATCAGCGCGCATATCGGCACATATTTCGTGTCATTCCGTCTGGCCAGCAATGAGACTGAGTTCATTCAGACAATAAAAGCAGCCATCAAGTCTGGGGATATTATCCGGACTCAAATCACGCCGGACAACCTCAAGCAGGTGTTTGATAAGTGGGTTTCGTTCATAGGCAGAGAGATTGAAGGAGTCGCCGAGTCAGACTACACGCTGCTTTTCTACGCGGACGTGATGCACGACGGCACGGTGTCGACCTACAAGGGCTTACCTGCCAGCCTTGCCCAAGTAGACGGGCACCCGGCCTTCATCCTGGACGGCAAACTCCGCAAATTGGGCAACAAGGAGGGTTACCGGAGGTTCTGGGCTATCTATCACCGTCCACCAAAGGCGGAATACAGAGACTATTTATTGGAACGGCGGGACAGCCTGATTCCGCTTGATGAGCGCATGTTCAAAGGCGCGTATTACACCTCTTTATCCACTGTGGACAAGGCCTACGACCACCTTACGGGGGTACTTGGGCCAAACTGGCAGAAGAGCTACGTCGTGTGGGATATGTGCTGCGGCGTTGGCAACCTTGAGGTCAAGCACGCCAATCATCGCAACGTGTATATGAGCACATTGGATGAGGCAGACCTCGTCATGATGAAGTCCACTAAGACGTGCCCGGCGGCAACTAAGTTCCAGTACGACTACTTAAACGACGACATCGAAGAAGATGGGACGATTAACTATGAACTGACGAACAAGGTTCCAAAGGCACTGCGTGCCGCGATCGCCGAAGGCAAGAAGATCTTGGTGCTAATCAATCCCCCCTACGCTGAAGCCATGAATGCCATGGCTACTCGCGGGGATGGTGAGTCTTCCGCCAAAAAAAAGGTCGCAGCTACCAAAATGGGTACCACAATGAGCGGCTACGGGTACGCCGCTCGCGAGTTATTCGTGCAATTCTTAGTGCGCATCGCACGAGAGATTCCGAATGCCACTGTCGCTTGCTTTAGCAAGATGAAGCACATCGTTGCCCCAAACTTTGAGCCGTTCCGAGAGCACTGGAATGCAAATTACCTGGGCGGCTTCGTTATTCACAGCAAGGCATTCGAGGGCCTAAAAGGTGACTTTCCGATTGGCTTTTTAATATGGAAGATCTTTCCTCAAAACAAGGTGGCTACTAAGCTTTCCGAGGTGGCCACCGAAGTCATTGATAAGACAGCCAAGCCCATTGGGGCAAAAACGTTCCGCGTCGTAACGTCAGATCGCCTATTGGGCGAATGGATAACGCGAGCCAAGCCGAATAATACTCCCGCGCTTCCTCTAAGCAAGGCGATGACGCCCGCATCTGAAACGGCAAAAGACCTGCGAGGCCAGTGGTGGGCCGACGATGCGATAGGCGGACTTATTTCGCTCGGCTCGGATGTGCAACACAGCATGCAAACTGCGCTACTGTCATCAGGCTATTGCAGCGCAGGAGGATTATTGGTAACCCGAGCCAACGTTGACCAGGTCGCAGTGGTGTTTACTGTGCGCCGTATCGTCAAGCACACCTGGGTCAATGACCGTGATCAGTTCACAGCACCAAGCAAAAAGTTGACCGCTGAGTTTGCCAACGACTGTTTGATCTGGATGCTCTTCAACAACGGCAACCAAACCGTGGGGGCCGACGGAATTAATTGGCGTGGTAAGCAGTGGAGCCTCGTTAACCACTTTATCCCCTACCGCGAGGAAGAGGTCGGCGCTTCGGGCCCGTTCGAGTCAGACTTCATGTATAGGCACCTGACAGCAAAGAAGCTGTCTGCCGAAGCCAAAGAGGTGTTGGCCCAAGGACTTCCACTGTGGAGAGCTTTCTTCGCTGAGACGGACAGCTACAGCGTGCGAAAGCAGCTAATGCTGAATCGTGCCGACGCCGGTTGGCATCAAGTGCGCAATGCGCTGAAGCTGCGCAACTCTAGCGGCGACTTCTCGCCCATAAGTACGAAGGCTTTTGAAAAGGCTTACTTAGATTTGACCGCGAAGATTCGGCCCGGGGTCTATGAATTCGGTTTCCTGCAACTGGATGACTGACTGACCGAACGAAAGGCCCACTGACGTAGCTCTCCTCATCGGCAGATCTTTAACGCGGCTTTACAAGGGAAACCCAATTTACTCTCACCGCTATGACGGCTTCACCCACCTCGCCCCTGACTCGTTGGCCTTCTTGTTTTAGAAGCGATCGTTAAATTGCGGATGGTATTCCTTGCTAGGCTGGCCAGGTCGGCTTTCACCAAGTGCAGTGGGGTACAGAACTACGACGTACGAGCCGCTAGCGATGCCTAATCCTGCCATCGAGCGGACGGCTTCCAGCGTGCTTCGCACGCGTCCAGCCGCCGCTCATATTGAACCTTAGTGATTGTCTGCTGTGGGTCGGATGCGGTCGGTCGGCTCGAGGTACTTTCTGCCCAGGTTAAGGCCAAGGTCTCAAGTTGAATGAAATTCGACATCGGCCGCAGGCACAGATCCCCTACCCCCAACTTGAATGAACTTTTCGGTGCGAAATCCAAGTTGAATGAACTTTTCGGACAAGAAACCAAGTTGAATGAACCAAATAACAACCATGAGCCGAGCACCGTTCTACCGCCCTTTGCTCGCTGAATTTTGAACCTCGGGGGCCAAATCGGGCTTTAACCCGCGTGGACGGGACATCGACACATTTGTCAGCCGCCAACTTGCGTGAACCAAATCTCAAGTTGGATGAAATTCGACACCAGGAAAAGGCGCTGTCCGCCGTGCCGTCATGGTCAGCCGTGCTCAGGAACCAGCGTGTCTGGTTTGCGTTGTGCAAGTCAGTGAATGCCGCCAGGAAAGCGCCATAGCCATGCGCATCGCCCGGCGCATCCGCTGACGTCGAGTTGGGCGCCGTCCGAAGTACCGTCCAGCCGTGAGCGGCAAGATGATCCAGGAAGCGTTGTGGCTGCAATGTCATGTCGGTTTCCTCGGATCGGATGTCTGTGATATTGCAGTCTGACACCTTACTTTGGACACCTTATTTTGTTTCGGCCCCGACAGGATGCTTTTAAATAGCAAAATTCGACCACCCCGGAGGGCTTCGCGTATTACTTGCCTGCGGGGCCCAGCGCCTCTGCCCAGTTCTTTTTCATGGCAGCGATGCGGTCCACGTAGGCGGATTTCAGGCAGGCGGCGTCGGGGCAACGGTCGCGCACGGTGGTGCGCCATAGCGTCTGCTCTTTCGCTACAGGATCGCGCCATTCACCGGTTTCACCGTCACGGCCAGCGGTTTCGGCCTGAATCTTGTCGTAAAGCTCCTTCACCTGATCGTCCAGCTTGGACAATGATGGTTCGGCGCAGATTAGATGTTCGACATGGGTTTTCGCGGCCTTGCAGTCGAAGCCAGCGGCATAGGCCGCTTCGATCTGCAGGAAAGGAGCGCTGGCGAGGACCGCGCAGATTACAGCATGCAGGATCGCGTGTTTGCCTTGAGCGCTTTGCCGGCATCGGCCTTCCATGATGCCGGTCGGTATTGCCGTGAGAACGGGGTTGCGCACGTCCTTCACTCCTGAATAGTCTGCGGCCACGGATATGGTGGACCAAGTGGTCGATTTTCCCGTTTGTCGAAAGGTTGTGCAACTTTTGGCTCTCGTATGCCTTGAACCAGTGGCAGGCGCTCAAGCGCTACGTCGATGACGGCCGGCTTAAAGCGACATCACCCTAAGCGTGACACACAGAATTGGACCTCCAGAGGCGAAATGCGGCTGGAGGCCTCGCCAGTCCTTGTATATCGAAAATTCTCGATTCCCAAACTGGATGACGTAAATCCCAAGTTGGATGAATTTCGACATCGACACCAACCGGCGTACCCATCAAATATGTAACAGCCCGGCCTCCCCCCCTTGAAGCCCGGAACATCATCCCTATAATTAGCACTCGACACCGGTGAGTGCTAACAGCCCTCCCGGGGCTAACCGATCATTCACTTTTTTCAAGTAAACAGGAGTTCCTCATGGCCTTGCGTCCCCTGGGCGATCGCGTGATCGTCAAACGCCTCGAAAACGAGCGCAAGACTGCCTCGGGCATCGTCATCCCCGACAGCGCCGCAGAAAAGCCTGATCAAGGCGAAGTCGTGGCCGTCGGCCCCGGCAAGAAGACCGAAGACGGCAAGATTCTGCCGGTCGACCTGAAGGCTGGCGACAAGGTTCTGTTCGGCAAGTACGCCGGCCAGTCCGTGAAGGTTGATGGCGAAGAACTGCTCGTCATCCGCGAGGACGAAATCCTCGCCGTGGTTCAGTAAACCCCGCCTCAAACGAATTTTCGAAGGAAGCTAAGAAATGGCTGCCAAGCAAGTATTGTTCGGTGACGACGCCCGCGTGCGCATCGTCCGCGGCGTGAATGTTCTCGCCAACGCTGTTAAGACCACCCTGGGCCCCAAGGGTCGCAACGTCGTGCTGGAGCGCTCGTTCGGCGCCCCGACGGTGACCAAGGACGGCGTGTCCGTCGCCAAGGAAATCGAACTGAAGGACAAGTTCGAAAACATCGGCGCACAACTGGTCAAGGACGTTGCTTCCAAGACCTCCGACAACGCCGGTGACGGCACCACGACCGCCACCGTGCTGGCTCAAGCCATCGTCATGGAAGGCCTGAAGTACGTTGCCGCCGGTTTCAACCCGATCGACCTGAAGCGCGGCATCGACAAGGCTGTCGCCGCTGCCGTGGCTGAACTGAAGAAGCAATCCAAGCCGGTCACGACCAGCAAGGAAATCGCTCAAGTCGGTTCGATCTCGGCCAACAGCGATTCCTCCATCGGCCAGATCATCGCTGACGCGATGGACAAGGTCGGCAAGGAAGGCGTCATCACCGTCGAAGACGGCAAGTCGCTGGAAAACGAGCTGGACGTCGTCGAAGGCATGCAATTCGACCGCGGCTACCTGTCGCCCTACTTCATCAACAGCCCGGAAAAGCAAGTTGCCGTGCTGGAAGACCCGTTTGTCCTGATCTTCGACAAGAAGATCAGCAACATCCGTGACCTGCTGCCCGTGCTGGAACAAGTTGCCAAGTCGAGCCGTCCCCTGCTGATCATCGCAGAAGACGTCGAAGGCGAAGCGCTGGCCACCCTGGTTGTCAACAACATCCGTGGCATCCTGAAGACCACCGCCGTCAAGGCTCCGGGCTTCGGCGACCGCCGCAAGGCCATGCTGGAAGACATCGCCATCCTGACGGGCGGCACGGTGATCTCCGAAGAAACCGGCATGTCGCTGGAAAAGGCCGGCCTGGCTGAATTGGGCCAAGCCAAGCGCATCGAAGTGGGCAAGGAAAACACGACGATCATCGACGGCGCTGGCGACAGCAAGTCGATCGAGGCTCGCGTCAAGCAAGTCCGCATCCAGATCGAAGAAGCCACTTCCGACTACGACCGTGAAAAGCTGCAAGAACGCGTGGCCAAGCTGGCCGGCGGCGTTGCCGTGATTCGCGTTGGCGCTGCCACCGAAGTCGAAATGAAGGAAAAGAAGGCTCGCGTCGAAGACGCCCTGCACGCTACCCGCGCTGCAGTGGAAGAAGGCGTTGTGGCTGGCGGCGGTGTTGCACTGCTGCGCGCCAAGCAAGCCATCGCTGACCTGAAGGGCGACACGCCTGACCAGAACGCCGGTATCAAGCTGATCCTGCGTGCTGTGGAAGAGCCGCTGCGCACCATCGTCACGAACGCCGGCGAAGAAGCCAGCGTCGTGGTCAGCAACGTGCTGAACGGCAAGGGCAACTACGGCTACAACGCCGCAACCGGCGAGTACACCGACCTGGTTGAGCAAGGCGTGCTGGATCCCACCAAGGTGACCCGCACCGCCCTGCAAAACGCTGCCTCCGTCGCCAGCCTGCTGCTGACGGCTGAAGCCGCCGTGGTCGAACTGGCCGAAGACAAGCCCGCTGCCCCGGCCATGCCGGGTGGCATGGGCGGCATGGGCGGCATGGACTTCTAAGTCCCGCTTCCCTTGCAAGGCCTCCCCGGCTCACGCCGGGGAACGCAGTATCCTGAGAAACCCCCGGACCTTCGCCCCGGGGGTTTTTCTTTTGGCGTCGCCGGACGCCCACTGGCCGAATTACGCCCTGAGCGGTGCGAACACGTTTGCGCACAAACTGTTGGTTTCGCCTGGGCGCATGCGTCCCTACAATAAAGGGTCCACAGACCGAGTCCAGACCCATGCGCCTTCCTCAGAGCCTGCGAGCCTTGCGTCCGTCCGAAATCGGCGGATTGCTGATGGATTCCGCCAACCAATGGTCAAGCCATCGCGCCTCCAGCAAAGGGGCAGCCCTGGCTTTGTACATGGTGTTCTCGCTGGCGCCCATGCTGATCCTGGTGATCGCGGTGGCGGGCGCGTTCTTTGGCGAGGATGCGGTGCGCTCCGAGTTGTTCTCGTCGCTGCGGGACCTGACCGGCGAACGTGGCGCGGAAGTCATCCAGACCGTGCTGGCCAGCGCCCATGAGTCAGGTGGCGGCTGGATTGCGGCGCTGATTTCGATTTTTGTGCTGATCTTCAGCGCGACGACGGCGTTTGCCGAACTGAAGGCCAGCCTGGACGACCTGTGGGAAGTGCCGCCTAACCAGAAGGGTGGCATCCAGGGCATGGTTCGCAGCCGCATGCTGTCGTTCGGCCTGGTGCTGGTACTGGCCCTGTTCCTGCTGATCTCGCTGACCGTGAATGCAGGCCTGGGCGCCGCGCGCAAGTTCTACGGCGACCTCTGGATGGCGTCCACGTTCGCCACAGTGGCCGACTGGCTGTCCAGCCTGTTCTCGTTCTCGGTGGTGGTGGCGCTGTTCGCCGTGATCTTCAAGCTGCTGCCCAGCGCCCGGATTTCCTGGAAGGACGTCATTCCCGGCGCCATCGTGACGGCGGCCCTGTTCCTGGTCGGCAAATGGGGCATCGGGGTCTACCTGAGCCGCGGCGCCGCGGTCTCCGCGTATGGCGCGGCCGGCTCGCTCATCGCCCTGCTGCTGTGGATCTATTACTCCGCGCAGATCTTCTTCTTCGGCGCGGTGTTCACACGGCAGTTCGCGCTGCGCTTTGGCAAGGCGGCGGATGCCGCCCCGACGGAGCCGCCCCCGGCGGATTCCCCGCCGCCCCCCGTCGCCTGATCCGCTGTCAGGCGGGATCCTGGGGCTCCAGCCCCACCATCAAGCGCAGGCACTTCAAAAATACGGGCCGCAGTTCTGGCGGAATCGGCGCCAGCACCGCGGCCTCGACGTCGGCGTCTTGCGGCAGGATGCGCGCCAGCAGCGCCACGCCCTCGTCCGTGATCTCCAACGCATAGGCGCGGCCATCTTCCGTGGACCGCGTGCGGCGCACATACCCCTTCGCGGTCATGCGGGCCATCATTTCGGCAAAGGAATTGCGGTCCAGGGCGATCAGCTCGGCGATGCGGTTCTGCGTGGCGCCGGGGTTCTGATAGACGGTGATCAACAAGGCCTTCTGGCGCGGCGTGAGGTCTTCGTCCGGGAAGGCTTGCGCGAACAGGGCTTCGGCCCGGAAATGCGCGCGGCGCAGCAGGTGCGAGGCGACCTGGGTCAGGTCGAAAGCTTGCAGGTCGCGGGGCGGAGCCGCTGCAAAACGGGCGGTGGCGGTCATCGGGCTTCCATGGGTTGTGCTTGCCGATTGTAGGCGTTGGCTCCCTCGAAAATGCGCATTGACTTGGCGCCGGCCGCTGCCTATGATCCAAAATATAGTACGTATACGTATTTATTGACCGCCAACCCGAACACCATCCAAGGGGCCAGATCGTGACGATCCGCCAACTGCGCAACTACATCGACGGCCGCTTTGAAGACGGCGCGTCCACCTTCGACAAGCACAGCCCGGTGGACGGGCAGCATATTGCCCAGGTCCATGAAGCCAGCCAGGACCAGGTCAACCGCGCCATCGCGGCCGCGCATCGGGCGCTGCCGGCCTGGGCCGGTTTGTCGGTCGAGGCACGCACGGACCACCTGCTGGCGCTGGCCGACGGCATCACCCGGCGCTTTGACGACTTCCTGCAGGCCGAGATTGGCGACACCGGCAAACCGGTAGGCTGGGCCGGCAAGATCGACATCCCGCGCGGCGCCGCGAATTTTCGTGCCTTTGCCGAACTGGCCCGCACGCTGGATATGGAAAGCTACATGACGGACACGCCCGACGGCCGGCAGGCGCTGAACTACGCCTACCGCAAGCCGCTGGGCGTGGTGGGCGTGATCTCGCCGTGGAACCTGCCGCTGCTGCTGTTGACCTGGAAGGTGGCGCCCGCGCTGGCGTTCGGCAACACCGTGGTCATGAAGCCGTCGGAAGTCACGCCCAGCACCGCCACCCTGCTGGCCGAAGTGGCGGACCAGGCCGGGCTGCCCGCCGGCGTGCTGAATCTGACGCACGGTTTCGGGCCGGGATCGGCGGGCGAATTCCTGACCACGCATCCGGACATCGACGGCATTACCTTCACCGGCGAATCCGCCACGGGCACCACCATCATGCGGGCCGTCGCGCCGGGCGTGAAACCGGTGTCGTTCGAACTGGGCGGCAAGAACGCCGCGCTGGTATTTGCCGATGCCGATTTCGACGCGGCAGTCGACGGCGTCACGCGGTCGGTCTTCGCCAATTGCGGACAGGTCTGCCTGTGCACGGAACGCGTGTACGTAGAGCGCCCCATCTACGAACGCTTCGTCGCCGCGTTGGCTGCCCGCGCGCGCGACATGCGCATCAGCTGGCCCCTGGACCCGGCGACGGAAATGGGCCCGCTGGTGTCGCGCGAGCATCGCGAGAAAGTGTTGTCGTACTTTGCGCTGGCGCGCGAAGAAGGCGCTACCGTGGTGGCGGGCGGCGGCGTGCCAGTGTTTGGCGACTCCCGCGATGCGGGCGCCTATGTACAGCCCACCATCTGGACCGGCCTGAAAGAAGACGCCCGCTGCATCAAGGAAGAAGTGTTCGGCCCGGTGTGCCACGTGGCGCCTTTCGACACCGAGGAAGAGGCCATCCGCCTGGCGAACGACACGCGCTACGGCCTGGCCGCCGCGGTCTGGACGCAGAACCTGACGCGCGGGCACCGCGTGGCGCAAGCCATGAAAGTGGGCCTGGCCTGGGTGAACTGCTGGTTCCTGCGCGACCTGCGCACGCCGTTCGGCGGCAGCGGACTGTCCGGCATCGGCCGTGAAGGCGGCCGCCATTCGCTGCATTTCTATACTGAACCCACCAACGTCTGCATCAAGCTCTGACCCTGTCCACAAAGGAACGCAAGATGACCCAGTCCAACGTCAGCGCCACCGTCGTCGCCGGCAAAGCCACGCCGCGCGGCAAGTATCCCCACATCAAACGCGCCGGCGACTTCCTGTTCGTCTCCGGCACCAGCTCGCGCCTGCCCGACAATCGCATCGCTGGCGCTGAAGTCGACGCCATGGGCACGACCACGCTGGACATCCGCGTGCAGACGCGCGCCGTCATCGAGAACATCGGCGACATCCTGGCGACCGCCGGCGCCACGCTGGCAGATGTAGTCGAGATCAGTACTTTCCTGGTCAACATGAACGACTTCGGTGGATACAATCAGGTCTATGGCGAGTTCTTCGACGCCGATGGCCCGGCGCGCACCACCGTCGCGGTGCATCAGTTGCCGCACCCGCAATTGCTGATTGAGATCAAGGCGGTCGCCTACAAGCCGCTGGCGCGCTAGCTTCCGGCTACGCGGCGGGCAGATGATGGGCGACGGCATTTCGCGTTCACACAGGGAACAGGATGACGGCTCGCGGCGCACCGCCGGCGCCGCCCCACGCATGTCGAACTTCCGCATCACGCCCAACGCGCTCAGCCACAAGCTGAAGCTGCACCAACTGCAGATCTTCGAACGCGTGCTGGCGCGCCGTTCGCTGTCGCGCGCGGCCAGCGAACTGCATCTGACCCAGCCCACCGTCACCAAAGCCATCCACGACCTGGAAGCCTTTTTCGGTGCCACGCTCTTCGAACGGTCGAACCGGGGTGTCACGCCCACCGAACTGGCCCTGGTGCTGGGCCGCCGAGTCCACGCAATGATGGCCGAAGTCCGGTACATGGCCGACGACATCGATGCCGTGCTGGGCGGCGCCAGCGGCCACGTCGTCGTGGGCACCCTGATCGCTGCCTCCGCGAAGCTGCTGCCCGAAGCCATCGCGCGCCTGATGACGGAACACCCCGGCATCCAGGTCACGGTGCGCGAAGGTCCGTCCGCCCAATTGCTGCCCGCGCTGGCCACCGGCGACGTCGACATCGTCGTGGGCCGCCTGCCCGGCGCCGACATGGCCTCAATTTCCGGCGTGGCGGTAGACCACCACAAGCTGTACCGCGAATCGCTATGCCTGGTGGTGGGCGCCCAGCATCCGATGGCCCACGCGCAATCGGTGTCGCTGCCCGACCTGATCGACCACATCTGGATCCTGCCCGCGCCCACCTCGCCGCTACGCGCCTCCGTCGAACGCACCTTCTTCGACGCCGGCCTGCGCCTGCCCGCGCGCCACGTCGAGTCCTTATCGCTGCTGACCAACATCGGCATCCTGATGCACAGCGACGCCCTGGCCTTGATCCCCTACGACGCTGCCGCACAATTCCTGTCCATGGGCCTGCTCGCACGCCTGCCCACCGACGTCTTCGGCGACTTCGGCGACGTCGGCTACTCCATCCGCGCCGACCGCCCGCTGACCCCCGCGTGCCAACGCCTGGTGGACTACCTGAAAACCATCGCAGCGCAACGGCCGTAGTGCGCGCGCGGCGTCGGGCCTTACTTGCCACGATGATGGGTTACGCGCGAAGAACAGCCGCGTCCTTCTGCCCCGCTTGCCGCGCTCCACCCATCCTACAAATGCCACCGCACGCGTTCGTGCCCAGGGTCATCACCTCGTGATCCCCCACGATTCAATCCGCCATCCCAGTAGCACAACTCAAACGCCACGACGCAAGACACCGCCAAAGCCCCAAAAGGCCGCCCGCGCGGCCGGCCTGGGGCGAGCCCCGCAAGATCCTCCACCCCCACCCCACCCGCGGCGAGCACCCCAAGCACACCGTCCTCCCCGCTGACGGCCGCTTGCCGCTGACGCAGCGCGGCGTGGCGCGTGCCCGCGGTGCGCGGGGAGTCGATAAGCCCAAGGGAATCCGTAGGGAGCCGAAGGCGTACGAGGATGACGCAGGGGAAGTCCGGAGCGAAGGCTCCGGACCGCAATCGTTGACCCGCGCACCGCGGGCACGCGCCACGCCGTGCGTCTCAAGAACCAACAACCGCCCCATCAGGGAAACCCCGCGATAGATAACCCGAATGTCCACCCCGACAATTTCTATTATGCAGCCCCCCTCCCCCCGCCTAGACTGCATCAACAACGTCCTCCCCGGAGACCCTCATGCCCGCCTACGGCCCGCCGTTGAATTTCCAGCGCTGGATCCAAGACCACGCGCATCTTCTGAAGCCGCCGGTCGGCAACCAGCAGATCTGGCAGGACGCAGACTTCATCGTCACCGTCGTCGGCGGCCCGAACCTTCGCACCGACTATCACGATGACCCGCTGGAAGAATTCTTCTACCAGATCAAAGGCAACGCCTGGCTGTCCCTGTGGGTGGACGGCAAACCCGAACGCGTGGACCTGAAGGAAGGCGACATCTTCCTGCTTCCCCCGCACGTGCGGCACTCCCCGCAACGCCCCGAGACCGACAGCGCCTGTCTGGTCATCGAGCGCCAGCGCCCCGTGGGCCTGGTCGACGGCTTCGAATGGTATTGCCCGCATTGCCGCCACCTGGTGCATCGCGTCGAAGTGCAGTTAAAGAGCATCGTCACCGACTTGCCGCCGTTGTTCCAAGGCTTTTACGCCAGCACGGAAAAGCGCACCTGCCCTGGTTGCGGAGCAATCCACCCGGGCAAAGGCCACGCGCCCTCGCCCCAAGCCACCCCTGCCTAGTCTCCCTGCGAAGCCGCTTCCCATGATCCAGAAAATCGACATGCACGCCCACTTCTTTCCGCCGATCACCCGGCAGGAAGCGGCCGCGCTGGACCCCGTCAACGCGCCGTGGCTGCGGGCTGACGGCGATGGCGCCACCGGCCAGATCATGGCCGGCGACCGGCCGTTCCGGCCCGTAGACGCGACCCTGTGGGACCCGGCGCTGCGCATCGCCCAGATGGACCGCCACGGCGTGGACGTGCAGATCCTGTGCGCCACGCCGATCATGTTCGGCTACACCTACCCAGGCCAGGCCGCGGCCGATTGGGCGGCGCGCATGAACGACCTGGCGCTTGAGCATTGCGCCCACGCGCCATCGCGCCTGAAAGCGCTGGCGCAGGTGCCGCTGCAAGACCTGGATCTGGCCTGCAAGGAAGCGTCGCGCTCGCGCGCCGCCGGCCATCTTGGCGTACAGATCGGCAACCACGTCGGCCCGCGCGACCTGGATGACGACACGCTGGTGCAGTTCCTGATCCATTGCGCCAACAACGACATCCCGGTGCTGGTGCATCCGTGGGACATGATGACCGACGGTCGCATGAAGAAATGGATGCTGCCGTGGCTGGTCGCCATGCCCGCCGAAACGCAGCTGGGCATCCTGTCACTGATCCTGTCCGGCGCCTTCGAACGCATCCCCCGCAGCCTGAAGCTGTGCTTTGCGCACGGCGGCGGCAGCTTCGCCTTCCTGCTGGGCCGCGTGGACAACGCCTGGCGGCATCGCGACATCATCCGCGAAGATTGCCCGCAATTGCCGTCGTCCTACACCGATCGCTTCTATACCGACAGCGCGGTGTTTGACCCGCGCTCGCTGCGCCTGTTGGTCGACGTGATGGGCGAAGACCGCGTGCTGCTGGGATCCGACTATCCCTACCCGCTGGGCGAACAGGAAGTCGGCCGCCTGGTGGCGCATGCCGACCTGAGCCCCACGGTGCAGCAGAAGATCCTGCTGCGCAACACGCTGACCTTCTTCGGCCTGAACGCATAACGCGCTTTCCGCACTTCACAACACCACGACCGTGCCACACGGCGACTCAAGGGAAAACACCATGAAACGCACCACCACGCTGGCCGCCGCTGCGGTCATGGGACTGGCCTTATCGGCCACCGCAGTGGCCGATGTGAAAATCGGCCTGCTGACGACATTGACCGGCCCCGGCTCCGTGCTGGGCCAGGACCAGCTGGACGGCTTCATGCTGGCCGTGGAGCAAGGTGGCGGCAAGCTGGGCGGCGTACCCGTGCAGGTCATCAAGGAAGACGACCAGTTCAAGCCCGAAGTCGGTGTGCAGGCCGCGCGCAAACTGGTGCAAAGCGACAAGGTGCCGATCATCACCGGCGTGGTGTATTCCAACGTGATGCTGGCCGTGGTGCGGCCGGTGACGACCGCCAGCGTGTTTCTGGTGGGTTCCAACGCCGGCCCCACCAATTTGGCGGGCAAGGACTGTTCGCCCTATTTCTTCTCCACGTCCTGGAACAACACGCAGCGCCATGAAGGCAGTGGCGAAATGGCCAACCAGATGGGGTTCAAGAAGGTCTACCTGCTTGCGCCCAACTATCAGGCCGGCAAGGACGCCATGGCCGGCTTCAAGCGCTTCTACAAGGGTGAAGTGGCCAACGAAGTCTTCACCCAGGTCAACCAGCCGGACTATTCCGTGGAGCTGGCCGCGCTGGCCGACGCCAAGCCGGACGCCGCCTACGTATTCTTTCCCGGCGGCATGGGCGTGAACTTCATCAAGCAATACCGCCAGGCCGGCCTCTTCGGCAAGATTCCGCTGCTGTCGGTGGACACCATCGACGGCGCCACCCTGCCCGCGCTGCAAAAAGACGCGCTGGGCGCCGTGACCAATGTGCCGTACTCGCCCGACCTGGACAACGCCGCCAACAAGACCTTTGCGGCGGCGTTCCGCCAGAAGTACGGCCGCGAGCCCTCCAGCTATGCGGCGCAATCCTTCGACGCCGCCCAGCTGATCGGCTCGGCCTTGAAGAAGACGGGCGGCAAGACCGACGACAAGGACGCCTTGCGCAAGGCCCTGGAAGCCGCCGATTTCCCATCGGTGCGCGGCGAATTCCGCTATCAGCCCAACCACTTCCCGGTGGCCGGATTCTTCCGCGCCGACGTAGAAGCCGGCGCAGACGGCAAGGTCGCCTTCGTGAACAAGGGCCCGATCTTTCCGGACCTGTCCAAAGTCGCCGACCAGTACGCCGCCCAGTGCGTCATGAAGTAAAGCGGGCGGCCAAGACATCCGTCACGGCCGCCGGCAAGAGGTGAACTGATATGTCCACGACGCTGCTGCTGGTGCAGGCCTTGAACGGCCTGCAGCTTGGCATTCTGCTGTTCCTGCTGGCGGCCGGCCTGACGCTGGTGTTCGGCATCATGAATTTCATCAACCTGGCGCACGGCTCGCTCTACATGATGGGCGCCTTCATCGCGGCCACCGTGTTCCGCCACACCGGCTCGTTCCTGCTGGCCGCCGCCGCGGTCATCGCCGGCATGGCGGCGCTGGGTCTGCTGCTGGACCGCATCGCGCTGGCGCGCCTGTATCCGCGCGAACATCTGGACCAGGTGCTGGCCACATTCGGCTTCATCCTGTTCTTCAACGAGCTGACCCGCATCATCTGGGGGCCGGCGCCCATCAGCATGGGCCTGCCATCGTGGCTGTCGGGCACGATCGATATCCTGGGCGTGACGTATCCGCTGTACCGGTTCCTCATCATCGTGGTGGGATTGCTGGTGGCGGCGGGCTGCTACGTGCTGATCCACCGCACGCGGCTGGGCATGCTGATCCGTGCGGGATCCACCGACCGCATGATGGTCGGCGCGCTGGGGGTGAACATCGCACGTCTGAATACGCTGCTGTTCGTGCTGGGCGCGGTGCTGGCGGGGCTGGCGGGGCTGATGGCCGGCCCCATCCTGTCGGCGCAGACTGGCATGGGCGAGCCCATCCTGATCCTGACGCTGGTGGTGATCGTGATCGGCGGCATCGGCTCGGTGCGCGGCGCCTTTCTGGCCGCGCTGATGGTGGGCCTGATCGACACGCTGGGCCGCGCGCTGCTGCCGACACTGCTGCGCGCCGCCTTGCCACCCGCTGCGGCCAACGCGGCCGGCCCGGCCATCGCATCGATGCTGATCTACGTGGTGATGGCGCTGGTGCTGGCCTTGCGGCCGCAGGGCCTGTTTCCCGTCAAGCACGGATAAGGGGAAATTCCATGCACAGGCTTTCTCCTCGAACCCTGGTGGCCGGCACATTGCTGCTGTTGCTGGCGCTGGTTCCCGTCTACGCGCAATGGCAAGGCGAACCCTTCCTGCTGGCGCTGTTCGGCCGCGTGCTGGTCTACGGCGTGGCCGCGCTGGCGCTGAACCTGCTGCTGGGATATGGCGGCATGGTCAGCTTCGGCCACGCGCTGTACCTGGGACTGGGCGCGTATTCCGTTGGCGTGATGTCGCACTACGGTATCGAAAACGGCTGGCTGCATCTGGCGGGCGCGCTCGGCGCGTGCGCCGTGGTGGGGCTGGTCAGCGGTTATGTGGTGATGCGCACCTCGGGCATCGCCTTCATCATGATCACGCTGGCGTTCGCGCAGATGTTCTATTTCCTGGCGACGGGCCTGGACGGCTTCGGCGGCGACGACGGCATGTCGCTGTTCGCAGGCAGCGACTTCGGCGCGTTCCGGCTGGATACGCCGCTGGCTTTGTACTACGCGGCCTTCGGCGTGCTGCTGGCCGTGCTGGGGCTGATGCACCGCATGGTCCACGCGCCATTCGGCATGGCCTTGCGCGGCTGCCAGGCCAATGAACGGCGCATGCGCGCGCTGGGCTTTCCGACCTTGCGCTACCGCCTGGCTGCGTATGTGATTTCCGCAATGATCTGCGGCGTGGCCGGCGTGTTGCTGGCTAACCTGACGATGTATGTGTCGCCGTCGTACCTGGCCTGGACTACGTCGGGCGAATTGATCGTGATGGTGGTGCTGGGCGGCATCGGCACGCTGTTCGGCCCCGTCGTGGGCGCGCTGGCCTTCCTGTTGCTGGAAGAAGGCTTGAAGCTGCTGACGGACCATTGGATGCTGATCATGGGGCTGTTGATCGTCGGCGTGGTGCTGGTGTCGCGACGCGGCGTCTACGGCAATCTGCGCGACACGCCCTGGCGCCGCCGTGCGGCCCGGCCGCTGCGCCAGCCTTCGGGAGAACCGCTATGAGCACGCTGCGTGTGGAGAATCTGCTCAAGCGCTATGGCGGACTGACCGTCACCGACGACTTGTCGCTGGACGTGCATGCCGGCGAACTGCACGCCGTGATCGGGCCAAACGGCGCAGGCAAGACCACGTTGATCGGCCAGCTCAGCGGCGAACTGCGGCCCGACGGCGGCCGCGTGCTGCTGGACGGCCGCGACATCACCCGCATGCCGGTGGAAAAGCGCGTGCGTCACGGCCTGGCCCGTTCGTACCAGATCACATCGGTCTTCAAGCCGTTCACGGCCTTGGAGAATGTGGTGATGGCGGTTCAAGCGCGGCGCGGCCACAGCTTCCGCTTCTGGCGTCCGGTGCTGTCCACCGCCGCGCTGACGGACCCCGCCCAAGACGCCCTGGCGCTGGCCGGCCTGTCCGCCCGCGCCCACACGCCGGCGGGCGAGCTTGCCCACGGCGAACTGCGCCAGCTGGAATTGGCGATGGTGCTGGCCTGCCAGCCGACCTTGCTGCTGCTGGACGAACCGATGGCAGGCATGAGTCAACACGAGTCCGAAGCCATGACCCGCCTGCTGCTGCAACTGCGCGGGCAATACACGATCCTGCTGGTGGAACACGATATGCAAGCGGTCTTCGCGTTGTCAGACCGCATCACGGTCCTGGTGTACGGCCGGGCGCTAGCTTGCGGCACGGCCGACGACATCCGCAACAACCCGCAGGTGCGCGAGTGCTACCTGGGCAGCGAACGCAGCAGCCGCCGCCGCGCGGCGGGCCAACGCAATCCGGCGGTGCCCGCATGAGCGCCCTGCTGTCACTGCGGGGCGTCACCGCACACTATGGCGCCAGCCAGGCGCTGTTCGGCATCGACCTGGATATCGGGCCCGGTGAATTCGTGACCTTGCTGGGACGCAACGGCATGGGCAAGTCCACGACCGTGAAAACGGTAATGGGGCTGAACCGCGCGTCCCAAGGCAGCATCGTCTTCGACGGACGGGACATCAGCCAGCTGCCCGCGTATAAGGTAGCGCAATGCGGCATCGGGCTGGTGCCGGAAGGACGCCACATCTTCCCCAACCTGTCGGTCCGCGAGAACCTGGTCGCCACCGCCCACAACCGCCAGGGCGCGCCGCAGCCCTGGACGCTCGACCGGGTGTACGCGCTGTTTCCCCGCCTGTCGGAGCGCGCCCGTCACCTGGGCAGTCATCTGTCGGGCGGCGAACAGCAGATGCTGGCGATCGGCCGGGCGTTGCTGACCAATCCCCGCTTGCTGATCCTGGACGAGGCCACCGAAGGCCTGGCGCCCGTGGTGCGCGAAGAGATCTGGTCCGCACTGGACACGCTGAAGCAGACGGGGCTGGCGGTGCTGTGCATCGACAAGAACCTGGAACCGCTGCTGGCCACGGCCGACCATCACGCCATCGTGGAAAAGGGGCGCGTAGCGTGGACAGGCTCGTCGCAGGCATTCCTGGACGACGAACCGCGTCTGCTGCAGTACCTGGGGGTTTAGGGTCTGCGCCCTTAGGTTCGGTGCGCGGGGAGCGCCACGCCCAGGCGTGCGCTCCAGTCCGCCATCTGGTCCCACAACGCGGGCGGAACGGGGAGGCCGTGCTGCCGCCGTTCGGCCTGCGCGGCGGCCTCCGGGTCGCCCGGCATGCGAGGCGCACCGGGCGCCTGGGACAATTCCATCGCCATCGCCGCCACGACACCGGCCAATGCCGCGCCGCCGGCGAAACGCAACGGATCGATCACAATGAAGAAAGCGCCCAATTCGCGCGGGCGATCCAGCGCGTCGTACATGGGCGAGATATGCGGCCCGAACGGATTGCCGTTCAAGGGCCCGCACAGCAGTTCGACCATCATGGCAAGGCCATAGCCCTTGTAGCCGTAGCGCTCGCCGCCCAAGGGGCGCAACGCACGGACGTGATCCGCGTCGATGCAATCATGCCCTTGCGCATCCACCGCCACGCCGGGCGGCAGCGTCACGCCGTCGCGCCGGGCGTTCATGACGCGGTTCCAGGGGATGGCCGTGGTGGCCATGTCCAGGCATAGCGGTTCGGCGCCGGCGCGCGGGAACGCCAGCGAAATGGGATTGGTGCCGAAGAATGCCTGATGGCCCCCAAAAGGCGCGGCGATCGAATCGGAATGCGTGAAGGCGATGCCGATCAGGCCTTGCGCAGCCGCCTTGCGGCTATACAGTCCGATCGCCCCGCAATGCGATGAGTTGCTGACGCCGACTGCGGCAATGCCCGCGTCGCGGGCCATTTCCATCGCCAAGGCGTTGGCGCGGTGCGCCACCACGATGCCCTGCCCTTGGCCGCCGTGCAGTTGCGCGGTGCCGGGGCCGGTGCGTTCGATGCGGATCTCGGGGCGGGCCAGAATGGAGCCGTGCGCCACGCGGTTCAGGTAATGGGGCAGCCGCGCGATGCCATGGGAGTCGATGCCCCACAGGCTGGTCTGAGCCAGGCTTTCCACCAGGCACCGCGCATCCTCGTCCGTAAAGCCCTGGGCGCGCAGGCAGTCCTGCCCCCAGTGTTCCCATTCCACAGCATCCACTCGGCATTCCGCATTCATGCTGCACTCCTCAGGTAGCGGCCTCCACGGCGTGGATCACGCCATGCTGACGCAGGGTTTCCAGATGCGCGGCCAGCAGCGAGACGAACTCGGATGCGCCTCCCAGGTCGCCGAACACGGGTTTGAATCCCGACAGCACCATTGCGCGGCGGTGGGCCGCCTGCGACGGCGCCGACGCGCGGGCGGCCACTTCGGCGCGCGCCACCAGCTTGGCCAAGCGTGCCGCCATCGGATCCTGGATCTTGTAGCGGCCGCCCGACTCGTCTTCGCCGCGCAGGTAATGCAGCCAGGCCGCCACCGCCAGCGTCAGGCGCTGGATATCGTCGCCCGTCCGCAAGCGATCGCGGATCGTGTCCAAGAGGCGCTGCGGGACCTTTTGCGATCCATCCATCGCCACCTGCGACGTCGGGTGCGGCAGCGCCGGGTTGGCGATGCGCGCCAGGAATCGGCGGCGGTATTCCTCCAGCCCGCTATCGGGAATACCCTTCAACGTCGGCGCGATCTCCAGCCGCATCATGGCGTCGACGAAACCGCATAGGGCAGGCGTTTGCACCGACTGGCAGATCGTCTGGTGCCCCAGCAACGCGCCCAGATAGGCAAAGGTGGAATGCGGGCCGTTCACCATGCGCAACTTCAGCCGCTCGTAGGGCGCGGCATTACGCACGAAGGTCGCGCCGCCGTGGCTTTCCCAAGCCGGCCGGCCCGCCGCGAACTTGTCTTCGATGACCCAGTTCATATAGGGCTCGCCCACCACCGGCCAGGCATCCTGCACGCCCAGGCGCTGGGTGATCCGCTGCCGGTCATCGTCGCCGGTTCCCGGCACGATGCGGTCGACCATGGAATTCGGGAAGGTGCAATGCGTGTCGATCCAGTGCGTCAGCCCCACATCCACCCGCAAGGCAAAGGCCAGCACCAGGCTGCGCAAGGTATCGCCATTGCCACGCAGGTTGTCGCAAGACAAGAGCGTGACGGGCGGCAGCCCGCGTTCGCGGCGCAGCGCCAACCCATACACCAGAATGCCGATCGTGCTGCGCGGGCGGTGCGGGTTGTCGAGGTCGTGCAGGATGTCGGGATCGTCCCAGCGCAAGTGGCCGGTAGCGGGCTCGTGGCTGTAGCCCTTCTCGGTCACGGTCAGGCTCACGATGCGGGTCTGCGGGTAGGCGATCCGTTCCAGGACGGCGTTGGGATCTTCCTCGGCGACCATCACGCGCAGCACCGAGCCCACCACGCGCAGCTGTTCGCGGGTTTCGCCGTCGGGCCCGCCGTCGCGCAGGGCCAAGGTGTACAGGCCGTCTTGCGGCGTCAGCGCATCGCGGGTGGCGGCGCTGCGCAACGAGACACCCAATATGCCCCAACTGAGGTCGCCGCTGGCTTGCATGGCCAAATCCGTCATCACCGCCTGATGCGCACGGTGAAAGGCTCCCAGCCCCAGATGCACGATGCCGGGCGTGAGCCGGCTGCGGTCATAGATGGGTTTTTCCACGTCTGCGGGCAGGCGCGGCAACGACTCCGTATTCAAACGTTCAAGCATGGTTGACCAATGGCGTAAGGCGCCATGCACCTGTCGGATGACCGGCCAGTCGGCGCGCGGATGAGGATATCCGCTGACGCCGATTTCGTCGATATCGGCAGCGTGACCTATTGCAACGCCGGCGCCCGCCATGCCGCCGCTACATCACCGCGCCCAGCGCCCAGGGCACGAATTCGTTCTGGCCGTAGCCGTGCTCTTCGCTGCGCGTACGACGTCCCGAGGCGGTTTGCAGCATCAGCTGGAAGATGCGCTCGCCCATCTGCGCCACGCTCTGCGCGCCATCCACGACCTCGCCGCAATTGATGTCGATGTCGTCGCTCTGGCGCTGCCACAGCGCGGTGTTGGTCGACAGCTTCAGGGACGGCGCCGGCGCGCAGCCATAGGCGGAACCGCGCCCCGTGGTAAAGCAGATCAGATTTGCGCCGCCTGCTACCTGCCCGGTGGCCGACACGGGGTCGTAGCCCGGCGTGTCCATGAACACCAGCCCGCGCGTGCGCACGGGTTCGGCGTACTCGAACACGTCGGTCAGGTTGGTGGTGCCGCTCTTGGCGATCGCACCCAGCGATTTTTCCAGGATGGTGGTCAGCCCGCCCGCCTTGTTGCCGGCCGACGGGTTGTTGTCCATTTCAGCGTCGTTGCGGGCGCAATAGTCTTCCCACCAGCGCACCCGGGCCAGCAGCTTGTCGGCCACGGCCGGTGTTTCAGCGCGGCGCGTCAGCAGATGCTCGCCGCCATAGATCTCGGGCGTTTCGGACAGGATGGCGGTGCCGCCGTGCCGCACCAGCAGGTCCACCGCCGCGCCCAACGCCGGGTTGGCGCTGATGCCCGAATAGCCGTCGGACCCGCCGCATTGCAGGCCCACCGTCAGATGGCTGGCCGGCACGGGCTGGCGGCGCACCTGGTTGGCTTGTTCCAGCATCCGCTCCACCAGCTCGATGCCGCGCGCCACTGTCTTGCGCGTACCGCCGGTGTCCTGGATGTTGAAGGTGTGCAGCAGGCCGCTTTCGCGCAAGCCCTCTTGTTCCATCAACCCTCCGATCTGGTTGGTTTCGCAACCCAAACCCACCACCATCAGCCCGCCGAAATTCGCATGGCGCGCATAGCCGCCCAGCGTGCGCCGAAGCACCCGCAAGGGTTCGCCTTCGCTGCCCGTGGCACAGCCCGCACCGTGGGTCAGCGCCACCACGCCATCCACGTTCGGACAGGACGCCAGCGCATCGGGGTGGATGTCGCGCCGGAAATGGTCGGCGATGGCGCGTGCCACCGTGGCCGAACAGTTCACGCTGGTCAGGATGCCGATGTAGTTGCGCGTGGCAATGCGCCCGTCGGCGCGCACGATGCCGTCGAACGTGGCCGGTTGCGCCACGTAGTCTGTCGCGTGCGCGCCCTGCCCAACGGCATAGTCGCGCTCGAAGTCCGAGAACTCCAGGTTCTGCGTGTGCACGTGCTGGCCCGGCGCAATGTCCTGCCGTGCCACCCCGATGATCTGGTTGTAGCGGCGCACGGGTTGACCCGCCGCGATGGCGCGCACGGCCACCTTGTGGCCGGGCGGCACCAGGCCCTGCACCGTCACCCCTTCGCTTTCCAGCCGCGTGCCGCTGACCAGCTGACGCCGGGCGATCACGACGTTGTCGGCCGGGTGGATGCGTATCACTGCCGTGTCGTTCTGGGACATGAGGACTCCGGAAAGTAAGGGGTGCGGATTCAGCGGGCGGTTACCCGTCGATCAGCGCCGGATCCCAGGCATGGACCCGCTGGCGCTGTTCGCCCAGCCCGGCAATGCCCAGCTTCATCTCGTCGCCCGCCTTCAGGTAGACGGGCGCGGGCTTCTGGCCCATGCCCACGCCCGGCGGCGTGCCGGTGCTGATCAGGTCGCCCGGATACAGCGTCATGAAGCGGCTGACATAGGCCACCAATTGCGCCACGCCGAACACCATCGTCCGCGTGCTGCCGTTCTGGTAACGCTTGCCGTTCACTTCCAGCCACATCTCCAGGTCTTGCGGATTGGGGACTTCGTCGGCGGTGGCCAGCCACGGGCCGATCGGGCCAAACGTGTCGCAGCCCTTGCCTTTGTCCCAGGTGCCGCCGCGTTCGATCTGGTATTCGCGCTCGGAAACGTCGTTCACCACGCAGTAGCCCGCCACGTGCTTCATGGCGTCGGCTTCGCTCACATAGCGCGCCGTCTCGCCGATCACCACCCCCAGTTCGACTTCCCAGTCGGTCTTGACCGAATCCTGCGGCAGCACGACCGGGTCGTTGGGGCCCACGACGGCGGACGTGGGCTTCATGAAGATGACCGGTTCGGCCGGCACGGCCAGGCCGGATTCGGCGGCATGGTCGGCATAGTTCAGGCCGATGCAGATGAACTTGCCCATCCCGCTCCAGGGCGGCGCCACGCGGCCGGGGTTCGCCACCAGCGGCAGCGCGGACGGGTCCAGCGCGCGCAGTTCGGCAAGCTTGGCGCGCCCAAGCGTCTGCGCGGTGATGTCGGGCAGCACGCCGGACAGGTCGCGCACCTTGCCCTGGGCATCGATCAGGCCGGGCTTCTCGGCGCCCTTGGCGCCATAGCGCATCAGTTTCATAGCAGGTTCCTTGTTGCGGAAAGGGTTAAGCGTTCAATTGGACCAGCCGCCGTCGATCACTTGGGTGGTGCCAGTCGTGAAGGCGGATTCGTCGCTGGCAAGATACACCGCCAGCGCGGCGATTTCAGTGGTGCGCCCGATGCGACCCATGGGCTGGCGCGCCGTGAAGGCGGCTTCCACCGCGGCAATGGATTGGCCGCTGGCCTGCGCCTGGGCCTCGATGCGCTGGCGCAACGACGGCGACTCCACCGTGCCCGGGCAGATGGCGTTGCAGCGAATCCCCCGGGCCACGAAGTCGGCCGCGACGGCCTTGGTCAGCCCGATGACCGCAGCCTTGGTTGCCCCGTAGGCGCAGCGGTTCGGCGCCCCTTTGATGCTGCCGGCCACCGACGCCATGTTGACGATGGAGCCCGACCCTTGCGCCAGCATGCCGGGCAGGCAGGCGCGGATCAGCCGGTACATGGACCGCACGTTCAGGTTGAAGGAAAAGTCCCAGGCGTCTTCGTCGCAATCCAGGATGGTGCCGGCGTGCACGAAGCCCGCGCCGTTGAACAGCACGTCGATGGCACCCGCGCTGTCGGCCAGCGCCTGGATGGCGCGCCCGTCCGTCACGTCCAGCACCTGGGTGCGGCAACCGGAGAGCGTTTGCAGCGCCCCCGCATTGATATCCACGGCAAGCACGTCGGCGCCTTCGCGCGCGTAGGCCTCGGCCACCGCCCGGCCGATGCCCTGGCCCGCGGCGGTCACGATGGCGGTCTTGCCTTGCAGTCTTCCCGACATGGATGTGCTCCTGTTATTTGCCGGCCATGCCCATTGCGGTGGGCAGCCACAGCGTGATCTGGGGGATGTAGGTGATGGCGATCAGTGCCACGAACAGCGGCACCAGCCAGGGAAGGATGGCCATCGTGGTGCGCTCGACCGACAGGCGCGCCACGCGGGCCAGTACGAACAGCACCATGCCCATGGGTGGATGCAGCAGGCCGATCATCAGGTTCAGGGTCATGATCAGGCCGAAGTGGATGGGGTCGATGCCCAGCTTCAGCACGATGGGCAGCAGGATGGGCACCAGGATCGTGATGGCGGCTATGGTGTCGATGAAGCAGCCGACGATCAGGATCAGCACGTTGGCCATCAGCAGGAACACCCACTTGTTCTGCGTCACGCTCAGGATGGCGTCGGTCAGCGTCTGCGCCGCCTGCGTGGTGGTCAGCAACCACGCGAAGACGGATGCGGCCGTCACGATGAACAGCACCGAGGCCGTGGTCTCGATGGTGTCGAACGTGGCTTTGGCCAAGGTCTTGAACGTCATCGAGCGGTAACGCACCAGGCCCAGGAACAGCGCCCAGATGACCGCAGCCACGGCGGCTTCGGTGGGCGTGAACCAGCCCAGCGTCATGCCCCCGATCAGGATCACCGGCGCCATCAACGCCATCACGGCCGAGAAATTGAAACGCCAATCCAGCGCCAGCAACGCGACGAACGCGATGCCGGTCGCCACGTTGGGCGACACGCCGGCCAGCGTCATCAGCCAGATGGACAAGGGAAAGGACAGCACGATCAGCACTTCCAGGCCCGCGCCGCCCAGCCGCTTCCAGTTGAAGGCCACGTCGCCGCCCCAGTTGTTGCGGCGGGCGTAATAGGCCACGGTCAGCATCATCAGGATCGTCAGCACGGCGCCCGGCAGCAGGCCCGCCAGGAACAGCGAACCGATCGACACGTTGGCCATCATGCCGTAGATCACGAACGGCAGCGACGGCGGAATGATGGGGCCCAAGGTCGCCGACGCGGCGGTGACGCCCACGGCGAATTCGGTCTCGTAGCCATGGTCTTTCATGGCCTTGATCTCGATGGTGCCCAGGCCGGCGGCGTCCGCGATGGCCGTGCCCGACATGCCGGCGAACACGACGGAGCCGATGATGTTCACCTGCCCCAGACCGCCGCGCATCCAGCCCACCAGCGCCACGGCGAAGTTGTAGATGCGGCCGGTGATGCCGGCGATGTTCATCAGGTTGCCGGCCAGGATAAAAAACGGCACGGCCAGCAGTGGGAACGACTCCACGCCCGCGATCATGCGCTGCGCGACCACCACGTCCGGCACGCTGCCAGAGATCAAAACGAACAACAACGACGCGCCCGCCATGGACACCGCCACCGGCAGGCCCAGGATCATCAACAGCAGAAAGGTTCCAATCAGTGTGCCCATGTCTTGCTCCTGGAAAGGCACTGCGGATTCGTAAGGGTTTCGGTGCTGCGCAGCGATCCGGCGGTCTCAGTCCTGCGACTCGTAGGCCGCGGGGTTTTCCAGGATCGAATAACCTTGCCGCCAGTTCTGCACAGACACTTGCAGCGATCGCAGGAACATCATGACGAAGCCGGCAAGCGCAACCCAGTAGACATAGGACTTGCTCCAGAACAGCGTGGTCATGGGTTCGTCGCCCACCAGCACGATGTAGCGGTAGGTCAGCCAGACGGCATAGCCGAAGAAGGCCGTGCGCAGGATGTCGATCACCGTCGCCAGCACGCGGCCCACCCGCTTGGGCAGGTAGCGGTACAGGAAATCCACCTGGATATGGCGACAGGCCCGCACGCACATCGCAGAACCCAGGAACACCACACCGATCAGGCAGTACACCGCCAGCTCTTCGGTCCAGGCGTAGGAATCGTTCAGTACGTAGCGGGAGAAGAACTGCAGGAAGACCAGCATCGCCATCGTCCAGAACATGGCCAGGCAGATCCAGTCTTCGGCTTGGTAACCCGCCAGGCTGACTTGGTGATGGTCGGCCTCTTCGAAGCTCTGGACGATCTCGTCCACGGACGTCTGGTGCGGGCCTGCCGCAGAGGCAGAGTGGCCGGGCGCAGCGCTCGGGCCGTGGCTGGCGGCCGCCATCGGCGCCGCCTTCGCGTTCAAATGCATGGCGTTCCCCTGGTCGGAATCGGGTGTTGGGCGGCGGGCCGCTAGGGCCCGCCCGCGCGGCTTACTTCACCGCCTGGATCTTTTCCCAATCCGACTTCTGATAGCCGTACTGCTCGAACGGCACCTTCTCCAGCACAGTCTTGCGGAAGTCTTCGATATTGACCTCTGCCACGTTCAGCCCGCGCTTCTTGAATACCTCGACCATCTTCTTCTCGCTCTCGGCGACTTCGGACGAAGCCTTTTCCGACGCCTGTTGGGCGACTTCGGAGAAGATCTTCTTGTCTTCGTCGGACAGGCTCTTCCACAGCTTGCCCGAGATCACGGTGTTCAAGTGGTCGACGATGTGGCCTGTCAGGACGATGTTCTTCTGCACTTCGTAGAACTTCTTCGCCTCGATGGTGGTCAGCGGATTTTCCTGCGCTTCCACCGTGCCGTTCTGCAAGGCCAGATAAACCTCGGCGAACGCGATGGGCGCGGTGTTGGCGCCACAGGCGCGCGGCATCGCCAGGTACGCCGCCACGTCCGGCACGCGGATCTTCATGCCCTTCATTTCAGAGCACTTGGTGAAGGCGCGGTTGGAGGTGGTCTGGCGCGTGCCGTAATAGGTGGTGGCGACGATGTGATTGCCGCTTTTCTCGTCGTAGCCGCGGGTCAGCTCTTTGTAGATATCGCTCTTGGTGTAGGCGATCAGGTGTTCGGGATTGCGGAATATGTAGGGGTAGTACGTGACGCCGATGCGCGGAAAACTCTTGGCGGCAAAGCTGGACCCGGAAATGATCATGTCCACCGTGCCCAAGGTCAGCCCCTGGTTGATGTCGTTTTCCTTGCCCAGCTGAGAGGCGGGATAGACATCGATGTGATAGCGGCCGTTGGTGCGTTTCTCGATCTCCTGGGCCGCCCACACCGACGAGGTGTGGAACGGTTCGGAGGTCTCGTACACATGCGCCCATTTCAGCTTGGTTTGCGCCAGCGCGCTGCCAGTTGCGGCAAGCAGCGCGGCGGCAAACAGCACTTTGATAGCGTTGCCTCGATTCATGATGTCTCCTCTCTCTGAGGTAGCGAGTCCGGCGAATGTCGTCACGCGCTCGGCCCGCTTTATGTTTCACATGGGGATTTCACATACAGGTTGCACCTTCGTACAGCGACTACGGGTCCCCGAAGGCGTCAAGACGCCGCCGGTTCTTTGCTATCGGCACGCAACGCGTCCGCGCCCGCCGGCCAACTGGCCGTCAAACGGTCGAACGAGCAAGAAAGATGGTGATGCATGGCGGCCCGCGCGGCGGTCTCGTCGCCGGCCGTGATGGCGGCGATGACGCGGCGGTGCTCGGTGATGGCGACGGCCCAGCTGTCGGGGTTCTCGAAGTAGTCGCCCAGCTTCACGGACAGGGGGTTGTGGCGTTCGTCGAACAGTTCACCCACGACGCGGACCAGGACGGTGTTGCCCGCCATTTCCGCCACGCGCAGATGGAACAGGCGGTCGCCGCGGATGGGCACGCTGCCCGCCTGGGCCTCGTCTTCCATCGCGCCCACCGCTTCAAGCAGGCCGTCAACCAGCGCGGGCACGGGGTTGCGGGCCGCCTGGGCGGCAAGTTCGCCTTCGATGGTCCAGCGGGCGCGGATGGTTTCCAGCGGGCTTTCGGCAGTCAGGCTGGCGCGCGGCGCGCCGGCCAGGCTCTGGACGTAGACGCCCGACCCCATGCGCACTTCCACCCACCCTTCGACCTCCAGCGCGATCAGCGCTTCCCGCACCGACGGCCGCGACACGCCCAGCTTCAGCGCCAGGTCGCGCTCGGGCGGCAGCCGGGCGCCGACCGGGAATTCGCCCGCTTCGATCAGCAACCTGAGCTGATCGGCGATCTGGCGATACAAGCGGCGTGGCTCGATAGTCTGGATCGGCATGGGAGTCGGTGGGTGGCAACGACAAAAAGGTAAAGTGGCCTTACCAATTGACCAGAATCCTGCGCCTGCCTTCGATCGGTCACAATTAGGGTTTGCCCATAGCCGCACGTCGCATCACGCGGGCAACCCTTATCTGTTAAAAAGCCGCCACACCCGGCCTTCTTCCGCATCCATGACCTACGACCCGCAACACTCGCCCTTTAAAAGCACCGGCGGCCTGCGCCGCATCCTGAATGCGCTGCGCTACTCCTGGCAGGGCTTGAAAGCGGCCGTCAAATACGAAGCTGCGTTCCGCCAGGAACTGGCGCTGGCCGTGCTGATGATCCCCGCCGCGTTCTTCCTGGGCCGCACCACCGTCGAGGTCTTTTTCCTGGTGGGCACGGTGATCATGGTGCTGGCGGCGGAATTGCTGAATTCCGCCATCGAGGCGCTGGCCGATGCGCTGTCCGTCGAACGCCACCCGCTGCTGGGACGCGCCAAGGACCTGGGCAGCGCAGCCGTGATGCTGCTGCTGATCTTCGCCGGGGCGGTCTGGATCGGGGTGGCCATCAGCCGTTTCGTCATGCATTGACACGGGCCGCATCCCACGGGGGACGCGCCTGTCTTTATACTGAGAGCCATGATGCCTAAATCGACGTCAGCCCCCTCTCAACGCATCGTCATCGTCGGCGGCGGTGCCGGCGGCCTGGAATTGGCCGCCAAGTTGGGCCGGATCCATGGCCGCCAACACATCACTCTGGTCGACAGCCGCCCCTTCCATATCTGGAAGCCCTCGCTGCATGAAGCCGCCGCGGGCACGCTGGACATCCACCAGGAGGGCCTGTCCTACCTGATGCTGGCCCACATGAACGGCTTTTCGTTCGCGCAGGGCCGCTTGCTCAGCGTAGACCGGGCGCGCCGCCAGATCGTGGTGGACGCCGTCAACGATTCGCAAGGCCAGGAAGTCCTGCCCCGCCGCGATCTCGGCTACGACACGCTGGTGCTGGCCCTGGGCAGCACCTCCAATTTCTTCAATACGCCCGGCGCGGCCGAACACGCCGTCACGCTGGACACCACCGAAAACGCCGAACAGTTTCGCCTGACCATGCTGAAGGCCATGGCGCAGGTTGACCTGGCCAAGGTGCGCAATCCGTCGGCCCGGCTGGATCTGGTCATCGTGGGCGGCGGCGCCACCGGCGTCGAACTGGCCGTCGAACTGACCGAAGCCAGCCACGTCGTCAGCGCCTACGGCCTGCCGAACTTCCGCGCCGAACGCGACCTGGCCATCACGCTGGTGGAAGGCGCGCCGCGCATCCTGTCGGCGCTGCCCGAAAAGATCTCCGAAGCCGCGACCAACCGGTTGAAGGAACTGGGCATCGGCGTGGAAACGTCCTGCCGCGTCTCGGAAGTGACCGGCAACAGCGTGAAAACCGCGGACGGCCGCGAATTCCCCGCCCAGCTATGCATGTGGGCCGCCGGCATCAAGGGCCCCGCCCTGCTTGCCGACCTGGACCTGCCGCTGAACAAGCTGGGACAGCTGGAAGTGAACGAACGGCTGGAAACCGCCGATCCGCACATCCTGGCGCTGGGCGATTGCTGCTCGGTGCCCTGGCGCGATGGCCGCACGGTGCCCGCCCGCGCCCAGGCCGCGCACCAACAGGCCGATTACCTGGCCAAGAAACTGACGGCGCGCCTGCGCAACACGGCAGAGCCCACCGGCCCCTACGTCTACCAGGATCACGGTTCGCTGGTGTCGCTGGGCCAGGACGCCGGGGTGGGCAGCCTGATGGGCAAGCTGGCCGGACGGGGACTGTTCGTAAGCGGTACACTGGCGCGCTTGATGTACATGAGCCTGCACCTGATGCACCACAAAGCGGTGCTGGGCATCTCTCGCACCGCCTCCCTGGCCCTGGCCCGCCTGCTTATGCGGCGCACGCGCCCCCGGGTCAAACTGCACTGAACTCCCCCATGAATTTCCTGCAAAAACTCGAACACGCCTGGACCACCAGCAACTCGCTCCTGCAAGTCGGGCTGGATCCCGATCCCCAACGCTTTCCGCGCGAATTGCAGGACAAGCCGGACGCCATCTTCCAGTTCTGCCGCGACATCGTCGACGCCACCGCGCCCTACGCCTGCAGCTTCAAGCCGCAGATCGCGTATTTCGCCGCGCACCGCGCCGAAGACCAGCTGGAAGCGCTGTGCCAGCACATCCGCGACAAGCACCCGGACCTGCCCATCGTGCTGGACGCCAAGCGTGGCGACATCGGCTCCACCGCCGAGAACTACGCCCGCGAAGCCTACGAGCGCTACCAGGCGCACGCGCTCACCGTCAGCCCCTACATGGGCCTGGATTCCGTCGAGCCCTACTTGGCCTGGCGCGACCGCGGCGTGATCGTGCTGTGCCGCACGTCCAACCCCGGTGGGTCGGACCTGCAGTTCCTGAAAATGGATAACGGCGAACCGCTGTACCTGCACGTCGCAGGCCTGGTGGCCGACAAATGGAACGCCAATGGCCAGTGCGGCCTGGTGGTGGGCGCCACGTTCCCGAACGAACTGGCCGCCGTGCGCCAGCGCATCGGCGACGCCCTGCCCCTGCTGGTCCCGGGCATCGGCGCCCAGGGCGGCGACATCACCGCCACCGTGAACGCCGGCGCCAACGCCGCCCGCAGCGGCATGATGATCAACTCCTCGCGCGCCATCATCTACGCCAGCGGCGGCGACGACTGGCGCGAGGCCGCCGGCCGTGCGGCCATGGGCCTGCGCGACGCGATCAACGCAGTGCGTTAAATAAAAAAAATGGGTTGCTAAAAGGCAACCCGTTTTTTTTGACCTTAGCGGCGATTGACCGGCGCCCCCACGAACTCCAGCAATCCCCGCAACGCGAATTCCACCGCGGCCTGGCGCACTTGCGTGCGGTCGCCCGGGAACACGTGCGTCACTGCGCGGCTGGTGATGCCCTCGCCCACCCGCATCGCAAAACCGAAACACACCATGCCCACCGGCTTGCCCGGCGTGGCGCCGCCCGGCCCGGCGATGCCGGTGGTGGACACGGCCACATGCGCGGCAGGCGCCATCAGCAACACGCCATTTGCCATCTCCAGCGCAACGGGTTCGCTGACCGCGCCGAAGTGATGCAGCGCGTCGGGAGAGACGTCCAGCTCTTCCACCTTAGCTTCGTTGCTGTAGGTGACGAAACCCCGCTCGAACCATTCGCTGGAGCCGGCGACCGACGTCATCGCGCCGGCCAAGAGGCCGCCCGTGCACGATTCCGCGGTGCCCAGCATCCAGCCATGGCGCCGCATCGAATCGCCCAGCCGTTCGGCCAGGCCGACGGTGGTGGCTTCAGTCAACTGGGCGGCCGACAGGTTCGACCGCGATCCCACTTCTTGTTGCTCGTTCATCCCAAGACTCCTGTGCGTGCGACCAGCGCCATCACCAGCAAGGCATAGCCGGCCGCCACGATATCGTCCCACATTACGCCGAAGCCGCCCTTGATATGGGCGTCGAAGAACTTGATGGGCGGCGGCTTGACGATGTCGAACAGGCGGAACAGCCCGAACGCCAGCAACTGCGACAACCAGCCAGCGGGCGTCAACCAGAGCACCAGCCAGAACGCCACCATCTCGTCCCAGACCATTCCGACATGATCCGGCTGCCCAAGTTCACGGCCGACGCGGTGGCAGGCCCAGCAACCATAAAGAAAGGCCAGCGCCAGGAACACGCCGATCGCCAGATCCGACGCGGCGGGCGCGGCCGCCACCCAGATGCCCCAGGCCAGCAAGGTGCCCCAGGTGCCCGAGGCCGGCCGGACGAGGCCGCTGCCCAGTCCAAAGGCGATCAGGCGGCCCGGATCGCGGCACACCCAGGACAGTGACGGATACACGGCCCGCGAGCGTTCACGCATGGACGGGGATGGCTTATCGGTAAGGGACATGGCGTTCCTGGGCCGTTGGTAGAGGGGGAGTGTCGGTAGGGGAACCGCTGCGGATCAGGCTGCGGGAAAGTGATCGAAACCGGCCGGCAGCGCGGTCATCGGCTGGCCCTGCCCGTCCAGCACGGTCAGGCCTGCCTGCGCCAGCGTGTGACCCACCCGGGTCACGCGGGCATTGGCCGCGCGGGCGGCTTCCAACACGGCATCGCGGCGGGCGGCGGGCGCGGTAAAGCACAGCTGATAGACGTCGCCGCCGCCCAGCACGGCGCGGCGCAACAGCGCCTCGTCTATGCCCGCCAGGGCCGTGGCCGCCGGCATCCGGGCGTATTCCAGGCAAGCGCCCACCCGGCTGGCGGCCAAGATGTGACCCAGGTCTTGCAGCAGCCCGTCGGACAGGTCGATGGCGGCGTGCGCGATGCCGCGCAGCGCCAGCCCCAGCGCAACCTGCGGTTGGGGCCATTCCAGTGCATCACGGGTCGCGGCCAGCAAGGACGCATCGGCCGGATACTGGCCGTCCAGCAGGCGATAGGCCACGTCGGCCGCGCCCAGTTCGCCCGATACCCAGATATCGTCGCCCGCCTGCGCGCCGTCGCGCCGCAGCGCCTGGCCGGCGGGCACGGCGCCGAACACGGTGACGCTGATCGCCAAGTCATGCGCGCTGCGTGTGGTGTCGCCGCCGATCAGCGGGCAGCCATGGGCATCGGCCAAGGCGTGAAACCCGTCCGCGAAGGCGGCCAGCCAGGGCTCGTCCAGGCGCGGCAAGGCCAGCCCCAGCACGCAGCCAATCGGCCGGGCGCCCATGGCGGCCAGGTCAGACAGGTTCACGGCCAGGGCCTTGTGGCCCAGGGCGCGAGGATCCACGTCGGGAAAGAAATGCCGGCCTTCCAGCAGCAGGTCCGTGCTGGTGGCGACCTGTTCGCCGGGCGGCACGGGAAACAGAGCGCAATCGTCGCCCACGCCCAGCAGGCCCGCCGGTGCGGTCCGGGTGAAATAGCGCGCGATCAGATCGAATTCGGACGCCACGGCAACTCCGAGAAGCCGGTCGGGAAACCGGCGGTGAAACAAGCCGAAGGGGTCAGACGCAGGCCACGCCTGGCGCACCGGCTAGGGTACGCGCAGGGCGGCATGCGCCTGACCCCTTCGGAGTCCGGCAAGCGCGGGTCAACGCCGCTGTTGGGCGGCGGCCTGGACCTCGTTCGCACGCACGTCGGCAGCCAGCTTGTCGAGCACGCCGTTGACGAACTTGAAGCCGTCGGTGCCGCCAAACGATTTGGCAAGCTCAACGGCTTCATTGATGGCGACCTTGTACGGCACTTCGACATGATGAATCAGTTCGAAGCTGCCGATCAGCAGGATGCCATGCTCAACGGGCGACAGCTCGGCCAGCGGGCGGTCGACGTAAGGCGTGAACCGCTCGCGCAGCGCGGGCGCTTCGCGCAGGACGCCGTGCAGCAAGGTCTTGAACCACTGCGCGTCGGCCTCGGAAAAATCCTCGGTGTCGCGCAGGTGGGCATCGATCTCGCCGGCGTCTTGCGTGCCTTCGCCACCGCGCAGCAGCCACGCGTACACGCCCTGCAGCGCGAATTCGCGTGCACGGCGGCGGGCACTGCGCGCATTGGCGCGGGCTTGCGCCGCGCTATCAGCGCTGGTCGTCGTCTTCTTCGTCGTCAAAATCTTCGTCCTCGTCTTCGTCGTCTTCGTCTTCTTCCTCGGGTTCCAGCGCCGCCACCAGGTTGGCCATTTCAACGGCCACCTGAGCGCAATCGCGGCCCTTGCCGGCGGCGCGGGCTTGCGCCTGCTCGTCGGTGTCGACGGTCAACACGCCGTTTGCGACGGGGATGCCGGTTTCCAGGGAGATACGGGTGATTGCCATGGCCATTTCATTGCTGACCACTTCAAAGTGATAGGTCTCGCCACGGATGACGGCGCCCAGCGCGATCAAGGCGTCGAATTCAAACGTTTCGGCCATGTGGGACAGGGCCACGCCCAGTTCCAGGGCGCCGGGAACGGTGGCGACCATCACGTCGCGCTCGTCCACGCCCAGTTCGGCCAATTCCTTCAGGCACGCTTCGAGTTCGGCCTGGCCGATTTCTTCATTGAAGCGGGCGCGTACGATGCCGATGTGCAGCCCTTCGCCGTTCAGGTCGGGGGTAAGGATGTAAGGGTTCATGTGTCGGCCTTCAGTGTGTTGCGGGAGTATTCTGCGGGTCGCAATCGTAACCCGTAATGGTGAGCGAAAAGCCCGCCATGCTGGGCATCTTGCGCGGCCGGGCCAGCAACTTCATTTGGCCCACATTCAGGTCGCGCAGGATCTGGGCGCCGATGCCGTAAGTGCGCAGACCGAAACGGTCCGTGCTGGCGGCCGCGTCGGCCTGGGCCTTCGGGTCATTCCAGCCGGCGATCTGGCCGAACAGGTGCTCGGTGGACGATTGGCAGTTCATCAACACCAGCACCCCGGCCGGAGCGGCTGCAATGGCCTGCAGGGCTTGCGCCACGCCCCAGCTGTGCGGGCTGGCGCCGGTATCCAGCACGTCCAGCACCGAGGCCGGCTCGTGCACGCGCACCAGCGTTTCGACGTCGGGGCTCACGTTACCATGCACCAGCGCCAAATGGGCGGAGCCGGTAGCCGCGTCTTCATAGGCCACGGCCTCGAAGGTGCCCCAGGCCGTCTGCATGGGGCGCTTGCCCACGCGCTTGACGATGGATTCGTGTTCGCTGCGGTATTGGATCAGGTCGGCGATCGTGCCGATCTTCAGGTTGTGCTGGCGGCCGAATTCCACCAGGTCCGGCAGGCGGGCCATGGTGCCGTCCGGCTTCAGGATTTCGCAGATCACCGCGGCGGGCGTCAGGCCGGCCATGGCGGTCAGGTCGCAGCCAGCTTCGGTGTGGCCGGCACGCACCAGCACGCCGCCGGGCACCGCGCGCACGGGGAAGATGTGGCCCGGCTGGACCAGGTCGGCCGGCTTGGCGTCGCGCGCCACCGCCACCTGAATGGTGCGGGCGCGGTCGGCGGCCGAAATACCGGTTTCGACGCCCACGGCGGCTTCGATCGACTGCGTGAAATTGGTGCCGTATCGCGTGCCGTTACGGGCGGCCATCATGGGCAGCTCGAGTTGGCGGCAGCGCTCTTCGGTCAGCGTCAGGCACACCAGGCCGCGGCCGTGGGTCACCATGAAGTTGATGGCTTCAGGCGTGACAAATTCGGCGGCCATGACCAGGTCGCCTTCATTTTCACGGTCTTCTTCGTCAACAAGAATGACGATACGGCCGGCGCGCAGCTCGGCGATGATCTCGGCAACGGAAGCGATACCGAAGGATTCCGGCTCGGAGCCGGGCAAAGAGGACAACTGGACGGACATGGCGGGCACGCAAACCAGGCGGGAAAGCCCGGATTTTACCGCCCCTGGCGCCGGATCCCCTATCGGGCCGCCAGAACGGCGTCCAGCCGGGGCATCCGGTTAAACTTTCGGCCGGAGATCCCCCCATAAAAATCACGTCCCCAACGAGGAAAAAACCCATGCAAGCCCTTGCGGCCATGCCTTTGACCGTCGCCGCGGCGGTTCGCGTCGTCCTGACCGACATCGACGACACGCTGACCACCGAAGGCCGCCTGCCGGCCGACGCCTACGCCGCGCTGGAGCGCCTGGAACAGGCGGGCATCCAGGTGGTGCCGATCACCGGCCGCCCAGCTGGCTGGTGCGACCATATCGCCCGCATGTGGCCCGTGCGCGCCGTGGTGGGGGAGAACGGCGCCTTCTACTACGCCTACGACCGCCAGGCCCGCCGCATGACGACCCATTACTGGACGGACGCCGCCTCGCGCCAGGCCAGCCGCAAGCAGCTGGACGCGATCCGCGACCGCGTGCTGGCCGAAGTCCCGGGCTCGGCCGTCGCCAGCGACCAGGACTACCGTGTGGCCGATCTGGCCATCGACTTCTGCGAAGACGTGCCCGCCCTGCCCGACTCGGCCGTCAGCAAGATCGTCCAGATCTTCCACGACGCCGGCGCCCAGGCCAAGGTCAGTTCGATCCACGTCAACGGCTGGTTCGGCGACTACGACAAGCTGACCATGACCCGCACCATGTTCCAGCGCGAATTCGGCGCGGACGTGGCCAGCGCCCTGGACAGCACGCTGTTCATCGGTGATTCGCCCAACGACGAACCCATGTTCGCGTACTTCCCGATTTCAGTCGGCGTGGCCAACATCCAGGCCCAGCTGCATCGCCTGACGCATCGCCCCGCCTTTGTCGCCGCTTTCCACGGCGGCGCGGGTTTCGTCGAAATGGCGAACCGGCTGCTGGCGGCCCGCCAGGCCCCGCAGCCGCACGCGCAACCGGCCTGAGGTCCGCACACCGTGGCCACCACCAAGACCCCCGCCCCCGCCGCCAACGACGGCCGCCGCAGCATCCAGTCCATCGAAGTGGGCGTGCCGCTGCTGGCCGCCCTGGTCGACGCCGCCAAGCCCCTGACCTTGCGCGACCTGGCCGCGGGCGCCGGCATGACGTCCGCCAAGGCGCACCCCTACCTAGTCAGCTTCATCCGCGTGGGCCTGGTGCAGCAAGACGCCATCACCGGCCAGTACGAGCTGGGCCCCTTCGCCTTGCAGATGGGGCTGGTCAGCCTGCAACGGCTGGACCCGGTGCGCATCGCCATGCCCGAGATCGCCAAGCTGCAATCCGAGATCGGCCATACGCTGGGCATCGCGGTGCTGGGCTCGCACGGGCCCACCATGATCCACATGACCGAAGCCAGCTACCCGGTGCACGTGAACATGCGCAAGGGCACCGTGATGTCCATGCTGCACACCGCCACCGGCCTGGTATTCGCGGCCTGGCTGCCGCCCAAGGTCAGCGAGCACTACATCGCCCGGGAAGAAGGCGACACGGCCGTCATCGCCAGCGTGCCGCCCCCACGCAAGGCCTCACGCGCCAACATCGAAGCCCAGTTGGCCGACATCCGCGTGCACGGCATGGCCCGCGCGCTGGGCAACCCGCTGCCGGGCGTGGACGCCTTGTCGGTGCCCGTGTTCGACAACACCGGCAACATCGTCCTGGGGCTGACCAGCCTGGGGCCCACGGGCCTGTTCGACGTGAGCTGGGACGGCGCCATTGCCCGGCCGCTGCTGGCCTGCGCGCAGGAGATCTCACGCAAGCTCGGCTACCGGGCCTGACACGGAGTTGGCTCGGGTCTGGCCCCGGGTCCGGATCGGACCCGGTGTCGGACTTGTTCGATTGATCGCAAACAAACGAACACAAAGCGAACAATTCGAACAAAACACGAAAAGAAAGGCAGGGACTTTCCCAAGTGTGCCCGTCCCCGCTTGTGTGGTTGAATTCAGCAAATATTCAAATTCATCCCACAAGAGGAGACAAACCATGCACGCAATGCGTCTATTGCAAGCGGCCGCCCTGGCCGCGTTCGCCGTTGGCGGCACCGCCGCCCACGCCGCCGACACCTGCTCCAACCGGGGGGACCTGGACCAGATGTATTGCGACGCCAATAACGATCTGGTGGCCGATACCCCCACCGACGCCTCCAAGCAGAAGACGCCGTCGACCCTGGTGTTCACCTACACCCCGGTCGAAGACCCGGCGGTCTACGAAGACATCTTCAAGCCGTTCACCAAGCACCTGTCCGAATGCACGGGCAAGCGCGTCGTGTTCTACCAGGTGCAAAGCAACGCCGCGGAAATCGAAGCCATGCGCTCGGGCCGCCTGCACGTGGGCGGCTTTTCGACCGGCCCGACCGCGTTCGCCGTGAACATCGCCGGCGCCGTGCCGTTCGCCGTCAAGGGTTACGCCGACGGCTTCCAGGGCTACAACCTGATCGTCATCGTGAAGAAGGACAGCCCCTACCAGAAGCTGACCGACTTGAAGGGCAAGAAGCTGGCGCACACCGCGCCGTCCTCGAACTCGGGCCACATGGCGCCCGTGGCGCTCTTCCCCAAGGAAGGCCTGACGCCGGACAAGGACTACAAGGTGGTCTTCTCGGGCAAGCACGACCAGTCCGTCATGGGCGTGAACTCTGGGGACTACGACGCCGCCGCCGTGGCCTCCGACGTGTTCAAGCGCATGGTCGAACGCGGCCAGGTCAAGGAAGCCGACTTCCGCGTGATCTACAAGAGCGAGAAATTCCCCACCTCGTCGTTCGCCTACGCGCATGACCTGGAGCCGAAGTTCCGCGACCAGATGCTCAAGTGCTTCTACGACTACCGCTTCCCCGCGGAAATGTCGAAGGCCTTCGACGGCGCCGACCGCTTCTATCCGGTGACCTATCAGAAGGATTGGGCCATCGTCCGCCAAGTGGCTGAATCGGGTGGCGAAAGCTTCAACCGCGCCGCCTACGACCGCGAATCCGCCAAGAGCAAGAAGTAATCCAGCATGACGACGTCGCTACGCATTTCCGGCCTGGTCAAGGAATACCGGGCCGGCCGGCCGGTTCTCAATGGCATCAACCTTGAAATCGCCGGTCAAGGACTGACCGCCATCATCGGCCCTTCCGGCACCGGCAAGAGCACGCTTCTGCGTTGCATCAACCGCCTGATCGAACCCACCCAGGGCGAGATCGTGCTGCAGTCCAAGGACGGTTCCGTGGATCTGGCTCGCGTGCGCGGCGCGTCGCTGCGCCGCGCACGCCGGCGCATCGGCATGGTGTTCCAGGAATACAACCTGGTCGAACGCCTGACCGTCATGGAAAACCTGCTGACGGGGCGGCTGGGCTACACCTCCGCCCTGAAGGCCTGGATGCGCCGCTTCGAACCCGAAGACATCGAGCATGCCTACAAGCTGCTGGATACCGTCGGCCTGGCCGGCTTTGCCGACCAGCGCGCCGATGCGCTGTCGGGCGGCCAGCGCCAGCGGGTGGGCATCGCCCGCGCGCTGATGCAGCGCCCGCAGCTGCTGCTGGCGGACGAACCGACGTCGTCGCTGGACCCCAAGACCTCGGTGGAAATCATGGAGCTGCTGTCAGTTCAGGGCAGCGCCACCGGCATTCCCGTCATCGTAAACATCCACGACGTCGAACTGGCGCGTCGCTACGCCACCCGCATCGTCGGCATGTCCGGCGGACACGTGGTGTATGACGGCGACGGCCAAGGCCTGGACGCGACCATGCTCAAGACGATCTACGGAGGCGAGTCTTGGCTGGAATGACGCACCCCCGGGGCAACCGCCCCTTCGCCATGTCCGGGCGCGCCAAGGCGGGCCTGGTCTTGCTGGTGATCTACACCATCTACGCCGGCGCGCAGCTGGATTTCAGCTGGGCACGCTTTGAAACCGGCATGGGACACGCGTCGACCTTTCTTTCGCGCATGTTCCCGCCCAATTTCGAAAAACCCGCGACCTTGTGGAAAGGCATCGCGGAAAGCCTGGAAATCGCGGTGCTGGCCTCGGTGCTGGGCATCCTGTTTGCGCTGCCCGTGGGCCTTTTGGGCGCGCGCAACATGATGCCCGCCTGGGTGTCGTGGCCCGCGCGTTCGCTGGTGGCGCTGTGCCGCGCCCTGCACCCGGTCATCGTCGCCATCCTGTTCGTCAAGGCCGTGGGCTTTGGCGCACTGGCCGGCATCCTGGCGCTGACGGTGGCCTCCATCGGCTTCATCGGCAAGCTGTTCACCGAGGCCATCGAAGAGATCTCGCTCAAGCAGGTGGAAGCCGTGCGCGCAAGCGGCGCGTCGTTCGCCAACGTCATCATCTTCGGCGTGCTGCCGCAGGTGTTCGCCCGCTTCATCGGCTTTGCGACCTACCAGTTCGACTCCAACCTGCGCAACTCCACCATGGTGGGGATCGTGGGCGCGGGCGGCGTGGGCGGCACGCTGTTCTCGGCCTTCCAGCGCTTTGATTACGACTTCGTCAGCGCCATCCTGCTGACGCTGATCGCCATCATCATGCTGGGCGAAATCCTCGCAGGCTTCGTGCGCGCCGTGTTCCTGGACAACCTGGGCTTTGACCGCATCCTGCAAGGCCGCTTCGCAGGCGCCCGCGGCATCGGTTCGACCAAGCCGCCGGCGGCGCGCAAGGCGGAGGTGGAAGAATGAACGTCCATGCCTCCACCCTGAACCCGGCGGGTTCGCCGCGCGTGTGGCAGCGCTACAGCATGGGCCAGCGGCTGCTGCGCTTCGCGCTGTACCTGCTCGTCGTGGCCGCCATCGTCCAGGCCATCCGCGGCGTCGAAGTCATACCGGAGTTCCTGTATGACGCGCCTGAGCAGATGGCCGACCTGTTCCGCCGCATGTGGCCGATCGACTGGGCCTACTACCCGGACGGCGTGCACAACGCGCTGATCGAAACGCTGCACATCGCCACGCTAGGCACCATCCTGTCCGTCTTCATGGCGGTGCCGGTGGGCCTGCTTGCGGCCAACAACCTGACGCCCAGCAAGACCATCAATATGCTGGCCCGGCTGATCCTGGTGTCCAGCCGCTCGGTCAATTCGCTGGTCTGGGCGCTGCTGTTCATCGCCATCTTCGGGCCGGGCGCGCTCGCCGGCACGCTGGCCATCGCGTTCCGCTCGATCGGCTTCGTGGGCAAGCTGGTGGGCGAAGCCATCGAGGAAGCACAGCGCGGCCCCATCGAGGCCGTGACCGCCACCGGCGCCAGCAAGGCATCGGTGCTGTGGTACGCCTACTGGCCGCAGATCCGCCCCGCGTTCTGGTCCATCGTGCTGCTGCGCTGGGACATCAACGTGCGCGAATCGGCCGTGCTGGGCCTGGTGGGCGCCGGCGGCATCGGCATGGCGCTGGACACCGCGTTGAACCTGTTCCAGTGGGACCGCGTCGCGCTGGTGCTGGCCGCGATCTTCGTTGTGGTCGTATTGGCCGAAATCATCATCACCCAGGCGCGCAAACGCATTCTTTAACCGCGTCCCCGTTTTACGCTTGTCGGTTTCCCCTGACCAGCGCTCCTTGGCGCCGCCCTTGTAAAAGGGGCGGCGTTTTTTCTTGCCTGGCAGGCGCCTTCGCTTGTCCGCGACGCGCGTTCACGTCTATGCTCAATGTGAACAAAATATGAACCGTCATCAAATCCCGCCCCCCGGTTGATTAAGATCTCGGCTTTTGCCGTTGGACACCCACCGCCATGTCGGAACAGGAATTGAAACTGCACGTGCCCACGGCTTCGCGCCAGGCCGTGCTGCGAGAGATCAAGCAACGCGAGGCCACGCGCATCCGCCTGCATGCCATGTATTTCGACACGCCCGAACGCGAACTCGCGCGGGCGCGCATCGCCATCCGGCTGCGCCAGGAGGGCCGCGACTGGGTCCAGACGCTGAAGATGCCCGGCATCAACGCCATCACCCGGATTGAACTGAACCACCCGCGCCCCGGCCCCGTGCTGGACCTGTCGGTGTATGCGGGCACGGAAGTCGAAGCCGCGCTTGCCGCCGTCAAGGGTGAACTTGGCCTGCGCTACGAAACCGATGTGCAGCGCCTGCTGCGCAAGGTCCGCACGCGCTTTGGCACCGTAGAGCTTGCGTACGACACCGGCATCCTGCGCGCCGGCGCGTTGGAACTGCCCATCTCGGAACTGGAATTCGAACTGGTGTCGGGCCGCCCTGCCGCCATCTTTGCCAGCGCACGTGGCTGGCAGCAGCGCCACAGCCTCGTGCTGGACCCGCGCAGCAAATCCGAACGCGGTGACGCGCTGGCCCAGTTGGCGCAACGCCTGGCCGATGTGGACGCCCTCCCCGGCGACGATCTGGAAGCCCGCCGCGCCCAGGCCATCGCCCAGTTCTGGGCGCCGCGCGGCGCGGCCGCCGTGAAGCTGCGCGACGACATGACGCCGTCGCAGGCAATGGGCCGCATCGCTGCGGAATGCCTGGACCAGATCGCGCGCAACGCCGCGGTGCTGGCCGAGGTGGACACGGAAGGCGTGTACCGCGCTGGCAACTCCGAACACGTGCACCAGTTGCGCGTGGGCGTGCGCCGCCTGCGGTCGGCCTGGAAACTCTTCGACGGCTGGATCGCGCCGGTGCCTGACGCCATGCTGCAGGGCGTGCGCACGCACTTCGCCGCCTTCGGCGCCAACCGCGATCAGGACGTGCTGAACGAAACCGTGGCGCCCGCGCTGATCCGCGCCGGCATGCCCGTGATTCCGATGGAAGCCGCGCCGCCCGAGCAAGACGCCCAGACCATTGCCGGCGGCAAGGCCTTCCAGGCCTGGTTGCTGGAACTGCTGGAGTGGAGCCTGGATGTGCCGCCTGTGGTGCCCGCCGGCAATGGCCAGACCATCGCCAATGGCACGCCCAGCGACGCGGCGCCCGAGCCAGCCATCCGCCTGGAAGGCGGTGTGGCCGGCCCCAGCGTCAAGCCCACCATCATCCCCATGCTGGCGCCGGAACCCGATCCGCAGCGCCTGCACAAGCAGTTGGCGCGCCGCCTGCATCGCTGGCACAGCAAGGTGGCCGACCAGGGCACGCAGTTCGCCACGCTGGACATCCCCACGCGACACGAGCTGCGCAAGCGCGGCAAGCGACTGCGCTACAGCCTGGCGTTTGCGGAATCGCTGTTGCCCTCGGGCAAGCTGCGCGGCTACCGCAAGCTGCTGTCCAAGGTGCAGGACGTGCTGGGCGAAATCAACGACCTGGCCGTCGCCAAGGAATACTACGAGTCGTGTACGGCCACGCACCCGCAAGCCTGGTTCGCGCTCGGCTGGATCAGCGCGCGCCTGGACGAGCTGGCCGACGAAGCGCAGAAAGCCTTCGATAACCTGGCGCGCAGCAAGCCGTTCTGGAAGTAAAACGCCGCATGTCGCGCCATGGCCCGGGCGTCCATGGCGGGCGCGCGCGTTTACCGCAGCGGTAAGTCAATCGTTGAATACGTTTTCACTTCGACACGCATCTAGCACCGCGTTTCAAAAAAAGCGGCGCGCACAGCAACCGGTCAGCTGGCTGTCAAAAGAACGACATCCGACGCGCCAATACTGGATCGCTGTCGTCCGGCCAGCATGCGCCGGGCGCTCTCGTGGCCCGCAGCATCCGCCCGACATTCGTCCTGTGTGACGGCAACGGCCCCTGCGGGCCGTCAGCCCATCCACACCTGACCGAACCATGGAACCCACTTCCCACTTGCTCGCCCATGCAAGACGAGGCCTCGCGGCCTTTTGTGCACTGTCGCTCGTGCTTTCGCTGTCCGCTTGCGGCGGCGACGACAACGATTCGGACGAACCGGCTCCTCCCCCGCCTACGACGCCCACCACGCCACCCGCCGCGTGCGCGTCGCACTGCGCCCCATGAGCCCGTTCCCCTCCGACCTTCAACGACAGAGAAGCCAATGACGTTCGACGCCTCAAAGAGAAAGTTCTTCAAGACCACGCTGGGAACCACGGCCGCCGTAAGCGCCTTGTCGATGTTCCCGCCCAGCATCCGCCGCGCCCTGGCCATTGAAGCCAGCAGCCCGACCGGCACCATCCAGGACGTCAAGCACGTCGTGATGTTGATGCTGGAAAACCGTTCCTTCGACGGCTACTTCGGCACCTTCCCCGGCGTGCGTGGCTTCGGCGACCGCTTCCCCATTCCGCTGGCCAACGGCAAGTCCGTGTTCCACCAGACGCGCAGCGACGGGACCGAAGAGCTGCCCTATCACCTGGACACGACGCTGGGCAACGCCCAACGCGCCGGCAGCACGCCGCACTCGTGGCCCAATTGCCAGGCGGCCTGGGATCATGGCCGCATGAACAAGTGGCCCAGCGCCAAGCAGCCGTTGTCGATGGGCTATTACGAGAACGCGGAAGTCCCGTTCCACCGCGCGCTGGCTGACGCCTTCACGCTGTGCGACAACTACCACTGTGCGATGCACGCGGGCACCATCCCCAACCGCCTGTTCTTCTGGACCGGCACCAACGGCCCGTCCGGCGACAACGTATCGGTGGTGATGAACGAAATGAACGACGGCGCCGACGTGGGCCCGTCCACCGAAGGCTGGACGTGGACCACCTACGCCGACCGCCTGCAAAAGGCCGGCGTCAGCTGGAAGGTCTACCAGAACATCCCGGACAACTTCGGCTGCAACGAGATGATGAGCTTCCGGCACTGGCGCGCCGAGATCGAAAAGATGCCGGCTGACCGGCAAGTGACCAACCAGGGCGGCCCCGCCTACAACCCCGCCATCGACGACCAGTACAGCCCGTTGGCCAAGGGCTTCGGAAACACCATGCCCGACGGCGGCTTCCTGCAGAGCCTGCGCGACGACGTCATGAACGGCACGCTGCCCGAGGTGTCGTGGATCATTCCGCCGGCCGCATACAGCGAACACCCCGGCCCTTCCAGCCCCGCGAAGGGCGCGTGGTACATCCAGGCCGCGCTGGACGCCTTGACGCAATCGCCCGAGGTCTGGAGCAAGACCGTGTTCCTCGTCACCTACGACGAGAACGACGGCTTCTTCGACCACATGCCCACGCCGTCGGCACCGTCACGCAACGACGACGGCAGCTTGGCGGGCAAGTCCACGCTGACGGATGCCGAGATGGCGTTCGAGTACTTCACGTACCCGCCCGCCACACCCAAGCAGCTGACCGCCGACGGCAAGCCGTTCGGTCCCGGCATGCGCGTGCCGATGTGGGTGATTTCGCCGTGGAGCCGTGGCGGCTGGGTCAATTCGCAAGTGTTCGACCACACCTCGGCGCTGCGCTTCCTGGAGCAGCGCTTCGGCGTCGTCGAACCTAACATCAGCGCGTTCCGCCGCGCGGTTTGCGGCGACCTCACCTCCACCCTGAATTTCGTGTCGCCCAACAGCGCGGCGCTGCCGACCTTGCCGGGCCGCACGACCAAGACGGACGCTGATGGGCTGACAACCTGGCAGGAAGCGCAGCCCGCCATCGCCGTCCCCACGCAACAAACGCTCGCCAAGCAGGCGCCCGGCACGCGCCCGTCGCGCGCCCTGCCCTACGAGCTGCACACGAGCGCCCGCGAAGACGCGCGCGAGAACCGCGTCAGGCTGCTGTTCGCCAACGCCAGCAGCAGCCAGGCGGCGGCCGTCTTCCATGTGTACGATAAGCTGCACCTGGATCGCATTCCCCGCCGCTATGTGGTCGAGGCGGGCAAGTCGCTGGACGATGCCTGGGACGTCGCGGGCGACAGCGGCAAGTACGACCTGTGGGTGCTGGGGCCGAACGGCTATCACCGCGCCTTCGCGGGCGACCTGATGCAGACGGGCGGCGCGCAGCCCGAGATCCAGGTTTGCTACGTGCCTTGCGACGACCCGCAGGTGCAGGTCAAGCTGCACAACAACGGCAGCCAGGCTTGCACGTTCAACGTGCGCGCGATGGCGTACCGCAGCGACGGCCCCTGGACCGCCACCGTGCAACCGGGCCAGACCGGCGAACTGAGCTGGCCGGTCGGCGACAGCGGCCAGTGGTACGACTTTGCGGTGGCCTGCGAGGGCTACGGCGCATTCCAGCGCCGTTTTGCCGGGCGCATGGAAACGGGCAAAGACGGCGTCAGCGACCCGGCGATGGGCCAAGTCGGCTGAGGCTTGATTCAGCGCCAATAGAAACGGGGCGGCGCTTGCGCGCCGCCCCGTTTCTCTGTTCCTTCTGCGGGTGGCTTAGTCCGACAGCAAGGCCGCGGCGAACTCGTCCGCCACGAACGGCTGCAAGTCTTCCAGGCTTTCGCCCACGCCGATCCAGTAGACCGGAATCGGGCGTACGCCCTGGCTACCCGCCGCGACCGCTGCCAAGGTGCCGCCCTTGGCGGTGCCGTCCAGCTTGGTCACGACCAGGCCCGTCAGCGTGATGGCCGCGTCGAACGCGCGGATCTGCGCCAGTGCGTTCTGCCCGGTGTTGCCGTCCACCACCAGCAGCACTTCATGCGGTGCGGTGGCGTCCGCCTTGCCGATGACGCGGCGGATCTTCTTCAGTTCTTCCATCAGGTGCAGCTGCGTGGGCAAGCGGCCGGCGGTATCCACCATGACCACGCCCATGCCGCGCGCGCGGCCCGCGTTGACCGAGTCGAACGCCACGGCGGCGGGGTCGCCGCCATCCTGCGCGATCACGCTAACGTTGTTGCGGCTGCCCCATTCCACGAGCTGTTCGCGCGCCGCGGCGCGGAACGTGTCGCCCGCGGCCAGCAGGACGCTGGCGCCCTGGCGTTGGAACGTGTGGGCCAGTTTGCCGATGGACGTCGTCTTGCCCGCGCCGTTCACGCCGGCGATCATCACCACCAGCGGCTTCGCGCGAGTCAGGTCAAAGGCGCGCTCCAGCGGACGCAGGTGATCGGCCAGCAACTGGCGCAGCGCCGTCTTCACCTTGGCCGGGTCTTCAATGCGTTCCTTCTTGACGCGCGCACGCAGCGCGGTCAGCAGCTTCTCGGTGGCCTCGAGGCCGGCATCGGCCATAATGAGCGCCGATTCGAGTTCCTCGAACAGGTTTTCGTCGACCTTGACGCCGATGAAGATGCCGCCAATGCTCTGGCCGGTGCGCGACAAACCTTGCTTCAACCGCGACAGCCACGACGCCTTCTTGGGCGCTTCGGCGGCAACCGGTTCAGCGGCAGGAGGCGGCGCAGGCACAGGGGCCGGCGCCGGGGCGATTGCCGCGACAGGCGGCGCCGGAGCCAGCGTGGGTGCCGGTGCGGGCGCAGGCGCTGCGGCTGGAACCACGGCGACGGGCGGTGGGCTCATCGGCGCTTGGACGGGGGCCTGGACCGGAGCTTGAACCGGTGTTTGAACCGGTGCCTCGGCTCGCGCATACGGCGCTACAGTCGGCGTAGGCGTCGCAGCCGGCGGCGCGGCAGGCGCGGTCGGTGCGGGGGTCGGCTCGAAAGCAGGACGGGAAACCGGCGCGGGCGCCGGTGCAACGACCTCGGGAGTCGGAGCAGGCGCGGCGGGCGGCGGCGGAATCACCGGCGCGGCAGCGGGCTGCGCAGGCGCCACGACGGCGTCTACGACCTCTGGCGGCGGCGCGGGCTGGGCCGGCGCGGCGGGCGGAGGGGTTTTTTTCTTGAAGAAGCGGCTAAACATGGGTAACAAGTATATTCGTATCGTCGGTGGCCAATACAGGCGCACCCCCATCGCCGTGCCCGACGTGGAGACGCTGCGCCCCACGCCCGACCGGGTGCGCGAGACGCTGTTCAACTGGCTGAATCACCTGTGGGCCGGCGAATTCGCCGACAAGCAGGTGCTGGATCTGTTCGCCGGCAGCGGCGCCCTGGGATTCGAGGCGGCCTCGCGCGGCGTGGCGCATGTGCAGATGGTCGAGCGGGACAAGACCGCGGCGTCCGCGCTGCGGACACTGCGCGACAAGCTCAAAGCCGACATGATACGCATCCATGTGGGCGATGCGATGCAGGTCGCCGAACGGATGGATGCGTCCCGATTTGACCTCATCCTGTTGGATCCACCCTTCGGACAGGGCTGGCTGCCGCGCCTGTGGCCGATCCTGCCGGGCATTCTGGCCGAGCATGGGCTAGTCTATGTCGAGGCGGAAACCCCCATCGAAGCCCCCGAAGGATTCCAGATCTTGCGGCAGGACAAGGCAGGCGCGGTCCACTACCATCTGCTCGAATTTGCTGCATTGCGGAAATAGATCAATAATCCGAGCTTCGGAGGATGGTGTACACCACTAATAACGGTACGGAGCTCGCATGATCATCGCTGTATATCCCGGCACTTTCGACCCGCTGACCCGGGGCCACGAAGACCTGGTCCGCCGCGCGGCCACGCTTTTCGACAAAGTGGTGGTGGGCATCGCCCTCAGCCGCAACAAGAAGCCTTTCTTCAGCATCGACGAACGCGTGGAGATCGCCCGTGAAGTCCTGGGCCATTATCCCAACGTCGAAGTGCAGAGCTTCGGCGGCCTGCTGAAGGATTTCGTCCGCGACCAAGGCGGGCGAGTCATCGTCCGCGGCCTGCGCGCCGTGTCCGACTTCGAATACGAATTCCAGATGGCCGGCATGAACCGCCATCTGCTGCCCGACGTGGAAACGCTGTTCATGACGCCGTCGGATCAATACCAGTTCATTTCGGGCACGATCGTGCGCGAAATCGCCCAACTGGGCGGCGACGTCAGCAAGTTCGTGTTCCCGTCAGTGGAACGCTGGTTGCAGGAAAAAGCCAAGGAACGCCGCGAACAGTCCTGGCCGGGCTGATCCGCCACGCCCCGCACCATCCCGGAAGGGCGCGATTTCGCGCCCTTCTTGCGCTTTTCTGCCCGGCAGTACAATGTGGGTCGCCCCCGGCTTTCCTCCGCTGCCCATCATGGCCCTGCTGATCACCGAAGAATGCATCAATTGCGACGTTTGCGAGCCCCAGTGCCCGAACGACGCGATTTCCATGGGCGAGGACTATTACGTCATCGATCCCGACAAATGCACGGAGTGCGTCGGCCATCACGACGAACCCCAGTGCAAGGTGGTGTGCCCGGTAGAGTGCATTGAACTGCACCCGCAATGGAACGAAGGCCAGGAACAGCTCATGGCCAAGTACCGCCGCCTGACCGGTGCCTCATGAGCGACACGACGCAGTCCGGCATCAACCTTCCCTCCCCGTCCCCCGCACCCCATCACGCCCGCCGCGACATCTCCGCGTCCGCGGTCGCCGCCGGCCTGGTCGCCGTACTGGTCAGCTTCGGCGGCACCGCCGTCCTGATGGTGCAAGCCGGCCACGCAGCCGGCCTGGACGCGGCGCGCATTGGCTCCTGGATCGGCTCGCTGAGCCTGGCGTTCGGCTTCGGCGGCGCGTTCTACAGCCTGCGCACCGGCCTGCCCATCGTGATGGCCTGGTCCACGCCCGGCGCTGCGCTGCTCGTCACCGCACTGGTCGGCGTCCCGTTCAATGAAGCAATCGGCGCCTACGTGCTGGCCGCCGGCTTGACGTTGATCTGCGGGCTGTTCGGCTGGATCGACCCTATCCTGCGCCGGATTCCCGGTGAAATCGCCGCCGCCATGCTGGCCGGCGTACTGCTCAACTTCGGCATGGGCATCTTCAGCAACGTCGGCAAGCAGCCGGCGCTGGTGCTGGCGATGTGCGCCACCTACCTGGCCTGTCGGCGCTGGGCGCCGCGCTATGCGGTGCTGGTGGTGATGGTGGTCGCCATCGCGCTGGCGTTCGGGCTGGACCTGATCCGGCTGGATCTGCTGGACTGGCACCTGACGGAATTCGTCTGGACCACGCCCGCCTTCAGCGCCCAGGCCGCGGTCAGCCTGGGCATCCCGCTGTTCGTCGTGGCCATGGCGTCGCAGAACCTGCCCGGCCTGGCGATCCTGCAAGCCGCCGGCTATCGCCCCCCTGCCTCCCGCATCGTGGCCGCCACGGGCCTGCTGGGCCTGCTGGCCGCCCCCTTCGGCGCGCACAGCGTGACGATGGGCGCCATCAGCGCCGCCATCTGCACCGGCCCCGAAGCCCACCCCGATCCCGCCAAGCGCTACATCGCGGCGGCCACCTATGGGCTGGGGTATGTCGGATTGAGCGTCGTGGCGGGCGCGGTGGCGGTCTTCTTCCAGGCCTTGCCCGCGGCACTGCTGGCCGCGCTGGCCGGCCTGGCGCTGCTGGGCACGATCATGGGCGGCATGGCGGCGGCCATGGCCAATCCGCAACGGCGCGAAGCCGCGCTCATCACCTTGCTGGCGACGGCATCGGGTTTCAGCTTCTGGGGAATCGGATCGGCCTTCTGGGGCCTGGCGGCAGGCCTGCTGGCGCATACCGCTTTCGAATACAAGCGCGCCAAGGCAGGCGCCTGAGAGCGCGCCGCCGGATCCCTCCGGCAGCTTTCCTGAACCGGTTCAGGCAGGCCAGACGGCCACGGGCGTATCCGGGTGCACCTTCATGATGCGGCAAGGCACCTGCACGAAGTTCGAGATCCAGGCCGCGGCCAGTTCGCCTTCGTCGACCACGTCGATGGTCTGTTCGCCCACTTTCATGCTGTAGCGCACGCTGTCGTCGTCTTCGATGACGTCTAGCGGAATGTCCATGCGCAGCATGCCCGGCGCCTTCAGCACCAGATAACCCAGACGCAATTCCACCGACACGTCGGCCAGCCGCGGGCACAGTTCGCGGTTCAGCCACTGGCCGGAATCATTGGCGATCAACCATTGCCGGTGGTAGGCGGCCGCGGCGGGCTGCGGCGTCACGCCGCATTCCGCGATAGGCTGGAAGTCCGAAGTGCTCATTTGCCCAGCAATCCCTTCAAGGCCTTGTCCACGGCCGCGCCGTTCTTGCCCTTGCCCGTCACCGCCTCGCGCAGCTTGTTTTCCAGGCTGCGCTTGAGGATGTTGCCGATCGCGTCCTTCCACATCACCGTATAGGACGGCTTGTCGAAAGGCCCCTTCACGTGCACCGGGATCGTCACGTCCTTCAGGTCGATCAGTTCCTTGCCTTCGGGGTCGGCCGCCGGGTTGACGACGCGCACACGCGCCACCAGGTTCAGTTCGTCCTTCACGAAGTCGATGCTGGCCGGATCGCCTTGAGTCACGCGCAGCAACGTCGATACGACGTTCAGGCGCTTCACGGCAGCCACACCCTTGGTGAAGGCCAGGTCGGCATCCATCTCGGAGAATTCCGTCTGCTTGCTGGTGTCGGCGGGCACGGTCTCGTCTTGCGATTCCGGCTTGAATGCCGCCTTCAGCTCGCGCAGCGTCTGCGTCAGGTTGATCCCCTTGACCGCGCCATCACGCAGGCGCAGTTGCAAGGTGCCGCCCAGGCCGCTCTTCATGGCGTAGACATTGGCGCCCGCAGTCTTCAGGTCCAGCGCCAGGCTGCCCGTGCCGCTCAGCACGTTCTGCTTTGCCAGGTCCATCAGCAGCGGTTCGATCGAAATGCCGGCCAATGACATCTTGGTGGCCAACTGGTTGCCCTGGGCAGCGTCAACCGACAGCGCGCCCGCCAGCTTGCCGCCGTACAGGCCGGCCGTCAGGCTGGAGATCTCGAGCTTGCCCTTGTCCAGCTTGACGGCGGCGGCCACGTCATCGGCCTTCAGGCCGCGCACGACCAGCTTGCCGACCTTCAGGGTGCCATTGACGCTGGGGCCGATCAACGCGGACAGGTTGATCGAGTCATCCGCCGGCGCGGCGGGCGCTGCCGGTTTGGACTCGTCTTTCTTGCCCTCGGCGGGCGGCTTGGCCGGCGCTGCCGCAACAGGCGGCACCAGCTTGTCCAGATCCAGCGTGTCCACGGCCAGCGCAAAATTCACCAGCGGCGTATCGGACAGCTTGGTGATGTCGGCGCTAAGGTCGAACTTGCCGCCTTCCAGCACGGCGTTGATCTTGCTGGTGGCCTGGTCTTTGAGCAGGTCCACGTTCAAGCTGCCAATCACCGGAATTTGCAGATTGCCCTTGGGCAGGCCTGGATCCGTGATGTTCACGTCGCCCCGCAGTCCGGGCAGGCCGCCACTGCGCTGCAGCAGGTTCAAGGTCAGCGGCGAAGCGAAATTCAGCTTGACCACGCGTTCGCCGTTCTTGGACGTGCTGTCCAGCTTGGCTTCCTTGATATCCAGCTCGGCGGCGTTGCCGCTGATGCCGTTCAGGCCGAAGCTGGCGTCCAGGCCGCTGATGCGCACGCGGCCGGTCAGCGCTTCGCCGGTGGCCGACGCGGGCGAGATGTTCAGCGCGGGCGCGTCCACGGCCAGTTCAAACGGGCCATCCGTGGAATTGCCCTTGGCGCGCACGGCCAGCTTTTCGATTTGCAGCTGGCTCTTGTGCGGATCGATCGCCAGCTTGGGCATGGCCACGCTGGCTTCCACATTGGTGGCGCGCGCGGCGGGATCGGTGATGTCGCCCTGGAAAACCACTTCCAGGCCAGCCACGTCCAGCGCCGACTTCTGACCATTGAAGGCCAGGTTGCCGCGCATGGCCAGGCTCTTGGCTTCCGCGCCGGGCAGCTTGCCGTCCATGCGCAGATCCAGCTTCTGGGCTGCATAGCGCTTGGCCGAGGGGTCCAGCGTCAGCAGGGCCTGGCCGGTCAGGTTGGCGTCGACACGGGGGTTGCCGCCTTCGACGCGCGCCGTCAGGCGCACATCGAACGGCTGGTTGAAGGTGACGCGGCCGGTGTTGGCGTTGATCTTGGTCACGGCCACTGCCATGCCCGAAATAGCGTCCTGCAACTGCACTTCGCCGTCCTTCAGGTCCAGGCCGGCGATGTCGATCTGCATGTTGTTGCGCGACGGCGGTAACGTCCCGCTGGTGATGGCCTGCGCCGCGGTCTGGGCGGCCCCCACCAGCGCTTCGGCCGGATTGGACGGCGCGGTGGTGATCGCGGGCGTGCCGCCCACGAGATTGCTGAAGTTGAACTGGCCTTCCTTGTCGCGCACCACGCGCGCCTTGAAGCCGCTGATGGCCACGTGGTCCACCACGAAACTGTTGGACAGCAACGGCCACACCGCAACCGCCAGGCGGGTGCTTTCGATAGAGGCGAAGGTGTCCGGGCTATTGGGCTCGGACAGCGAGACGCCCTGCACCGAGAGGCCGATACGCGGGAAGAGCGACAGCTCGATCTCGCCGTCGATCGTGAGGGTGCGGTGATAGCGTTCCTGCACAAGCTCTTCCAGCTTGTACTTGTACGCGTTGGGATCGAATGTCAGCAAGAAGATGGCCAGGCCAACGACGGCCACGACAACCAACACCACCAGGCCTATCAAAATGCGCTTGAACCACGTTTTCATTGCCGCCCCGTCGGTACCTCGACTGGAAATCCTTGAATGCCGCCCACCGCGCCCAAGCGCGGGGATGGTGCTGTAGCGGTGGAAAACCACGCGCCAATTGGAGCTTTATGCCTTTTAGGGCGAGTCCTCGCTCCTGCCGGAAGCCTGCGGCTGCGGCGCCAAGAAAGAGGGTCTACCAAGGAAGGCCTGCTGAAGACGCCGGCATGACCAGCGTGCAGATTCCGCTATCGTAACAAATCAGACCGGCTTCGCGATGCCCGATCGGGCCTCAATGCCAAAACCCGGGCCATTCACCCCCGCCGCAGACCGTTGGCGAGGTCATGAAGCTGACGGTTTTCTGTCTGGCGGATTGTAGGACTAGAATGATTGATCTATCAATCGTTGATGCATCCAACAATGCCCGCCCCCACCCCCAGCACCCCGCATTCGCCCGGACAGGTGCTTCCCTTCCGCCAAACCTTGCTGGCCATGCTGGGCATGTGCTTCGTCATGATGATGGTCGCCATCGACCAGACCGTGGTGGGCACCGCGTTGCCGACCATTGTGGCCGAACTCAAGGGATTCGAACTGTATGCATGGGTTGCGACGTCTTACCTGCTGACCTCGGTGATCACGGTGCCGATCTTCGGCCGGCTGGGCGACTACTACGGCCGCAAGCCCTTCGTGGTGGCGGCGATCATCCTGTTCACCCTGGCCTCGGTGCTGTGCGGCGCGGCCAACAGCATGTTCACGCTGGTGCTGGCGCGGGCCTTGCAGGGCATCGGCGGCGGCATGCTGGTGGGCACGGCCTTCGCCTCCATCCCCGATCTGTTCCCCGACCCCCACGTGCGCCTGCGCTGGCAGGTGATGCTCAGCTCCGCCTTCGGCATCGCCAATGCGGTGGGTCCGACGCTGGGCGGGGCGCTGACCGAGCATTACGGCTGGCGCTCGGTGTTCTACGTGAACCTGCCCATCGGCATCCTGGGCCTGTGGTTCGTGGCGCGCTACCTGCCGCACCTGCGCAACCATACGTCCGGCAAGGTGCGGCTGGACTGGCAGGGCGCCGTGCTGATCGCGCTGGCACTCGGCAGCCTGCAATTGCTGGTCGAGCTGTTGCCCAAGGAAGGCATCAGCACGGCGATCGTGCTGCTGGGCGTGGGCAGCGTCGCCGCCTTCGCGCTGCTGTACTGGTGGGAAAAGCGCTGCCCGCACCCGCTCTTGCCGCTGGACATGTTCCGCAACCGCGGCCTGGCCACGCTCTTCACGCTGGCGCTGCTTGTGGGCGTGACGATGTATTCACTGCTGTTCTACGCGCCCTTGCTGCTGCAAGGCGGCTTTGGCCTGTCACCCCAGGACGCCGGCCTGCTGATCACGCCCATGGTCGTCTTCATCACGGTGGGCAGCATCATCAACGGCCGCGTCATCACGCGCATCCGCAACCCCAACCGGATGCTCTACGCCGGCTTCCTGCTGATGGCTTTGTCCTGTTTGGGTATTGTTACCACCCACAGCTATACGTCACATGGGCTGATCGCCGCCTACATGCTGATGGCCGGCCTGGGCATGGGCTTCATCATGCCCAACCTGACCGTCTTTGCGCAGCAGACCGCCGGGCGCACGCACCTGGGCATCGCCACGGCGCTGCTGCAGTCCCTGCGCATGATCGGCGGCATGCTCGGCACCGCGGTTGTCGGCACCATGGTGAGCCACAGCTACTTCAGCGGCGTCGAATCCACCTTGCGCGGCGCCTCGGCGCAATGGCTGCCCGAGCTGAACGACCCGCAGATGCTGGTCAATCCGGCGGCGCAAACGCAGTTCCTGGCACAATTGGCGCATCAAGGCCAGGACGGGACGTCGTTGATCGAGATCGCGCGGGTCGCGCTGGTAGGCGCCATCCACGAAGGGCAGCTCATCGCCCTGGCCGTCGCCATCTTCGCGCTGTGGTGCGTGCGGCGCGTGCCCCTGGTGCAATTGGCCCGGCCTCCGAAAGCGGAGCCCGCAAGCGTCGGAGAGTAGCTTTTGCCCAAACAACAACAAGGCCTGCAAGTCATCCAGCACATGGGGCAGACGTACCGTGTGATGCAAAGCGCGTTCAGCAGCAAAGTCGGCCACGCCCTGCCCCGCTGGCGCATCCTGCTCGCGCTGCATGAATGCGGGCAATGCTCGCAGAAGCACTTGGCCGAACGCTGCCGCCTGGACCCCGCGTCATTGACGCGCCAACTGCAGGCCATGCAGAAGCTGGGATGGATCTCGCGCGCGGTCGACGCGCAAGACAACCGGCTGACCAACGCTACACTGACCCCGGCGGGTCAGGCCGTGGTGAACGAAGCCCTGCCCAAGCGCGCAGCCTTCTTCGATGAATCGCTCAAGGGGCTGTCGGCCAACGATGTCGAGACCTTGAACCGGGTGTTAAGCGTGCTGGAAGAGAACTTCGTGCGCGCGGCGGGCGGCAAGGCCGCGTAGCGCATCAGTAAGCGCTCTTGGCGGTTGATTTCCCGCTGGAAATGACTTTGCTAGAAGCGGGGCGTCCATGAGCAAACGCAATCCTCACGAAGCCCCCGCGTACCGCGACATGGAAATCGTCGGCGCGCGCGGGAACAACCTGCAAGGCGTCAGCCTGCGCATCCCCAAGCATCGCATCACCGTGTTCACGGGCGTATCGGGGTCGGGCAAATCGTCACTGGTGTTCGACACCATCGCCGCCGAATCGCAGCGCCAACTCAACGAAAGCCACAGCGCCTTCGTCCGCCACCGTTTGCCGCATTACGGCCAGCCCATTGCCGACGCCCTGCGCAACCTGCCTGCCTCCATCGTTGTCGATCAGAAGCCGCTTGGAGGCAACGCGCGCTCGACGGTAGGCACCGTCACCGACATCCAGCCCCTGCTGCGGCTGCTGTTCGCGCGCGCCGGCCAGCCCTTCGTCGGTTACGCCAATGTCTTTTCCTTCAACCACCCCCAAGGCATGTGCCCAACGTGCCAGGGGCTGGGCTGGGTCGACCGCCTGGATCTTGAGGAATTACTCGACCGCGACAAATCCCTGAACCAGGGCGCGATCCGGTTCCCGACCTTCGCGCCCGGCACGTACCGCTGGAAGCGCTATGTCTGCGCCGGATTGTTTGATTGCGATAAGCCCCTGTCCAAGTATCGCGAAGCCGAATGGCAGACGCTGCTCTACGCGGACGATATGGCCGTGCCCGATCCCCTGCCAGGCTGGCCTGCCACCGCCCGCTTCCAGGGCGTCATCCCGCGCTTCAGGCGCGCGTATCTGGAACACGAACCCAACCGCCTGACGCAAGCCGAACGTGAAGGACTGGCCCGCGTGATCACCCGCCAGCCGTGTTCGGACTGTGGCGGCACGCGGCTCAATCCCACCATTCTCTCGTGCAGGATCCATGGCAAATCCATCGCCGATTGCGCCGCGATGGAGATCACGGACCTCTTGCCGTTCATCCGCGAGATCAACGCCGCGCCCGTCGCCACCGTTGCGACGGCCATCGTCGAACGTCTGGGGCAGATGGCGGGCATCGGCCTGGATTACCTCAGCCTCGCCCGCGAGACGACCAGCCTGTCGGGTGGGGAATCGCAGCGCGTCAAGATGGTGCGGCACCTGGGCAGCAGCCTGGCCGACATCGCCTACATCTTCGATGAACCCAGCGTCGGCTTGCATCCGCGCGACGTCCACCAGCTGAATACGCTGCTGCGCAGCCTGCGCGACAAGGGCAACACGGTGCTCGTCGTCGAACACGATCCCGATGTGATCGCCATCGCCGATCACGTCGTGGACATGGGCCCCGGCGCGGGCGCCGAAGGCGGGCGCGTGGTCTATCAGGGCGATTACGCCGGCTTGCGGCAGGCCGACACGCTCACCGGCCGCTGCCTATCCCGGCCCTCAGCGCCCCTGCGCAAACCCCGGCCGGCGACGGGCCAACTGCCGTTGCGCAACCTGTCGCTGCATAGCCTGCACAACGTCAGCGTCTCCATCCCCACCGGCATCCTGACGGTGGTGACCGGCGTCGCAGGCTCCGGCAAAAGCACGCTGGTCAACCGTCTACTACCGCGCAGCTACCCGCACGCCGTCCTGATAGACCAAGGCGCGCTGGGCGGTACGCGGCGTTCGTCGATCGCCAGCTACATCGGAGCGCTGGACACCATCCGGGCACTGTTCGCCAAGGCCAGCGGCAAACCCGCCAGCCTGTTCAGCAGCAACGCACAGGGCGCCTGCCCGGCGTGCAAAGGGCTCGGCCTCATCCAGACCGACCTGGCATTCATGGACACGGTGGAAACGCACTGTGACGCGTGCAACGGCACGGGCTTCAACGACGAGGCGCGCGCCGTTATTTGGCGGGGCCTGGACATCGCACAGACGCTGGCGCTTTCGGTAGCGCAGGCGGCAACGCACTTTTCGGGGCATGCGGATGCCGCCGACCCGTTGAACCGGCTCGCTTGGGTGGGATTGGCTTATGCGTCGCTGGGGCAGCGCTTGAACACGCTCTCCGGCGGAGAACGCCAACGCCTGAAGCTGGCCGCCCGCCTGCAAGAAGAAGGCAGCCTATACATATTTGACGAACCGACGTCGGGCCTGCACATGGCGGACGTCCAGCGCCTGCTGTCGGTGTTCGATGCATTGACCGAACGCGGCCACACCGTCATCGCGGTCGAACACAATCTGGACGTGATCGCCCACGCCGACTGGCTGATCGAAATGGGGCCCGGCGCAGGCAAACAAGGCGGACGCATCCTGTTCGAAGGAACGCCGGCGCAAATGATGCGCGCGCCGGACTCGGTGACCGGCCCGTTCCTGAAACGGTAGCGGGGCCGGACACGCGGCGCATCCGTAGATGCGCTGCGTGCGACCGGCCCCGCGTAGTCCAGGTAGCTGGCGTCAGACGTTGAACAGGAAGTTCATCACATCGCCGTCCTGCACGATGTATTCCTTGCCTTCGGCGCGCATCTTGCCCGCTTCCTTGGCGCCCTGCTCACCCTTGTACGTGATGAAGTCTTCGTACGCGATCGTCTGGGCGCGGATGAAGCCGCGTTCGAAGTCGGTGTGGATGACGCCTGCGGCTTGCGGCGCGGTGGCGCCGATGGCCACCGTCCAGGCGCGCACTTCCTTCACGCCGGCGGTGAAGTAGGTCTGCAGGCCCAGCAGCTTGAAGGCGGCGCGGATCAGGCGGTTCAGGCCCGGCTCTTCCATGCCCATGTCGGACAGGAAGGCTTGGCGGTCGGCGTCGTCCAGGTCCACGATTTCGGATTCGATGGCGGCGCAGATGGCCACGACCGGCGCGTTGCGCGCGGCGGCGAATTCGGTCAGGCGGTCCAGCAGCGGGTTGTTCGTGAAGCCGTCATCAGCCACGTTGCCCACGTACATCGCGCGCTTGGCGGTGATGAAGCACAACTGGGCGATGTCGGCCTTTTCTTCCGTCGTCAGGTCCAGCGCGCGGATCGGCTTGGCTTCGTTCAGCTGGGCAATGCACTTTTCCAGCACGGCCACGATGCGCTGCGATTCCTTGTCGCCGGAACGCGCCGTCTTCTGGTGGCGCTGCAGGGCCTTTTCGGCGGTCTGCATGTCGGCCAGTGCGAGTTCGGTCTCAATGACTTCGATGTCGGCGATCGGGTCGACCTTGCCGGCCACGTGGATCACGTTGGGATCTTCGAAGCAGCGCACGACGTTGACGATGGCGTCGGTTTCGCGGATGTGCGACAGGAACTGGTTGCCCAGGCCTTCGCCCTTGCTCGCGCCGGCGACCAGGCCCGCGATGTCGACGAATTCGACGGTGGCCGACAGGATGCGTTCGGGCTTGACGATTTCAGCCAGCTTCTGCAGACGCGGATCCGGCACCTCGACCACACCGACGTTGGGTTCGATGGTGCAGAACGGGTAGTTCTCGGCGGCGATGCCGGCGCGGGTCAGAGCATTGAAAAGTGTCGATTTGCCAACGTTGGGCAGGCCGACGATGCCGCATTGCAGAGCCATGGGAATCCTGTGTAAGTACGGTATTGATCGTTAACGTTCTAGTTTACCCCGGCCGGGGGCTGGGGCACTTGCCGCGGCACGGGGGATGCGGCCCCGCTAACTGGCGGCGGAGGGCGCCCAGCGCATGACGGCCCAGATCATCAAAATGGGGCCGGCGTTGAAAGTCGCATGCAGCAGGATGGCCGCGCCGATGCCGCGCCGCACGCGCATCCAGCCCAGCACCAGGCCGGTCAGCCATTGCGGCAGCACCAGCAGCGGCATCAGCCAGTACGGCGTCTTGCTGTAGACGAAGTTCGTCAGGTGCACGGCGGCAAAGGTCAGCGCCACCAGATGGAACACCAGGCCGAAGTGCTTCAGGTAATAGCGCCGCCAGGCCGTGTCCCAGCCGTGCAGCGGCTCGGCGCGCTGACGCGTTCCCCAGCATGCCAGGATCACGAACGCGGCCAGCAGCAGGCCTGTCCACAGCTTCGGGCCGTACAGCACGACGGGCATCAAGGCCGGCACCAGCCACAACACCTGCCTGGGCCGGCGCAAGCCGTAGCGAAAGAGCATTTCTTCCACCAGCGGCGCCCACAATACGGCGGTCAGCCACGGCAGGTTGGTGGGATCGATGCGGTGCGTCGCGCCGCCCATGCCGGCCGCCATCACAGCCACCGGCCCCAGCGCGAACAGGTTCAACGCCCACAGCAGCCCTGCCCACGCCAGCAGGCGCCCGGGGCCGATGCCCGGCCACCAATCGGCCGCCAGGCTGGCGCCCGCGGTGCGCCCCGGCAAGCGCGCGACGGAGTGCGGATGGCGGATGTACCGCCAGAAGTCCACGACCTCGTCGCGAAAGCGCATCTTGCCGCCAGAGGTGGGCTGCGGGCTGCCGGTCATCAGGCGACGTTGCCGCTATGCAGCTGGCGGGTCGCCAGCGCGAAATCGCCGGCCAGCATCGCCGGCACGACGGCGCGGCAGCGGTCGATGACGGCTTCGATTTCTTTCTGTTCCTCGCGGCGCGGCGGATGCAGCACGAAGTCCGCCACTTGCTGGGCCAGATTCAGGGTGCGCGGATGGCCGATGCCGATGCGCAGGCGCCAGAAGTTGGGACTGCCCAGCACGGCCTGAATATCCTTCAAGCCATTGTGGCCGGCATGGCCGCCGCCCTGCTTGAGCTTCACCTGGCCCGGCAGCAGGTCCAGTTCGTCATGCAGCACCAGCACCTGCTCGGGCTCCAGCTTGTAGAAGCGGGCCAGCGCGCCGACCGCCTGGCCGGATTTGTTCATATAGGTGATGGGCTTGAGCAGCAGCACGTTGTCCGCGCCCAGGCGCGACTTGGCCACCATGCCGAAAAAAGACTTCTCCAGTGCAAAAGAAGTGCGCAGGTCGTCCGCCAGGTGGTCGGCCAGCCAGAAGCCGGCGTTGTGCCGGGTGGTTTCGTAGTCAGGACCGGGATTACCCAATCCCACGATGAGGCGTATGGGAATAGACATGATGGAGGGTGTTTAAACCAAAAAACCCTGCGCATGCAAATGCACACGCAGGGTTTCGGGCATAAGCCGCTGGAAAGCCCGAAGGCCTTCCGGCAAGACTTAGGCGGCCGGAGCGGCAGCTTCGGCGTCGTCGGCGGCAGCGCCGCCCTTGACGATGGCAGCAGCCAGCAGCGGGTTGTCTTCACCGCCGTGGGGGACGTACGTCACGCCCATGGGCAGCTTGATGTCGGCCAGGTGGATCGAAGCGCCAGCCAGGATGTTGGTCAGGTCGACTTCGATGAACTGGGGCAGAGCCTTCGGCAGGCAGGTGATTTCCAGTTCGGTCGTCACGTGGCTGATGATGGCGCCCGACAGCTTCACGGCCGGCGAGATTTCAGCGTTCACGAAGTGCAGCGGCACCTTGGTACGCAGGGCTTGGTTGGCGTCGACGCGCTGGAAGTCCACGTGCAGGACTTGCGGCTTGTAGGCGTGCCATTGAACCGAACGCAGCAGAACTTGCTCTTCCTTGGCGCCTTCGAGCTGCATTTGCAGGATCGATGCGTGGAATTCTTCCTTACGCAGGGCGTGGTAGATCTCGTTGTGGTCGAGTTCGATGTTCAGGGGGGCAGCCGTACCACCATAGACAATGGCGGGAACGCGGCCCGCGCGGCGCAGGCGGCGGCTCGCACTCGAACCCTGGACGCTACGCGCAGTGGCGATAAATTTCATGGAAAACTCCAAAAACAAAATAAGGTGAAGAGGCTTCACCAGTTAACGGCACGGCGCGCAACATGCGCGCCGTGTTGATTGCGCCTTGCCGCGACCAGCAAGGTGCAAAAACTAAAATGGGCTGCGGGCCCGGCTGACGCCTACGCGTCAGTCGACGAACAGCGAGCTGACCGATTCCGCGTTCGAGATACGCAGGATGGTCTCGCCCAGCAGCGCGGCGCACGACAGCTGGCGGATCTTGCCGCTGGCCTGGCCTTGCTCGGAGAGCGGGATGGTGTCGGTGACGACCAGTTCGTCCAGTTCCGACGCTTCGATGCGGTCAATGGCGCCGCCCGACAGCACGGGGTGCGTGCAATAGGCGTAAACGGCGCCGGCGCCGCGGTCTTTCAGGGCCTGGGCCGCCTTGCACAGCGTGCCGGCGGTGTCGACCATGTCGTCCATGATGATGCAGGTGCGGCCATCGACTTCACCGATGATGTTCATCACTTCCGACACGTTGGCGCGCGGACGACGCTTGTCGATGATGGCCAGATCGGCTTCCAACTGCTTGGCCAGTGCACGTGCGCGGACCACACCGCCGATGTCCGGGGACACCACGACCAGGTTCGAGAAATTGCGGCGCCAGATGTCGCCCAGCAAGATCGGACCGGCGTAGATGTTGTCCACGGGGATATCGAAAAAGCCCTGGATCTGGTCAGCGTGCAGGTCCATCGTCAGGACGCGGTCAACGCCAGCCACTTGCAGCATGTTGGCCACGACCTTGGCCGAGATCGCAACGCGCGCCGAACGCGGGCGGCGGTCTTGGCGGGCATAGCCGAAATAGGGAATCGCGGCGGTGATGCGGCCAGCGGAAGCGCGGCGCAATGCATCGACCATGACCATGATTTCCATCAGGTTGTCATTGGTAGGGGCACAGGTGGGCTGCAGGACGAAGACGTCCTTGCCACGCACGTTCTCGTTGATTTCGACCATCACCTCGCCGTCCGAGAAGCGACCGACGGTCATCTTGCCCAGGGACATATCGAGGTGGTTGACTACGTCCACGGCCAGCCGAGTATTGGCCGTTCCCGTGAAGATCATGAAGCTATCGTTTGCCATGATGGATGATGCGATGGTCGTTTTAAGACACTAACGAGGTGATGCGGGGTGCTACGAAACACCAGCGGACCCGGAAAATAAAAAAGCTGCTGAACCCGGGCCAGTGTCTTACAGGCGTGTTCAACAGCTTTTTTATGTATTCGGTTGGCTGGGGAGGAAGGATTCGAACCTTCGCATGCCGGAATCAAAATCCGGTGCCTTAACCAGCTTGGCGACTCCCCAACTATCTTGCAATCCAATTCCGCAGTGGATGTTCAGTTAAACCAGCACATGCCTGAACTAACCGAAACCCTGGATGCGTTGCGTTGTTTGTTTCAACAGCGCCGCGCATTATAGCGGATATTTCTGCTTTTGCCAAAACGGCTTCGGAAAGTTCGGAAAACTCGGCGAATAAACATGCGCCTGATCCCGACATGCGAACTGGTATGCCCTGTTCGCTAAGCCACCGCGTTGCCCTGAGAACCTCAGGATAAAGACGGTGAACTACCGGCTCCAAATCATTTTTCCCGAAGGAAAAAGTTGGCGAAGCAAGAAAGTCCGCTATTGTGATGTAAGAAGAATCCCTTGTCAAATCGGGTGCCGAAAATATTCCAACAGTCGGCACGCTGGTATCCGGTTGCGCAACCAGATACGCGCGTTCGGGCAGCGTCACGGCAGTGAGCGCTTCACCCACGCCTTCGGCGAATGCCGATTGCCCGAAGACGAACACGGGCACATCCGCGCCCAGCGGCAAGGCCAACGCCATGAGCTCGCGTCGCGTCAGCCCCGTCCCCCACAGCTTGTTCAGCGCGATCAGCACGGTCGCGGCGTCGCTGGACCCTCCGCCCAGGCCGCCGCCCTGCGGAATGCGCTTTTCCAGCGCGATCTGCGCCCCCTGGCGCGTGCCCGTGGAACGTTGCAGCGCATGGGCCGCGCGCAAGGTCAGGTCATCAGCTTCAGAGACGCCAGGCAGATCGGAGGCGCGGCTGATGACGCCATCCGCGCGCACCTCGAAATGCAACGTGTCGCACAGGTCGATGAAACGGAATACCGTCTGCAGCAGGTGATAGCCGTCAGGACGACGGCCCACCACATGCAGGAACAGGTTCAATTTGGCGGGAGCGGGAACGTCGTACAGAGTCACAGAAAACAACCGGTGCGGGACATGCCCACATTCTAGCCACGCACCGGCCGCCACGCCTGCCCTCAGGCCAGTTGCGGCGCGCCCGCGCCAGCCAGCCGCCCTGCCGGCGCGTCGATCACCTGGCCGTCCGGCAACTTGAAGACGGAGACGGCGCCCGCCAGTTGGCGAGCCTGCTCTTCCAGCGCACCGGCGGCTGCTGCGGCCTCTTCCACCAAGGCCGCGTTCTGCTGCGTCACGCTGTCCATTTGCGACACCGCCCGGTTGACCTGATCGATCCCGCTGGCCTGCTCCTCGGAAGCCGCGGAGATTTCGCCCATCAGGCGGGTCACACGCTGCACCGAGTCCACGATTTCACGCATGGTGGCGCCGGCGCTTTCGACCTGCTCGGATCCCTTGCCGACCGTCTGCGCGGAGTCCTCGATCAGTTGCTTGATTTCCTTGGCGGCGGCCGCGCTGCGCTGCGCGAGCGTGCGCACCTCACTGGCCACGACCGCGAAACCCTTGCCCTGCTCGCCTGCGCGCGCGGCCTCCACCGCCGCATTCAGCGCCAGGATGTTGGTCTGGAATGCGATGCCGTCGATCACGCCGACGATGTCAGCGATGCGGGACGAACTGCCGGAGATGGCGCGCATGGTCTCGACCACGCTGGCCACGGCGTCTCCGCCGCGCTGCGCCACTGCGGCGGACGTGGCCACCATGTGGTTGGCTTCACGTGCAGTATCGGCGTTCTGCTTCACGGTGGACGCCAGTTCTTCCATGCTGGCTGCCGTCTCTTCCAGGGACGCGGCCTGCTCTTCCGTGCGGCTGGACAGGTCGGTGTTGCCCGCGGAAATTTCGCGCGCGCCCACATTGATCTCGTCCACGCCTCGGCGCACCGCGGAAACCGTGCGCACCAGGCTGTCCTGCATGCCCTTCAAGGCGGCCAGCAGTGCACCGATTTCGTTCTTGCCGCGATCGGCGACGCGGCGGGTCAGGTCGCCTTCGGCAATGCGGCGAAAGATCTCACCGGCTTCCAGCAGCGGCCGCACGATCATGCGGCGGATCAGCACATGGGCGCCCACGGCCATCAACAGGCCCAGCGCCAGGATGCCGGCCAACAACGACGAGAACAGGGTGTGGAAGAAAGAAATTTCCGCCATGGCGCCCTGCCCGGCCTCTTCGGCCCGGACCATGAAGGCGTCGCGTTCACTGACCAGCAGCTCTTGCGCCTGCTGCGTGCCCTGCTTGAAATAGCTTTCCATGTCGCCCGCCTCCAGCACACGGCCCACGCTTTGCAGGTTGGCGCTGAGGTTGGTGTAGGCCTGGATAAGATCGGCGGACGCGGTCTTTTCCGCGGCCGACAGGCCACTGGAAAAACCTTGGAAAGCGCGATCGCCCGAGGCGATGCGCTGGCGCGCCAGGCGCAGCGCGGTCGTGTCGCTGGTGTTGCCTTGCGCGACGCGCGTGGCGTAGCGGCTCAAATCGGTGCGGGCCGCTACCAGCGACAAGGCGGCCGTGTTCACGGCGTTGACCTGTTGCGAGGAAAGGCGATAGAGCTGGCCGACGTCCTGGTTGGTCTGGCGCAATGCGACAAAACCCATGCCCCCCACCAGCAGCTGAAACGTGAAAAAGATCGCGATGATTCCTAACAGCATCGTCGCGATGCGCGTGTTCCTGAACATAGGGCATTCTCCAAAAAAGGCGGCGACAGGTTGGCCGCCGCCGCACTTGCGGTCCGCGCGAAGGGTGGCCCCGCGCGGGCATGAGGAGAATTATTCAGTCCGGCCTGACTATTTCAAGCCGTAACACGACCGCCTTTGCCGCGTTTATTTGGCCGATTGCGAAATGCCGGACGTGTTAGGCCTGGCCGCGGGTAGCGGCTACTGCCATTCAAAGGGGGAAGACGACGGAGCGCGAACGGCTCCGTCGGAATCAAGGCTGGTTGACGACCAGACGCACCGTGACGCGGCGGCCGGGTTCCAGGCGCTCGAGGACCAGCAACTGCGGTCCCAGCGTGTCGTAGCGCGACAGCTTGGCCCGCCAGCCGCCTTGCTCGAAGGAGGCGGGACGACCCAGTTCATCGCGAGACACGTCGGAGGCTTCGGGTTGCGCCGGCAGTTTGCCGCGCAGCCAGTCGCGCAAGCCGGACACCGGCACGCTGCTGCCCAGCGCGTCTTCGGCCAGGGCATCGGGGTTGTCGGCAACCAGGCGCGTGCCATCGGCCTTGGTCAGGCTGGCGGCGCCGGGCTGGCCTTCCACGCGAGCTTCGGTCGAACCCAGCGGATTGGTCAGATCCAGCACGTAGCGCCGACCATCGTCCGACCACGAAAAGCCGCCTTGGACGGCGCTCTGCTTGCCGCTTTCTTCGTTCACGGTGATGGCGAAGCGGCCGATGCGCGAAAACGCATCGGGGCTGGCGCCTTCGATGGGTTTCGGCGTGGTGGTGCAGGCGGCCAGCGTCAACGCCAGCATCGCCAGTATCGCCCAGCGCAACCAGGCCGTCACATCAGGCAAGCGTTGCACCCCAACCGTCACAGGCCCACTCCCAGACGCTTGACGACGTCCTGGACGGTCTTGTTCTTGGGATCTTTCATCAGTGCGGCGCGCAGCAGTTCCGTCGCCTGGTCGCGCTTGCCCTGGGACCACAGCACTTCGGCCAGGTGGGCGGCGATGTCGGCTTCCGGACGCACGCTATAGGCGCGGCGCAGATATTCCGCGGCGGACTCGGATTCGCCCATGCGGAACTTCACCCAGCCCATGCTATCCAGGATGAACGGATCGTTCGGCGACAGCTCAAGCGCCTGGGTGATGAGGTCCAGCGCTTCGGGCAGGCGCTGGTTGTGGTCGGCCAGGGTGTAGCCCAGCGCGTTGTAGGCGTGGGCGTGGTCCGGATCCAGCGCGATGACCTGGCGCAGCATGCGCTCCAGGTCGGCCAGGCGGTTCTGGCGTTCGTACAACATGGCCAGTTCGTACTTGATCTCGACCGTGTCCGGCAGCGCCTGGTCGGCCGCTTCCAGCGTGCTCACCGCTTGCTGGATGCGGTCGGCGTCGCGCAGGATCTGCGCCTTGGTCAGCACGCCCAGCGTGCGCTCTTCGTCGTCCTGCGGGCCCGCGGCATCGATCATGGCCAGCGCGTCATCCACCCGGCCGCTCTTGGCACGCAGGGCAGCCTGGCGCATGGCGACGGAATAACGCAGCGTCGGGTCGTCGATGCGGCCCAGTTCCTTGATGGCTTCGTCGTATTGGCCTTGGTCTTCAGCAATACGCGACAGCAGGACGTGGGCGTCCGCCGCGGCGGCACCGGCATCCGTGGCGCCGGGCACCGTGGCGCGCTGGCGCTGCTGCTGCACGTCCAGGTACTGGGAAAGCAGATTCCTGGCTTGCGGCAGCTGACCCGCCTTGTAGGCAAGCTGGGCCTGCATGAAGAGCAAGTCGAAATCTTCCGGCGAACGGCGCGACATGGCTTGCAATTCAGACAGCGCGCCGTTGTAGTCGCCGCTGTCGGCCAGTTGGCCGGCCAGCATCAGGCGGACCTTGCGGGCGCCGGGATTGCGGTTGATATAGGCGCGGGCTTCGGTCTGGGCGCGTTGCGGATCCACCTTCGAACCGTATTCCAGCACGCGCTGGGCGGCGGCTTCGGACTTGGGATCCGCCGCGAGCGCGGCGCGGGATTCCTGCGCGGCGCGCTCGTAGTCGCCCGAGGCGGAGGCCACGTCGGCCAGCGCCAGATGGGCGGCCGGCAGCTTGCGCACGCTGTCGCTCAGGGATTCGTCCAGGATGCGCAGGGCCAGGCGGCGGTCGTTCAGCCGGCTCAGCACGGCCAAGGCCTGGCCGATGGCGGCCGGTTTGTCGCGCGAGGCGTCGATGCGGTTGCGCAGCGCCTGGGCCAGACCCTTGGTCTGCCCGTTGGCGGCGGCCAGCGCCAGTTCGGTGGAGCTGGCCTCAACGTCGTTGGGCGACAGACGCGCCCAGACGCGGGCGGCTTCCAGCGCGCCGGGCAGATTGCCACCAGCCAACTGGAATTCCAGGCCACGCCGGGCCAAACGGGGGTCGCCCGTGTCCCGGGCCAGGCCGATCATGGTGGTAGCCGCTGTGCCGTACATGCCGCGCTGGGCGGCGATCTCTGACGCGAGGACGCGATAGAAGATGTCGGCAGTGAGCGATACGTAGGGCAATTGGCCCGGACGCAGGCGGATCACCTCGGTTTCGGGCTGGCGGTTCTGGGGCGCCATGCGGGGCCCGGTCGCATCACGCGTCCGGCTGTCGGCCGCCTGGGCCGGCAGCGCAAAACCTGTTGCCAGCGCAAGCGCAAGCGTGGCGATCCCGATATTCATTTGTTTGAAAGACGACTTCACGCGGCCCGTCCGGTTGATGGCACAATCTTCGTACACGCAATTGATGATCTTACACTGGCTCATGCCGGAACTGCCTGAAGTTGAAACCACGCGTCGGGGAATCGACGCCGTCATCACTGGCCGGACGCTCAAGCGCCTGGTCGTCCACGAAGGCCGCATGCGCTGGCCCATTCCGCCGGACCTGCCCGCCCTGATCGGCGGCCGCGCCGTCCTGGAATGCGCCCGCCGGGGCAAATACCTGTTGCTGCGCTTCGAACATGGCACCCAGATCGTGCATCTGGGCATGTCCGGGTCGCTGCGCAGCGTCGCCCCGGGTGAATTCCTGCGCAAACATGACCACGTCGAATGGATATTCGACGAAGCCGTCCTGCGCCTGCATGACCCCCGGCGCTTTGGCGCGGTGCTGTGGCACCCGGACGCCGATGGCCCCATCGACACCCACCCGCTGCTGGCCAAGCTGGGCATCGAGCCCTTCGACCCGCGCTTTGACGGGGCCTGGCTGCACCGCCACTTCAAGAACCACAGCGCGGCGGTCAAGCAAGTGCTGCTGGCGGGGCTGGCCGTCGTGGGGGTGGGCAATATCTACGCTTCGGAATGCCTGTTCCGGGCGCGCATCAACCCCAAGACCCCGGCCAACAAGCTATCGCCTGCCCGGTGCGACCGCCTGGCGGACATGATCCGGGCCACCTTGGCCGACGCCCTGACCTCCGGGGGCAGCACCCTGCGGGATTATGTCGGCGCCTCCGGCGAACCCGGGGCCTATTTCGAGATCCATGCCGCGGTCTATGAACGCGAAGGCCTCCCGTGCCGGGTCTGCGCGACGCCGATCCGGCGTTTCGTCCAGGGGCAACGGGCCACTTATTACTGCCCAAAATGCCAAAGAAACTAGCCCCGGCGGCCTGAAAACCCCCGGGAAATCCCTGTAAAAACAAGGCCATTTGTTTATAGCGAACGTATTGCACGAAAACTAACGCCAAGCTATATTCCTTTCACACACCTATTCCTAGAACAGTGGAAGGAGCCTCCATGAGCAAGCAATTCGCCTCGCACGCCGACCTGGACGACAAGGTCGTCTCGTTCGAAAAACTGTCCGACAACGCCTATGCCTACACGGCCGAAGGCGACCCCAACACGGGCGTGATCATCGGCGACGAGGCCGTCATGGTGATCGACACCCAGGCCACCCCGGTCATGGCCCAGGACGTGATCCGCCGCATCCGCGAAGTCACGGACAAGCCGATCAAGTACATCCTGCTGTCGCACTACCATGCCGTGCGCGTGTTCGGCGCCTCCGCCTACAACGCCCAGGAAATCCTGGCCAGCCGCGACACCTACGACTTGATCGTCGAACGCGGCGAACAGGACAAAGCCAGCGAGATCGGTCGCTTTCCCCGCCTGTTCCGCAACGCCGAATCGATTCCGCCGGGCCTGGTCTGGCCGACGATGACGTTCAAGGGCGAAATGACCGTCAATCTGGGCAACCTGGAAGTCAAGCTGCTGCAAGTCGGCCGCGGCCACACCAAGGGCGACACCATCGCCTGGCTGCCCGAGCAGAAGATCCTGTTCGCTGGCGACCTGGTCGAATACCAGTCCACCCCGTATTGCGGCGACGCCTACTTCCGCGACTGGCCCAGCACGCTGGACGCGCTGTCCGGCTTCGACGCTGAAAAGATGGTTCCCGGCCGCGGCCCGGCCTTGAAGAGCGCCACCGAAGTCCGCCAGGGCCTGGCCGGCACCCGCGCCTTCCTGACCGACCTGTACGGCGCCGTGAACCGTGGCGTGGCCGAAGGCAAGGACCTGAAGACGATCTACCGCGAGGTCTATGACTTCATGAAACCGCGCTACAGCGACTGGGTGATCTTCGACCATTGCATGCCGTTTGACGTGTCGCGCGCCTATGACGAGGCCACCGGCCACACGCATCCGCGCATCTGGACCGACAAGCGCGACCTGGAAATGTGGGCGCAGCTGGAAGGCTGACCCGACGGGCCGCGGTAGCCGGCGCTGACCGGAAGCGGCCCTGACCGACCATTGCAAGAAGCGGAATCGCGCGTCGCAGGACGGCGCGCGGGATCGCGACATAAAAACAAAATGACCCACACAGGAGACAACCGTGGGAGACATCGACTTTCAGGCGATGGAGTTCGCCTATGAAAAGCACGCCGACCAAAGCGCCGGCACCGCGCCGCGGCACCAGGTCGTGGTCGTGGGGGCCGGCCCGGTCGGCCTGACCACCGCGTTGGACCTTGCCCGCCAGGGCGTGCGAGTCGTGGTGCTAGACGACGACTACCGCTTGTCCACCGGGTCACGCGCCATCTGCTTTTCCAAGCGCACCCTGGAAATCTGGGACCGCCTGGGCGTCGGCCAACGCATGATCGACAAGGGCGTGTCGTGGAACGTCGGCAAGGTGTTCTTCCGCGAACAGGAAGTGTGGCGTTTCGACCTGCTGCCCGAACCCGGTCATCGCCGCCCCGCCTTCATCAACCTTCAGCAGTACTACGCCGAAGGCTATCTGTATGAGCAGGCGCGCCAGGAACCCAACATCGACCTGCGCTGGAAAAACAAGGTCGCCGGCGTGGTCCAGGCCGAAGACGGCGTCGACCTGACGATCGACACCCCCGAAGGCCCGTACACGCTGCACGCCGACTGGCTGGTCGCCTGCGATGGCGCCCGTTCGCCGGTGCGCAAGCTGATCGGCCAGGAAAGCCATGGCCGCATCTTCCGCGACCGCTTCCTGATTGCCGACGTGAAGATGAAGGCGGACTTCCCGACAGAACGCTGGTTCTGGTTCGACCCGCCCTTCCACCCCAACCAATCCGTGCTGCTGCACCGGCAGCCCGACAACGTCTGGCGCATCGACTTCCAACTGGGGTGGAACGCCGACCCCGTCGAAGCCGTCAAACCCGAGAACGTGCTGCCGCGCATCCGCGCCCTGCTCGGGCCCGACGCGCAGTTCGATCTGGAATGGGTCAGCGTCTACACCTTTGCCTGCGAGCGCATGGACAAGTTCCGCCACGGACGCGTCGTGTTCGCCGGCGACTCCGCGCACCGCGTATCGCCCTTCGGCGCGCGAGGCGCCAATAGCGGCGTGCAGGATGCCGAGAATCTGGCGTGGAAGCTGAAGCTGGTGCTGGCGGGCCTGGCGCCCGAAGCGCTGATCGACAGCTACAGCGCCGAGCGCGAGTACGCGGCCGACGAGAACATCCTGAATTCGTCGCGCGCCACCGATTTCATTACGCCCAAGAGCGACATCAGCCGCAGCTTCCGCAACGCGGTGCTGAACCTGGCCAAGACGCATCCATTCGCGCGTTCACTCGTCAACAGCGGACGCCTGTCGCTGCCCGCCACCTACAGCGGGTCGCCCCTGAACACACCGGATGCGGATGCCTTCACGGGCCGCATGGTGCCCGGCGCGGTCGCGCTGGACGCACCCGTGACGTGCCGCGGCGAGCAGGACTGGTGGATGGCGCAGCTGGATAGCGGCTTCGTCCTGGCGCTGTTCTGTGGCGATGCGCTGCCCAGCGCCAACACGCTCCAGGCCTTGCAGGCACTGCGCATGGCGCCGGTGCCCGTCAAGGCCGTCCTGGTCGCGGGCGCGCAGTGCGACGTGTCCGGCCTGCCCGCGGACTTGCCGGTGGTGGCGGACGCCGAAGGTTGCCTGGCCAAACGCTACGACGCGCAGCCCGGCACCGCCTACCTGATCCGCCCCGACCAGCACATCGCCGCGCGCTGGCGCGCATTCGACGCCGATGCCGTCGCCCGCGCCGTCCGCCGGGCCACGGGCCACGCCTGAATCCAGAGGTCAACCCATCATGCTGATTACCGAAACCAATCTGAGCTCGCCCGACGACTTCTACGAAGCGCTGATCGAAACGCACCGCGACCTGACGAACGAGCAAAGCCAGGAATTGAACGCGGCGCTGATCCTGCTGCTGGCCAACCACCTGGGCGACGTGGCGCTGCTGCGCGAAGCCCTGCAACAGGCCCGCGCCTCAGTCGTGCAAGCGTAGGATGGGTGAAGCGCGGGACACCGAAAAAAAGAACCCCGACGTCGAACGCGCGCAACCCATCAAGCAGCGGTTGCGTTGTGGCGGAAGCAGCCAAGCATCCGGCGCCGCGTGATGGGTTGCGCGCGCTGGGTAGCGGCTTTCACCGGGCCGCATTTACCCCCCGCCCCTCCCTGCCGCGGCCCCGGGCATTTACAACCCCACCGCGAACGTATTCACGATCAACGCGCGCAGCCATTGGTTGCCGCCATCGCGGTCCACCCTGCGCTGCCAGTACATGTTCGTCTGCAGCGCGGGCACCTTTATCGGCGGCGTCATGAAGCGCAGGCCGAACGGTGGCGCGGCGCTGGCGGCCAGTTTTTCAGGCACGGTCGCCAGCAAGTCCGTCGCGCTGACGATGTAGGGCACGGCGGAAAAGTGCGGCACGCTGAAGTGTTCGGCCAGTTCCACGCCCGCGCGTTCCATGGATTGGTTGACCTGCCCATAAGGCGCGGCCCGCGATACGATCAGATGCCGCTCGGCACGGAATGCCTTGATGCCCATGCCTGCGTGCGCCGTGGGATGCGCCTGGCGGAACAAGGTGGCATAGCCCTGCCGGAACAGCATGCGCTGCAGCGTGCCCGCCCCCATCTCGTCGAACGCGCCAATGGCCAGGTCCACCCGGCCCGACTCCATTTCACGCGGCAGGTCCGGCCCCTGCACGCGTACCGAATCGATGCGCACCTGCGGCGCCACCTGCACGCACACTTCCATCAGCCGCGGCATGAAGTGGATTTCGCCCACGTCCGTCATAGCCACCCGGAAGCGACGGTTGCTGGTGGCGGCGTCGAACACGTCCTGATCCTGCAAGGCCTGGCTAAGCATCGTCAGCGCTTCGCTGACGGGGCCGGCCAGCCGCTGCGCGCGCGGGGTGGGCAGCATGCCTTGCGCGGTACGCACGAACAGCTCGTCGCCAAAGGCCTCGCGCAGGCGCCGCAGGGCGTTGCTGACCGCGGGTTGCGTCAGATCCATCCGCCGCGCCACGGCCGACAGATTGCGGTCTTCCAGCAGATGCTGGAACAGGATCAACAGGTTCAGGTCGACGTTGCGCAATTCGGCCATAGGGCCCCCTACTATTCACAAAATTTATAGTCTCTATTTTTGCATTCCCGTAGCCGCAATAGGCGTTTTTTCCGACAATAGGGAATCGGCGCTGGGTTCAACCCAGACCGCCCTCAGATACCGACCGCGCGGCCAAGCACCGCGCCGCCACCCAGGAGGATTCCATGGAACTGAAATATCAGACCGGCTTCGGCAACGACTGCGCGTCCGAAGCGCTGCCCGGCGCCCTGCCCGTAGGCCGCAATTCGCCGCAGCAATGCCCGTACGGCCTGTATGCCGAGCAACTGTCCGGCACCGCCTTCACCGCCCCTCGCAGCGAAAACCGCCGGTCCTGGCTGTACCGCATCCGCCCGGGCGCGCAACACAAGCCGTTCGAGCCCTTTGCCGGCGCGGCAGGCTGGGAAAGCACCTTCGGCCATGGCCCGGTCACGCCCAACCAGTTGCGCTGGAGCCCGATGCCCATCCCTGACGCCCCCACCGATTTCCTGGAGGGCGTGAAGACCTGGGGCGGCAACGGCGGCCCCGACGAACAGGGCGGCGTGGCCATCCACATGTACGCGGCCAACCGGTCGATGCAAGGCCGTTATTTCTACAACGCCGACGGCGAAATGCTGCTGGTGCCCCAGCAGGGACGCCTGCGCCTGGCCACCGAGCTGGGCCTGATCGATCTGGAACCCCTGGAAATCGCGGTAATCCCGCGCGGCGTGCGCTTTCGCGTCGAACTCCTGGATGGCGCCGCGCGCGGCTACATGCTGGAGAACTTCGGCGCCGCCCTGCGCTTGCCCGAACTAGGCCCCATCGGCTCGAACTGTCTGGCGAACGCGCGCGACTTCCAGACGCCGGTGGCCTGGTACGAAGACGTGGAAGGCGACTTTGAACTGATTGCCAAGTTCACGGGCGGATTCTGGCGCGCATCCATCGACCATTCGCCGCTGGACGTCGTGGCCTGGCACGGCACGCACGCGCCGTACAAGTACGACCTGCGCCACTTCAACACCATCGGCTCGATCAGCTTCGACCATCCGGATCCATCGATCTTCACGGTGCTGACCGCACCGTCCGACACCCCGGGCACGGCCAACATGGACTTTGCGATCTTCCCGCCGCGCATCCTGGCCATGGAAGACACCTTCCGTCCGCCCTGGTTCCACCGCAACGTCGCCAGCGAATTCATGGGCCTGATCCAGGGCGTATACGACGCCAAGGCCGATGGCTTCGCCCCCGGCGGCGCCAGCCTGCACAACTGCATGAGCGGCCACGGCCCCGACGCCGAGACTTTCGAGAAGGCCTCGCACGCCGACACGCACGCCGCCCATTACATCCGCGACACGATGGCGTTCATGTTCGAAACGCGCCGCGTCATCCGCCCGACCGGGCAGGCCTTGGCCTCGGTAGAATTGCAGGGCGACTATTACCGGTGCTGGCAGGGCATCGTGAAGCACTTCGATCCCAAGAAGGCGTGACGGCGCCACTGCGCTGATTCCCAGCCACGGCGATGCGTGCAAGCGCATCGCCGTTTGGCTTTTGAATTTTCCGGCGCCGCTGCCCGTCAGTTCTGCCGGCCCCCACACCATTACAGAGACACGCGAACCATGACCACGACGATCAACGAAACCCACGATCCCTCCTTGAAGAGCTGGATCGCCAGCGCCAACACCGGCACGTCCGATTTTCCGGTCCAGAACCTGCCGTACGGCGCGTTCCGCCGCAAGGGCACGCAAGAGTCGTTCCGCCCGGGCGTGGCGATCGGTGACCAGATCCTGGACCTGGCCGCATTGGCCGCCAAGCAACCGTTCGAAGGCCTGGCCGCCGAGGCGCTGGCCGCTTGCGCAGGCGACAGCCTGAACGCGCTGATGGCGTTGGGCCAACCGCACTGGAGCGCCCTGCGCCTGGCGCTGTCGCGCGCCCTGCGCGAAGGCGCCGCCTTGCGCGCCGAAGTCGAGCCGTTGCTGGTGGCGCAGGCCGACGCCGAATACACCACGCCCGCCCGCATCGGCGACTACACCGACTTCTATATCTCGGTGCACCACGCGACGGCAGTGGGCAAGCAGTTCCGTCCTGATAATCCCTTGCTGCCGAACTACAAGTGGGTGCCGATCGGCTACCACGGCCGCGCCTCCAGCATCGGCGTGGACCAGAAGTTCCCCCGCCCCGTCGGCCAGACGCGCCCGGCCAATGAGGGCGACACGCCGCAATTCGGCCCGTGCGCGCGCCTGGACTACGAACTGGAACTGGGCATCTTCGTGGGGACCGGCAACGAACAAGGCGAACGCATCGGCCTGGCCGACGCCGACGGCCACGTGTTCGGGCTGTGCATTCTGAACGACTGGTCGGCGCGCGACATCCAGGCCTGGGAATACCAGCCCCTGGGCCCCTTCCTGTCCAAGAACTTCGCCTCGACGATTTCGCCGTGGATCGTCACGATGGAAGCGCTGGAGCCGTTCCGCACGCAATGGAACCGTGGCCCGTCCGAACCGCAACCGATGCCGTACCTGGCCTCCGACGCGAACCGTGCGAAGGGCGCCTACGATGTGCAGCTGGAAGTGCTGATGACGACGCAACAATCGCGCGAGGCCAAGCAGCCCGCCGTGACGTTGTCGCGCAGCAATTTCCGCGATGCCTACTGGAACGTGGCCCAGCTGATCACGCACCACACGGTGAACGGCTGCAATCTGCAGCCGGGCGACATGCTGGGCACGGGCACGCTGTCCGGGCCGCAGCCGTCGGAAGCCGGTTCGTTGCTGGAATTGAGCAATGGCGGCAAGACGGCAATCGACCTGCCGTGGGGAGAAAAGCGGACGTTCCTGCAGGATGGCGATCAGATCATCATGCGGGCGGCTTGCTTGAAGGCGGGATATCCGAGGATTGGGTTTGGCGAGGCGTCCGGGATGGTGTTGCCGGCGCGGGTTTGAGTTTTCTCTTCGTGGGTGGCGGGGCGGGTGGTGTAATCGCGGAAGCGTTTTATGTAGGTCGCCCGTCGGCGCGGTCGGCCTGACTGCGCGCGCCCACGATTGCGGTCCGGAGCCTTCGCTCCGGACTCGCCTCGGCGGCCCCCCGTTGTCATCTTCGTTGCGGCCTGCGGCCGCTGCCTTCAGATTCCCTCGGGCGCATCAAGGTTGCGCGCAGCCAGGCCGACCACACCGACGGGCTGCGCCGTCTTGGTTTGCGCGCTGCCAGGTTCCGGATTAGTGACGAGATTTGCGGGGCCCGCCTCATGCGGCCGCGCGGGCGGCCGCATTCTGCATACGCGTTCTGACGCGTTGTAGCGGTAGTCGCTTACGCGCTTGTGGGGAGTGGTTTTCTACTGGGCCCCGCCGTCAGATGGGGGAGGTGGAGCGACGGGTGGCGCGCGGCAGATAGCTGCTTGCTTCTTCGCACCTGTACGCGCGCCACCGGTCTAAGAGGGAGAGTGCTTTGTGCTTGCGGCACTGGTGCTTCTTTGACGAGTCATCGATCGTCAATCGACATTCGTCTTATCGCGTTCTCGCATTCTCGCATCCGTAGGATGGGTGGAGCGCGGCACACCCGTCAGCAGGTCAGGGACGTCCGTCGCGCGTAACCCATCGTGGTGGCATGCATCGGTGATGGGTTACGTGCGGCATACAGCCATTTCCTTGGGGCTACCGGAACGCACTCCACCCATCCTACGAAGAAGGAGAAGAACAAGAACAGCGCCACCCACACGCGAAGCGAAGATCCCATGACGCAAGACCATGCGTAAGCTCCCAAAGGCCGCCCGCGCGGCCGGCCGGGAGCGGGCCCCGCAAGATCTTCCACCACCTCCCCCCGTGGAGAAGCACCCTACGCACACCGCCCTCCCCGGCGACCGAGAAATTGCTCTCGACTGAGCCCGGTGGGTCGGGGGCCTGGGGTGCGCGGGGCGTCGATTAGCCCGAGGGAATCTGAAGGCAGCGGCCGCAGGCCGCAACGAAGATGACGACGGGGCAGTCCGGAGCGAAGGCTCCGGACCGCAATCGTTGCCCCGCGCACCCCAGGCCCCCGATCCGCCGGGCGTCTTAAGAACCCAACCCCGGCACCAAAAAAACACCCCCATCAAGGCAACCGATACTTCCCCTCCCGATACACCCAAGACGCCCACAAAGCATGCGCCAACGCCTCCTCCGTCAACTTCGGATCCGCCGGCTCAACCGGCGCGTAGACCTCGTCGCGCCCGACAGGCGCCGCTTCGTACCGGAACTCGCGGGGATCCTTTGACGGCTCCAGCACCAGCAACTTGTCGCCCTGCAGATACCCGAAGTTATCCGCGTACTGCATGATCGCCCGGTTCGGATCGCGTTGCGTCAAGTCCGCGCCCAACATCGGGTTCACGTTATCTAACCCGATCAGCGACAACAGCGTCGGCGCCATGTCGATCTGGCTGACCAGCCGTTCATCCTGGCGCGGTGCGATGCCGGCGCCGAGGATCAGCGCCGGGATCTGGAAATGGCGCACCGGCACGGGGATGGATCCGTAGACCCGTGAATCGTGGTCCGCGATGACCAGGAACACGGTGTTGTCCCAATACGGCGCCTTCTTGGCCTTCTCGAAGAACTGCCCCAACGCCCAGTCCGCATACCGCACCGTGTTGTCCACCGTGGCCGGCTCGCCCACCGGCTGGATACGGCCTTCCGGATATTCCCAGGGCGAATGGTTCGTTACCGAAAACGCCAGCGTGAAGACCGGCTTGTCGCCATCGGCGCGCAGCAGGCGGTCGACCTGGGTGAACATGTCCTCGTCCGATGCGCCCCAGGACCCTTCGAATACCGGGTTCACGAATTTCGGACGATCCACGACTTCGTCGAAACCGTTGCCCAGGAAGAACGCGCGCATGTTGTCGAAGTGCGATTCGCCGCCGTAGACGAAACGCGAGTGGTAGCCGTGCTTGCCCAGCACCTGCGCCAAGGTGAAGAAACCGGTCTGCGAGCGCGGCAGCTTGACCACGGCATCCGCCACACTGGGCAGGAAGCCTGCCGTCACCGCTTCGATGCCGCGCACCGAGCGCGTGCCCGTCGCGTAGGCGCGGTGGAACATCCAGCCTTCCTTCGCCAGGCGGTCGATGTTGGGCGTCAGATCGCGGCCGCCCAGGCTACCCACGTACTGCGCGCCCAGGCTTTCCTGCAGGATGATCACCACGTTCAGCGGCTTGTCGCGACGGACCGTGGCTTTCTGCTCGTGCAGGCTGGGGTAGCGCGGGTCCAGCGGCGCGCCGGTCAGGCCCGCCTTCTCGCGCACGATGGCGTTCATCTGGTCCACCGGCATCTTGGGGTACATCGCCGCAGACGAGCGCTCGTCGCGCATCCGGTAGGCGGCGTCGAACACGCTATACAGCGAATTGAGCGCCAGCGCGTTGACCATGGCGTCCGAACTGAAGGCGACCTTGGCCGGATTGATCGGCCGATGCTCCAGCGTGCCGCGCGCACCCAGCACGACCAACGCCAGGATCACGAAGGAGGCGATCGGCCGCTTCCACCATGCCATGAACGAATCGCGCGAGCGCGTCGGGAACAGCTTGACGGCCAGCCAGGCGGCCAGCACCAGCACCACGAAGGCGGCCAGCAGCACGCCCTTGTAGCCCTGCCACAGCATCGACCCCACTTCCTTCGGGTTAAGCAGATAGATGAAGTACAGCCGGTTCGGACGCGTGTCGTATTCAGCGATGAATTGCGGCGTGGAGACTTCCAGCAGCACATACAGCATCCACCAGATGCGGAACCACCACGCAGTGATGCGGGCCGCCAACGGCCGGTGACCAAACCAGGGCGAAAACACGGCCGGCAGCGCAATCACCATCGACAGCAAGCACACGTCGATGCGCAGTCCACCGAACAGAACGGGCCACAGGCCGCCTGCGGCCTGCACGCGATCCCACATCCAGAATGACAGCCCCAGACGCGACAGCGTCAGCATCACCAGGACGGCAACGATGAACCGGAGTGTCAGGCGGCGCATGCGGCGGCCCTCCCAAAGCGGCGCAAGTCCGCCTGTTCAGATGAAAAAATCCTGCTGGGTGTGCCGAGCAAAGCCATGCCGCCTCGTTGACCTGAAATGAAAACGGGCCAAGGTTAACGCGGTTTGGCGGGCGTCGGCAGCGAATGTCGTCGCCGTGAAACGTTGTACGACATCATATTTCAAATAGAGGGACGCGGTGCGTCGGGTCCCACCGCCTGCTATTGCGCGCGGCGCAGGCGTTCGCGGCTATTGCTCAGATGCGTGCGCATCGCGGCGCGGGCGCTTTCGGCATCCTGGCGCATGATCGCGCTGTAGATGTCTTCGTGTTCAAGGTTCACGCGCGCCAGATACGCCGCGCGGTCTTCGTGCGCGAACTTGGCCGAATTGATGCGGGTGCGCGGAATGATGGCGGAACCCAGGTGCGACATGAGGTCCGCGAAGTAGCGGTTGTCGGTGGATTGCGCCACCAGCAGATGGAACTGGAAATCCGGTGTGATGGTGTCGCCACCGGTTTCCAACGCGCTGCGGAACAGGTCCAACGCACGGCGCATTTCCTGCAACTGCACGTCGCTGCGGCGGATGGCGGCCAGGCCGGCGGCCTCGCTTTCCAGGCAGATGCGCAATTCCAGCAGCACCAGCACATCGCGTACCGTGGCGATGTCGGCAGGATCGACGCGAAAATCGCCGCCGCCGCTGGGTTCCAGCGCATAGGTGCCGACGCCGTGATGCGTTTCCACCAAGCCCGACGCCTGCAGACGCGACAGCGCCTCGCGCACGACGGTGCGGCTGACGCCGAACTGACGCATGATTTCGGATTCGGTGGGGAGCTTGTCGCCAGGGCGGATGTCGCCGCTTCGGATGCGTTCGGAGATATTTTCAACCAGGCCCTGGGCCAGGTTCCGGGGACGACGCTGCGGCAAGACGGGGGTATCGACAGGAGCGTTCATCAGGGATTATCCGAAGGCGGTTGCGCAAAGCTTGACGCTGAAATTTGGCGCTCATTATACTTTGCTCAAGTTGTACGATAACGTACCAGATAAGTCCACTCCCCCGCGCCATCCACCGAGCATTGCGCCATGAGCCGAACTGTCAACAACACGCCTGCCACGTTTCGCTGTCATCGTTTGTTATTGACCGGCGCCGCCGGCAACCTCGGCCAAGTGCTGCGGCCCCGGTTAAAGGCCCATGCGGACGTGTTGCGCGTTTCCGACCTGGCCGAGGTGGGCCCCGCCGCCCCCGGTGAAGAGGCGCTGCCCTGCGATCTGGCCGACGCCGCTGCGGTGTCCCGCCTGGTGCAAGGGGTCGACGCCATCGTTCACCTGGGCGGCGTGTCGGTCGAGCGGCCCTTCGAAGAGATACTGCCCGCCAACATCCAGGGCGTCTACAACCTGTTCGAGGCCGCCCGCCTCCACGGCGTGCAACGCGTGGTGTTCGCCAGTTCAAACCACGTCATCGGTTTCTACGAGCAGGGCAAGCAGTTGGACGCGGACGTGCCCTTGCGCCCCGACGGCTATTACGGCCTGAGCAAGGCCTACGGCGAAAACCTGTCACGCTTCTACTTCGACCGCTACGGTATCGAAACCGTGTGCCTGCGCATCGGCTCGTCGTTCCCGGAGCCCAAGGACCGCCGCATGATGGTCACCTGGCTCAGCTACGACGACCTGACCGACCTGATCACCCGTGCGCTGTTCACGCCGGATGTCGGCCATCTGATCGTCTACGGCGCGTCGGCTAACCGCGACAGCTGGTGGAGCGACGACGCCGCCCGCGTATTGGGGTTCGTCCCCAAGGACTCCTCCGAACGTTTCCGCGCGCAGGTCGAAGCGCAGGCCCCGTTGCCGGCCGATGACCCCGCCGCCCGCTATCAGGGCGGCGCGTTCGTCAAGGCAGGCCCCTTTCCTTTTCCGGCCGAGTAACCGCCACCATGTCCGCCATCGCCGAACGTATCGGGACCATGTTGTGCGGCGTAGGAGAAAGCCCGGTCTGGCGCGTTGCCGATCAGACGTTCACCTGGACCGACATCCCCGGCAAGACCTTGTGGCGCTGGTCGCCGGCAAGCGGCGGCATCACGCAATGGGCGCTGCCGCAGATGGCAGGATGCCTTGCGATGCGTGGCCCGGGCTGGCTGCTGGCGATGGAAGACGGCCTGTACGCCTGCGACGCGCTGCAGGCGGGCGCTCCCTGTGAACCCCGGTTGCTGGCCACCGTCCCGCACGCGGCGCCCGGCATGCGCTTCAATGATGGCCGTTGCGACCGGCAAGGCCGTTTCCTGGCCGGCACGATGGTCATGGATATGAGCCTGGCGCAGCCCGCCGGCAAGCTGTACCGCTACGACGCGCACGGCGTGACGGTGCTGCTGGACGATTTGATCGTGCCCAACGGCACGGCCTTCAGCCCGGACGGCCGGACGATGTATCTGTCGGACTCCCACCCTACGCGTGGCGCGGTCTGGGCGTTCGACTACGACATCGATTCCGGCACGCCGCATAACCGCCGGCTCTTCATCGCCGCCTTGCCCGCCGGCCGTCCGGACGGCGCGGCAGTGGACACGGACGGCGGCTACTGGATCTGCGGCAACGACGCCGGGCGCATCTACCGCTACACGCCAGACGGCAGGCTGGATCGGACCCTCGCCGTCCCCGCCGCCAAGATCGCGATGTGCGCCTTCGGCGGCGCCGCGATGGACACCTTGCTCGTCACCTCGATCCGCCCTCCCTCAGCCGCGCCCGGCTCCCTGGAAGGCGCCGTGTTCGCCCTGCGCCCCGGCGCGCAGGGGCTGGAGGAAACCGCAAGCGCCGGTTAGCACCCGATCGGGGCACGCGCCTGCGCGCCCCATGCCAGGTAGTAAGCAGGTCCGTACCTATCAAAGAGCTTCGAGGCCGTCCCGGCCCTTGACCAAACGCCATACTCCAACCGGAGGTAGACATGCTGCGCCCCACCCTGACCCGCGCCATTTTGGCGGCGGCTGCCTTGCTGACCCTGATTCCCGCCACCCATGCCGCCGAGCTGCGCTCTGCCGACATCCATCCCGACGACTATCCCACCGTGCTGGCCGTGCGCCAGTTCGGCGAACTGGTCAAGCAACGCACCAACGGCCGCATCACGGTCAAGGTGTACGCCGGCGGCGCGCTGGGCAACGAAGACGATTCGATCGAACAGGTGAAACTGGGCGCCCTGGCCATGGCACGCGTCTCCAGCGCCGCCATGCACAACATCTGCCAGACCACCCGCGTGCCCTCACTGCCCTTCCTGTTCCGCTCCAAGGAGCATCTGCACAAGGTGCTGGACAGCGAGATTGGCGACCAGATCCTGCGCTCGTGCGAAGGCGCGGGCTTCGTGGGCCTGGCGTGGTACGACAGCGGTGCGCGTTCGATGTACACGCGCAACAAGCCGATCAAGACCCTGGCCGACGCGAAAGGACAGAAGATCCGCGTGCAGCAATCGGACCTGTCCGTCGCCATGGTCGAAGCGATGGGCGGCAACGCCACGCCGATGCCGATGGGCGAGGTCTACACGTCGCTGAAGACGGGGCTGGTAGATGCCGCCGAAAACAACTTCCCCAGCTACGAAAGCGCGCATCACTATGAAGTCGCCAAGTACTACGCGATGACGGAACACACGATGACGCCCGAGATCCTGATCTTCTCCAAGCGCCAATGGGACAAGCTGCCGCCCGAGGACCAGAAGATCCTGCGCGAAGCCGCTCGTGAATCCGTGCCGTTCATGCGCAAGCTGTGGGACGAACGCGAGCAGAAGTCGCGGTCCGTGGTCGAGCGCGCCGGTTCGCAGATCGTGGAGGTGGACAAGGCCTCGTTCCAGAACGCGATGAAACCCGTGTACGAGCGCTTCGTCACCACGCCCGAAATGAAAGACCTGGTCGCCAAGATCCAGGCCGTCCAGTGAGGGCATCATGTTGGCCACACCCACGAATGAAACAGATGTCGGTGCGGGGGGCCGGGCGCAAGCCCTGGCTGCCCCGCTGGATGCCTATACCCGCGGCTGCGCGGCGCTGGCGCGGGCCTGCATGTGGACGAGCGTGTTCGGGCTGATCTGCCTGATCGTTGCGGTCACCTTGCAGATCGTCGGCCGCCACGTGCTCAACAGCACGCCGACCTGGGCCGAAAGCCTGGCGCTCTTGCTGGTGCTGTACGTGACGATGCTGGGCGCCGCCGTCGGCGTACGCGACGCGGGTCACATCGGCTTCGAATCGCTGCTGGACGCGCTGCCCCCAGCCGGCCAGCGCCGGCTGCGGATCTTCATCCATCTGCTGGTGCTGCTGTTCGGCGTGCTGATGGCATGGAACTGCGGCGTGCTGGCGGAATCCGTCGCGGCCTACAAGATCCCCAACCTGGGGATATCGAATGCCTGGAAGTACATCCCCGCAACCCTGTCGGGCACCTTGATCGCGCTCTTCTCCATCGAGCACATCATCGCCATCCTGCGCAACCATAAGGTGGTACCGGCATGGCGCTGACACTGCTTTCGTTTACGTTCATGGGGTTCCTGGTGATCGGCGTGCCGGTGGCCTTCGCCATCGGCCTGTCGTCCATCACCGCCATCATGGTCGAGGACCTGCCGCTGGCGGTGGCGTTCCAGCAGATGACCTCCGGCATGAACGCGTTCTCGTTCCTGGCCATTCCCTTCTTCATCTTCACGGGCGAACTCATGCTGTACGGCGGCATTGCCGACCGCATCGTCGCGTTCGCCAAGTCGCTGGTGGGGCACGTGCGCGGGGGGCTGGGCATGTCCAACGTCGTGGCATGCACGCTGTTCGGCGGCGTGTCGGGCTCGCCCGTGGCCGACGTGTCGGCGATGGGATCGGTGATGATCCCGATGATGAAGCGCGAGGGCTATCACGCGGACTATGCGGTGAACGTCACCACGCATGCCGCGCTCGTCGGCGCGCTGATGCCCACCAGCCACAACATCATCATCTACACGCTGGCAGCGGGCGGCAAGGTGTCGATCGCGGCGCTGATCGCGGCCGGCGTCGTGCCCGCGGTGATCCTGACCTTGTGCAATCTGGCGGCGGCCTACTTCGTGGCGCGCAGCCGGGGTTATCCGGCGGGCACCTTCCCGGGCTGGCACATCGTCTTGCGTTCGCTGATCGCGGCAGCACCCGGATTGTTCGTGGTGGTGCTGATCATCACCGGGATCCTGAGCGGGGTCTTCACGGCAACGGAATCCGCGGCGGTGGCGGTGCTGTACGCGCTGGCGCTGACGATCTTCGTCTACCGGTCGCTGACCTGGGACCAGTTCGTGCGAGCGGCCAGCAAGGCGGTCAAGACGACGGGCGTCGTATTGCTGCTGATCGGCATTTCGGCCACCTTCGGCTACCTGATCAGCTTCTACGGCGTGGCAGAAAAAACGGGCGAGCTGATGGCGTCGGTGTCGACCAGCCCTTGGGCCATCTTCCTGATGGTCAACGTCATCCTGTTCGTCCTGGGCACCTTCCTGGACATGGCCGCCACCATCCTGATCTGCACGCCAATCTTCTTGCCGATCTGCATGCAGTACGGCATGGGCCCGGTGCAATTCGGGATCGTGATGCTGCTGAACTGCGCCTTGGGGCTGAACACGCCCCCGGTCGGGACGACCCAGTTCGTGGGCTGCGCGATCGGTGGCGTCTCGGTGGGCACCGTCATGCGCACGATCTGGCCCTTCTACGGCGCCTTGCTGGCGGCGTTGGCACTCGTGACCTACGTGCCGGCGTTTTCGCTGTGGTTGCCCGGCGTGCTGCTCAACTGATCGTGCGCCTCGTGGGACGCGCGCCGCGCGCGGTGCCGTCCCACAATCACCGGATAGAAGAACAGCGCGGCTAGAAACCACAGCAACGCCGCCGACCAGAGCGTCTGGCTCAGGAAGTGGGCGCCCTGCAGAATGCGCACCACCGAAAACCCGACACCGGCGGCCACGCCCACGGCCAGCCCCCACCAGCGCCAGGCGGGTCGGTCAAGCGCCCAACCGGCGAAGTACAGCGTCAGCATCGAATAGCCCGCGCCCGCATGGCCGCTGGGCATCGCCCCTCCGGAGCGCTCGCGCACCCAGGTCCACCAGTGCAGCGGATACGGGGTATAGCCGCCCAAGGTTTCCAGATCGTAGGGCCGCGGCAAGGTCGTGTAGTGCTTGAGCTGGTTCACCGCCAACTGCCCCATCAGGCAGGTCGCCGCCAGGGCCAGCGCCGGCCCCCGCCACGGTCGCCAGGCTGGGATGCGGAAGCTGGCCGCGACCACGCCGACGGCCGCCAGGGCGACGCCGATCGGCAGGGCCAGCACCATGCGGTGGCCCACCAGGTCCAGCCAGCGGTTCACGTGCAGGGGGAAATCATCCAGGGCCGGATCGAACAGCGCGCGGGCAATGCGCAGGTCCATGCCCGAGGCATTGGCCCACCAGGCCAGGCAGGCAAGCACCAACGTCACGCCGATCAGCTGACTGCAGAGGTACCAGACGGGCGTCGGCGCGCGCGCCGCAGGCAGCAAAGGGGACGACATGGGTCGATAGACCAGGGACGCATCGGACAAGCGAAGAGCTTAGTGCGCCGATAGTCGAAATTTCGTCAAATCCGGCCCTGTTCCGCGGATGCGACATCGCCGGCAGAATCGGCGACGGCGGCGTCGAACCGCAGGGAGAATCGCGTCCCCCGCAACCCCGGTTCGCGGGATGACTCGACCGTCAGCGACCAGCCTTGCATGTCGCAGACCCGCTTGGCGATCGCCAGCCCCAGACCGCGGGCGGTTTCGTCGCGGTCGCCTGCGTTGGAATCCCGCATCCGTCCGCTGTAGTAGCGGCGGAACAGGAAGGGCAAATCGTCGGCGGCAATCCCCTTGCCGTCGTCGCTCAGTTCCAGCACGCCTGGCGCGCTGAACCGGGTCGTCAGCGTGGCCGGCGCGGCATGCTCCACCGCATTGCGCACCAGGTTGCGCAACACGGTCAGGAGCGCATAGCGGTCCAGCGTCAGGATATGGCCGGGCGGGATCTGGTTGTCCAGGCGCAGTTCGGCGTGCCCTGCCTGGGCCTCGTAGCCGCGCCAGGCGTCTTCCATGCACTCGGCGACGTCCACGGGCGCCGGCGGCAGCAGTTGGTCACGCGCCATCGCCCGGGCGCTCTCCAGGCACACGATCACGTCATCCACGTTATCCACAACGCGGGTCAGGCGCTGGCGCTGATCCGGCGTCAACGCCTGGGTCAGCAGCATCAACTCGCTGTCGGAACGGATCGCTGCCAGCGGCGTGCGGACCTCGTGGCTGAGGTTGCCCGCAAACTCCCGTTCACGGGCGATCGATCGGTCGACCTGGTTCTGCACCCGGTTGAACGCCTCGATCAGCCGGCCGGCCTCGTCGTCGCGAGTAACCGCCATGTCAGGTGATCCCGGCGCCCAGGTCGCCAAGCGGTCGGTCAGGTCCAGCAAAGGCCCCACGGCCACCGCCGCCACCCGCCGCGACAGCGCGTAGGCACCGATCACGCAAATGGCGCCGACCCCCAGCACGATCAGGCCGAAGTCGTGCACGCGCTCCTCGTTGTCGGTCGCGTCGTAAAGCAGGTAGACCTTGCCCCGGCCCGTTTCGGCCACCATCACGTGCCAGGTATAGGCGCCCGGCTCGATCAGGTGCAGCCCGCTGTCCAGCCCCAGCACTTCGTCGGGAATGCCGGCCGGGCGCTGGCCGTCCACGCTCATCCAGGCTCGCATAGAGCCGCCCAGCTCGCGTGCGCCCTGGCGCGGCATGAACTCGTCGCTGGCGCGCGCGTGCTGGACTAACCGGTCCATTTCCGTGTTGAGGATGTCATTGACCAGGTCGTCTTCCATCTGGTCGAAGGTCAAATAGGCCAGCAACGCCAGCGCCGTCACGAACAGCGCGACCGTGCCGGTCAGCGCCCACACCACCCGCTGGGTCAATGTGCCGCTGGCCGCGCGTGTCATGGCGCGTCCCCGGTCGGCACCAGCCGCCAGCCAGTGCCATGCATGGTCTCGATGCCGTCGAACCCGGCATCGGCCAGGGCGCGGCGCAGCAGGTGGACCTGGCTGCGCAGCGCGTCCGAGGACGGAGGCTCGTTGCCCCACAACAGGGACTCCAGCTCTTCGCGCGCCACCACCCTGCCCGGATCGCGCATCAGCGCTTCCATGATCAGGCCGGCCTTGCGCGTCAGGTGCACGGGGGTGCCGTTGACCGATACGCTGCGACTGCGCGTGTCGTATTGCAGCGGGCCGAACTGGCGCACCGTATCCACCGTCGACCCTCTGGCGCGCTGGATCAGGGCCAGCAGGCGCGCTTCGACTTCCAGCAAGGCGAAAGGCTTGGTCAGATAGTCGTCCGCGCCGTGCGAAAAACCTGCCAGCTTGTCTTCAAGGCTGTCGCGCGCGGTCAGCATCAGCACCGGCACGGACACCCGCATGTCGTTGCGCAAGGCGTGCAGCACGGCGTTGCCGTCCATGCCCGGCAGGCCGATGTCCAGGATCACCGCGTCGAAGCGTTGCTCCTTCATGCGTTCCAGCGCCGCGTGGCCGGTATAGGCCGCGTCCGGCAGGAATCCGCGCGCCTCCAGGAAGGTGTACAGGTTGCCGGCGATGATGTGATCGTCTTCAACGATCAGGATCCGGTTATTCGCACCCGCCGCGGGGCTGACTGCCATGGATGAAGCTCCCTGTTGGAAGTAAGAACGGGCATGCGCCCGGGTGTCTCAGGTTTGCAGCACCTTGCCCGGGTTCATCAGCCCTTGCGGATCCAGCGCGCGCTTGATCCGCCGCATCAACGCCAGTTCGACGGCACTCTTGTAGCGCGGCAGTTCGTCGCGCTTGAGTTGGCCGACGCCGTGCTCGGCGCTGATGGAGCCGCTGTGCGCATGCACGCTGTCATGCACCACGCCATAGATCTCGCTTTGCAGGGCCAGCAGTTCGCTTTCGGTCTGGCCGGGCGCGTTGGCCACGTTGTAATGCAGGTTGCCGTCGCCCAGATGGCCGAAGATCACATGGCGCACGCCGGGAAAGCGCGCTTGCAGCAAGGCGTTGGTCTTGTGCACGAAGCCCGCGATGGACGAAATGGGGATGGACACGTCATGCTTGACCGACTTGCCCAGCTCGGCTTCGGCCAGCGGAATGCTCTCGCGCAGGTGCCACAGCGCCTTGCTTTGCGCGACGTTGGCCGCAATCGCGGCATCGTTGACCAGGCCCGCATCGATGGCGTCGCCCAGCACGGCCTCGAAACGGTCGCGCGCATGCGCCTCGCTTTCGCTGTCGGACAGTTCCAGCAGCGCGAACCACGGCGATTCGGCCGACGCGCCTTCAAAAGGCAAGCGCTGCTGCGGAAACAGGCGCACAACGGCTTGCAGGCAAGCGCCGCTCATGAGTTCGAAGCCGGTCAGCGCGGCGCCAAAGCCCGAACGCGCACGCGACAGCACATCCACGGCTTGGTCGATCGTGTCCAGCGTCAACAGCGCGGTACACGAGGCCACCGGCCGCGGGGACAGCTTCAGCGTGGCGGCAGTGATGATGCCCAACGTTCCCTCGCTGCCGATGTACAGGTCGCGCAAGTCATAGCCGGTGTTGTCCTTGCGCAAGCCGCGCAGGCCGTTCCAGATTTCGCCTTCGGCGGTTACCACTTCCAGGCCCAGCGTCAGGTCGCGCGTGTTGCCGTAGCGCAGCACCTGCGTGCCGCCAGCGTTGGTGGCCAGGTTGCCGCCAATCGTGCAGCTGCCTTCGGCCGCAAGGCTGAGCGGGAACAGCCGGTTGGCCGCCGCGGCGGCTTCCTGGACGGCCTGCAGGATGCAGCCCGCCTCGACCGTGATGGTGTCGTTGGCGGTATCCAGGTTGCGCACGGCGGTCAGGCGTGCCGTAGACAGCACCACGGCACGGCCCGAGTCGTCCGGAGTGGCGCCGCCGCACAAACCGGTATTGCCGCCTTGCGGCACGATGGGCACGCCATGATGCATGCACAGTTTCACGGCGGCGGCGACTTCCTCGGTCGAACCGGGCCGGATCACCGCCAGCGCCGTGCCGCGGTAGCGCCGGCGCCAGTCCTGCACATAAGAGTCGGCGTCCGCACCGGTCAGCACGTGGGAGAACCCCAGCAGGGACTGTAGATCGCTCAGCAAAGTCATAGGCGCCGCACAAGAAGGGCCTGGTATCGCCCAGGCGCAGGTCAAGGGATGTGCGGATATTGTAGGGGTGGAATCGCCCCGGCCGAAGCCGCCCTAGCCGACCGCCTGATCCAGCCGCGTGCCGGTCAGCCCGGAGCAGTACGCCCGGGACGCGATGCGGTTCATCAGGAAAGCGCGGTCGACGCCCGCTGGCCCCGGCATTTCGGACAGGGCGCGGTAGGCCCGACGCAAGGCCTCGCCACGCGTCGCGCCGCATACCAGCAGGCGCGTGCAAGGCAGGCGGCGGTCCACGCAGCCATCGATACGCATTTCCAGCGCATGGGCGGCGTCGGGGTCGTGGCCGGCAAAGGGCGCACCCGCAGCGTTTGGCTGCGCCTGCGCGCCCGTCACCCGGAACACGCCGCTGCGGTCATCCAGCGAAAAGGCCACGGTGCCCATCCCCTCCCAACCGCGGTCGCGGGCGACATCGGCGGCAATGAGGCGCAGCGCAGCTTCGACGGAAGCCGGCAGGTGCGGCGCCGGACATTCGGCGATCAGCACCCGGGCCTCGCGCCAGACGCAGCGTTCCCAGGCGCGGCCGGTGGCCAATTCGCCGGTTTCAGAGACGAAAACATGGATATCAAGCCGGCGCTCGCGGCCTGCGGCCGGTCCGGCGTAGTCCGTGGGGGGGCCTCGCCTGCTGCTGGCTCCCCTTGACGACATGACAGTAGAAACTTTGGCACCCATGGCCCCTCCCGGTCTTTCTGCTTGCATAGCAAGCGTATCACCTTCGGATGACGAGCAATTTCCATGCCACGCGGCGCCCTCTGGCAAAGGCGCTTTCGGCCGACTTGGCGGGCGCACCGGATCAAGGCGGGGCACGCCCGCCGTGCACCAAATCAGGGCGCGCGCCAACCCTTAAGACGCCCTACACCGCCCGCCGGATGAGGCCCTCCCCGCCAATGGAGGATAATTCGAGCTTGACCCTCTTCTCATGCGGGTTTTGATGTGCGGGTATACCATGACACCCCGTCAAAATCCGTGCTGTAACACCCCTATCAAGGAATCGTCGTGGGCAATCACAACACGCAGTTTCCCGCCTCTGTCTTCAAGGCCTATGACATCCGCGGCACCGTGCCCGACCTGATTGACGCGACGTTCGCGCGTGCGTTGGGCGGCGCCCTGGCTGCCCGCGCGCGCGCCGAAGGCGTGCAAACGCTGGTCGTCGGCCGCGACGGCCGCCTGAGCAGCCCGATGCTGTCGACGGCGCTACAGGAAGGCATGCTGGAAGGCGGCGTGGATACGCTGGATATCGGGATGGTTCCCACCCCCCTGGTCTATTTCGCCACCCACATCATGCAGTGCGGCTCGGGCGTGGCCATCACGGGCAGCCACAATCCGCCCAAGTACAACGGTTTCAAGATGATGATGGGTGGGCGCGCCCTGTACGGCGATGACGTCCAGGCCCTGAGCGCTGCGATGAACGGCCCCGCAAAGGCGCCGGCCGAGCGCGCGGGCGTGCGCCGCCAATTGGATCTGGTCGCGGCCTACATCGCGCGCGTGGCGTCCGGCGTCAAATTGGCGCGCCCCATGAAGATCGCGATCGACTGCGGCAACGGCGTCGCCGGCGCGGTCGCGCCCCAATTGTTCCGGGCGCTGGGCTGCGAGGTCACGGAACTGTTCTGCGAGGTCGACGGCACCTTCCCCAATCACCACCCCGACCCCGCCGAGCCCAAGAACCTGCAGGACCTGATCAAGTGCGTCGCGGAATCCGACTGCGAACTGGGCCTGGCCTTCGACGGTGACGGCGACCGCCTGGGCGTGGTCACGAAATCAGGCCAGATCATCTGGCCTGACCGCCAACTGGTGCTCTTTGCCCGCGACGTGCTGGAACGCAACCCCGGCGCCACCATCATCTATGACGTGAAGTGCAGCCGCCATGTCGGCCTGTCCGTCGAAGCCGCGGGCGGCGTGCCGCTGATGTGGAAGACCGGCCACTCGCTGGTCAAGGCAAAACTGGCCGAAACCGGCGCGCCGCTGGCTGGCGAAATGAGCGGCCACATCTTCTTCAAGGAACGCTGGTACGGCTTTGACGACGGCCTGTACACCGGCGCCCGCCTGCTGGAGATCGTGTCGCAATTCGCCGACGCCTGCGCGCCGCTCGAAGCCCTGCCGCAAGACGTGTCCACGCCCGAACTGAAGCTGGAAATGGAAGAAGGCCAGCCCTTCACCCTGGTCCAGGCGTTGCAGGACCAGGGCCAATTCCCTGATGCCCGCCGTGTGATCACCATCGACGGCGTGCGCGCGGAGTACGCCGACGGCTTCGGCCTGGCCCGCCCATCCAACACCACGCCCGTCGTCGTGCTGCGTTTCGAAGCGCAGACCGCCGAAGCGCTGCAACGCATCCAAGCCGACTTCCGCCGCGAACTGGGCAAGCTCGCACCAGAAGCCAAACTGCCTTTCTGAATCGCCTATGTCACTTCCCAACAGCCCGGCCTGGCAACAATTCACCACAGCAGCGAATACTGCGTCGCGGCGCGGCGAGCAATTGCGGCTGATCAATGCCCCGGGGCTGCGGCTGGACTTGAGCGCGCAAGCGCATTCCCCCGCCCTGCACGAAGCCTCGACGGCGTTGCTGGCGCAGCAGGGCTTTGATGCCGCCCGCGCCACGCTGTTCGACGGCGGCAACGCCAACTGGACCGAAGGGCGCGCCGCCTGGCATACGGCGCTGCGCGCGCCACAGCCACCCGCAGCGGTGGCCGGCGCCGTGTTGGCCGAACGTGAACGGCTGCGCGAATTCGTGCGCGAAGCCGACAAGGCGGACCGCTACGGCTATGTGCTGCACCTGGGCATCGGCGGCAGCGACTGGGGCCCGCGCCTGGTGACGCGCGCCCTGCGTCATGGCGGCGCCAAGCGGGAAGTCCGCTTTGCCTCCAACGTGGATTCGCACTCCGTCGCCGACGCGATGAGCCGGTTGGATCCGCACGACACGCTGGTCATCGTCGCTTCGAAATCGTTCACCACGACCGAGCCGCTGGCCAACGCGGAAGTCGCGATGAACTGGCTGCGCGAAGCCGGCGTGGCCGATCCCATCAAGCAGGTCGTGGCGATCACCGCCAACGTCGAAGCCGCGTTGAACCTGGGCATCCTGCCTGATCACATTTTCCAGATCTGGGATTGGGTCGGCGGCCGCTACTCGCTCTGGTCGGCCATCGGCCTGCCGATCGCGCTGGCGCTGGGCACGGACGCGTTCGACCAGTTGCTGGCCGGCGCGGCGGCCATGGACGAACATTTCCGCACCGCACCGATCGCGGAGAACGCGCCGGTGCAACTGGCGTTGGCCGGCGTAGTCAACCGCAGCGTCCTGGGTTATGACTCGCTGGTGATCGCGCCCTACGACTCGCGCCTGTACCACATCGTGCCGTGGGCGCAGCAGCTGGAGATGGAGTCGCTGGGTAAAGTCGCCACCGCCGACGGCAGCCCGGCGGGCGTGCCGACCGGCGCTGCGATCTGGGGGATGTCAGGCACCGACTGCCAACACACGTTCTTCCAATGGCTGCACCAGGACACCATGGGCGCGCCCGTGGACTTCATCCTGTGCGAACAGCCCGACCACGCCTATGCGCGCCACCATGAACTGCTGATAGCCAATTGCCTGGCGCAACGTTCCGCGCTGCTGCGCGGCAAATCGTTTGACGAGGCGCTGGCGGAAACGTCCGCCACCGAAAGCGATCCGGCCCGCGCGCGCCTGCTGGCGCAGCACCGCGTCCATCCGGGCGGCCGCCCGTCATCGCTGATCGTGCTGCCGCGTCTGGAGGCCTATACGCTGGGCGCACTGCTGGCGCTCTACGAACACAAGGTATTCGTGCAGGGCGTGATCTGGGGCATCAACCCGTTCGACCAATGGGGCGTGGAGTTCGGCAAGGTGCTGGCCAAGAACATCATGCGCGAACTGGACTCCCCGCAACCCAGCCAGCAGGATCCTTCCACCCGATTCTGGATCGACGCGATCGCGCGCCGCCACTAGCCCGGCACGGCTGGGCGCCGTCAGGCGCTCAGCGCGTCGTATAGGCCGACGTGGATGCTGGCAACGCGTTCGATATTGAATTCGCGTTCAGCCAGCGCCCTACCGGCAGCACCCATGGCCTGCCGCAGCGCCGGATCTTCCGCCAGACGGGCGATCGCATCCGCCAAGGCCTGCGCATCGCGCACGGGCACCAGCAAACCGGTTTCACCCGGCTCGATCGCATCCCGGCAACCCGGCACGTCGGTCGTCACGACGGCGCGCGCGCATGCAGCGGCTTCGATCAACGATTTGGGCAGGCCTTCCCGGTAAGACGGCAGCACGGCAATGTGGGACGCGGCATACAACGCCGCCACATCTGAACGTTCGCCCAGCGCCTGGACCGCCCCCTCGCGTTGCCAGGCATCGACCTCGCTCTGCGTCGCCGACGCGGGGTTGCCCGCGTCCACCCCGCCCACCAACTGCATCGTCACCGGCAAACCGCGCTGGCGCAGGATGCCTGCGGCCTGCACGAACTCCTGCACGCCCTTGTCGCGCAGCAGGCGGGCCACCATCGTGACCACGACCGGCGGCGCCGCCGGCTCGGGCAATGCACGATAGGCATCCAGGTCCACGCCCGCGCCGCGGATCATGACGACCTGATCATCGCGCACTGCGCCCAGCGATTTGAGCAGGTCGCGGTCGTTGGCGTTCTGGAAGATCACGCGACTGTTCGGGTGGCCCAGAGCAATCCGGTACAGCCTTGCCACCACCGAACGCACCAGCCGCATCTTCAGCGAATTGGACAGGAACACGAAGCCCAATCCTGAAATGGCCGCCACCATGCCGCGCACGCGAGCCAGGCGCGCGGCGATGCCACCGTAGAGCACGGGCTTGATGGTAACCAGGTGCACCACATCGGGCCGCACGCGGCGGAACAGGCGCACCAAAGCCAGCAAGGTTCCCAGTTCCTGCAAAGGATGCTTGCCGCTGCGCGTCATGGGAATGGCGTGGTGCATCATGCCAAGGGCCTGGATCTCGGCCACCGCGGGGCCGTCCATCGTGGCCACATGCACGTCATAGCCGGCGCGTTGCGCCGCCAGCGCCACCGGCACCCGGTGCGACATGAAGAACGCGGGGTTATTGACGACGAACATCAAGCGGCGGCCGGCGCTCATGCCTGGACTCCAGAAATACGGCGCCATACGGCGAGGTAACGTTGCACCATGCGGGCAAGATCAAAATTTTCCAGCACGCGGGCACGTCCTGCTTCGCCCGCCCGACCGCTGCCGCGCGCGGCGACGTCGCACAAGGCGGTCTCGATTCCGCGCGCCAGCGCCTCTGCCTGTTCAGGCGGCACCACGATGCCGGTATCGCCGACGATATAGGCGGCGTCGCCCACGTCGGTCACGACGCAATAGACGCCGCAAGCCATGGCCTCGGCGACCACGTTGGGAAAACCTTCCGCGCAGCTGGACAGCACATGCAGGTCCAGCCCGTTCATTACGGCCGGCACATCATCGCTGGGGCCTGCCAGGATCATGCGTTCGCGCAGGTCCAGCTTGTCGATCAGCGCGGCCAGTTCGGCGTTGTCCGGCGCCATGCCGCGCCCGACCAGCACACATCGCAACCCGGCATCGCGGCCGTCACGCACCAAGGCGGCCACGGCGCGCAGCAGGTTGGCATGGTCTTTGAGTGGGTCCCAACGGGCCACGCAACCGATCACCGGCGCATCCTCCGACAGGCCCCATTGCGCGCGAACGCGTGCCCGGGCCTGGGCGTCGGGCGCATAACGCGACAGGTCATAGCCGTTGGAGATCACCACCATCCGATCGCGCCGGTAGCCTTTTTCCGCGTGGCGTTCGGCTGCGTTTTGCGCCGCGCAGATAATGGCGCGCGGCACGCTGCCCGACAGCAGCGCGCAGGCACGCAGAACCAGGCGAGCCGAACGGCTGCTGCGCTCCAGATGCGCGCCGGAATTGCGGATGCCCCAAGCGATGGCGCGCACGCCAGCCAGGCGGGCAGCCAAACCGCCGATCAGGTCGGCGTGGTACATCCAGGTCTGCACGGCGTCGGGACGCGCGCTGGCGATCAAGCGGCGCAAGACCAGGAAGCCGCCCAGGCTGACTCGCCCCCGCTTCATGCCCAGCGCGTGTACGGCAACGCCGGCCGCACGCAGGCGTTCGCCGTAAATGCCTTCATCGGTCAGCGACACCACAATGTGCGTCACGCCAGGTTCGGGATACGTTGCCAGGCGCAGCAGCACGGATTCCGCGCCGCCCTGCCCCAGGCCCGTGATGACGTGCAGGATGCGCATTGCGGGGGTGCTCATCGCGCCTCCTGCACCGCTTCGAACAGTTCATCCCATTCCGACAGCACGCTGGCCAGCGCATAACGATGGCGCACCGCCGTCGCGCCGCGTTCGCCCAACTGCCGGCGCAAGGACAAGTCGCCCATCACGCGCTGCAAGGCGTCGCGCAACGCATCGCGGTCGCCTGCCGGCACCAGCAAGGCGTCCTGGCCGTCGCGCGTCATCTCGCGCGGGCCGCTGGGGCAATCAAAGGCCACGCAAGGCAAGCCCAGCGACATGGCTTCCAGGAGGACGTTGGGAAAGCCCTCCACCAGCGAACTCAACACGAAGGCTTGCCCGCGCGCCAGCTCGTCCCACGGCGTTTCCGTGCGGCCCGGCAGGCTGACCCGCGATTCCAGGCCCAGCCGGGCGATCTGCGCCTCCAGCGCGGCGCGCTCGGGGCCTTCGCCCCAGATCCGCAGGTTCCAATCCGGATTCGACGGCGCCAATTGCGCGAAGACGTCGATCAGCAGATCAAACTGCTTGTCAGAGACCAGGCGGCCCATCGCCAGCAGTTCACGCGGCCCCTCGTCCTCACGTTGCAACACGCGGGGCGCATCCAGCAAGGGCGCAGGCAAGGGATTCGGGATGACGGCCAAGCGCTTGATGCCCGGCACCTGGCGCGAGAACGGGCCGGCGGTGTCTTCCGCCTGCACGGTCACCATGTCGGCGCGCGGGTACAACAGGCGGCGCAGCTTGCGCCACACCGAGCCCGTGGTCGTCTCGGCGACCGGATTCGTCCGCTCGCAGACGATGAGCGGCACGCGCAAGCCTCGCGTGGCGAGGATGGCGGCCACATTGACGTTGGTCAGGAAGGACACCACCACATCGGGTTTGGTGTCGCGGATGTGCTTGCGCAAGGCCATCAGGCGCTTGAACGCAGCCATTGCCCCGGACGCCCGCGTGCCGGCAATATCCGCCAGCCATGCGAGTTCAACCTTGTCCGATAAGGGATAAAAGCACGTGCCCTTGGACGAATAGGTGGGCGTCAAGGTGACGGCGTCCCCGCGTTCGGCCCATGCGCTAACCAGCGTGGCAGCCACCCGTTCGGCGCCGCCCGCATGCATGGAACTGACCAGCATCAATATTCTCATTCGTCAAAGACTCCCAATAGATCCCCCTTGATCCGGTCCTGCGCGATAACGGTCCAGCCAGGCCTGCATCATCAGGACGCCCCACAAGTGGCTGTCCCAATTGCGATGGCCCGACGTGTGTTCACGCCACTTGCGCAGGATGGGTTCCGGTTCGAACCAGCCTTCCTGACGCAGGCGCGTGGGGTCCAGCAATGCGTCCGCCCATTCCCGCAGCGGGCCGCGCAGCCAGGCGGCGAGCGGCACGGCAAAACCGCGCTTGGGGCGGTCCACCAGGGCCTGCGGCACATGGCGATGCAGCACCTGGCGCAACAGCCACTTGCCCGTGTTGCCGCGCACCTTGTACTGGTGCGGCAGGCTCCAGGCGAATTCATAAACGCGGTGGTCGATCAGCGGCACCCGCGTTTCCAGACTGACCGCCATCGCGGCGCGGTCCACCTTGACGAGGATGTCGTCCGGCAGATAAGTGATCGTATCCAGCTTCATCATGGCTTCGAAGGTGGAGCCCTGCATGGTCCGCGCAAATTCCGAGACCGGTTCCACCCCGCCCTTGACCACCTTGGTGGGGTCGGCCCAGTACGACACGAAGTGGCGATAGAAATCGCCGCGCGAGTCGGTGCGCAGCAGCTCGCCCAGCTTGCCGACCTTGCCGCGCCAGGCGCCGCGCCCCGGAAGATGGGTGGATGCGGAAAGCAGCGCGCCCGCGGGCTTGCGCAGCAGCGAAGGAAAGCGCTCGCATTGCTGCCACCAGTTGTTCACGCGGAAATAGCGTGAATAGCCGCCGAAGAGTTCGTCGCCGCCATCGCCGGACAGCGCGACGGTAACGTGCTGCCGCGCCATTTTCGTGACGAGCGAGGTCGGGATCTGCGACGAATCGGCAAACGGTTCGTCGTACATGTCCGCCAGCGACGGCACCACGGCCAACGCGTCCTCGGCGGTCACGTAGAGCTCGGTATGGTCCGTGCCCAGGTGCGTGGCCACGGCTTTCGCGTGCTGCGCCTCGTCATAGCCCTTTTCGTGGAAGCCGATCGCGAAGGTGCGCACGGGCTTGGCGCTCTGCGCCTGCATCAGGGCCACGATAGTGGACGAATCAATGCCGCCCGACAGGAAGGCGCCCAGGCTCACATCGGCCAGCATCTGGCCGCCGACCGCCTTGGACAACACGCCTTCCAGCGCTTCGGTGGCCTGCACGTCGGACTCGAACGTCAGCAGCGACTTGGCTGCGGCGTCCGCGGCATCGCGCGCGGACCAGTACACGCGCGGCTCCGGCATGCGACGGCTGCGGGTGTCGTCAGCGGTGAATTCGACCCAGGTCCCCGGCGGCAGCTTGGCGATGCCCTGGTAGATGGACTGGGGCGCCGGAATGTAGTTGTGCCGCATGAACGACGCCAACGCATTGCGGTTCAGGTCGCGGCCAAAGCCCGGAATGGGCATGAGGCCCTTCAACTCGGAAGCGAACACCAGTTCGGCGCCGGAGTAGCCGTAGTACAGCGGCTTTTCGCCCATGCGGTCGCGCGCCAGCATCAGCTTGCGCGACGCGCGATCCCACAGCGCGATCGCGAACATGCCGACTGCGGCCTGCAAGGTCGCCTCGATGCCCAGCGCGGTGAATCCCGCCAGCAGGGTTTCGGTGTCGGAGTGCCCGCGCCAGGACGGCGCCAGCGCGGATTGCTCCAGCTGCTTGCGGATGTCCATATGGTTGTAGATCTCGCCGTTGAACACCATGACATAGCGGCCGCAGGCGGACGTCATGGGCTGGTGGCCGGCTTCGGTCAAGTCCAGGATCGCCAGGCGGACGTGCGCCAGGGCCAGTTCAGCCTCGGGGTCTTCCCAGAAACCGTTGCTGTCCGGCCCGCGGTGGCGGATGCGGCGGCAGCTTTCGGCCAGCACGCGCTCCTTGTTTCCGACAGGGCCCCAAATTCCGACTATTCCACACATGATGAAGTTCTCGTGGTCACCGTAGCAACGGCGTGCCGCGCGGGCCTAGCGGCCCGGTCCGCGCACGTCGTCAAAAAGTTCTTGCCATTGTTGCAGCACGCGCGTGGCCGAAAACCGGTCGCGCACGTCAGTCGCCGCCTGCGCCATGCGCTGGCGCGCGGCGTCATTGCCCATCACGTCGGCCAGCGCCTTGCATAGCGCGGGCACGTCGCCATTGGGGCGGACCAGCACGCCGTCGATACCTTCGCGCACGATCTCGCGCGGGCCGGTATCGCAATCGAACGACACGGCGGCCAAGCCGCTGGCCATCGATTCAAGCAGAGTGTTGGACAGCCCTTCAAAGCGCGACGTCAAGACGTATAGATCGGCACTGTCGTACCAATCGCCCACGTTGCCGGCGCGTCCGGGCATCGAGATGCGCGACGCCAGCCCGGCTTTGCCGACTTGCGCTTCGAGGGCGGCGCGCTCATCGCCTTCGCCCAGAATAACCAGATCCCAGTCCGGATGCGACGGCGCCAGCGTGGCGAACGCCTGGATCAGCAGGTCGAACCCCTTGTCCGCATGCAGACGGCCGACCGCCAGCAAGCGCTTGCGCCCGTCGCCCGACACCGGGGTCAGCAACGGTTCGGCGCGCGGCAACGGCCAGTGCACGGGGTTGGGAATGACGGCCAGCCGGGAGCCGGGCACGTGCTGTTCGATCCACTCCGCGGTGCCGCGCGTCAATGCGACGACGCGCGCGGCGCGCGGGTAGGTCAGCCGGCGCAAGCGCAGCCACAGGCCCGACAGGGTCTGCGACGGCGGATGCGTATGTTCGGTCGCGATCACGCGGCAACCCAGGCCGGAACTCGCCAGCACGGACAGCACGGACGCCGTGGTCATCATGCCCAGCACGATGTCGGGGCGGAACGCCTTGATCACCCGGCGCAACGCGCGCACGCGCTGCACATTGCTCCAGATGCCACGCAAGCCTCCCCCCTCGCCTGCCGTGTGCAGGACTTCGCGGCGGACGTTGGGATGCAGGGCATAGACATCACCGTCGGCGCTGGCCTGCGTCACGACCATCACCTCTCGCCCCATCTGCGCCCAGTGGGCGCTCAGGTCGGCGGCAACGCGTTCAGCGCCGCCCCCATGCAGCGAGTGGATGAACAGCAGGACGCGCAATGCACGGCCGGATTCGGCTTGGGACATTCAATCGGCCTCCTTGGGTTCGGCCTTGCGCATCGCCACCACCAGGTAGCAGGCGAAGGACAGCACATACATGAGGCTGGTTGCCAGCATGATGCCGGCCGCGCCCATCTTGGGCGCCAGTACGGTGTTCAACGCGGCCTTCAGCGCAAAATTGGCTACCGCGATGGCGGCCATGATGCGATAGCGGTTCTGGCTGGCCAGCAGTTGCACCAGGATCAGCACGCCGAAGTAGAACGGCAATTGCAGCAGGCCCCAGCGCAGCACATGCGCGACGGCTTCGGTATTTTCCGCGGTAAAGGCGCCGCGCTGGAACAGCACGGACACGCCCCACGGCGCCAGCACCCAACCGATCGCGACCGCCACGGCGCCCGCCCCCACCATCAGCACCGACCATTTCAGCGCCATGCTGCGTGCGCGGGCGGTATCGCCTCGGGCCTGCACGTCGGCCAGCACCGGCAGCGCAGCGCGGCCCACCGACACGGCGCCGATACCCAGCAAGAGGGACAGCAGCCGGCTGGCGTAGCCCAGCGTCGCGTTCGCATTGGCGCCCAGGTTGGCGGCGGCATATTGGTCCAGCGGGCCGACGAAGCTCATCGCCACCTGGCCGATCAGCATCACGCCGGCGGCGCCCATCAGTTCGGGCCAGTGCGGTGAACGCAGTGTTAGGCGCGGCGCGCCCCAGAATCCGCCGTCCGCGCGCGCCGCCAGCCAGGCCAGCCAGACAGTCTGGATGGCATAGCCCACCAAGGTGCCCCATAGCAGCGGCCCGACGCCATCGGCGCTGACGGCCAGCATCACCCAGGTCAGCGTCGCCACGGCGGGCACGCTATCGAGCAATGTATTGACGTGGCGTTCATGGGCGCGCAGCCGCGCGGCGCTGATGCCGGCGATCAGCAGCAGGGCCGACACCGGCGCAAAGGCGATGAGCAGGTCGCCCGTCATGCCGCGCACGCGCTCGGGCAATCCCTTGCCCAGCGCATCCACCACATACGGCCAGGCGAACCAGGTGGCGATGGCCAGCGCAATGCCCGCCGCGGCCACCCAGCCTTGAAGTTCTTTGATGAATTGGTCGCGCTCGGCGTCTTCCGCGCGGCGCAGCCGCACCAGGACAGGAATCAAGACCACCGATAGCACGCCCACGATCGTGACCGGCAGCCAGGTGGCCATGGTCATCGTGAATTGGTAGGCGTCCACGGCGTCGCTGACGCCATACCGGTAGGCCACCGCCATCTCTTTGATGGCGCCGGCAGCCTTGCCCAGCAGCAGGAACACGGCCACCCGGAACGCGCCTTTGAAGATGCGCTGATGGTCCGGGTGGATGTTGCCGAGTTTGCGGATGAGTGCTTTCAAATCAACGCAGGAATTGCGTGTACCAGGGCATGGCCACTTCCAGGCCTTGCAGCACCGTGTGCGACGGCGCGTAGCCCAGCAGGCGGCCGGCCTTGCTGACGTCGGCCTGCGAGTGGCGCACGTCGCCCGGGCGGAAGTCGGCGTATACGGGCTTTTTGCCGTAGGCCACGTTCTGGTTGCCCAGGGCCTTGACCAGGAAACCGAACAGGTCGTTCAACGTGCTGCGGCCGCTGACGGCCACGTTGTAGACCTGGTTGCGGCCTTCTGCCGGCGCCATCGCGGCCAGCAGGTTGGCCTGCACCGCGTTTTCCACAAAGCAGAAGTCGCGGCTGGTCTCGCCGTCGCCATTGATGATGACGTCGTCGCCCTTGATCATCGCGGCGGTCCACTTCGGGATCACGGCGGCGTAGGCGCCGTTCGGATCCTGGCGCTTGCCGAACACGTTGAAGTAGCGCAGGCCCACCGTTTCGAACCCGTACGAGCGTGCGAACACGTCCGCATACAGTTCGTTCACGAACTTGGTCACGGCGTACGGCGACAAGGGCTTGCCGATATTCTCTTCCACCTTGGGCAAGGCAGGATGGTCGCCGTACGTGGAACTGGACGCCGCATAGACGAACGACTTCACTTGCGCATCGCGGGCGGCGACCAGCATGTTCAGGAAGCCGCCTATGTTCACCTCGTTGGTGGTGATCGGATCTTTCAGCGAACGCGGCACGGAGCCCAGCGCGGCTTGATGCAGCACGAAGTCCACGCCGTCAACGGCGCGGCGGCAAGCATCCAGGTCGCGGATATCGCCTTCCACGAAGGTAAAGCGCGCCCATTGCTCGGCCGAAACCGAAGCGCGCACTTCATCCAGGTTGCGCTGGTGACCGGTTGCGAAGTTGTCCAGGCCGGTGACGGTCTGATTCAGCTTCAGCAGGGTTTCCAGCAGGTTCGACCCGATGAAGCCGGCGCAGCCGGTCACCAGCCACTTGCGCGGCGCGGCGGTCAATTCCTGCTTGATGGTCTCAAAGCGTGTTGCCATGGCTGAATCCTTACAGGCGCAGATCGGATTCGGCGGGCGACAGCACGTACTTCAAGTCGTACAGCACGTGCTGCTCCTTGCCCAGCTTGCGGATGCCTTCGGCGCCCAAGGCCTTGAACTGGTTGTGCGCCACCGCCAGGATCACGGCGTCGTACTTGCCCTCTTCCAGCTTGGCGACCGGCGTCAGGCCGTACTCGTGCACGGCTTCCTCGGCGTCGACCCACGGGTCGTAGACGTCGACGTCTACGTTGTAGTCGCGCAGTTCATGCACGATGTCCACGATGCGCGTATTGCGCAGGTCGGGGCAGTTTTCCTTGAAGGCCAGGCCCATGACGAGCACGCGCGCGCCTTGCACATGGATGCGCTGCTTGGTCATCGCCTTGACCAGTTGCGACACCACGTAGCCGCCCATCGAGTCGTTCAGGCGGCGGCCCGCCAGGATGATCTCGGGGTGGTAGCCGATCGATTGCGCCTTGTGCGTCAGGTAGTACGGGTCCACGCCGATGCAATGGCCGCCCACCAGGCCCGGACGGAACGGCAGGAAGTTCCACTTGGTGCCGGCGGCTTGCAGCACGGCCTCGGTGTCGATGCCCATCTTGTTGAAGATCAGGGCCAGTTCGTTGATCAGCGCGATGTTCACGTCGCGCTGCGTGTTTTCGATCACCTTGGCGGCTTCCGCCACGCGGATGCTGGACGCCTTGTGCGTGCCGGCGGTGATGATCTGCTTGTACAGCTGATCGACCAGTTCGGCGACTTCAGGGGTGGAACCCGAGGTGACCTTCTTGATGGTGCTGACACGGTGTTCCTTGTCGCCCGGGTTAATGCGCTCGGGGCTGTAGCCCGCATAGAAGTCCACATTGAACTTCAAGCCGGACACGCGCTCCAGCACCGGCACGCAATCTTCTTCCGTGGCGCCCGGATAGACCGTGGATTCATAAATGACGATGTCGCCTCGCTTGAGCACAGCGCCGATGGTTTCGCTGGCCTTGACCAGCGGAGTCAGGTCGGGCTGCTTGTATTCGTCAATGGGGGTCGGCACGGTCACGATGAACACGTTGGCCTCGCCCAGCTCGGCGCGGTCGGCGGTGTAGGTCAATTGAGCGGCTTCGGCCAGCTCTGCATCGCTCACTTCCAGCGTGTGGTCGTGGCCGGCCTTCAGTGCGTCGATGCGGCGCGTATTGATATCGAACCCGATGACCGAGCGCTTCTTGCCGAACTCCACCGCCAGGGGCAGACCGACGTAGCCCAGGCCGACGACAGCAAGTTTCACATCCTGAATTCGCAACATAACTCTCCCTTCACCGTAGAACGATTACGGCATTTTAAATATGGTCGGGTGATAGATAACCGAGCCCCCGACGGCAATCGCCGGGGCACTCAAAACTAATCCGTAGTCTTCAAAACAGATGGCAGCAGCAGCCACCCCGGGCGACGCCAGGACACCAGCCGCGCATACAGCCAGATATAGACGCTGGCGAACACCACGAGGCTGGCGCTAAGCGCCCACGCGTTGTCCCACCAGATCGTGGCCGGCACCAGGCCGATCAGCGCCAGCACCCACATGTAGGGCGACGCCATCGCATTGCACAGCGCCGGCACGGCGTGGCGACGGCCCCGGCTGAATGTCACGCGAACCAGGCGGCGGAACACCAACTGGTGCAAGTGCAAGGCATCCGGCTGGTCGACCGGCACGCCGCGCTTGAAGCGTCGGCGCCAGATCGAGAAACCGGTTTCGAATACGGGGTAGAACAGCACGGCCAGCGCATAGAACGGCGACACCGACGGATTACGCACGACCAGCAACACCGCCAGTTCGGCCAGCATGAAGCCGAGGAAGTAGGCCCCGCCGTCGCCCAGGAACACGCGCCCGAACGGGAAGTTCCAGACCAGGAAGCCCAAGGTCGCCGACGCCAAGGCGGCGGAGATCAGGAAGATCGGCACGTCGCCCACTTGCATCGCCACCAGGCTGATCGACACCGACATCAGGGTGGCAACCATGCCGGCCAGGCCATTCATGCCGTCCACGATGTTCAACGCATGCGTACAGCCGCCCACCGCAATCATGGTGAACAAGAGCGACACCGGCCAGAACGACAGCACGTAGTCAACCGGCGCCATGCCCACACGGCTGACGCCGCCCAGCAGCCACCAGGCGATCGCCGCCGACAGGAAAGCCGCCAGCAAACGCTTGCTGGCGCCGATATCTTTAGTGATGTCTTCCAGCAGGCCAGCCACGAACACCGGCAGCGCGGCGACAAACAGCGCGGGCCACAGCCACGTCAGCGTCATGTTGGCAGGGCCCAGCACCAGCAGGCCCAGCAAGGTGCCAGCAAGCACGGCCAAGCCGCCGACACGGGGCGTCGCGCGAGAATGGTTTGCTTGCGGCTTGTTCAGATCGCTGTCGCCGGTAAACCGGCCATGCCAGCGTTCCGACCACACGATGAGCCCGCCCACCATGAACGCGACCACGCAGATATACAGCCAGGTCACAGAATCACCTCTGGTTGGTCTATCGAGACAGGCCCGCCATTATGGGAGGCAGGTGTAACGCCCATATATGGCAGGGATAAGGAAGTGCAATTCAGGGGCACGAAACGTAACACCCGGGACAGGGCCGTTCGTCCGCCGCCAGGCCGCTGGATGGAGGGGGCTGATGCAACAAAACCGCGGACGCGCGGAGATACGGATTTCATGCGCTGATTGTAGAGCTTTCCGCTGGGGAACACGCGAAATATCCCAGGGAAAACGCGGATGCCGCCATAGGGAGGATATGCCGTCGACTAGCCAGGCCGGGCGAGCCGCGCCAAAAAATAGGGACGCATTAATTCGGCATAAAAAAAAGCCCGAGATCGCAAGATCTCGGGCTAAATCCACCAAAGGAGGAGGGTGGAGGAGACAACCGTGGCATGTTGGGAGCTTGCCTTCTGCTCGCTACGCGTTCGGGGTTTTGCACCGCGCCGACTGCGTTTCAACATCCGATGAGTGAATAGTACCGAGGTTTTTTGTGCGATGCAAGAATTTTTTTAATCTCTTTTGAAGGCCGGTTTTCGCGTTGCGTTTTCGCCGCAAAATTCCCTTGCGCCCCCGGGAGACCCGCATCAACACATGGCTTGGCCAAAAAAAGGGTTTTTGCCGAACGGGTAAACCCATTGCGGACTAACCCTAGACGATACCGGGTAATCCCACCCTGTCATTTGCACCTTAATGGTGCGTTCTGCACCAGTCTGCGGCCGAATTTGCGCACTGCAACATTTCAGCCGCAAGCGGTTCTCAGACCCAATAAGCTGTCGTCGTCATGACCTTGGACATCGCCCGCATGGCCGCTTTTACCGGGGCGGGCAGCGGTACGCCCCCTGCCCGCTCGGCGCTGGCACGATGCTCGGCTTCGTCGTCCTTCATCTTGCGGACGATCTCGCGCGAGCGTTCATCCTGCACCGGCAAGGTGCGTAGATGCTCTTCCAGATGTGCCTCCACCTGCCGCTCGGTCTCGGCCATGAAACCCAAGTTACGCGGCACGCCCGCATAACTGGCCAGCACGCCCAATGCGAACGATCCGGCGTACCAGACCGGGTTCAAGAGGCTGGGCCGGCTGCCCAGTTCGGTCAGGCGCTCGTTGCACCAGACCAGGTGATCGACTTCTTCTGAAGCCGCATTCAGCAGCAGCGCGCGGGGCGCGGGTTCGCGGCAGACCGACGCCTGCCCCCGGTACAACGCCTGCGCGCAGACCTCGCCCACATGGTTCACGCGCATCAGGCCCGCCGCGTGCCGTTTTTCCTGCGCGGACATCGCATTTGGCGCCTCTTCGGACTTGGCCGGATAGGGACGACCGGCGGTCGCGCTGTTGGACAGCACCCGCAATGCGCGGTCCGCTTCGGCCAGCAACGCATCCAGCGGACTGGTACGGCGCAGGAAGGAAAGGGGGCCGGATTGTGACAGGGCGGTGGACATGGACAACTCCTTGGCAAAACTGGCGCACACACCCCTGATGCGGGGCGGGGCTCTCGTGCCTGGAATTGTACGCAACAGGTATCATCAACCATTGACTGCGCTCAAAGCTCAAGGACACACGACATGGAATGCACGATCGACTGGGGCGGCCCCAACGGCATGCTCTTTACCGCCAGCACCGGCAGCGGCCACGTGGCCGTGATGGACGGCGCCGTGGACGGCGGCGGCCACAACCTGGCGCCGCGCCCGATGGAAATGCTGCTGGCCGGCACGGGCGGCTGCACCGCCTATGACGTGGTGCTGATCCTGAAGCGCGGCCGCCACGCCGTCACCGGCTGCAGCGTCAAGCTCCATGCCGACCGCGCGGATGCCGACCCGAAGGTCTTCACCCGCATCCATTTCGCCTTCACGGTCACAGGCCGCAACCTGCCGCAAGCCGCGGTGGAGCGCGCCGTGCAGCTATCGCACGAAAAGTACTGCTCGGCCTCGGCCATGCTGGAGAAGACCGCGGCGCTGACGTTTTCGGTCGAAATCGTCGACACGCAGGAAGCGCCGGCCGCCGCCTGAGGCACGCCCGCGTGGTGTAATTCGCCCTATCCCTTCTTTCCTATCCAGATAAGCGCCGCCGCGTCGCACGCGGCGGCCCATTTGCGTCACCCGCGGGGCGGGCGAACACAAGGACCGCCATGAAACAATACCTGGACCTCGTTCAATCCATCCTGGACACCGGCGCGTGGCAGGAGAACCGGACGGGCATACGCACACTCAGCATGCCGGGCGCGTCGTTGCGGTTCGACCTGCAAAAGGGCTTCCCCGCTGTCACCACCAAGAAGCTGGCGTTCAAGTCCGCCATTGGCGAGATGGTGGGTTTCATGCGCGCCTCGCGCAGCGCCGCGGAGTTCCGCGACCTGGGCTGCAAGGTCTGGGACCAGAACGCCAACGAAAATAGCCAATGGCTGGCCAACCCGTACCGCGAAGGCCCGGACGACCTGGGCCCCGTCTACGGCGTCCAATGGCGCCAGTGGCCGGCCTACAAGGTGCTGGATGCCACTCGCACGGCGCAGGTCGAAGACGCGCTGGCCCGCGGCTACGCCAAGGTGGCGGATCTGGAAGAAGCCGGCGTGCCGAAAGTCCTGCTGTACAAGGCGGTAGACCAGTTGCGCCAATGCCTGGACACCATCCACGAGCGCCCGGGCGATCGCCGCATCCTGTTCCACGGCTGGAATTGGGCCCAGATCGAAGAAATGGCCCTGCCGCCCTGCCATCTGCTCTACCAGTTCCTGCCCAACGCGACCACCCGCGAAATCTCGCTCTGCCTGTATATCCGTTCCAACGACGTCGGCCTCGGCACGCCTTTCAACCTGACGGAAGGCGCCGCGCTGCTGCACCTGGTGGGACGCCTGACCGGCTACACCCCGCGCTGGTTCACCTATTTCATCGGCGACGCGCATATCTACGAAAACCACTTGCCGATGCTACGCGAGCAACTCGCCCGCGAGCCCTTCGAATCGCCCAAGCTGATCCTGTCCGACCGCATCCCCGATTTCGCCGTGACCGGCCGCTATGAACCGGAATGGCTGGAAAAGGTGGAACCGAGCGATTTCTCGCTGTCCGGCTACACCCATCACGCGCCGCTCACCGCGCCCATGGCCGTGTAAGATCGCGCCCGGCACGCCCACTCCGGCGGCCGCAGGAAGCACGCGGGCAGCCGCCGTGGGCGCTTGCCCTCGGGCTGGCAAACCGCGCTTGGCCGCATAAGTGAAGATTGGTGAGCTTCTGGACGCGCGATTTCGGTATAACCCATCCCTTAGCCTCGGACGCGCGTCCAGAATGCGCTGCGCGCCACGGCTTCCGACCGGCGCTTGCCGCGCCGCGCGTATCGCTTATCGCGAGATTGCGCAGCCCACCCGGCAGCGCCGACCGCAGGCAGCGCCCTCCGCACCCCCCTTCCCTACAAGTGAGTATGTAAATCGCCAGCGTCGACAGCCGGAATTGTCTTGCGACCCAATTGCAACTGTTGACTACTAATTGATTTGATTTGAGGCCGGCGCGATCGCAGTAAGCGCTCAGGACAGGACCCCACAAATGCTCGTTGGAACTTATAACCCTTCGCTCGTCCTCGTATCCCTAGGGGTCGCCATCCTGGCGTCATATACGGCGTTGGGCATGGCCAATCGCGTACGGGCCTCGAACGGGCTGCCAGCCGCGCGCTACTGGCTGGCGGGCGGTGCGCTCGCCATGGGCATCGGCATCTGGTCCATGCACTTTGTCGGCATGCTGGCTTTCAACCTGCCCATTCCCATGGGCTACGACCTGCCCCTGACCGTCCTGTCGCTGGGCATCGCCATCGGCTGCTCAGCCTTCGCCCTGTGGATCGTGTGCAAGGACGAGCTGCCCTGGCGCAGGCTGATTGCGGGCGCTCTGCTGATGGGCGTGGGCATCGCCGCCATGCACTATCTGGGCATGGCCGCGATGCGCATGGCGCCCGGCATCGTCTACGACACCAAATGGTTTGCGCTATCCATCGTGATCGCCGTGGCCGCCTCCGGCGCCGCGCTGTGGATCACCTATCGGTTGCGCCACGACGGGCCGCGCGTGGCCCTGTCCCGGCCGCTGGCGTCGGTCGTCATGGGCATCGCCATCGTCGGCATGCACTATTCCGGCATGGAAGCCGCGGGGTTTCCGGCAGGCAGCATCTGCATGGCCGCCGACGGCGGCATCTCGGCCGGCTGGCTGGCCATCGCGGTGACGGCGGTCACGCTCAGCGTGCTGGCCATCGCGCTGGTGGTCGCCGTGCTGGACAACCGGCTTGAGGCGCGCACGTCCGCGCTGGCCTCATCGCTGGCCGAGGCCAACGAAGAGCTGGTGCAGCTGGCGCTGCACGACACGCTCACCAAATTGCCCAACCGCATCCTGCTGGAAGACCGGATGGAGCAGGCCATCGAAAGCGCCAGCCGCCGCAAGGGCTACTTCGCCGTGCTGTTCTTCGACCTGGACGGCTTCAAGGCGGTCAACGACGCCTACGGCCACCACACCGGCGACGCCTTGCTGATCGATCTGGCCCAGCGCATCCGGCAGACCCTGCGCACGCAGGACACGGTGGCGCGCCTGGGCGGCGACGAATTCATCGTGCTGAGCGAAGTGATCGAACCGACCGATGCCGCCAACGTGGCGGACCGGCTGATCGAAGCGATCGCCCGCCCCGTCATGGTCTACGGGCACGAGGTGCTGGTGACGTCCAGCGTGGGCATCGCGATCTACCCGAACGATGGCGAAGACACCCATAGCCTGCTGACCAACGCCGACGCCGCCATGTACCACGCCAAGCGCCTGGGGGGCACCGGCTACAGCTTCTTCGAGCCGTCCATGAACGCGGACGCGCACGAACAGATCGAACTGCTACATGACTTGCGCCTGGCGCAGGAGCGCGACCAGTTCGTGCTGCACTACCAGCCCAAGTACGAAGCCCCCGCGGGCCCCATCATGGGCGCCGAAGCACTGCTGCGCTGGAACCACCCCACGCGCGGTTTGGTCGGCCCGGACCAGTTCATTCCCATCGCCGAAAAGACCGGCCTGATCCTGTCCATCGGGGAATGGGTCATCAACGAGGCCTGCCGCCAGATGCGGGAATGGATTAACGCCGGGCAAGGCCATTGGACCATCGCCGTCAACATTTCGGCCTTGCAGTTCGCCCACGCCAGCCTGGTTGAAACCGTGCGTGCAGCGCTGGCGCGGCACGACGTGCCACCCGCGTGCCTGACACTGGAAGTGACGGAATCCACCGCCATGCGCGACGCCGAGGCCAGCCTGGCCGTGCTCAAGCGCCTGTCCGGCCTGGGCGTGACCATCTCCATCGACGACTTCGGCACGGGCTATTCCAGCCTGCTGTATCTGAAGCGCCTGCCCGCGACCGAGTTGAAGATCGACCGGGGCTTCGTGAACCAGCTGGAAAATGACAATGAAGACGCCGCCATCGTGTCGGCCATCGTCGCGCTGGCGCAGCAGCTGAACCTGCGGATCGTCGCCGAAGGCGTCGAAACGGCAGCCCAGCAGAAATTCCTGACCGGCCTGGGCTGCGATTCCTTGCAGGGCTTCCTGCTGGGCCGCCCGATGCCCGCGACGGAGTTCCTGGAACACGCGGCCGGCTAGGTGCGGCCGGCCAGGTGCGGCCGGCTGGCCCCGGCGGAATTTGCTACGCTTACGCCGTCTGATCGGCCGACTCCCGGCCGTCCCCACCATTGCCCGCCCGCATGCCCGCCAGCCTTACCCTGATCGTTGCCTATTCCGAGAACCGCGTCATCGGACGCGACAACACCTTGCCCTGGAAGCTGCCGGGCGATCTGGCGCACTTCAAGCGCAGCACGCTGGGCCACCCCATCATCATGGGTCGCAAGACCTGGGATTCGCTGGGCCGTCCGCTGCCCGGCCGCGCCAACATTGTGATCAGCCGCAATCCCGATTTCGCCGCCCCGGGGGCCACCGTCGTGCCTACGCTGGAAGCCGCTATCGCCGCCTGCGGCGAGGTGGAACAGGCTTTCGTGATCGGCGGCGCCCAGATCTACGCGCAGGCGCTGCCGCAGGCGCAACGCGTGCTGGCCACCGAAGTCCACGCCCAGGTCGACGGCGACGCCTTCTTCCCGCTGCTGCCCGCCTTCCAATGGAAAGAAACCGCGCGCGAGACCCAGCCCGCCGAAAACGGCTACGAGTACGACTTCGTTACCTACGAACGCTGAATTTTTGAAAAGCGCGACGGGCGCGTGACGGGTTGCGCGCGCCCCCGATCAGCCCGGCGCGCGCAATCCATCAAGCCGCCCCCGCATTCCTCATGAACCGCCACAACGCCGGCGCCTCTGAATACGCCACGTTGAATCGCACCCACGGCGTATCCGCCTCATCCACTTCAAAGTAAGACCCCGGCGCCAGCCAAATACCGTCTTTCAGCGCCAGTTCCGCCAACCCGTTGGCGCCCCGTTCGCGCCACTGCCCGGCCACCTTGGCCCACAGGAACAGACCGCCCTGCGGCCGCCCATGGATTTCGAACCCGTGCTGTTGCATCTGGCCGGCCACCGCGGTGTGCGCCTCGGCCAGCCGCTCGCGGGTGCGGGCGATGTGCGCGCGATAGCGTCCCTCGCGGATGACCTGGTGCACGATGCGCTCCATGATTTCCGGCGAGGTCAGGCCCACCGCCATCTTGGTGCGCGCGATATCGCGGGCCAGGTCGCGATGCGCCACCACATAGCCCACCCGCACCGACGGGCTGATGACCTTGGAGTAGCCACCCAGGTAGATTACCCGCCGCGCCCCGTCCAGCGCGGCCAGCATCGGCGTCACGCCGGGCGCCAGGTCGCGGGAGATGTCGTCCTCGATCACCCACAGGCCGTGCCGTTCGGCCACCTGCAGGATGCGGAAGGCATTGGCCATCCCGATGCTGGCGCCTGACGGATTCTGCAGCGCCGTATTGATATACAGCGCGCGCGGCTGGTGCTGGGCCACCACGCGCTCCAGCGCCTCGCAGTCCAGCCCGTCGGCCGTGCGCGGCACCGCCACCACACGCAGGCCCACCAGGCGCAGCAGTTGCAACAGGTTGGCATAGGCGGGCTGCTCCACCACGACGGTGTCGCCGGGCCGCAGCAGCGTGCGGGTCACCATGTCCAGGCCGTGCGACACGCCCTGGGTCAGCAGCACCTGGGACACTTCCACTTCCATGCCCTGGGCGCTGAGGCTGGCCGCGATCGTCTCGCGCAGCGGCGCATAGCCATAGGGGTGCCCGTAATTGGCGATGCGCATCGCCGGCACGCGCCCCATGTGGCGCAGCGCCAGATGCATGCCCTCTTCGTTCAGCCATTCCCCCGGCAGCCAGCCGCATCCCGATTTGATCGGGATGGAATGGTCCGCGAAGATGTCCGACAGTAGCCAGCCCGCGTTCAGGCGCGGCGGCTCCCAGGACAGGGGTTCGCCCCGCCGCGCAGGCGCGTCCGGCGAGGCTACCCGGTAGCCGGCCCCGGGCCGCGCGGCCAGCCAGCCCTGCGACACCAGCCGGCTGTAGGCGCTGGCCACCGTGAACGTACTGACACCGTACTGGCGGGCGAACTCGCGCACCGAGGGTAGGGACATACCCGGACGCAGTGTCTGTTCTTCAATGGCGCGCAAGATGGCCGCCACCAGCTGTTCGACCAGGGTCGGCGCAAGTCCACGGGCGCGGTTGGGCTGGAAATCGATCACGGAGAAAACTGTACAGTTAGACCACCTGCAACTATACAGTTAGCGGCATTTGCGCAGATCGTATATTTTCATTCCCCGCGGGACGTACCAGAATCATTCGAATCCCGGCTGCGCCCTTTCCTTGCAGGCCCGCCGGTTGTCCATCCCCTGGAGCCGCCATGAACGCCCCCGCCGAGTTGCCCGACCTGTCCCATCTCTGGATGCCCTTCACTGCCAACAAGCAGTTCAAGGCGCACCCGCGCATGCTGGCAACGGCCAAAGGCATGTACTACACCTCGGCTGACGGCCGCCAGATCCTGGACGGCACCGCCGGCCTGTGGTGCGTCAACGCCGGCCACGGCCGCCAGGAAATCGTCGACGCGATTTCCCGCCAAGCCGGCATCATGGATTACGCGCCCGGCTTCCAGCTGGGCCACCCGCTGGCCTTCGAAGCCGCCACGGCTGTCGCCGGCTTCATGCCCCAGGGCCTGGACCGCGTCTTCTTCACGAACTCCGGCTCCGAGTCCGTCGATACGTCCCTGAAAATTGCCCTGGCTTACCACCGGGCCCGCGGCGAAGGCCAGCGCACCCGCCTGATCGGCCGCGAACGCGGCTATCACGGCGTGGGTTTCGGCGGCATCTCGGTCGGCGGCATCTCGACCAACCGTAAGACGTTCTCCGGCGCGCTGCTGCCCGCCGTAGACCACTTGCCGCATACCCATAACCTGGAAAAGAACGCCTACTCCAAGGGCCAGCCCGCCTGGGGCGCCAACCTGGCCGACGAGCTGGAACGCATCGTCGCGCTGCATGACGCCTCCACCATCGCCGCCGTCATCGTCGAACCGATGGCCGGCTCCACGGGCGTGCTGATCCCGCCCAAGGGCTACCTGGAAAAGCTGCGCGAGATCACGTCCAAGCACGGCATCCTGCTGATTTTCGACGAAGTCATCACCGCCTACGGCCGCCTGGGCGCCGCCACGGCCTCGGAATTCTTCGGCGTGACGCCGGACATCATCGCCATGGCCAAGGGCGTGAGCAACGCCGCGGTGCCGGCCGGTGCGGTCGCGGTCAAGCGCGAAGTGCACGACGCCATCGTCAACGGCCCGGCAGGCGGCATCGAGTTCTTCCACGGCTACACCTATTCGGCGCACCCGCTGGCCGCCGCCGCCATCCTGGCGACGCTGGACATCTATCGCCGCGAAGACCTGTTCGCCCGCGCACGCAAGCTTTCCGGCGCTTTCGAGGAAGCCGTGCACAGCCTGAAGGGCGCGCCGCACGTCATCGACGTGCGCAACCTGGGTCTGGTCGCCGGCATTGAACTCTCGCCGCGCGCCGGCGCGCCGGGCGCCCGCGCCGCCGAAGTCTTCCAGAAGTGCTTCGACAGCGGCCTGATGGTGCGCTACACCGGCGACATCATCGCCGTCTCGCCTCCGCTGATCATCGAAGAGGCCCAGATCGGCCAGATCTTCGAACAGATCGGCAAGGTCCTGAAAGAGATCGCTTGAGGAACATGGCGAGCCCCCTGCCGCGGCGCCGCCGCGCAGCCTGACCCTGTCCCGCGGGCGGCCGATGGCCGCCCTCGGACGTTTTTACGAATCCCGATTTCCGGTCCCACACCATGAAGAAGATCTCCCATTTCATCAACGGCCAGCACTATGACGGCCGCAGCAGCCGCTACGCCGACGGCTTCAATCCCGCCACCGGCGAGATCTGCTCGTCGGTTCCGCTGGCCTCCACTGAAGACGTCGCGACGGCAGTGGCCGCCGCCAAGGCCGCCTTTCCCGCCTGGTCCGAGACGCCGGCGCTCAAGCGCGCCCGCATCCTGTTCAACTTCAAGGCGCTGCTGGACAAGCACCAGGACGAACTGGCCGAACTGATCACCCGCGAACATGGCAAGGTCTTCTCCGATGCCAAGGGCGAGGTCATGCGCGGCATCGAAATCGTCGAATTCGCCTGCGGCATCCCGCAACTGCTCAAGGGCCAGTATTCCGACCAGATCGGCGGCGGCATCGACAACTGGAGCATGCGCCAGCCCCTGGGCGTGGTGGCCGGCGTCACGCCGTTCAACTTCCCCATGATGGTGCCGTGCTGGATGTTCCCGGTGGCCATCGCCTGCGGCAACACCTTCGTCCTCAAGCCGTCGGAACGCGATCCGTCGGCCTCGCTGCGCCTGGCTGAATTGCTGACCGAAGCCGGCCTGCCTGGTGGCGTCTTCAACGTCGTGCATGGCGACAAGCAGGCCGTGGACGCGCTGATCGCCCATCCCGACGTCGAAGCGCTGTCCTTCGTCGGGTCGACGCCGATCGCCGAATACATCTATTCCGAAGGCACAAAGCGCGGCAAGCGCGTACAAGCCCTGGGCGGCGCCAAGAACCACCTGGTGGTCATGCCCGACGCCGACCTGGACCAGGTCACCGACGCGCTGATGGGCGCGGCCTATGGCTCGGCCGGCGAGCGCTGCATGGCGATCTCGGTAGCCGTCGTCGTTGGCGACGTGGCCGACAAGGTCGTCGAACGCCTGATCCCGCGCGTGAAGGCGCTGATCGTCAAGGACGGCATGCAGGCGGATGCAGAAATGGGCCCGCTGGTCACCGCGCAGCATCGCAACAAGGTCATCGGCTACATCGAAGACGGCATCGCGTCTGGCGCCGACATGGTCGTGGACGGACGCGGCCTGACCGTGGCCGGCAACGAGCGCGGCTTCTTCCTGGGCGGCACGCTGTTCGACAACGTCAAGCCCGCCATGAACATCTACCGCGAAGAGATCTTCGGCCCCGTGCTGTGCATCGTGCGCGTGCCCGACTTCGCCAGCGCGGTCGAACTGATCAACGCGCATGAATTCGGCAACGGCGTGGCGTGCTTCACGTCCGACGGCGGCGTGGCCCGCGCCTTCGCGCGCCAGATCAAGGTGGGCATGGTCGGCATCAACGTGCCGATCCCCGTGCCCATGGCGTGGCATTCGTTCGGCGGATGGAAGCGTTCGCTGTTCGGTGACCATCACGCTTACGGCGAAGAAGGCATCCGCTTCTATTCCCGCTACAAGAGCGTGATGCAGCGCTGGCCGGACAGCATCGCCAAGGGCGCGGAATTCACCATGCCCGTGGCGAAGTGAACCCTCCCCCGAAGCGCTGCGCGCTCCCCCTTGAGGCGGGCCCCCTCAAGGGGGCGCCATGGGAGTACTGACTTAGGCGTGGCGTCGTTCCCGCGCCTTCCGAACATCAAGACGACAAGGGGATGCCAGATGCGCATCGGGATTGGCGGTTTTCAGCACGAGACCAATACGTTCGCGCCCTCGCGCGCCACGTGGGAAGACTTTGCCGAGAAAGGCGGAGGCTGGCCACGCCTTGTCAGCGGGCCCGCGATGTTCGCCGCCGTCGCCGGCGCGAACATTCCTGTGGCGGGCTTCATCGAAGCCATGGGGCAGCACACGCTGGTGCCCACCACCTGGGCCGCCGCCAGCCCGTCGGGGCCGGTCACCCGGGACGCGTTCGAACGCATCAGCGCGATGATCCTTCAAGGCTTGTCGGTGGCGATGCCGCTGGACGGCGTATATCTGGACCTGCACGGCGCCATGGTCACCGAACACCTGGACGACGGCGAAGGCGAACTGCTCAAGCGCGTGCGGGAGCTGGTGGGGCCCCATGTGCCTGTCGTCGCCAGCCTGGACCTGCACGCCAACGTGACCCGCGCCATGGTGCGCCACGCCGACGCGCTGGTCTGCTACCGCACCTATCCCCACATCGACATGGCCGAGACCGGGCAGCGCGCGGCCACGTTGCTGTCATTGCGGCTGGCCGGCGTGCCGCGGCCCTATGCATCGCTGCGCACCCTGCCCTACCTGATTTCGCTGTGCTGGCAGTCCACCGATATCGAACCTTCGCGCAGCCTGTACGAACTGGTGGGCGAGATCGAATCGCGCGGCGCGACGAGCCTGTCGTTCGCCACGGGCTTTCCCGCCGCAGACTTCCCCGAATGCGCGCCGACGGTATGGGCCTACGGCACTACGCAGGCCGACGCCGACGCGGCAGCCGCGGAAATGGCGCGCGCCGTGCTGAACGCCGAACGCGACTTCGGCGGCAGGCTCTACACCCCCGACGAAGCCGTGCAGGAAGCCATGCGGCTGGCGCAAGACGCCCGCAAGCCCGTTGTCATCGCCGACGCGCAGGACAACCCCGGCGCGGGCGGCAGTTCCGACACCACCGGCGTGCTGCGCGCGCTGATCCGGCACGATGCGTGCGATGCTTCCATCGGTCTGATCGTGGACCCCGCCGCCGCGCTGGCCGCGCACCGCGCAGGCGTGGGCAACAAAGTCCGGATTGCACTGGGTGGACACTCGGGTATTCCCGACGACGAACCGCTGGACAGCGAATTCATTGTCGAGAAAACTTCAGACGGGCGCTTCGATACGCACGGCGCGTTCTACCGCGGATTTCACATGGACCTGGGCCCCAGCGCCTGCCTGCGTGTGGGCGGGGTGCGCATCATCGTCGCCTCAAACAAGGTGCAGATGGCGGACCAGGAGATGTTCCGGTTCGCGGGCGTCGAACCCTCGCGCGCCGCGATTCTGGTGGTGAAGAGTTCGGCGCACTTCCGTGCGGATTTCACGTCCATCGCGCAGACGATCCTGGTGTGCGCCGCCCCTGGCTCCATGCTGATGGATGCGGCAAAACAACCATGGACACGGTTGCGTCCCGGCATCAGAATGGCGCCTTGCGGACCGGTGTTTTCGGGCCGGCCCGCGACAGCCTGACCCTCGCACGCCGCCATCGCGCGGCGCGTTAACGACGTAGCGGCCGACAGTGCCGCTCACTACGCTTCAAGGGGAATCTCCATGCTCAAGTTTGTCCGAGCGGCCGCGCTGGCCGGTGCAACGCTGATGATGGCTCACGGCGCTTACGCCGAAACCGTCATCAAGTCCGTCATGCACTCGCCTTTGCGGCTGACCGATCCGCACGCCACCACCGCGTACATCACGACGTGGCACGGCTACATGATCTACGACACCTTGCTGGCCACCGACGCCGACAACAAGATCCAGCCCCAGATGCTGGAAAAGTGGGAGGTCTCGCCCGACGGAAAGACCTACACGATGACGTTGCGCGCGGGCCAGAAATGGCATGACGGCAAGCCCGTAACTTCCGAAGACTGCGTGGCGTCGATCAAGCGCTGGGCGGCGGGCGACGGCATGGGCCGCACCCTGCTGAAGTTCACCGACAAAATCGAAGTCATCGACGACAACAGCTTTCGCATCGTCATGAAGGAACCCACGGACCTGGCGCTGCGCGCTCTGTCCAAGCCCACCGGCACCGCGCCGTTCATGATGCCCAAGCGCATTGCCGAACAGGCCATCGGCCAGCCGATCACCGACATGACCGGTTCGGGCCCGTTCAAGGTCATCGAATTCAAACCGGGCGTGAAGACCGTCTACGCCAAATACGCCGACTACGTGCCGCGCAAAGAGCCCGCAAGCGGCCTGGCGGGCGGCAAGGTCGTGAACGTGGACAAGGTCGAATGGGACGTCATGCCTGACGCCCTGACCACCGCCAACGCGCTGTTGGGCGGTGAGATCGATTTCGTCGAGCAATTCCCGTACGACCTGCTGCCGATGATCGAAGGCAACAAGGACCTGAAGGAAGAGTCGCTCAGCCCGGTCGGCTACTTCACGATGTACCGCTTCAATTTCAAGTACCCGCCCTTCAATAACAAGAAGATCCGCCAGGCCGCGATGTACGCCATCGGCCAGGAAGACGTGATGAAGGCGCTGGTCGGCAATCCGAAATACTGGAAGACGTGCGCCTCGCTGTGGGGTTGCGGCACGCCGATGGAATCCGATATCGGCAAGGACGTGGTCGTCCCGTCGAACATCGAAAAGGCCAAGGCGCTGCTGAAGGAAGCGGGCTACGACAACACGCCCATCCTCGTCATGCATGCAACCGACGTGGGCACGCTGTCCGCCCAGCCGGTGGTGATGGCCCAGGCGCTGCGCAAGGCCGGCTTCAACGTCAACCTGGCCGCGATGGACTGGCAAAGCGTGGCCACCCGCCGTGCGTCCAAGGCCGCACCGGCTGAAGGCGGCTGGAACATCCACAACACCAACTGGTATGCCACCGACGTGATGGACCCGGTCCGCTCCGCGCCCGCCGCCGCCAACGGCGACAACGCGTGGTTCGGCTGGCCCGACTTCCCGCAGGTGGAAGAACTGCGCACCAAGTTCGCCCTGACGTCCGACCCTGCCGAGCAGAAGAAGATCGCCGACGAACTGCAGCGCATCGGCATCGACGAAGGCCTGTACGTGCCGCTGGGCCAGATGTCCGTGCCGACCGTCTACTCGACCAAGCTCTCCGGCCTGGTGCATGCACCGGTCTTCGCGTTCTGGAACGTTAAAAAAGCCCCTTAAAGGGCAAGTAGTTCAGGGGGAAATACATGCTGGCATTCGTCTCACGCCGGCTCCTCGCGACCATCCCCGTTCTGGTGATGGTCGCGGTGGTGGTCTTCGCGATATTGCGTTTCAGCCCGGGAGATCCGGCCATCATCATGGCGGGCGACGGCGCCACGCCTGAACGTATCGCTCAGATACAACAGACGATGGGCCTGGACCAACCGGTCATCAAGCAGTTCTTCATCTGGGGCGGCAAGCTCCTGCAAGGCGACCTGGGCACTTCGCTCATGTCCGGCGTGCCGGTCACCAAACTGATCGCGCAACGCCTCGAACCCTCGCTGAGCCTGGCGGTGCTGACCCTGCTGTTCACCCTCGTCGTCGCCATTCCGCTGGGCATCCTGGCGGCGTGGCGGCAGGGCAAGCTGCTGGACCGTGCCGTGATGGGCTTTTCGGTGCTGGGCTTCTCGGTGCCGGTGTTCGTCACGGGCTACCTGCTGATCTGGTTGTTCGCCATCAAGCTGGGCTGGTTCAACGTGCAGGGCTACGTGCCGCTGGAAAAGGGCTTCTGGCTCTATCTGCACCGGCTCATCCTGCCGTCGCTTGCCCTGTCCACGGTCTACGTGGCGCTGATCGCGCGCATCACGCGCACCAGTGTCATCGAGGTCATGGGCGAAGACTTCATCCGCACGGCCCGTTCCAAGGGCCTGGGTGAAACCGGCGTGCTGCTGGGCCACGCGTTGCGTAACGCCGCCGTGCCCATCGCCACGGTGGTGGGCCTGGGCATCGCGCTTCTGATCAGCGGCGTGGTGGTGACCGAATCGGTATTCAACATCCCCGGCCTGGGCCGGCTGGTGGTGGAAGCCGTGCTGGCACGCGACTATCCCGTCATCCAGGGGCTGACGCTGTTCTTCGCGTTCGTCTACGTGTTCATCAATCTGGTTGTCGATTGCGCCTACACGGTGTTCGACCCGCGTATCCGATACTGAGGCCGCCCCATGCAAACGCCAACCGACGCCGCCGTGCAAGCGGCCGCCGACCTTCCCGGAGGCGGCAACCCTCAAGTCACCGCCTGGCGGCAAATCCGCCAGGGCTTAAAGAGCTGGCCGGTCATGCTGGCGCTGGTGGTGCTGGTCACCATTGTCGCCATCGCATTGTTCGCCCCGCTCCTGGGCACGGTGGACCCCACCTTCATCAACCCGGGCGCCCGGCTCAAGCAGCCCTTCACCGACTATCTGCTTGGCACGGACGCCTTCGGCCGCGACGTCTGGTCGCGCGTGGCCTACGGCGCCCGCATCTCGCTGATCGCGGGCCTGGGCGCCGCCGTCGTCAGCGTCGCCATCGGACTGGTCATCGGTGTGATCGCCGGCTGGTTCCGAACGCTGGACGGGTTCATCATGCGCACGATGGACGCCATCATGGCGATTCCCGGCATCCTGCTGGCGATTGCCCTGGTCTCGGTCACCGGCGCCAGCATCACGACCGTGCTGGTCGCCATCACCATTCCCGAGATCCCGCGGGTGGTGCGGCTGGTGCGCGGCCAGATCCTGACGGTGCGCGGCGAACCCTATGTCGAAGCCGCGCTGGCGCTGGGCACGCCGCTGCCGCTGCTGCTGTGGCGCCACATGGTGCCCAGCACCATCGCACCGCTGACCGTGCAGGGCACCTACGTGTTCGCGTCCGCCATGCTGACCGAAGCCATCCTGAGCTTCCTGGGCGCGGGCATTCCGCCTGAAATCGCCTCCTGGGGCAACATCATGTCCGAAGGCCGCATGTACTTCCGCATGCTGCCCGGCCTGATTCTCTTTCCCGGACTGTTCCTGTCGCTGACGGTGCTTAGCGTGAACATCCTGGGCGACGCCCTGCGCGATGCGCTGGACCCCAAAATGGTGCGCAGGATCTGATGCCGATGACTTATTCCCCCACTCCCCCTGCGGGCGATACCTCGTCCGCCATCCTGGCCATCCGCAACCTGTCGGTGGAAGTCGGCGGCGCGGGCAACCGCGTCGTGCGCAACCTGAGCCTGGACGTACAGGCCGGCGAAACCGTGTGCGTGGTCGGCGAGTCCGGTTCGGGCAAGTCCGTCACGTCGCTGGCCGTGATGGGCCTGCTGCCGCCGGGCATCCTGTCCATCAGCGCCGGATCCATCCGCGTCGAAGGCGAAGACGTGGCCACGGCCTCGCAACGCCGGCTGCGCGAAATGCGCGCCACCCGCATGGCGATGGTGTTCCAGGAACCCATGACCGCGCTGAACCCCGTGCATACGGTGGGCAAGCAAGTCGATGAAGTGCTGCGCCTGCACCGCAAGAACATGAGCGCGGCCGAACGCCGCGCCAAGGTGCTGGACATGTTCCGCTCGGTACACCTGCCCGACGTCGAACGCATCTTCGACGCCTATCCGCACCAGTTGTCCGGCGGCCAGCGCCAACGCATCGTGATCGCAATGGCGCTGATCCTGGAACCCAAGCTGCTGATCGCCGACGAACCCACGACCGCCCTGGACGTGACGACGCAAAAGCAGATCCTGGCGCTGATCAAGGAACTGCAGGTCAAGCACCAGACCGCCGTGCTGTTCATCACGCACGACTTTGGTGTGGTCGCCGAGATCGCGGACCGCATCGTGGTGATGAACCGCGGGGACCTGATCGAAAGCGGCACCCGCAACGAGATCTTGGCCGAACCCAAGCAGTCCTATACCCGGCGCCTGGTGTCGTCCGTGCCCAGCCTGGTGCCGACACGCCGCGACGCACCCGACGGTCAACTGGTCCTGCACGTCAAGGGACTGGGCCGCACCTACGCCGGCAAGCATTCCCTGTTTTCCCGCAAGGCGGCGCAGAACGTCATCGCCGCCACCGACGTGAACCTGACGCTGCGCAAAGGCGAGATCCTGGGCATCGTCGGGGAATCCGGCTCGGGCAAGTCCACGGTGGCGCGCTGCATCGTGCGCCTGATCGAACCCACCGCCGGCCACATGATGATGGGTGGCGAAGACCTGAGCACGCTGTCGGGGTCGGCGCTGCGCCCCGTACGCCGCCGCATCCAGATCGTGTTCCAGGACCCCTACCGCTCGCTCAACCCGCGCCGCACGGTAGGCGAATCCATCATCGAAGGCCTGCTCAACTTCGGCATGCCGCGCGAACAGGCGCTCAAGCGCGCGGGTGAAACGCTGACCGTCGTGGGCCTGAGCCCGGACGCGATGCAGCGCTATCCGCACCAGTTCTCAGGTGGCCAGCGCCAGCGCATCTGCATCGCACGCGCGCTTGTCATGGACCCGGAGATCCTGGTGGCCGACGAAGCCGTATCGGCGCTGGACGTATCGGTGCAGGCGCAGGTGCTGGAACTGCTGGAGCAAGTACGCCAGCGCACCGGCGTCGGCGTGCTGTTCATCACGCACGACCTGCGCGTGGCCGCGCAGATCTGCGACACCATCATGGTCATGCAGCGCGGCAAGGTGGTCGAGACCGGCTCCGCTGAAACCGTGCTGACCGAGCCGCGCCACGAATACACCCGCGCCCTGATCGACGCGGCGCCCGGACGCGACTGGGACTTCCGCAATTTCCGGCCCGTCGCGGCCACCCTGGCGCACGCGCACGCGCCTGCGCCCTGATGCCCTGACTGCTTTCCTCCGCACACTGGAACCGAGATGCCACAACCGCATGAATTGTCTGCCCAGGAACTGCTGCACGCCTACCGCAACAAGACGCTGTCGCCCGTTGAAGCCACGCGCTCCGTGCTGGAGCACATCGAACGCTGGGAGCCGCACCTGAAGGCCACCTACGCGCTGGACCCGGAAGGCGCGCTGGCGATGGCCCGGGCATCTGAAGCCCGCTGGATGAAAGGCGAACCGCAATCTTCAGGCGGCTACACGCTGGATGGCGTGCCCGCCACCATCAAAGAAAACATCGCCACCCGCGGCACGCCCATTCCGTTGGGCACGGCAGCGACCGACCTGACCCCGGCCACCGCCGACGCGCCCCCGGCCGCCCGCATGCGCGAAGCCGGTGCGGTGCTGCTGGGCAAGACCACCATGCCCGACTACGGCATGCTGTCCTCGGGACTGTCCAGTTTCCATGAATTGACGCGCAACCCCTGGGACCTGTCCAAGAACCCCGGCGGCTCCAGCGCGGGGGCCGGCGCCGCTGCCGCCGCCGGCTATGGCCCGCTGCACATCGGCACCGACATCGGGGGCTCGGTCCGCCTGCCGGCCGCCTGGTGCGGCATCGCCACGCTCAAGCCCAGCCTGGGCCGCATCCCGATCGATCCGCCGTTCATGGGCCGCTGCGCGGGCCCCATGACCCGCACCATTACGGATACCGCGCTGATGATGGGCGTGCTGTCGCAACCTGACGCGCGCGACCACATGAGCCTGCCGTTCCAGGACTTCGACTGGCTGAACCTGGCGCAGGACGTGCGCGGCCTGCGCATCGGCCTCTTGATGGACGCAGGCTGCGGCCTGCCGTTAGACCCGGAAGTGCGCGACGCGGTGCAAGCCGCCGCGCACGCCTTCGAGGCCGCCGGCGCCATCGTCACCCCCATGCTGCCGTGGATGACGCCCGACATGCTGGACGGCGTGGACCGCTTCTGGCGCACGCGCTCGGCGATCGACCTGGCCGCGCTGCCCGAGGCGCGCCGCGCGAAGATCCTGCCGTTCATCCGAGCCTGGGCGGAAAGCGGCGGCGGCCAGTCCGGCGAAGCCGTGTTCCGCAGCTACTACGAAACGCTGAACGTGCGCGCCAAGACGGTCGCGGCCTGCGCCCCGTTCGACTACGTGCTGTCGCCCGTCGCGCCCGTGGTGGCCTACAACGCCGAATGGCCGTCGCCCACCAATGAAGTCGCCACCACCATGCACCACATCGGCTTCACGCTGCCCTTCAACATGAGCGAACAGCCCGCCGCGTCGGTCAATTGCGGCTACACGCGGGCCGGCCTGCCCATCGGGCTGCAGATCGCCGGCGCGCGATTCGACGACCTGGGCGTGCTGCGCGTGGCGCGCGCCTGGGAGCAGATGCGCCCCGCCCAGCACCCGTGGCCCCAGCCGCCCCAAGCAAACTGACTTTCCACAGCAACCCACAGGAATTCCCATGCGTTGGCTTTTGGCAATGATCAAGCACGAGACGAATACGTATTCGCCCGTGCCGACCCCGCTTGAACGCTTTTTCCGCGGCAACCCCGAGATCCTGGAGGGCGAGCGCGCCATCAAGGCCTACGAGAACACCGACAGCGGGTTGGGCGGCTATATCGAAGTGGCCCGCCGTGAAGGCGCCGAGATCGTCGTGCCCGTGGCGGCCGAGTCCTGGCCCAGCGGCCCCGCCAGCGCCGACACGCATGAACGGCTGTGCAAGCTGGTCCTGGACCAGGTCAAGCTGGGCGGTTTCGACGCAATCCTGCTGGACCTGCACGGCGCCATGGTCGCCGAAGGCGTGGAAGACGCCGAAGGCGACCTGCTGCGCCGCCTGCGCGAGATCGATCCCACGACGCCGGTGGCCGTCACGCTGGACATGCATGCCAACATCTATGACGACATCGTCGACAACGCCACCGTCATCAGCGGCTTCCACACCTATCCGCACGTGGACATCCGCGAGGCCGGCGTCCGCGCTGCCAACGTGATCGTGCGCACGCTCAAGGGCGAGATCAACCCCGTCATGAGCTGGGCCAACAAGCCGATGCTGCCGCACATCATGTGCCAGGGCACCCATGCCGCGCCCAACAAGCCCCTGCAGGAACGCTGCAAGGAACTGGAGGCCAACGGCGTGCTGGCGGCGTCCGTCTTCGTGGGGTTCCCGCATGCCGACATCCGCGAAGCCGGCCTGAGCGCCGTCGTCTGTACGGACGGCAAGCCCGACGAAGCGCGGCAGTACCGCGACGAACTGCTGGAACGCGCCTGGGCCGGCCGCGCGGACTGGGTGTTCCACCCCGAATCGCTCTCGCCCACCATCGCGCGCGCAAAATCGATTGAACAGGGCCCCGTCGTCTTGCTGGACCACTTCGACAACACCGGCTCCGGCGGCACCATGGACACCACCGCGGTGCTGGCCGAGGTGCTGCGCCAGGAACTGGACAACGTCGTCTTCTACGCCATCTGCGACCCAGAGGCCGCGCAACAGGCCGCGGCTGCCGGCGTGGGCAACACCATCACGCTGAAACTGGGCGGCAAACTGCCCATGCCCGCCATCAAGGAAGCCAGTGAACCGCTACAGGTGACCGGCCGGGTGAAACTGGTGTTCGATGGCGTCTACCTGAACCGCGGCCCCATGTACCGTGGCGTGCGCAACGACACCGGGCTGACCGTCGTCATCGACACGGGCCGCGTCGAGATCGTGGTGGTGTCGCGCCACCAGGAGCCCTTCGACATCAATTGCCTGCTGTCGGCCGGCATCGACCCGCTGCAAAAGCGCTATGTCGTGCTCAAGAGCCGCGTGCACTGGCGCGCGGGCTTCTCGGACATGGCGACGGAAGTGATCGAATGCACGGGTGTCGGCGTGACTACGTCTGATTACAGCCAGCTGGATTTCAAGCACGTGCGGCGACCGATTTATCCGTTGGACCCGCTGTAATCCCTCTCGCCCAATAGTTGTCGACAAAACGGCCGGAGCCCGAGCTCCGGCCCTTTCATTTTGAAATCTTCAGTAACTGCGCGCACGGTTACATGACGGTGCGCCTCGGTATACTCGCCGCCGGGCCCTTACAGGCCGATGAATACGTGTATGCCGGCAGCAGCCCCCTGGCCGCCAGAGCGCGATGGCCACAAGCGCCTCGCCTGCCGGATATGACTCGATAATCAACGAAAAAAGCAGAACGATGAAAAAGAGCGTAGCGATCACCCTCGGTGTGGTCATAGTGGGAGCGGGAAGCTGGGTAGGCGCCACGTGGTACACCGGCAAGCGCATCGAGGAAAGCTCGCAGCGCCATCTGGCCGAAGCGAACGAAAAGCTGGCCAAGCTGACGCCGCTGTTCGGCCTGCGCATCGACCAGCTGAAATATGAACGCGGCCTGTTCTCTACCCAGGCGCGCTATGGCCTGTCGCTCGTCAAGAACGACAAGAGCCCGGAAGCCATGCCCGCCGGCATGATCGAATTCGACGCGGTCGTGGAACACGGCCCCTTCCCCAAGAGCGCACTCGCGCGCGGCGCCATTGCGCCCAAGCTGGCGTACGTCCATGCCGAAATGGCCAAGACGGACAATATCAAGGAAGTGTTCGAACTGACCAAGGGTGTATCGCCCCTGATCAGCGACGCCACCATCAGCTATAGCGGCACCACCAGCTCCACGTCCAAGATCGCCCCGGTCAAGATCACGCACGAAGGCAACGTCGTTGACTTCAGCGGCATGACGGTCACCGGCGAGTTCGACCGCGCCCTGCAAGGCCTGACCGCGCACGGCGTGATGGACATGCTGTCCGTCGACGGCATGAAGAGCAACGACCCCGTCAAGGTCGCCATCGCCGGCCTGACCATCGACGCCAACAGCCGCGTGGGCAAGTTCGGCCTGTCTATGGGCGACTCCGACCTGAAGATCAAGCGCATCGACGCCACCCGCCCCGGCGACGACTTGAAGGTGTCCCTGGACAACTTCGGCTACGGCGTGAAGCTGTCGGAAGACGACAAGTCGATCAACGTGCAGGCCGCCTACCAGACTGGCGACATCACCGTGAACGACGTGGCGCTGGGCAACGGCCAGGCCGTGATCAAGCTGGCCAAGCTTGACGGCCAGGCCGTCAAGCAGTTGTCGGACACCTACAACCAATTGATGCGCCAGTACATGGCGAACGCCGAAGACGAAGGCCTGAAGGACGAGCAGGTCCAGGTGCTGCTGGATAACGCCGGCAAGCTGCTGGCCGGCAACCCGTCATTCAGCATCGATCCGCTTAGCTGGAAGACCGGCAAGGGCGAAAGCAAGCTGACCTTCACGCTGGATCTGGCCAACCCGCCCGACGTCAAGAACCTGACGCCGCAGGAAATCGCCGTCCAGGCCATCAAGCGCATCGACGCCACGCTGATCATCTCCAAGCCGATGGTCCAGGACCTGATGACGCAATACGCCGTCAAGAAGGACGGCATGGCCGCCGACAAGGCTGCTGAGGAAGCCGAACAGAACGTGCGCCAGATGTCCGGCATGGCCGAGATGTTCAACGTGGGCAAGAACGAAGGCGACAACATCGTCGGCAAGTTCACCTTCGCTGAAGGCATGGGCGACCTGAACGGCAAGAAGATCCCGGCCGACGAACTCTTCTCCGGCCTGCTGGGCGCAGCCGGCATGGGTTCCATGGACGACGAAGACGAAGAAGAGCAGATGCCCGGCATGAGCCAGGAAGAACCGGCCGTGTCCGACACGCCGGTGGCCGGCCTGATGCAGGACTTCAGCCTGGATACGGTCAGCAGCATGCTGGACGACATGGGCTACACGGTGAAGAAGAGCGACGGTGACGAAGGCCCCGTGCTGGTGCTGGATACCGGCACCACGGGCGCCAGCGACCTGCGCCTGGAATTCCTGTGCAACGACTTCACCGAGAAGTGCCTGGACCTGGTCGTGACGGCCACGTACAAGACCAAGAAGCCGATGTCCCTGAAAGCCATCAACACGTGGAACCAGGAATACCGCTGGACCCGTGCCTACCTGGACGACAAGAACCAGGCTGTGCTGCAGATGGACATGAACGCGGAAGGCGGCATCGGCAAGGAAAACCTGCAGATCCTGCTGAACACCTTCATCAGTATCGCCGAAGACTTCGGCACGCTGAGCAAGGGCGCGGCCACCAAGTAAGCCGCTGCCACGAAGGCCCAAAGAAAAACCCCCATCGAAAGATGGGGGTTTTTTATTGCCGGATCGGGATCAACCTGATCCCGATCCCGGCTCAAGCCATCAGGCGTACGCTTCGATCGGCAGGCACGCGCACACCAGGTTGCGGTCGCCGTAGGCGTTGTCCACACGGCCCACCGGCGGCCAGTACTTGGCCTCGCGCAGCGACGCCACCGGATAGGCAGCCTGCTGGCGCGGGTAGTCGTGCAGCCATTCTTCGGCCAGCAGCATCTGTGCGGTGTGCGGCGCGTTCTTCAGGACGTTGTCTTCGCGGTCGCGTTCGCCGCGTTCGACCTGGGCGATTTCCTCGCGGATCGAGATCATCGCGTCGATGAAGCGGTCCAGCTCGGCCACGCCTTCGGATTCCGTCGGCTCGACCATCAGCGTGCCGGCCACCGGGAAGCTCATGGTCGGCGCATGGAAACCATAGTCCATCAGGCGCTTGGCGATGTCTTCGGCGCTGATGCCGCTGACTTCCTTCAGCGGACGCACGTCCAGGATGCATTCATGCGCCACGCGGCCGTTGCGGCCCGCGTACAGGACCGGGTAGTGGTCACGCAGGCGGGTGGCGATGTAGTTGGCGTTCAGGATGGCCACTTCGGTAGCGCGGCGCAGGCCGTCGGCGCCCATCAGCGAGATGTACACGAACGGAATCGGCAGGATGCCGGCGGAACCGAACGGCGCGGCCGACACGGGGCCGACCTTCGCGTCGCCGTGCAGCTTGCCCTGCTCGTTCACCACCCCCGGCAGGTACGGCGCCAGATGGGCGCGCACCGCCACGGGACCCACGCCGGGGCCGCCGCCACCGTGCGGAATGCAGAACGTCTTGTGCAGGTTCAGGTGGGACACGTCCGAACCGAACTTGCCCGGCTGGGCCACGCCGACCATCGCGTTCATGTTGGCGCCATCCAGGTAGACCTGGCCGCCAGCCTGGTGGACCAGATCGCAGATCTCGGTCACGGCTTCTTCGAACACGCCGTGCGTGGACGGGTAGGTGATCATCAGCGCGGCCAGATTGTCGCCGACCTGTTCGATCTTGGCGCGCAGGTCGCCCAAGTCGACGTTGCCGTTGGAGTCGGAGGCCACCACCACCACGTCCATGCCGGCCAACTGCGCCGAGGCAGGGTTGGTGCCGTGCGCCGACGACGGGATCAGGCAGACGTTGCGCTGATGCTGGCCGTTGGCCTGGTGGTAGCCGCGAATCGCCAGCAGGCCGGCGTATTCGCCCTGCGCGCCCGAGTTGGGCTGCAGGCTGATGTTGTCGTAGCCGGTGATCTCGCACAGCGCGGCCGACAGGCGATCGATCAGCTCGTTGTAGCCCTGGCTTTGCGAAGCGGGTGCGAACGGGTGGATCAGCGCGAACTCGGGCCAGGTGATCGGGATCATCTCGGCGGTGGCGTTCAGCTTCATGGTGCACGAGCCCAGCGGGATCATCGTGCGATCCAGGGCCAGATCCTTGTCGGCCAGGCGGCGCAGGTAGCGCAGCATGTCGGTTTCGGACTGCACGCTGGAGAAGACCGGGTGCGTCAGGATGGCGCTTTCGCGGGCCACCGAAGCGGGGATGCCGCCCGCGGCGGCGGCGTCCAGCGCGTCGATGTCGAGCTCGACATCATCGCGCTCCAGGCCGGCGGCGAACACGTTGACCAGCGCTTGCAGGTCGGCCGTGGTGACGGTCTCGTCCAGCGACACCGCCAGGCGGGCGCCGTCGACGCGGCGCAGGTTGATGTGCTCGCACTCGGCGGCCGTCAGGATGGCCGGGGTCGCGGGGCCGGTTTCCAGCAACAGCGTGTCGAAGAACGTGTCGTTCACGACCTTCACGCCCAGCTTCACGAGTTCGGCGCGCAGGATGGCGGTGCTGCGCTGCACGCGGCAGGCGATGCGGCGGATGCCAACCGGGCCGTGCCACACAGCGTACATGCCGGCCATCACGGCCAGCAGCACCTGCGCGGTGCAGATGTTCGACGTCGCCTTTTCGCGGCGGATGTGCTGTTCGCGCGTCTGCAGCGCCAGACGCATGGCCGGATTGCCTTGCGAGTCCTTGGACACGCCGACCAGGCGGCCAGCCATGTTGCGCTTGAACGAATCCTTGCAGGCCATGAAGCCAGCGTGCGGGCCGCCGAATCCGAACGGCACGCCGAAGCGTTGCGCCGAACCGATAGCGATGTCCGCGCCCCACTCGCCCGGGGCGGCCAGCACGGCCAGCGCCAGCAGGTCGGTGGCGCACGCCACCACGGCGCCTTGCGCGTGGGCGGTTTCGGTCAGCTTGCGATAGTCGGCGACGGAGCCGGTGCTGTGCGGGTACTGCAGCAGTACGCCGAAGCACTCGGGCAGGCCTTCGGCCTCGTCGCCCACCGCGATTTCCAGTCCCAGGCCTTCGGCGCGCGTGCGCACGACTTCAATGGTCTGGGGATGCACATGGCGCGAGATGAAGAACACCGGGCTTTGCGACTTGGCGCCGCGGCGGGCCAGCGTCATGGCTTCGGCGGCAGCGGTGCTTTCATCCAGCAGCGAGGCGTTGGAAATGTCCAGCCCGGTCAGGTCCGCGACCATGGTCTGGTAGTTCAGCAGGGCTTCAAGACGGCCCTGCGAGATCTCCGGCTGGTAAGGCGTGTAGGCCGTGTACCAGGCGGGGTTCTCAAGAATATTGCGCAGCACGACGTTGGGCGTCTGCGTGCCGTAGTAACCCTGGCCGATGTAGTTGCGGTAGACCTTGTTGCGGCCCGCGATCTGCTTCAGTTCGGCCAGCACGTCGGTTTCGCTGCGCGAGGGCGGCAGCGCCAACGGGGCCTGGCTGCGGATCTTGGCGGGCACGACTTCTTCGATCAAGGCGTCCAGGCTGGGGCTGCCAATCACGCTCAGCATGGTGGCCTGGTCGGCATCGGAGGGGCCGATGTGGCGGGGAATGAAGTCGGTATGGGTGTCTAGGGCGCGCGACATGGGGGGATCTCGGGGTGGTGGTGCGTCAGGGCGGGCGCGACACAGGGGCCGTGCCCGCCTCGGGCCAGCTTTAGCCGTTGGCGACGGCTTCGTAGCCGGCAGCGTCAAGCAGCTTGTCGGCATCGGCGGCGTTGACCGGCTTGATCTTGAAGATCCAGGCGGTGAAGGCCGATTCGTTGATCAGGTTGGGGTTGTTTTCCAGCTCATCGTTGAACGCGACGATTTCGCCGGCCACGGGTGCGTAGATGTCGGAGGCGGCCTTGACCGACTCGACCACGCCGGCGGTTTCGCCCGCGTTCAGCTTGGCGCCGACCTTCACGTCGCCAACGAAAACCAGATCGCCCAATTGATCCTGGGCGGTGTCGGTGATGCCGACGACGAACACGTCGCCTTCAGCTTTGACCCATTCGTGGGACTGGGTGTACTTGCGATCGGTGGGCAGACTCATGGGAACTCCTGAGGGAATGCGGGTAGATGAATGGTGTTGCGCGCCTCGCGCGGGCGACGCTTGCCCTGGCCGGGCCGGCGCTCGCGCGAAGCTTCGAGTTTACGAGTGTTCGACGGCTTTGCCGTTACGGACAAACGGCAGTTTGCAGACCAGGGCGGGCACCCATTTGCCGCGGATGTCGACCTCGACCGTGTCGCCCGGACGCACGCCTTGCGGCAGGCGGGCAAAGCCGACCGACACGCCCAGGGTGGGCGACATGGTGCCGCTGGTGAGTTCACCCGTGCCGGCCGGCGTACGCACGGCCATGTGGGCGCGCATGACGCCGCGCTCTTGCAGCTTCAGGCCGATGAAGGTGGCGGGGGTGGCGAACTGCTCCAGCGCGTCGCGGCCGATGAAACGGCGCTCAGCGTCTTTCAGGGAGACGGTCCAGGTCAGGCCGGCCTGGTCAGGGTGCGTCAGCTCGTCCATGTCCTGGCCGTACAGGTTCATGCCGGCCTCCAGGCGCAGCGTGTCGCGCGCGCCCAGGCCCGCGGGGCGCACGCCCTGGGCGACGAGATCACGCCACAGCTGCACGACTTCGGTAGCGGGCAGGACGATTTCAAAGCCGTCTTCACCGGTGTAGCCGGTACGGGCGACAAGCGTGTCGTCGCCCACGATGGCGGCGACGAAGGGGGTCAGCGCTTCGGTTGCGGCCTGCCAGGCCGGGCGGGCAGCCCAGACCTTGGCGCGGGCGTTCGGGCCCTGCACGGCCACCATGGCCAGATCGCGGCGCGGGGTGATGGTGACGTCGAAATTGCCGGCCTGCTTCACGCGCTGCATCCAGGCCATGTCTTTGTCGGCCGTGCCGGCGTTGACCACCACGCGCCATTCGTCGGCGGCGAAAAAGTAGATGATCAGGTCGTCGATGACACCGCCTTGCGGGTTCAGCATGCAGGAGTAGAGCGCCTTGCCCGGCACCGTCAGCTTGGCCACGTCATTGGCGACCAGGCGCTGCAGGAAGGCAAAGGCGTCCGGGCCGACGACGTCGGCGTTCAGCATGTGCGACACGTCGAACATGCCGGCGTCCTGGCGCACCGCGTGGTGTTCTTCCAGCTGCGAGCCGTAGGCCAAGGGCATGTCCCATCCGCCGAAATCGACCATTCGGGCGCCGGAGGCGATATGTTCTTCGGCCAGCGGGGTGCGTTTGAGGGTTGCGGACATGCGCGGAAACTCCGGGACGGCAGGGCTCTGCCAGGGTTACGGAATGCCGGTCGCGGCAGGCGGACTACGCCCGCGCGGCTACGGCTGAATCTTCCGCCCCTCTGTCCTTTTGCCTGAGAGTTGCCCCGCGCATGGCGGGTTTGCACCTTCGGCGCCTGGGCTGCTCGTTGTGTCCCTTCTTCAGGGTCGGCGCCAGGTCTCTCCAGAGTACTGTTTTGCCGCGTCCGCACGGTAAAAAACCGGGACAGGGCAAGCATGTGCGGTATCGGTTACCTGAGCGATTCTGGGCGAATTGCGCCTTCGGCGGCGGCCCGAAATGAAAGGCCGCTCTCTCCCGCAAACATGCGTGACAGCGGCGCCAAGCATACAACGAAAAGAAGCCCTCGGGAAAGGCCCCCACGCCGCGCACGCTACGCGTGCTTGCTGCCCCCCGAGGGGGCTTTTTCCCCTTGGGGCGGCCCGGCGGGGAAAAGGCCTCCACGCCGCGCACGCTACGCGTGCTTGCTGCCCCCCAAGGGGGCTTTTTCCCCTTGGGGCGGCCCGGCGGGGAAAACCCGTCCTTCTGACGCCCAGCCGGGTCATCCCAACGCGGTGTCCAGCAACATCATCAAGACGAACCCGATCATCAACCCGCAGGTGGCATAAACCTCGTGGCCCTTGCGGTGCGACTCCGGGATGATCTCGTGGCTGATGACGAAAAGCATGGCGCCGGCCGCAAAACCCAGGCCCCACGGCAGCATCGGCGCCGAGAATCCGACGATAGCGGCGCCGATCACCGCGCCCAGCGGTTCAACGAGCCCGGACAGCATGCCCAACGCCACGGCGAAGGAGCGCTTGTAGCCGGCGGCCAGCAGCGCCACCGCCACGACCAGGCCTTCCGGGATGTCCTGGATGGCAATGCCTGTAGCCAATGCGGTGCCCCGCACGGGGTCGCTGCCCGCATAACCCACGCCGATGGCCAGGCCTTCGGGCAGGTTGTGCAAGGTGATGGCGAACACGAACAGCCAGGTGCGCCGCAGGCGGTGCGCCTCGATGCCCTCGCGGCCCTTGATGAAATGCTCATGCGGCAGGGTCCGGTCCATCACCAGCAGGACTGCCGCGCCCAGCAGGATGGCCGCGCCGACGGTCAGGCCTGCACCCCACGGCCCCATGCCCTGGGTCTTGGCAGCCTCGATGCCGGGCGCCACCAGCGAAAAGGCGCTGGCGGCCAGCATCACCCCGGCGCCAAAGCCGAACATGCTGTCCTGCACCTTCTGCGGGATGGTGCGGGCGAAGAGAATGGGAAGCGTGCCCAGCGCGGTGGCGGCGGCCGCCACCAAGCCGCCCAGCAGCGCGTCGGCCACGTGCGGCGCGCGCACGTCCAGGTAGGCCCAGAGCTGATGCAGCGCCAGGCAGGACACCATGACGGCAAGCGTCCACACGCTGATGCTGGTGGCCGCGGGCCGCACGCGATGACGGCTGAAGGTGTTCATAGGGCCGCTCCCCTCCTTGAGAGAGATGCGCTCAGCCCTTCGCGGCCGCATAGCGGCGAGCCACTTCGGGCCAGTTCACGACATTGTAGAAGGCGCCGATATATTCGGGACGGCGGTTCTGATACTTCAGATAGTAGGCGTGTTCCCAGACATCCAGACCCAGGATGGGGGTATTGCCCTGCATCAGCGGGCTGTCCTGGTTAGCGCTGCTTTCCACCACCAGCTTGCCGGCCGGCGTCACCGACAGCCAGGCCCAACCGCTGCCGAAACGGGTCAGCGCCGCCTTGGTGAAGGCCTCGCGGAAGGCGGCCAAACCGCCCAGTTCGGATTCGATGGCGGCCGCCAGCGCGCCGTCAGGTTCGCCGCCGCCTTCGGGCGACATCACCGACCAGAACAGGCTGTGGTTGGCGTGGCCGCCGCCGTGGTTGCGTACCGCGCCACGGATGGCCTCGGGCAACTGGTCCAGGCGGGCCACCAGGGCTTCGACGGGTTCATCGGTGCTGATCCCGGCGTCGTCCAGGGCCGCGTTCAGGCTGGTGACATAGGTTTGATGATGCTTGCTGTAGTGGATCTCCATCGTCATCGCGTCGATGTGAGGCTCCAGGGCGTCATAGGCGTACGGCAGGGTCGGAAGGGTGTAGGCCATGCATGTCTCCGGTGGACCCGCCTTCCCGATGGAAGGCGTAAGTCAATATCGAAAACATAAATGATATGTATTTTTATTTGATATCACAATGGTATTGTTGCAATTCGTGCCATAGCGCCCGGCTATGCGCCGGGCACCTTCCCTACAGCGCCTTGCCGCAAGCCACGCCCGACGCCCAGGCCCACTGGAAGTTGTAGCCGCCCAGCCAGCCGGTGACATCCACGGCTTCGCCGATGAAATACAGCCCCGGCGTGGTCTTGGCCTGCATGGACTTCTGGTCCAGCCCGCGCGTGTCCACACCGCCGCGCATCACTTCGGCCTTCTTGTAGCCGGCGGTGCCGCTGGGCACCAGCGACCATTGATGGATGTCCTGCGCCAGCGCCCGCAGCGTCTTGTCCGGCGCGTCGGCGAGACGCAACGCGGCCAGGCCGGGTTTGCCGCCCTGCTCGGCCAGATGCAGCCAGCGGTCGGCCAGCCGTTTGGGCCAAAGCCCCGCCAGCACGGTATGCAGCTGCTGCCGGTTGCCGGATTTGGCGGCCAGCAGTTCCTGGGCCAGATCGCGGCCCGGCGCCAGGTCAATCACGATGGGCTCGCCGGGCTTCCAATAGCTGGAGATCTGCAGGATCGCCGGGCCCGACAGGCCCCGGTGAGTGAACAGCAGGTCTTCCAGGAATTCGCCCCGCGCCTTGCCCTGCCCGGTGTGCAGGCCGACTTCCAGCGCCACGCCCGACAGCTCCGACAACGCCTGCCATTGCGCGGGGTCGAAAGTCAGCGGCACCAGCGCCGGCCGGGGCTCGACGACTTTCAGGCCGAATTGCCGCGCGATCTTCAAGCCGAATTCAGTGGCGCCCAGCTGCGGGATCGCCATGCCGCCGGTGGCCACGACCAGCTTGGCCGCGCGGATCACGCCCTGGGCGGTGCGCAGCTCAAAGCCCGCTTCACCGTGGCCGATCTCGGATACCGAACAGCCCATGCGCCATTGCACCTTGCCGGCGTCGCACTCGGCGCGCAGCATGTCGATGATGGATTCGCTGGAATCGTCGCAGAACAGCTGGCCGCGATGCTTCTCGTGCCAGGCGATATGGTGGCGCTTCATCAGCGCCAGAAAATCCTGCGGCGTGTAGGCCGACAACGCCGAGCGGCAGAAATGCGGGTTGTCGGACAGGAAGTTGGCGGGTCCGGCCCCGATGTTGGTGAAATTGCAGCGGCCGCCGCCGGAAATGCGGATCTTCTCCGCCAGGCGTTCGGCATGGTCGACCAGCACCACGCGCAAGCCGCGCTGGCCGGCCACCGCTGCACACATCATGCCAGCGGCGCCGGCGCCGAGTACGGCTACATCAAACATCAGGACTCCAGACCCGCAGGCCTCACTCTTCGATCAGGCAATCAACGTAGTAGCGCTTTTCGCCATTCGGACCCACTTCGTCGGCCAGGCCGTGGATGTAAGTTTCGAAGCCGGGGAAGCGCTCATTGAACTCGCGCGCGAATTGCAGGTACTGCACGATCGTGCGGTTGAAGCGTTCGCCCGGGATCAACAGCGGGATGCCCGGGGGGTACGGCGTCAGCAGCACGCCGGTCACGCGGCCTTCCAGCTTGTCGATGTCGACGCGTTCGACCTCGCGGTGCGCCATGCGGGCAAAGGCGTCAGACGGCTTAAGCGCCGGCACCATGTCGCTCAGGTACATCTCGGTGGTCAAGCGGGCGACGTCGCGCGCGCGGTAGGCTTCGTGGATCTCTTGGCAGAGATCGCGCAGGCCCATGCGCTCGTAGCGGCGATGGACCTTGCAGAAGTCCGGCAGGATGCGCCACAGCGGCTGGTTGCGGTCGTAGTCGTCCTTGAACTGCTGCAAGGCGGTCAGCAGCGTGTTCCAGCGGCCCTTGGTGATGCCGATGGTGAACAGGATGAAGAACGAATACAGGCCCGTCTTCTCGACCACCACGCCGTGCTCGGTCAGGTACTTGGAGACCAGGGCGGCGGGGATGCCCGTTTCGCCGAAGCTGCCCGACATGTCCAGCCCCGGGGTGATGACCGTAGCCTTGATCGGGTCCAGCATGTTGAAGCCTTCGGCCATTTCGCCGAAGCCGTGCCAATGGTCGTTGGCTTCCAGGATCCATTCGTCACGGTTGCCGATGCCTTCGGACACCAGGCGGTTCGGGCCCCAGACCTTGAACCACCAGTCGTTCTTGCCGAACTCCGACTCCACCTTGCGCATGGCACGACGGAAATCCAGCGCTTCGCGGATGCTTTCCTCGACCAGCGCGGTGCCTCCCGGCGGCTCCATCATGGCGGCCGCCACGTCGCACGACGCGATGATCGCGTACTGCGGCGAGGTCGACGTGTGCATCAGGTACGCCTCATTGAAGACGTTGCGGTCCAGCTTGCGGGTCTCGGACTCCTGCACGATGATCTGCGATGCCTGCGAGATGCCGGCCAGCAGCTTGTGCGTGGAGTGCGTAGCGAAGACCATCGCGTCATGGCTGCGCGGACGGTCCTGGCCGATGGCGTGCATGTCCTTGTAGAACTCGTGGAACGAGGCGTGCGGCAGCCAGGCTTCGTCGAAGTGCAGCGTATCGACATAGCTGCCGAGCTGCTCCTTGATCATTTCCACGTTGTAGATGACGCCGTCGTACGTGCTTTGCGTCAGGGTCAGGATGCGCGGATTCTTGTTCACCGCTTCGCGCGCGAAGGGGTTGGCTTCGATCTTCTTGCGGATATTGTCCGGGTGGAACTCTTCCAGCGGGATCGGGCCGATGATGCCCAGGTGGTTGCGCGTGGGGCGCAGGAACACCGGGATCGCGCCCGTCATCGTGATGGCGTGCAGGATCGACTTGTGGCAGTTGCGGTCCACCACCACCACGTCGCCCGCGGCGACGTTGGCATGCCACACGACCTTGTTCGAGGTCGAGGTGCCGTTGGTGACGAAGAAGCAATGGTCAGCATGGAAGATACGCGCGGCGTTCAGCTCGGACTCGGCAACGGGGCCGGTGTGGTCCAGCAGCTGGCCCAGTTCGTCCACGGCGTTGCAGACGTCGGCGCGCAACATGTTCTCGCCGAAGAACTGGTGGAACATGCGTCCGACCGGGCTCTTCAGGAACGCCACGCCGCCCGAGTGGCCGGGACAGTGCCAGGAGTACGAACCGTCCTGCGCGTATTTCACCAGCTCGCGGAAGAACGGCGGCGGCAGCGAATCCACGTAGCTGCGGGCCTCGCGGATGATGTGGCGCGCCACGAATTCGGGGGTGTCCTCGAACATGTGGATGAAGCCGTGCAGTTCGCGCAGGATGTCGTTCGGAATGTGTTCCGACGTGCGCGTCTCACCATACAGATAGATGGGAATGTCGGCGTTGCGGAAGCGCAGTTCGCCGATGAACATGCGCAGGTTCTTGATCGCGCTGGCCACGTCCTCGGGCGAATCCACGTCGAACTCTTCATCGTCGATCGACAGGATGAAGGCGCTGGCGCGGCTTTGCTGTTGCGCAAACGAACTCAGGTCGCCATAACTGGTCACCCCGATCACCTCGACGCCCTCGGCCTCGATCGCTTCAGATAAGGCACGGATACCCAAACCGGACGCGTTCTCGGAACGGTAGTCCTCGTCGATGATGAAGATGGGGAAGCGGAATTTCATGCAGGCGCTCCTGGGGCAAGGCGGGATCGGACGCTTATCGCGGCGCGAGTGTACTTCTAGTAAAAATCCGCCTGATGACAGACGGCGCGAGCACCCACCGGGGAGGCGGGAATGGCGGAATTGTAGGGCTGTTTTTCTTACAGTCCTAAGGGAAATCCCCAGAAGGCCTGCACGGCCGTTGTCATCGCGCCAAAAGCGGGCGCTTTCAGTGCAGCGACAACGGCACCGGGCTAGCGGATCGTGTGGGCTTCGCCCTTCTGCAAGGCGGCTGTGAAGAGCTCGAAGTAGGCGGGGATCGCCTCGGCGGCACCGTAGCGGATGCGCCGTTCGACCTTGGCAATGGCGCCAAAACAGACTTCGGAGCCAGGGTCACCGCAGACCAGCACGACGGGGTCTTCGTCGTCGCAGACCTCGTAGAGGCCGCCGTGGGCCCGGCGCCCGATCTCGTAGAGGTAGGCGGCGGCGCCGACGGTCTGCATGGGGGTAAGAGGCAAGATCCCGACGTGGGCGGCCTCCAGCGCGTCATCGAGCGCGTGGACGCTGGACAGGGAGTAGTCCAACACTGCGCCAGTGGAACTGGCGGCTTGTACAAAGTCTTGCGCAGCATCCGCCACACGGGCGACGAACTCTTCCTGCACTTCGTCGCGCTTGGCGTCCTGGTTTATCTTGAGGAAACCGAACATCATTGGCTCCTTTGTGAAAACCGCAAGCGGCAATGAACCCATTATAGGCAAGCGGCCCGCCTATACTGCCCAAACGTCCCCAACCGTTCCGTATTCCCAACACTTCGCAGCCATGCCCTCACCGCTTGTCAGACGTCTGACCGCCCCGGATGCCCCGTCCCTGCGTCAATTGCGCCTGGACGCCCTGGTAGAAACCCCGGAATCGTTCGGATCGAGTTACGAAGAGGAACACACGCTGACACTGGAAGACATCCGGGGATGGATCACGCCGCTGGATGACGGCGCGATGTTTGGCGTGTTTGCGGACGACGCCCTTGCCGGCATGGTGGGCGTGGGCCGCCAGCGCAAACTGAAGATGCGCCACAAGGCGCATATCTGGAGCATGTACGTCGCCCCTGCGCAGCGCGGGCGCGGCTGGGGACGGCTGCTGATGCATGCGGCGATCGCGCACGCCCAGACCATGCGCGGCATCCGGCAGGTGCAGTTGAGCGTGACCGCCAACAACACCGCCGCGGCGACTCTGTACGCCAGTCTGGGCTTTGCCGAATACGGCAGGGAACGCGAGGCGCTGTGCGTGAACGGCGAGCTCTACGACGAAACCCTGATGGCGCTGGCGCTGACCGGCAAGTAGGCCGGCGGCTCAGGCGCTTGCCCTGCGCCGGACGCCGTACGCGCACACCTGGTTGCGGCCGCCGTCCTTGGCCTTGTACAGCGCCTGATCCGCCGCCTTGATCACCGCGTCCGGCGCCCGCAAGGCCTCACCGCGCTCGGCCACGCCGATGCTGACCGTCACCCGCAACGGACGCGAACCGCGTCCGCCCCGACCGCCCCGTCTGCGCTGGCCGACCTGGTCCGTCTTGGGCCGGGCGGGCTTGTCGCGCAGGCGCATCTGATAGGCCTCGATGGCGCGCCGGACGGTTTCCAGGTGGGGCATACTTTCCGCCGCCGTCTTGCCCGGGAACACCAACGTGAACTCTTCGCCGCCGTAGCGGTAAGCCTGGCCGCCGCCGGGCACGCGCCGCAGTTGCGACGCCACCATGCGCAGCACCTGGTCACCCACGTCGTGCCCGTGCGTATCGTTGAATATCTTGAAGTGGTCCACGTCGGCCATCGCAAGCGTGTAGACGCGGCCCATGCGCTGCAGGCGTTCGTTCAACGCCCGGCGGCCCGGCAAACCGGTCAGCTCGTCGCGAAACGCCATATGGAAGCCTTCGTGCGCCAGCGAAATCGAAAGCGCCGTGAGCGCCGCCGCCGACATGAGGGCCAGTTCGATGGGATGCTGCGCGCCGCGTGGCAAGGCCCACGCCATGCAGACAAAGCCCAGCCATTGCCCCGCCTGCTGTGGACGCCCGTAGCGCAGCAACAGCAAAGTCAGCGTCAGGCCCGTCAAGAGCAGCCCCACCAGCGCCTCGACCGGCACGCCCAGGCGCGCCAGCTTGCCCTGCACCGCCAACGTCCCGAAGACATCGGCCAGACCATCCTTGCCGACCAGCGCGATCGCCGCCACGCCCACAGCCATCAACCCGATGCGCGCCACCATGTCCAGCAACATGCTTGACCGCTCTGACCACACCGCATTGATCGTATAGGCCATCGACCACCAGGCCAGCACCGGCCCTAGCGCCCACGGCGCTTCGCGGGCCAGCGTCGGCCAGACGGCGGTGGCAGCCAGCACGCACAGCATCAACGCCATGGTTTGCGAGCGCTGGTACATCAGGCAGATCGCCGCGCCGATCAGCGCCATTACCCACGGCACGAAGGGCACGATCAGCGTCAGCGCCGGCGGCCATTCGCGCCACAACATCAGGCCGACCGCGGCGGCCACTGGCAGCGCGGGATAGAACAACAGGGGCAGCCAGGGGATATGGGGGTAACGCACGGGTCGGGGCCTTGCTCAGCTTGCAGAGATGACGTCGCCAAATCGGCAAACACATATATCCTTTTTACGGCCACGCCAGCGGTTTTCTTTAGCGGGCGGCGCGCACGCTGCCGGCCGCACTCAGCGCCGGACCCGTGATATGGTTTCCAGGCCCATCCAATGGAAAAGCCCTATGCATATCCTGGTCAATATCGATGTCCCCGATCTTGAACACGCCATCGACTTCTATCGGCGCGCCTTCGGATTGACCCTGCATCGACGACTGGGACCGAAGGCGGCGGAAATGCTGGGCGCCAATGCGCCCATCTATCTGTTGGAGAAGGCGGCTGGAAGCCCCGCGGCCAGCGCGGCACGCCAGTCTCGCGACTACGCGCGGCACTGGACGCCCGTGCATCTGGACGTGGTGGTCGAAGACGTGGACCGCGCCGTCGATCAGGCGGTCGCGGCCGGCGCCCGCCTGGAAGATCCGGCCGCCTCGCACGCCTGGGGCCGCATCGCGCACCTGAGCGACCCTTACGGCCACGGCATTTGCATCCTGCAATTCCTGGGCCGCGGCTATGACGAACTGTCAGGCGGAAACGTCCAGTACCGGCCGGTGTCGGCAGCGGATTTCGACGCGCTGGCCACCCTGCGTATCGACGCCATGCGCGACAGCCTTGAGCGCTTGGGCCGCTTTGACCCGGAACGGGCGCGCAGCCGGCTGCGCAATACCTTCCAGCCGGAACACACGTGGGCGATCCAGCACAACGGGCAATGGGTGGGGTTCTACGCCCTGCGTCCGGAAGGCGCGGGCTTGCGGCTGGACCACCTGTATGTGGTGCCCGCCGCGCAGGGGCAAGGCCTGGGCAGCCAGGTGATACGCAAGATTCTGCAGGAGGCCGACAGCCGCGGGCTGCCGGTCGCCGTGGGTGCGTTGCGCGGCAGCGATTCCAACCGCTTCTACCGCCGCCATGGATTTGTCCAGACGGCGGAAAGCGAATGGGATATCGACTACCTGCGCCCCGTGCCCGGACAGGACGACTGACGGATCAGGTACGCGGCAGCGTGACGCCGCGCTGGCCCTGATACTTGCCGCCGCGGTCAGCGTACGAGGTCTCGCACACTTCGTCGCTTTCCAGGAACAGCATCTGCGCGCAGCCTTCGCCGGCGTAGATCTTGGCGGGCAACGGCGTGGTGTTCGAGAATTCCAGCGTGACGTGGCCTTCCCATTCGGGTTCCAGCGGCGTCACGTTGACGATGATGCCGCAGCGCGCGTAGGTGCTCTTGCCCAGGCAGATCGTCAGGACGCTGCGCGGGATGCGGAAGTACTCGACCGTGCGGGCCAGGGCGAACGAGTTGGGCGGGATGATGCAGACGTCGCCCTTGAAGTCCACGAAAGAGCCTTCGTCGAAATTCTTCGGATCGACGATGGTGGAATTGATGTTGGTGAAGATCTTGAATTCGTCGGCGCAGCGCACGTCGTAGCCGTAGCTGCTGGTGCCGTAACTGACGATGCGCCCGCCATTGGCCGTGCGGACCTGACCCGCTTCAAAGGGTTCGATCATGCCGGCTTCGGCCTGGCGGCGGATCCAGCGGTCGCTTTTGATGCTCATGGTGGGATTGGTGCTAAGGGTAAGGAATGGGCCTCATTTTATCCCGAGCGCGCCCAGGCTGCCTGCGGGCGGGGCGGGACGCCTTGATCCCGCCCCGCCAGCCGCCGTTCAGTTGCCCCAGAAGGTCCGATAGACCAGCGCGATGCCGTTGACCGAACCGCCCTTCAAGTCCACGGACAGGCCGCGCGCCAGCCGGTAACTGGCCCGGCCGACCGTGTCACTGCCCGCCAGCGCCTGCTCGACGCTGAGCGTGATGCCGTTGGCGAACGACTTGCTGGCCACCAGGAACTGGGTCGCCAGCTGGCTGTCGCTGTCCCGGTTAACGTCGCCGGCCACCGTGCGGTCCGGCAGGATGCTGCCGGAACTGCCGATATTCCCGGTGCGCACGCTGACGTCGTCCAGGCCGAATTGCTTGTAGAACGGCTGCCCGCCCCCCAACAGCGCCGTACCGACCGACACCAGCAAGGCCGCGTCGCTGCCGCTTTCATCCGGGCCCCGTCCCAGCAGCAGCCAGGAGAGCTTCTCCACGTCGCTGACGTCGGGATAGGACACGAGGTCGATCCGGGGACGTTGCGCCGTGCCGACGACCTTAACGCCCGCCTCGACCTGTTCGCCGGTGCGTAGCGCCTCGATGTCCAGCAAGGGATTGTCCAGCCGGCCCTGGAAGGTCAGCGTGCCGCGGCTTAGCCGCAGCTTCTGGCCATAGGCCTCGATGCCGCCGCCCCGCGTGCGCAACTGCCCCACGCCGGACAGCCGGCCATCGTTCAGCAGGATCTGGATGGAACCCAGCAAGCCCGCGTCCAGGCCCATCCCGGTAATGTAGAAGCGCGGCCCCATGTCGAACTTCAGGTTCATGCTGGTCTGCAACGGCGTCGATACCGCGGTCGGGTCCTGCCCTGCCCGGATCACTTTCACATCGTCGTCCAGGGAAGGCACGCCTTGCAGGATCTCCAGGCTGAACCAGCCTGCATCCGCCTTCAGGTCGCCCACGATCTCGATCCGAGGCATGGCCGCCTTCAGGTCAATGACGCCGGACACCATGGCGTAGCGATCCGAGCGCTGCAGCGCCGGGAACCGGTACAGGGTCAGCTTGATGTCGCCGCCGTCCATGATGTTCCACTGGCCCCGGGCCTCGGCATAACCGCCCTTGGCCTCGGGGTTGGTCGTGATCCATTCCTTGGTGCGCCATTCCGCCGGCATGACTCGCAGCGATGCCGGGAAACGCAGGCTGTCCAGCACCAGCCGGTCGCCGTCCAGGCGTGCCGACAAGGTGCCGTCGATCAGGCGCACGCCGTCGTCGATGCGCACCACGCGCAGCTTCTCGCCACGGATCGTGCCGGTGGCGGACCACTTGCCGGCCAGGGTGCCCTGGGCTTCCAGGTTGGCCTTGACCGCCCCGCCGACTTCCATCGAATCGCCGACGAACAGGCCGATCCAGGCCAGATCGGCAATATCGGCGTCCAGCTTGGCGCGCAGGGGCTGGCGCTCGTCCAGCGCCATGCCGCCCTTGGCGTCGACGACCAGCACGGCCGAACCGGTGCCGTTGACGGTGCCCATCTTGGCGGTCGCCAGGTTGATCTTGGCATCCAGGCGGCTGGCGTTCGCGGAGGTGGGGGTGGCGGTCAAGTCCAGCACCAGCGCCTTCACGCCCAGCGGAATGGGCGGGTCGCCCGGAATCAGCAGGTCGCCATCGCGGCGCGCAATGCGAGCCTTGCCACCCAGCCGTCCGTCGAATTTCAGGTCCCACAACAGGTCCAGGGCAATGCGGCGCTGGCCTTCGGGGATCATCGCATTCACGCGGCTAGGCCCTTTGCCCAGCTTGGAAGCCGCCTCGGGGTCGACGGCGCCGATCACCTGGCGGGCCATGGCGGCCGTGATGACCAGATTGTCGGCCTGGCCAGCGGTTTCCCAGCGCTTGCCGCCGCCGCGCGAGCCCTGATGCGCCAGGGTCAGGCGTTCCTTGCCGGGCAGCGTCAGGCTCAAGGCGGTCTGTCCGACCTGCCATTGCCACTGCGGCGCCACGGCGGACGGCAGATAGGCCAACGTGACCGGCCGGTCCGCCGTCACGGTAAAGCCGGCGGTGTCGGCCGTCAGCTTGGAAAACGCGCCGCGCCATCCCAGCAATGCAGCATCCGGCTGGCCCGCGGCGCCCTTGCCCCAGGCGCCGGTGAATACGATGCTGGCCTTGGCGGGCGCTTGCCCCAGCACGCCGGGACGCGGCTTGGCAGGCGTGTAGCCGGCCGTGACCTCGCCGCGATGCGCCGCCACGGTGCCCGCGAACTTGCCCTTCAATTCCGCGCCGCCCGGAATACCCGGCCAGAACGCATCCAATTGGGGCGCCTGTGCGTCCAGCGTCAGCGCACCGTCCTTGGCGTCCAGTTCACCCTTGGCCTGGACCCGGTTGCGGCCCAGTTTCAGGTCCACGTCCAGGCCGTGGATGCGCAGCCCGGCCAGCGGATCCAAAGACGGATCGGCGGGCGGTGCCGCGGTGCCCGGCGTCGCGGCGTCCGGCGCGGCAAGGTCCACCTGCGCCTTCAGCGCCCCCGTCAAGGGCTGCTTGTTCCAGCGTGTGCCGTCTTCAAATCGCAGATCGACGGCCGCATGCCGCAACTGGCTCAGGTTCTCGATATCGGCTTGCACGTCGCCGCGCACGGTCAGCACGGCGGGCGGGATGGCCTCGCCCAGCCACGGCGCCAGATCCAGACGCTGGGCGCTGACGGTGCCCACGATACGGTCCCGGCCCGCGCCTTGCACGGTGTCGGACTGCAAATCGAATTGCGCGGAAAGCGTTGATTTATCGGGCAATTGCGCATTCGCGCGGGCGCTGCGCAACACCAGCGCCGTGCGCGGCGCCAGATCGGCCACCACGTCCATCAACATCCCGGAACCCGAGCCGTCCAGCTTGGCCTGGATGCCGTCCATCGACCCCGCGGCGTCCGCGCGCAACACCACCTGGCAGGCGGGCGCCGGCGGCCCGGCCAGTTCAGCGGGCTTGGTGTCGGCCGCGGCTTTAGGCGCCGGCTTGGCTTTGGGATCAACCTTGGCCTTGGGGTCGGGCTTGGCTGCGGCGCCGTCCTTGACCGGACGCGTGTCGAACACGCCGCTCAGCTTGTCCGCCTGGCACAGCGGGGAATCCGGACCCGAGCCGCGTGCGGTCACGTCCAGCCGCGCGGCGAATGGCCAGGGGTCGGCCATGCCCTGCAATTCGGCCTGGCCCGACACGTCCGCCTGCCCCACGGCATGGCCCACGCGCAGGCTGGCGATGCGCAACTGCGCGCCCTGCTTGCCCGCCGCGAAGGTGGCGTTCAGGTCGCCCAGCGTCACGGGCAACGGCTGGCCATCCTGATCCAGCTGGAAATCGCCCAGGGCCACGCGGTCGACGGCGATGTCCACCGGCAGTGACGGCAGCGTGAACGGGGCGCCGTCGTCTTCCTTGGGCGCCGCGTCGGGCGACGAGGTCAAGGCCACGCGCACCGACCCCGCCGACACGTCGCGCACATGCAGCAGGCGGTCGCCCAAGGCGCGCCAATGCACATCCAGGTGCAAGTCGCTGATGTCGATCCGGGTGCCGCCCAGGTCCAGGTCCAGCTTGCCCACCGACACGCCGCGCAAGAGCGAACCGTTCACGTCCAGCGCCTGCCCGTTCAATTGCTGGGCAGCCGTGGTCAGCAGCAGCCGCGTGCCGTTCTGCGAACCCACGAGCCAGAACAGGAATCCGCTGGCCAGCAAGGCCAGCATCGCCAGGCCCGGCAACCACCACACCAGGATTTGGCGCAGGATTTTGCGCAACACCGTCAAAACGCAATCCCCAACGAAAAGTGCAGGCGCAGGTCGCGTTCACGCTGCCCGTAGGCCAGGTCCAGGAATAACGGGCCCGCCGGCGTGCGCACCCGGGCGCCCACGCCATAGCCCACCGCCATCGACATGTCGCCGAACGATTCGGCCGCGTCGCCCGCGTCCACGAACACGCCCATGCCCCAGCGTTCATTGAAATAGTGGTCGTATTCCACGCTGCCCACCACCAGGGTAGGCGCACCCACGACGGCGTTGTCGCGCTGCAAGCCGATGCTCTGGTACTTGTAGCCGCGGATCGACCGCGCGCCGCCCGTGCGGAAGCCGAAATCGTCCGGCACCTGCACCTTGCTGCTGGACCAGACGCGGCCGACTTCGCCGCGCACCGTCAGCACGTCGAGCTTGCCGATCGGCCACCATTTCTGGGCCCGTACCCGGGCGCGCGTGTAGGGCTCGCCGGTATCCAGCGTGACGCCGACACCGCCACCCACGGCGATAAGGTTGCCTTCGCGCGGGTCGTACTTGTTGTCCACATCGCGGCGCAGCCACTCGGCCGTCGCGGTCAGCGTCGGCAAGGTGTATTCGTCGCCGCCGTCGATCTTCACGTGATCCTGCGCCAGCAGCAGACCCCACCGGGTTTCGTATTCCACGCGGCTGTCGCCCGCGCCCTTGCGTTCCTGCAGGCGCGTCGCGCCCAACGCGTAGCGCGTCACATCCAGGCCCTGGATATCGGAATGGTCCGCCAGGACGCCGAAGGAATCCTTGTAGCCGCGCTCGGTGGGCGGGAGCAGGAAGTCGGCATAGGCGCGTTGGCGCAGCCGGTCCACGCTGAAGCCCGTCTCCATGGTGAGCGGCTGGCCGAACACCACGTTCTGCCGGTACAGCGACTCCACCCGCAGGCCGGCCTCGTCGTCCACGCCCAGCGAGGCCGTGAAACGCTTGGGCGGCGCTTCGACCACCCGGACTTGCACGGGCAGCGTCACTTCGCCATCGGAGTCATAGGCAGCCGGCGGCGGCGGCACGGCGCCAGAGACGGACGGGTCCCCCGCCGGCGTGGCCGCGGCCAGGTCGGTCGACCCGGGTGCGCGGACCCGGTCCGATTTCGCCTCTTGAGCCTGTTGCTGCTGTTGCGTGGCGCCCGGCTGCTCCAGCGAGACGAAGGCGCCCCGGAAGAACGCGGTGGACTGCAAGTCCTGCTGCCAGGTGTCCAACCGGTTCTGGTCGTAGGCCGAGCCCACCGAATAGCGCACGTAGCGCTGCACCAGCTTGTCCGGCACCCGTTTCAGGCCTTCGGTATTCAGTTCGCCCATGCGGACCTGGGGTCCGCTGTCGATGGTGACGCGCAGTACGGCCGACGCCGTGTCCGCCTCGATATCGGCCTGCGACGCCGTCATGCGCGCCAACATGAAGTCGCGCGTGGAGACTTGGTCCAGCAGGCTCGATTTCGCTTTGTTCCAGTCGCTGTTGATGAACGGCTGCCCCGCCTTCAACTGCCAGTCGTCGCGCAGCTTCTGAACCCGCTGCGCATACTCGGGGCGGGTGATGCGGCCGGTGAACTTCAAGTCCACTTCCAACACGGTCGTACGCTTGCCGGACACGATGCCGATATCCCAGGTTTCCCCGCCGATATCGGTGCCGGCTTCGAGCGTCACCGTGGGCGAGAAATAGCCCTGGGTCGCCAGGGCGGCCAACGTCGCGTCGCGCGCGCGCCGGCGCAAGCGGTTGATTTCACCGCCGTCCTGGTCTTCGGCCAAGCGCGCAATCGCGTCCACCGCCTCGGTGATCGCCTGCAGCGCGGCCGGCGGCACGCCGCCAGGATCCACGATGATCTCCGGACGTTTGGCCAGCGCCTCGCCCGATACTACGCAAAGTCCAGCCAAAAAGGCGCGGGCTGCCCACCGCATGCGTCAGGTCGGCTGCTGCACGACGATGGACGGGAATTTTCCGGCCATGTCGCGCGGTAGCGCCGCGACGCCCTCAGCCAGCTTGCGCGCAATACCCCGATACAGCGAAGCCGCTTCGCTGCCGGCGTCCGACACCACGGTCGGCGTGCCGGCATCCGTCTGTTCCCGAATCGCCAGCGTGAGCGGCAGGCTGCCCAGCCAGGGCGTCTGGTACTGCTCGGCCATGCGCTGGCCACCGCCTTCGCCGAAGATGTGTTCAGCGTGCCCGCATTGCGAGCAGATATGGATGGCCATGTTCTCGACCACGCCCAGAATCGGCACTTCCACCTTCTGGAACATGCGCAAACCCTTGCGGGCGTCCAGCAGCGCCACGTCTTGCGGCGTGGTGACGATGACGGCACCCACCACCGGCACTTTCTGCGCCAGGGTCAGCGCCACGTCGCCCGTGCCCGGAGGCATGTCGACGATCAGGTAGTCCAGGTCGCGCCAGTTGGTCTGGCGCAGCAATTGCTCCAGCGCCTGCGTCACCATGGGGCCGCGCCAGATGGCGGGCGAATCGGCGTCGATCAGGAATCCGATGGAATTGGCTTGCAGGCCGTGGCCCGTCAGCGGTTCCATGCTTTTGTTGTCCAGGCTTTCGGGACGGCCGGAAATGCCCAGCATGGTCGGCACGCTGGGGCCGTAGATATCGGCGTCTAGCAGGCCGACTTTGGCGCCTTCGGCGGACAGGGCCAGCGCCAGGTTCACGGCGGTGGTGCTTTTGCCCACGCCGCCCTTGCCCGAGGCCACTGCAATAATGTTGCGCACGTTCGGCAGGGGCTTCAGGCCCTTCTGCACCGCGTGGGCGGCAACCTTCCACGTAACGGTGACTTGCGCGTCCGGCGAGCCGGCTGCTGCCAGGGCCGCCACGGCAATATCGCGGATCTGGTCGCGGACGCCGTCGGCCGGATAACCCAGTTCCAGCGTCAGGGCGACACGCGGCCCCGTTAATTGAATGTCACGATCTTTTACAGAAACGCCTAGGTCCAATCCGGTGTTCGGGTCGTGCGCGGCGCGCAAAGCGGCGCGGATGTGTTCTATCGTTATACTCATGTCACTATGGTTCCGTAGGCAGCGCGGCTTCTGCGGGCCGCCATCCCCTAAAGGATAGCGGATACACGGGAACCTTTCGCTGCGTTTTGCATCCGACCTTCATGACCAACACACTTATCCGCTTCTTCCGTGCCGTCCTATTCGCCGCCCTGGCCTTGATCGGCATGGCGATGGCGCTGGTCTTCATGCTGTCCACGGCGATCGCCGTGGCGATCCTGTACGTGGTCGCCAAGGTGCGCGGCAAACCTTTCGGCGTTCGCGCCTATTGGAGCCAGCGCCAAGGCGCCCGCCCGGGTCCGTTCCAGTCCGCCACCGCCCCCTTCGCCACGCAACCGCGCGGCGATGTGATCGACGTCGAAGCCCGCGAAATCCGCTGACGGCGGCTTTCCCGTAAGCGCTTGCGCCGCCCTGCGGCGCAAGTCGGCCGATGCTTGGGCAGGCCATCCCGGCGCCTTCGCGTGGGTCGCCCGCATGCGGCGTCTGGCCGCCTCCCTCAACCCGCCTCGTTCGCTGCATTGCGATAGGCGGGTTGCGTCATTCCCGGGCACCGGCGCCCCCTGCGGCCGCCAAGTCTGCGCCGTTGCCCTAAAATGGCCGGCCAATCCCCTTTTTCCCCTCAACCTCTACTGACAACCATGTCTCGCACCCTATTTGTCACCACTGCGCTGCCCTACGCCAACGGATCTTTCCACATCGGCCACATCATGGAGTACATCCAGGCCGATATCTGGGTTCGTTCGATGCGAATGGCGGGCCACACGGTGCACTTCGTAGGGGCGGATGACGCGCACGGCGCGCCCATCATGTTGAAGGCTGAAAAGGAAGGCATCACGCCGCAGGCGCTGGTCGCCCGCTACGCCGCTGAGCGCCCGCAATACCTGAACGGCTTCCACATCCGTTTCGACCACTGGCATTCCACGGATTCCGCCGAGAACGTCGCGCTGTCGCACGACATCTATCGCGCGCTGAAAGCCCAGGACTTGATCGAAACGCGCTCGATCGAGCAGTTCTACGACCCCGTCAAGGGCATGTTCCTGGCCGATCGCTACATCAAGGGCGAGTGCCCCAAGTGCCACGCCAAGGACCAGTACGGCGATTCCTGCGAGGTCTGTGGCGCGGTGTATGCGCCCACCGAGCTGATCAACCCGTACTCGGCGCTGACCGGCGCCACGCCCGTGCTGAAGTCGTCGGACCACTTCTTCTTCAAGCTGTCCGACCCGCGTTGTGTGGAATTCCTGCAGCAATGGACCACGGGTTCGAACGCCAATGGCGGCAAGCACCTGCAGCCGGAAATGCTGGCCAAGACCCGCGAATGGCTGGGTGCCGAAGACGGCGAAGCCAAGCTGGGCGACTGGGACATTTCGCGCGATGCGCCCTACTTCGGCATCGAGATCCCCGATGCGCCGGGCAAGTACTTCTATGTGTGGCTGGACGCGCCGGTCGGCTATCTGGCGTCCTTGAAGTCGTACTGCGAAGTCAAGGGCCTGGATTTCGACGCCCTGCTCGATCCCAATGGCACCACCGAACAAGTCCACTTCATCGGCAAGGACATCGTGTATTTCCACGCGCTGTTCTGGCCCGCGATGCTGAAGTTCGCCGGCCGCAAGACGCCGGACGCGGTGAACGTGCACGGTTTCATCACCGTCAGCGGTGAAAAGATGTCCAAGAGCCGCGGCACCGGCATCTCGCCGCTGCGCTATCTGGAAATCGGCATGAACGCCGAGTGGATGCGCTACTACATTGCCGCCAAGCTGAACGCCCGCGTCGAAGACATGGACTTCAACCCCGAAGACTTCATCGCCCGCGTCAACAGCGACCTAGTCGGCAAGTACGTCAACATCGCCAGCCGCGCCGCCAGCTTCATTACGAAGCACTTCGACGGCGCCCTGGGCTATTCGGGCGACACCGCCGCGCTGTCGGCGGAATACGCCCAACAGGCCGAATCCATCCGCGCCGCGTTCGAAGCCCGCGAATACAACCGCGCCATCCGCGAAATCATGGCCTACGCCGACGGCATCAATCAGGCGTTCGACACGGCCCAGCCGTGGGTGCTGGCCAAGGGCATCGCCACGGCGGACGACGCGCAAAAGGCCGCGCTGCAGGACATCTGCTCGCGTTCGCTGGCAGGCTTCAAGGCCCTGTCCGTGATGCTGGCCCCCGTGCTGCCGTCGCTGGCCGAGCGCGTGGCGCTGGAACTCTTCGGCGCCCAGGCGCCGTTCACGTGGGCCGATGCCGCCGTCCTGCCGCAGCGCGTCGCGCCGTTCAAGCACCTGATGCAGCGTGTCGAACCGCAAATGCTGGAAGACCTGTTCGAACCGCCCGCCGCACCGGTCGTGGTGCCCGGTGGCGAGCCGCTGGCCGAAACGATCTCGATCGACGACTTCGCCCGCGTCGACCTGCGTATCGCGCAGATCGTCAATTGCGAACACGTCGAAGGTTCGACCAAGCTGCTGCGCCTGACGCTTGACGTGGGCGAAGGCCGCCACCGCAACGTGTTCTCGGGCATCAAGTCGGCCTACAAACCGGAAGACCTGATCGGCAAGCTGACCGTCATGGTGGCCAACCTGGCCCCGCGCAAGATGAAGTTCGGCGTATCCGAAGGCATGGTGCTGGCCGCCAGCCACGCGGACGAAGCCGTGGACGCCGGCATCTACGTGCTGGAACCGTTCCCCGGCGCGAAACCCGGCATGCGCGTGCGCTGATCGCGCAACGCCCACCAGGCCAAACGGCCAACTCGCGCAAGCTCAGCGAGTTGGCCGTTTTTGCGTTGGCGGCCAGGAAACTGCGCCCCCGCTTTGCCAGGGATTGAACACTTTGACGCCGCAAGGCAGAAAATCCGACGCGTCCCGGGTGACTACGGTCATGTCGTGAACCAGGGCCGTAGCGGCGATCAGCCCGTCGAACAATGGCTGTGCATTCGGCACATGCAGTTGCGCGCCGCGCAACGCCACCGCGTCATCGACGGGCAGCACTCTGCCATCAAAGGTCCGAACCTTGCGCAGTTCAGACACCACATTGGTGTCCAGGATGAACATCACGCAAAGTCCGCGGCAGCAGCCGGCCTTCGCCGCTGCGGAAGTTCGAGTTCGATATCGGCAGCGCCGGGCGTCGCCAGCACGTCCGCAATACTGTTGCGATGCCCCGGTACGAGGCGTGCTGCCACGGTGCGAGCCGGCATGCGCGCGCTGGGCTGGCGTTCCGCGGTAACCGGGGTCGCCTGGCGTGAAATGGGTTGAATCGTCATGGGTTTCTCCTGATCAATAGCCATCAGGGGAACGGTAGCGCGTCAACGTGCAGCGGCGATGTGGGCTACGTGCCAAAGCGGACGGATTCCCGTCAGTATCCGCCGCAGAAAACCTTACTTGCTAGGCGCAAGCTCCGGGTCCAGCGAGTGCCGTTCGTCGAAGACGAAGCACTTGCCCTCGTAGCCCGGGCCGCCGGTTTCCTCGAAGTACTTGAGGATGCCGCCGTCCAGTTGATACACGTTCTGGATGCCGGCCTCGTTCATGTAGATGGCGGCTTTCTCGCAGCGGATGCCGCCCGTGCAGAAGCTGACCACGGTCTTGCCTTCAAGTTCGGCGCGGTGCGCCTGCACGGCTGCGGGGAATTGCGTGAAGCGGTCGATGCGCCAGTCGATGGCGTTCTTGAACGTGCCTTCGTCCACCTCGAACGCGTTGCGGGTGTCCAGCATCACGACGGGCCGTCCGGCATCGTCCGCGCCCTGCGCGAGCCAGCGCGCCAGCGTCTGCGCGTCCACGCCCGGGGCGCGTCCGGCTTCGGGGCGGATGGTAGGGTGATCCATGCGGATGATCTCGCGCTTGATCTTCACCAGCAGCTTGCGGAACGGCACGCCTTCGCTATGGCTGAACTTGACTTCCAGGTCGGCAAAGCGCGCGTCCGCGCGCAAGGTCTGCAGGAAGGCGTCGATGCCCTCGGCGGAGCCGGCGAGAAACAGGTTGATGCCCTCTTCGGCCAGCAGGATGGTGCCCTTGAGCGCCGCGGCGCCGGCCCAGGCCAGCAGATGGGCGCGCAGGTCGGACAGGGCATCCAGCGAAACGAATTTGTAGGCAGCGATATTGACGACGGAAGTCATGGCAAAGCGAAGGAAAGCGGACGGCGAAGCCCGTAATAGTAATCGCTGGGCGGGTTGCCCCGCCCGCCGCCCGCCTTGATCCGGCTCAACGATTGACGATTTCCTGCTCGATCACGGCGTCCATCACCCAGCGCATGGACGAGCCGCCTGCCGGCGGATTCGGGTCGGGGACTTCGACCACACGCAGGCGGTAGCGGATGCCCGGCTGGAAGTTGAAGCCGGTGATGTCGCCATACCAGAACTGCCAGGGCTGGGAAGCGCTGTCGCGCACCTGATAGCACTGGGTGCGCCCCGCGCCGGCGTTGCAGGGCACGCGTTCGGAATTCACATAGACCAGCTTGGTCGGCCCCGCCTGGCCACCCGCCACCGGGTCGACACGGCGGCCGAAGTCCAGGGTATCCCCGGTGCTCAGTACCCACGTCATGCGCTGCGGATTGTTGGTGTTGTCCAGCGACGTCGCGGTGATGCGGGTCAGGCCCGCCAGGAAGTCCTGCTCCAGCGACATGTTCTGCGGGGCGCAGGCCATCATCGTCGCCACCGGATTCGCCTGCACGATCAGTTGCCCGTTAGCGACGGTATAGGGCGCGTTGTACTGGTTGCAGCCCGCAAAGCCGGACATGCGCGGCGCGCCGCGGTCATGGATGAAGGTGACGGTTAGCGGACGGGAATTCGTGGACGGATGCGGAATGGTGCGCAAACCGCCGCCCGGCTGGGTCCAGCGTGCGAGGTCCCAACTGGTCTGCGCCAGGATGTCCGACGCCGAGGCGGGCTGGTAGCGAGGATCCTGCCCGTCTGCGGCCCGCTGGGGAGGCGATGCGCAAGCGGCCAGGCCGACGGACAGGACGCACGGCAGAAGCCAGCGCAAGGAAGCGGTAAAGGACATGGGGGTCTCCCGGAATGCAAGGAATTCCCTGGCCCCAGGCGACACGCCAGGGTCGGGCAGCGCCATTGTAGGCGTGCCCCGACCCTGTTTTCAGCGCGAAAACATCCTGAAACGGATATCCGCTGCGCCGCGCGTTACGGCGTGGGGGGATCCTGGCGTCGTTCGAACTCCAGGACGTCGCCGCCGCGCAGATTGAACGTCAGGTGCCGCGGCGCGCCGCCGCTATCCAGCGTGAACGTGTCAATGATGGTCAGGCCGCGCAGGTAATCGGCTTCCAGCTTGGCGCGCTCGGGTGCGGCGCACGCCATGCGGGTGGAGGCAGGCGCGTTGATGAAGAGCTTGCCGCTTTCCAGCTTATAGGAGCCCATGTAGCGGTTGCAGCCCGAAAAACCGTTCACCTGGTACTGCTTGCCTTGCGCCAGGAACGTCAGGCGCACCGGTTCGCCGTTGTCGCCGTGCGGGATGTCGCGCAGCGCGCCTCCGGCTTGCGTCCATCGCACCAATTCCCAGCTGGTCTGCGCCAGCGAATCCGCGCTGCTGGCGGCGTTGGCCGCCGCTGCGCCTTCGGCGCGCGCGCCCCCCGTGGACCCCGCGCAACCCGCCAATGCCACGGTCAGAAGGCTCAGGCAAAGCAACCGGCAACGCGAAGACAAATGAGTAAGCATGGATGGGACTCCTAAGAAATTCACACCCTCGACTGTAACCGGCACTGGGGCGCAACGCCCTTTCTCTCCCCCCTACAGCCGTATCCAAAAGCAGCAAGCCGCGCCCCCGTACTCACGCCGATGAGGCAGGGGGCTGCATCGAATGCCGCATGGCGGCGCCCCCGGGCGACGCGCAGAATCATTGCAGACCATCTTGCCGGCCCACCCGTGCAGCACGGGCAGACGCCACCGGTCACAGCGGTACCGCAGACGCAGGTGTCCGGCCCGAGGGGCCAAACAATAAGACGACCGGGAGACACGGCGATGGGCTTTTTAAGAACCTTACTGGCGCTGTCAGTGGTGCTGGACCACCTGGGTGGCGGCAATGCCGATCACCTGGTCGGCGGCCGGTTGGCGGTGCAGCTGTTTTATGTGATTTCGGGCTTCCTGATTTCCTATGTGCTGACCGCGACGGACAACTACCAGGGCGCAACCGGCAAGTTCTACGCCAACCGCTTCCTGCGGCTGTTTCCCATCTATCTGGCGGTAGCGGCGTTGACGTTGATGGCGCATGTGATGAGCGGCGGCGCCTTTTTCCGCATCTACGACGCTCTGCCCTTTTCCGCGGAACTGTTCCTGGTGCTAGCTAATATTTTCATCCTGGGCCAGGACTGGCTGATGTTCTTCGGCATTGAACACTCAGCCCTGGTCTTCACGGGTAGCTTCGCGCATAGCGAGGTGCCCTTGTATCAGGGGCTGCTGGTGCCGCAGGCGTGGACGCTGGGCGTGGAGATGAGCTTCTATCTGGTGGCCCCCTTCGTGCTGCACTCCCCCCGCCGGCTGATAGCGCTGCTGGCGGCCTCGCTGGCATTGCGCGCGGTGCTTGTCGCAACCGGTATCGGCATGACAGACCCGTGGACGTACCGCTTCTTCCCCACGGAGCTCGCGCTGTTCCTGGTTGGATCGTTGTCGCACCAGGTGCTGCTGCCGCGCTGCAAGGCCTGGACACGGCGCATCCACCGCCTGCCGGAACTGGGCACCGCCGTGTTGTGCGTCTATTGCCTGCTTCATTTTTCAATCGGTCTGAACCACAACGTGCGCGACGCGCTGGCAGTCCTGCTGTTCGCGGCCCTGCTGCCCCTGGCGTTCCTGTTCCAGTCGCGGCACCGGCTGGACAAGGCGATCGGCGAATTAAGCTATCCCATCTACATCTGCCATTCGCTGGTGATCATGTTCTTCAGCTGGCTGTTGAACGAGGTCGAAGTGCATCAACCCATGCTCTTTGCGGCGCTGGTGGTCACGGGCTGTATCGGGTTCTCGGCACTGCTGAACGGTTTGATCGCCGATCCCGTGGAACGCCTGCGCAGCCGGTTGCGCAGCGAACCGCGGGGCCGCGGGCAAGCGCAGGCGGCGGATGTGCGACGGCCCGCGCAACCGGGTCAAGCGTTGGGATCTATTCGCCGCGCGCCTTGATGTAGGCGGCCAGCACAAGCTCGATCTGCCGCTTTTCCTGGGAGCTCAGCCGCGAGTAGGTCGCGTACGAGACCGATTCGAACGGCCAGGCAGGCGGCTGGGCGATCTCTCCCACACTGACGGGCGGATCGGCATAACCGGAATTCAGCATCGGCCCCTCTCCGGTGCTGAGCCACATCGGGCTGACCCGCAAGGCGCGGGTCAACTTGATGAGGGCATCGCTTGAGGGTTGCAGGCGTTGCCCGCTTTCGTAGTTGCCGATGGCGCTTTGCGACAGGTTGCTTGCGACTGCCAAGTCCTTTTGAGTCCATCCCTGAAGCATTCTTGCGTTGCGCAGACGATGGCTAAACGTGTCCAATCGATCAACCTGAGACATTAATATGAATTTATTTATTTGATTAAAACATCTCAATACTGATGCCAAATAAACGGATTGCACCCCAATTTCAGGGTTAATCCGTAAATCGCAACAATCGCCTGCTTGCCTGCCGCTTCCCACGGCTCGCCCCGCTTCAACTCATGCCGGCGAAAAATAAAAAACCCCATATCCGCCATTGACTTACCGCAAGTGCAGGGAAGTCTGTGCAAGGCATCCCTGCGCGCGCTCGGACGCTTAGCGCGCCAAAAAACCCGCACAAGTTTATGGGCATTTTTGGATAAAAAATAGAAAATAATGTATCGGTAATACTTAATAATTTGCTGTCGCAAACGCCAAAACAAACAGTGTTTCAACCCTTTCCTGGGGGTTTCACCCACTTCTGAAGTTACCAACAGAAACTACAGAAACGTATCTTCACAAAAAAACACGCCCGTGTTTAAATGAAACACGGGCGTGACTTCCATGCAGGATCGGGTCATCGGCGGCCAACGGCGACAGCGCGTCGGCCACGCGCCGAACGGGATCCCGGGCCCGGCCAAGGCTGGCCGCAAGCACATAGAACCTGGACAAAGTTGTCCAGACCTCTCGCCCACATTCAAACAACACCGCCAGACGGTCCCGTCATGGCGCGCAGCTTAGGGAGAGGGGGGGTATGCCAGGACTGCCGACGCCAACGCGCCTCCTCTTCCAGCGCCGCCTCCATGCCGCGCCACCTCATTGGAAGCATCAATGAACAACACGCTGGATGTCATTTTCCTCGGGCAGGACGATGCCAGGCACGCCAGGCTTGTGGACGCCCTGTCCCACCTGGGTTTCAGCGTCCGCCGCTGCTACGACCTGGTGGACGTCTATGACCGCTATTCCCGCAGGCCCAGCCCGCTGATCGTGCTGGAGGCGCCGCTGCCCGATATCCACAACGCCGCCGTCCGCCTGCGCGCGGTGGACCGAAGCCTGGGCATCGTGGCGATCGCCACCTTCGCGGACACCGAAAGCCGCATCCGCACCCTGCTCTGCGGGGCAGATGCCTGCTTGCCACCTGAAGTCAGCGGACTGGAGCTAGCCGCGGTGCTGCAGGCGCTGGTGCGGCGCGCGGTGGGGCTGGACGGCATGGACGCCGCGCCCGATACGCACGCGGATGAGCCCGTGCAGGAAACCTGGCGGTTGGCGAACAAAGGCTGGACCCTGATCAACCCGGCGGGCCGCATACTGGGCCTGACAACCGGGGAACGCGACTTCCTGTCGCGCCTGGTCACCGCGCCCGACCGCAAAGTCAGTCGCGACGCTTTCTACGCCGATGGCGCGGAAGATGCCGACAGCGGCATCACGCGCCGCCGCTTCGTGGATGTGATGATCAGCCGCCTGCGGCGCAAGGCGGCCGCCAATCAAATGACGCTGCCGATCCGCGCCGTGCATGGCTGGGGCTATATGTTCGCCGCGGACATCACGCTGGATCTGGACTATCGGGATGTTGGGGATGACAGCCGCGTGGACGGGCTGGAAGACTGGCGCCGGGAGACGGCGGACGCAAGCGCGTCAACGTAAGGCGACCCCGTAAGGCGAGCCGGGCAGCAAGGCCCGGCGGCCCGGCCGGTCGTGCAATGCGACAGGCGAAAAAAACGCGGCGCTGCCCCCGAGAGGTAAGACGCCGCGCTAAAACAACACGTGAACCCGGAGTCATCAGCCGGCACTGATGCCTTCTACCTGGATCACGCGATTCCAACATTCGTGCCTCATACTACTCACGCACGGTCCGACCGTGAACCTGAGCGGGGTCTCTAGTCCCCGCACAAGCTGCAACGTGATCAACGCCCGGGGTCTGGGCCCGCCCTGACTGCTGGCGGGCTTATCGCCCGTATCAGCGGTTTTCCTCTTGGATAGCCGCGTGATGGAGGAAGTTTAGGACCTCGGACGTGAATCCAGTAATTCTTTGTTGATAGCCTTCTATACCTATTAGATATAGCAAAGCGTTGTGGCCGCCATCCTAAAATGGCGGAAAAGGACACAGCTTCCCATGCCCATCACCCTCCCATCCCTGCGGCAGCGTTTCAGAAAAGTGCTGGCGTTCTTTCCGCCCAACTGGTGCCTGGCCATCCTGGTGGCGCTGGACGGATACGCCTTCATGCACCCGGTGCTGCGCGAGGTGCGCGCCCGCGAGTATTCCTTCTGGCTGGCGCTGGACAACTGGCATGAAGTGATGCGCGTCGTGGGCCTGCTGGAAATCCCCCGCCTGGTGCTTGGCGTGGGCTTGCAGGTGATTGCGCTGGGCCTGATCCTGAAGGCCCGCATCGCGTGGGCGTTCTCGCTGGTGCTGTTGATCGGCATCGGCACCTTCGGCATTTTGGGTGATGGCGGCCGCGCGGGACTGGGCATCTACACGCTGGTGCTGGTCATTGCGTTGATTGTGTACTGGCGGCGCTTTGACCGCGCCAGTGTCACCGCGGGTTCGTTATTCGCGCTGGTCAGTGTTCTGTCACTACTGATCTACGCGGTGTTCGGCACGCTGTACCTGGGCAACGAATTCAATCCGCCCGTCACCGAGGCGGGCACCGCGTTCTATTTCTCGATCGTGTCCATGTCCACGGTGGGCTATGGCGACATCACGCCGCACACCATCACTGCCAGGCTGTTCACCGCGTCGATTATCATTCTTGGCATCACCGTATTCGCCACTTCCATCAGCGCGATCGCCGGCCCGGTGATCGGCGGGAATCTGAAGCGGCTGGTCAAAGGCAGATTCTCCACCGCCATGCGTAAAAACCACATCATCATTGCAGGCGAGACCCCGCTGGCGCTGAGCGTCTACGACGGCCTGCGGCGGCGCGGCGAAGAGGTCACGGTCATCGTGCCTACCGGTTCGGCGCAGGAATATCCCGCCGCTGCAGACCTGATCGAAGGCGACTCGTCAAGCGTGGAAGTCCTGCACTCCGCGGGCGTGACCCGTGCGCGCTATGTGCTGGCGCTGCGCGCCGACGACGCCGAGAACGCGTTCATCGTGCTGGCAGCCAAGGAAGCCACCGGTGACAGCGGCGCCAAGACGGTGGCGCTGGTCAACACCAGCAAGCATCTGGAGAAGATCCGCCGCGTGCAGCCCGACATGGTGTTTTCGGTGCAACTGCTGGGCGCCGAACTGCTGACGCGCGCCATCAACGGCGAGCCCATGGACAGCCAGGCCATCACCGACCTGTTCTTCGCCAAGGCCGCGACCCCGGCCAAGCCTGCCTGAGCGTTTCAGGCGGGCTGAAAGCCGGGCGGCGAATGCCCGGCATACCAGGGCACGAATTCCGCTGAGGGCATGGGGCGCGCGAACAGGTAGCCCTGGATGAACGCCACCCCGCGCGAGGTCAGGTAGTCGAACTGCACCTGCGTTTCCACGCCCTCGGCCACGACCGCCAGGTTCAACCGATGCGACAGCGTGATGATCACGTCCAGCACCGGCGCCTCTTCGCCCGTGGGCTGGATGGCATGCACGAAGCCTTTGTCGATCTTCAGGTAATCCACGGGAAACTTCTGCAGGTACGACAGCGAACAGTGGCCCGTGCCGAAATCGTCGATGGCCACGCGCACACCTTCTGCACGCAGCGCATCGATATTGCGGCGGGCCTGCCCGTTATCCGAGATGAGGCTGCGTTCGGTGATCTCCAGCACGATCAACGGACGGCGCGCGGCGACGTTCGCCCGGAAAGCCTGAATTTCGGGCACCAGCCCGGGGCTGGACAAGTGTTCGGGCGCGATGTTCACGCCGATGTGAAAGTCCGGCGGCGTCTGCCACGTTTGCAGGTCGCGTTCGATCAACCTCAGCAGGTGCTGCGTCAGCGGAATGATCATGTCTTCGGCCTCGGCCGCAGCGATGAAAATGTCCGGCCGCACGAAGCCCACGCCCGGCCGGTTCCAGCGCATCAGCGCCTCGACGCCTTCGCATTGCCCCGTCAACTGGCCATACACCGGCTGGTAGTACACCTGGAACTCATCGGCCTGCATGGCGCGGCGCAATTGCTCTTTGAACGACAGCCGGTTCGCCTGCAGGCGGTAGGCTGCAAACGCCAGCCCGGCGCCGATCAGCATGGCCACCGGCAAATAGCTCAGCATCAGTTGTTGCCAGGCGCTCACCACGCTTTCGGATGGCGCCATGACCTTGATGGACAGCGCCACACCGCCATTGTCGCGTGTGACCTCCTCGTATACGAGTTCAGCAGGGCCCTGACGCGCATTCCAGGAGTCGCTGCGAATAGGCGCCCCTTTACCCACCGTGAGCTCGAACCGGTAATCGCCCAGCGTCGCCACGGCGTTCAGCAAGTCCAGCACGTAACGGCCGTCCACCGCCACCGCGCCGCTATAGCCCGGCACTCCTGGTTTGCCCAGCAGGATCGCGGGGCGTCCTGGCGCCAGCGGCGTGCCCGCCACCGAAAACAGCCAGCGCTCGGGTGGGATGCCCTCGAACCAATGGCGGAAATTGCCAAGGGTGAAGTCCACGTCTCCTACGACAGACGAACAGTAGATATGCTCGTTGTTCGCCAGGATCAGTGACCGGAAATACGGATTCAGCGAACTCCAGCGCTGCAACGTGGACAGCACCTCGGCGCAGGGCTTGGGCGTCAGTTCCGCCACGCGGTCCAGCAGGGTCCAGGCCTGGGAGAGCATGTTGTCGACCTGGACGCGAACGATCTTCGCCGCGGCTTCAGCCGCGCTGCGCTGCTCATTCTTGGCGTGCAGCCAGGTCCAGCCCACGCACAGCAGGACGGGAACAACCAAGGCGAACGCCACCGGCAGATAGCGCCAAGATGGCACACGAACCGTCATCCCTGATGTCGACAAAAGCGCCTCGCTGGATATTCCGTCAATGTGCAATGACTCCGTGAATGGATAGGACACCAAGCGAGACTCAGCGTCAAGAAACTTGCGGCGGGGTGCGCCACCACGCCCGCGCCGGGCGCAATTCTGCCCTAAGACCGGTTGCGCGTCAGGCCGCGACTTCCGGCTCGAGCAGCCGGCGGATCAGCGCCACGTGCCCCCGGCGCCGCGCCGCCAGGTTCACGCGTTCTTGCGGCCCCATCAGCGCCGACATCACGATCGTGTGGATGACGGGCGCCAACAGCAGCCAAGGGTGCTCAAGCGCCAGGCAATCGCCGCACAGCCCGCGCGCCCGGGCGCGCTGCAGCACCCTGCCGATGTCCGCCTGGCGCGCGCCGGCGGTCTCTCGGCGCCAGCGCGCCGCCAGATGCGGCACGCGGCCGCTTTCGGCCAGCAGCAGCCGCATCGTGCTGACCGTGGCCGGGTCGGCGAGGCTGGCATACAGATGGTTCACGATGCGCTCGGCCAGATGGCCGGGCGACGAGGCGCCGTCGACCACGGCATCCACATCCAGCGGGGCCGGGTCCAGATGGCGCGCCAGCAAGGCTTCGAACACCGCTTCCTTGCTGGAGAAGTGGGCATAGAGGCCGCCTTTGGACAAGCCGGCCTGCAGCGCGATGTCGTCCATCCTCGTGCCGGCATAGCCGGCTTGCGAGAAAGCCTGCAATGCCGCGTCCAGAATCTGCCCGACGCGCACGGCAGGAGGTAAACGGCGGCGTTGCACGCGCATGGCGGATCCCTCGAACAATTTCCGCCATTAAAAACCGACTGGTCAGTCGCTAACTTGATGCGCATCAAGGAATGTGCGCCGCGTCCTCGGCACAATGGTTGCATGACCCGGGTAGCGGGTCCGTCCAGGCGTCGGGCCACAAGCCTGTCCGCCAAGGACGCGCCCGGCCCACCCTGCGCTGGAGACCCATGCATGACCCGTTGTCCGCTTCCAGTCAAAACCGCCCTGCGCATCGCGCCCGCCATGCTGGCCCTGCTGATGGCGGCCGGATGCGTGTCCATGGCGCCGCCCTACAGCCGCCCTGCCCTGCCCGTGCCGGCCGCCTACGATGCGCCGGCGGCCCGCCCCGCCGAACTGGCCGCGTCGCACATCCCTTGGCGGACGTACTTCTCCGATCCTGCGCTACAGGCATTGATCGATACCGCTCTGGTCAACAACCGCGATCTGCGCACGGCGTTGGCGCGTGTGCAAGAAGCGCGCGCCCTGTACGGCATCCAGCGCGCCGATCAGTTTCCCACCGTGGGGGTGCAGGCCGACGGCACCCGCGCCCGCGTGCCGGGCGACCTGAACCTGACGGGCCAGCCCCAAGTCAGCAGCCAGTATCAGGTGGGTTTGGGGCTGGCCAGCTGGGAGCTGGACTTCTGGGGCCGCGTGCGCAGCCTGAAGGACGCCGCGCTACAAAACTACCTGGCTACTGACGCCGCAGCGCAGGCCGCCACGCTAAGCCTCATCACGCAAGTGGCCGACAGTTATCTGACGCTGCGCGAACTGGATGAACGGCTGGAACTGACCCGCGAGACCATCGCGTCGCGCGCCGAATCACTGCGCATCTTCCGCCGCCGGTTCGAAGTGGGCGCGATCTCCAAACTGGACCTGACCCAGGTGGAGACGTTGTGGCAGCAAGCGCGCGCACTGGGTGCGGACCTGGAGCGCATCCGTGCCGAACAGGCCCATGCGCTAGCGCTGCTGGTGGGCGCCCCGCTGAACTTGCCTGAACAGGCAGAACCCCTGGACGATACGGCCGTCATGCGTGAAATTCCGGCCGGGCTGCCTTCGGACCTGCTGGTCAACCGCCCCGACATCGTCGCGGCAGAACACCAGTTGCAAGCGGCCAACGCCAACATTGGCGCGGCCCGCGCAGCCTTCCTGCCCAGCATCACGCTGACGGGTGCGTTCGGCACGGCCAGCGCCGAGCTCGACGGCCTGTTCTCGGGCGCAAGCCGCGCCTGGAACTTCGCACCCAGCATCAGCCTGCCGATCTTCGACGCCGGCCGCCGCCAGTCCGCGCTGGACCTGGCGGAGGCACGGCGCGACCAGGCCGTAGCCGGCTACGAGAAAACCATTCAGGCCGCCTTCCGCGACGTGTCCGACGCGCTGTCGGCGCGGCACTGGCTGGCCGAGCAAGTGGAGGTATTGCGCGCTACCGTCGCCGCGCAGACAGAACGCGCCCGCCTGGCGCAGCTGCGCTATGACCACGGCGCGTCGCCCTACCTGGAGGTGCTGGATGCCCAGCGCGACCTCCTGGCCGCGCAACAAACACTGGTACAGACGCGCCGCGCCTTGCTGTCCAGCCGAGTCGGCCTGTATGCCGCGCTTGGCGGCGGCACGCAAGCGTCGGCCGCGGCCACGGCCGACGCCGCCCTCCAATAAATCCAAGGAATCGACACCATGCGCCTGCCCTCCCGAAAACTGATTCCCATCCTGATCGCCCTGGCGGTGGCCGCGGCGGGTTATGCCGGCTGGCGCCTGCTGGCCGACACCGGACCGGGCGACGGCTTCATCAGCGGCAACGGCCGCATCGAGGCCACCGAGATCGACGTGGCCACCAAGCTGGCCGGTCGCGTGCAGGACGTGCTGGCCATTGAAGGCGATTTCGTCACGGCCGGCCAACCGCTCGCCCGCATGCAGATCGACACGCTGAACGCGCAGCGCGAAGAGGCCCGCGCGCAGCATCAGCAGGCCATCAACAGCGCCGCCAGCGCCGCCGCGCAAGTGGCCCAGCGCGAAAGCGACAAGCTGGCCGCCGAGGCCGTGGTGGCGCAACGCGAAAGCGAAGCGGATGCCGCGCGCCGCCGGCTGGCGCGTTCCGAAACCCTGTCCAAGGAAGGCGCATCGTCGATCCAGGAACTGGATGACGACCGCGCACGCGTGCGCAGCGCGCAGGCTGCCGTGAACGCCGCGCGTGCGCAGGTGACCGCAGCCGCCGCCGCCATCGACGCGGCGCGCGCCGCGCAAGTGGGCGCCCAGTCGGCCGTCACCGCCGCGCTGGCCACCATCGCCCGCATCGACGCCGATATCGCGGACAGCGAACTGCGCGCCCCGCGCGACGGCCGCGTGCAATACCGCGTGGCGCAACCGGGCGAAGTGCTGGGCGCCGGCGGAAAAGTGCTGAACATGGTGGACCTGTCCGACGTGTACATGACCTTCTTCCTGCCCGAGCAGGCGGCCGGACGCGTAGCGCTTGGCCAGGACGTGCGCATCATCCTGGACGCCGCCCCGCAATACGTCATTCCGGCCAAGGTGTCGTTCGTGGCCAGCACCGCGCAGTTCACGCCTAAAACGGTAGAGACCGCCAGTGAACGCCAGAAGCTGATGTTCCGCGTCAAGGCGCAGATCAGCCCGGACTTGCTTGCGCAGCATCTGAAGCAGGTCAAGACCGGCCTGCCGGGCGTCGCCTGGCTGAAGCTGGACGCCGACGCGGCATGGCCCGCCAACCTTGAAGTCCGCGTGCCCTGATGGACACGTCCGCCCCTCCCGTTGTCACGCTGGCAGGCGTCAGCCTGCGCTACGGCAAGACCGTGGCCCTGGACGGCATCACGCTGGACATCCCGGCCGGTCGCATGGTGGGCCTGATCGGCCCCGACGGCGTGGGCAAGTCCAGCCTGCTGGCGCTGGTGGCGGGCGCCCGCGCCGTGCAGGAAGGGCGCATCGACGTGCTGGGCGGCGACATGGCCAGCAGCCGCCACCGCGACGCGGTCTGCCCGCGCATCGCCTACATGCCGCAGGGCCTGGGCAAGAACCTGTACCCCACCCTTTCGGTGGAAGAGAACCTGCAATTCTTCGGCCGCCTCTTCGGCCATGATGAGGCCGAACGGCGGCGGCGCATCGACAGCCTGACGCGCAGCACCGGCATGTCTGCATTCCTGTCGCGCCCAGCCGGCAAGCTGTCGGGGGGCATGAAGCAGAAACTGGGCCTGTGCTGCGCGCTGATCCATGACCCCGACCTGCTGATCCTGGACGAACCGACGACCGGCGTGGATCCGCTGGCGCGTGCGCAATTCTGGGACCTGATCAACGAGATACGGGGCGAACGCCCGGGCATGAGCGTGATCGTCGCCACCGCCTACATGGACGAGGCGCAGCGCTTCGACTGGCTGATCGCCATGGACGAGGGCCGGGTACTGGCCACCGGCACCCCGGTAGCGCTGACAGAGCGCACCGGCGCAGACGGCTTGGAAGCCGCCTTCATCGCGCTGCTGCCCGAGGCCAAGCGCCGCGGCCACAAGCCGGTGGAAATCGTGCCGCTGGCCATCGACGACCAGGCTGAAATCGCCATCGAAGCCCGCGACCTGACCATGCGCTTCGGCGACTTCGTGGCCGTGGACCACGTGAACTTTCGCATCCGTCGCGGCGAAATCTTCGGCTTCCTGGGGTCCAACGGCTGCGGCAAATCCACGACGATGAAAATGCTGACGGGCCTGTTGCCCGCCAGCGAAGGCCAGGCGTGGCTGTTCGGCCAGGAAGTCGACCCGCAGAACATCGACACGCGCCGTCGCGTCGGCTATATGTCGCAGGCCTTCTCGCTGTATGGCGAACTGACCGTGCGGCAGAACCTGGTGCTGCACGCGCGCCTGTTCCATGTGCCGGAAGCCGAGATTGCGGGCCGCGTGGACGAGATGGTGGCGCGCTTTGACCTTGCCGACGCGCTGGACAGCTTGCCCGAGAGCCTGCCAATGGGCGTGCGCCAGCGTCTGTCGTTGGCGGTGGCCATGGTGCATAAACCCGAACTGCTGATCCTGGACGAACCCACCTCGGGCGTCGACCCGGTTGCGCGCGACAATTTCTGGCGCTTGCTGATTGCGCTGGCCAGGCAGGACCAGGTCACCATCTTCATCTCGACGCACTTCATGAACGAGGCGCAGCGCTGCGACCGGATGTCATTGATGCATGCGGGCAAGGTGCTGGTCAGCGCATCGCCCGCCGAAATTACGCGCTTGCGCGGCGCGAAGACGCTGGAAGAGGCGTTCATCGCGTATCTGATCGACGCCGGCGCCGGCACGCAGCCCGAAGCCGGGGCCGAAGCGGCCGATGCCGCGCCCGCCGACGCGCCCGCCCCGGCGCCGCATCACGGCTTCAGCTTCCAGCGCGCCTTGAGCTATATGTGGCGCGAATCGCTGGAGCTGCGGCGCGACCCGGTGCGCGCCACGCTGGCCCTGGTGGGATCTCTGCTGCTGATGTTCGTGATGGGATACGGCATTAGCCTGGATGTGGAAGACCTGCGCTACGCCGTCATGGACCGTGACCAGACCACGCTAAGCCAGAACTACAGCCTGAACCTGTCCGGCTCCCGCTACTTCATCGAGCAGCCACCCATCAAGGACTACCAGGACATGGATGCGCGCATGCGCAGCGGCGAGCTGTCGCTGGCGATCGAGATCCCGCAGGGTTTCGCCCGAGATGTGGCGCGCGGCAAGCAGGCGCAGATCGGCGTCTGGATTGACGGCGCCATGCCACAGCGCGCCGAAACCATCCGCGGTTATGTGCTGGGCATGCATCAGGGCTGGCTGATGCAGCAGGCTCGCGAACGGCTGGGGGCCAACGCCACGCAGCCAGTCAGCATCGAAACGCGGTTCCGCTACAACCCCGACGTGCGCAGCCTGCCGGCGATGGTGCCGGCGGTGATTCCGCTGCTGCTGCTCATGATGCCCGCGATGCTGACGGCCCTGGCCGTCGTGCGCGAAAAGGAACTGGGATCCATCATCAACCTGTACGTCACGCCGGTCACGCGCCTGGAATTCCTCCTGGGCAAGCAGGCGCCCTACGTGGCGCTGGCGATGCTGAATTTCCTGCTGATGACCTTGCTGGCGGTCACGCTGTTCGGCGTCCCCATCACCGGCAGCTTCGCAACCTTGCTGGCGGCCGCGCTGATCTACAACGTGGTGGCCACCGCCATCGGTCTGTTGGCCTCGACGTTCACGCGCAGCCAGATCGCGGCGCTGTTCTTCACCATGATCGGCACGCTGGTGCCCGCCGTGCAGTTCGCCGGCCTGCTTAATCCGGTGTCGTCGCTGGAAGGCGGCGGACGGTTGATCGGGCAGGTCTACCCCGCCACGCACATGCTGACGATCAGCCGCGGCGTGTTCAGCAAGGCGCTGGATTTCACGGCGCTGCAAGGGTCGTTCTGGCCGCTGTTGGCCGCCATCCCGATCATCCTGGGCGCCTCGGTGCTCCTGCTGAAGAAACAGGAGGCATGAATGAGACACCTGGCCAATATCTTCCGTCTGGGCGTCAAGGAGCTGTGGAGCCTGGCGCGCGACCCGATGATGCTGATCCTGATCGCCGTGTCGTTCACGCTGATGATCTATACGGCGGCCACGGCGATGCCCGAAACCCTGCACAACGCGCCCATTGCCGTGGTGGACGAGGACGCCTCCCCGCTATCCGCGCGCATCGCGTCGGCCTTCTATCCGCCGCACTTCACGCCCCCCGCATTCAACACCTCGGCCCAGGCCGATGCCGGCATGGATGCGGGCAAGTACACATTCTCGGTGAACATCCCCCCGAACTTCCAACGCGACGTGCTGGCCGGCCGTCCGGCGGAAATCCAGTTGAACGTGGACGCCACCCGCATGAGCCAGGCGTTCACCGGCAGCAGCTACATCCAGCAGATCGTCACCGACGAGATCAACGAATTCGTCAAACGCTACCGCGCACCCACCGAACTGCCGGTGGAGCTGGCCGTGCGCATGCGCTTTAACCCTAACCTGACGCAGGCATGGTTTGGCGCGATGATGGAAATCATCAACAACGTCACCATGCTGTCCATCATCCTGACCGGCGCCGCGCTCATTCGCGAACGCGAACACGGCACCATCGAGCACCTGCTGGTGATGCCGGTCACCCCCACCGAAATCATGGTGGCGAAGGTATGGTCGATGGGGCTGGTCGTACTGGCCTCCGCTGGGCTATCGTTGACTTTCATCGTGCGTGGCCTGTTACACGTGCCGATCGAAGGGTCCGTGGCGCTGTTCCTGGCGGGAGCGGCGCTGCACCTCTTCGCGACGACCTCCATGGGCATCTTCATGGCCACGCTGGCGCGCAGCATGCCGCAATTCGGCATGCTGCTGGTACTGGTCCTGTTGCCCCTTCAAATGCTGTCCGGCGGCACCACGCCGCGTGAAAGCATGCCGGACTTTGTGCAGCACATCATGCTGGCCGCCCCCACCACGCACTTCGTGGAACTCGGCCAGGCAATCCTCTACCGCGGCGCGGGCTTAAGCGTCGTGTGGCAGCCCTTCCTGGCGCTGGCGCTGATCGGCACAGTCCTGTTCGCGTTTTCTCTGGCGCGTTTTCGCAAGACCTTGAGCCAGATGGCTTGAGACTGATTCGTTACCCCTTACCACTCTCTTAAAAGGACGGATGATGAAGAAGACTACTGCCCCCACGACCCAAGGCATCGCCGGCGCCAATGCCGCTTACTGCCAACGGCTGGCCCAGCTTGCGCAAGAAAGCCAGCAACGCTGGATGGAACTTGGCCGCCGGTTGGCCGACGACAACGCCGCCCGGTACCTGGACACCCTCGGCCCGCTGAAGCAAGGCGGAGATTGGCAACAGATCGCCCCGGCCCTGGGCGAGATCACGCGCAAGCAATGGCAATGCCAGCTGGAAGCCAGCCAGGCCATCACCCACGCCGCGCTCGAAGAGCAGGCAGCGCTGGCGGCCGGGCTGGGCGAGGCCATGAGCGGCTGGTTCAAGAGCGCCACCGGTGCCGGCATGGCCGCCGGCACGTCGCCCCTGACGCAGATGTGGTCCACGATGTCGAACCAGATGGCCGCGGCTTGCTCGGCCATGCGCGACGCCAGCCAGCCGGGTGGGCGCCATGACGGCTAAGCGCACGGCGCTGGTCACCGGCGGCGGCGGCCTGGGGCGGGCCATCGCCCTGGCACTTTCCGACGCCGGCCATGACGTCATCGTCACCTACCACGCCAGCGAAGACGCCACGCGCGCCTGGGTCGACGAAGAAGCGGCCAAGGGACGGCGCTTCGCCATCTATCAGGTGGACGTGGGCGACTACGCCTCGTGCCAGGCGCTGATGCGGCGGCTGGAACGCGACGGCCGCCAGATCGACATCCTGGTCAACAACGCCGGCATCACCCGTGACGCCCGGCTGCGCAAGATGAGCTTCGAAAACTGGTCCGAAGTGATGCACAGCAACCTGGATTCGATGTTCAACATGACGCAGCCCTTATGCGGCGGCATGGCGGACCGCGGCTGGGGCCGCATCGTGAACATCTCGTCCGTGAACGGCAGCAAGGGCGCGTTCGGACAGACCAACTATGCCGCATCGAAAGCCGGGATACACGGCTTCACCAAATCGCTGGCGCTGGAGCTGGCCAGCAAGGGCGTCACGGTCAACACCGTGTCGCCCGGTTATCTGGACACGCGCATGGTGCAGGCGGTGCCCGAGGAGGTATTGAAGGAAAAGATATTGCCGCAGATCCCCGTGGGCCGATTGGGCCAGCCCGAGGAAGTCGCGGCGCTGGTCGCGTTCATCTGCAGCGACCTGGCGGGCTTTATGACCGGTAGCAATGTGGCCATGAACGGCGGCCAGCACATGTATTGACGCCTGGCGGGCGCGCGGCGGTCAAGGCTGGCGCGCGCCCAATTCTTCCACCAGGAAATCCACAAACGCGCGCACCTTCGCCACCATGTGGCGGCGCGACGGATAGACGGCATAGACGTAAGTCTCGACCGGTAGCCAATCGGGCAGCACGGCTTGCAGCGCGCCGCGGTCGAGATCTTCCTGCACATATACGCGCGGCACGAGGCTGACGCCAAAGCCCGCCCGCAACGCATCGCGCACCGCCAGACTGGAACTGACCTTGTACCGCCCATGCACGGGCACGCGTTGCGTCTGCCCCGCGCGCGTGAAGACCCATTCATCGGCGTGGCCCGACAAGGTGAACTGCACGCGCTCCATGCCCCGAACGGCCTCGGGCGACGCCGGCACGCCCACGCGCTTGAAGTAGGACGGCGCCCCGCACAGTACGTGATCCAGCGTCATCAGCTTTCGGGCCACCAGGCTGGAGTCTTCCAGCCGGTCGGTGCCGCGGATCGCCAGATCGAAACCTTCCTTCACGATGTCGACGCGCCGGTCTTCCAGGTTCAGGTCCAGCGACACCTGCGGATAGCGTTCCAGAAACGCGGGAACGGCGGGACAGATGCGAAGCAGGCTCAGCGACATGGGTGCGCTCACGCGCAAGAGTCCGGCGGGTTCGCGCTGCATGGGGCCCAGCGACTGTTCGGCCTCTTGCAGATCATCCAGGATGCGGGCGACCTGCTCGTAGTAGCGCGTGCCGGCTTCCGTCAGGCTCATGCGGCGGGTCGTGCGGTTCAGCAGCCGCGCGGCGACGTGGCGTTCAAGCTCGGCGATGTTCTTGCTGACGGCGGCAGGCGACAAGCCCAGTTGGCGCGACGCCGACGCGAACCCGCCCTGCTCCACGACCTGCCTGAAGACCTTCAACGCCGTTAGATGATCCATTGATTATTCACCTACAGTGAATGATATTGCTAATGGAATGGATATTATCTTATGGCGACGATTCAATTAGTCTGTAGGCCTGAGCCAAACGAGAACGACCATCATGAGCCGCAGTTCCGATCTTCTGCTGACCGCCCTGGCGCCCGCCATCTGGGGCAGCACCTACGTCGTCACCACCTTGATGCTGCCCGCGGACTATCCGCTGACCGTCGCCATGCTGCGTGCGCTGCCGGCCGGCATCCTGCTGCTGCTGGCCGTGCGCCAGTTGCCGCAGGGCATCTGGTGGCTGCGCGCGTTCATCCTGGGCGCGCTGAATTTCTCGGTGTTCTGGGCGCTGCTGTTCGTGGCTGCGTACCGCCTGCCCGGCGGCGTGGCTGCGACCTTGGGCGCAATCCAGCCGCTGGTGGTGATCCTGCTGGCCCGCACGTTGCTGGGCTCGCCGATCCGCAGCCTGTCCGTCGTGGCGGCGCTAAGCGGCCTGGCCGGCGTGGCGCTGCTGGTGCTGACGCCCAAGGCCGCGCTGGATCCGGTGGGCATTGCCGCCGGCTTGGCCAGCGCCGCATCCATGGCGCTGGGCACCGTGCTTAGCCGCCGCTGGCAGCCGCCCGTGTCCGCGCTGACCTTCACCTCGTGGCAATTGACCGCCGGCGGCATCCTGCTGCTACCTGTGGCGTTGCTTGCCGAACCCGCCTTGCCTCCGCTTACCGCCTTGAACGTGACGGGCCTGGCCTATCTGGGGCTGATCGGCGCGGCGCTGACCTATGTGCTGTGGTTCCGCGGCGTCGCAAAGCTGGAACCCGCGGTGGTCTCGTCACTGGGCTTTCTCAGCCCGATTTCGGCGGTGCTGCTGGGCTGGGGCGTGCTGGGCCAGCGCCTCTCCGCCGCGCAATTGGCCGGCATGGCGATCGTGGTGGCCAGCGTGTGGCTAAGCCAGCGCGCCCAGCGGCTTCCGGCCGCCCCGCTCGCCGCGCGGCCATCGCCTTGACCCGCAGCGCGCGAGCGTCAGCCTTCTTGCCGCATGCGGTGCATGGCGACGAGGTTCTTCTTCGTCTCAAGAATGTGTGCTTGAACCAGGCTTGCCGCCAACTCGCCGTCCTGCTTGCGGCAGGCCTCCAGGATGCGGTGGTGATCCGCCTGCGGGCTGTCCATGCCCGCCGCTTGCGACATCACCTCGTAGGTGTAGCGGGCAGTGTTCAGGCCGTACTCCTCGATCAGCCGGCGCAGGCGCGTGTTATTCGCCGGGGCGCACAGAGCCAGGTGGAAACGGCGTATCGCGTCAACCCGATCCGGCACGGAATCCGCTTCGTCGTAGGCGCGTAGCAGGGCTTCCAAGGCTTCCAGGTCGGCCCGCGCCATGTTCGGCACGGCGGCGCGCACCGCATAGCCTTCCAGCGCGATCCGGATGTCCAGCAACTCGCAGATCTGATCCACGTCCATGCGGATGACGACCGCGCCGCGGTTCAGGGGATACGCCACCAGGCCTTCCGTTTCCAGTTGGCGCAGCGCCTCGCGCACCGGGATGCGGCTGGCCTGGAAACGGGCGGCCAGTTCATCTTGCTTGAGCGGCGTGCCCGCAGGCAAGGCGCCGGTCAAGATATCGAAACGCAGCTGATCGCGGATCCGGTGCGGCAAAGCCTGGGCTGGATTGGACGAGCCCTTCTTCTGGGTAATGCTCATGACGATCGGGTGTCTCTGCGGCGAAGGACGACGGCCTGCGCCAAATGTGGGGGTGGCTCCGACGGGCGGGCCCCCATCGTAGCCCAGCGGGCAAGGTGGGCGATTGCCGCGCCTGCCGGCATTCGCAAGCGCGCGCCGCGATAGCGAAATTTGATGATGCGGCGCGCGCTTCCCGGGCATGATCGTTGCTCTTGCCCCACTGGAGACACATCATGAGCAGCAAACCCAGCATCATCCTGGTCCACGGCTTCTGGGGCGGTGCGGCCCATTGGGCCCGCGTCATTCTGGAACTGTCGCGCAAGGGCTATCAGGACCTGCACGCCGTCGACATGCCATTGACCTCTCTGGCGGATGACGCCGAACGCACTCGCAAGATGATCGCGCAGCAGAAGGGGCCCGTCCTGCTGGTGGGCCACTCCTATGGCGGCGCCGTGATCAGCGTCGCGGGCAACCAGCCCAATGTCGCGGGCCTGGTCTATATCGCCGCATTCGCCCCGGATGCCGGTGAAAGCCCCGGCGGCATCACGCAGGAACACCTGCCCGCCGCCGCTCCCCATCTGGCCCCCGATAGCGACGGCTACCTGTGGGTCCGGGCAGACAAGTTCCACGAAAGCTTCTGCCAGGACTTGCCCGCCGACGAAGGGCTGGTCATGGGCATTACTCAGAAGGCGCCGCTGGCAAGCACCTTCGGCGACACCGTCGCCACGCCCGCTTGGCGCAACAAGCCGTCGTGGTACCAGATATCCAGCCAGGACCGCATGATCGCCCCCGAAAACCAGACGCGGATGGCCAACCGGATGCAAGCCCGCAAGGTGATCACGCTGGATGCCAGCCATGCCTCGCTGGCCTCGCGCGCGGCGGAAGTCGCCGGCTTGATCGACGAGGCCGCGCAGGCCTGCGCAAGCTAAGCCCTCGGCAGGGAAGGCTTGCCTTCCCTGCCTGAGCGGATCAGGGGACGCACCCCGCTATCTGTACTGTCTTTTTTGTAACGTCGACGAATCCGAAAAACTGAGCTGGCGGCATTTTTCCTATGAAAGAGCGAGCTATCGCGTGGATTCGCCCTAACTGATCCGCTTTTTTTCTCAGATTCTGAATCTGTACCAATCAGCGCACATATCCTAACTTCGTGGTGCAGGTTCAACACCCGTCTGCGCCTGCCGTCTTGTGACGGAACCCTCGCGCCGGCGACGAAGTCAGGAAGACCGCTATGGATAGCGACGCGCTATTGCTTGCCCGAATACAGTTCGGCTTCACCATTTCTTTTCACATCGTTTTCCCCGCCATCACCATCGGCCTGGCCAGCTATCTGGCCGTCCTGGAAGGCCTGTGGCTGCGGACGCAGAAAACCGTCTATCGCGACCTCTACCATTTCTGGACCAAGATCTTCGCCGTTAACTTCGGCATGGGTGTCGTGTCCGGCCTGGTGATGGCCTATCAGTTCGGCACGAACTGGAGCTTCTTCTCCGATTTCGCCGGCAGCGTCACCGGACCGCTGCTGGCCTATGAAGTGCTGACCGCCTTCTTCCTGGAAGCCGGTTTCCTGGGCGTCATGCTGTTCGGCTGGTCGCGCGTGGGCCCGGGCCTGCACTTTTTCTCGACCGTCATGGTGGCGCTGGGCACGCTGGTGTCGGCCACCTGGATCCTGGCGTCCAACAGCTGGATGCAGACACCCGCCGGCTACGAGATCCTGGACGGCCGCGTGGTGCCCACCGATTGGCTGGCCGTGATTTTCAACCCCTCGTTCCCGTACCGCCTGGCGCACATGGGCATCGCCGCCTTCCTGGCCACTGCGCTGATGGTCGGCGCCTCCGGCGCCTGGCACCTGCTGCGCGGCGACCGCAGCCCGGCCGTGAAGAAGATGTTTGCGATGGCGATGGGCATGCTGCTGCTGGTTGCGCCGCTGCAAGCCGTGGTGGGCGACATCCATGGCTTGAACACCCTCAAGCATCAACCCGCCAAGATCGCCGCCATCGAAGGCCATTGGGAAAACGAGCCGGGCGCGGGCGTGCCGCTGACGCTCTTCGGGATTCCCGACATGGAGCGCGAAGAAACGCGCTTTGCGCTGAACGTGCCGCGCCTGGGCAGCCTGATCCTCACGCATAGCTGGGACGGCCAGTTCCCCGGGCTGAAGTCGTACCCGCCCGAAGACCGGCCCAACGCGACCGTGGTGTTCTGGTCGTTTCGCATCATGGCCGGGCTGGGCACGCTGATGATCCTGCTGGCCGGCTGGGCGCTGTGGACCCGGTGGCGCGGCCGCTTGTATGAGTCGCGTGCGCTGCAGCGGTTTGCGCTGTGGATGGGGCCGTCGGGCATCATCGCGATGCTGGCTGGCTGGTACGTCACCGAGATCGGCCGCCAGCCCTGGATCGTCTATGGCGTGATGCGCACGGCGGATGCGGCCACGCCCCACGGGTTGGGTGAACTGACCCTGACGCTTGCCCTGTTCGTGGTGGTCTATCTGCTGGTGTTCGGCGCCGGCGTGTCGTACATGCTGCGCCTGATCCGCATGGGCCCCAGCCCCGCACCGGGCCACGCCCCGCTGTCCGGCGGACCGGGCGAACCGCGCCAGCCGTCGCGCCCGCTGTCCGCCGCGTCCACCCTGGCGGGCACCGAGCCCGCGCAACGCAAGCATTCAGGAGTCTGAGGCCATGGGCATCGATCTTGCACTGATATGGGCCGTCATCATCCTGTTCGGCGTGATGATGTATGTGGTGATGGATGGCTTCGACCTGGGAATCGGCATCCTCTTTCCGCTGATCCGCGACCGCGATGAACGCGACGTCATGGTCAACACCGTGGCGCCCGTCTGGGACGGCAACGAGACCTGGCTGGTGCTGGGCGGCGCGGGTCTGATGGCGGCGTTTCCGCTTGCGTACTCCGTCATCCTCAGCGCGTTGCACCTGCCCCTGGTCTTCATGCTGCTGGGCCTGATCTTCCGCGGCGTGGCGTTCGAATTCCGCTTCAAGGCCGACGAGCACCATCGCCCGCTTTGGGACCGCGCCTTCGTCTTCGGCTCGGTGTGCGCCACCTTCTTCCAGGGCGTGACGCTGGGCGCCTACATCGAAGGCATCCCGGTCGTCGACCGCGCCTATCAGGGTGGCGCATGGGACTGGATCAGCCCGTTCTCGATCTTCACGGGCCTGGGGTTGCTGGCGGGTTATGCGCTGCTGGGCTGCACGTGGCTGATCATGAAGACCGAAGGCCGGTTGCACCGCCACATGTGCGACATCGCGCGGCCACTGACGCTGGCGCTGCTGGCCGTCATCGCCGTGCTCAGTATCTGGACGCCGCTGGCGCAGCCGCAGATTGCGCAGCGCTGGTTCAGCCTGCCCAACATGTTCTGGTTCTTCCCGGTGCCCGTGCTGGTGGCGGCCGCCGGTTTCGACCTGATCCGGCGAGTGCGCGGCATGCCCGCCGCCGGGCCCTTCATGCTGTCGCTGTGCCTGGTGTTCCTGGCCTACAGCGGGCTGGGCATCAGCATCTGGCCGGCGATCATCCCGCCTGACGTGTCGATCTGGACCGCAGCTGCGCCACCGCAAAGCCTGGGTTTCGCATTAGTGGGAGCCTTGCTGATCATTCCCATTATCCTGATGTACACCGCCTGGTCGTACTACGTCTTCCGCGGCAAGGTCCGCACCGGCGAGGAGTTCCACTGATGAATGCGATGAACAGCCCCTCTCACCCGCTACCGTCGTGGCGCAGCCGGCTGTTGTGGCTGGCGCTGATCTGGGCAGGCAGCGTCGCGGCGCTGGGCGTGACCGCCTACGCGCTGCGCTTGGTCATGCGGGCCATTGGTATGTCGCTGTAAATGCCCCCACGCTGCACACGCTTCGCGTGCTTGCTGCCCCCCGAGGGGGCGCTTTTTACCTTGGGGCGGCCCGGCGGAAAAAAGGGCCCCCACGCTGCACACGCTGCCCGTGCTATCTGAACCGCGCAAATAGGACCTGCCATGAAGCGCTATGAACGGCTGACAGAAGACATCACTGCCTCGATCCGATCGGGCCTGCTGCAAGTGGGCGACCGCTTGCCCTCGGTGCGGCAGACCAGCACCAGCCGCGGGGTCAGCCCGTCTACGGTGTTCAAGGCCTATTACCTGCTGGAAGCGCGCGGGCTGATTCGCGCGCGCGACCGTTCCGGCTACTACGTGCTGCGCGACCCGCATGGCGCCCTGCCCGAACCCGAGGCGCTGTCGACCGCCAGCGCGGGCCGCCACCCCGTGGACGTCAGCGACAACGTGCTGCAGGTGCTGAACGCCACCTTGCGCCGCGACATGATCCCCTTCGGCTCGGCCTTTCCCAGCCCGTCGCTGCTGCCCTACGGCCGACTGGCCAAGTTCATGGCGTCCACCGTACAGCGGCTGGATCCGTGGGGCTCGATCGATGACCTCAGCCCCGGCGATCCGGCGCTGCGCCGCGCGATCGCGCTGCGCTACCTGGCCGACGGCGTGTCCGTGCCGGTGGACGACATCATCATCACCAACGGCGCGCTGGACGCGCTGAACCTGAGCCTTGCCGCAGTCACGAACCCGGGCGACGCGGTGATCGTGGAATCCCCCACGTTCTACGCCGCGCTGCAATCGCTGGAACGCAATCAACTGCATGCCATCGAAGTGGCGACGCATCCGCGCGAAGGCATCGACCTGCAAGCGCTGGAGCAGGCCATCCTGCAGCACCGCCCGCGCGCCTGCTGGCTGATGACGACGTTCCAGAATCCGTTGGGCAGCCTGATGCCCGACAGCAAGAAGGAAGCGCTGGTCAAGCTGTTGACCAAGCACGGCGTGGCGCTGATCGAAGACGACGTCTACGGCGAACTCTACTTCGGCGAAACGCGGCCACGTCCGGCCAAGGCGTTCGACAAGGAAGGCATCGTGATGCACTGCTCGTCTTTTTCGAAGACGCTGGCGCCGGGCTATCGCGTAGGCTGGGTGGCGGCCGGCCGCTACACGCGCAAGATCATGCGCAACAAGCTGACCACCAGCCTGGCCACCGCCGCGCCGACCCAGGCCGCCATCGCGGCCTATCTGGAAAAAGGCGGCTTCGACCGCCACCTGCGGCAATTCCGGCAGACGTTGGCCTTGCAGCAGGGCGAACTGCTGCAAGCCGTGGCCCGCTACTTTCCCAAAGGCACGCGCGCGACCCGGCCGGCGGGCGGCTACTTCGTGTGGGTGGAACTGCCCGCGCATATCGACACGCTGAAGGTGCACCGCGCCGCGCTGGACCATGGCATCAGCATTGCGCCGGGACCCCTGTTCTCGTCGTCGGGCGCGTTCGGCAATTTCCTGCGCTTAAATCACGGCCACCCGTGGAGCGTGGACCTGGAACAAGGTATGGCGACACTCGGCAAGCTTCTGGGCAGTGCGTGATGGGCAAGTGACTAACACGTTCAAGACATGAAATTCCGATTCGTGATGCAGATCGACACCGGCACTGCCGCAGCCATCCTTTAGAGTTTGAGGCCTTTCATTTTCCCGCGGTGCCGCGTCGCGGCCCCAGGCCTATGACCGCCTCATTTCCCCGCGTCAAGTGTCTCAAGCGTGCGTTCGGCCCAGCCGCGCCCGTCAACGAGAACACCTGCGTCAACCAGAACTACGTGGGCATCCCGACCGCCAAGCAGATCCAACTGAAGACCTCGTTGCCGGACAGGAAGCGCGTGCTGATTTCAGCGATGGCGCTGGAGATCAACGGCGACGGGTATCTGCCGCTGCGCGATGCGTAGCAGGCGCGGTAACGCGGACTGAAGTGACCTGTGCGACGCGTTCGCGCAGTTGCGGTACAAGTTCCAGGCCCGGCGCCTATCGCGTTGTCGTCGGGGCGGCAGCGCGCGTCGCCTCGACCTCGCGCATCAGGGAAGCCGCGTCCGGCCGCAGCGGCAGGACAAGCCGGCCCTGCCGGTCGATCGCACCCCACTCGCCGCCCGACATGAAGCTGTGTTCGCCGTCTGGCGTGAAGGTCTTGCGGCAGTCTTCACACACCACGGCCAGGCCCGCGCTGTAACGGTCGACCCATTCGTAAGGGGTGGCCAGCACGCGGTTGAGCTGCGTATCGTAATAGGCCATGCCGCCGGACCAGGGACCGCGCGTCAGGCCGTCTTCGAAATAGTCTGCCATGTTGTCGTAGGTGATGACGGCGGCCGACTTGCCATCGGGCCGAACCCAATACCAGGACCGATTCGTGAACACCGGCGACAAGCCATCGGCGTCGAAATCCATCTGGCCCAACAGGCCGGGGCGGAACACCAACGTGTCACCATCCACGCGCGCGCAATGTTCGGCGGAATTCAACATTCCGCCTTCGTCTTTTTCCGCGATCATGCAGTTCAGGTCGAACGTGACGGCGGCATCCGCCGACGTCACCGTCAGCAAAGAGAACAACAGAGTCGTCAACATGGCGGGCATCCTAGCATGCGAATACGCTCGGCCGGGATAGGCGCGCCATGTTGAAGAAAGGCGGCTTGCGCCCCCCGCGTCAGTTCGCCGTTGCCCCTGAGTCCTTCACGGCTTTCGCCCAGGCCGCGATCTCGGACTGGATGAACGTGCCAAACGCGGCGGTGTTCAGGTTGGAGGCGGCTGCGCCCTCTTCCATCAGGCGCTGCTTGACGGCGGGCGCGGCCAAGGCGCCGCCCAGCGCCGCATTCAGCGTGGACACCACCGCATCCGGCGTGCCCGCGGGCGCGACAATGCCGTGCCACGACACCGCCTGGAAACCGGGCAGGCCGGATTCCGCCATCGTCGGCACATCAGGCATCGCCGGCGACCGCTCGGGCGAAGTCACGGCCAGCGCGCGCAAGGTGCCCGCCTTCACGTGCGGCAACACGCCGGGAATGGTGGTGAACATGAAATCGATCTGACCGCCGATCAGGTCAGTGATGGCCGGGCTGCCGCCCTTGTACGGCACGTGCGTGAACTGCAGCTTGGCCGCGCTCTTGAACATCTCGCCGGCCAGATGGCCCGGGGTGCCGGCGCCCGCCGACCCCATGTTGGTCTTGTCGCCCTGCGCGCGGATGTACGCGATCAGCTCCTGCACATTGGCGGCCTTGACGTTGGGACCGATGACCAGCACGTTCGGCACGGTCGCCAAGAGCGTGACGGGTTTGAAGTCCTTCACCGCATCGTAAGAGATGCGCGAGTACAGCGACGGATTGATGCCGTGCGTGCTGGCGGTAGCCAGCAGCAGGGTGTAGCCGTCCGGCGCCGAGGAGGCCACCTGCTTGGCGGCGATGGTGCCGTTGGCCCCGCCCTTGTTGTCGATGACGATGGTCTGGCCCAGCGTCTTGGCCGCTTCGGCCGCGACCGTTCTTGCCAGGATGTCGGACGTGCCGCCGGCCGAATGCGGCACCACGAGCGTGATGGGTTTGGTGGGGAAGGATTGCGCGTGCGCCGCCGGCAATGCCGGCGACAGACAGGCGGCCAGCGCAACGCGCGCCAGCAGTCGGGTACGGAACATGGAAGTCTCCTGGGTTGTTGTTGAATGCGGCGCCTTCAAAGGACGCCGTCATGCCCGCGCGGGACGGGTCCGGTCAATCGGACCCCAGTTGCAGCTTGTTGGGCTGGCGCTTTTCAATGGACCACTTGAGCAGCGCGGCAGACCGGTAGATGCCGTGCGCGAACTTGCCGTAGGGCAGCGTCAGGAACAGCGCCATCACCACGCCCAGGTGTATCGCCAGCAGCAAGGCCATGGCACTGCCGTCGCGTCCGGCAAGCAGCGCCAGGCCCGTGGCGCTGGTCAGGAACAGCAGCATGATGAAACCGCGGTCCATCGGTTTTTGCGCCGCGTCGCCTTGTTCCGGATGCCGTTTGACGTTCAGCCAGAGCAGCCCCGCCGGCCCGATCAGAAGGCCGATGCCGCCCGCCGTGCCCAGCAGCACCGGCGCGCTTAGCAAGGGATACGGCGCCTGCTGCCCCAGCAGGTAGTGATAGAGCGTCGCCACGCACGTGGCCGCGAAGCACAGCATGAAGCCGTAGAACGTGAAGTGGTGGAAGCGCCGGCGCCACAAGGTGAAGGCGTCGTCCGCGTTGTTGCAGCCTTTGCCGTGCCCGCCATCCAGATAGCGCAGGCGCAGCGCGTCGTGCGCCGCTTCTGCCACCGCGGCGCCGGACGCAGCCCCCGGGCTGACGTTGCGCCAGAAGCGCGTGACCCCCACGCCCAGCGCCAGCATCGAAAAGCCGAACACCACGCCGAACATCAGCGCCAGCGTGTTGTGCGGGAACACGGCGTAGAAGTTGCCGGCCATCGGCGCGTGGAACAGGCCGCCCGCCATCAGCACCGCCAACACCAGGAACAACGCCAGGCCGCCTGCCGTGGCCAAGGACAAGGCCAGGCCATTGCGCTTGTACAACGCCCCCAGCGCAGCGGGCCAGGCGTAGTCGGTATAGGTCTGCACCCGGACGCGGGCCATGGCCTGCGGCACGTTCACCGCGAATTCATGCGGCGGCGCATACTGACAGGCGTGCAGACAGGCGCCGCAGTTGTGGCACAGGTTGGCCAGATAGTTCAGGTCGGCCTTGCCGAATTCCAGGCGGCGGGTCATGGCCGGGAACACCGCACAGAAGCCTTCGCAATAGCGGCAGGCGTTGCAGATCTGCATGACGCGGGCGACTTCGGTTTCGTCGGCGGTCAGCAATTCCGCTTGAGGCTTTGCCTGCTTGCCCAGCCAGCGCACCGGCTGCTCGGTCATGGCAGGCGCGGCCTCGACATGCGGGGTGGAAAAAGACTGCGCCTCGCGGGCCAGGGCTTCAAGCTGCTTCATGGGGTGCTCTTCGCAAGGGTCTGGGCGCGCGCGGCGGCGGCGGCCCGGGTGCCGGCAATGCGGCCGAACGCCGTGCCGATGGACATGCCCACCCCGGCCGTGTAGCCCTTGCCCAGCACGTTGCCGGCCATCATTTCGCCGGCCACGAACAGGTTGTCGCTGGGCACGTCGTTGAACCGCACCGCGGCGGTGTCATCCACTTTCAGGCCCAGATAGGTGAACGTGATGCCGGGGCGCAGCGCGTAGCCGTAGAACGGCGCGGTGTCGATTGGCCGCGCCCAGTGCGTCTTGGCGGGCGTGACGCCCTCGGTATGGCAATCGTCCAGCGCGGTGTGGTCGAACGTGCCGACCCGACAGGACGCGTTGTAATCGCCCAGGGTCTGCGCGAACGTGGCGGGGTCCAGGCCCAGTTTTTCAGCCAGTTCGGGCAGCGTATCGGCCTGCACGCCCGGAAACACCGGCGGCATGAAACGGCCGATGGCCTTGGCGTCGATGATGGAATAGGCAATCTGGCCAGGCTGCATGGCGGTCAGGCGGCCCCAGATGGCGTAGCGCTTGGGCCAGAAATCCTCGCCTTCGTCGTAGAAACGCACCGCATCGCGATTGACCACCACGCCCAGCGACACGCAATCGATGCGGGTACAGATGCCGCCGTCGTACAGGGGCGCTCGCGCATCAATCGCCACGCAATGCGATTGGGACGGGTCGCCGATGCTGTCGGCGCCCGCGTCCAGCATGAATTTCAACAGCACGCCCATGTTGAAGCGCGTGCCGCGGATCAGGAAATTGTCGGCCGGCCATTCGCCGCGCTCGTTCTGGCCCCACGCTTCGCGCAGCCATTCCCGGTTGGACTCGAAGCCGCCCGCGGCCAGCACACAGGCGCGCGCCTCGATGCGTTCGTCGCCGATGCGCGCCGCCTTGAAGCGGCCGTCTTCAAGCTCCAGGGCGTCGACCGGGGCGTTGTAGCGGATCTGCACGCCCAGCGCCTCGGCGCTGCGGTAATAGGCATTCACCAGCGCCTTGCCGCCGCCCATGAAGAAAGCATTGGTGCGCGCCACGTGCAGCGCGCCCGACAACGGCGGCTGGAAGTTCACGCCATGCCGGCGCATCCAGTCGCGGCAGGTAGCCGATTCGCGGATGACCAGGCGCGCCAGATGCTCATTGGTCAGCCCGCCAGTGACCTTCAACAGGTCCTGCCAGTATTCCTCTTCGGGATAGGCGTCGGTCAGCACGTCCTGCGGCGCGTCGTGCATGCAGCGCAAATTGCGCGTGTGCTGCGAATTGCCGCCACGCCATTCACGCGGCGCCGCTTCCAGCAGCATCACGCTTGCGCCGGCCTCGCGCGCCATCAGGGCCGCGCACAGCGCCGCATTGCCCCCTCCCACCACCAAGACGTCCACCATGCCATCGTCCCCGAATCAAGGGACCGACTGTACCCAGCGGGTGGCGGTTGCGATATCAGCCGGGCGTCAATGGGTGTTCACGATTCGTGAAGGGCCACCACCGCCCACTTGCCGTCGCGTGCCAGCGTGCGCGACACGTCCGCCAGCACCAGGCGCGCAGCCAAACCGGCAGGTGACAGCTCGTCGTCGGACAGGCTGGCCAGCAGATTGGGGCGGAACAGGTGGGCATCTTCAATGCGCGCCATGTGCAGCTGGCCGGGCGCAATGCGGGCCGTGGCCGAACTGGGCTGGATCGTGGCGGCGTTGCCCAGCTGTACCACGTCCATCAGCAACGACAGGCCATCGACTTCAGCCACCACGCGCGGCGTCTGCCCCATTTGCTGGAACGCGTTGTTGACCAGCGCTCGCAAGCCGTGCCGGCCGCTGGGCAGCACCAGCGGCAGATGCGCAATGGCGTCCAGCCGCGTCGTGTCGCCGTCGGGCACGCCCGGCATGTCGCGCCGGGCGCAGAGGTACAGCGGTTCGTCCAGGAGCGGCATGATGCTCCAGCGCCGCGCGGACTCGGCGTGAAACACGATGGCCAGGTCCAGCAAGCGGCCGTTGAGCATGTCGGCAAGGTGGCCCGACAGCGCCTCGACCAGATGCAGGCGGATGTCGGGATAGCGCTCGTTCATGGCTTGCAGGAACGGTGCGCCCAGAATGGCCGCCGTGGTGGATGGCAGGCCGACGCTGACGTGCCCGGCCAGCCGCGCCTGCTGGGCGGCCGTCACCGCATCGTCGGCATGGCGCAGGGCCAGTTGGGCCTGGCGGAAAAACGCCAGCCCCGCGTCCGTCGGCACGACGCCGCTGGCGCTGCGCTGCAGCAGCCGGGTCGAGAGTTCGCCTTCCAGCCGGCTGATCTGCTGGCTAAGGGCCGAGGTGACCATGCCCAGGGACATGGCCGCCCGGCCGATGCTGCCCGCCTCGACGACGCGGACGAAGTAACGCAACTGGCGCAGTTCCATGGCGACCCGGGTTCCTGGAAGAATGACAGGGCCGATTGTAGAAGCTCAGTAGCGCGAGTCCTTGGGTTTCTTGCCGTTGGGGAAATCCTTCTCCTTGCCGGCGAAGTCCGGACGCGGCATGTGGGTGAAGTATTCGGCCACGTCCACGGCGTCCTGGTCGGACAGCACGTCGCCCTCGCCCCAGTTGCCGTGCGTGTTCACGCCCATCGGCATGCTGTTGCGGATGAATGCCGCAGCCTTGTACGTGCGCGCGAGACCGGCCCCGATGTTGAACGATTCGTCGCCCCACAACGGCGGGAACACGATGTCGCCCGCGCGGTCCTTCTTGCCTTCGCCATTGGCGCCGTGGCAGGACGCGCACTGCGCCGCATACAGGCCCTTGCCCCGCACCGGATCGGGCACAAGCTTGGTATCGATCGGCCAGGCGTTTTCGATCTGCACCTTTGCGCCATGCGGCACGTCTTGGGCCAGCCACTTCATGTAGGCAATCATCGCCTTCATTTCGGCAGAATCCTTCTCTAGCGGCTTGCCGTTCATCGACCGCATGAAGCAGCCGTTGATGCGGTCTTCCAGCGACACCACGCGGTTCGCGCGCGGGTTGAACTGCGGGAAGGTGTTGACCGTATTGATGTACGGCGCCCCCATCGGCTTCTTGCCTTCCTGCACGTGGCAGCTGTTGCAGTTCATGCTGGCGCCCGTGTTCTGCGGCAGCAGGCGGCGGGTTTCGTTCAAGAGGCGCTTGCCGTAGTTGATCTGGTCCGCGTTGGGTTCGCCGGCGATCTGCGTATCCGACGGGATCGTGTAGTCGGGCAGGCGTTTGCCGTCCTTGTCGATCACCGCGTACGTGTTGCGGGCGCCGGCCTGCGCGCCCGGCGCCGGCGTATCGGGCGCCGCGCTTGCGGCCATCCAACTGCCGGCGGCGATGGCAAGCGCCAACAGCGTGGCGATTCGGGTGTGCTTACTCATGCTTGCCTCCGGCGACGATGTTGGGCTTCTTGCTGGCCAGGAAATCGCGGATATGCGCGACATCGTTGTCGGCGATCGGCGGCGCCTGGTTCGTCCATGCCGTGCGGATGAAATTGATGACGTCGGTGACGTCCTGGTTGCTCAAGTGCCTGAAGCCGGGCATCGCGAACGCCATCGCGTCCGTCTCGTTGGCCGGCATCTTGCCGCCTTCCAGCGTGATCTGGATGATGGACTGCGGGTTCTGCGCGTAGACCGCCGAATTGCCCGCCAGCGCGGGGAAAATGCGCGGCATGCCCTGCCCGTCCGCCCGATGGCAGACCACGCATTGCTCCATGTAGATGACCGCGCCGCGCGAATCGTAGCGGCCATCGCGCAAAGCCGCGGTGGTGGTGTCGGCCTTGGGCGGGAACGCCGCAAGCTTGCCCGCTACCGGAGGCAACTGCTTCAGATAGGCCGCGATGCTGGCCAGGTCGCCGTCCGTGAAGTAGCGCGTGCTGTGCTCGACCACATCGGCCATCGCGCCAAACGCGGCGACCTTGTCGGTGCGCCCCGTCTTCAGGAACATCACGATTTCTTCTGCGCTCCACGATTGCAGGCCTTGCGCTTCGCCGCGCAGGCTCTTGGCGCGCCAGCCGTCGATGACGGCGCCCGACAGGAAGGCGTCGCCGTCGGCCAGCGACAGCGCCTTTTCCTGATAGGCCAGGCCGCGCGGGGTATGGCAGGCGCCGCAGTGGCCGGGGCCTTCCACCAGGTAGGCGCCGCGCACCAGCTTTTCATCGGCGCCGGCCGGTGCCGCGAAGTCGCGCTTGCCGGCGAACAGCAGTTGCCACCAGGCCATGGGCCAGCGCATGTTCAGCGGCCAGGGGATCGTGGAATCGGCGCTGGGCTGGCTGACGGGCTCGACCTGCGACATGAAGTACGCATACAGCGCCTGGATGTCCGCGTCCGGCATGATGGCGTACGACGGGTACGGCATGGCCGGGTACAGGGGCGTGCCGTCCTTGCGGATGCCGAGCTGCACCGCGTTCTTGAAATCAGCGTAATCGTAGTTGCCGATGCCCGACTGCTTGTCAGGCGAGATGTTCGACGAATAGATGGTGCCTACCGGCGTCTGCATCGCCAGGCCGCCCGCGAAGGGCTTGCCGCCGGGCACGCTGTGACAGGCCACGCAATCGCCCGTGCGCGCGATGTAGGCGCCGGCCTCGATCAGGCGCCGGTCCTGGATGTCGACCGATGCGGCCGTGTCCACCTTGCGATTCGCGGTCAGCAGCTGCGCGCCGCCGATTGCCAGGCCTGCGGCCACCAGCAGGCCGGCCACCGCCTTGATCCCGAATTTCCTCATTACTACCCTCCGTATCCGCTGGGCAGCGTGCACGTCGGGGAGTTCGTACGGCCTGTCCAGCTTATGGAGGAAGCTTACGCCTTTCAGTAATAAGCTTATGACCGAAAAGCATAACTTCTGCGGGCTTGTTTGATCTCTCGCAAACCCGCATCAGGCGGCCCGGAAAGGGCCATGCTGCGGCCGCCGGATCAGGCGGCCGCAGCCATCCACATGCCGTCAGGCAGCCGGAATCGTCAGGCCCTTCACCACGGCCGGACGCGCCACAAAGGCTTCCAGCACGCGGGCCACGTTCTTGAACTGCGAGAACCCGACCAGGTCGCCGGCCTCGTAGAAGCCGACAAGGTTGCGCACCCAGGGCAGGATGGCGATGTCGGCAATGGTGTATTCATCGCCCATGACCCAGTCGCGGCCTTCCAGGCGCTGGTCCAGCACGGCCAAGAGGCGCTTGGATTCGGCTACATAGCGGTCGCGCGGACGCTTGTCTTCGTATTCCTTGCCGGCGAACCGATGGAAGAAGCCCAGCTGGCCGAACATGGGGCCGATGCCGCCCATCTGGAACATGACCCACTGCAGCGTTTCGTAGCGCCCCGCCGTATCCGCCGGGATGAACTGGCCCGTCTTGCTGGCCAGATAGACCAGGATGGCGCCGGATTCGAACAGCGCCAGCGGCTTGCCGTCCGGGCCATTGGGATCCAGGATGGCCGGAATCTTGTTGTTCGGGCTGAGCGACAGGAATTCAGGCGAAAACTGGTCCTGCGTATCGAAACTGACGCGGTGCGGCTCGTAGGGCAGACCCAGCTCTTCCAGCAGGATCGACACCTTCACGCCGTTGGGCGTGGGCAGCGAATACAGCTGGATGCGGTCGGGATGCGCGGCGGGCCACTTCTTGGTGATGGCAAACGAATCAAGGGAGGTCATGCGAGGGGTTCTCCAGGGGAGCGGAAACTGCAGCGGGAATTTGCGCGGTAATCCTAGCGCAAATACGGGAAATTCCGCGACATTCCCGGGTTGTCGACCGGGCTGAACGCAAGCTGTCCTAGCCCGCGCGCCGGGCGCACAACCGCCAAAATACCGCCCTGAACGCCACCACGGCCAGTGCGAGGGGCAGCACCAGGTGCCACTGCGCCAGGAACAGCTCGCGCGTCGCCTCGCCCGGCGCCCAGGTATTGCCGAACACCACGGGCGCGGGCGGCGCCAGGTAGAGGGCGATGAGCGCGGCGGCCAGGGTCGCCGCCAGCCGCCCGGCCAGCGACCGGCGCACCGCCTGGAAGCGTTCGGCCAGCATCAGTGCGATCAGCCCGGCCAGGCCTGCCATGACGGCGTCAGCGTAGAAGTCGCGCGGTCCGTACACGTATGGGGCGTCGGGGACCACCCAGCCGTAGGCGTCGGTCGTCAGGATCGAGGTCAGGCAGGCGCCGAAAGACGCCGCGGCGGCGGCCAGCAGCAGCAGGTCACACACACGTAACAGGAGGGTTCGCATTGCGGAAAGGCGTCGTCGCGCGGGTTGAAGATCGGCCGCAGCATGCCACAGGCCGGCCCCGGGCGCAGCCCACGCCACGAGCGCCCGTCCCGCGCTACAGTAAGCAGCCTCCTCTCCTGCCCCGGACGTCCATGCTTGCGCCCCGCCTGCTGCCAGCCTTGCTCCTGACCGCCGCCCTGCTGGGGCCGGCATCGGCCGCCCCGCTGATGGACCAGCGCTACGGGCCGGATGCCGCCCAGATCGCCGACGTCTATCTTCCCGAAACTCCCGCCCCCGGCGGCGCCCCGGTGCTCGTCGTCGTCCATGGCGGTTCGTGGAAGAACGGCGACAAGGCCGCGCCCGAGGTCGTCCAGAACAAGTTGGCCTACTGGCTGCCGCAAGGCTATGTCATCGTGTCGGTCAACACGCGATTAATGCCGCAGGCACGCCCCGAAGCGCAGGCCGAAGACCTGGGCCGCGCATTGGCATGGATCGGCCAACGCGCCCACACCTGGGGCGCCGACCCGGACCGGCTCATCGTCATGGGGCATTCATCCGGCGGCCACTTGCTGGCGCTGCTGGCCGCCGATGAGCCCATGCGGCAACGCACCGGCGCGCGGCCCTGGCTGGCCAGCGTCGTGCTGGACGGCGCGGGGTTCGACCTGCTGGACGTCATGCCCCGCCCGCACGCCCCCTTCTACGACGAGGCCTTTGGCGCCGATCCCGCGCAATGGGCGGCAGCGTCGCCCGCCGCGCAACTGCGCGGCCAGCAGCCGCCTACCCTTTTCGTGTGTTCGACGCTGCGCCCCGATCCCTGCCGCCGATCGCAGCGCTATGCCGACCTACTGAAAGCGCACGGCGGCCAGGCGGAACTGGTGGGCATTGCGCGCAACCACGCCCAGATCAACGCCGACGTGGGCGCCGACAACGACGAGACACGCGCGATCCACGCGTTCATCAAGGCACAGCTGCGTCGATAGCGGCGCCTGGATTCGCCCCGGCGCGCGTTGTCGTGCACAATCCGGCCACGCGAACCTTCCCGCGGCCCCCCAAGCAGTCCCCATGACCCCTTTGCAGCACACCCCGATCACCGCGCTCGTGTTCGCCGCCGCCCTCTGGCTGCTGGCGCCGGGCGCCCACGCCGCCGACACCACCGCGCCTGAAAAATCCACCGTCCGTTCGACGACTCCGCCTGCCGGTATGCCGCAATATGGCGTGGGTACGCACGGCCGCAGCCTGACGCTTGCCTTGCCCGACAGGCAATCCATCGCGCCCGCCCCCAACACGCCGTACCGCCTGTTCCTGACCGGCAAGACCGACGCGATCCAGAACACCCCCAGCAATGACGGCATCCTGCACGGCGTCACCGACGCCCAGGGCCGCACCGCCTGGGTCTGGACCGAGCAGCCGCACGCCGCCACCGACTTCACGCTGATCCGTCGCGTGGGCGACGGCGCGTGGGGCCACTTCTTCCAGCTGAATTCCAGCGGCGACAACGCGCCGCTGCCCGCCTGGCCGTACATCCTGACGCTGCGTCAGCGCTGGGGCGAACAATGGGTCGACCTGGGCTACACCACCCGCCAGGGCGCCACGGCCTACTTCAGCCATGACATGCCAGCAAGCCCCTTATCCCTGTCGATCGAGGGCGCGGTCACCGACAACGCGGCGTGCTTTGCCGAACTGGACGCCATCAGTCTCAAATTCGCGCAGAAGGATGTGGACGGCGCCGAGCAATTGATCAGCGCCATGCGCTGCGCCGACACCCCGCAGCAGCAACTGGACCTGGCCCACCTGCTGTTGATGGTCGGCCAGCAAGACCAGGCCCGGCAATGGGTCCAGCGCGCCCGCCAGTGGCGCTTCCCGGAATCGCTCAAACGCCCCACCAAGGCCGTGCTGCAAGACCGCCTGAACCTGGAACGCCTGCTGGGCATGCCGGAACTTGCACTGGCTGACACGCAGGTGCTGCAGCAACGCCAAGCCAAGCGCGGCCGCGCACGGCAGCCCGACGACCCGGACCTGGCCAACGAAATCGCCTACTACCTGGCGGACTTTCCCGACTTTTTGCCCCAGGCCGAAGCGCAAGTGCGCGAGTCCATCCTCCGCACGGGCGCAAACCCGTACAACCAGGGAACCCTGGGCTGGATCCTGGCGCGGCGAGGCGACACGGACGAAGGCCTGCGCCTGATGCGCGAGTCCTACCGCGAGATTCCGCGCAACGAAGAAATCGTGGCCGACTATGGCCTGACGCTGTGGCAGCACGGCCAGCCGGAACAGGCGGCGCGGCTATGGGATCAGGCACAAGCACAGTGCGTGTGGGGCCGGCGCATGTATGACGCGATGCGCCAGGCGGAATATCCACATCCCTACTTCCAAGCGTCGAGTTCCCCGGCCGTGGAGGGATATCGGCAGCGGTGCGATCGGCCGTGGGCAAAGCGCAAGGGGTGGCGGACGGACGCCGCCCTATAATCGTCCGCATACGCTGCACGCTACGCGCCTGCTGAGGGGCAGCCGCAGGAGACCGCCATGAATTCCCCGTTGAAGCACCTGATCGCCCTGCTTGCCGCCGCTTTCCTGCTTGGCGGCTGCGCCCCCGGCAACAGCGGCCCGCCCCACCCGGGCGCCGTCAACCCCTACAGCAACGGCGGCTTCCATGATGCCGGGCCCAATTACCCGGACACCGGCCGCTAGGCCATCCGCTTAGGCCGCGTCCCGGATCGCCGCGATCACGCTGTTCAGTTCCGCGTCGCGATCCGGTTCATTCGCGCTGGCGTAGCGCGGTTCCGGGTAGGCGGCCAACTGCACTACCACCAGCGCGTGGCGGCGGTCGATGTAGATGCGCTGGCCGGAATGGCCCATGGCCATCATCGCGCCGTCATCGCGCAGCCACCAGCTATAGCCATACGCCGTCAGCCCCAGCGCCTGGCGGCTGGCGGAATGGAAGGCTTCGGGCACCGCATGGGCCACGGCGCCGGCCTGGTCGATCCAGCCTTCGGGCAGCACCCGCTTGCCGCCGATCACGCCGTCGTCCAGCACGAACTGGCCCACCCGGCCCAGATCCCGCAAGGTCATGCCGGCGCGGCTGCCGCCGATCTCCTGGCCGTTTTCGGATTCCAGCGTGTAGAAGGCGTCGAACTCCATCCCGTAGGGCTGCCAGATCTTCTGCGACAGGTAATCGGCCAGCGTCATGCCGGTGGCAGCTGAAAGCAGCGCGCCCAGCAAATAGGTATCGCCCGTGTTGTAGTGCCACACCGCGCCCGGCGCATGCAGCCGCCGGCACGCGCGCAGCAACGCCAGCACGCCGCCCGGCACCTTGTCCGCCAGCGACTTGCTGTAGCGATTCACATCCGATTGCTTGTCCGTGTAGTCCTCGGTCCATTCCATGCCCGATGACATTGTCATCAGGTGCCGCACGGTCACCTGGTCGTAGGCGCAGCCCTGCATGGCGGGCAGGTAGCGCGTGACGGGGTCGTCGATGCTGTGGATGGCGCCGTCCTGCACGGCCGCGCCCACCAGCAGCGACGTCACCGACTTGATGGTGGACATCGTGGACCAGCGGTCGTGCGGCTGCAGGCCCAGGCCGTAGCGTTCCAGCACCACGCGCCCCTCGCGCATCGCCAATAGCCCGGCCACGTTGTTGCGGTCCATGAATTCCGGCAGGCCGCGCTGCACACCATCGGACTCGTACTGCACGCGCGCTTCGGGGCCGCGCTCCAATTCACGCGTCGCCGGGCCACGCGCCACGCTGCGGGTAGCGAACAACTGGTCGACGATGCGGTAGCCATAAGCCTGCAGGCACGGCGGCCACAGCAGGAAGTCTTCGCTGCGGGGCAGATGGACGGCGGGCCGGGCGATGGCTGCGGCGGCGGAAGGAAAAGACAAGTCGGTCATGGGCAAGGCTCGATGCGTGGCGTCCCGCCGGCGATGCAGCGGTGCTGAAGGGATGAGACGGGGATCAATCGTTCTGGATGCCCAGCCGCTTGATGATCGGCCCCCAGGTCGCGGATTCGCGCTGCATGGCTTGCGCCACGGCCTGCCCGCCGAACTCGGCCGGCGGCAGCATGTAGATCTGCGCCATCTGCGCCCGCGCATCGGGGTCGGCCCAGAACTTCTGCGTGGCCTCAGTCAGCCGCGCAAGCACGGCGGGCGGCGTCCCTTTAGGAGCCATCAGGCCGTACCAGCCGTCGCTGGGAAAATCGGTGGCGCCCACTTCATAGATCGTCGGCACATCGGGCAGTTCGGCCACGCGCTGGCTACCGAAGACCACCAGCGGCACCGCCTTGCCCGTCTTGATTTGCGGAATCGCCCCCGAGAGCGCATCCGCCGTCAGATCGATCTGCCCGCCCACCAGGTCCATCATGGCGGGCGCCGCCCCCTTGTAAGGCACGTGCGACATGTCCAGCCCGAAATGCTGCGCCAGGAAGGCCACGTTCAAATGCGTCGAATTGCCCATCCCGGCCGAGCCGTAATTCAAGACGCCGGGCTTGCTCTTGGCCACCTTGACCAGGTCCTGGACGCTTTTGATGCCGCTGGCCGGATTCGTCACCAGCACCTGCGACGTGCCGGCAATCATCGTCACCGGGTCAAAGTCACGCACGGGGTTGTAGGCCAGGGTCTTGTACGAGAACGGGTTCAAGGACATGTTCGACGTGCTGCCGAACAACAGCGAATAACCGTCCGCGGGCTGCTTGGCGACGAAGGCGGCGGCAATGCTGCCGTTGGCGCCCGGCTTGTTCTCAACGATCACCGTGCCACCGATCGCCTTGGACACATAGCTGGCCCAGGCGCGCGCCAATGCATCCGCCGCGCCGCCGGCCGACACCGGCACCACCACGGAAACCGGCTTGGCAGGAAAGCTAGCCTGTGCCCATACCGGCGCGGCCACGGCGGCGCTCAGGCCTGCCGCCACCATGAATCTGCAGAGCGCCCCCCGCAGAAGGCCGATCGAAACGGCCGGGGCAGCAAAACGGGATGACAGCGTCGGGACCATGGCGGCTCACTGAATGGCGGGTGTCGGAATGCGACGGATGAGCAGCGATCTTAGGAGCGCCACTAATTGCCGTCCAATGCATAATCGGCTTACCTTCCATAATCAAAATGAATAATTCTGGCAGGCCGCATGAATCTTCAGCAGTTGGACCACTTCCTGGCCGTCGTGGAAACCCAGTCTTTCAGTCGCGCCGCCGACAAGCTGCACCTGACCCAGCCCGCGCTTAGCCGCAGCATCCAGGCGCTGGAAGAGGAGCTGGGCGGGCCGCTGCTGGAACGCGGCAAGAACAAGACACTGACTGCCCTGGGCGAATTGGCGCTGGCCCGCGCGCGGCGGGTGCGGGTCGAGCTGGCCGAACTGCGGCGCAGCGCCAAGATCCTGGCGAACGTCGAAGCCGGCACCCTGCGCCTGGGCCTGGGCCCTGCCCCAACGGCGATGCTCTCCGTGCACCTGCTGCAGCACATGATGCAGCGCTACCCCGCCATCAAGGTTCAGTTAAGCGGTGGCACCGCCGACATGCAACTGCAGGAACTGCGCGAAGGCGCCGTCGACGCGCTGATCCTGCACCGTAGCCAGGTCCCGCCGGACGACGACCTGAACCTGGACCTGTTCCCGCGCACCCCGCTGGGCTTCGTCTGCCGCGCGGGGCATCCGCTGGAGCACCGCCACGCGCTCAGCTTCGCCGAACTGCGCAAGTACCCGCTGGCGGCCAGCGGCCGCGCGATGAGCAATGACGTGATCCACCGCTTGAATGAATACTTCGGCAACCGCACGCACTTCTACGATGCGATCCAGTATCAATCGAACGATGTGAACGCCCTGGTGGAAGTGGTGCGCCGCACGGACGCCGTGTTCTTCGGCGTGCTGCAGGTGGCGCGCACCCTGCTGGACCGCGGCGAACTGGTGCTACTGCACCTGTCGCCGCCGCTGTCGCTGAGTTCGGAATTCATGTTCGTGACGCTGGACGGCAAAACGCCGCCGCCCGCGCTGGAAAAAATCCGCGACTGGTGCGCCGCGCAGATGGCGGCTTAGGCCTAGCCCGGCTGCGCCAGCAGGCGCTGGATCTCGGCCTCGGTCTCGGCATAGTTGCCTTCGCCAAAATGGCGGTAGACGATCTGGCCTTGCTTGTCGATCAGATAGACCGCCGGCCAGTACTGGTTGCGATAGGCCTCCCACGTGGCATAACGGTTGTCCTGCGCCACCGGGTACGTGATCTTGAAGCGTTCCAGCGCCTTCTGGACGTTGGGCGTCGAACGCTCGAACGGGAACTCCGGCGTGTGCACGCCCACCACGACCAAGCCCTGGTCCTTGTACTTCTGATGCCAGCTGGTGACGTACGGCAGCGTGCGGATGCAATTGATGCAGGTGTAGGTCCAGAAATCCACCAGCACGACCTTGCCACGTTGCGAGGCCAACGTCAGCGGCGGGCTATTGAGCCAGTTTTCAATACCGGTAAATTCAGGCGCGGGGACCGGCGTGGCGGCCGCCTGCGTGGCGGCCGCCTGCGCGGCGCCCGGCACCACCGACGCCGCCAGCGACGTGGCCAGCAACGCGCCCAGCGCGATCTTCTTCATGGAAGCAAACATGGTCGGACTCCTTGGGGTCAGGGGAGAAAGGTCAGTTGAAAAGGTTGCTGATCCAGGCGTAGGCCTGGATGTCGTACTGGAAATAGATGGCGGCCGCGGTCAGGACCAGCAGCACGCCGAAGCCCTGTTGCAAGCGATGCGTGTAGCGCGACAGCCCGCGTACCCGGGCGGCGATGGCTTGGCCGCCATAGGCGATGGCCAGCATGGGAATGCCGGCGCCGATGGCGAAAACCAGCAGCAAGGTGCTGGATTGCGTCAGGTCCTGCGCCTTGGCGGCCAGCACCAGGATCGATGCCAGCACCGGGCCCGCGCAGGGTGTCCACACGGCGCCCAGCGACAGCCCCAGCAGAAAGCCGCCCGCATTCCCGCTACCGGCTCCGCCGGCGCTGAACGCCAGCTGCTGCAACGGTCCGCCAAAGCGCGCGATCAGACGGTCATAGGGCTGCGGCCAGATCCGCACCAACCCGAACAGCGCCAGCAACGCCACCGAGGTGGACCGCACGGCTTCATGCACCGAGGCATTCAGGTTTGACAGCAGGCTGAGCGCGATGCCCAGGCCAGCGAACGCCAGCACGAAGCCGGACACGACAAACAAGGGACGCATCCGGTCAGAACGTTCCAGCGAGGTGCCAAGCAGCACCGGCAACAAAGGCAGCACGCACGGCGACGCGATGGTCAGCATGCCGGCCAGCAGGGCGATGGGGGTGTTGATCAGGTCCATGGGGTGTCCTTTGGAAAGAGGCCCCATTGCACCCGCGGCACGTATCCGGCTTGTGCCCGATTGGCGCAGTTTTTCCTGCTTATGTATCCGCCGCTGGCGCGTATACAGTACGACACACATCCCGGCTCGGGCGGCGCTATAAACCGTTCACTGCAGTCTGTGGAGCCCCTCCGATGAAACGCTTTCTTGCCGTCCTGTTGCTGCTGTTCGGCGGCTTTACCGCCGAAGCCGCCAAGCCATTCCAGTGCCAGCTGATCACCAATTCCCGCCCGCGCCGGGATCCCCTGCCCCCGGTATCATGAACGGCACGCCCTCCCACCCCAGAAAGGCATCCGCAGATGGATCACGTTGATCACGTCATGATCGTCGACGACGATCGCGAAATACGCGAGCTGGCCGGCAACTTCCTGAAGAAGAACGGCCTGGCCGTCACGCTGGCGGCCGACGGCCGGCAGATGCGATCGCTGCTGGAAAGCCTGTCCGTCGACCTCATCGTGCTGGACATCATGATGCCCGGCGACGACGGCCTGGTGCTGTGCCGCGAGTTGCGCAGCGGCAAGCACCGCCGCATTCCCATCCTGCTGCTGACGGCCCGCAGCGACGACATGGACCGCGTCATCGGCCTGGAAATGGGCGCCGACGACTACCTGGTCAAACCCTTCGTCGCGCGCGAACTGCTGGCGCGCATCAAGGCGATCTTGCGCCGCACGCGCATGCTGCCGCCCAACTTCCAGGTGACCGAGCCCGGCCGCGAGATCGCGTTCGGCGACTGGCGGCTGGACACCACCGCGCGCCATTTGCTGGATGCCGATGGCACCATCGTGTCGCTCAGCGGCGCCGAATACCGGCTGCTGCGCGTCTTTCTCGACCATCCGCAACGCGTGCTGAACCGCGACCAGCTGCTGAACCTGACGCAAGGCCGCGACGCCGACTTCTTCGGCCGGTCCATCGACCTGCTGGTCAGCCGCCTGCGCCAGCGCCTGCGCGAAGACGCACGCGAACCGATGTACATCAAGACCGTGCGCAGCGAAGGCTATGTGTTCTCGGCCGCTGTCGACGTCTCGGAACCCGACCAGTGACTGCCGCCGCCCCGCGCCGCTTCCCTTGGCCGGGCACGCTGGTCGCGCGCCTGTTCCTGATCTTCCTCGTCGGCCTGCTGCTGGCGTACGGCCTGTCGTTCGCGTCGTTGTTCTACGAACGCTACAGCACCACCAAAACCATGATGCTGGGCGACTTGGAACGCGATGTCGCCATCGCCATGGACATCCTGGACCGCCTGCCCGCTGCCGAACGCCCTGCCTGGCTGCCTCGCCTGTCCAGCGGCAACCGCGAATACCAGCTGGGCAACGGCGACGCAGACCAACCGCTTGAACTGGATGCGGCCCGCAGCGTCGCGCAGTCCATCCAGGCAGCATTGGGCAACGCCCGCCCCGCGACGATACGGGCCATGGCGGACGACCCCCGCCATATCCAGGCGCGCGTCGTCTTGTCCGATGGGCAGCCCGTGATCCTCGACATCCATCTGTCGTCAATGCGCCCCGCACCATGGCTGGGCGTCGTGCTGGCGGTGCAACTGCTGCTGCTGATCGGCTGCGCCTGGCTAGCCGTGCGCCTGGCGGTGCGTCCGCTGACGCGGTTGGCGCGCGCCGCCGAAGCGCTGGATCCGAACGCCAAGAGTCCCCTGCTTAGCGAACACGGCCCCGCCGAAGTCGCGCATGCCGCAGTCGCCTTCAACGCCATGCAAACGCGCATCGCTGCCCACGTGGCCGAACGCATGCAGATACTGGGCGCCATCTCGCATGACCTGCAGACGCCGATCACCCGCATGAAGCTGCGCACGGAATTCATGGACGCCTCGGTCGACCGCGACAAGCTGGCGCAAGACCTGAACGAAGTGGAGCGCCTGGTCCGCGAAGGCATCGACTACGCGCGCAGTGCCCACGGCAAGGTGGAAACGCCCGTGCGCGTGGAGCTGGCCGCGTTTCTGGAAAGCCTGGTCTATGACTACCAGGACACCGGCAAGGCGGTCAGCCTGTCGGGCGACAGTGCCGGGCCGCTGTCGACACGTCCACACGCCTTGCGCCGCGTGCTGGGCAATCTGATCGACAACGCCCTGAAGTTCGCGGGTGCGGCAGAAGTCCGTGTGGACGCTGCCGAAGGCGGTCCCGTGTCGATCTTCGTGCTGGACCGGGGGCCTGGCATTCCCGCGCATGAAATGGATGCCGTGCTGCAACCCTTCTATCGCCTGGAAAGCTCGCGCAACCGCGACACGGGCGGCACCGGCCTGGGGCTGGCCATTGCGCAGCAATTGGCGGAAGTCCTGGGTGCGAAGCTGATCCTGAGCCCCCGCGACGGCGGTGGCCTATCCGTTGAACTGCGCATCGCCCGCTAGCGGCGACCCTGCCCCAGGAGCTCCCCATGAAACGCCTCTTCGCCACCGCTCTACTGGTAGCGACATCCACGGCGGGCGCAGCGCCCGCCAGCACGGTTGAAATCCTGTCGACCGGGCAGCAATTTGCCGAAGGCACTATCTTCGTCGGCTCGACGCTCTATTACGTGGACTACGGCCGGTCGGCCGTCTACCGCCTGGAGGACAAGCAGCCCCGGCAAGTCTGGCGGCAGGCCGGCAGCGGCGCCAACGGCTTGGTCCAGGACGGGGAAGACCTGCTGGTGGCGGGCTACGACAACGGCACCATCGTGCGCATCAGCCAAACGGGAGACACCCTCGCCGTCTATGACCACGACGACGCGGAACGCCCCTTTGTCCTGCCCAACGATCTGGCGTCGGACGGGCGCGGCGGCATCTACTTCACCGCATCGGGCGACGAGGGCGACACGCTGGGCAAGGTCTACTATCTGGCGCCGGGCGAACTGCCGCATGAAGTCGCCGGCGGTATCCACAACGCCAACGGATTGGTGGTCTCGCCCGACGGCAAGACGCTGTATGTGGCGGAGAGCAGCACCGACCGCCTCTTCCGCTTTGATATCGGCGCCGGTGGCACCCTGTCCCACAAACAGGAATTCCTGGCGCTGGATACCGTGCTGGCCGATGGCGTCAATCCGCGCCATACGCCCGACGGCGTCCGCATCGACCCGCAAGGCCGGCTCTTCGTCAGCCTGTATCACGGAGGCGGTTTCGCCGTATTCGCACCGGACGGCAAACTGCTGGCGCGGGTGGACCTGCCCGGTCAACATCACGCGACCCTGGCCTTGACGCCCGATGAAAAGTTCGTGGAAGGCACCATCGCCAACGACAGCGAGGTCGACGGCTACCTTGGGGCGTTGTACCGCGTCGCCAATCCCGTATCAGGCGGCTGACAGCGCGCCCGACTTCAAGAGGGGCGCCAAGATGCCCGCCGTGTAGACCCGCGCCACCTTCTCCAGAAACGCCGTGAAGTCGGTCTTGGCGGCGTGGTCGGCGCGATCGGAAATCACGCGCATCACCGCAAACGGAATGCCGAACTCATAGCAGACCTGCGCCATCGCCGCGCCTTCCATCTCGACGCACAGCGCATCAGGCAAGCGCTTGCGCAATGCCTGGGCCTCGTCATTGTGGCTGACGAAGATGTCGCCGGTCGCGATCAACCCCGAATGGACCTTGGGCTGCGCAAGCGTGGCGCCCGCGGGATCGCCCGCTGCCCCGTACCGCCGGACGAAGTCCTGGGCGCTGTCGTGTAGCAGCTTGCTCAGGGCGGCATCCGACTCGAACTGCACCCGGCCCAACAAGGGGATCTCGTGTTGGCCGAACAGCGGCCGGGCGTCCATGTCGTGCTGCATCAAGGTATTGGCCACCACCACGTCGCCCACGTCCACATCCGGATGCAGGCCGCCCGCCAACCCCGTGAAGATCACCTTCGACACCTGGAACTCCCGGATAACGATAGACGCCGTCGCTGCCGCCGCCACCTTGCCGATACGGCTGAGGGCGATGACGCACGGCGTACCCCACAACGTACCCACGTGAAAATCGCGCATCGCGATACGGTGAATCGTCGCGCCCGGGTCCATCGCCGCCAGCAGGTCAGCGATTTCTTCGTGCAACGCGCCAAGGATGGCGAGACGTTCCATGGTGTCCTTTGAGATGTCTGGCGACACGGCTGACTGCCGCGCAGGGGGAACATACTTTAAACGGCGTCTGCGTATCAACAGGCGGTGATGTGCGTTCTATGTGTTGCGTTCTTCGTTCTGTGTGGAGTGCGCGATCTGCGGTGCTCTGTACCCCAACGTATCCAACGGGCCTGGTGATACACGGCAATGCAGTGCCGCTACCCAAGCGACACACACCGGATACAGGCACTTGTTGCAATGCAGGCTCCATTCCAACCCCGCGGTCACGCCGCGGCATCACCGGGAGCCATCATGGCCAAGAAACTTGAAGAAGTCCTCTACACCGCCAACACCCACACCACCAGCGGGCGCGACGGCACGGGCCGCAGCAGCGACGGCGCGCTGGACGTGCAACTGAGCCCGCCCGGATCCGGCAAGCCGGGCACGAATCCCGAACAACTGTTTGCCGTGGGGTATTCCGCCTGCTTCATGGGAGCAATGAAACGCGCGGGAGCCGCGAATGGCATCGCCGTTCCCAAAGATGTCGCCATCGACGCCAGCGTGTCGCTGGGCAAGGTCGATAACGGCGAGAACTTTGCGCTGGGCGTGGTGCTGGCGGTGTCGCTGCCCGGCTTGGAGGATGACCAGAAGCGGCTGCTGGTGGAAGGCGCGCACCAGATGTGCCCGTATTCGCGCGCGATCAAGGACAACGTGGACGTGCGGTTCGAGATTATTTAAGACAAAAAAAAACCCGGCGATTTCTCGCCGGGGACGTCCCTGCACACACAACACAGCTTGCTCAGTTCGGGAACACCTTGATCTGGTCGCTCTTCAGCACGTCCGGCGTCAGGCTCTTGTCGATCCAGGCCATCGAGGTGTCCTCCACGCCCGGGGTGACCAGTTCGGCCGGCACGATGGTGATGTCGGCCAGCACCTTGAACGGGTACTTGTCGCTCTTCTTGGTCACGCCGAACAGTTGCGCTTCCAGGCCCTGCCCGTCGGCGCGGTGCATCTTGACGTCGCGGCCGTAGCCCTTGAAGGTCACGTCATGCATGGCGGCTGCCACTTGTTCCGGGCTGGGCCAGGCGCCGCCGTTGTCCTTGATGGCTTTTTCGTAGCCGGCTTTCAGGCCCTGGATGGCTTGCACCATGTGGTAGACCGAGTAGATCGGGTAGGCGCCAGTCTTGTCGTGGAATTTCTTCACGAAAGCCTGGTGCTGCGGATCGTCCTTGGTTTCCGGATGCAGGAAGTAGTGGTCGCCACGAGCGCCCACGTACACGCCTTCAGGCAAGGCGTTGCCCAGGCGTTCCAGTGAGCTTTCGGCCAGCGACAGCACGAAGGTGGAGTTCTTGAACAGGTTGCGCTGGGACGCCTGGCGCACGAAGTTGTCCAGGTCGCCGCCCCATGAGGTGGACACGATGACGTCCGGGCGCAGCGCTTGCAGGCGGCTGATCTCGGTGGAGAAGTCGGCGGCGCCGAACTTGGGGAACATCTCGGCCACGACCTTGACGTCCGGCTTGAACTTCTTCAACGCGGCCAGGAAGATGTCGCGCGAATCGCGGCCCCAGGCGTAGTCCTGATTGACGATGGCGATGGTCTTGAAGTCGGGCTTGACCTTCATCAGGTACAGGACCTGGGCGACCATTTCCGTGGTGGCGTTGGCCTGGGTGCGGACGACGTACTTGTATTTCTTGCCTTCCAGCGCCTTTTCCGTGCCGCAGTCCCACAGCACGTTCAGCACCTTCAGGTCTTCGGCCACAGGTGCGACGATGTTGCAGTGGCCGCTGGAGATGGCCGACAGCATGACGCGGGTGCCGCCTTCTGCCAGGCGGCGGTACTCGGACAGCAGCTTTTCACCGCCGCCGCCTTCGTCGATGTAGCTGGGCACCAGTTTGACGCCGTCGATGCCGCCGGCGGCGTTGATGTCCTGGATCAGGATCTCGGCCGCGTCGCGGGCTGGCACGCCGAACACCGATGCCGACCCCGACAGGAAGGTCGAGATACCGATGTTCAGTTCCTTGGGCTTGTCGGCGGCGCCCGCAAGCGCCGTGAAGCCTGACAGCAGGGTGGCGCCCAAGAGGGCAGCCAGTCTTGAGGTTTTCATGGTCTTGTCTCCAGTGTTGTAGTCGGGTCTATGCCCTTAGAAAACGATGGCGTCGCGCAGGCTGCCGCCGGTAGCGAGGTGATCGAACCCCTCGTTGATCTGGTCCAGCGAAAAGGATTTGCCCATCATCCGGTCCACCGGCAACTGGCCGGCCTTGTACAGGTCGATATACCGGCTGATGTCGATGGCGGGTACGCCCGAGCCCAGGTAGCTGCCGCGGATGTCGCGCTCTTCGCCCACCATCTGCGACAGCGACAAGGGGAAGCTGAATTTGGGGTTGGGCAGGCCCGACGTGACGGTGGCGCCGCCGCGGCGGGTCAGTTTGTAGGCGGTCTCGAACGCGGGTACGGCGCCGGCCATGTCAAAGCCGTAGTCGACGCGGCCGCCTGCCAGGTCGAAGAGGTCGTCGTCCGTCTTCACCTGTTTGGGGTTGACGATATGAGTTGCGCCCAGCTCCTTGGCCAAGGCCAGCTTTTCGTCGCTGAGGTCGACCGCGACTACGCGGCGCGCACCGGCGGCCACGGCCGCCAGCAAGGCGCTTAATCCCACGCCGCCCAGGCCGACGATGGCGGCGGTGTCGCCGGCCTTGATGCGCGCACGGTTCAGCACGGCACCGGCGCCCGTCAGCACGGCGCAACCGAAGAGCGCCGCTTCGCGATGGCTGAGTTCAACGTTGACCTTCACGCAGGACCGGCGCGACACCACCGCGTATTCCGCGAAGCAGGACACGCCGGTGTGGTGGTTGATGTATTCGCTGCCGATGTGCAGGCGGCGGTCGCCACCCAGCAGGGTGCCTTGGGTGTTGGCGGCGGCGCCCGGCTCGCACAGCGCAGGCCGACCTTCCATGCAAGGGTTGCAGCAGCCGCAGCTGGGCACGAACACCATGGCGACGTGGTCGCCCGGCTTCAGGTCCGTGACGCCAGGGCCGGTTTCCACGACCTCGCCGGAGGATTCGTGGCCCAGCACGATGGGCACGCCGCGCGGGCGGTCGCCGTTGATCACCGACAGGTCGGAATGGCACAGCCCCGCCGCCTTGATCTTCACCAGCACTTCGCCCGTGCCGGGCGGATCCAGTTCGATCTCGGTGATGCTCAATGGCCGGGTCTGGGCGTAGGGGCCTTCCACCCCTACGTTACGCAACAACGCCGCTTTGATTTTCATGCGCCTGACACTCACGGTAGAGAGAAGACGCCCCGGCCTGTGCGGGGCCTGTCGAAAACGATCAGACGGTACGGCCGCCGTCCACGGGGAATTCCACGCCGGTGATGAATTCCGCCGCGTCGCTGGCCAGGAATAGCGCCGCCGCCGCCACGTCCGACGGCTGGCAGAAGCGGCCCAGCGGAATGGTGGAGACGAACTTGGCGCGGTTCTCGGGCGTGTCCGGCAAGCCCATGAACAGTTCGAACATGCCGGTAATGCCCATCACCGGGCAGATGGCGTTGACGCGGATGCCGTCGGGGCCCAATTCCACCGCCATGGACTTCGACAGCACATTGACGGCGCCCTTGGACGCGTTGTACCAGCTGAGGCCCGGCCGCGGACGGATGCCGGCCGTCGAGCCCACGTTCAGGATCACGCCGCGCTTCTGCTTGCGCATCACCGGCACGACTGCCTGGGCCATGTGGTAGATCGACTTCACGTTGATGTCGAACATGCGATCGAACATGGCCTCGTCCACATCCAGCATCGGCTGGTTCTTGTGGGTGATGGCGGCGTTGTTGACAACGATGTCGACCGAGCCGAACTTTTCTTGGCAGACGCGCACCACGTTGTCGATGTCGGCGCGGCTGGACACGTCGGCCTTCACGGCCAGCGCGGCGGCGCCGACTTCGGCCGCCACGCGGTCGGCGGCTTCCTTATTGATGTCGGCGATGACGACCTTCGCGCCTTCCTTGGCGTACAGCCTGACGATGCCTTCGCCGAAACCGCTACCGCCGCCCGTGACGATAGCGACCTTGCCTTGCAACTGACTCATGACTTGTCTCCGGATAGCTTGGCGATCACTCGCCATAGAATTGGATGATCGTTTTGGTCGTGCTCATTTCTTCCAGCGCGATAAAGCCCTTCTCGCGTCCGTGGCCGCTTTTCTTGACGCCGCCAAACGGCAGTTCCACGCCGCCGCCCGCGCCGAATCCGTTGATGTAGACCTGGCCGCACTTGATGCCGCGCGCGATGCGTTGCTGGCGCCCGCCGTTCTCGGTCCAGACGGCGCCCAACAGGCCGTAGTCGGTGGCGTTGGCCAGGCGGATGGCGTCGGCCTCGGTATCGAAGGGCAGCGCCACCAGCACGGGTCCGAAGATCTCTTCGGTCAGCAGCGTGCTGTCGTGCGACGGGGCGCTGAACAGCGTGGGTTTGACGAAGTAGCCGCCCGTCGGCACGCCGTCGGCGATAGCGCCTTCGGCCGCCACCTTCAGGCCGTCCGCCAGGCCCTTGGCGATGTAGCGGTTGACGCGGTCGAACTGCGCCTTGTTGACCACAGGGCCGCAGGTCAGGTCCATGTCCGGGGTGCCAGCGCGCACCTTGGAAAACTCCTCGGCCAGCGCCTTCATGAAATCGGCGTAGATGCCCTTCTGCACCAGCAGCCGGCTGCCGGCCGTGCAGGTCTGGCCTGCGTTGTGGACGATGCCTTTCACGATGGCGGGGATGGCCAGCTTGTAGTTCGCGTCGTCGAACACGATATGGGCGGACTTGCCGCCCAGTTCCAGCACGCACTTGACCGCGTTGACGGCGGCGGCCTGCTGGATCAGCACGCCGACCTCGTTGGAACCCGTGAAGGTGATGAAGTTGATGTCGGGATGGCGCGACAGGCTCGCGCCCGCCTCTTCGCCCAGGCCTGTGACGATGTTCAGCGCGCCGGCCGGAAAGCCCACTTCCAGCGCCAGTTCGGCCACGCGGACGATCGACAGGCAGGCGTCTTCGGCAGGCTTGACCACGCTGGCGTTGCCCATGGCCAGCGCCGGGGCGACGCTGCGGCCGAACATCTGGGCCGGGTAGTTCCACGGGATGATGTGGGCGGTGACGCCCAGCGGTTCACGGATCAACTGGACCGAATAGTCCTTCTGGAACGGGATGGTCTGGCCGTGCACCTTGTCGGCCGCGCCGCCGTAGAACTCGAAGTAGCGCGCCAGCACGGTGATGTCGGCGCGGGCGGTGGACATCGGCTTGCCGGTGTCGCGCGATTCCAGTTGCGACAGTTCTTCGTGGTGCGCCAGCACGGATTCGCCCAGGCGCAGCAGCAGGCGCCCGCGCTCAAGCGCCGTCATGCGGCCCCAGTCGCCCTCCAGCGCGGCGCGTGCGGCCTGCACGGCGGCGTTCACGTCGGCCTGTTGGCCGCGCGGGATGGTGGTGAACACCTTGCCGTCCACCGGCGACACCACGTCGATGGTGCGTCCGTCTGCGGCATCGGCCTGGCGGCCGTCGATAATCATCTGCGTCATGGAAAGTCTCCGGGTATTCAATTCAAGGTGATCGAGCCGCGCTCGATCGTCCATATCTGGTCGGGGATGTCGCCAAGCAACTTCACGTTGGACTCGGTGATCACCACGCATAGGTCGGGTTGCAGCTCTTTCAACCGCGCCAGCGCTTCCGTGTAGTCACGCGCCAGCTTCGGGGCCAGGCCCTGGAAGGGCTCGTCCAGCATCAAGAGGCGGGTGCCGACCATGATGGCGCGTGCCAACGCCACCATCTTTCCCTGGCCGCCCGACAGCGCGGACCCGGACCGGCCCAGCATCGGCGCAAGCTGCGGCACCACCTTCAGCACCGTGGCGATACGCGCGGCGATCTCGGCCTTGGACTGACCCTGCACTTCGCACGGCAGGTTCAGGTTTTCTTCCACCGTCATGGTCGGAAAGATCACGCGGTCTTCGGGCGCGTAGCCCACTTTCAACGCGGCGCGCTTGTGGCCGGGCAAGGCGGTCAGGTCCGTGCCGTCGAAGGCGATCTTGCCGGACTTGATCCGAGTCAGGCCCATGATGGTGCGCAGCAGCGTGGTCTTGCCCGCGCCGTTGCGGCCCACGATGCCGATGGTCTTTGACGATTCGAAGCTGGCGCTGACGTCGCGCAGGATGCGGTTGCCCGCCAGGTCGACATTGATGGCCGATAGATTCAACATGGTTCAGGCCCCCAGCACTTCGCTTTTGATCTGCGGGTTGTTCAAGACCTCCGCCGGTGTGCCGTCGGCGGCCACCTTGCCCGCAATCCAGGCCGCGACCCGGGTGGCATAGCGCGACACGATGTCCACATCGTGCTCGACGAACCAGCTGGTCACGCGGCGTTCGTCCAGCGCATGCATCACGGTTTCCATCAGCGCGAACTTGTCTTCGGACGCGACCCCGCTGGTGGGTTCGTCCATGATCAGCAGCTTGGGCTGCAAGGCCAGCGCCATGGCCACATCCAGCAGCTTGCGCTTGCCTTCGGGCAGTTCGATGGACGCTTCGTCGGCTTCAGGCAGCAGGCCCACCAGGTCCAGCGTGGCATCCACTTCCTTTTCGTCGATGGTGCTTTCCAGCGAACGGAACCAGCTGAGCTCCTTGTTGCGGCGGGCGGCGGCGATCTGCACGCACTGGCGCACCGTGTGCTCGGTGAACAGCTGCGGCAGCTGGAACGACCGGCCCAGCCCCAGGCGCACGATCTTGCGCGGCGCCATGGCGGTAACGTCGCGCCCGTCGAAATACACCTTGCCCTTGGACGGCGCCAGGTAGCCCGTGCAGATGTTGATGAAGGTGGTCTTGCCGGCGCCGTTCTGCCCGATCACGGCCAGCCGTTCGCCTTCGTGCAATTCGAAATCGATGTTGTCGGCCGCGACGACGCCGCCGAAGGCCAGATACAGGCCGGTGGTTTGAATGAGGGGTTTCATCTTCAGTTCCTCACCGAGGCTTGCGCATTGGCCTGGACCCGGGCCGCCACGGTGTCGTTTGCGCGTGCCTGCGCACGGGCCAGGTCCCGCTTCTGCGTGGCGACGCGCTTCATGATCTGGCCCACGAATCCGGTGGGGAACATGAAGATCACCAGGATCAGCGTCAGGCCCAGCAGGAACTGCCACAGGCCGGGGAAGTACGCGGCAGACACCAGCTTGACCGTTTCAAAGCCCACAGCCCCCAGGAATGCACCCGCCGCATGGCCGGCCCCGCCCAGAATGGTGATGAATACGAACTCGCCCGAACGCAGCCACGAACCGATCTCGGGGGTGACCAGGCCCTGCATCAAGGCCAGGATGGCGCCCGAGAAACCCACCACCACGGCCGATAGCAGGTAGCCCTTCCACATGATGAAGTACGCGGAAAAGCCCAGGTATTCGATGCGCGTTTCGTTCGTCTTGATGGCCGAGAGGGCCTGGCCGCTACCCGACCGGAAGTAGCGCTGCACCCACCAGGCCAATGCCATCGACAGCACCAGCGTCAGCACCAGCAGCGCACGTTCGAACGACTCGCGCTCCATCAGGACGCCGGCCATGGAGGGGCGCACGATGCGCAGGCCGTCCGAGCCGCCCGTCAAGGTGTAGAGCTTGCCCAGCAGCGCGAACAGCACCATGCTCAGCGCCAGGTTCAGCATGCCGAAGAAGATGCCGCGGTAGCGCACCACGAACAGGCCGATCACGATGGCCGCCACGAAACTGGCTGCGACGCCCGCCAGGATCAGCACCAGCGCATCGGTGCCCGGCATGGCGCGCGCCAGGAAGGCCACGGTATAGGCCGAGATGCACGAATACATTGCATGGCCGAACGAGATCTGGCCAGCGCGGGCCATCACCGACACACCAAGCGCGGCAATGGCGTAGGTCAGGCCGATGACGATCGGCGTGATGGTCCAGGAATAGGTATAGCCAAGGAATAGCGTGACCAGCGCGGCCACGAGGCTGAGGACGGCAACTTTCATCAGATCCTCCGGGCCTGGGCGACGGTGAACAGGCCATGCGGCCGGATGATCAGCACCAGCACCATGATGATGTATGGCACTGCCACTTCCAGTTCAGGCGCGGCGTACACGGCGATGGCGCGGATGATGCCGATCAACAGCGCGGCGATCAGCGCGCCGGTGATCTGGCCCAGCCCTGCGGTGGCGACGACGGCGAACGACAGCACCGTCATGTCCGTGCCGGCGCCCGGCACCAGCGACGTGGTGGGGGCCGCCAGCGCGCCACCCAGGGCGCCCAGGATGGTGGCGATCACAAAGGTGACGTAGCCGATCTTCTTGGCGTTGATGCCCAGCGACGTCGCGACCTCGCGGTTGTGCGTGGTAGCCACCGTCTGCTTGCCCAGCTTGGTGTGACGCAGGAAGAACTCCAGGCACACGTAGGCCAGCACGGCCGTCACCGGCACCACCACCAGTTGGTAGGTCGTGTAGGTGATGTCGCCGATTTCGATGTTGCCCAGCCGGTTGACGACTTCGCTGGCACTGTAGGGCTGCGCGCCCCACAGCAGGCGCTGGATGTCTTCCAGCATCAGGAAGCCGCCGAAGGTGATCAGCAGCTTGAGGATGGGGTCGTAGTTCTGGGCCCGGCGGATCAGCACGAATTCCATGATGCTGCCCAGCGCCAGGCCGACGGCGATGGCGGCCACGAACAGGGCGGCGAACAACAGGATGGGGGAGTCGGTCTTCGGCGCCAGGAACATGACGAGGCTTGCCGCGGCATAACCGCCGAAAGCATAGAAGGCGCCGTGGGCGACGTTCAGGATGCCCATCACACCGAACACCAGGGTTAACCCCATCGACACCAGAAACAGCAGACTGGCGTATGCCACGCCGTCCACCAAGGCGAGAGGCAGTAGATCCAAGGTCAAGCGTCTTCTCCCAATACGCTAAGCACCTGCCGCAGCCGTGGACGCGTTGCCGCGGCAACGTGGATCCCCTGCACGGCGGTACGGGCATGTCGCCCTGGACGCGCCTGGCGCGCCCTTGTCTCGTTATGGACCTTGCCGTGCTTGTCTCCGATGCGACGCGGAGCAGGCCGGAAGGCGTTTATGTGGACGGTTCCGCCGGCGGTTGACGTCGCCGATTCGTACCCGTCCGATAATGGAATCGAAGTATAGGTACGCCCCTATTCAGCGCCTATTTATCTTTGTGCAAGCCGGGTTTCACAAGCGATAGAGTGGGTCCAGACTACGGGCTTTCCGCACCCGGGTTTACCTGAAGCATCGCCGCCATCGGCGCCCGCGTCTGGTAGTCGGGGATGATGCGGATGTGCGGCTCATCAGGCAATTGCACATAACGGCCTAGCCCATCCGGCGCAAGCGCACCCACCGCCATTCGGGCGAGCCCCGCACCGCCGGCATCGCGGATGTCGATCCGCAATTGGGGCGGGTTCAATCCATACGACTGATCGTCGTGAGGCGTCAGGACGCGGTCGCTGCGGGCTTGTGAAAACAGGGCCAGGAACGCTGCGGCATTAAACGCCGCCGCGCGGTCCGCCGGCGCTGCCGCCCAGCCTTGACCGCCGCGCGTCAACGTCACTGCGGCAGCGGGCGTGGCCAGCGTGACTTGCACGGCGTCTCCAGCGTCCCAGGAATACAGCCGCGCCGGCTTGCCGGCGTCATCGTGCAGATGCGTGTGGCCGCCGTGTCCGGCCGGCGCCTCGGTGGCCTCGTGCCACTGCCAGGCCGACAGCCCCACACCGGCCGCCAACAACAGCGGCCACAGGGCACGTGTCGGCTTCATCGGCGCCTCCACCACAATACGAGTCCGGTCATCAGCGCCAGCAAGGGCAAGGCCACCGTGCTGGTCCAGAACACCGTGCGCATCTGCCGGTTGGTAAGTTCGACGCGGCGGCCTTCGTAGTGGCGGGGCCGGATCGTCAGCAGCGCATCCTGGCCCGCCAGCAGCGTCACCGCGCTGGTGAACAGCGCGCCATTGCCCAGCGTGGCGAAATGCCGGTTGGTGGCAAAGTCGCTGTCGCCTGCCACCAGCAAGGTCGGGTGCGCGGCCCCGTCCGCGCTGGCTGCCTGCGCGTTGCGCGTGGCCAGCGCGATCAGGGTGTAGCGCGAAGGCGCTTGGCCAGGCAGATGCGCCTGGCTGGACGTTTGCGCCAAGGGGGTCACGACGACACCCTTGGGCAGGCTGTCGCCAGCCGGCTCCAGGCCCCCTGCGCCGGGAAAGAAGCTCAAGGGCAAGCCGCGCGTCATCTTGTGGCGGGTGTAGTCGCTGACAGCGGGGCTGCCCGGATCATTGCGGTAATGGCTGCCCGGATCCGCCAACGCCCCAGGCGGCCGCGCGATGCCGAAGTCGGCCAGCAAGGCGTCCAGGCCATGACGCGTGTCCGGCTCAAGCAACAGCAGGGTCTTGCCGCCCGCGGCCGTCCAGTCGCGCAGCGCCTGCGCGTCATCGTCGCCAAATGGCGTGCGCGGTCCGGCCGCCACGACGACCGCGCAGGCAGGCAGCGCTTGCGCCAGGCTGCCGGCATTCACGCCGCGGGTGGCAAACCCCAAGGTCTGCAAGGCGTTGCGGGCCATCGCCATACCGTGCTGTTCGTGGACTTCGACGCGGGCCACCAGGTTTTCATCGTCGCCGTGGTCTTCCAGGTCGTCCAGCGACGTCAAGCTGTCCAGCATGGCTTCGCGGTGCCCCTGCGTGAAGCAGACCGTTTGCGCGCCGCGCTGGCTGATGCGGATCAACGCATTGGTGAAGTCGGTTTCCGTGCCGCCGTTGATCGTCAGCTTGCGGCGATCGGCCGTCAGCACGGCGCTACCCGCGAACTGGATGCCAGCTTCGCGCGCCTCGGCCGGCCGCAGCGCCGGGTCCACACCGCGCACCCGGATCAGCGGATTGGCATGCTCGTACTGGCGCAGCAGTTCCAGCGCATCGACCATGCTTTTGTTGCGCAGGTCGTAGAACCACGTCACCTCGACGGGCTGCTTCACCTGGCGCGCCACCTCGATGCTTTCCGGCGCCAGGCTATAAAGCCGTTGCGCGGTCAGGTCCACGCGCCCCAGGTTGCGGGCCGCCCACAAGTTCAGCGCCAGCAGCAGTGCGGCCACCGCTAACACCGGCAGCCACAGCGACAGGCGCTTGCCCGCACGGCTCCATTGCGCACGCGGCATCATCGCAGCCTCCAGCGCTTCAGATTGACGGCCGCAATCATCAGCGCCAGCACGGCAACGCTGGCCAAGGTCAAGGTTGCCGGCCCAGGCAACACGCCCCGGATGAAGTCCACGTGCTGCGCCGACAGCGACAACGCCTGAAAGAACGGCGACAGCGCCGGGAACGCATCGAGCGCCGCGGGATAGTCGATGAACCACAGCAGCACCAGGATGCCCCAGGTGGCGCTGGCCGCCACGATCTGGTTGGTGCAGGCGCTGGATACCGCAATGCCGATCGCCAGGAACAGCGCCCCGTAGAGGAACACGCCGATATATCCGCCCAGGATCGGGCCATAGTCAGGCTGCCCGTACCAGGCGAGCGGCAACACGGCGGCGGTCGTGCCCGCCAGCATCAGCGCCAGCACGGTCAGCCCTGCCGCGTACTTGGCGGCCACCAGCGCCGCATCCGACAGCGGCAGGGTCAGCAGCAGTTCCAGCGTGCCCTGGCGCGCTTCTTCCGCGAACGCCCGCATGCTGACCAGCGGCATCACCAGGATCAGCAAAATCGTCATGTTGTGGAACGCCGTCACCATCTGGCCGGTGCTGACGAAAAACAGGTTGAAGCTGAACAGGTAGCCCGACAAGGCCCAGAACACAGCCACCACCACCAGCGCCACCGGCGACCCGAAATCCGTGCGCAGCTCTTTCCGGTACAACGCGGCAAACCCTGTCATGCCCGTCTCCGCATCAAAGGGTCGTTGGGCGCCAACGCGGCCAGCAGGCGAGTTTCCACCGCGTCGTGCAGGGTCAGCACGGCACGCAGTTCGGCGTGCGCCAGCGCAATGCGCAGCACCGCGTCGCAGGTGGCGCCGCCCGCGTCCGTATCCCAACTGATGCGCCACTTGCTCAGTTCGCCGTCCAGCGGGACGGCATCCACGCCGCGCACGCCCGGGCAGGCCGACAAGGCGGCATGCAGGGCGGCGTGGCGGGCCGCCGGCAAGGCCAGTTGCAATTGCAGGGCCGCCTGCACCCCGCCCAACACCGTGTCTTCTACCAGCCGGCCCTGGCGCAGGATGGCGATACGGGTGCAGAGCGCCTCCACTTCTTGCATCAAGTGACTGCTGAACACGACGGCGCGGCCTTCAGCGCAACGGCGGATCATGGCGCGCGCCTCCACGATCTGCACCGGGTCCAGGCCATTGGTGGCCTCGTCCAGCAGCAACACCGGCGGGTCGTTCAGCACCGCCTGCGCCAAGCCCACGCGCTGGCGCTGGCCCTTGGAGAGCCGGCCGATTACCGTGCGCGCCACCCCTTGCAGATCAAAGCCGTCAATGGCGCGCTCGATGGCCTGGCGGCGCGCACGCGCCCCGCCCGCCACTTTGACGCCCGCCCCGAACTCCAGGTACTGCGTCACCGTCAGCGTGTCGTACAGCGGTGCGCGTTCCGGCAGATAGCCGATGTCTGCGTTGCCACGTCCCGGCGCCGGCTCGCGCCCGCGAATCGTGATGCGGCCGCTGTCCGGCGCATAGAACCCCGCCATCAGGCGCAAAGTCGTGGTCTTGCCGCTACCGTTCGGTCCCAGCAGGCCTACGATTTCGCCAGGCCTGACCGACAGGCTTAGCGAATGCAGGACCTGGCGGGGCCCGAACGACTTGCAGACCTCGTGCAAGGCAACTGCGGGCTGCATGGCGTGGCCCGTCAGTCGAAGACTTTCGTCTTGGCGTTCTGCGCGTGCTGCTCCGCGTCATGGCTATACCAGAGCTGGCCCTGACGCGCATCGCGGATCTGCTTCAAGCGGTCGATGGCCTGCATGGACGCCGCCGTGTTCCAGGTGATGCCGGGAATCACGCCTGCTTCGTTCTCGCCCGTATAGATGGCATCCGCCGCCAGCAGCACCGTGCCCGTGTTTTTCAGTTTCACCTGCAGGGACTGGTGGCCTTGCGTGTGCCCCTTCGTGTCCAGCAGCACGATGGTGCCGTCGCCGAACAGGTCGAAGTCGCCTTCCACCTGGATGAAGTCGTAGTCGCGCGTGGTGTCGAAATCCTTCATCACATAGGCGGCGCGCTGGAACTTTTCGGGCCACCAGGCGGCGCGCAGTTCGGCCTTCTGCACGACGTGCCTAGCCTTGGGGAACATCTTGATGTTGCCGGCGTGGTCCAGGTGGAAGTGCGAGTAGACGACGTACTTCACGTCGCTGACGTCAAAGCCGGCGGCCTTCAACTGGCGGTCCACGACTTCGTCGCGTCCCTGGATGGAATTGAAGGCGCCGCACAGGCCCTGCCCCCAATAGTTGGCGCAGTTGCCGTCGGCGGTGGCCTGGTTCATGCCGGTGTCGAACAGCACCAGCCCGCGCGGATGCTGGATGACATAGGCCGGCACGGGGATCTTGATCTTGGTGCCCACATCCACCATGGCGGTCATGAAACCCTTGTCGAGCTCGATCTTGCCGACCGAAAGCTGCATCAGCTTGATGTCCGGCGGCGCATCGGCGGCCTGCGCGCCACCCGCTGCCATCACTGCCACCGCGCCCACTGCACCTACCGCACCCAAAAACGACTTCCAGCTCTTGCTCATTGTTGTCTCCTCGGACCAACAGGGGGAGCCGACGCCTGATGGCGGCAGCCGATAGCAAGCAACCCGGTGTGTCCCGGATTTCTATTGATAGGGGTGTGCTGTGCGGGGCTGACTGCCGGACGGATAAGCTCGCCGGCCGAGACGGCGTCTTGGTGGCCGTTGACTCTGTTGCGCACTCTGACGCAGCGCCGAAGGACTGCCAATTAAGCTTTCATTAAGCTGGGTTTCACGGCGCCTGAACTGGGAGGAACCCCTAGACGCCAGGCAGTGGCCGTCCAACCCATTGGACGTGACCGGGTCGGCACAACGGTGCCATCCCATGTCACACTGCGGCGGTATCCATTGCCCTGAATTCCACCGCATCATGAACCAGCCCTTCACCCCTCCCAGCTACCGCAGCGCGCCTGACGTGAACTGGGCGACAGCAGACCTGTGCGACAGCTGCCTGGATCAGCCCACCGCGGGGCTGCGCGTCCTGCCGCCTGTGTTCCGCCCCTATGGCGCGCCGACGTGGTATTTCGGCCAGGTGGTGGCGGTGCCTTCGCCCGTGGCGGACGGGGCTCTGTCGCTGGCCAGTTTGCTGGCCGAACCCGGATACGGGCGCGTGATGGTGGTGGACGGTTTGGGCAACGCGGGCCACGCAATCCTGGGGGACCGGATGGCGGGCATGGGCGCGCAGAACGGATGGGCGGGCGTGCTGATCAACGGCTACGTGCGCGACACCACCGTCCTGGCGCGCATGCCGCTGGGCGTGCATGCGCTGGGCGCGGTGCCCAACCGGGCCCGGACGCTGACGACGGCCGCCGCCGGCGACCAGGTGCGGATCCAGGGCATCGACATCCGCACGGGAGATTGGCTCTACGCCGACACGGACGGCATCATCGTGCTGTCTTGCCGTCACACGGCGCTGGCAACGGAATAAGCCTTCAGGCCGCGTACCCGGCCTGCAATTCCGCGAACGACATCAGCTTGCCCGCCAGGGCGCTGGCCATGACGGTAGGCGGACTGCCCAGCCACACGCTGCCCGGGCCGGAACGGCCGGGGAAGTTCCGATTGATGGCACTGATGGTGACCTGATCCGGATCGGTGGATGACCCCGGGCCACAATTGGCACAGGCGCCGCACGACGGTTGCAGGATGCGCGCGCCAATGGCGGCGAAGGTCCGGTCATACCCTTGCGCCACGCAATAGTCGCGCACGGCCGTGGTGCCGTATTGCAGATAGAGCGTCACGCCGTCTGGCAGCGTCAGGCCGCGCGCCACGGCCCAGGCCAGCACGTCGTGATATGCATCGAAATCTTCACGCTTGCCGGCGGTGCAAGAGCCTCCGTAGGCGATATCGATGCGCGGCCGGGCCTGCAGACTGGAAAGCGGGATGCCATTGCCCGGATCCCCCGGCGCCGCCACCAGCGGCGACAGGGCCTGGCAATCCACGCGCAAGGTGGCCGCATAGACGGCATCGGGATCGCTATGCATCCAGGGCTCGATCACCACGTCCACGCCGCGGCGTTCGCGCAGGAAGCGGACGGTTTCGGCGTCGGGCGCCACAATGCCGGTCAGCCCGCCCAACTCGGCCGTCATATTGGTCAAGGTGGCGCGTTCGTCGACGGACAGGCCCGCAATGGCGTCGCCCGTAAATTCGAACACCTTGCCTACCCCGGCGCCGGAACGGATCTCGGGCAAGGCCAGCAAATGCAACACGATGTCCTTGGCCGTCACCCCCGGCGGCAAGGCACCCGCAAGGTCGACGCGCAGCGACGCCGGCATCGTCAGGCGCACCGCGCCCGTCACGAAGGCGTTGGCCATGTCGGTTGTACCGACACCGAACGCCACGCATCCCAGCGCGCCGCTATGGGGCGTATGCGAATCGGTGCCCACCACCACCTGCCCCGGCAGCGCGTAATGTTCGGCCATCATCGCATGCGAAATGCCCGCCACGTTGGCCCCAGGATCCTGCGCGGCTTCGGACTCGGTCAGGGTGCGGTGATGCCGCAGTTGGTAGGCGTCGACGAAATCGCGCTGCGCCTGGCACATGACGCGGACGTTGGGCACGATGCCGGCCCTGACGTGGTTGGGGCTTTCCTCGACGTACGAGGTATGGTCTTCGAACACCACGATGCGCGCCGGATCGACCAGCCGCAGCGGACGGCCAAAACGCGCGTGCAGCATGTGCGCGGCCATGCCGGTGTAGTACTCGTGGATGAAACGCCAATCCGCCCGGAGAAACACCCCCGCGCCTTGCTGCGCGTCGCGGGGGGTAACAGGCGTTTCCAGCAAATGGCGCCGGATGATTTTCTCGAAAAGCGTGCGCGGCGCATCCCCTTCTGTTGCCTGGGCTGGCCCCTTGTCACCAGCCCGCCCCTGCCCCACGTCTTGCAAGTGCGCCTGCCCGAACGCCAGCAAGCCGCCCGCCCGCACGATGGCGGCTGACAAGGCGTCGCGGCCCGCCACGATCTCGTCCACGGTGATCGACTCGCCGCGCTGCAGGCGCGCCACCAGGCCCAGATCGGTGCTGGTGTACAAGCCGATGTTGTCTGCATTCTGCCGATAGATGCGTTCAAAGCTCTCGGCGATGACCAAGCGCACGCCGGCCGATTTTTCGGCCATGGGGCTGTGTTCACGCGACGAGCCCTTGCCGTAGCGCTTGCCGGCCACCACCACATTGACGCCGGCCCGCTTGATCGCATCGATGCCGATGGGGCGCGCCGTCCCCGCCGTAAGACCGGTGTAGGGATAGCGCCCCAGCTTCTCGTCGAAATGCGTCAGGATCGGCACCGGCGTGATCTCGTCGGTGGAAATGTCGTCGCGCAACGGGACGGCAGACGGTGATCCGCTGGCGGCCCCGTCCAACTGCGCAGCGATGCCGGCAGGGTCTTGCGACAAGAACAGCAATCGGGCGGGTGCATCAAGCACGCCAGCCGGTAACGCCACAGCAGCAGTCATAACCTGTCCAATCCTTATTCCGCCGTCACCGCCGCCGCCTTGACCAGCGCCTGGCTCTTGGTGATTTCCGCGTTCAGTGTCTGCACCGCCTGTTCGGTGCTGCTGCCCTGCGCCACGAAGCCCTGCGGCGACAGCGTCTTCAGCACGGCCGGGTCAGCCATGGTCCGTTGGGTAGCGGCCTGCAACGTTCGCACCAGATCAGCCGGCAGCTTGGCCGGGCCGATCAGCGAGATCCAGGCGTCGTACGAATAGTCCTTCACCCCGGACTCATCCAGCGTGGGCACGTCGGGCAGCGCCGCCACGCGCTGGGGCGTGCTCACGGCCAGCGCGTGCAGCTTGCCGGCCTGCACCTGCGCCAGCACCGACGGCACGGCCAGGAACGCCACCTGGATCTGGCCGGACATGACATCCGTGATCAACGCGTTGCCGCCGCGGTACGGGATATGCATCATGTCCACGCCCGCTTTGGATTTCAGCAGTTCCCCTGCCAGATGCAGCACGCTGCCATTGCCCGACGACCCGTAGTTGATCTTGCCGGGTTGCGCGCGGGCGGCAGCCAGCAGGTCGCCGATCGTGCGGTACGGCGAGTTCTCGGCCACGACCATGACCAGCGGCGTCGTGCCGATGACTGAAATCGGCGTGATGTCCTTCACCGAGTCGTACGGCATGCTCTTGTACAGGCTGGGGTTGATGGCGTGGTTGGACGATACGATGGCCAGCGTGTAGCCGTCGGGCTTGGCGGCCACCAGCTGGCGCGTGCCGGGGATGCCCGCCGCGCCCGCCAGATTCTCGACGATCAGGGGCTGCGCGAGCGTCTTGCCCAGGTTTTCCGCCACCACGCGGGCGACGACGTCGGCGGTGGACCCCGGTGATGTCGGCACGATCAGGCGGATAGGATGGTCGGGGTAGCCCGCCGCCTGCGCGGACGCCGCGGGCAGCAAGGCGCTGAATGCAAGCGTACAGCTCGCCAGGAATCTGGTCGGGGTGTTCATGTTGTCTCCGTATCGTCGCAGCGGGATCTGTCTGCCCCGGCTTGGGCTGCGCCCGCGAGTCACGTCAAAGGCGCGCTTTGACTATAAGGAGCCGGCAGCGATTGCCGAAGTGTCGTCTCGGCAAGCCAGCCATCTCGAATGGAGATGCCGGATCAGCCTTGCTGAGCCAGGAACTTGACCAGCGTTGCCGCGGTAGCCGACAACTGGCTTTCGTCAGGGAATACGATGCAAAGCTGCCGCCGCGCCCACTCGTCGGACAGGGGTCGCACCACGACGTCCAGCGATTGCAGATAGAGTTCGGCAACTTGCTGCGGCATCACGGCGATGCCAAGGCCCGCATGCGTCATGCGACACAGCGCGTCCAGGCTGGCCACGCGGATCTTCACCGCCAGGGTCGCGCCCAACTCCTGGGCTTGCGCCGCCAGCAACTGTGTCAGCGCGCTGTTTTCGCGCAGGCCCACAAAGGTCTCGCCCGCAATATCCTGCAGGCTCAGCTGCCGCGCGGAGGCTTTGGGATGCTGCGACGGCAGCATTACCGCCAGCCGGTCGCGCCGGTAGGGCAGTTGCGTAAGACCCTCGGCGCCCGCGATGCGGTTGCAGATGCCGAAGTCCGCGGCGCGCTCGCGCACCAGGCGCAGCACGTCGGGGCTGTGCTGCTCTTCCAGATCGATGTCCACTTCGGGAAACAGGCGTTGAAACGCCGCCACGTCTTCGGGCAGGAACTGCACGATGGCCGACAGATTGGCGACCACCCGCACATTGCCCTTCACCCCTGCATAGAAGCGCGACAGCTCCGCCCCCATGGACTCGACGTCGCCGATGATCTGCTGCGCATGTCGCAGCACCGTCTGGCCGGCGGGCGTGACGGTCACGCCGCGCGTATGGCGCTCGATCAACGGCAGCCCCACCAATGACTCCAACTCCGCAATGCGCCGGCTGACGGCGGACGGCGCGATGAACTCGCGTTCGGCCGCCCGCGCGATGCTGTTCTCTTGGCAAACGGCCACGAACAGGCGAAGCGAGGTCAGATCAAGTTTGCGCAGGAGGTTTTCCATGGCCGGGCGGATAGAGACGCGGGGTGATCCGCATTGACGGGGGATCGTACACCAGCCGATCCCCGTCACCGTGCCCTCCCTTCCTACGCCGCCAGCGAATCCTGCTGCGGATGGCGGTAGCGTTGCAGCAGCCCCTCCTGGCGTGCCTGCGCCTGGCCCACGCTTTTCTCCTTCACATGCCCATATCCGCGGATCGCATCCGGCAGATTGGCCAGCTCCAACGCAGCCTCCCGGTTATCGGCGTTCAGCGTTTGCGAGAACTCGGCAGCCAGCGCCAGGTAGTCGGCCGCCAGCTGGCGTTCCATGCGGCGTTCGGCGGTCTTGCCGAACAGGTCCAGCCACGTGCCGCGTACCCGCTTCATCGGCGCCAGCATGCGAAACGCCACGCCCATCCACGCCCCGAACGCACGCTTCTGCAAGCGGCCCTGCGTGTCGCGGCGCGCGAAGGCCGGCGGCGCCAGGTAGTAGCGCACGCGATAGTCGCGCCCGGGTTCGCCTTCAAATTGCGCTTGCAACTTGGCCTTGAAGGCGGGGTCGGTGTACAGGCGCGCCACCTCGTATTCGTCCTTGTAGGTCATCAACTTGGCCAGGTTGCGCGCCACCGCGCGCGTCACCTCGTATCGCTGCCCTTCGGGCATGGCGGATTCCCGCGCACGCACTGCGTCCACCGCCGCGCGGAAACGCGCCGCGTAAGCCGCGTCCTGGTACGCGCCGACGTGCCCCGCCAGCCGCTGGATCAACCCGTCCAGCGATTCCGGCAACGCCACCACTTGCGCGGCCTTCTTTGGACGCAGCGCCTCGACGCCGCGGTGCGCGGCCTGCCGGCCCAGTTCGAACGCGGCCAGGTTCTTGTCCACGGAGACGCCATTGATCTCGATGGCGCGGCGCAGGCTGTCGCGGCTGAGCGGCAGGCCGCCCTTTTGCCATGCATAACCCAACAGCAGCGGGTTGGCGTAGATGGTGTCGCCCAACAAGGCCTCGGCCAGCGGCCCCGCGTCAAGGAAGTCGCAATTGCCGCCCGTGCTTGCGGCAACCGCGGCTTCCGCCTGCGCGCCGGGAAAGCGCCAGGCCGGTTGCGACAGGAATGCCGCCGTCGGTGCCGCCGCACTGTTCACCACTGCACGCCCATGATCCGGCCGCAACCGCGACAGCACCTCGGGCGACGCCGATACCAGCGCGTCGCAGCCGATGACCAGGTCGGCCTCGCCCAGCGCCACGCGGGTGGCGTGCAGGTCTTCCGGCCGGTTGGCCAGCTGCACATGGCTGAGCACGGCGCCGCCCTTTTGCGCCAGGCCCGCCATGTCCAGCACGGTGACGCCCTTGCCTTCGATGTGGGCGGCCGCGCCCAGTAAGGCGCCGATCGTCACAACCCCGGTGCCGCCCACGCCCGCGATCACGACGCGATACGCGGCGCCCCCCGCGATGGACGCGGGCACCGGCAACGGCGCGTCGGGCAATGGTGACTCGCCCGCGCCCGACCGTGCCGGCTTGCGCAGCACGGCGCCTTCGGCCGTCACGAAGCTGGGGCAGAACCCTTCCACGCAGGAAAAGTCCTTGTTGCATGAGGATTGGTTGATGCGGCGCTTGGTGCCCAGCGGCGTGTCCAGCGGTTCGACCGACAAGCAGTTGGACTTGACCGAGCAATCGCCGCAGCCTTCGCACACGGCATCGTTGATGAAAGCGCGGCGCAGCGGGTCGGGGTAGTCGCCGCGCTTGCGGCGACGCCGCTTCTCGGTCGCGCAGGTCTGGTCGTAGATCAGCACCGTGGTGCCTTCGATGTCGCGCAGCGCGCGCTGCACGTCGTCCAACGCCTTGCGGTTATGCACCTCGATCGCGCCGGGCAGCGCCGCCGCCCCCGTGTACTTGTCGGGCTCGTCCGTGACCACCACGGTTTTCACGACCCCCTCGGCCTGCATTTGCGCCGCGATCTGCGGCACCGTCAGCACGCCGTCCACCGGTTGCCCGCCCGTCATGGCGACGGCGTCGTTGTAGAGGATCTTGTAGGTGATCGACGCGCGCGCCGCCACCGCCGCGCGGATCGCCAGCAGCCCCGAATGAAAATAGGTGCCGTCGCCCAGGTTGGCGAAGATGTGCCGTTCGCTTGTGAAATCCTTCTGCCCCAGCCACGCCACGCCCTCGCCGCCCATCTGGCTGAAGGTATCGGTGTCGCGATTCATCCACATGGCCATGTAATGGCAGCCAATGCCCGCCACCGCGCGCGATCCTTCCGGCACGCGGGTAGACGTATTGTGCGGGCAGCCTGAACAGAACCAGGGCTTGCGCTCTTCCACCAGCGTGGGCCGCGCGGCTTCGCGTTCCTTGGCGTCGATGACGGCCAGGCGCGCAGCGATGCGGGCCCGCAATTCATCGGACAGATCAGCCTTGTCCAGCCGAGCGGCGATGGCGCGCGCGATCAGCGCGGGCGATAGCTCGTAGCGCGCCGGCAGCAGCCAGCCACCGCGCGGCGTGGACCATTCGCCGCCACCGTGCTCGCGTTCGTCGAACTTGCCGTACACGCGCGGACGTACGTCATCGCGCCAGTTGTAGAGTTCTTCCTTCAGCGCATATTCCAGGATCTGGCGCTTCTCCTCGACGACCAGGATCTCTTTCAGGCCCGTGGCGAACTCGCGCGCGCCTTGTGCGTCCAGCGGCCAGATACAGCCGACCTTCATGACGCGGATGCCGGCTTCGGCACAGGCCGCTTCGTCCAGGCCCAGGTCGTTCAGCGCCTGCCGCACGTCCAGATAGGCCTTGCCCGCGGTCATGATGCCGAAGTTCGCGCGAGGCGAATCCAGCACCACCCGGTTCAGCTTGTTCGCGCGCACATAGGCCAGCGCGGCATACCACTTGTGGTCCAGCAGCCGCGCCTCTTGCGCCAGCGGCGAATCCGGCCAGCGGATGTTCAGCCCGCCTTCGGGCAGCGCGTCCTCGGGCAGCACAATCTGCACGCGCGCCGGGTCCACGTCGACCGAGGCGCTGGATTCCACCACATCCGTCACACACTTCATCGCCACCCACAAGCCGGTGTAGCGGCTCATGGCCCAGCCGTGCAGCCCGTAGTCCAGGTATTCCTGGACGTTGGACGGATACAGCACCGGGATGCCGCTTGCGATCAGCACGTGTTCGGACTGGTGGGCCACGGACGAGGATTTCGCGGCGTGGTCATCGCCCGCCAGCATCAGCACGCCGCCGTGGGCGGAGGAACCCGCGGAGTTGGCGTGCTTGAGCACATCCACCGACCGGTCCACGCCCGGCCCCTTGCCGTACCACATGCCGAACACGCCATCGCGCGTGGCGCCCGGGAACAGGTTCAGTTGCTGCGTGCCCCACACCGCCGTCGCGGCCAGGTCTTCGTTCACGCCGGGCTGGAACACCACGTCGTGCGACTTCAGATGCTTCTTGGCCTTCCACAGCGCCTGATCCAGGCCGCCCAGCGGCGAACCCCGATAGCCCGAGACATAGCCGGCCGTGTTCAGGCCGGCCTGCTGGTCGCGCAGCTTTTGCAACAGCGGCAAGCGCACAAGCGCCTGGGTGCCGCTCAGGTAGATGCGGCCGGTCGTCTGGGTGTACTTGTCGTCGAGCGTCAGGCCATGGGTATCGGCCACGCCAGGGGGTAGTGGGGCGTTCACGCGTTTGTCTCCTGCCGGGTGCGGATTTGAGTGTTTTCCGCAGTGTAGGAACGCCGCTCGTTATCGTATATTCATAGTTTCAGGTAGCAGGTATTCGAAAATCAGATGGCAAACGACGTCACCCTGCGGCAGCTGCGCTACTTCGCGGCGGCCGCCCGCACGGGCCGGTTTTCCATGGCGGCGGCCGACGAGCATGTCTCGCAGTCCGCCGTCACCAATGCCGTGCTGGCGCTGGAAGCGCAGTTGGGCGTGCGCCTGTTCGACCGCCACCCGCATGGCGTCACCCTGACGCCGGAAGGCCACAACTTTCATCGACGCACGCAGGACATCCTGGATTCGCTGGACGACGCCATCCGCGAACCCGGCTTCCAACGCTATGCGTTGCGCGGCACGGTGCGGATCGCGGCCTCCTATACCGTGCTGGGATATTTCCTGCCCGACCTGCTGGCGCGCTTTCGCCGGCGCTATCCCGAGGTGGTGCTGGACCTGGTGGACCTGGACCGCCCGGAGATCGAAGCGGCGGTGGCCAGTGGCGACGTGGAACTGGGCGTGGCGCTGCTGTCCAACGTGGAAAAGCGCGACCGTTTCGGCCATCAGGTACTGGTACGGTCGCGCCGGCAACTCTGGACGGCCTCGGGCCATCCGCTGCTGTCGGCCTCCGCGCCGTCGTTGGCCGACATCGCCCGCTATCCCTACATCCTGCTGGAAGTGGATGAAGGCGAGCGCTCGACGCTGGGCTATTGGCGCACCCACGGCCTGCAGCCCGACATCGCGCTGCGCACCCGGTCCATGGAGGCGCTGCGCGGGTTGGTGGCGCATGGCTTTGGCGTCACCATGCTGTCGGACATGGTCTATCGCCCCTGGTCACTGGAAGGCCGCAAGATAGAAGCCATGCCGATCACCGACGCCGTGCCGCCCATGGAGGCGGGGCTGCTCTGGCATCCGCGGGCCACGCTGGCCAAGCCTGCCGACGCCTTCCGGCAATTCATGATGGTGGCCTGCGGCGTGTAGGCGCAAGGCCCGGGAAGGCCAGACCCCGGCTAGACCAGCACGGCGCCCTTGCGGCGCGTGAACTGCGCAAGCGACTGCAACGCCAGCGCGTGCATGGCCGCCACCGACGGCAGCAGGGTTTCCTCCTTGCGGGTCAGCACCCCGACGATGCGTTCCACCGTCGGTTCGGCCAGCGGCACAAAGGCCAGGCCTGATCCGACGGACGGCCGCGCCAGCACGGGCAACACCGTCACCCCCAACCCGCTGACCACGCTGGCCAGCAGCGACGCGCGGTTGGACACCACCATCGCGGGGTCGTCGATGCCCCCGCCCAACTGACGGTTCTTCAAGGTGTCGAACGTGGCGTTTCCGATCAGCCGTTCGGCGTCCAGCGCCGACCAGGGCACCGCCCCCCGCCGGCGCGCCAAAGGATGCCCCTTGCGGCAAACCAGCCCGAAGGCGTCGCGCGCAACGGGCGTGAACGCGACTTCCGCCGTGCGTGGCACCTGCCCCGCCACACCAACCTGCACTTCGCCCGTCAACACCAGCCTGTGCACATCCTGCGACGATTCGTCCACGGCACGGATACGGATATCCGGGTGGCTGCGCGCATAGCGTTCCAGCAGCTTTGGCAGCCACTCATCCGCCAGCGACGGCATCACCGCCAGCGACACTGGCCCGGTATGGCCCTGCCCCAACTGGTGCGCGGCATCCAGCACGCGGTCATGCGTGGCAAGCAATTCGCGCAGCAACGGCGCCACGGCATGGCCCAACGGCGTCAACTGCGCGCGCTTGCCGGCTTCGAACAACGGCGCGCCCAGTTGCTGCTCCAGATCCTGCATGGCGGCCGACACCGCCGCCTGCGAACGGTGCGTGCCCTCGGCCGCCAGGCGAAAACTGCCGTGGTCAGCCGCCAGCAGGAACTGGCGCAAATGTTGGATCTTCAGAGGCTGGGGCATGACGGTGGGCCAATCAAATTCAGGTTTTCCGAAATTAACTTACGTTAATTTGGATTGTCAAAATTCCGTGCCGGCTTCAACAATGCACCCATCGTTCATCACATATGCATGGGAGCAATGGAATGGCTTTGCAAGTGCGAAAAATCGTCAGTTACGTCGAGAAGACCTGCATTGAAGGCGGCAAGGCGGCCGAGCGGCCGCTGATCATGATCGTGGCGGCCGCCGTGATCCGCAATCCGTGGGCCGGCCTGCCCTTCCAGGAAGACCTGCGCCCGCAGATCCTTGAAGCCGCGCCGCCGCTGGGCGAACTGCTGGTGGCAGAGATCCTGCGCCAGGCCGGTTCCGCCGACCAGATCGAAGCCTACGGCAAGGCTGCCGTGGTGGGCACCGCTGGCGAAGTCGAACATGCCTCGGCGCTGATCCACACGCTGCGATTTGGCAATGCCTACCGCAATGCCGTGGGCGGCACCAGCTACCTCAGCTTCACGAACACGCGCGGCGGACCGGGCTGCGTGATTTCGGTGCCGTTGATGCACAAGCAAGACGAAGGCCTGCGGTCGCACTACCTGACCGTGCAGACCAACATCAACGACGCCCCGGCCCCGGACGAGATCGTGATTGCCTTGGGCGCCGCCACCTCGGGCCGGCCACACCACCGCATCGGCAACCGCTATTCCGATCTGCAGGAACTGGCGCAAGAGGCGCAATCGAAATGAGCACGCCGCGCCGCCGTTCCGGCCAGGGCGCGCCGCTGGTGCTGTTGCACGGCGTCGGCCTGGACCACACGTTGTGGGATGACTTGGTCCCGCTGCTGGAACCGGATTTCGACGTGCTGCGCTATGACCTGCTGGGCCATGGCGCGGCCCCCGGCATCGCAGGCCAGGCCCGCGTGCAGGACTTCGTCGCGCAGTTAGACGCCGAACTGGATCTGGCCGGCTGGCCGCAAGCCAACGTGCTGGGCTATTCCATGGGCGGCCTGATTGCGGGAGCTTATGCGGCGGCCCGGCCGCGGCGCGTAAGCCGGCTGGTGTTGCTAAGCACTGTGTTTCAGCGCACGCCGGAAGAAGTCCGCGCCGTGACGGCCCGCCTGGCCGCCGCCGCGACCCAGGATGTGGAAGCCGCAGCCGCAATCTCGCTGCAGCGCTGGTTCACGCCCGGCTTCCAGGCCGCGCGCCCGGAGCGGGTGGCGGCCATCGGCCAGCGTCTGCTGCGCAACGACCGCGCGAATTTCCTGGCGGCTTACCGGCTGTTCGCGCAGGGCGACCCGATCCTGGCGCAGGCTGCGCCCGAAATCGCTTGCCCCACGCTTGCCATGACGGGCGAGGAAGACGTCGGGTCCACCGCCCGCATGACGCGCGGCCTGGCACGTGCGCTGCCCGACGGCCGAGCCCGCGTCGTGGACGGCCAACGGCATATGCTGCCGGTGGAAGCTCCGGCCGTGGTGGCTGCGGCACTGCAGGCCTTTTTACTGCCGACAACCGCTGAATCGTCCGCCTGACAGAGACGATCGGCCAACGCCCCGAAAGGGGCCGGAGAGGGAGACAAACCCATGCATCGCAGAACCCTACTGAAGCATCTGGCCTTGGCCGCCGCGGCGCCGGCGGCCCTGTCGCTGACCCGTCTTGCCGCCGCGCGCGAGGCGCCCTTGCGCGTGATCGTGCCGTTCCCGCCGGGCGGCGGCACCGACGTGCTGGGGCGCGTCATCGCCGCCACGCTGGAAGGCGCGCTGGACCGGTCCATCGTGGTCGAAAACAAACCCGGCGCCAGCGGCATGCTGGGCGCTGACTACACCGCCAACGGCGCCAAGGACGGCAGCGTGCTGCTGTTCGCGGGGCTGGTGCCGTCGGTGCGCTACTACGCCCGCCCGCCGGAAGAGGTGTTGAAACAGCTGGCGCCCGTCTGCCCGATTGCGCGCTCGCCCTATATGGTGGCCGTGAACAGCGACCTGCCCGCCAAGACATTGGCGGAACTGGTGGCCCAGGCCAAACGCGAACCCAAGGGTCTGACGTTCGGATCACCGGGCAACGCCACGCCGCAACACCTGGCCACCGAGCTGTTGCAGGCCGCCTGCGGCATCGACATGCTGCATGTGCCGTATCGCGGCACGGGCCCCATGATGACTGACCTGTTGGGGGGCCAAATTCAACTGGTGGTGGCCACGGTTGCCGCCGTCGAACCGTATTTGAAAAGCGGCCGGTTGCGCGTGCTGGCGGTGACCAGCCGCGAGCGCCTGACCAAATACCCCGACATTCCCACTGTCGCCGAAAGCGGTTACGCCGGCTTCGATGCGCAGATTCAATTCGGCACTTACTGCGCGGCGGGCACGCCCGAAGCTACGATTGCCGCACTGAATCAGGGCATCAATCGCGCGCTGCAAACCGACGCCGTCCACGCCAAGCTGGCCGAACAGGGGTTCCAGCCGACCGGCGGCACGCCCCAGCAGTTGCAACAGGCGTTGCTGTCCGAAATCCGCGACGTGGCCGGGCTGGTAAAGGCGGGCAAGGTGCGGGTGGACTTGTAGCGATCTGTAGCGGCCGGTAGCGAAAGGGGCGCAACGCCGGCGGGTGGCGTGATTAGAATTCGGTCTTCTTCGTCCCTGCCCGCCTACGATGCCCCGCCCCCTATCCTTCTTGACCGGCGCCCTGACCTTGTCCGCCCTGTTGACGGTTGGCGTGGCACACGCCGCAAGCGGCCCCTGCCCCGAGGCGGCCGACATCGTGCGCAGCGTGTATCAGAACCAGGACAAGCCCGACCGCGAGGGCCGCATCCGCTTAAAGCAAGGCCACGCCGTCGTGACGCTGTCTGACGCGGACGTCGGCGCGCCCTTCGCGGTGGTCTGCAAGGCCTGGCCGGCCAACCCCGACTTGCTGCTCGTGGCGGTGCCGTTGATGCAAGACACGCCCGACCCCGAAAACGGCCACGAAGGCGATCTGGAAGTGCTGGTGCTGGACCGCCAGACGCTGCAAGTGCGGCAGCGCCACACGCTGGTCGATCTGATGTCGGACGATGCCTTGCGCATCGCCAGCCTGTCGTTCGATACGGCGCGCTATGACGTCACGGCCGACCGCCGTGCGTTTGGGATCCGCATCGAACGCGAAGGCGCCTCGCGCGCCAATCCCCTGGACGAAACCAGCTTGCGGCTCTTCACCGTGGAAGACAAGGAATTGCGCCTGGTGCTCGACGGCCTGATCGTCAACCACTCGTCCGGCCAGTGGGACACCAGTTGCGCGGGAAAATTCACCGAACGCGCGGTGAGCCTGGCGATCGGCACCGCGCAAACCAAGGGCTACCGCGACTTGGTTGCCACGGACGCGCACTCGTCCAGCCGTGCCGCAGTGCAGCAAGGCGGGTGCGAGGAAAAAACCGTCAGCCAGGGCAAGACCCGCCACACGCTGCGCTTTGACGGCACGCGTTATCGGATTCCCAAGGGGCTGCGTTCGATAGACAGCGAGACCGCTGGATAACCACCATTTACAAGCGGGTCCGTCTCTGGGCATGCTGCCTTGTTGATCCGACGCAGATCGGGCGCAACATGGAGACGACATGCCTAGTCAGGAATCCCTGCATTCCGCCCATATCCGCGAGATCGAACAGGTAGGCCGCGGACGCCCCACGCAGCGCGACGCGCATGTGGTGCGCAGCTGGCTGCGCTGCCTGGATCAATACCAGCTGGACCCGGCCCAGGCTTGCGAAGCCTACATCGTGCCGGACGGCCGGCTGCGCGAACATCGCCAACAATCCGAAGCGCTGATCAACATTGCCCGCAGCGGGCTGGATCATCTGTTCAAGCAAGTGGCGGGCCAGAACTACGTGCTGCTGCTGGCCGACCGCCAGGGCGTCACCGTGGAATTTCTGGGTGACCCGTTACAGACCGACAAGCTGCGCAAAGCGGGCCTGTACCTGGGGTCTGAATGGTCCGAACCGCGCGCCGGCACTTGCGCCGTGGGCGCCTGCCTGGAAACCGGCGAAGCGCTGACTATTCACCAGACCGACCACTTCGACAACACGCACACACCGCTGTCCTGCACCGCCGCCCCCATCTACAACGCCGATGGCGAATTGGCCGCCGTGCTGGATATTTCTCTGCTCAGCTCGCCCAGCCTGAAAACCAGCCAGAATCTGGCGCTGCACCTGGTCAACAGCACCACGCGCCGCATCGAACTGGCCAACCTCATGGCGCGCACGCGCAATGAATGGGTGCTGCGCTTTGCGCGGTCACCCGAGTTTCTGGACGTGGACCCGGAAGCGGCGATCTCGCTGGACGGCACCGGCCGCATTCTGGGCATGACGCACTCCGGCGCCAAGTTGCTGGCGCGCGCAGCCGGGCTGGACTGGCGCAGCCCGGCCGGCCTGATCGGCCAGCCCGTAACCCGCTTCTTTGATGTGCAACTGGACGACCTGCCGCACTACACGCGCGGCCACGCGCCGCAAGACCGCCTGATCGTCGCCCGCGACGGCAATGCGCTGTTCGCGCACGCCATCGAACCCAACCGCCACCTGCGCGGCGCCACGGTCGCCGTGCGCGCCACGCCGTCTGCGTTGCGCGGGCTGGACGGCGGGGATGCCAAGATGGCGGCGCTGCAAGTCCGAGCCGCGAAACTCGCGCGCCAAGGCCTGCCCATCCTGCTGCAGGGCGAAACCGGCGTGGGCAAGGAATACCTGGCCCGCGCCATCCACGACGACAGCCGCCGCCCGGGCAGCTTTGTCGCCGTGAACTGCGCGGCCATTCCCGAATCCCTGATCGAAAGCGAACTGTTCGGCTACCTGCCGGGCGCCTACACCGGCGCTGCCCCCAAGGGCCGCAAGGGCCTGATCGAGGAATCCGACGGCGGCACCTTGTTCCTGGACGAGATCGGCGACATGCCGTTGCCGCTGCAAAGCCGCTTGCTGCGCGTGCTGGCGGAGTCCGAAGTCACGCCCATCGGCGCCAACGCGCCGCGTGCCGTGCGGCTGACGCTGGTGTCCGCGTCGCATCGCGACCTGGGCGCGCTGGTGCGCGAGGGCCGCTTTCGCGAAGACCTGTATTACCGCATCAACGCCGCCACGCTGACCGTGCCGCCGCTGCGCGAACGGCAGGACCTGGACTGGCTGATCGCCCGCATGCTGGCGCGGCATCAGGGCGAGTCCGGTGTGCCGGTGCTATCGCCTGCGGCGCTATTGGCGCTGAAGGCGCATGCCTGGCCGGGCAACATCCGCGAGCTGGCCAACGTCATCGCGGTGGCCGCCGCCTTGTGCGAAGACGGCGTCATCACGCCGCAAGACCTGCCGGACACCTTTGCCCCGGCGGGCGCGGCGCTGAGCGCGGAAGAAGCCACGCTACGAACCACGCTGGCCCGCTGCGGCGGCAACGTGTCGGAAGCGGCGCGGCAGCTGGGTGTGGACCGCTCTACCGTCCACCGCCAGATGCGGCGCTACGGGCTCACGCGTTAGACGCGAACTCGGCGCCTGGGCCACACCCTGCTGCAACAGGTGTGGCGCGGTGCGACAGTGCATCGCGCCGCCGTCAGCCGCGCGCCCCGTCGCCACGGCCGGTCGCAAGCTGGCACGGCATTTGCATGTGCAGTCTTGACGCCCCAGCGGCCGGCACAGGCCAGGGCGTCAATGGACGGAGCCATCCGCCATGACCACGACGCCCGCCCCGGGCAAGGAGACAAGACATGCAGACAGACCCCGCCAATGCCGCTCTGGACGCGGTGCTCGCCCGCCTGAACACCGCGTTGGGCAACAAGGAGATTGATGCCGTTGCCGGCCTGTTCCAGGACGAATGCTATTGGCGCGACCTGGTGCTTTTCAGCTGGAACCTGCGCACGCTGGAAGGCCGCGACCAGATCCGCGAGATGCTGACGCAACAGCTGTCGCAAGTGGAGCCGGTACGCTTCACCCGCGACGAACGTGAGGCTGTTTCCGACGATGGGGGCCTGCTGCAAGCCTGGCTACATATCGACACGAACCTGGCACGCGGCTATGGCCACATCCGCGTGAAAGACGGCAAGATCTGGACGCTGCTGACCACCATGTCCGAACTGAAGGGGCATGAAGAACCGAGCGGCACGCGCCGCCCCAAGGGCGCCGAACACGGCCACGACCGCGACCGCCAGACCTGGCTGGAAAAGCGCGAGCAGGAGGCGGCCGAGCTGGGCTACAAGTCGCAGCCCTACGTGCTGATCATCGGCGGCGGGCAAGGCGGCATCGCCCTGGGCGCGCGGCTGCGACAACTGGACGTGCCCACCATCATCATCGAAAAGAACGAGCGCGCCGGCGACAGCTGGAGGAAGCGCTACAAGTCCCTGTGCCTGCACGACCCGGTCTGGTACGACCACCTGCCCTATATCCCCTTCCCCGAAAACTGGCCCGTCTTCGCGCCGAAGGACAAGGTCGGCGACTGGCTGGAGATGTACACGAAGGTGATGGAGCTGAACTACTGGACCTCCAGCGTCTGCCAGTCGGCGCGCTACGACGAACAGAAAAAGGAATGGGAGGTCACGGTGCTGCGCGACGGCAAGCCCGTGGTGCTGCGGCCCAAGCAGCTGGTGCTGGCCACCGGCATGTCGGGCAAGCCGAACATCCCGCGCTTTCCGGGCCAGGACGAATTTCAGGGCGAGCAGCAGCATTCGTCGCAACACCCCGGGCCTGACGCGTACCGGGGCAAGAACGTGGTGGTCATCGGCGCCAACAATTCGGCCCACGATATCTGCGCGGCGCTCTGGGAGGGCGGCGCCAACGTCACCATGGTGCAGCGTTCGTCCACCCACATCGTCCGGTCGGACACGCTGATGGACATCGGCCTGGGCGGGCTGTATTCCGAACAGGCGCTGGCCAACGGCATGACGACCCGCAAGGCAGACCTGACGTTCGCGTCCCTGCCCTACAAGATCATGGCGCAGTTCCAGATTCCGCTCTACGACCAGATGCGCGAGCGCGACGCCGAGTTCTACGGCAAGCTGGAGAAGGCGGGCTTCATGCTGGACTGGGGCGACGACGGCTCCGGCCTCTTCATGAAATACCTGCGTCGCGGATCGGGCTATTACATCGACGTGGGCGCCTGCGACCTGATCATCGACGGCAGCATCAAGCTGCAATCCGGCACCGACGTCAGCCACCTGGCGCGCGAGGCCGTCGTGTTGAAGAACGGCGTCACGCTGCCGGCCGACCTGGTCGTCTACGCCACCGGTTACGGCTCGATGAACGGCTGGGCAGCCGACCTGATCAGCCCGGAAGTGGCCGACAAGGTGGGCAAGTGCTGGGGCCTGGGTTCGGACACCACCAAGGACCCCGGCCCCTGGGAAGGCGAGCAGCGCAATATGTGGAAGCCCACGCAGCAGGAAGGGCTGTGGTTCCACGGCGGCAACCTGCACCAGTCCCGGCACTATTCCCAATACCTGTCCCTGCAATTGAAGGCACGGCACGTGGGGCTGCCCGTCCAGGTCTATGGCGTGCAGCAGGTGCATCACAAGCGGTAGCCCGCCCGCCGAGCACGGCGCAAGCGGCCGCCCCGCCGCTTGCGCCCACGGTCCACCCAAGGTAAATTGTTGACAATCTGGCGCCATACAGCGCCTTATCCCGAATATTTCTCCTTAATCCGGATAGATTGTTGACACTATGAGCAAAGTGCTGACCCTGCCGGGCACCCCGCCCGGCGATGGCGAAACCTTGTCGGATCACATCTTCAAGAAGATCCAGGCCGCCATCGTCAAAGGCGAGATCGCCCCGGGCAGCAAGATTTCCGAGCCCGAACTGGCGCGCCAACATGGCGTCAGCCGGGGTCCGCTGCGCGAAGCCCTGCATCGGCTGGAAGGCCAGAAGCTGCTGGTGCGCGTCCCGCACGCCGGTGCGCGCGTCGTGTCGCTGTCGCAGCAAGAGCTCTCCGAGCTTTACGAGATCCGGGAATCGCTGGAAGGCATGGCCTGCCGCCTGGCCGCCGAGCGCATGCCGCCCTCTGAAATCGCCGAACTGCGCGGCGTGCTGGAAGCCCACGAACGCGACGCCGCCTTCCAGGCCGGCCTGGGCTACTACCAGCAGGAAGGCGATTACGACTTCCACTACCGCATCGTCAAGGGCAGCGGCAACCAGATGCTGTTCCGCATGCTGTGCGACGAGCTCTACCAGCTGGCGCGCATGTACCGCATCCAGTATTCGACAACGCCCAACCGCCCACGGCAGGCCTACGCCGAACACCACCGCATTCTTGACGCCATCGCCGACCGCGACGGCGAGCTGGCCGAAATCCTGATGCGCCGGCACATCCGCGTATCCCGTATCAACATCGAACAACAGATCGCCCAGAGCAACCTGCGGCGCACGGAGGCATGATGAACCACTCGTACCGCAAGACCCTGCCCGGCACCCGCCTGGACTATTTCGACGCGCGCGCCGCGGTTGAAGCCATTGCCCCCGGCGCCTACGCCGGCCTGCCCTATACGTCCCGCGTGCTTGCGGAAAACCTGGTTCGCCGCTGCGACCCGGCCATGCTGACCGACGCGCTCAAGCAACTGATCGAACGCCGCCGCGACCTGGACTTCCCGTGGTTTCCGGCACGCGTGGTCTGTCATGACATCCTGGGCCAGACCGCGCTGGTGGACCTGGCCGGCCTGCGCGACGCCATCGCCGAGAAAGGCGGCGACCCCGCCAAGGTGAATCCGGTCGTGCCGGTGCAGTTGATCGTGGACCACTCGCTGGCCGTGGAATTCGACGGCAACGACCCCGGCGCCTTCGCCAAGAACCGCGCCGTGGAAGACCGCCGCAACGAAGACCGCTTCCATTTCATCGACTGGACCAAGCAGGCCTTCCGCAACATCGAAGTCGTGCCCCCGGGCAACGGCATCATGCACCAGATCAACCTGGAGCGGATGTCGCCCGTGATCTACACGCAGGACGGCGTGGCGTTCCCGGACACGCTGGTGGGCACCGACAGCCACACCCCGCACGTGGACGCGCTGGGCGTTATCGCCATCGGCGTGGGCGGCCTGGAAGCCGAAAACGTCATGCTGGGCCGCGCCTCGTGGATGCGCCTGCCGGACATCATCGGCGTGGAACTCACCGGCCGCGCGCAGCCCGGCATCACCGCCACCGACGTGGTGCTGACGCTGACCGAATTCCTGCGCCGCGAAAAGGTCGTGGGCGCCTACCTGGAGTTCTACGGCGAAGGCGCTGCCAGCCTGACGCTGGGCGACCGCGCCACCATTTCGAACATGGCGCCCGAATATGGCGCCACCGCCGCCATGTTCTCGATCGACCAGCAGACCATCGACTACCTGCGCCTGACCGGCCGCGAAGACGAACAGATCGCCCTGGTCGAAACCTATGCCAAGACGGCGGGCCTGTGGTCCGACAGCTTGAAGACCGCCGAATACGAACGCGTGCTGCGCTTCGACCTGTCCACCGTGGTGCGCACGCTGGCCGGCCCGTCGAACCCGCACCGCCGCCTGCCGGTGTCCGACCTGGCCGCGCGCGGCATCTCGGGCGTCGTGGAAAACGAACCGGGCCTGATGCCTGACGGCGCCGTCATCATCGCCGCCATCACCAGCTGCACCAACACCAGCAACCCGCGCAACGTGATCGCCGCTGGCCTGTTGGCGCGCAACGCCAACCGCGCCGGTTTGACGCGCAAGCCCTGGGTGAAGAGTTCGCTGGCCCCCGGATCGAAGGCCGTGCAGCTGTACCTGGACGAAGCCGGCCTGACGGAAGACCTGGAAAAGCTGGGCTTTGGCGTGGTCGCCTTCGCCTGTACCACGTGCAACGGCATGTCCGGCGCGCTGGACCCCGTGATCCAGCAGGAAATCATCGACCGCGACCTCTATGCCACCGCCGTGCTGTCCGGCAACCGCAATTTCGATGGCCGCATCCACCCGTATGCCAAGCAGGCGTTCCTGGCGTCGCCTCCCTTGGTCGTAGCCTACGCCATCGCCGGCACGATCCGCTTCGACATCGAACGCGATGTGCTGGGTACGGGCGCCGACGGCCGTGAGATCCGCCTGAAGGACATCTGGCCCACCGACGAGGAAATCGACGCCGTGGTCAAGGAATCCGTCAAGCCAGAGCAGTTCCGCAAGGTCTACGCGCCCATGTTCGGCATCCAGGACGACCGCAAGGCCGGCGTCAGCCCGCTGTACGCCTGGCGCCCGCAAAGCACCTACATCCGCCGCCCCCCGTACTGGGAAGGCGCGCTGGCAGGCGCCCGCACGCTGCGCGGCATGCTGCCGCTGGCCGTGCTGGGCGACAACATCACGACCGACCACCTGTCGCCGTCCAACGCCATCATGCTGGACAGCGCGGCCGGCGAATACCTGGACAAGATGGGCCTGCCCGAAGAAGACTTCAACTCGTACGCGACCCACCGCGGCGACCACCTGACCGCGCAACGCGCCACCTTCGCCAACCCCAAGCTCTTCAACGAGATGGTGACGAATGACGACGGCACCGTGAAGCAAGGCTCGCTGGCGCGCGTGGAACCGGAAGGCCAGGTCATGCGCATGTGGGAAGCCATCGAAACCTATATGGACCGCAAGCAGCCGCTGATCATCGTGGCCGGCGCCGACTACGGCCAGGGCTCGTCGCGCGACTGGGCCGCCAAGGGCGTGCGGCTGGCCGGCGTGGAAGCCATCGTGGCCGAAGGCTTCGAACGCATCCACCGCACCAACCTGATCGGCATGGGCGTGCTGCCGCTGGAATTCAAGCCCGGCGTGAACCGCAAGACGCTGGCGCTGGACGGCACGGAAAGCTATGACGTCATTGGCGAACGCGAACCGCGCGCCGACCTGACGCTGGTGATCCATCGCCGCAACGGCGAAACGGTGCAGGTGCCCGTGACCTGCCGCCTGGACACCGCGGAAGAGGTATCCATCTACGAAGCCGGCGGCGTCCTGCAACGCTTTGCGCAAGACTTCCTGGAAGCCGAATCCGCCACCACCAAGAAGGCCGGCTGAGACCCAACCGGACTGGCGGGCGCCCCGCACGCCCGCCGCCCCAGACTCCGATACCGCACCAAGACATCAGGACGATCCCATGGCCCATGCTCCCCAAACCAAGATTGCCGCCACCTACATGCGCGGCGGCACCAGCAAAGGCGTGTTCTTCAAGCTGGATGACCTGCCCGAATCCGCCCGCGTGCCGGGCGCGGCGCGCGACGCGCTGCTGATGCGCGTGATTGGCAGCCCCGACCCCTACGGCAAGCAGATCGACGGCATGGGCGCCGCCACGTCCAGCACCAGCAAGACCGTCATCGTCGGCAAGAGCACCCAGCCGGACCATGACGTGGACTACCTGTTCGGCCAGGTCTCCATCGACCAGCCCTTCGTGGACTGGAGCGGCAACTGCGGCAACCTGTCTGCCGCCGTCGGCCCCTTCGCCATCACCAACGGCCTGGTCGACCCGGCGCGCGTGCCCGCCAACGGCATCGCCGTCGTGCGCATCTGGCAGGCCAACATCAAGAAAACCATCATTGCCCACGTTCCGATGACCGACGGCGCCGTGCAAGAGACCGGCGACTTCGAACTGGACGGCGTGACCTTCCCCGCCGCCGAACTGCGGCTGGAATTCATGGACCCTGCCGAAGACGGCGATGGCGGGTCGATGTTCCCTACCGGCAACCTGGTCGACGACCTGGAAGTGCCCGGCGTGGGCACGTTCAAGGCCACGATGATCAACTCGGGCATCCCCACCATTTTCCTGGACGCCGAAGCGCTGGGCTACACCGGCACGGAACTGCAGGACGACATCAATGGCGACGCCGCCGCGCTGGCGCGCTTCGAGACCATCCGCGCGCACGGCGCGCTGCGCATGGGCCTGATCGACAAGCTTGAAGACGCCGCCAGCCGCCAGCACACGCCCAAGGTCGCCTTCGTGGCGCGCCCCAAGGCCTACGTGTCATCCAGCGGCAAACAGATCGGGGCGGGCGACATCGACGTGCTGGTGCGCGCGCTGTCCATGGGCAAGCTGCACCACGCGATGATGGGCACGGCGTCCGTCGCCATCGGCACCGCCGCGGCGGTGCCCGGCACGCTGGTGAACCTGGCCGCCGGCGGCACCGAGCGCGACAACGTCAACTTCGGCCACCCTTCCGGCACGTTGCGCGTAGGCGCGCAAGCGCAGTTGGTGGACGGCGAATGGAAGGTCACGAAAGCCATCATGAGCCGCAGCGCGCGCGTGCTGATGGAGGGCCGCGTCCACGTGCCCAAGGAAGGCTTCTGAGCCGGTATCCGTAGATTGCGGGCCGCGAGCAAAGGCTCGCAATTTACATTTTTACCCCGGGTTTTATGGCTGCAAGGGTAGACGCTGTCCCCGTCTACCCCTATACTTAACAAATGTTGTAATTCATCACCGGACCCCGCCGATGCTCTGTCATCGAGGGCACCCGTCACATGGCCGCGCACAGCGGCCCGGCGTCAGCGCCGAAACACCACCACCCAGCCGCCGGGCCGAAAGCCGGCGGTTGCGGAACAAAAACCTGCTTACCCAGCAGGACCATTGCTCACCGCATTGAGCCGCCCCGCGTCAACGGCATCCGTGTCCGCGACGCCCCGGCCCCATGCCGAAGCAAGGCACCAATACGGTGTGTCTTGTGTTTGTCCGATCCGGGCTGCCACCCCTTGCCCGGCTGGGCAGGCACGCGATCGCGCGCTCGAAACAAAAACGAATAGCCCGCGGTCCATTGGTGTTTCGCCTGCGCCATGGGAAGGCTTGCCGCCCATCGCACTCCGCGGAAACGGCACTCACGCAGCCCCGGCCGGCAGGCCGCGACCAGGCTGTCGAGGAGTAAGGACCCACAAGATGCAAGAGACAGTTTTCTTCCAGCTATCGGCGACCACCGCCATCCTGTTGCTGGCCGGCTTCTACGGCGCGACCTTCCTGATGTCGCTATTTATTGGCGAAAAAAACGAGAACGTCGACGGCTTCATGGTGTCGAACAACGCAGTCGGCTTCGGCCTGTCGACCGCCAGCATGATCGCTACCTGGATCTGGGCCGCCTCTTTCTACGCCAGTGCCACGTCCGGCTACAAGTACGGCTTGTCCGGCCCGCTGCACTACGGATTCTGGGGCGCCCTGATGATTCTCTTCATCTACCCCTTCGGCAAGCGCTTCCGGCAACTGGCGCCGAAAGCCCACACGCTGGCAGAAGTCATTCACGCGCGCCACGGCAAGTCCAGCCAGATGATCATGGCGGTGTCGAACATCGTGGGCAGCTGCATCAGTCTGATGGTGAACTTCACAGCCGCCGGCGCACTGGTGTCAATCCTCAGCCCGCTCACGTTCATCCAGGGCGTGCTGATCGCCGGGCTGGGCGTGCTGTCCTACACCCTGTGGTCGGGCTTCCGCACCTCGGTCATGACCGACTTCGCGCAGCTGGCAGCGATGATCATCGCTGCGGTCATCATCATCCCGCTGATCTTCTTCAACGCCGGCGGACCGGACATGCTGCAAGCAAACATGTGGCGCTTGAACAGCGACCAGGCCGACTTCTATTCCTCGAAGGCGATCCTGGAGCAAGGCGCGCCGTACTTCGTCGCCGTGCTGGCCTATGCCATCGGCAACCAGACCATTGCGCAACGCCTTTTCGCCGTGCGTGAAGACCTGATCAAGCCCACCTTCCTGACCGCCACGGTCGGCTACGGCGCCGTCGTGATCGGCCTGGGCATGCTGGGCTTGCTGGCGCTGTTCGTCGGGCTGGAGCCCGCCAACGGCGACATGAACAACATCATCCCGCAGATGGCGTCCACCTATCTGCCGCCCTTCGGCATCGCGCTCTTCTTCCTGCTGGTCGTGGGGTCGCTGTCCTCCACCGCCGACTCCGACCTGGCGGCGCTGTCTGCCATCGTCATGACCGACGTCTACGCCAAGAACCTGGCGCGCGGACGCCCGGACCCGCGGCGCATGCTGTGGTGGGGCCGCGCAACCATGATCATCGCCACGATGATCGGCGTGATCTTCGCCAGCCTGCGCCTGGACATCCTGGTCATGCTGGTGTTCGTGGGCGCGCTGTGGGGCGCCATCGTCTTCCCGGTGATCGCCAGCTTCTACTGGGACCGCGTGAACAACCGCGCCTTCGTCGCGTCGGTGTTGTCGGCCGTGGTGCTGTTCACCATCGTGCGCTTTGAATTGCTGCCGATTACGGGCGTCATCGCCGTCTTCTTCGAAATCTGCGCAGCCATCGGCGGCGGCGTGGTGTTGGGATTGATGGCGTTCGGCTTCCTGGGCCGCACCGTCGCCATCACCGTGGGCACGATCGCCGTGGTGGTCATGCTGCCCGTCTTCATCGGCAGCCTGCGCGACTACATCGTGCTGATGGCCTCGCTGACCGCCTACGGCGCGAGCGCCACGATCTGCGTAGCGCTTAGCCTGCGCAACCGCGAACGATTCGATTTCAGCGTGCTGGCCGACCGCGTCACGTCCTTTCACCAAAAGCAGGACGACCTGGCGCGCGAAGCGCCGTCCAACCAACTTGCCGCAGACACCGCCGGACGCTGATCCGCACCCATTGAAAACAAGGAGATCGATATGTGGTTGACCGTTTATTTTCTGATCTGGCCGGCCCTGTCCGCGGCCATCCTGGCGCTCTTGTGCGTGACGTTAGGCAAGGACATCCGCGCCGCCCGGCGGAGCGGGCAGGCGATGGTGTAGCCGGCGAGGTCGCGTATCGGCTCAGCTGCGGGCGGACAGCAACTGTGACAACGTGTGCGCTTCGGCCTGCAGGTCCTTGGCCAAGGCGTGGGCGCGGGCGTCATCAAGCTGTTCCGCCAGCCCCGCCGCGACCAGCGAGTGCGTCATGCGGTTCTGGCTGTTCAACACAGGCACCGCAATCACCACGACGCCGTTGATGTAGTTGTTGCGGTCCATGCTGTAGCCGTCGCGGCGCACCGCCTGCACGTCCGCTTTCCAGGCTGCGAATTCAGGCGCCTGGTCCCATCGCAATGCCTTGAAGCGGCGCTCCAGTTCCTTGTCCGTCAGGTCTGAGAACGCCGCCACCAGGCGGCCGGTCGCGCTGATCAGCGCGGGAAAGCGGCTGCCCACGTCCACATGCAGCCGGAACGGCGCCGTGGAACGGGACAAGGCCAGCACCACCATGTGGTCCCCGCCCGCCACTTCCACGCCGATCGCGGTCACGTTGGCCGCGCTGGACAGCTTGTCCAGCACCGGTTGCACCAGCGTCGGAAAGGGGCTGCTTTCGATCACGCTGCGGGCCAGCGTCAGCATGCCCACGCCCAGGCTGTAGCGCTTGGTGCCGGTATCGACTTTCACCAGCCCTTCCTCCACCAGGACCCGAAGGATATGCAGGCAGGTGCTGGTCACCATCTCAAGCTCCTGCGAAATCGCCTTCAAGGTCATCGGCGCACCGCCGCGCCCCAGCAATCTCAAGATGGCGATCGACCGCGTGACGGCGGGCACGGGACGGACACGCGGCCCCGCTGCGGCGGCGGGTTCCTGGGGACTGGACTGGCTCATCTGACTCTCCGTTTTTATTGCGGCAAGCATACCCTGCGCACGGCAGGTTCTGCCTGGGACCGCCCGCCTTTAATTGTCTATAGACAATCAATAGACGTCATTGACAATTTTAAAAGCGACGCGCAATATCGCTTCAACAGATTGCGGACCCCACACAGGCACGACGACATGACGACGCTGACGCAGGCCACTTCTTATGCGGACGCGCAGGCGCTCTGCACGCCGGACAAACTCTGGGAACTGTTCGACGGCGACCGCGAATGGATGAACATCGCCCATGAGTGCATCGACCGCCATGTCGGCCAGACGGAGCCGGCGGTGATTCTGGTGCGTGCCGCCGGCGGCGACGAGACCTACGGCTTTCAACAGCTTTCCGACGCCTCATCACGCTTCGCGCACTATCTGGCCGCGCAGGGCATCCAGCCCGGCGACCGGGTCGCGGTGATGCTGGAGCCGTCGTTGGCGTTCTACGTGGCGATGTTCGGCGCGATGAAGATGGGCGCGATCGCGGTGCCGCTTTTCACGCTCTTCGGGCCGGACGGCATCCGGCTGCGCGTGCAGGACTGCAAGCCGCGCATGTTGGTGACGAATGCCGAAAAAGCCCCGCTGGCCGGCGGGCGCGACGACATGCGCGTCGTTATCGCGGACGAAGACTTCATCGGCACGCTGGCTGCGTTCCCCTCCCGCTACGAATGCCGTACACGGGCAGACGATCTGGCCATCTTCCAATACACCTCGGGCACCACCCGCGAACTGCCCGACGCGGTCAAGCACACCCACCGCGCGCTGGTGACGCTGATGCTGGCCGCCCTGTACGGCACGGGCGTGCGGCCCGGTGACCGCTTCATGTGCCCATCGTCGCCGGCCTGGGGCCACGGACTTTGGCACGGCACGCTGGCCCCGCTGGCCCTGGGCGTGACCATCGGCGCCTACGCGGGCAAATTCAACGCCGAACGCCTGCTGCAGGCGTTGCAGGACCACGGCTTCAACAACATCTCGGCCGCCGCCACTCACTACCGGATGATGCGCAACTCGGGCGTGGCGGACCAGTACCGCTATCAGCTGCAGAAGGTGTCCTTCACCGGCGAGCCCATCGACAGCGAAACGTCCGCCTTCGTGCAGGCCGCCTTCGGACGCCCGGTCTGCAGCATGTACGGAACGACGGAAATCGGGGTGTGCCTGGTGAACTACCCGGGTGCCCCGGACTTCACGGTCAAGCCCGGGTCGCTGGGCAAGCCCGTGCCCGGCCTGCGGGTGCAAGTTCAGGACGCCAATGGTGCGCCCTGCCCGCCCGGCGTGACGGGCGAACTGAAGCTCTGGCGCCGCGACGCCTGGGTCGCCACCAAGGATCTGGGCCGCGTCGATGAGGACGGCTACTTCTGGCACGGCGGCCGTGCGGACGACGTCATCATCTCGGCCGGCTGGACGATGAGCGCAGTCGAGATCGAAGACGCCATCCTGAAACACCGCGACGTGACCGAAGCCGCCGCCATCGGCGTGCCGGACGCCTTGCGCGGCCAGGTCGTCAAAGCCTTCGTCGTGTCCGGCCGCACGGGCGACGACGCCTTCGTCGAAGAGATCCAGAACACGGTGCGCAGCCAATTGGCCCAGCACGAGTATCCGCGCCAGGTGGTGTTCGTCCCCGAACTGCCGAAGACGCCCGCAGGAAAGATCCATCGCCGGAAACTGCGGGAGCAAGAGCTTGCGACCGCTGATGCTTCAACCGTAAACGCCGCGCCCGCCGCGCACGTCTGACCCATCCCCAGGAGACATCATGCTGACCAAGACCAAGACCGAAAGAAGCTTCCCCAAAATCACCGAAAGCGGCCTGGATGAACTGCGCGCCCGCATCGGCGTGAAGATCGGCGCCACTGCCGAACCGTGGTGCTACGAGGCCACGCGCGACAACATCCGCCACTACGCCCACGGCATCGGCGACGACAACCCCCTGTGGTCCGACCCGGAATACGCGGCCAAGACCCAGCACGGCGGCATCATCGCCCTGCCCAGCTTCCTGTTTTCGACCAGCCGCATCGTGTCGGGTTATGTGGGCGGGCTGCCCGGCGTGCACGCGATGTGGTCGGGCGCCGACTGGACCTGGCACAAGACCGTCAAACGCAACGACGTGATCTCGACCGAAGCGCACCTGAAGAACCTCATCGAGCACGAGACCCGCTTCGCCGGCCGTGCGGTGCAGCAGATCTATCACGTGGACTTCTTCAACCAGGATGGCGACAAGGTCGCCGAGGCCGACAGCTGGTGCTTCCGCACCGAGCGCGACCACGCCCGCGAACAAGGCAGCAAATACAAAGAGGTGCGCGCTCGCGAACCCCGCCGCTACAGCCCCGAGGAAATCAAGGAAGCCTACAAGCTGTATGCGCAGGAAGAAGTGCGCGGCGCCACCCCCCGCTATTGGGAAGACGTGAAGGAAGGCGAAGCCCTGCCCGTGATGTTCAAAGGCCCCATGACGGTGACGGGTTTCATCGCCTTCGCGCAGGGCTGGGGCGGCCTGTACATCCGCGCCAACAAGCTCGCGTGGCAACTGATCGACGCGCACCCCGGCGTGGGCATCACCAACCGCTTCGGTATTCCCGACGTGCCCGAGCGCGTGCACTGGGAAGAAGATTTCGCGCTGGAAGTCGGCGCCCCTGGCGCATACGACTACGGTCCGGAACGCAATTCCTGGCTGACGCACCACCTGACCAACTGGATGGGCGATGCGGGGTTCCTGCGCAAGTCCACGTGCAAGATCCGCCGCCACAACCCCGAAGGCGACATGCTGTTCTTCAAGGGACGCGTCACCCGCAAATACATCGAAGACGGCCGGCACCTGGTGGAAATCGAGCAGGAAGCACGCAACCAGGACGACGAGCTGTCTGTATTGGGCTCCGGCGTGGTTGAATTGCCTGCCCGCGGATGACGCGCGGGCCGCCAGACGCACGCCGCGCCTGGCGGTCTGATCTCCGACGGCTGACCGGCCGCCGCTGCCTGCCATGATCACGCGCCCGCGGTTCCCGCCCGCGCGTCGGACATGACCAACTCGAGGTCGATGATGTCTGGTTCAACGGAGCATGCTGCACATCCCCCAAACGCCCGGGCCGCCGGCGTGCTGGAGGGCATTCGGGTCATCGACCTGTCCCGGGTACTGGCGGGTCCGCTGTGCACCCAGATGCTGGCTGACCAGGGCGCGAACGTGATCAAGGTCGAGCCGCCTGGCGGCGACGAGACCCGCACGCTGGGGCCTCCCGTCAACGCGGAGGGCGACGCGGCCTACTTCACCGCCGTCAACCGCGGCAAGCGGGCGATCGGGCTGGACCTGTCGCTGGCGGGCGGGCGCGACGTCCTGCTGCGCCTGCTGGAGGACGCCGACATCCTGGTCGAGAACTTCATCCCCGGCACGATGGCCAGGTGGGGGCTGGATTACGAGACGGACCTCAAGCCGCGCTTTCCGCAGCTGATCTACTGCGCCATTTCGGGATTCGGCGACGACGGACCGCTGGGCGGGCTACCGGGCTACGACGCCATCTTGCAAGCCATGTGCGGATTGATGAGCGTGAACGGAGACCCCGCCAGCGGCCCCACCCGCATCGGCATTCCCATCGTGGACCACCTGACGGGCTACACCGCGCAAGCGGGCATCCTGCTGGCGCTGTACCACCGCGCGCGCACCGGGCGCGGCCAACGCGTGGATGCCACTCTGTTCGACACCGCGCTCAGCCTGCTGGTGCCGCACGCCGCCAACTGGATGCACACACAACACGTGCCCGGACTGCTGGGCAGCGCCCATCCGAATATCGCGCCTTATGACCGCTTCGCGTGCCTGGACGGCGAGATCTTCCTGGGCGTCGTGAACGACCGCCAATTCCGCAAATTCTGCGATTACGTCGGCCTGGCGCCCCTACTGGAAGACGATCGCTTCACGACCAACCGCCAACGGCTGCAACATCGCGACGCGTTGCGCGAGGCGATCGAAACGGCGCTGTCGACCCGCACGCGTGACACCCTCTGCCAGGACCTGATGCAGCGGGGCGTCCCCGCAGGCCCCGTCCACAGCGTGCCCGAAGCTTTCGAACAGGCGCATGCGGCGCATCGCGGCATGCGTATCGACCGCGATGGCTACCACGGCATCGGCGCCGCCACCCGGCTGGCCGAATCGCCCGCGCGCCTGCGCCGGCCACCCCCTGCCTATGCGCAGCACACCGACGAGGTCCTCCGGGAGGCCGGCCTCGACGACACCCATATCGCGGCCCTGCGGGAACAGGGCGTCCTGCCGCGCTGGCCTCCTCCCAAGCTGTAGCCCCAAATCGCTACCCATAAAAACATCGAGGAGACCACCATGAAACCCTTACGCCTCATCGCCGCGCTAGCGGCGTCCCTGCTATTCACGCAGCCCGCCGCGGCGGCGGACAAATATCCGTCCAAACCGGTGCGGGTCATCGTCCCCTACCAGGCCGGGCAAGGCACCGACGTGGCCGGCCGCTATCTGGCCGAGTACCTGGCCAAATCGCTGGGCCAGGCCTTCATCGTCGAAAACCGCCCCGGCGCGGGCGGCAATATCGGCGCGTCCGAAGTCGCCCGCGCCGCGCCGGACGGCTACACGCTGCTGATGGGCACCAACGGCACGCACGTGCTGAACCAATACATGTATGCGTCCACGGCCTTCGACCCCGAGAAGGATTTTGAACCGATCATGCTGGTCAGCTCGTTTCCGATGGTGCTGCTGTCCCCGCCAGGATCGCCCTACGCCAACTTGCCGGACCTGCGCGACGCTGCCAAGGCGAAGTCCGACAGCGTCAACGTCGGCATGCCCAGCACCACCGCGCGGCTGGTCTTCGAACTGCTCAAGCAGCAAGGCGTCGATAGCATCCGGGGCATTCCCTACAAGGGCTCGGCCACCGCGACGACGGATCTGATGGGCGGGCAAGTGCAAATCGGCATCGATACCGTCAGTGCCGCGCGTTCGTTCATCACGGGCGGCAAGCTGCATGCGGTGGCGGTGACCTCGCTGAAGGAATCCGCCCTGCTGCCGGGCGTGAAGTCCGTCGCTGAACAAGGGCTGCCGGGATTTCAGGTCATCGCGTGGAACGGGTTATACGCGCCGAAGGGCACGCCCCCCGCCGTCGTGCAGAAGCTGAACGCCGAACTCGCAAAGATTTTGGCGCGCCCGGAGGTGCGGCAACGCCTGCTGGAACTGGGCCATGAACCGGGCGGCGGCACGCCTGCGGAATTGGCCGAATTCGCGCGTAGCGAACGCCTGAAATGGCAGCCGCTGATCGTCCAGGCGGGGTTGAAGGCCGAGTAGCGGAAGCAAGGCGATCTCGACTGGCGTAGCGAGGGCCACCTAGTCCCGCCCCCGCACAATAATGACCAAGGACAGCACCAGCAGTACGGCGGCCAGCGCATAGGTCCAGCCCATGCCCGCAGCCAGCGCGGCGGGCGAGGCGATCCGAAGGTCGCCCGCCCCCGATGCCCAAGCGAATACCGCGCCCATCAACGACGCACCGGTAATGAACCCCAGATTGCGCGACAGGTTCAGCAACCCGGACAAGGCGCCGCGCTGGTCCGCGCCGGCACACTGCATGACGGCGCTGCTGTTTGCCGCCTGGAACAACGCATAGCCCGCAGTGGTCACGGCCAACGGCGCCACGTAACCCAGCGCGCCGAACGCCACGGGCGCCAGGGACAGCAAGGCCACCCCCGCCACCATGACGGCCAGCGCCACGCGCATCACGCGCTGCGCACCGTAGCGGTCCACGCCGCGGCCCGCCGGCACACCCGCCAGCGCCGCCACGGCCGGACCGCAAGACATCACCAGCCCCACCCGCGCCGCGTCCAACCCCAACGCCCCCGCCAGATAGAACGGCCCCACCACCAAGGTCGTCATCATGACCGTCGAGACCAACCCGTTGGCGGCCACGCCCGCGCTCAGCACGGGGTGGCCGAACAGCGCCAGCCGGATCAATGGCGAAGCCGACGTCGCCTGCACCCGCACAAACGCGATGGCCAGCCCCCCGGCGGCGGACAGCAGCGCCCCGATCATCCAGCCCCCGCCGACCGCCCCGGTCATCGCCAACGCATACGCCGCAATACCGGCGGCCAACAACAGCGAACCCCGCATGTCGAAAGTGGCCTGCGGCCGCCCGCTGCCCGACGGGTCCGCCGGCAAGTGGAACCAGGCCAATCCAAATGCCAGCGCGCCCAACGGCACGTTGATCAGGAAGATCGACGACCAACCCGACCCCGCAAGCAGCAATCCACCCAGCGAAGGGCCAAGCGCCGTGCCAATGGCCGACATCGTGCCCAGCAGGCCCATCACGCTGCCGGTCTTCTCCCTGGCGACGGCATCGCTAGCGTAGGCCATCGTCAACGCCATCATGATGGCAGCGCCCAAGCCCTGCAGGGCGCGTGCGGCAATCAAGCCACCCAGCCAGGGCGTGGCGCCGCACAACGCCGAGGCCACGGTGAACACGCCAATCCCCGCCAGCATCAGACGGCGCCGGCCTATCAGATCGCCCAACCTGCCGACGCTGACAATCAGCGTGGTCACGGCCAGCAGATAGGCCAGCACGACCCATTGGAGAGCGTGAAACGGCGCATCGAAGGCTTGCGCCAGCGTCGGCAAGGCGACGTTGGCAACGCTGGCGCCCAGCGCCGGCAGCAACATCGACACTGACAGGCAGGCCATGACGGGCAATGACGAGCGGGCGGAGACTAGCGGGGAAGAATTCATGGGCAACACGGTCTGGCCTACGGAAAGTCCGGGACGCCACATGACGCCCTGCACCCATCCTAGGCGCAGCCGGCATCAGGCGGAAGGCGCAGCATTTGCACTGAATACCTGCATCAAACGCCATGCCAAAGCGCGCCATCACGCGCGCGCCGTGCTACGGTTGCGGCATGGCCACCCCCGATTTAAACCTGCTGATCACCCTGGACGTCCTGCTGGCCGAAGGCAGCGTCGCGCGCGCCGCCCGCCGCTTGCGGCTAAGCCCGTCCGCCATGAGCCGGGCGCTGGCCCGTCTGCGCGACGCCACGGGCGATCCGCTGCTGGTGCGTGCCGGGCGCGGCCTGGTGCCCACGCCGCGGGCGCTGGAACTGCGCGACCGGGTTCACGTGCTGGTGCAAGACGTGGAAGCGGTGCTCCGCCCCGCAGCGCAGCTGGATGTCACGCAGTTGTCGCGCACCTTCACGCTGCGAACCAGCGACGGTTTTGCAGAGAATTTCGGTCCGGGCTTGCTGGCACGCCTGGGCGCCGAAGCGCCTGGCGTGCGGCTGCGCTTCATCCAGAAAACCGATAAGGACAGTGCCCCGCTGCGCGAAGGCGCCGTAGATCTGGAAACCGGCATCGTCGGCGTTGCGGCCAGCCCCGAACTGCGCACCCGGGCGCTATTCCAGGACCGCTTTGTCGGCGTAATGCGTGCCGGGCATCCGCTTAGCCAAGGCAAGGTCACGCTTGCCCGCTATGCGTCCGCGCGTCACATCCTTGTGTCGCGGCGCAACCTGGACAAAGGGCCGGTCGACGATGCGCTGGCCTCGCACGGCCGCGAACGCCACGTCGCCACCATTGCAGGCGGCTTTTCCACCGCGCTGGCGCTGGCACGCGGGTCCGACCTGATCGCCACCGTACCCGAACGCCACACCGGCAGCTTGCGGGCAGGCATGCATAGCTTTCCCCTGCCCTTCGCCATGCCGGCATTCACCCTGTCGATGCTGTGGCATCCGCGCATGGACGGCGACACCGCCCATCGCTGGCTGCGCGGATGCGTGCTGGACGCCGTCCGCTGACGGCGCCAGCCCGCGCTTACTTCGCCTTCGCTTCGCTGGCCGCGAGCGCGTTGAACTTCTTGTCCAGGTCCGCCAGCGACGTGTTGATGTGGTCGCGGCGGTCCTTGATCCACTTGCCTTGCGCGGTCAACTGGTCGCGTGCCTCTTTCAGCATGCGGTCCATCTCAGCAGGCTGCGGGCCGCCGCTGGTGGCGCGGTTCTTCACGATGGCCACGGGATCCAGCGTCGAACGGAATTCCGCTTCGCTCATCGGCAGCTCGTTGCCGTACTTCGAATCCTTCATGGCGTCGGCGTAGATGCGGCGGGCTTGCTCGTACGGGAAGTCCAGCGGCTTGATGTTGTTGGTCTTGGCGTACGTCACGACTTCGGAAGCAAAGTGGTGGCCGTCGCGGAACGGCAGCTTGTACTTGCGCATCAGCACATCGGCCAGTTCCTGCGAGGCAGTCCAGTCGCTGTTCAACTCTTCCAGCGCGCGGTCCGGGCTGATGACCATCGCCTTCAACACGCGGTCCCAGCGCTTGAGCGCCGAGATGCCGCTATCCACCATCGCGGAGTTCTGCTTCACGTCTTTCGGGTCGCTCATCCCCGGCGTGATGTTATGCGTTTGGATAACGGGGCCCATCGCCAGGGTCACGGCGGTAGACGCATCGCTGCGGGTGTCGTTCAACAGCCCGGGGTTGCGCTTTTGCGGCATGGCGCTGGACACGTAGGTGTTGCCGCCGCCTTCTTCCAGCAGGATCCAGGGACGCGACTGCGCATACTGCGTCATGACGTCTTCGACGAAGTTGCCCGTGCGCAGCGCGATGCTGGTCACGATCGAAGCCACCTCCACCGGCTGGTCCATGGACGAGATCTGCGAGGCGTCGTAGGCGTTGTCGACCAGTGCTTCAAAGCCCAGGTATTGCGCCATGCGCTTGCGGTCCAGCGGCCAGCTGGTGCCGTTGAGCACCGTCGTGCCCATGGGCGAACGGTCGATGCGCACATACGCTTCGCGTATGCGCTGCGCGTCGCGCGCGAGGCCGGCCGCCTGGCCCAGCAGATAGTGGCCATAGCTGTTGGGCTGCGCGGCCACGCCGTTGGTGTAGTTCGGCACGATCGTGCCCGCATGCTTGGCAGCCAGCTCGACCAGGGTGGTGGACGTCTTGTTCAACTGGTCGGCCAGTTCCAGCAGCTTGTCGCGCAGGATGGCGCTGCGGTAGGTGGCGTGCATGTCCTGGCTGGAACGGCCCGCGTGCAGCAAGGTCACGTCTTCGCCCGCCGCCTTGATCAGCAGCGGCTCGAAGGTGATGACGCTGGCAGGCCGCTTGGCGCCCGGCTGGTTGCCGTCGTTGATCACCTTGGCGACGCCCGCGGCCAGGCGCGGCGCGATGGACTTGTCCAGCAGGCCTTCATCGGTGTTGATGACCGCGGTGGCCTTGTTGATTTCTCCCAACCAGAAGAAGGGATCGCGCGGCACGGCGGTGGCAGCAGCAGGCGCGGCCGAGGAAGCGGCGGCGGGCGCCGGTTGGGCCAGCGCGGCATGCGTGCTCAGCGACAAAACCAGGGCGGCGCCCAGGGTGGGAAGAAACTGTCTCATGGCGTTCTCGTTATGGGGATCGTTATCGGGGTCGATACAGGGGCGGTCCGGTAGTTTATGGAAAAGCCTGTACCCCGAAAACCGGGTATTACACGGATAGCCCGCGAATGCGTTACAAGAACCGTCGTGGCTGAATGTTTCCTGACGCGATGACGCGACGCGAAAAAAAGCCCCTGTCCCCGGGAGGAAGACAGGGGCCAAGCCGGCGCGCTGGCTTAGAACAAGTACTGCGCGCTTACCCAGAACAAGGGTTTGTGGTCCCGGCTGTCGGACTGCGGCGCGCCGCCATCGGTGCGCCAAGCGACCGTGGCTTCGCCTCGCCAACCGCCCACGGCAACGCGGGCGCCGACGCCTGCCCCGGCGACGCGGCGGAAGTTCTCGCCGGCCTGCCAGGGATGGGAGGAAATTTCTACCCGGCCCGCGTCATAAAACGCGAACGGGGTGACAGCGCCTGCCGCGTAGCGGACTTCCACCTGCGCCAGCCAGCCCCGGTCACCGTAGCCTTCGCCCACAGGGTAGGCCCGCACGCCAGCGGGTCCGCCCAGACCGAAGTCTTCGGACGAATCCAGGTTGTCGTTGGTCCATTGGCCGCTGAAACGGCCAAACAGGCTCCAGCGCGACGACACGGATTGCAGGCGCGCAATGTCAAGATTCAGCTTGCTGTAGTGCCCCGCCGAGTTCGCGCTCAGGCTGTCGGCGGTGGCCAGATTGCCGTCCAGCTTCAAGGTGCCCGGCGTCCAGCTCAAGGCGCCATACGTCAGTCCGCCGCCACCCAGGCTGTCGCGCACATCGAACTGCGCCGCGATCGGCACGCTGTTGCTGAACTTGTTCTGCTCGATCTCGGCGGCGCGATAATCGTCGCGCAGCTTCTTGTGCAGGAAATCGATGCCGATGGTCAGGTTGCGGCTTTGCGAACGGATTAGCGGATAGCTCAGGCCCACGCTGGCCACCTTGGCGGTGCCGTGCGCATCCAGGTCGCTGAATTCCTTGCCCAGCTCATAGCCGGTGTAACCGTAGCCGACGCGGCCGCGCAGACCCGAACTGCCCAGCGGCGCGCTATAGCCCACATCGCCGTAGTTCAGGCTTTCGCTGGTGCGCTGCGCGCGCAGCGTGATCTGGTCGCCCAGCATGAAGGGGCTGTTGATCGACAGCGCTGCGTTGGCGCGGTACTGGCCCGTGTAACGGTTTCCCTGGTTGTCCAGGCCGACGCTGCCGTTGACGCGGTCGCCGCGGTCCACCTGCACGACGAGGTCTCCCGTACCCAGTTGCTGACCGGGACGGATGATCGGGCTGGCGGTCACGCCGGGCAGGTCCGACAGCAGCAGCGCCGCGCGCTCCAGCGAGGCGCTTTCGATGATGTCGCCCGATTTCAGCGGGCTCAAGTAGGCCTGGGCGCGCGCAGCCAGACCGGCATCGCCTTCGGTCTTGACCTCGCCGTAACGGCCTTCGACGACTTGCAGGCGCAGCACGCCGTTTTCCAGCCCTTGCGCCGGAAGATAGACGCGTGCAAACGGATAACCGGCATCGCGGTAGTAGCGCGTCAGCTGATTGGCCAGGTCTTGCATGCCGGCCAGGTCATAGGACTTGCCTTGATAGTCGCCCAACCGCGCCAGCAATTGCTCGGTCGAGAAGGCCTGGTTGCCCGTCAGGTCAATGCGGGTCACGCTGGCTTGCGGGCCGCCCGGCGCAACGGTGCCGGGAACGGGGCTGCTCAGGTTCAGTTCGGGCGACGGGGCCGGCGGCTGCGGCTCGGTGGCCTGTTCCTGCAGGATGCGGCCCGCGTTGGGGATCTGCTGGGCGGAAGCCGCCGCAGGCAGCAGCGCGGCAAGCGCCAGGACCAGGTAGTGCGGACGTGCGAAAGATGAAACTTGCGTCATGATCTTGTGAGAATCGGGTGTTCGGAGCGGCTGCCCACGCCCCCGTAGGGCAATGGACAGCCGGCAAGCGGATAAGTCGTGGAGTTCGCCGTGTCAGGGGCCGGGATCAGATTCCGCCCTGGACAACGCCCTCCGGCAGGCGGATACCGCCGTCGATCACCAGGACCTGAGCGGGGCCCTGCATGCTGCGCGCGCCCTGGCCCGCATTCGGCGCCGGTTTCGCAGTGCCGCCCTGGCCTTGGTTGCCGGATTCGACGGGCACGAAACTCAGCTCACCCGACAGGGTCGGCGGCGTCGTGTTGGCGGTACCCACGGCCGCCTGCAGCCATTGCGCCGTCGACAGCGCAGCGTCCCGACGGGTGTCGGGTTGCACGGCATTGCTGATGACCAGCGTGCCATCCTGCGCAGCAACCAGGTAGTTGCTGTTGGACAGGCCGCCCGCGCCGATCACGTAGTTGCCTGCCGTCTCGCCCGCCGCGCGGTTCAACACGCCAGCCAACGTGTCGCTGCCGACCAGGTTGCCCTGCGTGACGCGCCACGTCAGCGCCGGATCCACATCGCCCGCACGCTTGGTCTTGTCGTCGGCCGCGACGGTGATGGCGCGGCGATCGATGACAGCCTGATGCTGCGTGTCGGCCAGCACATAATTGCTGGCCAGGCCGTTGTCGCCGTCGGCCAAGGCGTAACGCACGTTGGCGTTACGGTTGCCGGCGTTGGCGCTGTCGAACGTTGCCGTGGTTCCCACACCCAGCGATTCGCCTTCGACCAAGTTGGTCAGCGATCCCGCGGATGCCTGGGCGGCCGTGCTGCCGTCGTAGACCTTGCCAGCAACCGTGGTGCCCTCGACACCGAGCACGCGACGCGCAATGGCGGCGCGCGCATCGGCGGCGTTCAACACATAGTTGCCGGCGTCGCCGCCAGTCAGGCCGAAGGCGACCGTCTTGCCCTCGCCCGCGTTCTTGTCGGAGAAGCTGCCCGCGACCCCCAGCGAATCGCCCGCGATGATGCCGGCAATGGCATCCGCGCCGGTAACCGTTGCCACGGTGTTGCCGTCGTAGACCTTGTCCAGCGCGCCGAGCGCGCCGTTCAATTGGCGCGCCGCGATCGTTGCCGTGGTCGTGCCGTTGGCGCTGACCGTGTAGTTGCCGGCGTCAGCGCCCGTCAGCGAACCGCTGACATTCACCAGCTTGCCGATGGCAGCATTCTTGTCCGCGAAGGCGCCCGTCGTCGTCAGCGCAACGGTGTCGCCCTGGACCACGCCGTTGAGCGAGCCCGACGTATCGGCGGCAGTGGTGCCGTCATAGGTCTTGCCGGCGGCCGTGATGGCGCCCGTCAAGGCCTTGGGCGTGATGTTGGCCAGCGTCGTGGCGTTGGTGCTCAGCAGGTAGTTGCCCGCATCGGCACCGGTCAGGACACCGTTCACCGCCACCAGCTTGCCATTGCCCACGTTCTTGTCGCCGAACAGGCCCGTGGCATTGACGGCGACGTTGTCGCCCTGCACCACGCCGTTCAGCGTGCCGGCGGCGGCGGCATCGCGCGAGCCGTCGTACACCTTGCCAGCGGCTGTCAGCGCGCCAGTGATTGCCTTGGGCGTGATGTTGGCCGTGGTGGTCGTATTGGCGACCAGCGTGTAGTTACCGGCATCCGCTCCCGTCAGCGAGCCGCCGACGTTCACCGTCTTGCCGTTGCCAACGTTCTTGTCTGCGAACGAACCGGTGCTCGACAGCGCCACAGCATCGGCCAGGATCTGGCCGGTCAGGCTGCCCGACGTGCTGGCGGCCACAGAGCCGTCGTAGACCTTGCCCGCCGCCGTGATGGCGCCGGTGATCGTCTTCGGCGTAATGGTGGCGACCGTCGTGCCGTTGGCGCTGACCGTGTAGTTGCCGGCGTCCGCACCCGCCAGCCTGCCGTTGACGTTGACTTGCTTGCCCACGCCGGCATTCTTGTCGGCGAAGGCGCCCGTTGTCGACAGCGCAACGGTGTCGCCCTGGACCACGCCGTTGAGCGAGCCCGACGTATCGGCGGCAGTGGTGCCGTCATAGGTCTTGCCGGCGGCCGTGATGGCGCCCGTCAAGGCCTTGGGCGTGATGTTGGCCAGCGTCGTGGCGTTGGTGCTCAGCAGGTAGTTGCCCGCATCGGCGCCAGTCAGGACACCGTTCACCGCCACCAGCTTGCCGTTGCCCACGTTCTTGTCGCCGAACAGGCCCGTGGCATTGACGGCGACGTTGTCGCCCTGCACCACGCCGTTCAGCGTGCCGGTGGTGGCGGCATCGCGCGAGCCGTCGTACACCTTGCCGGCGGCCGTCAGCGCACCGGTGATCGCCTTGGGCGTGATGTTGGCCGTGGTCGTCGCATTGGCAGCAAGGATGTAGTTACCCGCATCCAGGCCCGTCAGCGACCCACCAACGTTCACCGTCTTGCCGTTGCCGACGTTCTTGTCCGCGAACGCACCGGTGGTCGACAGGCCGACAACGTCGCCCAGGATCACACCCGTGACGCGGCCTTGGGTCGTGGCCGCGACGCTGCCGTCGTAGACCTTGCCCGCCGCGGTGATGTCGCCGGCAAGGGTCGCCGGCGTGATGTTGGCCTTGCCCTTGGTCACGCCGTTGCCCAGCGTGTAGTTGTTGGCGTCCGCACCGCCCAGCACGTAGGCCACGGATTTGCCGTTAGCCACGTTCTTGTCGCTGAAGCTGCCGCTGACAGTCAAGAGGTCGCCCGACAGCAGGTTCAGGCTGTTCACGCCCGTGACCGAAGCCAGCGACGAGCCGTCGTACACCTTGTCCAATGCGCCGAGAGCGCCCGTCAATTGACGGGCCGCAATGTCGGCGGTCGTGGTGGTGTTGAAGGTGACCGTGTAGTTGCCGGCATCGGCGCCTGCCAGCATGCCATTGACGTTGACCTGCTTGCCCGCGCCCGCATTCTTGTCTGCGAACGCGCCCGTCGACGACAGGCTTACCGTGTCGCCGGCGACCTTGCCGGTAAGTGTTCCGTTCGTGTCGGCCGTCAAGGTGCCGTCATAGGTCTTGCCAGCGGCCGTGATCGCGCCGGTCAGCGCCTTGGGCGAGATGGTGGCCGTCGTGGTGCCGTTATACGACACCGTGTAGTTGCCTGCATCGGCGCCCTGCAGCAAACCGGTCACCGCCACGGTTTTGCCCACGCCCGCATTCTTGTCGGCGAACAGGCCCGTGCTTGCCAGCGTGACGGTGTCGCCTTGAACGGCGCCCGTCAGTTGGCCCGATGTGTCGGCATCCCGTGTGCCGTCATAGGTCTTGCCGGCGGCAGTGATCGAACCGGTCAAGGCCTTGGGCGTGATGGAGGCGGTAGCGGTGCTATTGACCGACACCGCATAGTTGTTGGCGTCTGCGCCCAGCAGCGTGCCGCGCGTCGACACGGTCTTGCCCTGGCCCACGTTCTTGTCCGAGAAAGTGCCCGCGCCGTAGATCTGCACGTCGTCGCCCTGGATCAGGCCACCCGTCATATAGGCGCCGGCATCCGACTTGGTCGTGCCGTCATACACCTTGTCGGAAATCGTGACCACGCCTGTCAAGGTCTTGGGCGTGATGTTGGCGGTACTGGTCGCCAAGCCGCTGCCAAGCACGTAATTGCCCGCGTCCGCGCCCAGCAGGCCGAGCGTGACCAATTTGGCTTGCCCCACATTCTTGTCGGCGAAGTTCGCGGACAAGTAGACCAGATCCGTGCCGACCATCCCTTCGATCGTCGCCGAGAACGATGCGTTGGTCAGGCCGTCGTAGACCTTGTTTCCGGCCGTCACCTGGCCCGTCAACGTCTTGGCGTTGATGGTTGCCGTCGTGGTGGGCGACGTCACCGAGGTAATGAAGTAGTTGCCGGCATCCGCGCCAGTCAGCGTGATGCCGCCGACCGTGACGGTCTTGCCGGCCCCCGCGTTCTTGTCCGAGAAATTGCCGACGCCGATGGCGCCCAGGTTATCGCCGGCGATCATGTCGATGCCAGCCTGACCCCTTACGACGGCGTTGGTGGTGCCGTCATACGTCTTGTTGTCGGCCGTGACGTCCACCGTGACGCCCTTCTTCAGGACGTTCAGGCTCAAGCCATCGGCATAGATGATGTCGTAGCCTTGCTGGTTGGAATACAGGCCGCCATTGACGGTCAACGAGCCGTCCGCCACGCTGTAAGTGCCGGCGTTTTTCGAGTTGGAGGTGTAGCTGATGCTGCCGCCCAGTTCCGCGCCGGGTCGGGAAGCGATGTAGCCGACGCCCCCCGAGATCTGGCCGTCATAGACCTTGTCGGCAAGGCTGACGGTAACCTGCTTGAGGAAGCCGCGCAGCAGCGGGCCACCCGCGCCTTCGTAGATGCGCCACATCGCGCCGGTGCCGCCCGCGTTGTCGATATCCCAGCCCGCGTCCTTGAACGTAGACAGTTGGGACAATTCCGCGTACGTCTTCATGCCGCTGGCGACGTTCACGGTGCCGCCGTTCGAACCGACCAATTGCAGCGGCATGACGGAAGCCGGGTTGCCCGCGGCATCCGTGCTGGCTGCAAAGCTGTCATTCACGAAGCCGCCGTTATAGCCGACCAAGGCTCCATTGCCTGGATAGGGAAAAATGGTGTCGATCTTGGTTGTGGAATACGACTTATTGATGGTCCCCACGTTGTACCCGACCAAACCGCCGACCTGACCGATGAGGGGGCCGTTGGTGGAGACCGTACCGGAGGAATAGGCGTTGGAAATGGTGCCGAAGTTCTGCCCGACCAGCCCACCCACGCCGTTACCTAACCCTTGTGTAGACACCTTGGCGTTGGCATAGACGTTGTCAATCGTGCCGTAATTCACCGCCGCCAGGGCGCCAGCCTGAATGAAGCCCCCGACCACGGCATTCTCAAGCCCGACGCTTCGAACCGTGCCGGTCTGGCCGATGATCCCGAACAATCCCGAGAACGGCATGTTGGTGCCAACCGTCAGGTTGGAAATCACGTGCCCCTGGCCGTCAAGGCTGCCCGTGAACTGCACGCCACTGCCGATCGGGCTGAAGTTACCCGTGCCCCACATTCCGCTGCCGACGGTGCCCGTCGCCTTCGCATCGATATCGCGAACGATGTTGTAGCTGGCGTTCAGGTCATAGGACATCAGCTGCAACTGGTGGTCATTGGAAACCGCCAGGCTGTACTCGCTTGCGAGGAAGGGACGCGTCTGCCCTTCGATCATGATCCATTGCGCCTTGCCCGCCGCGTCCTTGGCGACCCAGACATTGTTCGAGTTCGGAACTTGGGACCACGTCCCCAGGTTGGCGTAGGACGTGTAGGAAAAAGCGTTGCCAACCGCCGCGGTGCCTGTCACCGTACCCCCGGCGTCCAACCCCGTGGCGTTGGCCTGGCCCGTCGTTGCGGCGTCCCAGCGCGCGTTTTCCAACACGATGCCCGTACCGGAGAACATGCCGACGATGCCCCCGGTGCGGTTCGCGCCTTCGACGCGTCCGCTTGCGAATACATTCGAGATGACGCTGTTTTCCCGCGCAGACCCGACCAGACCGCCAATGGCAAGGCCTAAACCGTCTGCGGCGGCGATCACGTTGCCCGTGGCATAGGCATTTCTGATCGTGCCGCTGTTTGCGCCGACCAGCCCGCCGGTGTCGGTGTTGCCGCCGGACACGTTGCCGGTCGAGTAAGCGTTGTTGATCGTCGCGCCTACGCCGTTATTGCCTACCAAGCCACCCAGAAAGTAGCCCTTCGACGTGCTGGTGACAGTGGTCCGTGCGTTCGATCCCGTGATCACGGAGTTGTTGGCGGCGACCAATCCGCCCAACGTCGTCTCCCCCGTGACGCTGCCCGACACAGCCACGTTGCGGATGGTGCCTTCGTTAGTGCCCGCCAGCGTGCCCAAATAGCCGGTGCCGACAATCGTGGCATTCGTCACCGCCAGGTCGCGGACTTCGCTGCCGTTGGTAATGGTGCCGATCAGGCCCAGGTTGCCGCCATTCGTCGTGCTGATGTTCAGGTTGTCGATGGTATGGCCCAGGCCGGCCAGCGTGCCTTGCAGATTCGACACCAGCGCAGTCGAGAACGTGCTGCCCTTCAGGTCAAGGTCCTGCGCCAGTGCGTAATAGCCGAACCCCAATTGGTCCAGCGACCGGATATCCTGCACAGAGCGCAACAGCGTGTAGCCCTGTCCGTTGACCTTGAACGTCGACTGCGCGCCGCTCAACGTCACCGGTGCGTTGGCCGAATAGGAGCCTCCGCTCGAGTATCCCCGCTGCTTGAAGCCACCCAGATTCAGCTCCAGGCCCGCCTCGGCGCCCGTGGCGGTAATCGGCGCGTTGATGTTGACGTCGCCATGCGCGCTGAGCGTCAGCTTCGTGCTGGCACTCCATTTCACACCCGAATTCACGTTGATATTGCCGGCCTGCGAGCCGTTATCAACGGTCCTCAACTCTACGTTGCCGTTGTCCAGGTTGGCCGACAGCGTATCGGCGCCGATGCCGCTGTCCGTCTGACCCGCCGTGCCCGCGCTGACCGTGAAGTCCGTCGGATCGATCAGCCACGATCCATGCTGGCCGCTGACCGCCTTGGTGGTGATCACGGCGCCTGCCGCCACTGTCACCTTCGCGGCCGACGTTTCCACAAAACCGCCCTTGCCGCCGTTTGGTGCGCTGGCGTCCAGCTTGCCGGCCACGGCGATGCGGTCATTGACCATGTCGCCCAGCAACACGATCTTGCCGTTCTCGCCGGTGGCCAGCGTCTTGGCTTGCGTGATGCCGGTGTGGTTGATGACGGTGCTGGCCAAATCGCCCGCGGCCTTGGCCGTCAGGTAGACCACGCCGCCGTCAGCGCGGATGGCGCCGCCTTGTTCAATCAGCGCGTCGATCGCGCCTTGTTCCACTTCAATCTTGACCGGGCCGCCCAGGTCCAGCTTGACGCGGCTGCCGGCGCCCAGCAGGACGTTGCCCTTGTCGGCCGTCAGGTTGCCGGTGTTGGTGATCTTGGCCGCGATCAGCGCAATGCTGCCGCCCGGGGCCGCCGTGATGTTGCCCTGGTTGATGATGGCGTTGCTGCTGGCGCCTTCAAACTTGTAGTTGCCCGCCAGGAAATCCTGGGTGCTGATGTTGAGCGTACTGGCGACGATGCCGCCCACGTTCACCTGCGCCGTCGGCGTGAACACCACGCCGTTCGGGTTGACCAGGAACACCTGGCCGTTGGCGTTCAGTGCGCCCTGGATTACCGACACGTCCGGACCCAGCACCCGGTTCAGCGCGACCGAATCGCGGCCCGGCTGGTTGAACGTGACGCTATTGCCCTTGCCGATGGAAAAGCTCTGCCAGTCCACGGCCATCTTGCCGGTCTGCTGGTTGATGGTCATCGCCGAGCCGTTCTGGCTGATCGACCCCGCCCCCGCCACGACATTGCCCCCGGTGGGCAGATCTGCGGCCAATGCCGGCCCTGACAGCAACAATGCCGCGGTCAATGCCGCGGCAGACCCGCTGCTGCGCTTGCGACGCGCGCTGGCGTGTTCGGCAACCGGCACGTACACGCCCAGGGCGTCATTCCAGACCAGGCGGAAGATGTGGTTAAGGGAAGGCTTTTTCATCGGATATTCCTGAATCGGACAGCGTCACAATTTGTAAATTTCGCTGCTGAAATATACCGACGATTGCGTTTTCAAATCTGAGCAAATCTAAGCAAGTCGAAAATATTCGACGGTTTGGGCTGCAAGCTTCGCAATAGCGCGACGTAGCCAGAAATTAGGCGTAGTTACCCCACCAGGCAACACTTAAGCCAGAAACATATAGATGCTTTTATGCAACAGATTGTCGGATGTCGACAACACAGGCGGCGCCGCACTCAGTCCGCCCCCGCTCCTTTCAGCCGGCGCGGCAGGCTCAGGCAGAAACACACCGGCTCAGCCCCACCCGCGCTCTTCAGGAACACCGAACCGCCCAGGCGCTCGGCGATTGTCCTGACCAGGTATAGCCCCAGACCGGCGCCCGGATGGCGCAGGGCGTTCGGACCCCGGTAGTACTTCTGGAACAGGCGGCCTTGCTCAGCGGACGCGATACGGTCGCCCGAGTTGGCCACGTCGATATGCAGGTAGTCGCCCTCTTCGCGCAGCGTCACCCGAACCGCCCTGCCCGGCGCGCAATGCCGATCCGCGTTGGCCAGCAAGTTGCGCAACGCGATGCGCAACATGCCCGCGTCGCACAGCAAGACGTGTTCGCCCGCACCATAGACGCACTGGATGCGGCCCGCAGGAAACTCGCGGTCCAGATCCGCCAGCAGCGACAACAGGTCACATTGCGTCAGGCGCAATTCCGCGCTGGGTTCGCGCATGCGGTCATGGGTCAGGTATTCGTCGACCAACGCCAGCAGGCGCATGGCCGCATCGCGGATATTCCCGCAGCGCGCCAGGCTTTTCTCGACGGGCGCGGCCAGATTGCGGCCCAGTTGCTGCGCCGATGTGGTGATGATGGCAAGCGGCGTACGGAATTCATGGGACACCATCGCCACGAATTCGCGTTGCTCGGCGAACACGCGGCGTTCCTGTTCCAGCGATGCCCGCAGCTCATCCTCAAGTTCGACCCGGCGCTGGATCTCACCCTGCATTTCGGCGGTGCGCAACGCCACCTCCTGCTCCAGCCGATGGCTGTGCTGGCGCGCCATGTCGGCCGCCAGATTGGCCTGCTGGCGCTCCATGTCGCGGCGCTGGCGCTCATAGCGTCCCACGATGAACAGGCTGAGCAGCAGCATATGCAGCATCGTGCCCAGCGTAGAGACGTATTCCGTGAACACGTTGACTGGGAGCACGCCCAGATTGCGCAAGAAGGCAATCAGCACGCCGATATAGAACACCCCGAAGGCCAGGGCGAAAAACCGCGCCGGACGCCAGCCCTTTTTCAGCAGATAGGCGGCCAGCGTCGTAAACCCCACGATCAGCGCCAAGGCCAGCAACTGAACTGGTTGCATGCCCCACCCGTAGTGCCCCGACACCACCAGCGCCGAGCACACGGCAGCGATGCCCCAGAACAGCCGCTCCAGCCAGCGCACCGCACGCGGATACAGCGCGCCCAGATTCAGCTGGGCAAACGCAATCCGCAACGCCACAGGCAAGCTCACGGCAATACCCACGCCGAGCATCCGGTCGCTCCAGCCCACCGGCAGTCCCGTCAACTGCTGTACCAGCCCCAGCGACATCACTTCGTTGAAAACACAATTGCCGATGTAGGCCAGGAACAAGCCGCTCATGGGTGCGCGCGTGGCCCACCAGAATACGGCGTGCACGCAGATCAACAGCAGATAAAAGCCAAAATACAGCCCGAACAGCAGCCCTTCGCGCCGCGATTGGTTATCGAACGCCAACCGCTGCCAGACCTCCAGGCGCGTCGCCAGGGCGTTCTTGCTTTGCAGCCGCGCCAGGATCACATAGGACCCCGGCGTGGGGGGATCAAACTGAATCACCGGGGTGCGATAGTCCACCGGCCAATCGCGCCGCCGCACATCCTCCCCGCTGTACCCCAGCGGCCTCCAGTCGCCATCCTGATGGACGTATAGGCGCACATCGTCCAGCAGCGCGTTGCTCAGCCGCAGCATCCAGCCCCCGCGCGCCAGATCATCCACCTGCACTGGCAGACGCAGCCAGACGGTGGTCGGGGTGAAACCCGCGCTCAGGCCAGCCGGCAGGCCAGCCCACCCCGATGCATCGGCCGCTTCGTCTACCGTCAACGTACCGGCCGGATCGTCCAGGCGTTCCAAATGGCCCGCGGCGTCCGCCAGCCGCACCTGCGCGTTCAGATGCAGGGGCTCTGCGCGCGCCTGCCCGGCGCCCGCCAGTGCGGCGACCAAGGTCAGCGCCAACAGCATCAATCCCGCCCACACCGTGGGGTAATATTTCCGTTTCATCGAGTCGCAATCCCGTGCAGCCACGCAGATTACACCACCCCTCCGCCGGTTTCCGCGCAGGCGCGTCCCATGCCTGAGGTCATCCTGCTGGAAGACGAACCCGTCTTGCGCCAAGAGCTGGGCGAGTTTCTGGAAGAGCTTGGCTACGCGCCCAGCTGCGTGTCCAGCCTGCAAGAATTCGACCGGCATTTCGACGCCGACCGCCATCGCCTGGCGGTGATCGACATCGGCTTGCCCGACGGTTGCGGCCTGGACCTGATCCAACGCCTGCGCCAGGAAGGTCAGCAAGTGGGCATCGTGGTGTTCAGCGCGCGTCAGACCAGCGCAGACCGGATTTCCGGACTGGGGCTGGGTGCCGACCACTACCTGGGCAAGGGCTGCGACCTGGATGAACTGGCCGCCGTGCTGGCCGCCCTGGAGCGCCGACTGGGGCTGCAGCGGCTCCCGCCGCCTGCAGTCCAACCGACAGCGCCCAACTGGACCCTGGAAGTGGGGCCCCGCCGCTTGATCATTCCCGGCGCGCCGGCCGTGCCGCTGTCGCAGCAGGACCTGTTGGTGTTGCGCTGCCTGATGAGCCAACCCGGCGAGAACATCAGCCGCCGGCAGATCATCGAAGCACTGGGCTTTGACTACCTGGACTACGACCAGCGTCGCCTGGATACGCAGATGCGCCGATTGCGGCGTCGCGTGGAAGACGTCAGCGGACAGACGCTGCCGGTCAAGACGCTGCGCAACAGCGGCTATTGCTTCTACGAGCCCGCGAAGGTGCAGGCATAGCGCCAAAAGCGGTCTGTTGAAGCATTCCTATGTGGCATGAAATGCCAGTCCACATCACTCCTACACTTTGCGCCTTGTTCCGGCTGCGCGCCCTGCGGCCCCTTTCGCAATCTGGAGTGATTCATGACGACATCGCCGGCTCGCCTTCGACCCGCCGACTTCTTTTCGCCCACCGTCGCCGCCCTGATCTCGGTCCTCGTTAACTACGGCGGGACCTTCGTGCTGGTATTCCAGGCGGCTGAACTGGCCCGGCTGACGCCCGCCCAGACGGCGTCCTGGGTGTGGGCCGTTTCCATCGGCGTCGGCGTCACCGGGGCCCTGCTCAGCTTTCGCTACAAGGAACCCATCATCACGGCCTGGTCGACGCCGGGCGTGGCCTTCCTGGCCACCGTGATGCCGTTCACGCCCTATGGCGAAGTGATCGGCGCCTATGTGATCTCGGCATTGGGCTTCATTCTGCTTGGCATGTCCGGTGCGTTTGAGAAACTGGTGCGCATGATCCCCGGCGGCATCGCGGCCGGCCTGCTGGCCGGCATCCTGCTGCAGTTCGGCGTCAACGCATTCGGCGGCGCCAGCGTCGACCCGCTGCTGGTCATCGTGCTGGTCATCTCGTATGCGCTGCTCAAGCGCTATACCTCACGCTTTGCGGTGGTCGGCATCCTTGCAATCGGCGTGGCGATGCTGATCGCACAGCACCGGATCGACTTCTCGGCCATCCACCTGCGCCTGGCCGCGCCCGTCTTCGAAATGCCCCGCTTTTCAGTGCAGGCGCTGCTGGGCGTCGCACTCCCTCTGTTCATCATCACCCTGACGGGCCAATACATGCCGGGCATGCTGGTGCTGCGCAACGACGGGTTCAAAACCAGCGCGAATCCCATCCTGACGGTGACCGGCCTGGGTTCGCTGATCATGGCCCCGTTCGGCGCTCACGCGTTCAATGTGGCCGCCATCACCGCAGCCATCTGCACGGGACCGGACGCGCACCCGGATGCGCGCAAGCGCTACGTTGCGGGGCTGGCCTGCGGGGCGTTCTACATCCTGGTGGGCACCTTCGGCGTGACCCTGGCCACGTTGTTCATGGTATTGCCCAAGGCCTTCATCACCACACTGGCCGGGCTGGCCCTGTTGGGCGCCATCGGCGGCAGCCTGGCCAACGCCATGGCCGACGCCCGCACCCGGGAAACCGCGCTGATCACCTTCCTGGCCACGGCTGCCAACGTCACGCTGCTGGGCGTGGGCGGCGCCTTCTGGGGGCTTGTCGCCGGCCTGACGGCGCACCTGCTGATGCACGGCGGCAGCCGCGCGCGGATCCCAAATTCGGCCAACCCGGCCAAACCGTAGCCTCGCCGCCTACCGCTTCCTGAGCGCGGCAGACAAGCGCCGCATGGCGGTGTCGATCTCGTGCGCGGTCAACGACGAATATCCCAGGATCCAGCCTTGCCGCTTGTCTGCACCGGCATACAGGCGGCTTAGCCCCGGCAGCAACAGGCCGGCGCCGGCCGCCTGCCGGATGGTTTTTTCTTCGGACCAGCCGCGGGCAAGCAGGCAAGGTATCTGCAACCCGCCTTCCGGCCGCAACGCCACCGCAATGCCGTCCATGTGCTTGTCCAGCGCTTGCAGCATGGCGTCGCGACGCGATGCGTACAGCTTGCGCATGGCGCGGATGTGGGCGTTGTAGTGCCCGTCTTCCATAAACCGAGCCAAGGTCAGCTGCAAGATCTGCGGCGTGTGCCCGTCCAGGATGCTGCGTGCATAGGCAAAGGCGCTGACCAGCTCGGTGGGCAGCGCCATGTAGCCCATCCGCAGGCCCGGATAGAGCGTCTTGCTGAAGGTGCCGATATAGAGCGTGCGCTGATACTTGTCCAGGCCCTGCACGCAGGCCGTCGGCAAGCCTTCGTAATGGAACTCGCTGTCGTAATCGTCTTCGATGATCCACTTGCCGTTCTCTGCCGCCCAGCGGGTCAGCTCCAACCGGCGCGCCAGTGACAGCGTCGCCCCCGTGGGGTATTGATGCGAGGGCGTCACGTAGACGCAGTTGGCGCCGCTGCGGTCGGCGCGCAGCAGATCCGTGCGAATGCCCTGCTCGTCCACGTCGATGGGCACGATCCTGGCCTCGGCCGACTCGAAAGCCTTCTTCGCGCCGAAGTAGCCCGGGTTCTCCAACAGGATCGGCTTGCCGGCATCCACCAGCAATTGCGCACACAGGAACAGGGCTTGCCGCGTGCTGCTCAGCACCAGGATCTGGTCCGCCGACACGTTGGCGCCCCGCTCCAGGTTCAGATAGGACGCGATCGCCTTGCGTAACGGCGCGGCGCCTTGCGGGTCGCCATGCAACAACACCTGGCCGCGATGTTCCTTCAGCGCCTGGCGCTGCAAGCGTTCCCAGATGTCGGTTGGAAACGTCCGGGTCTCGGGCAGTCCCGTGGCAAAGGCCCGGACCGCCTGCTGATCCGTCACGCCGCCGCTGTCGAATATCATCCTGCCCCGGCGGCTCAGGCCCGCGCCGGGCGCTGCCGCCTCGCGCTTGTCGTCGACCAGCTTGATGCGGCGCCTTGCGGCCCCGCGCAACTCCGCGCCCACGGTGTCGGACACGTAGCTGCCCGACCCCGCACGCCGCACGATGTAGCCGTCACGGTGCAACTGGACGTAGGCATTTTCGACCGTGTCTCGCGCCACCCCCAGCGAGGTGGCCATGGCGCGCGTCGCGGGCAACTTCATGCCCGGGTCCAGCGCGCCGTCCAGGATCAGGGCGCGCAGCGCCCGCTGAATGCGCTGATGCAGATCCAACGGCTGAAGGTCCGCATCGTTCATGCGGATCTTCAGCGTTTCAAGTTCGAATGCCCGGGTCATGCGGTCTGCTCGCCAGAAGAATAGTTGCCATGAAAGCAGACCATTCTATCCGGCGGCCGACCCCTGGCTTATCCCAGGTGCTCCACGTTGCCGCACACGGAAATGCTTTGCCCGCTGATCATCGCGCCCTCGTCCGAACACAGGAACGCCACTTGGTTGGCTACATCTTCCGGCTGGGTCATGCGGCGCAGCGAAACTTTTTCCACCAACTGCATACGCATGTCATCGTTGCTGACCCCGCCCGCCGTCGCACGGGCGGCGATCACGCGTTCCACGCGGTCTCCGGCCACGACCCCCGGCAACACGGAATTCACCCGGATGCCGTCGGGGCCCAGTTCCATGGCCCAGGTCTGCGTCAGGCCCGCCAAGCCGAATTTGCTGGCGCTGTAAGGCGTGCGCAACGAAAAGCCCAGGCGGCCCGCCACGGACGAGATATTGACGATGGACCCGCCCCCCGCCGCCCGCAGCAAAGGCACGGCGCTACGAGAGCAAAGGAAGGTTCCGGTCAGATTCACGTCCAGCGTATTCCGCCACGCGTCCAGCGCGGTGTCTTCCAGCCGGCTTGTCGGGCCCGACACGCCCGCATTGTTGATCAGCGCATCCAGCTTGCCCCATCGGCCGGACAGGTCTTTAAACATGGCAAGCACCTGGGCTTCGTCAGAGACGTCCGTGACGCTGGCGCTCAAGGCCGGATGCGCGGCTCGCGCAGCCTCGCACGCTTGCGCGTTCACATCGCAGATATGCACGTCGGCGCCCGACTGCAGAAACTTGCGGGCAATGGCCAGGCCGATGCCGTGCGCCCCTGCGGTGACGAGGACGCGCTTGCCTTTCAATGAGTCGATCATGTTGCTTGGTCGGTGGAGGGTTGGGGGCCGGTCACAGCGCGAACGCCGGCCGGATGCCGCTACGCAGAGGCAGGCCCAGCATTTCGCGCGCCTCGGCAGGCGTGGCCGGCTCCATGTCCATTTCCCGGATCACGCGCACGATGCGCTCGGTCAACTGGACATTGGTAGCCAATTCCCCGTGCCGGTAGTACAGATTGTCTTCCAGGCCCACGCGCGCATGCCCACCCAGCAGCAAGGCACTGATGTTGGCTTCCAGCTGGGCGGGTCCGATGCCGCTGACGCAGAAAATGCTGTTCTTGGGCAGCAGGTCCACCATCATCTGCAGATGACGCGGCGAAAACGGCATGGCGTTCTGGAAATTGCGGTGCACGTTCATCACCAGGTTGATGAAATGCGGGGCTTCGTCCAGGCCCTCGTTGATGAGCGTCGTCGCGTCCTGCAGGATGTGCGTCGGGCTGAACACCTCCCACTCCGGCTTGATGCCGCGTGCCTGCATGGCGGCCGCCATCTCGCGCGCCCGGGTCAGCGGCGTGTTCATCAGGTATTCGCGGTCGCCGAAGGCCAGGTTCAAGGTGGTGGCGTCCAGCGTGCACATCTCGGCGCCGGCGTCCATGCCCTTGAGCCGCTCTTCCCACAGGATCTCCCAGGTACCGGGCGACGTCTCCTTGACCATGTCGCCATGCACGCCTCCGCCCGTGGAGTTGTTCAGGACGATGTCGCAACGCGCGCGGATGCGCTCGTTCATGTCGCGATAGATGTCGGCGTTGCAGGTGGCCAGATCGTCCGGCCGACGCGCATGCAGGGCCACCACGCTGGCCCCGGCGTTGTAGCAGCGGTAGACGTCGTCGGCAATCTCTGCGGGTTGGGTCGGCAGATGCGGGTTCTGGCTTTTCAGCGCCATGCCCCCCGTCGGGGCGATGGTCACGATCACTTTGCGTTTAGACATGGGTTCTCCTTACTTCCACAGCGCGCAGCGGCTTTCCGCCTTGGTCGTGAAGGCCTCGCTGCCGTCGATGGTCTGCACCACGTTGAAGTAGTCCCAAGGCGCCTTCGACTGCTCGGGCGTCTTGACCTGCAACAGGTACATGTCGTGCACCACGCGGCCGTCCGGGCGGACGACGCCGTCCTTGATGTACAGATCGTTCAGCTTGTTCTCGCGCAGGTACGCCAGCACGCGGTCCGCGTCGTCGGTTCCGGTGGCCTTGACCGCACGCAGGTACTGCAACGCCGCCGAATAATCCGCCGCCTGCAGCGACGAGGGCATGGCCTTGCGCCGCTCATAGAACTTCTGGCTCCAGGCACGCGTCTCGTCCGAAGTATTCCAATACCAGCTGTCGGTCAGGTACAGCCCCTGGGCCGCATCCAGGCCCATGGCATGGATGTCGTTGATGAACATGATCAAGCCGGCCAGCCGCATCGTCTTGGTGATGCCGAATTCATTGGCCGCCTTGATAGCGTTGGTCGCGTCGGCGCCCGCATTGGCCAGGGCCAGGATCTCCGCCTTGCTGCTTTGCGCTTGCAGCAGGAAGGACGAAAAGTCACTGGAAGCCAGCGGATGCTTGACCGACCCCACCACCTTGCCGCCGCCCGCCTCGACCACCTTCGTCGTATCGGCCTGCAACGCGTTGCCGAAGGCGTAGTCCGCCGTCAGGAAGTACCAGGTCTTGCCGCCCGCTTTCACCACCGCCGCGCCCGTGCCGCGCGCTTGCGCGACGGTGTCGTAGGCGTAGTTCAGGGTGTAGGGGGTGCATTGCTCGTTGGTCAGCGCCGGGGCGCCCGCGCCCACCACGATGATCGGCTTCTTCTTGTCGGCCGCCACCTTGGACATGGCAAGCGCCGTGCTGGAATTGGTGCCGCCGATCAGCATGTCCAGGCCCCGCTGGTCGAACCATTCGCGCGCCTTGGCCGACGCGATGTCCGCCTTGTTCTGGTGGTCCGCCGTCAGAAGCTCGATCTTTTTGCCGTTGATCTCGCCGCCCATTTCCTCGATGGCCATTTTGATGGCCTCTGCCCCGCCGGGGCCGTCGGGGCCGGAATAGACCCCGGACATGTCGGTAATGAACCCGATTCGAATAACATCGTCGGAAATCTGCGCATGCGCGATGCTCGCGCTCAGCAACGAGGCAGCGCCCGCGCAAGCGAGCGCGGTGCCGGACAACATGCGTGGCATTGACAACATACCCATCTCCTCTTATGGTTTTTGGCTCTTAAGGCCTCAACTATTCTGGGACTGGACCCCGAGTGCGGACAGTCATCAAGTTGACAAAGCGCCCTAGGGTTTACCTGTGCGAAAACATCACTGCTGAATAGGGAGCACTATGCGCGGACCGCCCACCGGTACCGGCAGCGAATCGCCAGGCGCCAAACGACGGCCGGCGCCATGCCCTGTCGACAAAATGCTGGACGTTGTCCCCTGGTACAACGGCTTGCCTCAACTTGAACGTGAAGTGGTCCGCGCCGAGCTGCGTGTGGTGTCGCTGCGCACGGGCGAATACTTGTTTCGCGAAGGCGCAAAGTCCCCGGGCTGGTATGGCGTGGTCGAAGGCCTGGTGAAATGGTCATCGCGGGGATCGGACGGCCGATCCTTGTCACTGGCCGGTTTCAGCACCGGCAGCTGGTTCGGCGAAGCCACCATGATCCGCCGGGAACGCTTTGAATATGAAGTGGTGGCGCTGCGGCCCAGCCGGGTCGTGATCTTGCCGCGCGACACCTGCGAGCGCCTGTGGAACAACAATATCGAGTTCACCAAGGCGCTGATGACGCATCTGGCCCATCGGGTCAACTGGCTGATGGCCTCTTACACAGGCAACGTGCTGCAGGATGTCGACACCACGGTTGCGCGCGCCGTCGCGGCGCAATTGGACGCCGAAGCGCATTCCGGCACCAACGGCCGCTTGAAGATATCGCAGGAAGAGATCGCCAGCCTGTGCGGCGTGTCGCGCCAGCGCTGCAACACCGCGTTGGTGACATTGGCCCGGGCCGGCGTCCTGCAGACGCACTACGGCGGATTGACGGTCCTGGATCGGGCCGCACTGTATCGCCATGCAAAACTCGACCAGGAGCACTCGTGAAAAAGCCGCTCCACCCGGCCGCCTAGGCGGGCAACATTGCCGCACAAGGCACGGCTCCAGCCCCGAGGCCGGACGGCAATCGCGCCGACGGCTTACCAAGCATGCTTGGCGTCATCGGGAAATGATCCGTCTTTCACCGCCCGCACATAACGCGCGATCGCGTCCTTGACGCCATCGCTGCCGTCCATGAAGTTGTGGACGAATTTCGCCATCCGGCCCAGGTTGATGCCCAGCATGTCGTGCAGGACAAGCACCTGCCCGGCAGTGCCGCGGCCCGCGCCAATGCCAATCGTGGCGCAAACAGCCAGATCCGCCGTGATCGAGGCCGCAAGTGCCGCTGGCACCAATTCCAGGACCAGCATGGTGGCGCCGGCAGCTTCAAGCGCCGCGCTATCTTCGCGCAAGCGCGCGGCGGCCTCATCCGTGCGGCCTTGTACGCGAAAGCCGCCTAGCGACGACACCGTCTGGGGCGTCAGCCCAAGATGGCCGCATACAGGAACGCCGCGTTCCACCAGAAACCGCGCCGTTTCCGCGACCCATCCTCCGCCCTCAAGCTTGACCATCTGCGCGCCAGCGCTCATTAGCGCCACGGCCGAGGTGATCGCCTGCGCTTTGGACACCTGATAGCTGCCAAACGGAAGATCAGCCACAATCAGCGAGCGTCCCCCCGTGCGCCGGACGCCTTCCGCCACGCATCGGGTGTGATAGGCCATGTCCTCAAGCGTGACCCCGACGGTGCCGTTGCCGCCCTGGCACACCATGCCCAGCGAATCGCCCACCAGCAGCGTGTCAACGCCGGCCGCATCCGCCACCGCCGCAAACGTCGCGTCGTAGGCGGTCAGCATGGCGATCTTCTCGCCGCGGGCGCGCATGTCGGCGAAGGTCTGGACGGTGACCTTTTTCTGCGCTTCAGCAGGCCGCAACCCGTAAGGGGCAGCGGACGATTGGGAATTCTCGGGCGTATTCATCTTGGGCGACCTGGCCTTCCGTAACATCGAATTGTCTTGGAGGGTGTGCGGCCGATGCCAGCGGCCAGAAGGACCGCTTCGTACCTCACACGCTGGGACGAGCATAGCTCAGGCGGCGCTAGGCGGCTTCCAGCCTTGGCGTGCGCGGGCGACGCAGCACGACGACCTGTTCGGCGCCGACGGCCCGGGCACGCAACTGGCCGCAGCCGCCGTCCACATCCTGCCCGGCGCTGTTCCTCACCTTGGTCAACAACCCTCGGCTATGAAGGTAGTGGACGATCTCGCGGATGCGTTCGGGATCGGGGCGTTGATAGTCGTCCCCTTCAAGACTATTGAAAGGGATGACGTTGAGCACGCAGTACTTGCCCTTCAGCAGGTGCAGCACGGCGTCGAGCTCGTCGTCGCCGTCGTTGACGCCCTTGAGCAACGTCCACTGGTACTGGATCGGGTATCCGGTGTCGCGGGCGTACTTTTCGCCCAGCTCGACCAGCGCTGCCGGCGAAATTTTCGCGGCACGCGGCAGCAGGTGTTCACGAAGCTCGGTCTTGGTCGTGTGCAACGACAGCGCCAGCGCGGGTTTGACCCGCTGCTTCGGCAGGGCCTCGAACACGCGCAGGTCGCCCACGGTGGAAAGCACCAGGTTCTTATGCCCGATATTGCCTTCGGTGCCCAGCAGGTCGATCGATTCGAGCACATTCTCCAGGTTATGCGCGGGTTCTCCCATGCCCATGAAGACGACTTTCTTCACCGCGCGCAGACGCCTTGCCAGCACGACCTGAGCAAGGATTTCCATGCTGGAGACCTGGCGGATCAAACCACTCTTGCCGGTCATGCAGAAGCGACAGCCCACCGCGCAACCAACCTGAGTAGAAACGCAGAGGCCGTCACGGGGCAGCAGCACGCTTTCCACCATCTGCCCATCGGCAAGGTCGACGAGCAAGCGCGAGCCGTCGTTGCCGGCATGTTCGGAACGGATACAGGCAAGACCGTCCAGTTCCGCCGTCACGGCGGGTAGCGCATTGCGCAGCGCCAGCGGCAGGAAATCCTCTGCGCGCCGCCGCCGCGTGCCGGTGTCAAGCGCCTGCCCGTTCAGCCAGACGCGCATGAGCCGGCCGCGATGGACAGGCTGGGCGCCGAGTGCGGCAAGGCGATGATCGAAGTCGGAATAGCGCATAGGGAGCGGATTGTACCCAGCCGGGTATGGGTCGGACGGACGCCAGCCCGGCAGCGCCGCCTCGCTTCCCGATCAAAAGGCCGTTTCCACCCGCCAGCTGATCGGTATTTCCGCCACGCTGGCCGTGGCGGGAAGCTCCAGCGCCATCCGGGCGATCCTGGCAACTTCCTGGGGCTGGGTCAATTGCGCCTTGACGGAGTCGTCCACGCCGTCGGCCATGTCGGTGGCAACGAAGCCCGGGCAGATTGCGGTGCAACGGATCCGATCCCCTTCGCCGGCATGACGGATACCATGAGCCAGCATCAGTGCAGCGGCCTTGCTCATGGAATACAGCCCGCCTTCCGCCGCCCGCACGCGCTTGCCGGCCAGCGAGGCAATCACAAGCACCTTGCCCTCCGGCGCGGCCTGTAAATGGGGCCAGACCAACCGCGTCAGACGCATGGGCGACTTGACGTTGACGGCGAAGATATCGTCGAAGTCCTGGTCGCTCGCTTCGATCACGGACTTGCCGCTAAGGATGCCAGCGTTATGGACGATCGCGTCGATTCGTCCAAAATGGCCGTGCGCCGCGGCCACCCAGGCCGCTTCACTTGCCGGATCCCGCGCATCGAAGGGCGCCCCATGACAACGATCCGCTCCATACTCCGCCAGCGCCGCCACAGGCTGGCGTGTCCCCGCCGACACTCGCCAGCCATGCGCTAGCAGTTCACGTGCCAGGGCCAGCCCGATGCCCCGGCTGGCGCCGCTGATAAGCACCACACGGCCCTCACCCGCCTCGCGTTCAACAGTCATCATGCCTAGGCTCCCTGGCGGCTCAGATAGCCCTCGACCAGCGAATTGACGTTGGCGCGCAGGGTATCGACCTTGTAGCCCCCTTCCTGAACGAACAGGGTGGGCAGGCCAAGCTGGGCGATTCGATCCCCCAGTACCGCGTAATCGGCCGTGTCGATGTCCAGGTTGCCGAACGGATCGTGGCGGAACGTGTCGAAGCCCGCCGCCACCACCAGCACGCCTGGCGCGAAATCCTTGATCCGTTCCAGGGCATGGTCGAAGTGCTCAAGGTAACCGTTGATCGCCGTGCCGCCCTCCATGGGCAGATTGCAGTTGTAGCCCTCGCCGGCGCCGCTTCCAATCTCGTCGGCATAGCCGCAGATGAACGGAAACAGCGTTTCTGGCTTTCCGTGCAGCGACACGGTCAGCACGTCGTCGCGGTCGTAGAAGATCTGCTGCGTGCCGTTGCCATGGTGCACGTCGATATCCAGCACGGCCACGCGGCCAAAACGCTTGGCCAGACGCTGCGCGGCGATCGCCGTATTCGCGATGTGGCAGCCGCCCATCGCCAGATCGCGCATGGCGTGATGGCCGGCGGGCCGCAGCAGCGCGTAGGCGCTGCGTTCGCCTTCGATGATCGCGTCGGCAGCCGCCACCGCGGCGTCGACGCTGCCGTTCATGTTGACCCAGGCGTCCTGGACCAATGGCGAGCCGCCATCGCCCAGATAGCGGCCGGCGAGCGTCACCGGAATCTGCGTACGCAACGTCGGGAAATAGCGATTCGTCGTGATGTAGGGCCGCACTTCGAAAGACGCATCCGGCGCCTTGGACCATTCGTCCCAGGCGGTCTCCAGATAATGTAGATAGTCCGGGGCGTGGACTTCGAACAACTCCACTGGACGTTCGGCTGCGCGTTGCACGAATTGGCAATCCAGACGCAGGTCATCCTTCAGCGCGGCAAGGATTTCGATGCTGCGTTCGGCGCGATCGTGGTGCTGTTTGAGCAGCCCACGGATCATGGCGTTGCCAGGCCAGGGCACGTCATGGGTCGGGGAGATGAATGCTTTCACTGCGCGATCCTATAAAGCGTGTGGGTGTGTTTATTTCCAGCTTCTTCCGGGCACCGCGGCAATCAGCTCGCGGGTGTATTCGTGCTGCGGGTTTTCCAAGACCTGGGCAGTCAGGCCCTGCTCGACGATTTCGCCATGCTTGAGCACGATGACGCGGTCGCACAGCTGGGAGGCCACGCGCAGATCATGCGTGATGAAGAGCATGGAAAGATGCAGCTCTTGCTTGAGTTGGCGCAGCATGGCCAGCACCTGGTCCTGCACCGAGACGTCCAACGCCGACACCGGTTCATCCGCCACGATCAGTTCCGGCGTCACGGCGATGGCGCGGGCAAAGCCCAGGCGTTGGCGCTGGCCGCCCGAAAATTCGTGGGGATAACGATCCAGCGCGGACGGGTCCAGCTTGACCAGTTGCATCAATTCGCGCGCCCTGCCCATGGCCGCGCTGGCCGACATGCCATGCCGGCGCATGCCTCCGGTCAGGATGCGCGCCACGGTATGGCGGGGGTTTAGCGACCCATACGGGTCCTGGAAGATCATCTGCACCGAACGGCGCCGCGCCGGATCGGCGAACGCGCCCTCCGCCAGCATGTCGGCCCCGCGCAATCGCACCTCGCCATCGTCGACAGAAACCAGACCCGCCAGCATGCGGCCGATGGTCGACTTGCCCGAACCGGACTCGCCCACCAGCCCCACCGTCTCGCCGCGCCGGATGTCGAACGACACGCCCTTGACCGCCGGGAACTGCTGGGCCGGACCGAACCACTTTCCCTTGCGCACGTACGTCTTGCGCAGGTTCTTCACCGTAAGCAAGGCGTCCGGCTGAACCTCGCCGGCGGGCGGTGGCCGGAACGACGGCACGGCCGCCAGCAGCGACTGCGTGTATGCCTCCTGGGGATCGCGCAGCACCTGCTGCGCCGAGCCCGACTCGATCACGCGGCCGCCCTGCATCACGACGATGCGGTCGGCAATTTCGGACACCACGCCAAAGTCATGCGTAATGAACAGCACGGCCAGGCCCTTGCGTTGCTGGATGTCCTTGATCAGGGCCAGGATCTGCGCCTGGGTGGTGACGTCCAGCGCCGTGGTCGGCTCGTCGGCGATCAGGATGTCCGGCTCCAGCGCCAGGGCCATGGCGATCATGACACGCTGGCGTTGTCCGCCCGACAATTGGTAAGGATAGGAATCGGCAATGCGGGCATGATCCGGCAAGCCGACCGAAGTCAGCAGCTCGGCGACACGCGCGTTCACCTGTGCGGCATGGCGCATGCCGTGCGTACGCAACATTTCGCCGATCTGGCGTCCGCAGCGCATCAGCGGATTGAGCGCGCTGAGCGGTTCCTGGAACACCATGGCGATGCGCTTGCCCCGCACTTTACGCAGCTCGCCCAGGGGCATGCCGGCCAGTTGCAGTTCTCCCAGCCGGATATCACCGCCGGCGATGCGCAGGCCGCGCGGCAATAGGCCCAGGACGGCATGCGCCAACGTGGACTTGCCCGACCCGGACTCGCCCACCACGCAGACGATTTCGCGCGGGTTCAGGGCAAGGCTCACGCCTTCCACCGCAAACGCGCGGTCTCCGCCGGCCGGCAGCGAGATCGACAGGTTTTCAATCTGAAGCAACGACGCCACGGCTCACCCCTTGCGATGGAGACGGGGATTGAGCGCATCATTAAGCCCCTCTCCCATCAGGTTGACCGCCAGCACGGTGACGAAGATTGCCACGCCCGGGAACAGGCACATCCACCAGGCCAGGCGCAGAAACGTGCGCGACGCGCCCACCATGTAGCCCCAGGTCATCAGGTTGGGATCGCCCAGGCCCAGGAAGCTGATCGCGCTTTCAAGCAGAATGGCGTTGGCCACCATCAGCGAAGCCATCACGATCAGCGGCGACACGCAGTTAGGCAGGATTTCGGCAAACACGATGTGCGTGCGCGAATAGCCCTGCACCGTGGCGGCCTCGACGAACTCGCTGGACTTGACCCGCATGAACTCGGCGCGCACCAGCCGGGCGATCGGCGGCCAGCTCACCAGCGCCACGGCAGTAATCACCGAACCGAAAGACGGCTGGAAGATCGCCACCAGCACAATGGCGAACAAAAAGCTGGGAATGGTCTGGAAGATCTCGGTCACGCGCATCAGGAGCTCGTCCCAGCGCCCGCCCAGGTAGCCGGCCGGCACGCCCACCAGCATGCCGATGAACACCGCGACCACGGTCGCCACTACGCCCACCAGCAGCGAGGCCTGCGCGCCATGCACGATGCCCGCTGCGATGTTGCGCCCCATGGAGTCCGCCCCCAACCAGGCGCCGGCCTGCTCGAACGGATGCAGGAACGGCGCTTCAGTAGCGTCCCAAGGGTTGATCGGATAGAGCCACTGAGCGCCCAGGGCCATCAGCACGATGGCTGCCAGGCATACCAGCCCCACCACCGCGCCAGCATTGCTGAAATATCGCTTGATCAATGACTTCATGATTGACTCTGCATGCGAGGATCGACGACGCGGTAGATCAGGTCGGTCAACAGGTTGAACGCCACCACCACCACCGATGTGCAGAAAAACACCCCAAGCAGGACGGGATAGTCGCGCTGCTGCAGCGCGTCGAAAGCCAGCCGGCCAATTCCCGGCCAGGCAAACACCGTTTCCACCAGCACCGAGCCGCCGATCAGTTGACCCGCCTGCATGCCGGCCAGTGTGATGACGGGCAGCACGGCGTTGCGCAGCTGATGCACCCACACCACCCGGCCCGAAGACAGGCCCTTAGCCCACGCCGTCTTGACGAAATCGGCGCCCTGGATCTCGTTCATGGAGGCCCGCGCCAGACGGGTGTAGACCGCCAGGTTGAAGCCCGCCAGGGTGACGATGGGCAAGAGGGCGTGCTTGGCAATGTCCAGCATTCGCGGCACGCCGGTCAGCGACGAACCCATCGTCTCGTAGCCGAACGCCGGCAGCCAGCCCAGGCTGACCGAGAATCCCAGCACCAGCAGCAATCCGACCCAGAAGATGGGCGTCGCGTAGAACGCCAGCGATGCCGCGGTGATGACGGAATCCAGCCATGATCCGCGGTAACGGCTGGCCAGCGCCCCCAGCAGGATCCCTCCCAGCAGGGCGATGAGGAAAGCCGGGATCGCCAGCACCAGCGTGGCCGGCAAGCGGTCGGCGATCATGTCCCACACGGGGCGTTGCTGCCGGTAGCTGTAGCCCAGGTCCAGCGTGGCGATGGATTGCAGATAGCTCCCCAGTTGCACCACCAGGGGTTGATCGAGCTTGAACTCCTGGCGCAGCTGTTCCAGGAACTTCGCGTCGGACGACCCGGCTTCGCCAGCCAGCACGCTGACCGGGTCGCCGGGCGCCATGTGCACCAGGGCGAAGTTGATGACGGCGACTGCGACCAGCACCGTGACCGACTTGCCCAGCACGGAAAGTAAGGGCCGCAGCCACCTCATCATCCGTTCTCCCTCTTACTTCTCGATGTAGGTCGTCGCGAAGCTTTCCGCCACGCCGATGGCGGACGTCGTCACGTTCTTGACCTTCTTGTTGGTGATTGTGGGGAACGCCAGTTCGACCAACCAGGCGGTCGGCGCATCCTTGGCGACCTGGCCGTAGGCCTGCGTGTACAGCTGCTGGCGCTTGGCCGGGTCGACTTCCTTCGCGGCGGCGATCAGCGCGGCGTCCACGTCCTTGTTCACATAGCCCGATGTGTTGGTGCCGTAGCCGCCCTTGTGGATATTGTCCGAACGGTAGGTGCGATCCACGCCCAGCGCCGGATCCGAATACTGGTACAGGTACTCGACCACCGAATCGAACTCCCAATTGGAGTAGCGACGCGCCCAGCTGCCCGCGTCGGTGTTTTCCAGCACCACGTCCACCCCGACTTTGGACAGCGAACTCTTGACGTACTCGGACACCTTGTTCCAGGTATCGCCATAGGGCAGGCCCAGCAGTTTGATGCTGGCCCGCTTGCCGCTGGCATCCGGCTTCAGGCCCATTTCGTCGAGCAGCGCAATAGCCTTCTTCGGGTCGTAGTCATAGCGCGGCAGCTTGTCGTCGTAGAAACGCGTGACCGACGACACCGGGCCCGTGGCCGGGCGCGCAGCGCCGAAGAAAATGCGCTCGGCGATGAACTTGCGGTCAATGGCGTACTGGATGGCCTGGCGGAAACGCGCGTCATCCAGCGGTTTGGTGCGATGGTTAAGCTCGATCGCGGCGTGCGAGCCGGTGAACTCGTACCCTTGGGTCGTGATCTCCAACTGCGGGTTGGCCTTGATCTGCGGCAGGAAGGCGAAATCGATGTCGCCAAAACTGGCGACCTGCACCGAGCCGCTTTCCAGCGCGACCAGGCGCGAGTTGGCGTCCGGAATCACCTGGAAGTAGATCTTGTCCAGGTACGGCAGGTTGGGACGCCAGTATTTGTCGTTGCGCTCCAGCAGCACGAAGCGGCCGCGCTGCCATTCCTTGAACTTGAACGGCCCGGTGCCGATCGGCGTCTGGTTGGCGGGGTTGTTGCGGAAATCGGTGCCCTTGTATATGTGCGCCGGCACGATGGGCGCGGACGACACCTCAAAGGCATTGATGAATGGTGAGTACGGCTCTTTAAGCGTGATGACGACCGTGAGCGGCCCGGTCTTCTCGATATTCGCCACATGGCTGAGGTTGTTGCGGGCGCGCGCATGCACCTCGGGCAGGTATTCCTTGAGCGAGAACAGCACATCGTCGGCGCCGAACGGCTTGCCGTCGTGCCAGGTCACGCCTTCCTGCAGCTCGAAGGTATAGGTCAGGCCATCGGGCGATACGCTCCACGACTTGGCAAGGCTGGCCTGGGGATTAAGCTTGAAATCATAGGTCAGCAGGCTCTCGTAGATCTTGCCGCCGACGATTTGGGTAGGCGTCTGCTGGTTCAGGCCCAGCATCAGGACGGGAGGCTCGGGATTCAGGATGACGTTGAGCGTGCCGCCATGCGTCTGCGCCATGGCCGACGCGCCTGCGCCGAGAGCGGCTGCGCCTGCCAGCAGGACATGCAGTGCCGTTTTTCTGAAGAACATAGTGTTGCGCATGATGATTCCCTTGCTTGTTCGACGTGGTGGGGTGGGACCGGTCTTCTTATGAAGCGTCTAGTTATCTTGTTGGTGGCTCAGTGCATCGCCGTGCGGCACTGCTCATCCAGGGCAGCGGCCAGAAGGCCGGCATGCTCGGGCTGGAACACAAGCGGCGGGCGGATCTTGAGCGTCGAAGCATGCCGGCCAGCCGTGCCGAGCAGCACGCCGGACTGGCGCAACCCATTGACGATTCGTTGGGTCAGGCGGGCGGCACTCGCCGCATCCCCGTCGGGCGCGACGATGTCGACGCCCCAGTACAGGCCCTGCCCGCGCACTGCCCCCAGGCAATCGTGGCGCTGCGCCAGCTCGTCCAGCGCTTGCGCCATGACCTGGCCGGTACGCTCGACGTGGGCTGGCGCATCCATGCGCGCCAGCTCGTCCAGCACTGCCAGGCCGACGGCCGACGACACGGTGTTGCCCCCGAAAGTATTGAAATAGCGGCATTGCCGGCCGAAGACCTCTGCCAGGCGCGACTGCACGACCAGGCCGCCGATTGGATGGCCGTTGCCCATGGGCTTGCCCATGGACACCATGTCCGGGATCACGCTATCGCGCTGAAAAGCCCACCAGTTGGCGCCCATCCGGGCAAAGCCGCCTTGCACTTCGTCGGCGATGAACAGGCCGCCGCGGGCGCGCACGCGCTCGGCCGCCAACGTCAGCGCTTCGCTGGGATCGGCGTACATGCCGTCGCTGGCGAACACGGTGTCGACCATCAGCGCGGCCACTGGCGTGCCGGCGGCTTCCAGCTCGTCGGCCGCAGCATCCACGCAGGCGGCGAACTTCGCCGCAACCTCGTGCGGCGATCCCTTCAGGAGGCAAGGCGCCGGTATCGTCCGGACGTGCGCCCCGACAGGACGCAGCGAAGGCGACACATCGGCCAGCGCCATCGTCACGCCGTGATAGGCATTCTCGGTAACGATCACGCCCCGCCGCCCCGTCGCTTCGAAAGCGATGCGCAGCGCCAGATCATTGGCCTCGCTGCCCGTGCAGGTGAACATGGCGGTGTCCAGCGCATCCGGAAATAGCGCCAGCAAACGCTCGGCGAAATTAACCACGCCTTCGTGGAGATACCGCGTATGCGTGTTGAGCTTGGATGCCTGACGCGACAGCGCTTGCACCACGGCGGGGTTGGCGTGCCCGACCACGGGTACGTTGTTGTAGGCGTCCAGATAGCGACGCCCCGAGGCGTCGTACAGCCACACGCCCTCGCCGCGCACCAGTTCCACCGGTTCTTCGTAGAACAACCGGTAAGCCGGCCCCAGCGCCTTGCGCCGCGCCAACAAGTCTTGATGCGCTTCGTTGCGGTTTACTGTCATCGCATGTCCTTGGTTCGATTCGTACGCGGCGTCGCGCAGTTCCATGCAGGACGCGCTCAACGGGCGCCCCGGCTCCATTCGTCGTACAGCTCGTTGAACAACGCCGTCGCCGCAGCCCGGCTGCGCAGGATGTAGGCGCCATTACCGGGAAAGCGCAAAGCGCGCCAGGACGGAATCGCCATGCGCTGCACCAGCCGCGCCAGCACCAGGTCCAGCACGTGGCGCCGCTCTTGCGGCGTCAGCGCAGACACCGACTCGTAACCCGCCACGACGGCCGACAGCACGTCCAGGGGATTGCCGGCAGCCGTCATCTGGTAGGACGCGGCAATGGCGATCTCGGCGATCCGCGGCGCGTGGACCATATCGCCGAAGTCCAGGATGCCCGCCAGTTCCGAGCCCGCCGCATCGACCAGAATGTTGCTGGGCGACAGATCGTTGTGGATGATCTGGCTGGGTAGCGCGGCCAGCGCAGGCATGACGTCCAGCTCGAACACGTCCAGATAAGCAGCGATGCGCGCCCGTTCGTCCGCGGACTCGACTGCCCCCAGCATCGGCCGCACGCGCGCCACCTGGCAGGCGTCCCACAGGAAAAGGCGATGCGCAGCCGGATGTTCGAAGTCGGCAAGCTGCCCATCCAGTTGCCCGGCCGCCCTGCCCACGGCGTACCAGGACTGCGGCGCGGCCGACATGGCCGTTCCCGCCCGGCCAGGCAGGTAGCCATAGGCGCGCACCCGCACAGGGTCAGCAACGTCCGGCACATGAAAATCCAGCCAGTCCTGCGACGCTGAGCCATCCCCGCACCCCGGCCTGATATCCGGGTAGTCCTCTGTCAGCCTTGCCGCGTCGGCAGGCTGGTGATGCGGCGCCCGCACCGAGCCCATGCCGTGACTGCGCGCTTCCAGATGCTTCAGCACCGCAATCTGCATGCGCGTTTCGTCCAGGCTTTCCGCGCCATTGATGAACTTCAGCGTCAGCGACTCGCCGTCCGCCCGGCTGATCCGGAAATTCATGTCGCGCTCGCCCGACAACGGGGCGCACTGCGCATAACCGGGGTAGCAGGCCCTGGCGACGCGTTCCGCATCCTTGAGCCGGATCGGCGGCGGCGAATTCACCAGCAGGGCGTCCACCGGTTCTTCCAAGCCGGTGGCGGCATTCGACAGCATCACGACACATCCCGATTTAGATATTTGATGCATCATGCATCAAGATACAAAAACCCCGATATCGGTGTAATCCCGAAGACGGCAATATCCCGGGAAACCGCCCTCGAATGCCGGTTTCGCCTATAAGGCTGATAAAGTAGGGAGTGGGCAGCAAGCCCGCCATCCGCCCGCCCGGACCAACGTCTCCGTGGCGATCTTCAGACTCTTGGCACGTACTTTGATGCATCATCCGAGCGCAAGCCCGCATTCCGACCCTAACGCCGACGCGCCTGCGACATTGCTGCCGCCGCAAACAGAGGCCCGCTTTTCCGCCATGCAGTACGAAAGCATGGGCAAGCGGGTCTACACCAGAATCTGCAGCGCCCTGATGGAGGGCCAGCTACGGCCGGGAGACCGGCTGCGTATCCGGGAGTTGGCCGCAGAGCTAGGCACCAGCATCACCCCCGTGCGCGACGGCGTGCTGCGCCTGGTGCAGGATGGCGCGCTGACCATGCGTAGCGCGCGCGATATCCGGGTGGCCGAAGTCACCCTGCCCGAATACCTGGAAATCCGCGACATCCGCCTCGAGCTCGAAGGCATGGCCGCTGCGCGGGCCGCCGAAGTCGCCACCGCCGAAGACATTGCGCGCATGGAGGCGCTGATCGAGCAGAACGAACAGGCCTTGGCCGCCGGCGACGTCCTGGCGGCCATCAGCCTGAACCAGCACTTCCATTTTGAGTACTGTCGGATCGCCAACATGCCGGTGCTCTTGAGCATCCTGGAACGGCTATGGTTGAAGATGGGACCGTTGATCGCCCAGTGCTATACGGCAGGTGGGCGCGACATGATCGACGGTCACTATTCCCTGCTGGCGGCGATGCGCAATCGCGATAGCCAGGCAGCGAGGGTCGCCGTCCAGACCGACATCCTGTCGGGCGGCCAGGTCATCCTGGAATTGAAGAAACGCTCGGCGAAGGCCGCCGACAGTGCAGATACCGCGCAGGCGGCAGCGCCAGCGGCGAAACAGGCACGCACGTCAATGTGAAGGCAATGAAGTCACGCCGGTCGGGCAGGTCAGAAATCTGGGAATGGCTTGCGACGATCACCGGCGTGCGGTGGCGGTTCGTGAAAAATCGAAGTGGAGCGGGTGAAGGGAATCGAACCCTCGTATGAAGCTTGGGAAGCTGCCGTTCTACCATTGAACTACACCCGCTCGGGTGTCGTGCCGCGGCGCAGGGCCGGGGCAGAGCCGACGATTATAGCGCGCCTTTTTTTGGATTCCAGGGGGATTTTTGTCCTCCCTGCCGCGCCTTCCGGCAGCCACGGCATAAATGCGTCCCCAATTTAGTCCATCCGGCCGACTCCGCCTCGCCACACCTGCCACTACAATTCGGGGCTATGAATACGAACAACCCCGCGGACAAGCCCGCGACGCCCCCCGTGAACACCCCCGACACGACCGCCGACTCCGCCGCGCCTGCCGCTGCGCAAGCCCCCGTTTCCCCGGAAACCCAGGCCGCGCTGGCCAGCACCGCCCACGCCCCGAACAGCCCGGGCGCCACGCACATCCGCAGCTTCGTGCATCGCCGCGGCCACATCACCCAGGGCCAGTTGGCCGCGCTGGAGCGCCTGATGGGCCAGTGGTCCATTCCGTACGCGCCCCGCCGCCTGGACCCCGCGGCCGCATTCGGCCGGCAGGCGCCGACGGTACTGGAGATCGGCTTCGGCATGGGTGAGACCACCGAGAAGATCGCGCTGGCCCGTCCGGACGACAACTTCCTGGGCGTCGAAGTATTCAACGCCGGTGTGGGCTCGCTGCTGCGCCGCATTGAAGATTCCAGCATCCCGAACCTGCGCATCATCCAGCACGACGCCGTTGAAGTCGTGCGCGACATGATCGCCCCGGATTCGCTGGCCGGCGTGCATGTGTACTTCCCGGACCCGTGGCCCAAGAAGCGCCATCACAAGCGCCGCCTGCTGCAGCCCGCGTTCGTGTCGCTGCTGGCCAGCCGCATCGCACCGGGTGGCTACATCCATTGCGCCACCGACTGGGAAGACTACGCGGTGCAGATGCTGGAAGTGCTTAGCGGCGAACCGCTGCTGGCCAACACGGCGGACGGCTATGCGCCCCGCCCCGATTACCGCCCCCTGACCAAATTCGAGAACCGCGGCCTGCGTCTGGGCCACGGCGTCTGGGACCTGATCTTCAAGCGAGTCGCCTAATGCTCTACCCGCCAATCGAACCCTACCGCCACGGCATCCTGGATACCGGCGACGGCCACCAGATCTATTGGGAAATGTCGGGCAATCCGAACGGCAAGCCCGCCGTCTTCCTGCATGGCGGCCCGGGCAGCGGTTGTTCGCCCGTGCATCGTCAGTTGTTCGATCCGCAGCGCTACAACGTGCTGCTGTTCGATCAGCGCGGTTGCGGCCGTTCCAAGCCGCACGCCAGCCTGGACAACAACACGACCTGGCACCTGGTGTCCGATATCGAGCGCCTGCGCACCGAGATCATGGGCGCGGACAAGTGGCTGGTGTTCGGCGGGTCTTGGGGGTCGACCTTGGCGCTGGCTTACGCCGAGACGCACCCGTCGCACGTGAGCGAATTGGTGGTGCGCGGCATCTTCGGCCTGCGCCGCGCGGAAATCCAATGGTTCTACCAGGAAGGCGCGTCGTGGCTCTTCCCGGACCGCTGGGAAGAATATCTGGCGCCCATCCCCGAAGCCGAACGCGGCGACCTGGTGGCGGCGTACCACAAGCGCCTGACGGGCGACGACGCCGCCGAACAGCTGCGCGCCGCCAAGGCATGGAGCAAGTGGGAAGACAGCACGATCACGCTGCTGCCCAGCCCGCGCCATCAGCAAAGCCACGCCGCCGACCGCGCCGCGCTGGCCTTTGCCCGCATCGAGAACCACTATTTCGTGAACGCCGGCTTCATGGAAGAAGGCCAGTTGATCCGCGACGCCCACAAGCTGCGCGGCATCCCCGGCACCATCGTGCAAGGCCGCTACGACGTCTGCACGCCCGCGCGCACCGCGTGGGACCTGCATCGCGCCTGGCCGGAAGCTGAATTCCATCTGGTGCCCGACGCCGGCCACGCCTTCGACGAGCCCGGCACCTTGGCGCGCCTGATCGCCGCCACCGACGCCTACGCGAAACAGTGAGGAGACCCGATATGCACATCACCCTGAATGGCGACGCGCGAGAGTTCCCGCTGGACACCACCGTCATCGAACTGCTGCAAACGCTGGGCTACGCGGGCAAGCGCGTGGCAGTAGAGCGTAATGGCGAGATCGTGCCCAAGAGCCAGCACGAACAGACCACGCTGACCGATGGCGACCAGATCGAGATTGTCGTCGCGGTGGGCGGCGGCTGATTTCGCGATTGGTTTGCGCCGCACTTATTGCGCCGCAAACAGGCATTTTCAAGACGAAGGGCCGCTTGATCAGCGGCCCTTTTGCTTATGCGCTTTCCATCAGGTTCTGACGCACGGCACCATGCGCCTGATGGGGTTTGCGCCTGCCGCGCTACGCCGCCTGCAAACTGACGAGCATTCTTGCGTAGTCTGCCGCGGTACTAGCAACCTGTTACACGTTAACCCCTCGTCTGGCGGCAAGTCTGCGAGTAATAATCGTTGCTGCTGGCGTCGTTACGTTGTCTTGCTGTTGTTCTAGCGTTGCACATCGCCCCACGGGGCAAGGAGGCATCATGAACACCGCGGTCATCATCAATCTTCTCATCCAGCTTGTCGCTGGCGCAGCCGGTGGCAATGGACTGGGGAAAATGCTCCAGCAGTTCAATCTTGGCCCACTCGGCAACACCATCGCAGGGGCCATCGGCGGCCTGGCGGGCGGTTCCTGGCTGGCGCCCATGATCACCGCCGGCGCGGGAGCGGCGGCAACAGCAGGCAATACCGGATTGGATCTTTCAACGATCGCCGGTGACGTGGTGGGTGGTGGCGTCGGTGGCGCCGTGCTTACCCTGATCGTCGGGATCGTGCGCAAGATGTTCGTGGGCCGCGCGCCCTGAAAGCACTTCTCGTTTTCTCACCGCAACATAGATAAAGGAAACACTATGGGTCTGCTCAATTTCATCAAGGACGTTGGGGAAAAGCTCTTCGGCGCCAGCGAGGCCAAGGCCGCGACGGCAGACGAGTTGAAGAAAGAGCTGGATAAGCACGGCCTGAACGCGGACGGTCTGCAAATCACGGTGGATGGCGACAAGGTCACGGTGGCGGGCGAAGCCCTCAGCACCGAAGCGGCCGAGAAGATCTCCCTGGCGCTGGGCAACACCGTCGGCGTGGCCGCGGTGGACAATCAATTGAAAGTGAAGCAGGCCACGCCCGAAGCCAAGATGTACACGGTGCAAAAGGGCGACAACCTGTGGAAGATCGCCGAGGCGCAATATGGCAAGGGCCAAGGCGCCAAGAACTCGCTGATCTTCGAAGCCAACAAGCCGATGCTGACCAGCCCCGACAAGATCTACCCGGGCCAGGTGCTGCGCATCCCGCCCCTGGCGTAAGCCGCGACGAAAATCCAACAACCCGGAGAACACCCATGCGTTTTCCGGCTTGTGTCGCGGCGAGGCGCCCCCTGCCTGCCGCGATTGCTTGGCCAGACGCAACGTCTGGCCATTTTTTTTACTTCATTCCGAAACGCCCAAGGCCCTTCATGCCGCCCATGGCGCGCATCATCTTTGCCATGCCGCCCTTCTTCATCTGCTTCATCATGCCCTGCATCTGTTCGAACTGGGCCAGCAGGCGGTTGACCTCTTGCACCGGCACGCCGGAGCCCGTTGCGATGCGGCGCTTGCGCGAGGCCTTGATGAGTTCCGGCTTGGCGCGTTCGGCGGCCGTCATGGAATTCAGGATGCCTTCCGTACGGCGCAGCTGCTTTTCAGCCTGACCGCCTTGCAGCTGACCGGCGGCCTGCTGGAACTGGGCCGGCAGCTTTTCAAGCAGCGACCCCATGTCGCCCAGCTTCTTCACCTGACCGAGCTGGTCGCGGAAGTCGTTCAAGTCGAACTTGTTGCCCGACTTGATCTTCGCCGCCAGCTTCTGGGCTTCGGCGATGTCGATGTTCTTCTGCGCCTGTTCAACGAGCGAGACGATATCGCCCATGCCCAGCACGCGTTGTGCCATGCGGTCGGGGTAGAAAGGCTCAAGGCCGTCCAGCTTTTCCGACACGCCGACGAACTTCAGCGGCTTGCCGGTGACGTGGCGCACCGAGAGCGCCGCGCCGCCGCGGGCGTCGCCGTCCAGCTTGGTCAGCACCACGCCGGTCAGCGGCAGCGCATCAGCGAAGGCTCGTGCGGTGTTGACCGCGTCCTGGCCTTGCATGGCGTCCACCACGAACAGCGTTTCAACCGGCTTGACCAAGTCATGCAGGGCGCGGATTTCGCGCATCATGGCTTCGTCGATGCCCAGGCGTCCGGCCGTGTCCAGGATCAGCACGTCGTAGTGATGCCGCTTGGCATGGTCCACCGCGCCGCGCGCGATGTCTTCAGGCTTCTGGCTGGGATCGGAGGGAAGGAAATCCACGCCGACCTGCGCCGCCACGCTCTTTAACTGGTCGATAGCCGCGGGACGGTAGACGTCGGCGGACACCACCAGCACCTTCTTCTTGCCGGTCTTGCGGCCGTGCTGCGTGTGCTGGCCTTCGGACAGCCAGCGGGCCAGCTTGCCGGTGGTGGTGGTTTTACCCGCGCCTTGCAAGCCAGCCATCAGGATGACGGCGGGCGGCTGCACGGCCAGCGACAATTCGTTGGAATCCGCGCCCAGGTCGCCGCCCATCAAGGCGGTCAGTTCCTTGTGGACGACGCCCACCAGGGCCTGGCCGGGGCTGAGGCTGCCGGCGACTTCTTCGCCCAGCGCCTTGTCCTTCACGCGGGCGATAAATTCGCGCACGACGGGCAGCGCCACGTCGGCTTCCAGCAGCGCCATGCGCACTTCGCGCAGCATCTCCTGGGTGTTGGCCTCGGTCAGGCGGGCTTCACCGCGCAGCGTCTTGACGACGCGCGATAGGCGTGTAGTTAGGTTATCGAGCATGAGAGGCGTTTCCGCTTAAACTAGTTGATTGAACGGTGGCCGCAGGCGCGGATTCTGCGCTTTCGGGTGACATGCACCCCAAGGCCCCATCCAGACAACGGTTTCTATGTCACTAGGCATTGTATTTCACACAGCGGCTGCCTTGGCGTACGCAGTGCTAGGAGGGTCACTTTGGATCCGACTGGCCGGCGCCGGGGAAGTGGAAAAGACGGGCAGAATCGCCCGTCTGTGCCTGCTGGGGGCCCTGGTTCTCCATGGAATCGGCCTGCAACAAGCCATGCTGGGCGCCCAGCATCTGTTCATTGGGTGGGCACTTGCCCTGTCGGCAGCCATCTGGCTGGGCATGGTGGTCTTCTGGCTGGAAAGCCTGCTGGTGCGTATCGACGGCCTGCAATTGCTGCTTTTGCCCGCCGCCGCCATCGCCAGCGCCCTGGCCGCGCTGTTCCCGCAGGGGCAATTCGTGCCCCACGCCGACGACGCCTGGCTGCGTGTCCACCTGCTGATCGCCCTGGCCGCCTACGGCCTGATCACCATCGCCGCCCTGCACGCCATGATGATGGCGCTGCTTGACCGCCATCTGCACCGCCCGCTGGACGCGCCCACCGAACGCAGCATCATTGGCCGCGTGCTGGACTCCCAGCCCCCGCTGCTGGTGCAGGAACAACTGCTGTTCCGTATCATCTGGATCGGTTTCATTGTGCTGACGTTGGCCGTGGGATCCGGGTCCGTGGCGTCCATGAAGCTGACCGGCAAGATCCTGCCCTTTGACCACAAGACCGTCTTCACCCTGCTGTCCTGGTTGACGTTCGGCGTACTGCTGGCGGGCCGCCATATCTGGGGCTGGCGCGGCCGCGTAGCCCTGCGCTGGACCTTGACGGGCTTTGGATTCCTGATTTTGGCGTACACCGGCAGCCGGTTCGTGCTGGAAATGATTTTGCATCGAGGCTGACGTGGGCAAGTTGCTGTTTTGGGTGGTTCTGATCATTGCGGTGCTGTTCGTGGCCCGCATCGCCGCCCGCATGGCGGCGGCAAAGCAGGCAGGCGCGCAGAACAGCGCACGCCGCAGCCAGCCTGCGCCGGCTGCCCCGGAGTCCATGGTGCGCTGCGCGCACTGCGGCATCCACCTGCCGCGCTCCGAGGCCGTGCTGCAGAACGGGCTGACCTGGTGCAGCACGGAACACGCAAGGCTGGGGCCCGCGAAGAAGTAACCAACGCGGCGCGCTGGGGTTCACGCGCCGCGCAAGTGCTGATTTGGGAGGCTGCGGCGACCACGGCATAATGCCTGTTGGATTCACCACGCATGCTCTCTCCCATGGCTCTGCTTCTGGATCGACATGGCTGGCTGGCGCCGGCCCCGGGCGTCACCCTTCTGCCTTCGCCCAACCGCGACGCGCGCCCCCCTGGCGCGCAGGTCTCGCTCTTGGTGCTGCACAACATCAGCCTGCCGCCCGGCCAGTTCGGCGGCCCCGAGGTTGCCGGCCTGTTCCTGAACACGCTGGACTATTCCTCGCACCCCTGGCTGGAACGCCTGCGCGGCTTGCGCGTGTCGGCCCACTTCTTCATCCGCCGCGACGGGCGCATCATCCAGTTCGTATCTACCGAGCAGCGCGCGTGGCACGCCGGCGTGTCGCGCTTTGGCGGACGTGAACGCTGCAATGACTTCTCCATCGGCATCGAACTGGAAGGCACCGACACGCTGCCCTACGCCGACGAGCAATACCTGGCGCTGCGCAAGCTGACGCCGGTGCTGCGCACGCGCTATCCCCTGGCTGCGGCCTGGGGCCACGAACACATCGCCCCGGGCCGCAAGACCGATCCGGGGCCCGCATTCAACTGGACGCGCTTTTCGCGCGACAGCGGCTTTGCGCGGCGGCAATTGCCGCCCGCCTGACACAACTCAAGGACTGGATATGTTGAAGATCTGGGGACGCCTGACTTCCGTCAACGTGCAGAAAGTGATGCTGGCCGTGCGCGAGCTGGCGCTGCCGCACACCTTCATCCAGGCCGGCGGGCCGTTCGGCGTGGTGGACACGCCCGAATTCGCCAAGCTGAATCCCAACCGCACCGTGCCCGTCATCGATGACGGCGGCTTCGTGCTGTGGGAATCCAATGCCATCGTCCGCTACCTGGCCGCACGCTATGGCGCGGGCACCTTGTGGCCGGAAGACGCGTGTATGCGCGCGGACGCCGACCGCTGGATGGATTGGCAGACGACCGAATGGCAGGGCGCGATGGCGCCGGCCTTCCTGGGCCTGATCCGCACGCCGGAAGACAAACGCGACCGCGCCGCCATCGACAACTCGGTCAAGCGCTCCAACGCCCGTGCGCAGATCCTGGACCAGGCCTTGCAAGGCCGCGAATTCATCGCCGGCCGCCATCTGACCATCGGCGACATCGCGCTGGTGACGTCCGCGCACCGCTGGCTGGCCCTGCCGATCGAACGCCCGGACACCCCGGCACTATCCGCCTGGTACCGCCGCGTAATGATGCGCCCCGCCCCGCAGGGCGTGCTGACGCTGCCGCTGGAATAATCGCTGAAGGGGGCAGACGCCCCTTCAGCCGCGCTCCACCTTCCACCCCATCTCCGCAGAGATCTCCGCTGCGGCCCCCTGCACCACCGCGACCATGTCGTGCATGCGTTCCAGCGACATGTACGGCACCGTGCTGGACACGCTGATGGCCGCCACGATGCCGCTGGACGCGTCGCGCACGGGCGCGGCCACGCAACGGATCGAGGGTTCATTGTCTTCCAGGTCGAACGCATAGCCTAGCGCGGCGTACTCGCGCATGCGGTCGCGGAACGCCTCCCAGCTCTGCTGCCCGCCGGGCGCGCGCGACGAGACCGGTGCGCCGATGCGGTGCAGCGCCTTCCATTGCGGTTCTTCGGTGTCCAGCAGCAACGCCTTGCCCACGCCCGTGGCGGCCAGCGGCATGCGGTGGCCCACCCGCGAACGCATCTCCAGCCCCTTCTTGCCGGGGATCTTCTCCAGGTACAGCACTTCGTCGTTGTCGCGCACGGCCAGGTGGATGGTGTCGCCCGTCAGCTCGGCCAGGCTATCCAGGTACGGCCGGGCCAGCGTGGCCATCGGAAACGCCTCGCGCGCCTGAAAGCCCAGTTCGATCAGCTTGGGACCCAACACGTAGCCCACGCCCGGCAGGGCACGCAGATAGCGCTCCTGCACCAGGCAACTGGCCAGCCGGTGCGTGGTGCTGCGCGCGACACCGATACGGGCGCAGATCTCTTTCAAGTCGCGCGCGCCATCGGCAACGGCTTGCACCACGGCCAGGCCGCGCATGAGGGTCTGCGTGCCGGCCGGCGCGGCGCCATCGGGGTCCAGCGAGGGGGAGCGTACGGAAGTCAGGGCGGTAGCGGTCATGAAATGTCGAGAAGGCGGGGATACGAGGCAGGGAGTGCGCTTATGGAGCTGCAGTAATTCCCTGTATGTGGGATTTAATTCTATATTTTGAGATTTTTCAAGCGCTGATCTAGAATTTTTGGCAAACCGCGCCGTCTGCGTTCTTGCGGCTGGCGCGTCCGACAACAAGGTCTGCAACGCCCGCCCCACCGCGCCCTCCCCACGTGGCCCCGGCACCGGGCGCTGCGGCCAGAGACGAGACAGATCAGATGACTACCGGATCGCCCGCCCGCGCGGCGCTTATCGCGCTGGACTGGGGCACCTCATCGTTGCGCGCCTACCGCCTGGACGCCCGGGGCAACACCCTGGACACCCGCCATCTTCCCTGGGGCATCATGCGCCTGCCGCAGCCCTTGCAGGACGGCGCGGCCAGCACTGCGCTGTCCGGATTCGACTTGGCGTTCGAGCAAGCCTGCGGCGACTGGCTGCGCGCCGAACCCGCGCTGCCGGTGATCGCTTGCGGCATGGTGGGCAGCGCGCAAGGCTGGAAAGAAGCGGCTTATCTGGATGTGCCCGTCGACCTGGAACGCATCGGAACGCTGCTGACGAAAGTCGAACGCGGCAACGCGACCCCGGTGCACATCGTGCCTGGCCTGATCCAGCGCCATGGGCTACCCAATGTCATGCGCGGCGAAGAGACGCAAGTCTTCGGCGTGATGTTCGACCAGGCACGCACTTCCGACCCGCACGCGGCCGACAGCGTGCTGATCGGCCTGCCCGGTACGCATTCCAAATGGGTCAACGCCCGCCGTGGCCGCGTCACGCATTTCGACACCTTCATGACCGGCGAGGTCTACGCCGCGCTGCGCGGCCACACCATCCTGGGGCGCACCATGAGTGAAGCGCCCGCCGCCGACATGGCCGCCTTCGAGCGCGGCGTGAAAGTCGCCGGCGCCCCCGCAGGACGCGCCGGCGTGCTGTCCACCATCTTCAGCACGCGCGCCCTCGGCCTGACCGGCGAACTGCCGTCCGCCTCGCAAGCCGACTACCTGTCGGGCCTGTTGATCGGCCACGAAGTCGCCGCGCTGGCCGAGATGCTGCGCCAGCAAGGCGAGCCGCCCCGCATCGTGCTGTGCGGCGAACCCGCCTTGTGCCAGCGCTACATCCTGGCCATGCAGCACTACGGCCTGGGCACACCTGAACAAGCGCAGAACGCCACCGAGCGCGGCCTGTGGCATCTGGCCGTCTGTGCCGGACTGGTCGCGGCAGAAACCCCTTCTTCGGCATCCGTCTAGGAACCCACCATGAACCACCCTGGTCTGCAAACCGCCATGGCCCACTGCGGCCTGATCGCTATCCTGCGCGGCATCAAGCCCGCCGAAGCCGAGGCCGTCGGCAACGCGCTCTACGACGCGGGCTTCCGCCTGATCGAAGTGCCGCTGAATTCGCCGGACCCGCTTGCCAGCATCCGTGCGATGCGCGCTGCCCTGCCCACCGATTGTCTGATCGGCGCCGGCACGGTGCTGAACCCCGACGACTGCGCCCGCGTCCAGGATGCGGGCGGCGAACTGATCGTCATGCCGCACAGCGACGCCGCGGTGATCCGCACCGCCAAGCAGCTGGGCATGGCGTCTTGCCCCGGCGTCGCCACGCCCACCGAGGCCTTCGCCGCGCTAGCTGCCGGCGCCGACGTGCTGAAGATGTTCCCCGCCGAACAGCTGGGCCCCGTCGTGCTGAAGGCCTGGCGCGCCGTGATGCGCCCGCCCATCGCGCTGGTGCCCGTCGGCGGCATCACGCCCGACAACCTTTCCATCTATGCCCAGGCGGGCGCCAGCGGCTTCGGCCTGGGCTCCGCCTTGTACAAACCCGGCCTGTCGGCCACCGAAGTCGGCCAGAACGCCCGCGCATTCATCGCGGCCTGGCAACGCGCCTATCCCGTCCAGGAGACCCAAGCATGAAGATCACCAAGCTCACTACCTACATCGTGCCGCCCCGGTGGTGCTTCCTGAAAATCGAAACGGACGAAGGCATCGTCGGCTGGGGGGAACCCGTCGTCGAAGGCCGCGCCCACTCGGTGGCTGCCGCCGTGGAAGAACTGTCCGACTACCTGATCGGCAAAGACCCGCGCAACATCGAAGACCACTGGACGGTGCTGTACCGCGGCGGTTTCTACCGCGGCGGCGCCATCCACATGAGCGCGCTGGCCGGCATCGACCAGGCGCTGTGGGACATCAAGGGCAAGCACCTGGGCGTGCCGGTGTCGCAACTCTTGGGCGGCAACGTGCGCGACCGTATCCGCGTGTATTCGTGGATTGGTGGTGACCGCCCGGCCGACACGGCCGCCGCCGCCAAGAGCGCGGTGGACCGCGGCTTTACCGCCGTGAAGATGAACGGCACCGAAGAACTGCAATACATCGACTCGTTCGACAAGGTCGAGAAGTGCCTCGCGAACGTGGCCGCCGTGCGCGACGCCGTGGGCCCCAACGTGGGCATCGGCGTGGACTTCCACGGCCGCGTCCACAAGCCCATGGCGAAGGTGCTAATGAAAGAGCTGGACCCGTTCAAGCTGATGTTCATCGAAGAGCCCGTGCTGAGCGAACACTATGAAGCGCTGAAGGAGCTGGCCCCGCTGACGTCCACGCCGATCGCGCTGGGCGAACGCCTGTTCTCGCGCTGGGACTTCAAGCGCGTGCTGTCCGAAGGCTATGTGGACATCATCCAGCCCGACCCCTCGCATGCCGGCGGCATCACCGAAACCCGCAAGATCGCCGCCATGGCCGAAGCCTATGACGTGGCGTTGGCGCTGCACTGCCCGCTGGGCCCGATCGCGCTGGCCACCTGCCTGCAGATCGATGCGGGCTGCTACAACGCGTTCATCCAGGAACAGAGCCTGGGCATCCACTACAACGCCGCCAACGATCTGTTGGACTACGTCAGCAACCGCGAGGTGTTCGCGTACGAAGACGGCATGGTCACGATCCCCCAAGGCCCTGGCCTGGGCATCGAGGTCAACGAGGAATACGTGAAGGAACGCGCCGCCGTGGGCCACCGCTGGCGCAACCCGATCTGGCGCCATGCCGACGGCAGCTTCGCCGAGTGGTAATCGGATAAAAGAGAGAGGAGACAACCTTGTCCACCGTCACCCACGCGGGCCTGCAAAGCGCCCAGCGGCCTACCCGCAGCCGCTACCTCATCATGGTGATGCTGTTCATCACCGTCGTCATCAACTACCTGGACCGCAGCAACCTGTCCATCGCCGCGCCCGCACTCAAGGACGAGTTCGGCCTGGACACGGTGCATGAAGGCCTGATCCTGTCCGCCTTCGGCTGGACCTACGCCGCCATGCAAATCCCCGGCGGCTGGCTGGTGGACCGCGTGTCGCCCCGCGTGCTGTACGCCGCGGCGCTGATCCTGTGGTCGGCCGCCACCTTCTTCATGGGGTTCGCTGGCAGCTTCGTCATCCTGTTCGTGCTGCGCCTGGCGGTCGGCGCGCTGGAAGCGCCCGCCTACCCGATCAACAACCGCGTCGTCACCACCTGGTTCCCGGAAAAGGAACGCGCCACCGCCATCGGCTTCTACACGTCGGGCCAGTTCGTCGGCCTGGCGTTCCTGACGCCCGTGCTGGCCTGGCTGCAGCACCACTACGGCTGGCATATGGTGTTTGTCAGCACCGGCTTGCTGGGCATCGTCTGGGGCGTGCTGTGGTACCTGATCTACCGCGAACCGCGCCAATTCAAAGGCGCCAACGCGGCAGAGCTTGAGCTCATCCAGAAAGGCGGCGGCGTCATCGACCTGGACCGCAACGTCAAAGCGAAAAAGGCGCCGTTCGACTGGAATGACCTGGCGCTGGTGATGACCAAGCGCAAGCTCTGGGGCGTGTACCTGGGCCAGTTCTGCCTGACGTCCACGCTGTGGTTCTTCCTGACGTGGTTCCCCACCTATCTGGTGAAGTACCGCGGCATGGATTTCATCAAGTCCGGTTTCCTGGCGTCGGTGCCTTTCCTGGCGGCGTTTGTGGGCGTGCTGTGCTCGGGCGTGCTGTCCGACTTCCTGATCCGCCGCGGCGCCACCGTGGGCCTGGCGCGCAAGCTGCCCATCATCCTGGGCCTCTTGATCTCGACGTCGATGATCGGCGCCAACTTCACCGATTCCACGCCGTGGGTGATCTTCTTCCTGGCTGTCGCCTTCTTCGGTAACGGACTGGCGTCGATCACATGGTCGCTGGTGTCGACGCTGGCCCCGGTGCGCCTCTTGGGCCTGACCGGCGGCGTCTTCAACTTCGTCGGCAACCTGTCGTCGATCTGCACGCCGATCGTGATCGGCTTCCTCGTGTCGAAAGACAGCTTCGCGCCGGCCATCGTGTACGTATCGTCGCTGGCTTTGCTGGGCGCGCTGTCGTACATCCTGCTGGTGGGGAAAGTGGAGCGGATCGAGGCTTGATCCCGCGGCCCGGGCCTGGCACCCGGGCCCGCCTTCCCCTAGCGCAACAGCGTTTGCGCCAGATGCACCCAGAAACTGCCGCCGACCAGGATCAGGTCGTCATTGAAATCATATCGGGCGTTGTGAAGCGCGGGCCCTTCGCCCGCCCCGATATTGATATAGCAACCCGGCACTTTCTGCGCCATGAACGCGAAATCGTCTGCCGCCAGAATTGGCGGATGGTCCACCACCACGTAGTCCTTGCCGAAGTGCCGCGTGGCGACCTCACGGGCCGCTTGTGCCGCCGTTTCCGCATTCACCAGCACCGGATAGCGCGCCGCCGCCTCAACCACTCGCGCATTGGCGCCGAAGCTGGCGGCCTGGGCTTGGACGATATCGTGGATGCGGGCCAGCACCTGGCTGCGCAGCGCTTCGTCGTAGGTCCGAATCGAGAGTTTCATTTCAAGCTCGCCTGGAATCACGTTGAACGCGCCGCCCGAGTGAATACTGGTGACGCTGACGACCGCGCAGTGGTAAGGGCTGACATTACGCGAGACGATCGTCTGCAGCACCTGGACGATGGCCGCCCCGGCCACGATGGGGTCGCACGTGAACTCCGGCGAGGCCGCGTGTCCGCCCCTGCCGCTGACCACCACGATCAGGCTGTCGACCGAGGCCATGATCGCCCCCGTACCGATGGCCATCTGCCCGAACTTCAGCGTTGGCGTCGGATAGTTGTGCAGGGCGTACACGGAATCGCAAGGCGCGTGATCGAAGAGCCCGTCGTCCAGCATCGCCAACGCGCCGGCGCCGCCTTCCTCGGCGGGCTGGAAGATCAGATTCAACGTGCCGGAAAACGCACGAGTGGCTGCCAGGTGCTTGGCCGCGGCCAGCAGCGTCGCCGTGTGGCCGTCGTGGCCGCAGGCGTGCATGACGCCTTCGTGCACGCTGGAATGGGATTGCCCGCTGGCTTCGCTGATGGGCAGGGCGTCCATGTCCGCGCGCAGCCCGATCGACCGATTGCCGTCCCCCGCCTGCAGCGTGCCCACCACACCAGTTCCCCCCACCCCGCGCCGTACCCGGTAGCCCCAGCGCTCCAGGCAGTCCGCCACGATCGCGCTGGTGCGATGCTCTTGATAGCCCAGCTCAGGATGCCGGTGGATGTCCCGGCGGATGCGCTTGATGTCTTCGAACGAATCCAGCAACCCGGGAACAATTTTTCGATGCAAGTCTTTCATGCCGTCGGTCTCCTCATGCGGCCTTTTCCCTGTGGCTATTCGCCACGGCGTTCCTTGAATATGCACGTGGCGGCAAGGCTGACAGCCAGCATGCCGATCACGTACCAGGCGGGTGCCATGGTGTTTCCCGTCACCTTCAACAGCCATGTGACGACCAGTTGCGCGGATCCGCCAAAGATCGTGACGCCGAACGCATAGATCATGGCCAAGCCCGTGGCCCGCACGGCGCGCGGCAGCGCTTGAACGATCAGCATGGTGCTGGTCAGCATGTTCACACCAAGGGCCGCGATGAGCAGCATGCGGAATATGACAGCCAGCCACAGATAGTCGGGAAGCGCCAGCAAGCGGAAGGTGGGATAGGCCATCGCCATGCCGATCAGGATTGAAACGATCATGGCCTTCTTGCTGTTCTTGACCCGGTCTACGTATCGTCCCGCGCCATAGACCGACACCACCTGCACGATCGCCGCCAGGCAACTGAATAGATAGGCGGTGGGCGCCGCAATGTGGTGGGTCTGCATCATGTACGTCGGCATGTAGAACAGCACGACGTACACCATCACCGTGCCAGACATGATCATCAGAATGCCCAGCACCAGATCGCGTGTGTGGTTCGACAGCATCGCCTGGACGGGGGCCTTGCCCTTGGAGGCGTCCTCGTCGCCGACGTAAGTCTCGTGGATGTTGCGCCGGATGTAGATGCCGACCGGGATGATCAGAAGGCCCAGGACGAAGGGCACGCGCCACCCCCAGGAATACAGCGCGTCTTCCGGCAGCACCGAGGTCAGCAGCAAGCCCGATGACGCGCCCAGCAACGCGGCGATGCCCTGGCTGATGGACTGCCAGCTGACAAAAAATCCACGCTGGTTGGCGCCAGCGGATTCCAGCAGAAGCGTGGTGGCCGCCCCGACCTCTCCGCCGGCTGCGAACCCTTGCAGCAGGCGTCCCGCGATGATCAAGCCTGGCGCGAACACGCCGATCTGCGCATAGGTGGGGGCAAACGCGATGAGTGCCGTGCCTGCCCCCATCAGCACGATGGTCGCCAGCATCGCGGCCTTTCTTCCTTTGCGGTCCGCATACGCCCCGAGCACCATGCTGCCCAGCGGTCGCATGACGAAGCCCACGCCGAAGACCGCCACGGCCATCAACAGCGAGCCGTAGGCCGAGTCGCTGGGAAAGTACAGCTTTCCGATCACGCTGGCGAAAAAGCTATACACCGTGAAATCGAATATCTCCAACCCATTGCCAAGACTGGCACCCACGATCACCCGACGGTTTCCGGCCCGGCTTTCCGGTATTGGCCGGGCGCGCTGGCTGGCGCTTGCTGCGGCAGTTCTTCCCACGGATTCCCCTTAAGTCTGTCTGTTGCAAGAGCCACCCCGGATGCGCGCCGTCTTCAGGGCGCGCAACACAACGCCTCTTGTATATACAAGACTAGACAGGAAGGATGACGAGCACAACCTAGGGAAAACCTTCACGCTCTCTGATCCGGGAAGGCGATGTCAGACGGCATTGCCAGGCGATCCCATGCGGGCGCCAAAGCGCCGCCATACATCGCCGCCGAGCCATTTTCTTTAGTTATGATATAACATATCATTATTGACACTCCTGATTGAACAAGGACCCGTAGTGCTTGAAGCCATCGGCCTGACCAAACGTTACGGCGATCAGATCGCGCTGCATCCGCTGCATCTGCGCATCGAGCCTGGCGAGATCTATTGCTTGCTCGGCGCCAATGGCGCCGGCAAGACCACTACCATCAACCTGTTTCTGAACTTCATTCAGCCTGACGGCGGGCAGGCGCTGATCCATGGCCTGGACGTGGTGCGCGAGCCCCTGGCCACCAAGCAGCACGTGGCATACATCCCGGAACAGGTAAACCTCTACGGCACGCTGACCGGGCTGGAGAACCTGAGCTACTTCGCCGCGCTGGCGTTGGGGCACGTCCTGCCGCGCGAGCGCCTGATGGCGCTGCTGGATGAGGTCGGGCTGGACGCCGCCGCGGCGGACAAGCGCGTCGCGGCATATTCCAAAGGCATGCGCCAGAAAGTCTGGATCGCGGTGGCGCTGGCCAAGAACGCCCGCGCTCTGCTGCTGGACGAACCGACCTCTGGATTGGATCCGGCGGCAGCAGCCGAATTCACCCGGCTGCTGCAGCGGGCGAGCGAATCCGGCGTGGCCATCCTGGCCACCACGCACGACCTGTTCCACGCCCGGCAGACGGCGACCCGCGTCGGCATCATGAAGCGTGGCCAGCTGGTCGACAGCCTGGACAGCCGGCAGATCGCCGCGACCGACCTGCAGGCCCTGTACCTGGACCACATGAGGGCCGACGCATGATCCTGCTGATCGCGCTCAAGGATCTGCGCGAACGCCTGCGCGACGGCCGGCTTTACTGGGCGGGTGGCATCGTGGCCCTGCTGCTGCTGACGGCGCTGGCCGTGGGCTATTCGCACCAGCAGGACGCGCGCGCCGAACAGGCCGCCGCGCAGAATGCCGACTACCGCGACTGGTTGCGCCAAGGCGCACGCCATCCGCATGACGCGGCGCATCAGGGCATGCACGTCTTCAAGCCCGAGGCGGCGCTGTCCTTGCTGGATCCCGGCATCAATCCGTACATCGGCAGCACCGTTTGGCTGCAGGCTCATCGCCAAAGCGAAGTCAAGTTCCGGCCTGCGCAGGACGCCACGGGACTGCAGCGCTTTGGCGACCTGTCGGCCGCGTGGATCTTGCAAGCGCTGGGGCCGCTGCTCGTCATCGTATTGGGATTCAACGCCTTTTCGGGCGAACGCGAACAGGGCATCCTGCGCCAGACGCTGAGCCTGGGCGTTGCTCCCTGGCGCCTGTTGTGGGGCAAGGCGGCGGCGCTGGGCATGAGCCTGGGACTGTTGCTGGCGCCCGCGGCGCTAGTCGCGGCAGGCGCCGTCTGGATCGCCGGCGGGCGTGCCGATGCGTTGTGGCGGTTCGTGGCGCTGGCGTCCGGATATGCGCTGTATCTGGCGGCCTTCGTCTTCATCACCCTGGGCGTGTCGGCCGCGGCCCGTTCCTCCCGCATCGCCATCACGCTTCTGCTGGCCGTCTGGATCGCCAACACCGTCGTGGCGCCCCGCGTGATGGCCGAGCTGTCGCGTGCCCTGTATCCCAGCCCGACGCGGCTGGAATTCAACCAGGCGCTGAACGCCGACCTGAAAGCCACGTCCGACCGCGTCTGGATGCAGGCTTTCGGCACCACGGCACGCTGGAGCCGCGATGTGCCGCTGAATAAATGGGGCCTGGCCCTGAAGCTGGATGATCAGTCCAGCTATGCCGTCTACGACCGCCATTTCGGCGGATTGTGGGATACGTGGGAACGACAGCAGACGGTGCAGGAAGGCGCGGGATGGCTAATGCCCATGCTGGCCATCCGCGCGTTCTCGGCCGCCATGGCCGGCACCGACTTCGCGCACCACCGGAACTTCACCGTGGCCGCCGAACAGCAGCGGCGCGTCATCCAGGACATCGTCAGCCAAGACCTGGTGCAGCACGCAGATACCCAAGACCACGCGCACTTTTCATATCAGGCCGATCCCGAACTCTGGGCGCGCGTACCTGAATTCCAGTACCAGACGCCGACGGCCGGCTGGGCGTTGCAGCGCGGCGCCATGGGCCTGCTGATGCTGTGCGTCGGCCTGCTGCTGAGCATGGCCTTTGCGTGGCGCGCCGTGGCCCGGCAGCAACCCCTGTAGGAGCCTTTCCGGTGCACGCTTTCCAGTTTCCCCGTTTCCGGCTGATCGTCCGGCATGAACTGCGCTTGATGGCGAAAGAGCGCCTGCTATGGATCGCCGGCGGCCTGTTCCTGCTGCTGGTCGGCTACGCCGTCTTCAACGGTTTGCTGCAGACGTCCCTGCGCGACAACGCCCAGACGGCGCTGACAAACGCCGATACCCAGGCACGCGGCGAACAGCTGGCGCAGTTGAACCGCATCATGGCCGGCATCGAAACGCCAACCCCGTTCGGCAACCCCGCCAGCCCGGCCAACATGGGCGGTGGCCTGGGCGCGCACTACGCCATCATGCCCAGCGTCGCCATGGCACCCGTGGCGTTGGGGCAGACGGACCTGTTCCCGTCCCAGTTTCGCGTGACCTATCAAAGCAAGGTCAATTTCATCCATAACAACGACATCGAAAACCCGTGGCATCTGCTCAGCGGGCACTTCGACCTGGCGTTCGTCGTGGTCTACCTGCTGCCGCTGCTGATCTTTGCGTTGGGCTACAACCTGCTGTCCGGCGAAAGGGAGGACGGCACGCTACGGCTGCTGCTATCGCAACCGCTGGCCCTGGCCACGCTGATCGCGGGCAAGATCGCGGTGCGAGCGGCCGTGCTATTGGGTGCGGCCGTACTGACGCCGCTTGCCGTATTGCTGATCGCCCGCCCCCAGGTCTTGCAGGCGGCGGACGCCACGCTCTGGTGGGTGCTCTTGGTCGGCGCCTATGCGCTGTTCTGGTTCTCTGCGGTTGTCGCAGTCAACGCCTTCGGCAAATCATCCGCGGCCAATGCCATGATGCTGATGGTGGGGTGGGTCGCACTGGTTCTGGTGACGCCTGTGCTGCTGAACATCGCGGCCGCGTTCGCCAGCCCTGCCCCGTCGCGCGCCGAATTGGCCACGCGCACCCGCGTGGCGACCGCCGAGGCCATGCATGCCAATGCAGCGCTGCTGTCCTCCGACTACGAACACATGGACAAGCCCGATGCGCTGATGCCGCGCGACGGCACCATTCACATCAGCGGACGCCCCTTGGGGCAGGCTCGGGTAGAACGCCAGGTGGACGACACCATGGCGCCGGAACTTGCGCGCTTCGAGGCGCAGCTTAAACGCCAGCAAGCACTGGTGGCGCGCTACAGCGTGTTGTCCCCCGCGGCGGCGGCCTATGAAGGGATCACCGCGCTGGCGGGCACCGGACAACGCAGGCACGCCCATTTCATGGCGCAGATCGACACCTATCACCAGGCCTGGAAGGCGTTTTTCCTGCCCCGCATCGAACACGGACGCGCCATCACCGCCGCGGATTTTTCGGCCATGCCGGCGTTCCATTGGCAAGAGGAAAATCGCGGCGCCGTCCGCACGCAGGCGCTGCGGGCGCTGCTGCAACTGCTGACGCCGGCCTTGCTTCTGCTTGGTCTTGCGGCGTGGCGGTTGCGCCGTTACCGCGTCGTCTGACTCCCCACGTTTACCCATCACTCATCAAGTCCATCGGGAAAGATCATGAGGAAAGTCGTATCCGCCGCCGCGATCGCGGCGTGCGCAACCGTGCCTGCCGTTCAAGCGCAGGAAGAAGACAATGAGCTGCCGGCCATCCGCGTCGAAGCCGCCGGCGAAACGGAAGGCCTGGGGTTGAACGCCAAAAGCGGCACGGCGTCGCGTCTGGGCCTGACGCTGCGTGAAACCCCTGCGTCAGTGGAAATCGTCTCGCAGGAAGCGATGCGTCAACGCGGAGCCAGCACGCTGAGCGAAGCGTTGCGCGGCGCGACCGGCATGGCGGGCGGCGGCCCGCCTTCGTCGCCCACCACGCTGTCTTCGCGCGGCTTTACCGACATCCTTTACCTGTACGACGGCCTGCGCATGTCCGGCGCCGGCTCGACCAACCGCGTCCAGGACACCTGGAACTACCAACGCATCGAAGTGCTGAAGGGCCCGGCGTCCGTGCTGCAGGGCGACAGCGCCATCGGTGGCATCGTCAATTTCCAGACCAAGCGTCCCGATCGCGACAACCCCGGCCGCGAAGCGATGGTGTCTTATGGCAGCTATGGCACCACGCGCACGGGCATCGGCCTGGGCGACAATTTTGGCGAGACCGGCGCCTACCGCATCGACTACAGCCATAACCAGACCCAAGTCGGCACCATCGAACGCAACACCAACAAGCTGGACCATCTGACCACAGGCGTCGCCTTCGACGTGGCCCCTGCCACCCGCCTGGACTTGTCATTCGACTATTCCCGCGATACCGGGCACGCCTACTGGGGCACGCCGCTTGTTCCGCGCAGCGTCGCCACATCGCCCACCGGCGTCGTCAGCACGCCCGACGGCCGCGTGCTGGACCGGGACCTCGTGCGCAACAACTACAACGTGCTGGATGATAGAAACGAAGCGGAGGCCTACTGGCTGCGGGCGCGGGTCACCCACAACCTGACCACGGCCTGGAGCCTGCGCAACGAATTCGCGGTGAACAAGGTCAACCGCCTGTGGAAGAACTCTGAGTCCGCCGTGTTCCGCGCGCCGTCGTGGGTGGATCGCGACCAGACGACGATCACTCACAATCAACGCTACATGATCGACCGCTTCGACGCGACGCATGCCGGCCAGATCGCCGGCTTACAGAACAAATTCGTGATTGGCGGCGAACTCAGCAAGACCCGCCTGGATAGCGAACGGCGCTTCTCGAACAGGACCGCCGCCACGGGCGACGCGCTGCGCGTCTCACTGCGCCAACCGGATGTGGGCTACTACAACGACGACCCCGCATTGATGAGCGGCCCCGGCAACCGCACCGACTTTTCGACGGACGTGCGGGGCGCTGCGCTGTTCCTGGAAGATTCGCTCAAGCTTGCCGACCCGTGGACCGTCGTGGCCGGCTACCGGTACGACCGAATCCGCGTGGACCGCGGCGTGACCGACCTGAACGCCGGCACGCGCAGCGAATTCGGCACGCGCTACTCCGCCAATTCCGCGCGCCTGGGTACGGTGGTGGACCTGACGCCCTCGTCGTCGGTCTACGCGCAATACACCAACGCCACGCTGCCCGTGGGCTCGCTGTTCCTGCTGTCACAGTCCAATGCGGACTTCCCGCTGTCCAAGGGCGAGCAATGGGAACTGGGCTTCAAGCAAAGCCTGGACAATGTGGAATGGACGGCGGCCGTCTATCACATCACGTTGGACAACGTGCTCTCGCGCGACCCGGCCAACGCCGCCCTGACGGTGAACAACGGCAAGCAATCTTCACGCGGCGTGGAGCTCTCGGCCGACTGGCGCGTCACGCCCCAGTTCACGCTGTCGGGCAACGTCGCCATGTTGAATGCCCGCTATGATTCCCTGATCGAAGGCGATGGCACGTCGCGCATCGGCAACACGCCGCCGAACGTGCCCGAGCGCATCCTCAATCTGTACGCCAACTATCGATTCAAGGACGTGCCGATGAATCTGTTCGTTGGCCTTAACCACACCGGCAAGATCTACACCGACCGCGCCAACCAGATCCGCATTAACGGCTACACCACCGTGGATGCGGCCGTGAGCTACCGGATCCGGCCCGCCCTGCTGACATTCCGAGTGCGCAACCTGACGGACAAGCTGTATGCGTACTACGGCGGGCGCGACACCGGGCAGGTCCTGGTCGCGCCCGGGCGGACTTACGAGCTGGTGGCGTCATTCGATTTCTAGACAAAAAAAACCGGCCCGGTCGACCCGGGCCGGCAATCCGCGCAGGGCTCAGCAGCCCTGCACCGCCAGCCTGCGGCGCTGATTGGCGGCGCGCTGCACCAGCACCAGCACCAGACCAGCCGCGGCGATGACGGCGCCGGCGATCGGCACGGCGGCATAACCCATGCCGGCCGAAATCACCGCGCCACCCGCTGCGGCGCCGACCGCATTGCCCAGGTTGAAGGCGCCCACGTTCACCGACGATGCCAAGCCCGGCGCATCGGTCGCGGCACGCATCACTCCCATCTGCAGCGGCGGCACCACGGCGAAGGTGGCCACACCGAAGATCAGCAACGAAATCGCGGCGCCGACAGGGGTTGAACCGATCCACGGGAACGCCAGCAGGTCGATGATGACGATTACCAGGAACGTGATCAACGTGCCGTCCAGCGAGCGGTCGGCCATGCGGCCACCCAGGCCGTTACCCAGCGTGAAGCCCAGGCCAATCAGCACCAGCATGCCAGTAATGAAAGCGGGCGATGCGCCGGTGATGTCCGCCAGGGTCGGGGCGATATAGGTGTACAGCGTGAACATGGCGCCTGCGCCCAGCACCGTGGTCAACAGCGCGAGCAGCACGACGGGGCTCTTCAGCACGGCCAGCTCATGGCGCACGTTGGGACGGCGCCCGGCTTCACCCGCCGGCAACGCGAACCACAAGGACAGCATGGCGATCAGGCCCAGCACGGCGGTGGCCGCAAACGACATGCGCCAGCCGATCACCTGCCCCAGCCACGTCGCGGCGGGCACGCCGCCCACGTTGGCAATGGTCAGGCCCATGAACATGGTCGCCACCGCACTCGCCTGCTTGTGGCGCGGCACCACGCTGGCCGCCACCAGCGAGCCCAGGCCGAAGAACGCGCCATGGTTCAGGCTGGTGACCAGACGCGCCAGCAGCAGCGTCGTGTAATTCGGGGACAGGGCGGACAGGATATTGCCGATGGTGAAGATCGCCATCAGCAGGATCAGCGCCTTGCGCCGCGACCAGCGCGAAAACGCCAAGGTCATCAGCGGCGCGCCGACCATCACGCCGATCGCGTAGGCGCTGATCAGCATGCCCGCGCTGGGAATGGACACGTTCACGCCCTCGGCGATGACGGGCAGCAGGCCCATGGGGGAAAACTCGGTCACGCCGATGCCAAACGCACCGACGGCGAGCGCCAACAACGGCAGGCCGGCTTTCACCGGTTGGGTATCTTGCGGGTTCATGCAGGTTCCTTGGGTTCGATCGCGCCGGCAGGGTGCCCTGGGGCGTGGCCGGCCAGAATTGGCGGGCATATCGGGGAGACAGGGCTGCAGTATGACGGCTGCATCCTTGCGGAAAAAGCCGTCTGACGGGTAAACACTTTTGACTTGGGGTCACGAATCCGGTCAGGAAAGCCCCAGCAACTGCTCCGTTTCCCGCGCCAGGGCCACCAATCGGGGCCCGATGTCCGCCGCGCGTTCCCGGTAGGGGCCATCGCCTGACGGCACGCCGCAGTTGAATACGTACAACAGCGACTGGTAGGGGCGGCATAGCGGCGCTGCAAAGCCGAAGGCGTCCGGGCGCCACTGCATGTTGTTGCCGCAATAGCCCTTGCGCTCCAGATCGCGGGCAGCAGTCTCCAGGCTGGCGAAATGCTGGGCGTAGTGACCGGCGTCGGCTACGCGCAACTGGTTCAGCACGGCCGCCCGCTCGCTGTCCGGCGCCCGGCACAGCCAGGCCTTGCCGGCGGCACTGGCCAAGAGCGGCAACGACCCGCCGATGTCCGGACGCGTCTGCAAGGCGTCGTTGGATCGGGCGGTTTCCACGAACACCATCTGCAGGCGGTCGCGCACCACCAACGACACCGCGCCACAGGCGTGGTCGGCCAATTGCTTCATCAACGGCCGCGCCAATTGGCGGATCTGCATGCTGGCCAGCAAGGGGTAGCTCAGCGCCAGCACCGACGCACCCAGCCGATACCGGGCAGGCGGCCCCGACCGCTGCAGGAAACCCAATTCCACCAGTGTGTGCGTCAAGCGCGCCACCGCGCTCTTGGACAAGCCGGTCTGCAGCGCGAAATCCTTGTTGGCCAGTTCGGGACGATCCGCCCGGAAACACGCCAGGATATCGATGCCGTGCGCCAAGGTGGTCGCAAAGTCGCGATCGCGGTCAGGCGCCATCCTGACGCTCCAGCATTTTTTCCACCCGCGCCACCAGGCTGACGAGGCGCGGCGCGATGCGCCGGCGCAAATCCCCCCCACGCAGCCGCCGCACGGGCACGCCGCAGTTGAAGACGAATATTTGCCCGTCCACGCGCCGGCGCATGGGCACGGCCACGGCGTGCACATCGGTGTGCCAGTCGCCCTCGGCCAGGCAATAGCCATGCAGGGCGTAGTCGCGGCGCGCCTGCTCCCAGCCGGCCACATTGCGCTGCCACGCCGCAGGGTCCTGCTGGCGCGATGCCTCCAGCAGCGACTCGGCCTGCCCGGCGTCGGCCTGCGCCAGCCAGGCGCGTCCCATGGCGGACTGCAGCAGGGGCAGCATGGCGCCGATATCGGGGCGGAACGCCACGGCGTCATGGCCGCGGCAGGTCTCCAGATACACCATGTGCATGCCATGGTGCATGCCCAGCGACGCCGAACCGCCTGCCGAATTCGCCAACCGAGTCATCAGGGGCCGCGCCAGTTGCCGCAGCTTGATGCTGGCCAGCAGCGGGTAGCTCAACGACAACAGCGCCGTGCCCAGCCGGTAGCGGCGCAGGCTGCTGTCGTAGCGCAGCAGGCCGCGTTGCACCAGCGTCGAGGTCAGCCGCGAGATCGTCGCCTTGGACAGGCCGGTGCGGTCGGACAGTTCGCGGTTGCTGAGCGCCGGTTCGCCATGCCGGAAGGTCTGCAACAGCGACAGGCCATGGGCCAGCGTGGTGGCGAATGCGGGGTCAGGGTGGCGGCCGCCCAGGGGCGTGGTCATGGTCGCAATCCGGAAGTCGGCGCCGCGTCGGATGCGCGGGGCCCCTGATGCCGATGATAGAGCAAGGCCACGCGGTTCCGGCGCGCCGCACGTTCAAGATAGCGAAACACTTGTCTCGCATTGGGCGGCGCTTTGCTAGCCTGAATCATCAGTCGCCCCGGACCAGACATCCCAATCCGGCAGGCGCCGCAACTAGAAAAATGGAGACACTTCATGATCAGAGACCCCGACGGCTTCCCCGCCTTCCTGGAATCGCTGCGACGCTTTGTCCGCGAACAGCTCGTGCCCCGCGAAGCCGAAGTGGCCCGCCTGGACGAGGTGCCCGACGATCTGGTGCGCGCCATGGCCGCCCAGGGCATGTTCGGCTATTCGATCCCCGAGGCCTACGGCGGCGCGGGCATGAGCACCGAAGAACTGATCCGGGCCGCGATCGAACTGTCGCAATGCTCCGTGGCGTTCCGCGCGCGGGTCGGCACCAATACCGGCATCGGTTCCGAGGCCCTGGTGGCCGACGGCACCGAGCAGCAGAAGGAACGCTACCTGCCCCGGATGGCGTCCGGCGAATTGACGGGATGCTTCGCGCTGACCGAACCGCAGGCGGGATCCGACGCCACGGCGCTACGCACGACCGCCGTGCGCGACGGCGACAGTTTCGTGTTGAACGGCGAAAAGTGCTTCATCACCAATGCACCCCTGGCCGGCTTGTTCACCGTCATGGCGCGCACCGATCCCGATGCGCCCGGCGCCAAGGGGATCTCGGCCTTCATCGTGGAACGCGGCACGCCGGGACTGTCCACCGGCCAGCCCTACGACAAGATGGGCCAGGCCGGGTCGCCGGTGTCGTCCGTCCATTTCGACAACTGCCGCGTGCCCGCCGCCAACATCATCGGCGGCCAGGCAGGCATGGGCTTCAAGACGGCCATGAAAGTCCTGAACAAGCAACGCATCCATCTGGCCGCGCTGTGCATCGGCCCGGCCATCCGCATGCTGGACGACACCATGCGCTTCGTGGCTGAGCGCCAGCAGTTCGGCAAGCCGCTGATGGACTTCCAGTTGATCCAGGCGATGCTGGCCGATTGCCAGACGGAAATCCAGGCCGCACTGGCGCTGGTGCTGCAAACCGCGCGCGAACGCGACGCCGGCCAGGACGTGACGGGAAACGCCTCGATCTGCAAATACTTCGCGTCGGAAATGTGCGGGCGCGTGGCGGACCGCTGCGTGCAGATGCATGGCGGGTACGGCTACATCGCCGACCAGGGCATAGAACGCTTCTATCGCGACGTGCGCCTGTTCCGCCTGTACGAAGGCACGAGCCAGATCCATCAACTGACCATCGCCCGCCATACGCTGACCCAGGCAGGTTATACGCCCGGCCGCTAGGCTTGGGCGAACCCGGGACCGCAGCCAGTAGAAGCCTGCGGCCCACCGGGCCTGTACCCAGAAACAGGCCTTGAACCAAAGGAGAGACTGACATGCTGCACAAGCACCTGCCCAAATGGATCGCCGCCACGGCGGCCGCGCTGGCGTTCACCGCGGTCGCGCCACAGGCGGCGGCCGCCTATCCCGACAAGCCCGTCCGATTGATCATTCCGTTCGCTCCCGGCGGCTCGACCGACATCCTGGGGCGGTTGCTGGCCGAAGCGCTGCACCCCATTCTGGGCCAGCCCGTCATCGTCGAAAACAAGCCCGGGGCCGGCGGCAACATCGGCGGCGACTTCGTCGCCCGGTCCGCCCCCGACGGCTACACGTTGCTGCTGGCCGCAGCCGGCCCCACCGTCATCAATCCCAGCCTGTACGCCAACATGCCGTTCAATCCGGCCAAGGACCTGACCGCCATCACCTGCATCGAAAAAGAGCACAACCTGATGGTGGTGACGAAGTCCCTGCCCGCCAAGACCCTGCAGGAATTCCTGCAATATGCCCGCGCCAATCCCGGCAAACTGTCTTTCGGTTCGCCCGGCAACGGATCGCCCGCGCAACTGGCCGGAGAACTGCTGAAGCAACAGGCCGGCCTGCAAGCCGAGCATGTGCCCTACAAGGGCACGGGCCCGGCCGTCACTGACCTGGTGGCCGGCCATATCGACTTCATGATCGACAACATGCCCGCACTGCTGCCGCAGGTGAAGGCGGGCACGATCCGCGCCTTGGCCGTGCCCAGCGACCAGCGCGCTTCCGCCGCCCCCGATATCCCCACGTTCGACGAAGCCGGCCAGACGGGATTCGTGGTGATGGCCTGGAAAGGCCTGATGTCGCCGGCGGGCACGCCCCCGGCCGTGGTCGACCGCCTGCACGCCGCCGTGGTCAAGGCCTTGCAGGATCCGCAACTGCGCACCCGCTTCCAGGAACTGGGCGCAGAGCCCTTGGGTAGCTCGCCCACCGAATTCGCCAAGCAGATCGCCGACGAAACCGTGTGGTGGGGCAAGCTGGTGCAGTCCACCGGGACCAAGATCCAATGAGCCCCGCCAACCCAACCGCCATGCCGGTGGATCAAACCCCTGACACCGACGCCATCGCAGACCTGTGCGAACGCGTCCGCCGCTTCGTGGACGAGGTCGCCATCCCCGCGGAATCTCCTGCCATCGCGCGGGACGTCGCCGCCTTGGACCGATGCGTGGCGCGCCTGCGCGACCAGGCGCGCCAGGCGGGCCTGTATGCGCCGCAACTGCTCGTCGAATGGGGCGGGCTGGGCCTGGGCTGGAGTGCGCTGGCCCAGGTGCTGGAGGCGGCAGGACGCGGGTTCCTGGGGCCTGCCGCCCTGAACTGCGCCGCCCCCGATCAACCCAACATGCTGACGCTGCTGCGCCTGGGCACGCCCGCCCAGCAGGAGCGCTACCTGCGGCCCCTGGTCCGCGCCGAACAGCGCGCCTGCTTTGCCATGACCGAGCCCGCGCCGGGCGCCGGTTCCGACCCGTCCATGCTGCGCACCCGCGCCGAACGGCGCGGGCAGCGCTGGGTGCTGAACGGGCACAAGCAGTTCATCAGCGGTGGCGTGGGCGCAAACTTCGCGTTGGTGCTGGCGCAAACGGACGCGGGCGCCACGCTGTTCGTGGTGCCTGCCAACACCCCGGGCTATCGCGTCGTGCGCGATATCGGCATGGTCACGGGTTACCAGATCGGTGGCCACGCCGAGATCGAACTGAACGGCTGCGAAGTCGGTAACGACGCCGTGCTGGGCGAACCCGGCCGCGGCCTGGAATACGCGCAATTGCGGCTGGAGCCCGCCCGCCTGTCGCACTGCATGCGCTACATCGGCCGCGCCCGCCGGGCGCTGGACACCGCGCAGGCCTACGTCATGCAGCGTGAATCCTTCGGCTCGCGCCTGGCCGACCTGCAGCAGATCCAGGCCATGGTGGCGGATTCGCACATCGACCTGCACGCCAGCCGGCTGATGACACTGGATTGCGCCCGCCGCATGGACGCAGGGCTGTCGGTGAAACAGTACAGCGCCATGACCAAGGTCTTCGTGTCCGAAGCCGTGAACCGCGTGGCCGACCGCGCTGTGCAGATGATGGGCGCGGCGGGGCTGTCGGACGACACCCCCGTGGCCATGATCTGGCAGGAAATGCGCCCGTTCCGCATCTACGACGGCGCCAACGAGCTGCACCGCGCCACGCTGGCGCGCCGCCTGCTGGCGAACGCCTGACCGCCTATTGGAGCCCCCATGAGCACTCCTGAATTCCAGGCCTATCGCCTGCATGCCGGCCTGGCCGGCGAGGCCCCGCAAGGCCGCTTCGACACGTTGACGGTAGATCAGCTGTCCGCCGGCGATACCTTGATCAAGGTGGCCTACGCCGGCCTGAACTACAAGGATGCGCTGGCGCAAGCCGGGCGCGGCAACGTCGTCCGCGACTATCCGCGCATCGGCGGCATCGACCTCTCGGGCACCGTCGTGCATTCCGCGGACCCGGCGCTGCCACCCGGGCAGGAAGTCGTGGTGCACGGCTTTGGCATCGGCGTGGACTGCGACGGCGGCTATGCGGAATACGCACGCGTGCGCCACGATTGGGTACTGCCCCTGCCACCCGCCATCAGCTTGCGCGACGCCGTCGTGCTGGGCGCTGCCGGCTACACCGCCGCCCTGTCGCTGCACTGGATGGAGCACTGCGGGCTGACACCCGAACAAGGCGAAGTGCTGGTGACGGGCGCCACGGGCGGCGTCGCCAGCATTGCCATCGACATCCTCAGCCAGCGCGGTTACACGGTGTGCGCCATGTCCGGCAAACCCGAGGCCGGCGATTACCTGCGGTCGCTCGGCGCCGCCGAGGTCATCGCGCCGCCCGACCTATCGGGTCCGCAGAAACCGCTGATGAGCGCCCGTTGGGCCGGCATCATCGATTCCGTGGGCGGCAAACTACTGGCCCACGCCCTGGCCAGCCTGCGGCCCGACGGGGTCGCCGCCGCCTTCGGCAATGCCGGTGGGGCCGACCTGCCCGCCTCGGTCATTCCGTTCATCCTGCGCGGCGTCAAGCTGCTGGGCATCAACGCCAACAGCCCGATGCCGCTGCGCCGCGCGCTGTGGCAAAAGCTGGCCGCCGACTACCGCCCCGCGCGCCTGGACCTTGCCTCGCGCGTGATCGAACCCCGCGACCTGCCCCAGGCGCTGGCCGCCATGCTGGAACGCGGCAGCACCGGCCGCAGCGTCGTGCGCTTTGCCTGAACGCGTATCCCGCTTGCGTTCGCTGAACCTTCTTGCCCAGACCATGACCCAGAATCCCGATTCCTCGCTGACCCGTTTGTTCAACCCGCGCAGCATCGCCATCGTCGGCGCATCCGCCACGCCCGGCAAGATCGGCGCGATGCCCGTCAGCCTGCTGCGCCAGCATGGCTATGACGGCCGCATCCTGCCCATCAACCCGCGTGCGGAATCCATTCAGGGCTTGCCCGCGGCCCCCGATCTGGCGGCACTGGGCGGCGAGGCCGATCTGGTCATCCTGGCCGTACCTGCGGCGCTTGCCGCGCAAGCGCTGGAACAGGCACGGCCCGGCCAGGTCGGGGGTGCCGTGGTGTTCACCTCCGGGTTTTCGGAGACCGGCGCCGCGGGCGTCGCCATGCAAGAACAGCTATGCGCCATCGCCCGCGAGCGCGGCATCCGGCTGCTGGGCCCCAATTGCCTGGGCTACATGAACATCCGGCGCAACATCTACGCCACGTTCTCCCCCGCCCCCGCCAACGGCACGGTCGCCCCCGGCGGCATCGGGATGGTGTCGCAAAGCGGCGCGTTCGGCGCCTACGCCTACTGCATGGCGCGCGACCGGGGCTTAGGGCTGTCGCACTGGATCAGCACCGGCAACGAGGCCGACGTCGACGTGGCAGACTGCATTGAATGGCTGGCCCGCGATGCCGACACGCGGGTCATCATGACGTACATGGAAGGCTGCCGCGACGGCGACAAGCTGCGCCGCGCCCTGTCCGCGGCGCGCGAAGCCGGCAAACCGGTCGTCGTCACCAAGATCGGCCGCACCCAGGCCGGTGCGCAGGCCGCCGCCTCGCACACCGCCGCGCTGGCGGGCGACGACGCGGTCTATGACGCCCTGTTCCGCCAATACGGCGCGGTGCGCGCCCGCACCATCGAAGAATTTTTCAACCTGGGCTATGCGCTGGACACCTGGAAGCAACTGCCCCAAGGTAAACGCCTGGGCATCTTCACGATATCCGGCGGCGTGGGCGCGCTGATGGCGGACGACGCCCAGGACGCGGGGTTGTCGCTGCCCGAACCCGCCGCTCACGCCCAGACCCGGCTGCTGGAACGGGTGCCGTTCGCCAGTGGCCGCAACCCGGTCGATGTCACCGGACAGGTTGTCTCCGAACCCGGGCTGCTATTGGCCACCGCCGAAGACATGCTGGCCGATGGGCGCTATGACGCGTTGGCGGTCTTCCTGGCCGCGGCGGGCTCGTCCGAGGCCCTGTGGCCCACCTTTGAAACCTTCGCCCGGGAAATGCGCGCACGCCGACCTGATGTGCCGCTGGCCATCAGCGCGCTGTTTGCGCCCGAACGCCGCCGCGAACTGGAAAAGCTGGGCACCCTGGTATTCACGGACCCCAGCGCCGCGATCCGTACGATCGGCGCGGTGGCGGGCCTGGCTGCGCAGCCGGATGCCGACCTGGATGAGGCCACCCCTTCTGCGCAAACGACAGCGCCGCTGCTGGCGTCCTACAACGAAGTGCAAGCCATGGACGTGCTTCGCCAAGCCGGCCTGCCGGTGCCCGAGTGCACGCTGGCTGCCGACGCCGACGCTGCCACACGCGCGGCGGCCGGAATGGGTGGCCCGGTCGTGCTGAAAGTGGTGTCGCCCGACATCCTTCACAAGAGCGATGTGGGCGGCGTGAAGCTGGGCCTGTCCGGCGACGACGCGGTACGCGGCGCCCATGCCGCCATCCTGGACAGCGTCCGTACCCACCGCCCCGACGCGCGCATCGACGGCGTGCTGGTCGCGCCGATGGCAAAAAAAGGCGTGGAGTGCATCGCGGGTGTGCATTGCGACCCGGTGTTCGGGCCGGTGGTCATGTTCGGGCTTGGCGGCGTGTTCGTGGAAGTGCTGAAAGACGTCAGCTTCCGCCTGGCGCCGTTTGGCCGCGAGCAGGCGCTGTCGATGATTCGCGAAATCAAAGGCTATGCGTTGCTGCAAGGCGCACGCGGCACGCCGCCGTGCGATATCGAGGCGCTGGCCGATGCGCTGGTCGCGCTGTCGCGCTTCGCCTACGCGCGGCGCAACGACTTCAGCTCAGTCGAGATCAACCCGCTGCTGGCCTTGCCCGAAGGCAGCGGCGCGCTGGCCCTGGACGCGGTGCTTATTCCCACCGCTTAGCGTGTCATGGAAGGCGCGGAGGCTTGTGCACCACTTGCACTTCCAAGCCAAGCCACGCAGATTCCGCATATTCCCTACCCAAACAAAAAGGGCGCCCTCACAGGCGCCCTTTTCTCTTCACTCCGCTTGCCGTTTACTTCAGCAGCAGCGCGTTCAAGCGCTTCACGAAGGCAGCCGGGTCCGCGATCTGGGCGCCTTCGGCCAGCAAGGCTTGATCCAGCAGCAGACGCGCCCATTGGTCGAATTCGCCATCTTCCGCTGCGCGGATGCGCGCCAGCAGCGGGTGTTCCGGATTGATTTCCAGCACCGGCTTCACATTGGGCGCTTCCTGGCCGGCGGCCTTCAGCATGCGCAGCAGGTGCGGGCTGAGTTCGTTCTGGCCCACCACCACGCACGCCGGCGAATCCACCAGACGCAAGGTCACGCGCACTTCCTTGACCTGCTCTTCCAGCGTCTTCTGCAGGCGCTCGACCAGCGGCTTGAAGTCTTCGGCCACTTCGGCCTGGTGCTTCTTCTCTTCTTCGTCAGCCAGTTCGGCCAGGTCCAGGCCGCCCTTGGCCACCGACACCAGCGACTTGCCGTCAAATTCGCGCAGGTAGGACAGCATCCATTCGTCCACGCGGTCCGACAGCAGCAGCACTTCGATGCCCTTCTTGCGGAAGATCTCCAGATGCGGGCTGTTGCTGGCCGCGGCGAACGTATCCGCCGTCACGTAGTAGATCTTGTCCTGGCCTTCCTTCATGCGCGACACGTAGTCGGCGAACGACACCGTCTGCGCCTGGTCGCCCGAATGCGTGGACGCAAAGCGCATCAGCTTGGCGATGCGTTCCAGATTGGCCGAGTCTTCGCCCGCGCCTTCCTTCAACACCTGACCGAACTCCGACCAGAACGTGGCGTAGTCTTCCGGCTTGTTCTCGGCCAGGTCTTCCAGCAGCGACAGGATGCGCTTGGCGGAACCTTCGCGGATGGCGCGCACATCGCGGCTTTCCTGCAGGATTTCACGCGACACGTTCAGCGGCAGGTCCGCCGAGTCGATCACGCCGCGCACGAAACGCAGGTACGACGGCAGCAGCTGATCGGCGTCGTCCATGATGAACACGCGCTTGACGTACAGCTTCACGCCATGGCGGCCGTCGCGGTCCCACATGTCCATCGGGGCATGCTTGGGCACGTACAGCAGCTGCGTGTATTCGCTACGGCCTTCCACGCGGTTGTGCGTCCAGGCCAACGGGTCGTCGTAGTCGTGCGACACCGTCTTGTAGAACTCGCGGTACTGCTCCTCGGTTACGTCCGACTTGCTGCGGGCCCACAGCGCATTGGCCTGGTTCACCGTTTCCAGTTCGTCGGTCTTGACCTGTTCGCCCTTCTCTTGATCCCACTCTTCCTTGGCCATGCGGATGGGCAGGGAAATGTGGTCCGAGTAGCGGCGCAGGATCTCGCGCAGCTTCCAGCCGTTCAAGAGATCATCTTCGTCGGCGCGCAGATGCAGCGTCACGTCCGTGCCGCGCGTGGCCTTCTCGGCGGCGGCAATCGTGAATTCGCCCTGCCCGTCCGATTCCCACTGGATCGCGTCCGTGGCACCGGCGCGGCGGCTGACCACCGTGACCTTGTCCGCCACGATGAACGACGAATAGAAGCCCACGCCGAACTGGCCGATCAGTTGCGCATCCTTCTGCTTGTCGCCCGTCAGCTGGGAAAAGAATTCCCGCGTGCCGGAACGTGCGATCGTGCCCAGGTTGGACACGGCCTCTTCACGCGACAGGCCGATCCCGTTGTCCGAGATCGTGATCGTGCGGGCGGCCTTGTCGTAGCTGACGGTAATGGCCAGTTCGCCATTGCCTTCCAGCAACTCGGGCTGGTCGATGGCTTCAAAGCGCAGCTTGTCGCAGGCGTCCGATGCGTTCGACACCAGCTCGCGCAGGAAGATTTCCTTGTTGCTGTACAGCGAATGGATCATCAGGTGCAGCAGTTGCTTCACCTCGGCCTGGAACCCCAGGGTTTCGGACGTGGAAGACGTGGCGGTTTGGCTCATAGTTTTACGGGAAGGTCGAAAAAATTAGGGACAAATAACAATACGGGTGCCGGGGCGGCAATGCTGCGCGGCATCCCGGAAACCCTACTGTTGTGGGGGCTATCGGGCACTTTTCAAGACGGGTCAAAACCACGACAGGAACCCTCGATACCGGACCTTCGCCTCCAGCACCTCGTCGCTAGCCGGCGCCGCCAGCTTTCCGGCCCGGATCAGTTTGCGGATATCGTCCATCCGGATATCCAACGTCTTCTGCGAGCGCAGCAGGAAATCCGCCGTTTCGCGATCCATGATCCGGTAAATGGGGCTGAAGACCAGTTGGCTGCTGCCCGTCTGATCCAGGTAATACCGCTGGTCGCCGTTCTGCCAGACCGAACCGAATTGGTGATACACGTCGCCCAGCTTTTTCCATTCGCCGCCCGGTGCGTCCTTCAAGCGCTTGATCAGCGTCGAGCGGGAAATCAGCCCGCCGCCGCCCCGGGAAGAACTCCAGGATTCCGCCCCCTTCAAAAGCAGCACCTGCTTGCCGTCCGAAAACACAAAAGGCGACAGCGCCGTAAACCCGCCAGAGGCGAACGGATCATCGCCCGCCCGCTCCATCCGCCGCTTTTGGCCGTTATAGAAATAAATGCCGTCGCGACCGGCAAACAGCGCCTGGTTCACGTGCTGCCCGTCCTCGCTAAGCAGCCGGTACGGCGCGTGCGCCGCATCAAAGGCGTGGGTACCCACGTACACCATGCCGTCGCGCGAGTCATAGAGATAGGGCTCGCGATCCAGGTCTCCGACCATGAACGCACGCAGTCCGGGATCGTCCGACAGGGGCAGCAACGCTTCACGGAAATAGACCCGGCGCCCGTCGCCAAAGAAGTCGTCGCTTAGCAGCTCCCTGCCATCACGGGACGCGGGCAACCGCCGCAACGTATCCGGATTGGCTTGCGGCACTTCATTGCCGCGGTAGAACACCTTTGCCCCATCGGTCGCCAGGTCACGGTCCAGCAGCGCCCGATAAGGCTGCGCGCTGGCGGGCAGGGCTTTGAAGGGGTACAGGTAATTCTGCGGCTTGGTGCCGCGCCCCAACCCGAAGAGGATCGTCTGCCAGACCTCGGTCACGGGGCCTAATTCGGGGTTCACCACGGAAAACAGCGAGCAGTAATAAGTCGTCGACCCATCGCCGAAATAGCTGTTGCCCAGGTATTGCGTGGACGCCGGCAACATGCCCGGCAGGATCCGGTTGCCGCAATACACGTGACGGGCGTCTTTTGCGGCTTGGCGGCCGTCGTAGACCGGCGTGTCGAACGGCTTGAAGCCTGCCGGGTCCGCCTCGTCCATCCGGTAATAGCCGTTGCTGGGCACGGCGGCATAGACCGCGCCCTGATAACGCTTGTAGATACTGGCCCGATACGATTCGCCCTTGTCGGCCGCCGCATACGGATCATCGTCCAGCACGAATATCAGCAGGGACATCGGCAAACCGGCGATGACCAAAGCCAAGGCAATCCCGATCCATCTAGTGCGTTTCTGCATCAATATCCGGCCCGGCGGGCTCTCGGCGACATTCGGTTGGCGGCCCGAAATTCTATCAAGCAGGCGTGCCCCCAACGCCGGGCCCATGCCGCCCCCGGGCGGGCCGGGGCCTTCCCCGCTAAAATCCCGCACTTTCCCCTCCTACCCCCACCTGGCCGGCCTCCCGCCATGCAACCCGCCTCCCTCTCCCAACCCGCCCCCCATAGCGCCACCGACGACGCGCCCAGCCATGACCTGGTCTACGGCCCCGACGATCGCCCCGCGCCTCCCGTCGCCTTCGTCGCCGCGCTTCAGCACCTGCTGGCCATCCTGGTCCCCATCGTCACCCCTGGCCTCTTGATCTGCCAGGCGCTTGGCGTCAGCAGCCGCGACACCACGCTGATCGTGTCGATGTCGCTGGTCATCTCCGGCATCGCCACCTACGTGCAGTGCAAGCGCTTCGGCCCGCTGGGCGCAGGCCTGCTCATCGTGCAGGGCACCAGCTTCAACTTCGTCGGACCGCTGATCGCGGGCGGCTCGGTCATGGTCAAGCAGGGCACCCCGGTCGAAGCCGTCATGGCCGCGATCTTCGGCGTCGTCATCGCCGGCTCGTTCGTCGAGATGGGCATCAGCCGCATCCTGCCCTTCGTCAAACGCCTGATCACCCCGCTCGTCACCGGCATCGTCGTGCTGCTGATCGGCCTGACGCTCATCAAGGTCGGCCTGATCAGCATGGGCGGCGGCTTCGGCGCCATGGCCAACGGCACCTTCGCCAGCGCAGAAAACCTGACGCTGTCGGGCCTGGTGCTGGGCACCATCATCCTGCTGAACCGCGTGCCGGTCGTCTGGATCCGCAGCACCGCGCTCGTCCTGGCGCTGGCCGTCGGCTACATCGCCGCCGCCTCCATGGGCCGCCTGGACTTCACCGGCGCCCGCGAAGCCGCGCTCTTCCAGATCCCCGTGCCGCTGCACTTCGGCCTGGGCTTCTCGTGGGCGCTGTTCGTGCCGATGCTGATCATCTACCTGATCACGTCCCTGGAAGCCATCGGCGACGTCACCGCCACCAGCAAGGTGTCCAAGCAGCCCGTCGAAGGCCCGCTGTGGATGCAGCGCATCAAGGGCGGCGTCCTGGTGAACGGCGCGAACTCGCTCCTGGCCGGCGTGTTCAACACCTTCCCCAGCTCGGTCTTCGCGCAGAACAACGGCGTGATCCAGCTGACCGGCATCGCCAGCCGCCACGTCGGCGTCTGGATCGCCGGCATGCTGATCCTGCTGGGCCTGTTCCCGGGCGTGGCGGGCGTGCTGCAAGCCGTGCCGGAACCCGTCCTGGGCGGCGCCGCCATGGTCATGTTCGGCGCCGTGGCCGCCTCCGGCATCAACATCCTGGCCGGCATCCACCTGGACCGCCGCGCCCTGCTGATCATTGCCGTGTCCCTGGCCCTGGGCCTGGGCGTGTCGCAAGTGCCGGAAATCCTGTCGCACCTGCCGCATGCGGTCAAAAGCGTGCTGGAGTCGGGCGTGGCCACCGGTGGCATCTGCGCCCTGGTGATGAACTGGTTCTTGCCCGAAAAGAAGTAAGTGTTGGAAGGGGCCGATCCGGGTTGCCGCCTGCGGGCAGCGCCCGGAATTGGCCCGGTCAGACGGCCCCAATACGGGGCCGCCTGACAATTTATGAAAGTCCGCATATAATCGCTGTCTTCGTTCTCCCGCAGCCGTCATTTGGACGTGTTCGCGACCCCCTTGCCCGGGTGGTGAAATTGGTAGACGCAGGGGACTCAAAATCCCCCGCCGCAAGGCGTGCCGGTTCGATTCCGGCCCCGGGCACCATCAAATAGCTTTCAGCATGCACGTCGCTGGAAGACCTCGCAGTCCAAACCCCGCCTCGGGGACATCCTCATCGTCGTGTCAGGTACAGTTCCGGTACCGTAATGTGGCGCATGCCCCAGACATTCCGCACCCCGCGCGATGACGACAAAAACCTACCGGCACTACCTCTTCGGCATCATTATCTCGATCGCGTTGGCGGGCTGGCTTGCCGCGCTTGGCATCATCGCCGTGGCCTCCCCGAACCTGGGCTGGGGCATCGTGGCCTTGATCACGGCGGCGATCTGGGTGGGGGTGCCGCTAGCGATCGTGCTGGTGATCACCTGGTTTGCCTACATGGCGCGCGACCGCGGGCAGGTGCCCGGACGCGTGCACGCGGTGCTTTTCCTGCCGACCTTGGCGGCCTTGATGATTTATCCCATCAGCGAATCCATCGAGCAGGGAAAGTACGATTCGTTCAGCGCCGCCCATCCGCCCATTGCCGAGACGCATGTGAATCTGAGCGGCAAGGACTTGTGGATCGATACCAAGCCGTATGCCAGCACTTCTTCGGGTACGGGCCCGGAGATGCCGCTCGCGGCTAGCGAACCCGCCCGGTTCGCGCCGTTCATCCGCTATCCCAACCCGCAAGCGGACGCCAGCGCGCCCGGCACGTTTCCTTATACGGGCGCGCGTTTGAACGACAAGCTGGAACGCTACACCTATCGTGTTGCGTCCGGTGAAACCGGGGATTCGCTACCGTTGACCCGTCTGCCCTACCCCGACGTATCGCCGTTCTTTCCGATCCTTGGCAAGAAGGAAGCGACGATGCTCAGGCATCTCTATTTCCACTATCCCGACCACGTGGAAGTTGCACCCGCGCTGCAACGCCTGGCGGGCATGACCGAGCAACAGCTGGACGGCAAAAAGCTGAAAGGGCTGGTGTTGTTCAAGGCCCAGAACTACACGCCGAACGGGATTGCTCGGCTGGAGATCAATGGGCGAACGCTGGACGTCGGTGACCGCGCACTCGCGTCGGTTGCGCCGCTACCCGCAACCTGCCACGACTTCGCGTACCCGGTGGGCGGAGCGTTCCTGGATCTGGACCAACCGCTGACCGTGCGTTGGCAGACGGTTGATGCGCCGCAGGCCTGGCAGACGGCGACCTTGCAAGTTCCAGCCTTCCGGCAGCCTCGGCCTATGGACGGGGAATCGACGCTGTTGCGTGTCCAGCTATATTTCCTGCCGGATGGCAGCGTCGAGGGCGAACGTTTTGTCGAGGTCCGGCAGTCTCGCAATCAACTGGCCATACGCGCGACGGGCGTCCCGACGCGGGCGGCCGCTTATGCCGGCTGCGGCGGCGCATTCAGTGCGTTCAATCCGCAAACGGTGAAGCTGCTGGCGGACTAACTTTCGGTTCAAACGAAACCCACCGCCGCTCAAACCGTGTACCGTTGACAAAAGTCATGATATTCACCGCAGCACTTCAGATAGGCTTATGCGCAATATGAAAGGCAAGTCCTCGTCCACGAAGGATGGCTATTTGTTTTCTGATCAGATAGGTCACCTGCTGCGGCGGGTCTATCAGCGGCATACCGCCCTATTCCAGCAATACATACCCGACTCCCAACTCACCGCCGCGCAGTTCGTCGTGCTGTGTTCGGTGCGGGACAATGGCGCGAGCTCGTTGGCTGATCTGGTCAAGGCCACGGTCATCGACCAGGCCACCGTGCGCGGCGTGGTTGACCGGTTGAAGCAGCGCGAACTGGTCCAGGTGGACCACGACCCGATCGACCGCCGCAAGGTCGTCATCAATCTGACGCCTATCGGGCAGGAACTGGTTGCCCAGATGGAACCGTTTGCCAAGCAGATCACCGAGAGCACGTACGGCAACCTGAACCCCGCCGAACGCCTGGCGCTGGATTTCCTGCTGACCAAAATGCTGAACGGCGACGAACAGGCATAAGGCCCGCTGGTCGCCGTTCGTCGCCGTTGGTCATTCTGCCTGGCAATCAACCAGGCGATCCATCAACCGTAGATCACTCCAGCGCGCGGTTGCGCGACTCCACGTCCACCGACCAGATGGCGACGGCGCCCGCCACCAGCATGCTGGACAGCACGACGAGCGACAGCGTGAAGTGGCTGGTCATGATGGGCGCGATGATGGCCGGCGCAAACAGGCCGCCGAAGCGTGCCACCGCCCCCGCCATGCCCATGCCGCTGGCGCGCAGGTCGGTCGGGTAGACCTCGGGCGTGAACGCGTACAAGGCGCCCCACGTACCCAACAACGAGAAACTCATCAGCAAGGTGGAACCGATCACGACGGCCGGCGACGTACCCAGGCTGTACAGCATGCACCCTACCGCGCTCAGGATCAGGAAGCCGACCAGCGTGGGCTTGCGGCCCCAGCGTTCCACGCCATAGGCCGACAGCGCGAAGCCGGGCAACTGCACCAGCGCCAGCAACACCAGGAATTCCTGGCCGCGCATGAAGGCGAAACCTTCCGTGCTGAGCTTGACGGGCAGGTAGACGAAGACGCCGTAGTAAGCGATGGAGATCAGCGCCCATGCCAGGAACAGCCCGATGCTGCGGCGGCGGTAGCTGGCCGAGAACAACGCGAACATGGACTTGTGCACCGGCACTTCCGGCTGCAGATGGGGCAGATCGACGTCGCGGCGGTTGACCCGCGCCACGCGCTCCAGCACCTTGCGCGCCTGATCCGATTTGCCGTTGCGGTTCAAGTACATCGGCGACTCGGGTATGTAGAACCGCAGCACCACGCCGATCAAGGCGGGCAGCCCAGTCACGAAGAAGATCACGCGCCAGGCGTCATCGCCCCAGGACGTTGCGGCCAGCGCCAGCAGCGCCAGGAAAATGGTGCCCACGGCCCAGAACGATTCCAGCAGCACCAACCAGCGGCCGCGACGGTCGCTGGGCAGGAATTCCGCCATCATCGTGTAGTCCACAGGCAGCGTGCCGCCCACGCCGATGCCCGTCAGGAAACGCAGGAACAGCAACCACGTGAACTCCGGCGCGAAGGCCGATGCCACGCCGGCGCAGGCGTCGATGACCACGGCGATCATCAGGACCGGACGGCGCCCGATGCGATCGGCCATCCGGCCGAACACGAACGCGCCGATCAACATGCCGATAAAGAAGAACGTGCCGCTCTGCAATGCCTGCGGCACGGTGATGCCGAAGGTCTTGGCGATCGACGGCGCACTGAAACCGATCGACAGCACCTGCATGGCATCCGCCATCCAGACCAGGCCGAATATCACGAAGAGCCGATACTGGAACTTGCCGACACCTGCCACCTGGATGGCCTTGTCCACTGAAACCAATGAAGCTGACATAGATGAAAAACCCCTTGTTGTGATCAACACAAACTGCTGCACGCGTTGTGGCCGCGCTTCCTTTAGTTCAGCTCCGCGTGCTCGCGCAGCCTGCTAATCGTGTTCGTCGGGTCTGGCCAGGGGTCTTTGCCTGGCGCATGGCGTTCCCGCAAATAGCCCACCAAATCCGCGATCTGCCTGTCGTCCAGCGCGTCCTTGAACCCCGGCATGTAGCCCAGCTCGTCGTTGGCCGGGGTCTGGATGCCGTTGAGGATCACCTGGATCAGGTTGTCGGGCGTTGCGGCGTGCAAATTGGTGTTCGAGCTCAACAGGGGCTTCACGCCGAACAGCGTGGGGCCGCTGCCGGCTTCATGGCAGACGGCGCACGCGTTCTGATAGACGCGTTCGCCGTTCACGCGCCGGCCCTGGAGGGATTGAATCGTGGCCGCCGCCGGCACAGGTTGCGCGGCGGGTCTCGCTTCGGATTGCGATGCGGGAGCGGGAACGGGCGTCGGCGCCGGCATGGCGTCCGCGGGCTGCTTGGCGACCGTGGCACCCGCCGCTTGCGGCAGGTCCAGCAAATAGGTCGTGATGGCCTTCACGTCGCTGTCGGGCAGTTCGGCCAAGCCGTGGATCACCGGCGCCATCGGCCCGGCCGCCACGCCGTGGCGAGGCGAATATCCCGTGCGCAGATACTGGAACAGTTCGTCTGCCGTCCAGCCGCGCGCGCCGGTGGCCAGCTGGTTCAGGGCGGGCGCGGTCCAGCCCTCGGCCTCGCCGCCAGCCAGGTAGTGCTCGCCCGTCTTCTCCGCGCCCAGACGGTTGCGCGGCGAGTGGCAGGCCGTGCAGTGGCCGGCCCCCTGCACGAGATAGGCGCCGCGCAGCCATTGCGCGCTGCGCGACGGATCCGGCGTGAAAGGCGTAGCGTCGTGGAACAGCGCATTCCAGCCCGCCAACAGCGGACGGAAATTGAACGGGAATGCCAGCTGCGTCTTGGGGGGCTCGGCCCGCACGGCGGGCTGCGACATCAGATAGCCGTACAGCGCCTGCATGTCCGCATCGCTCAGCTTGGCGTACGCCGTGTACGGAAAGGCGGGATACAACTGCCGCCCGTCCTGGTGCACGCCTTGGCGCATGGCGCGCTCGAACGCGGTGTACGACCAGCGGCCAATGCCGGTGTCGTTGTCGGGCGTGATGTTGGTGGTGTAGATCGTGCCGAAGGGCGTATCCAACGCCAGTCCGCCCGCATTGGCTTTGCCGCCGGGCGCGGTGTGGCAGGCGACACAATCGCCCGCGGCCGCCACCAGGCGCCCGCGTTCGATGGCGCGCATTGAATACAGCGACACGTCAGGGCCGGCGGTCAGCGGCAGCGCCGGCTTCATCGGCCACAGCGCGGCGGCCATGCCGGCCAGCCCCGCCATGCCGGCGGCCAGCCACACCCAGCCGCGCGCCAAGGGATTGCGTGTACGCTCGCGCCGGCGGTCAGCCAGCGCCAACCGCAACTGCTCGGAATCAAACGGCACCTGCCGCAGGCGCACACCCGTTGCGTCCTGAATGGCATTGGCGATGGCGGCAGCGGCCGGTAGCGTTACGACGCCATCCAGACCCAGCTGCCCCTGCGTCACCAGACCGTCTTCGGCGGAATCCACGCCGGACAGGTCCTTGGCGCCTTCGCGTCGACTCAATGCGCCGGTCTGTTCATCCGCGGCGTTGATGGCGGGGCTTGACCAGTCATCGAATGCCCGCGGGCCCGCCAGCAGGCGGCGGGCGTTGGCCAGCAATCGCGGCGTCTGCTGCTCGATTTCGGGCAGGATCGGCGCGCGCTGCGTCGGATGCAGATGTTGGCTATCGTGGCCGGCGACCACGCGTGTCACGTCGACCTGACCGGTTTGGGGCTGGACGGTGACCTCCGCCACCCAGGCGCTCCATACCGTGCGGGCCGTACCGCTCTCGTCCACACACTGCACCTGCGCCGTGGCGAAGCCCGTGCCGCGCAACATGCCCAGGCGCGGCGCACCCTCGTCATCTGCCGCAGGCAACCCCGCCTGCTCCACGACCCGTTGCGCCAGCGCTCGGCCCTGGCCCTCGGGCAGGTGCTGCAACCGCCACGCCAGCGGATCTTCATCACGGGCCAGCGCCTGCTCATGCCAGAGGCTTTCCTGGGCGAACACCTGTGCCGCGTTCAGCTCGTCGACGCTGGCCCGTAGCGGGACGGATGCCTGCTTACCGGCCTGCACCGCTACGTCGCTGTGCACTGTCGGCTGCGCGGCCGCCCGCGCCTGCGCCGGCTGGCTCAACAGGCGCGCCAAGCTGGGGCGCATCGCCCAAGGCGCGTCGGCCGCAAATACGGTGGTCAAAGCCTGATTGCCATCAGCGCCGGGCGCCATCGCGGCCGGACTTGGAACGGGCTCGATCGAGTCTGCCGCTTGCGGCACGTACAGCACCAGTCCATCAGCCGCCTCGGTGTGGCAGGCCACGCAGACCGGCCGGCCGACCGATTGCGACAGCAACGCCGCATCGGCGGCCGCATCCATCAGATCCAGCGGATGCACCGCATCTAGTTGGTCGACGAGCGCGTCATCGGCGCCAACAACCATCAGCCGTATCGTAGCTTCGGGCTGTTGCAGCACGGCAGCCAGCTCGCGTCGCAGTATCTGTTGAACAGCCTGCGTGCAGGCCGGCAGCCACACGCTGGTATGCCCGTTCAGGCTCCATGCGGTGACTCGGGAGCCAGGGCTGGGGTCAACTGAAGGAAGCCGCAGGCCGTAGCGGACCTGATCCGCGTCGGGCGGGCCGGAACGCGGGGTCTCGACCGCATGGGCGGCTTGCCAAACGGGCGCGAGATCCGCCGCGGCCTGGCGGGCATATAGCGGCGATACCGCCACGACGCCCACGAAGTGCATGTGCTGCACCGTTGCCACCACGCCGGCCAGGGTTCGAACCTCGGCCAGGCGCACGCCCAGCAATTGGCTCCCGCGGTAACGCGTCCCGTCCCACGCCAGTTCAGGCGGACGCAGCGCAATGCCGTGCAACAGATCGGCGGGCAGCGCAGCCGGCAGGCCAGCGTTACCCGACGACGCCGCGCAAGCGTTCGCGCTCATCGGGCGGGCTCTTCCGTGACGGCAGCCGCGCGCAATTGCACGGCCCGCAACGCCGCCTGCATGATTTCCACATGCGTGCCGCAGCGGCACAGGTTGTGGTGCAGTTCGCTGCGCAGCGCTTGCTCGGTGGGGCAGGGATTGCGGCGCAATAGGGCCTCCACCGTCATGATCATTCCGTTCAGGCAATAGCCGCACTGCGCCGCCTGGCAGTCGATGAACGCCTGTTGCGTCGGCCCTGGCTGCTGCCGCGTGCCCAGCCCTTCCAGCGTGGTCACTGCCCGCCCCTGCGCCGCCCTGACCGGGATCACGCAAGACCGCGCCGCCACACCGTCGATCAGTACCGTGCACGCACCGCATTCGCCCAGTCCGCAGCCGTACTTCGGGCCGTTCAGCTCAAGGTCATTGCGCAGCACGTGCAGCAGCGCCGTATCGGGCGCTACCGGCACGTCGTACACGCCCCCATTGACCGTCAAACGGATCGGTGGCGGGGCGCTGCTTGGATTGACTGTGGATCCCATGGGCGTGGCGCGTGGCTACAGGTTGAAAGGGTGAAAGGTTGCCGTTACGCGGGCCAGGGATCAAGTCCCTTCTTTTGCCGGGGCCCCTTGTTGCCCGGCGTCGCGGCGCCCATCATGCTGCAGCCCGGGCTTTGGGTTCTACGAGCGGCTCGCTGAACACGTCGTAGCCGAAGCACCACGACGGGTCTTCATTGGTGCGTAACCAGGTGTTGTCGTGCGAAATGCGCTGCACCTTGCTCGCGCGTTCGGCGCGGTTCGCTTCGTACAGCGCAAACGCCAGTTCGTGATTATTCACGCCCACTTCCTTGAAGCACCGCGCCAGCATCGCGCCGTCTTCAATGGCCATGGCTGCGCCCTGCGCCATATGGGGCTTCATCGGATGGCAGGCGTCGCCCAGCAGCACCAGGCGGCCGCGGCTCCACAGCGGCAGCGGATCCCGCTCCAGCAATGACCACTTGGTTACCTCTACCGTGGCGTCGATCAGCGCCTGCACCGTGGGGTGCCACCCGCTGAAGGCCTCGCGCATTTCATCCTTGCTGCTGGGCAGCCAGCGGTCGTTCAAGTCCCAGTGCTCTACGGGCACGCCCGTGACGTAGTAGAGCTCGTCGGCCTTGCCGGTCACGAAGTAGGTCATCATGTGGCGATCATCGCTCCACCACTTCACGCAGGCATCGAAGGGCAACATGCCGCCCTTGACCTGCGGCGTCGGGAACACCGCGCGGTGCGCCAGATACCCCGCGTACTTCGGCAGTTCCGGCCCCAGCAATTCTTCGCGAATCCGCGAGTTCACGCCGTCGGCGCCGATGACGATGTCGGCCTCTTCCGACGTGCCGTCGGCAAAGTGCATCACCACCACGTCACCCCGGTCTTCCACCTTGGTCAACGACTTGTCGTAGACGACGGCGCTTTTCGGCAGGGCGTCGATCAGCAAGGCGTGGAAGTCGCCCCGATGCACCGTGAGATAGGACGCGCCGTAGTTTTTGACGGCGTAATCGCCCAGCGGAATCTGCGCCAGGATGTCGCCCGTTTGCCAGTGGCGGCTGTACCAGTAGTCGGGATGGGAGCCCTGGGCGTTCAGCGCGTCTTCCACGCCGATGCGACGCAGGATCTTCATGACGTTGGGCCCCACATGGATGCCGGCCCCTAGCCGCGAAAAACCCGGCGCCTGCTCATAGACGCGGACGTTCAGTCCTTCGTTGAGCAGCAGCGCGGCGGTTGCGGCGCCGCCAAGACCGGCGCCGACGATGGCGATACGGGGGGATGTAGACACGGGGCTTCTCCTTGCTGGATGGTGAATGACTGGATAAGTAGATGCTTGAACACGTTGCCGGCCACCGTCAGGGCGACACCTGCGCACGGCCTTGGGATTTGAAAAATTATGAAGTACACACTTCATTTTTAGATATCAAATTTTTCAAAACCCGCGTAAACCCGAAGACAGATCACCAAAATAGTGCACGTTTTTCACAGCATTAGGTGAAAACCACTACGAAAACCAGGTTGGCTATCTGCCTCGCTCTTTGCAAGAATAGAGCGTATACGCTTCTTTTGAATTTATCGGAAACCCTAGTCCCACCCTTTCAAGGCACCTCATGACGAAGAATTTTCGAATCGGCCAGATCGTCCCCAGTTCCAACACGACCATGGAAACCGAAGTCCCCGCGATGCTGCAGGCGCATTCGTCCCTGCGGCCCGAGGACCGCTTCACATTCCATTCCAGCCGGATGCGCATGAAGAAGGTGCAGAAGGAAGAGCTGGCGGCCATGGATGCCGAGAGCGACCGCTGCGCACTGGAGCTCAGCGATGCGCGAGTCGACGTGCTGGGCTACGCCTGCCTGGTGGCCATCATGGCGATGGGCCGGGGCTACCACCGCGTCTCGCAGAAGCGCCTGTCTGAACGCACCGCCGAAAACGGCGCGGCCGCGCCGGTCATCACCAGCGCCGGGGCCTTGGTTGACGCACTGCACGTCATGGGCGCAAAGAAGATTGCGCTGGTGGCGCCCTACATGGTGCCGCTGACCGAACTGGTCATGGACTACATCGCCGCCGAGGGCTTCGAGATCGTCGACTGGCGTGCCCTGGAAATTCCCGACAACCTTGAGGTGGGCCGCCACGACCCCGCCCGCCTGCCCGGCATCGTCGCCGGCATGAATGTGGCCGACGCCGACGTGATCGTGCTGTCCGCCTGCGTGCAGATGCCGTCGCTGCCCGCCGTGTCGCAGGTCGAAGCCGAAACGGGCAAGCCCGTACTGACGGCCTCCATCGCCACTACCTACGCCATCCTCAAAGCGCTTGGCCTGGACCCCGTGGTGCCCGGCGCGGGTGCCCTGCTCTCCGGCGCCTACCCCTATTCCAGGAACCCGCAATGAGCCACGCAGCCAGCACCTATCCTGCCAGTACCCACCTCTACGGCGGCCACGTCCACGCCAACGGCATCCGCCAGCACTATCTGCGCTACGGCGGCAACGCCGGCGAACGCGCCGAACGCCTTGCCGTCATCGTCATCCCCGGCATCACCAGCCCCGCCGTGACGTGGGGTTTCGTGGCCGAACACCTGGGCCGCCAGTTCGACACCTATGTGCTGGACGTTCGCGGACGCGGACTATCGGCATCCGGGCCCGACCTGGACTACAGCCTGGACGCGCAAGCGGCCGATGTAACGGCCTTTGCCCAGGCGTTGGGGCTAGAGCGCTACGCACTGGTCGGCCACTCCATGGGTGGCCGCATCGCCATTCGTGCCGCCCGCCAACAGCCGCAGGGCCTGGCACGCCTGGTGATCGTGGACCCGCCCGTGTCCGGCCCCGGCCGCCGCGCCTACCCCGCCAATCTGGCCTGGTACGTGGATTCCATCCGCCAGGCCACCCGGGGCATGACCGCCGAAGACATGCGGGCGTTTTGCCCCACGTGGACCGAAGCGCAGCGCCAACTGCGCGCCCAGTGGCTGCACACGTGCCATGAACCCGCCATCGTCCAAAGCTTCGAGGACTTCGGGCGCGACGACATTCACGCCGACCTGCCCGGCATCGCGCTTCCGCTGCTGTTGATGACCGCGGAAAAAGGCGGCGTCGTGGGCGACGACGACGTGGCCGAATGGCAAACCCTCGCGCCACAGACTCAGCACGTGCGCGTGCCCGGCGCGGGTCACATGATCCCCTGGGACAACGAAGCCGGGTTCTACGCCGCCTTCGGCGACTTTCTCGGTCGCCCGGTGGACTGACGCGCCGCCCTCTTTCCCCCAAATCTGCCGACCCAAGGAATCCCCATGTCCGTCAGCGATATCGATCTGATCCACGCCTGGAAGCAGGTGCTTACGCTCTCCCGGCTTGAAGCCGGCCAGATTGTCACGGTGCTCACCGGCGCCGACACGCATCCGCAAACCCTGCGCTGCGCCATCGCCGCCGCCACCGACATGGGCGCCCGGGTCAACCGGCTGGACCTGCCGCCCGTCAATGCCGACAAGTCGATCAGCCGCGACGCCCTGGCCTACCTGGGCACCACGCCGCTGACCGGTAACCCGGCTGCCATTGCGGCGCTTACGGCCAGCGATCTGGTGCTGGATCTGATGACGCTGCTGTTCTCGCCGGAACAGCACGAGATCCTGCAGACCGGCACCAAGATCCTGCTGGCGATCGAGCCGCCAGAAGTGCTGTGCCGGCTGGTGCCCACCGAGGCGGACCGCACCCGCGTGCAGGCCGCCGCCCGCCAGATCGAGGCGGCGCGCCAGATGCACATTACTTCCAAGGCTGGCACCGACCTGCGCTGCCAACTGGGGGAATTTCCGGCGATCTCGGAATACGGCTTCGTCGACCAACCCGGCCGCTGGGACCATTGGCCCAGCGGCTTCGTGCTGACCTGGCCCAACGAAGGCCAAAGCGAAGGGCGCGTGATACTGGACCGCGGAGACATCCTGCTGCCCATGAAAGACTACGTGACCGAACCGATCGAGCTCGTCATTGAAAAAGGCTACGTCACGCGCATCAACGGCGGGTTGCAGGCGGACATCCTCAAGGAATACATGGCCGCCTACGAAGACCCCGAGGCTTATGCGGTGTCTCACATCGGCTGGGGCCTGCAACCGCGCGCGCAGTGGTCCATGCTGGCCCACTACAACAAGGAAGCCCACATCGGCATGGACGCCCGCGCCTTCGAGGGCAACTTCCTGTGGTCCATGGGCCCCAACAACGAAGCCGGCGGCAGCCGCAATACCGCCTGCCATATCGACATCCCGATGCGCCACTGCAGCGTCGCGCTGGATGACCAGCCTGTCGTGATCAACGGCGTCGTGCAGGACGAACCGGGATTGGCCCGCGCCGCCCGCCGCAAGGAAGACAAATGAACGCAACCGTCCAGACCATCCCCTCCCAAGGCGCTTCCGGCGACATTTCCGCTTACTCGCGCCAAGGCTTCGGCACGCCGCTGCCGCTCAAGGCCCCCTTCGGGCTGCTGATCGTCGACTTCGTCAACGGCTTTGCCGATCCGGCGGTGCTGGGCGGCGGCAACATCCCCGAGGCCATCGCGCAGACCCGCCACCTGCTGGCGCACGCCCGCGCACAGGGCTGGCCGGTGGCGCACAGCCGCATCGTCTTTTCCGACGACGACGCCGACAGCAACATCTTCTGCCTGAAGGTGCCCGCGATGCTGGCCCTGAAGGAACACAGCAAGAACAGCGCCATCGTGCCGGAACTGGCCCCGGCTGCGGGCGAATACGTGGTGCGCAAGAGCACCCCGTCCGCCTTCTTCGGCACCATGCTGGCGCCGTGGCTCGCGCAGCGCGGCGTGCAGACCCTGCTGGTTGCCGGCTGCGTCACCAGCGGCTGCGTGCGGGCCAGCGTGGTGGACGCGATGCAGGCGGGTTTCCGGCCGCTGGTCGTGTCCGACTGCTGCGGTGACCGCGCCTTGGGGCCGCACGACGCCAACCTGTTCGACATGGCGCAGAAGTACGCCGCCGTCATGCCCCTGGCCCAGGCCATATCCGATACCGACGCCCTGGCGCAAACCCCGCTGTCTGGCGCCAGGTAATGCCGGCATAATCATTAGCCTGGCCCGAATGCCCTTTGCCCCATGACCCTGCCTCAGCCTCAAGCATTGGTTGGCACGCTGCTCGCCCACCCCGACGCGCTGCTGGTCGTGCGCGAGCCTTCGGCGCCGCCGCGCCCTGCGCCGGGCCAACCCGGGACCGCGACCGATTACGTTCAGGCGACGCCGGAAATCTTCATCGCGGTGCTGGGCGGCACCGGCCTGCCCCTCGAAGGGTCAGACCCTTCCGGCTGGCGCGTGCTTGCCTTCAACGGCCATGTGGATCTGGGTACGGGCATCAAGACCTCGTTGGCCCAGATCGTCGCCGAAGAACTGGATGTTCCGATGGCACGCCTGGAGATGGTGCTGGGCCACACCAACGCCGCCCCCAACCAGGGGCCGACGATCGCCAGCGCCAGCATCCAGATATCGGCGGTTCCCTTGCGGCGCGCCGCCGCTCAGGCCCGCGAGCATCTGCTTGCCATGGCAGCGCAACAGTGGAACCTGCCGCGCGATGCGCTACGGGTGCGCGACGGCGTGATCCGGCCCCGGGACGACAGCGACCCGCGTCGACTGCACTACGGCCAGTTGGTGCGCGGCCAGCACACGCGGCTGACGCTGGCGCCCCCCGACCAGCCCGTCCGCCTGAAACCCGCCGAAGACTACCGGATCGTCGGGCAAGGCGTGGCCCGGGTCGATATCCCGGCCAAGGCCGCCGGCGAACTCAGCTTCGTGCATGACGTGCGCGTGCCCGGCATGCGCCATGGGCGTGTCATCCGCCCGCCCCATCCGGGACGCGACGCCGGTGACTTCATCGGGCGCTGCCTTATTGATGTGGATCGGGAATCCGTCGCCCACCTGCCCGGTAACGTGCAGGTCGTGGCGCAGGGCGACTTCATCGGCGTGGTGGCGGATCGCGAAGAACAGGCCATCGCCGCGATGCGGGCGCTGAAGGTCCGCTGGAAGCCCGTGCCCCCCGCGCCCCGCCTGGATAATCTTGCCGAGGCCATCCGCGCCCAGCCCGCGCGCGCCCGGCCGCTGATCGAAGACGGCGATGTCGACGCCGTGTGTGCCGACGCCGCCACGCACCTGCGCCGCAGCTACGTCTGGCCCTACCAGATGCATGCCTCCATCGGCCCCTCGTGCGCCGTCGCCGACTTTCGCGACGGCCGCCTGACGGTCTGGACCGGTTCGCAGAATCCGCACATGCTGCGCACCGATCTCGACCGCCTGCTGAAACTGGGCGAAGGCCAGATAGAACTGATCCGGCTGGAGGCCGCCGGCTGCTACGGGCGCAATTGCGCCGATGACGTCTGCGCCGACGCGGCGTTGCTGTCGATCGCGGTGGGCGCGCCGGTGCGCGTGCAGCTCACCCGCGAACAGGAGCATCAGTGGGAACCCAAGGGCACCGGCCAATTGATGGACGTGGGCGCTGCCATCAATGCCAATGGCGATCTGCTCGCCTACGACTTCGCGGTGCGATATCCCTCCAATGACGCGCCCATCCTGGCGCTGCTGCTGACGGGTGCGATCTCTACCGAACCGCGCACACTGGAAATGGGCGACCGCACGGCGGCACCGCCCTATCGCTATCAGAACCGGCGCGTCGTCTGCCACGACATGGCGCCTTTGGTGCGCGCATCGTGGCTGCGCGGCGTGTCGGCGCTGCCCAATTCGTTCGCGCATGAATGCATGATCGACGAACTCGCCCACGCCGCCGGCGCGGATCCTGTCGAATACCGCGTTCGGCATCTGGGTGATGCGCGCGCCGTCGCGCTGATCGACGCCACGGCCCAGCGCGCAGGCTGGCGTCCCTTCACGCCAGGCAGCCGCGGCACGCCCGACGCCGACGGCCAGTTGCATGGGCGCGGCGTCGCGTACGCCCGCTACGTGCACAGCAAGTTCCCCGGCTTCGGCGCTGCATGGGCGGCGTGGGTCATCGACCTGCGCGTTGACCCGGCCACCGGCTGCATCACCGTCGAGCGCATCGTCGTCGGCCAAGACACGGGCATGATCGTCAACCCCGACGGCGTGCGCCACCAGATCCACGGCAACGTGAACCAGACGCTAAGCCGCAGCCTGCTGGAAAAAGTGGATTTCGACACCGCGGGCGTGGCCAGCCGCGAATGGGGCGGCTACCCCATCATCGGCTTCAAGGACTTGCCGCCCATCGACGTGCTGCTGATGCCGCGCCAGGACGAACCGCCCATGGGTGCGGGCGAGTCCGCCTCCGTTCCGGGCCCCGCCGCCATCGCGAACGCCCTCTTCGACGCCACGGGGCGGCGCTTCTATGAAGCGCCCTTCACGCCGGACGCGGTACGCGCCGTGCTGGCTCAGCAAGCTCAGACGCTATCGAGCTGAGACCGGTCCACCTGCGCGGCCGCCGACTGCGCAGCCCGCATTTCCTCAAGGAAAACCGGCGCGCACAAGCCGGCAATCACCGCCGCCAGGTCCTGATCGGCTGCGTCATAGGCATGGCGGCCAGCCAGCAGGTTCAGCGATCCGATCACCCGGCCTTCGTGGCGCACCGGAATATTCAGCGCCGATTGCAGGCCGCGGTCGATCAGCATCGGCGCTTCGGAAAACACCGACCGCACATCGTCTTCGTTACTGGCCACGTACAAGCGCCCTTGCTCCAGCACATGGCGCGACCACGGACCGTTTCCCGTCGCCTTGAAGCCGCCCAAGGGGCTGGTGCTCTCGTCAGACGTGTACAGCCGCTTCATCAGACGATGTTCCTCCAGATACAGCAGCGCGGTGAATAGCCGATGTCCAAAGGCGGCTTCCAGAAATCCGGACACCACGTCCCACTGCGCTTCGCGGCCGCTAGCCAGCCCCAAGGCACGCGCGTACCCGGCCCAAGGCGAAAACACGGATGCCGGCGTCATACGTTGATCTCCTCAAGCACCACGCCGCGCGTGTTCTTGCCGAAGAACAGGATGCCCAGGCCGCCGACCAGAAGAATCGCCGTCATCATCGCGAACACGCCGGCAAACCCCAGCACCGGGTACGCCACGCCCACGATGGTCGGCGAGGCGATCGAGCCGATCCGTGCGAAGGCGGAGGCCGCGCCCATGCCGGTCGCCCGGATCGACGTGGGATAGATTTCAGCCGTGTAGGTGTACTGGCCCGCGATCACGCCATTCATGCCGAAGGACAGCAGCATGCTCAACATGATGATCTGATGTTCGCCGCTGGCCAGCGCCAGGCCCAGCGCCGACAGGCACGACAGCAGCATGTAGATCAGGATCGTGTACTTGCGGCCGATCTTGTCGTTGAAGTACGCGGCCGAGAAATAGCCCGGAATCTGCGACAGGTAGATCAGGATGGTGTACGAGAAGCTCTTGGTGATGGTGAAGCCGCGTTCGACCAGCAGGCTGGGAATCCACACCAGGAAGGCGTAGTAGCAGAACAGCACGGTGATCCAGAACACCCAGACCAGCACGGTCGTGCCCAGATACGTCCTCGAAAACAGCGAGGCCAGCTTCGCCATCGCGCCTTGGGGCTCGGCAGCGGCGGAAGCGGCCTTGCGGGTGGCGATGGGCGTGGGCAGCGGGCGGCCCAGCTTTTGCTGCACTTCGGCTTCGATCGCCGAGCAGATGCGGTCGGCTTCGGCGGTCTGCCCGGTATGCTCAAGCCAACGGGGCGACTCGAACAGCGACTTGCGCCACCACAGCAGGAACACGACGGGCACCGACGCAATGATCATGATCCAGCGCCAGCCGTCATCGCTCAACGGCACGATGAAATAGCCCAGCAAGGCCGACAGCACGAAGCCGAACGAGAAGAAGCCGGCCAGCGCGCCCGTGAAACGGCCGCGGTACTTGCTGCTGACGAACTCCGCCAGATACGGCGCGATGATGGCGCCTTCCGCGCCCATGCCGATACCCGCGATCATGCGCAGGATGTAGAACTCGTGATAGTTACGGGCGAAGGCGTTGAAGAACGTCGCCACGCAGAACAACAGCAGCGCCCACATCATGATCTTCTTGCGGCCGTAGCGGTCGCCCAGAATTCCCGAGAACAGCGCGCCGACCAGGAAGCCCACGTAGGTGCTGCTGGCGATCCAGCCGATCTGGCCGGTGGACAGGCCCCACTGCACGCGCAGCGAGGGGATGATGAAGGCGATGATGCCGGCGTCCAGCGCTTCAAAGGCAAGCCCCAGGCCACCGATCATCAGCAGCCTGAAATGGAAGCTTGAGAACGGCAGCCGCTCCAGGCGGTCTGATACGGAATACATGGTGGAGATTTCCGGAGAAAGGGGAATAAGAGAACGTCAGCAGGCGTTCTTGTGCAGCAGGCCGCGGTTCATGATCAGCTTGATCGAATCGGGTTGGGTCAAGAGCGCGATGTCGTCCAGCGGGTTGCCGTCAACAAGCAGCAGGTCGGCGTAAGCTCCTACGCAGACCTCGCCCAGCAAGCCTTCCTGGTTCAGGATTTCGGCGCCGATCAGCGTCGCCTGCTGGATGACCTTGGCATTGCCCAGCACGCGGCTGCGCAGCACCAGCTCGTCCGCCTGCATGTAGTGGGTTTCGCCCAGCAGATCACTGCCGTAACCCATCTTCACGCCCACTTCGTCCAGGATCTCAAGCGCCTTCAGCCCGTGCGTGCGCACGGTGGCGATCTTCTTCACGGAGTCCAGCGGCAAGCCATAGCGCTCGCCGTCGTTGGCCAGGCCTTCATAGGTGATCAGCGTGGGCACCATGTAGGCGCCATGCTCTTTCATGACCAGCGCCGCCTCGCGGTCGACCAGGTTGCCGTGTTCGATGGTGCGCACGCCGCAGCGCACGGCGCGCGAGATCGCGCGCGGCGTGTAGGCATGCGCCATCACGTAGGTATTGGCGTTGCTGGCCTCTTCCACGATGGCAATCAGTTCCGCCTCGGAGAATCCCAGGTTCTGGATCGGATCGTTGGGCGAAGCCACGCCACCCGACGCCATGACCTTGATCTGCGTTGCGCCCTTCAGGATTTCTTCGCGCACCGCCAGCCGGCAGTTGTCCACGCCATCCACCACCCGGCCGATGTTGCCGATCTTGACCGAGCAGGGGCAAGGATCAAGCTCATCATTGCGTTGACGGAAATCGCCATGCCCGCCGGTCTGCGACAGCGCCTTGCCCGAGCAGAACAGGCGTGGCCCGTCGATCACCCCGTCCAGCACCGCCTGCGCCAGCGCCCAGTCCGCGCCGCCCGCATCGCGCACCGAGGTAAAGCCCCGGTCCAGCATGCCCTGCATGATCGGCAAGGCGCGCAGCAGCGCCAGCGCGTTCGGCAGGGCCGCCACACGGCCCAGATTGAACGACGAGGCCACCACATGCACGTGGCAATCGATCATGCCGGGCATCAAGGTCATGCCTTTGGCATCCACCATCTCGGCATCGGGCACCGCGATATCGTCCGCGCTGATGCGCGAGATCATCCCGTCTTCGATCAGCACATTCGCCGCGGCTTCAAGGGCCAGCGATCGGGTATTCAAAATCTTGCAATTCTTGACAACAACCGGCTTCATAAATAAATCACGCTATCCGTTCGACATGCAGGAAATTCAGCATGGCGAACTCTACCGGTACAATCCAAACGTCCGATACCGGGTCTCCCCTTAGGCGTCCGACACAAATTCGAACAGCCTTATGAGCATTACTCATACCCTCCTATGAGACGTCGCTGCCCCACCCTTTCTGAGTTGAATGCGTTCACCGCGGCGGCCCGTCATCTGTCGTTTTCGAAGGCGGGCAAAGAGTTGTTCGTCACGCAAAGCGCCATCAGCCGGCACATCGCCACGCTGGAAAGCTACCTGGGGCACGCGCTGTTCATCCGCGCCACCAACGGCCTGCAACTGACCCGCATGGGCGCCACCTACCTGAGCCTGATCCGTCCCGCGCTGCACACGCTGGAAAGCGCCACGTCGCAGGTCATGGCCACGCAGCAGTCCGCCAAATCGCTGAACGTATCGGCCGCGCCCACCTTCGCGGCGCAATGGCTGTTTCCCCGGTTGAAAACGTTTCGGGACGCCAACCCGGACATTTCCATCAATTTCGTCCGCTACAGCGTGGCCGATTACAAAAGCACCGAACTGGATTTCGATGCGTCAATCCAATATGGCTATGGGGATTGGCATGACGGGGACGCCATGTACCTGACCGGCCGGGAAACGCGGCTGGTCTGCTCACCGGAATATCTGGAACAGCATCCGATAAGCAGCCTGGAAGACATCAAGCGATGCACGCTGCTGCAGCACATTGAAATTCCCCTCTCTTGGGAATACTGGTTTTCAACGTATATCGGCGATTATGACCGCGCACGATTCGGGCCCGGGTTCAATCTGTTTTCGATGATTATCCAGGCGGCCTCGTCGGGCTTTGGCGTCGCGCTGATGCCGCACTGCCTGATCGAAAAAGAGCTGGCGACGGGACAACTGGTCGACATCTTCGACCGCACGTTCGAGAGTCCCCTTGGCTACTACCTGTGTGCGCCCAACTGGCGCAGCAATATGGAAAGCTACGACCGGCTGAGCCAATGGCTGTCGCATGAGTGCTTTCATGGCGGGCGCACCGACCTGCAAGATGGCAAGCCCGCGACCGGTAAAAGCGGCGACGCCGAATGCCGTTATTGCGACGCAAATTCCGCTTAGTGGATTTAACGGGAATTCCCTGATATTCCCGTTTCGACCCCGTAGCTACCATTCCGCGCACATCCGCCCACCGGCGGACGAATACCATGCGCATTCTGCGCGGAGACACCATGAAAGCACTCAAACATGTTGCGGCAGGCACCGCCTTATTCCTCTCGTCCTGGGCCGCTGCCAACGCCGGCGTGACTTTCGACAGCGTGAAGAACAAGGGCTTCGTCCAATGCGGCGTCTCCACCGGCGTCGCGGGCTTCTCCGTGAACGACAGCAAGGGCGGTTGGATCGGCCTGGACGTCGACCTGTGCCGCGCGCTGGCCATCACCATGTTTGGCGATGCTTCCAAATCCAAGATCATGGCGGTCAGCGCCGTGCAACGTTTCACCGCGCTGCAGTCCGGTGAAGTGGACGTCCTGCCGCGCAACACGACCCTGTCGTTGACGCGCGACACCACCCTGGGCCTGATCGGCGTCGGCGTGAATTACTACGACAGCCAGGGCATCATGGTGAACAAGTCCCTGAACGTGAAAAGCGCCAAGGAACTGGACGGCGCGACGGTATGCGTGCAGCCGGGCACGACCACCGAGCTGAACCTGTCCGACTGGTTCCGCTCGCAGAACATCGTGTTCAAGCCGGTTGTCGTGGAACGCCTGGACGAGATCATCCGCGCCTTCGCGGTGGGACGCTGCGACGCGTTCACCGGCGACAAGTCCCAGCTGGCCGCGGCCCGCACCAACCTGGAGAACCCGGAAAAGTACGACATCCTTCCGGAGAACTTCTCGAAGGAACCGCTGGGCCCCATGGTGCGCCAGGGCGATGAGCAATGGTTCAACGTGGTCCGCTGGACCATGTTCGCCATGCTGGAAGCGGAAGAGTACGGCATCACGTCGAAGAACGTGGACGAGATGCTGAAAAGCACGAACCCCAACGTGCAGCGCCTGCTGGGCGTGACCCCGGGCATGGGCAAGAACCTGGGGGTCGATGACAAGTGGGCGTACAACATCATCAAGCACATCGGCAACTACGGCGAAAGTTTCGAAAAGAACCTGGGCCCCAGCAGCCCGCTGAAGCTGCCGCGCGGCTTGAACGCGTCTTATCGTGATGGCGGCCTGATGTACGGCTGGCCGGTACGCTAAGCGGCAGGATTTCAGCCTGAACGGCCGGCAGGTGCCCCGCGCACCCGCCGGCCGCTTGCATTGGGCGGAGCGGCTTTTGGAATCGTTACACTGGCGGCTGACTCCAGCGACATTTCTGCTCGCGCCTTTACCGCCCCGATGACGACAAGCTCCCCTTCCACCCAGTTCTTCCCTGCAGGATTTGTTCCCACCGAAGAACAGAAAAAGATCCAGGCTTCGCGCAATCGTACGAGCCTTGTGATCGCCAACGCGGGGGCCGCCAAGACCACCACGCTGGCCCTGCGCATCGGGGAGTCGCTTGCCAGGGGACTGGCGCCCGAAGACATTCTGGCCCTGACCTTCACCGACGAAGCCCGGCAAGTCCTGCAGGCGCGTTTGGTGGAAGTAGGCATCGCCTACAACACCGCCAAGCGGATTCCCGTCCAAACGGTTGAAACGTTTGCCCAGCAGGTCCTGTCCCGCATCGAGGACGCCAAGCCGGAACGGCTGCCCTCCACGCGCGAACAGCAAAGCTATGCACTGTCCGTGCTGGACAACGTGGCCCATAACCACCCGCAGTACGCGGACATGCTGGATATCCGCACCCACAATACCGCCGTCAGCCAGTTCCTGGACAACTTGCTGAAGTTGAAAGCAACGATGATGCTGGCGCCAGACGGCGACGACGATCCCGAATATGCGGCAGAGACGTTGGGGCTGCCGCTGACGGATTATCTGTGGGCCATCGAATACGAGAAGCAACGCGTTGACGTGTTCGGCTACGTGGACGCCCGCGGCTTTTTCGATGCCACCTATGACCTGGCGCGCCTGCTGCGGTCCAGCCCCGACGCCCGCCACGACCTGCCCCGCTATAAGCTGGTGGTGTGCGATGAATTGCATGACATGAACGAAGCCTCGTTCTGCATTGTTGAAGCCCTGGTCAGCCTGGACACCACCTATTTCGTCGGCGTGGGCGACAAAGACCAGGTCATTTATTCGCACCTGGGCGCGGACGAAGCGTTTCTGCAATATCGCATCGCCTCCAGCTTTACGGACTGCGCCAGCTTCCCGTTGACGATGACGTACCGCCATGGGCCGCATCTGGCCTACGCGATGGAAGCGTTCAAGCACAAGCCCGTCGATTCAAATCTTCCGGTGCGCACGGATATCCACGAACTGACCTACGCCAACACGCCCGGCGCGTGCGGCGCCGAAGTCGTCAAAGCGGTTATTCAATGGAAGCAGGACGGCAAGAAACTGGAAAACTGCTGCATCCTGTTCCGCGACGCCCACCAGTCCATCGAAATAGAAAACGCGCTGATGAACGCCGGCCTGCAATACCGCACGCTGACGATGAACAGCTACCTGTTGCGCGAAGAAATCCTGTTCCTGCGCGGCATGATCGCCATTGCGCTGGACGACTTCCACCACGTTGCGTCGCCGACTACGCGAGAGGCCATCGTAGAAGCGCTGGCGACCTTTGCAGAGGTTCCGCTGACCCCGGAAGCGCTGAGCGAGGCCAAATCCACCCTGGCCAAAGAACCGTCGGCGTTGAAGCACTTTTTCGACGGCCAGATTCAACGCGTCGGTAGCGTCTCCGCCCGCACCCGCATTGCGGATGCTGTGTCATTCCTGCGCGGCCTGTCCGTGGACTCGCCTGCCCACACGGCGCTGGAGAAAGTCTGCGACATCATGGACATGGATAAATTGGCCAAGCGCCTGTATGTCCACCCCTATGAAGCCTCGGTCGTCACCAAGTCCGTCAGCGGATTCCTCACCTCGGCACGAAACTCGGGAAAGACGCTGAACCAGTTTTCCGAATGGATTGGCGCGGCGGAAGCGTTCGTCGGCGCCCGGCCTGGGAAGAACGCGGTGTTGATGGACTGCATCGTGAATGTGAAGGGCAAGGAATTCGACCATGTCGTCCTGCCGTTCCTGGACGCGGGCGAGTTTCCGAATCCGCTGCGGGAATTGGGGGAAGAAGAGAATCTGTTCTATGTCGCGGCGACACGGACGAAAGCGCGCTTGACGCTGGTTTCGTCGGAAGAAGCGGCGCGGCGGAGCGTGTTCGTTGAACGGATGCAGCTGGCGGCGATTCAGAAGCGCGCGGACACCGCGCTACGCCGGAATATGGCCGCGCCGACGCAGGCGGTGGGTCATCGGGATCTTCGCGTCGCCTATGAGAACAAGGACGTGGTGAAGGCGCTGGGGGCACAGTGGGATAAGACCAGGAAGGTCTGGTATGTGCCTAGCGGGTTGGATTTGGAGCCCTTCAAGCCATGGCTGGCGGATTAATCAAGCGACGGCGGCGGTGCCCCCCGGAATCTGCAGTCAATAGCGCCAAGGATCTATCACGTTGATGCCGCAGTCGGCAAAACCCTTGACGTTACGTGTCGCCAGGCTCGCCCCCCGCGATCGAGCAATCCCAGCGATCATCGCATCAAACTGGCTAACCGGCTTGCCCATCGCTCGGCGCTCGGCAGCGATCTCTGCATACGCATCTGCGGCCTCACCATCAAAGTTGAGAACCTGCCCCGCCAGATCTGACGCAAAGATCGCCAGCACCGCTCGCAAAAGCGCATCCCGGCGCTGACCCTCGGGCAGCAACCTGACGCCGTAGAGCAATTCGCCACGAGTGATCGTCGTCGTAAACAGCGCCGTTCGCGGCCGCGTCTCAAGCCAGTCGACCACACGGGGATCGGGCTCTGGCCGAAGAATCTCTGAAATGACGTTCGTATCCAGCAGGATCATGCGCCCAGCTCCGGAGGCGTGCGTAGGGGTTCGCGCGCTGGAAGATCCAGTTCAAGCCCTCCCAACGGCGCGACACGCGCCCGGATCGCCCCTACGAGCGAAAGGCCACGGGGAGGCTCAGAGGACAGAGCGGCGCGGAGAATGTCGCGGGCCTCGTCTTCCATCGAACGCCCGTGCTGCGCCGCCTGCACCCGGAGCCGGGCCTTGAGCTGGTCATCGATGTTTCGGATCGTCATGGTCGCCATGAAAGCCTCCATTAGTCAATGACTGCATTTTAATCATTGACTAATGGAGGCGCAACGCCAGGGAGACTCGGTCTACCCGTATCAGGCAGAAACACAGGCAACAGGCAGCGACCCGCCCAGTGAGGCCGGATTCCCCGTTTATGATTGCAGGGTAGCGAGCAACGCCGAATGCGTTACTCTCCCCTCCCCCAATCATTCCCCGCAAGGAGCCCCCATGGCACAAGCCTCCGCCCGTCACATCCTCGTTTCCACCGAAGCCAAGTGCAACGAACTCAAGACCGCCATTGAAAACGGCGCTGATTTCGCCCAAGTCGCCAAGGAAAACTCCAGCTGCCCGTCGAGCCGTGACGGAGGCAACCTGGGCACGTTCGGCCCGGGCCAGATGGTCAAGGAATTCGATACCGTCGTGTTCAGCGCCCCGGTTGGCGTGGTCCAGGGCCCGGTGAAGACCCAGTTCGGTTATCACCTGGTTGAAGTGACCAGCCGCAAGGACTAAGTCCCGCTGCCGCACGCAAAAAGGCCGCCGCCAGGGGAAACCCGGCGGCGGCCTTTTTTGTGCGGATACGAAGTCGTAGGATGGGTGCAGCGCGAGAGAATCCAGCCCCCGTACCAGCGTACATCGCGCGTAACCCATCAGGCAGCGTTGCCATGCTTAGGCGTTCCAGCCATGACGCCGGCGCGGCTTGATGGGTTGCGCGCGTTTGGCATTGATGTGCTTGGGGCGGATTTCTCGCGCTACACCCATCCTACATGTTTGGTGTGCCGCCGATCGCGCGAGTCAACAACCCGCTGGCGCGCCCCTCATTCCTTCCCCGTCATCACCATGTGCGCCAGGGTATCTGCATTCAGTCCGGCCACGTCGCGTTCGATGACTTTCACGCCGCTCTTCAGGATCGCCACGCGGTCCGCCAGCGCCACCACGTCGGCCATGTTGTGGCTGATGAGGATGACGGTGCGCCCTTCTTCGCGCAGCTTGCGCACCAGATTCAGCACCAGCGCCGTTTCCTTGACGCCCAATGCCGCGGTGGGTTCGTCCATGATGACGACGCGCGCGTCCCAGCGCAGCGCGCGTGCAATGGCGACGGCCTGGCGTTGGCCGCCGGACATGCGTTCGACCGGGCGGTCCATGTCTTCAATGGGCACGGACAGGCGTTTCAGGTAGCCGCGTGCGTCCAGGGCCATGCGGCGCTTGTCCAGGACGCTGAATGGCCCCACCCGGCGCACCAGTTCGGCGCCCATGAAGACGTTTTCCCAGATGGATAAGCGCGGCGCCAGGGCTAGGTCCTGATAGATCGTCGCGATGCCTTGCACCAGCGCGTCGTGAGGGGATCCGAACACGACCTTCTGGCCGTTCAGGCTCAGTTCGCCGCCCGAGGGTTCTTGCGCGCCGGAGATGATGCGGATCAGCGTGGACTTGCCTGCGCCGTTGTCGCCGCAGATGGCCATGACGCGGCCGTCGGGCACGTCCAGATCGACGCCCTTCAGGGCCTCGACCGCTCCATAGGACTTGCGGATCTGGCGTAGCGACAGCGCGGCGGTCATGGTGGTCAGGGCGGTCACGGCAATTACTTGGCGGCGGGTTGCAGGAATTTCTGGACGTTGGTGGCGTCGACCAGCACCGAATCCATGAACAGGTACGGGCCGGCGGCGACGGTCTCTTTGGGCTCCTTCTTCACCACGATGCGATCGATGGAATCGATGGCGCTTGCACCCAGCTGTTCGAACGGGATCATCATGGTGGCGGTGATCAGGCTGTTGGGGTCGGCGATGCGGCGGTAGGTTTCCGGGCCGCCGTCGACCGACACCAAGGTGATGTCGCCTTTCTTGATGCCCTGGGATTGCAGCAGGTCGTCGATGACGTAGGCCTGGCCGTCAAACGAGGCCCAGACGCCCTTGAACTGGCCTTGATGGCGCAGGAACAAGGCCTGCATGCCGTTGCGCACGTCGTCGCGCCAGCTTTGCGTGCGGGCCATGCTGAACTTGGCCAGGTCTTTGACAGCGGTGTTTTCCGTCAGGACGGCGTCCAGCATCTTGCCGCGGATGCGGGTGCCGGAGTTGCCGTCGAAGCGGGCGGACAGGATGTTGCCCTGGTAGCCCATCTTGCCCAGCAGATACAGCACCGACTGCGCGCCGGTGGCGTATTCGTTGACTTCGACGTCGAACAGCATGTGCGGGCTGGCGCCGGACATCACGCCCACGACGGGGATGCCCTTCTCTTTGGCGGCTTGCAGCTGGGCGTCGGTTTCCACGGGTTTGCCCATGGCGACGACGATGGCGTCGACCTTTTTGTTGACCAGGGTGTCCAGCTGTTCGGCCAGTTTGGGCAGCGAGCCTTCGGCGTTCAGTTGGGTAACGGTCCAGCCCTTGGCGCGGGCGGCTTCGGCCGCGGCGTTGGCGACACGGGCGTGCGTTTCGGACGACATCTGAAAGGCGACGATGCCGACGTCAAAGGCGTAGGCGGCGCTGGCCACCAGCGATTGCAGGGCGAACGCGCTGGCAAGCAGCGTGCGCTTCAAGGTTTTGGTCATGGTGGTTTCCCCTTCGGATCAGAATTTGAAGGCCGCTTTCTTCAGGACGGCCGATGACACCGCGACGGACGCGATCATGATGAAACCCAGCACGATGTCTTGCACGTAGTACGGCGCGCCCATCAAGACCAGGCCGTTGCCCAGCACTTTCAGGATCAGCGCAGCGACGAGCGTGCCAGGGATGTTGGCGTGGCCGGGGTTGAACATGGTCATGCCCAGCAAGACGGCGGCGATCGCGTACAGGAAGTAGTCGCCGGCCATGTTGGGCGCGGCGGACGACAGGCTGGATGTCAGCAACACGGCGGCCAGCCCTGCGCACAGGCCGGACAGGGCCAGGCCGATGCTTTTCATGGCGCGGATGTTGATACCGGCCAGCCGCGCGGATTCCCCGGCTTCGCCGGTGGCGGTCATGCGGGCCCCGGTGCGGGTCCATTTGATCAGGAAGTAGGCAACCAGCACCGCGCCCAGCATCCACAGCACCAAGGCGGGAACGCCAAAGGGCTTGGCGCGAGCCAGGTCCGTGAAGGTTGCGGGCCAGCGGCCGACGTAGGAAACGCCGTCGGTCAGCATGAAGGCAAAGCCGCGTGCCATGGCGGCCATGCCTAGGGTGGCGATCAAGGACGGGACGCGCAGGCGGGTGACGGCGATGCCGTTGACCAGGCCGCAAAGCAGGCCGACGCCCAGGCCCGCCGCGATGGCGATCAACACCGGCTGCCCCGTGTGCACCAGAGCGCCCGTGACGACGGCCGCCAGACTGGCGACGTCGGCCACTGACAGGTCCAGTTCGGCGGTCACCAGCGCCAGCGTAAAGCCGATGGCAATGATGGCCAGGAAGCTGGTTTCCTTGGCGATGTTCAACAGATTGTTCGGTGCCGCGAAATTCGGGGCGGCGATTGCGAAGAAGCCCACCAGGACCAATCCCGCGATTGCCGTGCCGTACTTTTCCAGGATGCCGCGCATCGACTCAACCCTTGCTGCGTTGGTATTCGTTGTAGTGCAAGGGTTATCCACCGCCTGCCGGGCGTTCGCGCCCTGATGGCGTAGGAGTTTATACCCCGACGGTGCGGCAAGGGGCTGCCAGGCCGCGCAAGCGCACCTAGGGTTTTTACGGCAAGCGCATCCCGGCCAGCGCGTGCGACACCGGCGTCAGCGCTGCTTCCGCCGCGCGGAACTGGGCGTATAGCTGGCGGTAAGCGGCGCTGCGGTCAGCCTGGGGTTCGTAGCGGTGCGCCGTGCGGACCAGCGCGTCCTGCGCCTGGGAGAAGCTGCCGTAGCGGCCCAGCGCCGTCCAGCCGGCCACAGCCGCACCGACGACACCGGGTTGTTCCGCTTGGCCGACGACGACGGCGCGTTCGCAGATGTCGGCCTTGACCTGGCACCACTGCGGGCTGGACGCGGCGCCACCGCCATAGCGGATTTCCCCCACCGGCGCGCCCAGGGCGGCCTCGGCGCGCTCCAGGACGGTGCGGTTCAGGAAGGCCACGCCCTCCAGCACGGCCCACGCCAGATCGCCTGCGCCATGCCGCCGGTTCAGGCCAAGGAATGCCCCGCGCAGGTGCGGGTCCCAGTACGGGACGCGCTCGCCCTGCAGGTACGGCAGGAACAAGGCGGGTTGCGGGTCGCGCGGCGCATTCAACAAAGCGTCCATCGCGGTGCCCACGCCCGCCATGCCCGCGGCGCCCAGGCGGCCCAGCAGCGGCAGCAGCCAGGCTACCGTGTCCGCGCCGTTCTGGCCGGGGCCGCCGATCTGATGGTGGCCGCTGCCCCAGTCCACGGTCATCAGGCCCTGGGCCTGCACGGGCTCGGCGCCCACCGCGCCAAAGACTTCGGTGGTGCCCGATATGTTGTAGGCGTAGCCCGAGCGCAGCGCGCCCAGGCCGGCCACCGCAGCCCAGGTGTCGTTCGCGCAGGCGACGACGCTGCGACCCGCCAGACGGGCCAAGGCGCCCGGCAGGCCGGCTTGCACGGGGCCGACAATATCCAGGGGGCTCAGCAAGGGGGGCACCCAGGCGGGATCGGCGCCCAGGGCCGTCAGCAGATCGGGCTCGGCCGCGTGCCCCCGGCCAGCAGCAGCCAGACGCGCCATCGACACGGTATCGCTGGCCGCCGTGCCCGTCAGGCGGAAGTTCAGGTAGTCCTTGGGTTCCAGCACGACCCGCACCCGCGCCGCATGCTGCGGCTCGGCGCGCAGCAGCCACGCCAGGCGCGCCCAAGGATGGAAGGCGTTGATCTGCCGGCTTTCGGGATGGCCGGACGGCATGGCCGCCAGCCATTCAGCCACATCCGCGGCCGTGCGTGTGTCGCGCCAGGTGATGGCCGGGCGAATAGCGGCGCCTTGCGCGTCGACGAAGACCTGGGTGCGTGTAACGCCGCAGATGGCAATCGCCTGCACGGCGTCGAAGGCAGCGCCGGCCTGGGTGGCCAAGGTGTCGGACAGGGATTGCAGGCCGCGCCACCAGGCATCGGGGTCGATGTCGTCCCAACCCGGATGCGGCCCGGCGCCTGCGGGGCTATCGATGGCGCAGGAATGGGCAATGCCGCCGCATTCATCCACCAGCGCCGCGCGAAAGCGCGTACCGCCCAGGTCCACCGCCAGGACGTATCCGCTGCGGGGAGTTTGAGGGGAAGACGGGGAAGGAATCGGGCGGTCGGACATAGCGGCCGATTGTATTTCAGCCTGCTGTTCCAAAGTCGCCCGCATCAAGTATTCTCGGCAGACGCCACCCGGCGTGTTGCAAGTTGCCCAAGCGTTACCCCTTCAACAAGAACGGAGACGACGATGAGCGGTTACTTTGTACTGAAGCGCAGCGGGACGCAGTTCATGTTCAATCTGCACGCGGGTAATCACGAGGTGATCCTGACCAGCGAGCAATACACGACCAAGGCCTCGGCCGAAGGCGGCATTGCCGCGGTGCAGAAATATTCCGCCGACGAGGCGCGCTACATGCGCAAGACGGCGAAAGACGGCTCGCACTACTTCACGCTGGTGGCGGCGAACGGCGAATCGGTCGGGCGCAGCGAAATGTATTCGACGGCCCAGGCGCGAGACAAAGGCATCGAGTCCGTCAAGACGAACGGCCCCAAGTCGCCGACCAAAGACCAGACCTGATGGCGTTTTCGCTTACAGCCGCCGCCCGCCCTGGGCGGCGGCTTTTTATCGGGCCGCGCCAGCCCGGCGCATCCACGTTGCGCCGCAGCACCGTAAAGCCTATCAGTTGATAATTTCTGTTCAGGTGACAAGGCCAGGACCGTGCGACAGAATGGGCCGCACCCGGAGGAGACAGCCGGGGCCCATAAGAAAACACGAATCGTCCAAGGCCCATGAAGAAACGCAAAAACAATGTGATCATCACCTGCGCCATTACCGGCTCGGTGCACACGCCGTCGATGTCGCCGTACCTGCCGGTGACGCCAGACCAGATCGCGCAGTCGGCGCTGGAAGCCGCCGAGGCCGGCGCGGCAATCGTGCATCTGCATGCGCGCGATCCCCAGACCGGCCGGCCCACGCAGGACCCCGCGCTGTACGCGCAGTTCCTGCCGCGCATCAAGGCGGCCAGCGATGTGGTCATCAACATCACCACCGGCGGTTCGCCGGTGCTGCCGGTCAGCGAACGCATGCTGCCCGCCACCACGTTCAAGCCCGAAGTGGCGTCGTTGAACATGGGGTCGATGAACTTCGGCATGTATGAATTGCTGGAACGCTTCAAGGAATTCAAGCACGACTGGGAACGCCCGTATCTGGAAGGCAGCAACGACCTGATTTTCAAGAACACGTTCAAGGACATCGAGCACATCCTCAGGTCCTGCAACGACAACGGCACGCGTTTCGAGATCGAGTGCTACGACATCGGGCATCTGTACACGGCCGCGCACTTCGTGGGCAAGGGCCTGCTGAAGCCGCCCTTCCTGATCCAGTCCGTCTTCGGCATCCGCGGCGGCATCGGCACGCACCCCGAAGACGTGATGATGATGCGCCGCACGGCCGACCGCCTGTTCGGCGACGACTACCGGTGGTCGGTGCTGGCCGCGGGACGCAAGCAGACGCCGCTGGCCACCCAGGCCGCCACGATGGGCGGTTACGTGCGCGTGGGCCTGGAAGATTCGCTGTGGGATGGGCCGGGCGAGCTGGCGCATTCGAACGCCGACCAGGTGCGGCGCATCCGCCGCATTCTGGAAGACCTGTCGCTCACCATCGCTACGCCTGACGACGCGCGCGACATCCTGCAGCTCAAAGGCCGGGACAACGTCGCGTTCTGACGCGTCACCGGAACCACACCAAAACCCTCGCGGGGAGACATCGTGAAAAAGACCTTGAATGCGGCCGTGGCCGCCGTATTGCTGAGCCTGGGCGGCGCGGCCAGCGCCGATGACGGCGTGATCCGCATCGGCTTCATCACCGACATGTCGGGCTTGTCGGCGGACGCCGACGGCCCCGGCGGCGCCGAGGCCATCAAGATGGCGGTGGCGGACATGGGCGGCGCTGTGGCGGGCAAGAAGATCGAGGTGCTGGTGGCCGACCACCAGAACCGCGCCGACATCGCCTCGTCCCGCGCCCGGGAATGGCTGGACCAGAAAGGCGTCGATATGCTGATCGCCGGCGCCAACTCCGCGGCCGCGCTTGCGATGGCGAAGGTGGCCGAAGAGAAGAAGACGCCCTTCTTCGTCGTCAGCGCGGGGGCCTCCGAATTGACTAATGCGCAATGCACGCCCTACACGGTGCATTACGTGTACGACACGGTCTCACTGTCGCGCGGCACGGCCCGCGCGATGCTGAAGGAAGGCAACAAGGACTGGTTCTTCCTGACGGTGGACCACGCCTTTGGCCACGCCCTGGAGCGCGACGCGTCGGCAGTCGTGCAGGCCGACGGCGGCCAGGTGAAGGGCCGCGTGCGGCACCCGTTGAACTCGGCGGACTTCTCGTCGTTCATCCTGCAGGCGCAGGCATCGGGCGCGACGGTGCTGGGGCTGGCCAATTCAGCCAACGACACCAGCAACGCGGTCAAGGCCGCGGCGGAATTCGGGCTGACGCCCAAAATGAAGATCGCCGGCCTGCTGGTGCTGATCACCGACATCCACGCGCTTGGCCTGGCGGCGGCCCAAGACATGTACCTGACGACGGCGTGGTACTGGGATCAGGACGATGCGTCGCGAAAGTGGGCTGCGCGCTTTGAAGAACGCATGAAGAAGAAGCCGTCCATGCTGCAGGCGGGCGACTACTCCGTGACGACCACCTATCTGAAGGCGGTGCAGGCCACCGGCACCACCGACGGCGACACGATCATGAAGTGGCTGAAGGCCAACCCCGTGAACGACTTCTTCGCCAAGGACGCGCACATCCGCGCCGACGGCCTGATGGTGCACGACATGTACCTGATGCAGGTGAAAAAACCGTCCGAATCCAAGGGGCCGTGGGACTACTACAAGCTGATCGCGCAGATTCCCGGCGACCAGATCTACACGTCGCCGCAGGAATCCACCTGCCGCCTGATGAAACCCTGATCCGAACGCATCCCGGGAAAACCACATGAACCAGCAAGACCTTACCGCCCTGCCGGTGGACCTGAGCGGCCGCCGCGTCATCATCACCGCCGGCGCGGCAGGCATCGGCGCGGCCCTGGCCGACGCCTTTGCCGACCGCGGCGCCCGCGTCCACCTGTGCGACGTGGACCAGAACGCGCTTACGTCCAGCCGCCACGCTAATCTCCATGCCGACGTCAGCCGGCGCGAAGACATCGACCGCTACATGGAGACCGCCCTGGCGCATCTGGGCGGCCTGGACGTGTTGGTCAACAACGCCGGCATCGCCGGCCCCACGGCGGGCATCACCGACATCCAGCCCGATGACCTGAGCGCGACGCTGGACATCAACCTGGCCTCACAATTCCACACCGTGCGGCATGCGGTGCCCGCGCTGCGCCAGGCGGGCGGCGGGGCCATCATCAACATCAGTTCGGTGGCCGGCCGCATGGGCATCCCCATGCGCACGCCGTACGCCGCGTCCAAATGGGGCGTGGTCGGGCTGACGCGGTCGCTGGCGGTGGAACTGGGCGGCTATGGCATCCGGGTGAACGCGCTGCTGCCCGGGCTGGTGGCGGGCCCCCGCATCGACCGCGTGATCGCCGCCCGCGCCCGCAACATGGGCCTGACGGTCGAGGAAGAAACCGAGCTGGAACTGGCCGGCGTCAGTCTGCGCCAATTCGTGCGTGCCGCGGATATCGCAAACATGGCGCTGTTCCTGGCCAGCCCTTACGGCGCGATGGTCAGCGGCCAGGCCATCAGCATCGACGGCGACCTGCAATCGCTGCCGTGGCAACCGCCGGCCGCCTGACGCGCGTCAAAAGTGCGGCGCGCTAGCCGATCAGCTGGATCGTGTCCGCATAGACGCCGGTGCGGCGCGCCTGGGCGGTGGCATGCAACGCGCCCAGCAGCCGCCCGGTCAGTTCCTGGTTCTGCGCATCCTTACGAGTGATCAGCACGAATTCAAACCACTGCCGCGACGCCAGCGGCAGCGCCACCAGATCGGGGTAGACCAGCGTGATATCGGAGGCCGACAGCGCGTTGACCAGACTGATCCCCTTCATCGCCCGCACGGTGCCCGGCACCAGGGTCATGTGCGCCTGCATGGCGAAATCCAGCTGCGTGGTGTCGCCGGTGTCGCCCTGCGCCACCACGTAGTCGGACCACAGCGGCTTGACGAAGGTGTCCGGCGCGATATCCGCCACGGCCACCACGCGACGCTTGGCCAGCGGATGATCCCGGTGCGCAATCGCCATGACATCGGTACGCAGGAAAGGAGTGAAGTTCAGCCGCGGGCTGTCTTGCCCAACGGCACCCAGGCCGAAGTCTGCCCGCATGGTCTCCACCGCGCTGATTACTTGCACCGACGATTCCACGTCGACCGAGAACGGCCGCTTACCGTGTTCGTCCAGGTAGCGCTTGACGGCCTCAGGCGCATAGCTCAGCGCCAACGCCGGCGACGACGCGATACGCAAGCCACGGCCACCGAACTGCTCGATGCTGTGCAAGGCTTCGTCGATGCGCACCAGTTCGTCCAGCACGAACTTGGCTTCGGTGTACAGGTACTGCCCCGCCTCGGTGGGCCGCAAGGTCTTGTGCGACCGGTCGAACAGCTGCACGCCCGTGGCGCTTTCCAGGCGCGAAACCGCATGGCTGATCGCCGGCTGCGTCAGGTGCATCACCTGCGCGGCCTGGCGGGTCGACCCGGTCATGACAACCGTGTAGAAGATACGCAGATCGTGGATATTGAAGTTGCGCTTCATGCCCGTGACTCCTCCCCATGGGAAAGGCGGCCGGATTTGCGCCCGCCGCCCTCCGGAGCCCGATTCTAGGCTGTGCGCGCCGATGCGCCTATTGCGGCACCCGCTCTATTTCCGGCGACACCCACTTGCCTTCCAGCAGTTCCGGCTTGGGCCAGTAGTACCGCATCGTCACCATGAACGGGCCTTCCGGCGCGGGCAGCCAGTTGGACTCCTTGGCCTTGCCGGGAGATTGCGCCTGGATATAGAGCGTAAGCCCGCCATCGGCGTCCTTCTTCAGGGACGGCAGCATGGGCGAGTTGATCAGGTAGCGGTTGATAGGATTGGGCGCCAGCAGCTGTTCGGGCAGCCGGTACATGGTCATGGACCAGAACGCATTGACAGGCGGCAGGCTGCGCGGCGCGAAGCGCAGCGTGTAGGCGTACTTGCCGTCCAGTTCCTGGCCGCGGCTGTCTTTTTCCAGGACCGGATACAGCGCCTCTTCGCGGCTGTTGGCCCCGATGCCGACTTGCGTGCCGGTGGCGCGCGTCAGGTAGTCGTTCTTCAGCTTGCTACGGTCGCCGAACAGCGTATCGGTCTTGCCGCCGAGCGCGGCACGGTTCTTGTCGATGTCGTTCTGCGCCGTGTGCATGCCTTCCTGCAAGGCGCGGCGCAAGGCGGGATTCAGGGCGTCGGCCTTGTAGGGTTGGCCCGGTTTCAAGCCGATGCTGGCGAAACGTTCGCGCAGCCATTTCTCGGTGGGATGCGTAGGCGCGAATTGCAGCAGGAAGGCAAGCTGGTTGTAGAACTCCAGCGACGTGCGCATCTCGCCGGGCGGCACTGGCGGGATCCACTCGACGGCCGGCGGTGCGGGTGGGGCCGGGCGCTTGGCGAAGGCCGACAAGGGCTGGATCTTGTAGCGGGCCTGGATGCGCTTGACGTTCTCGAGGTCGGCCGGGTTGAACATCTGGGTGCGGCCCACCATGTTCACCAGTTCGGTTTCCGACTTGATCACCTTGGTGATGCCGGGGGGCACCTTGCCCGTCCAGCGGGGGCCGGCGATCAGGAAATTCCCGCCGCCATTGCCCGTGCTGCGACTGCCGATGTAGGCGAAGTTGTACGTGTACAGGTCCATCAGCTGCAGGACGAAGTACCGGCGCTTTTCCATCGGTGGCACGGAAATCACGACCGGTTCAGCGCGCAGGTCCAGGATGGCGAACGAGTATGGCGTATCGGAGTTGGGCGTGACGAAGGCCGTGTCTTCGGGGGTGAAGACGCGCGCGATGTTGTTCACCGTGTTGAACGGCCCCTTGTACTGCGGGTTGTTCTTGTCGATGCTGAACGCGTACATGGTCTGGTAGCTGGCGACCATGGGCGTGCCGTACAGGTAGGCCTCGCGGGCGATGCTGCGCGCCTGCTGCCCGGTGACGCCGTGGATGCCGACCGATTGCGACCCCGTGGCCTCGTCCGGCGATGTGAAGCTGCAGCCGGCCAAGCCGCCTGCCAGCAGCGTCGCCATGAACCACCGGGCGGGCACGCTGCGAAGGGCGGTGGAAAATCCAGTGCTACTCTGGCGGTCGCGCATGGTTGGCTCCAACACGTTGGGGATGTTGGCAACGCCCTGGTGGCGGCAGCGTCGCGGGCGAAGCAGAAATTCCGGGACAGATTCTGGCATATTTCCCGGCGATGAAGAAGAACTGGTGCCCCACAACTAGGACCGGTTCGCACAGGAACAACATATCAGGCATGGATACGCAGAATAGCAATACGGGTGGCGACGGCGAATCAGGCGCAAACCTGCGAGCATCGTCGTACTACGTGCTGCAAGCCACGCACTGCTGCGCCCAATGCGGCGAATCCACACCGGTGTTCGCGCTGGCGGTGCCGCCCGATCACGAAAGCACGGAAGCCGACATCGAGCTGGACGAAGACGGCGACAGCACCGGGCTGAACCCCATGGCATTCCACGAATGGCTGTTCGGCCCAGAGCAATGGCAGCGCATCGAAGGGCCCGCGCTGTTGTCGCAGGTTGGCATCCTGTCGGCGCCGGTCGTGCGAACCTTGCAGGCGCTGGCACCTACCGTACGCCAAAACCCGGACCGCAACGGCCAGTGGACCAATTTCTGCGAACACTGCGGCAGCCCTGTTTGGGAAGGGGCGCTGTACCCGACGCCGGGCCAGCCCTTCTGCCCGAAGGACGACGCCGCGGCCGCGCAAATCACGGTGCATGCGGTGGATGAACCGCTGTCGGCGTTTACCGCCATGTGCTGGACGGATGGCTACCGCAACAAATGGCCCCTGTTCAAGCGCCTGGGCGTGGTGTGCAGCGAAGCGGAATGATCGCCGCGGCCTTTACCCAGGGCCTGTGAAGCGGGTTATTGCGTAGCCGCTTCCAGCGCCACCTCGGCCAGGCCTTCCAGGCGTTGCAAAGGGATTTCCACGATGGCGCTTTCCGTTGCCCGCGCGTCGGTGGTCAGATGCTGGATCAGGTCCACCGTGGTGGATCGCCGCGTCAACATCAGGCAGGTCACTTCCCCATCGACGACGCGGGTCGCGTGCCAGCAACCCGGCCGCATGCAGATGCCTTGGCCTTGCGGCACGCGAAAAGCCGCCAGCGTCGCCAGATCCGGGCTGCCGTCGGCGGCGCTTTTAGCGACCACCTGGATGATCTGGCCGGTCAGCGGCACGATGGCCTGCTGCGTCAATAGATGCTTTTCCAGGCTCGCGATTTCCACGGATGGGCTGCGGTAGTTGACCCACAGCAATTCGGCGTCGCCGCCCGCCCCCGTGTTGAACACGTGTTCCTGCCAGAAATCCGTGGCCGGGTTGGAGAACAGCGGCACGCCATTGCCGTCCGGCATGGGCTTGCCCAGCATCCAGCCGTAAGCCGAGAAAGCCTGCGGCGTCAGATCATTGACTATCAACTGCGTGTTGCTTGTCATGCGGACCCTTGTGATGGCTTCGGAGGCGTGCCGCGCTTGGGGAATTCGGCGTCGTAGTCGAAATCGCCGCGCGCGATGGCCTCCAGGATGGCCGCCCGGCGATCGGCGGCCCGTTTCAGGTTGGCGGCCGTGGGCTTGACGCGGATGCGTTCAACGCAGTGCCTGCCGTCATAGAAGAAGCCGATCTCGATGGACGATTCGGACGCGGGCCTGACCCCATCGAACCCCTGGCTCATCGCCTTTCCCGTTGTGGTTGCTGATGGGCGACATGATATCGCTTCAAGATGACGCGCTGAAACCGGCGCAAAAGCCCGGGCCAAATCCGGGCCGCCTCGTTACTATGGCCCCAAACCCGCAACACAAGCCCCCCACACAAGGATGCGCACCATGGCTACCGATCTGTCGTCGCATTACGTCTTGCTGGACTCCGCCGGCACCGCTTCCACCGTCAACGGCGGGGACGCGTTCTGGTCACAGTCCCCCGATGAGCTGGACCGTTTCGGCCGCGGCTGGCTGGTGTCCGAATACGCCTTCTCCAAGGATTGGCCGCAGTGGGAGATGCACCCCGAAGCCGACGAGATCGTGCGCCTGATGTCAGGCGCGGCCGAGCTGCACCTGGAATGGCCGACGGGCATCCAGACGGTGAAGATGCTGGACGGCGACGCGTACGTGATCCCGAAAGGCGTGTGGCATACCGTCAAGGTGATCGAGCCCTGTCGCATGCTGCACATCACCATGGGCGCGGGCACGCAGCACCGCGCCCTGTAGCCTCAGCCGGGCGCGGCGACGGGACGCGCCCGCGTGATCTCGCGGTCGTCTATCGGCCAGTGCAGCAGGGCCGAAAGGACGCCCAGCGCCATCGCCCCCATCCAGATCAGGTCATAGGACCGGGTGGCTTCGAACACGATGCCGCCCAGCCACACGCCCAGGAACGAACCCAGCTGATGGCCGAAGAACACGAAGCCGAACAGCGTGGTCAGGTAGCGCACGCCGAAGACCTGCGCAATCAACCCGTTGGTCAGCGGCACGGTGCCCAGCCACACGAAGCCCATGACGGCCGCGAACGCGTAGACGGTCCAGGTCGATAGCGGCAGCAACAGGAACAGCGCGATGGCGGCGGTGCGCACCAGATAGATGCCGGCAAGCAGGTATTTACGTCGATGCCGCGCGCCCAGGATGCCGCAGACATACGTACCCGCGACGTTGGTCAGCGCAATGATCGCCAACGCCCCCACGGCGTCGGCCGCGCGCAGGCCCTTGTCCATCAGGTAGGCAGGCAGGTGCGTGCCGATGAACGCCAGTTGGAAGCCGCAAGCCAGAAAACCCAGGTTCAACAACCAGAACCCGGGCTGCGCGAAGGCTTCGCGGATGGATGCCCGCAGCGACAGGCCTGCATCCGGCGCCGCCCGATCGTGCGCGGCACGGGCCGATTCGCGCAAGGGCCGGGCCAACGGCAGCACAATCGCCAGCAGCAATGCGAACACCAGCAAGGCGTACACCCAGCCCCAGCCTGCGATCAGCCACTGCGCAGCCGGCACCATGGTGAACTGGCCCAGCCCGCCCACGGCGCCCGCCACGCCCAGCGCCCAGCCGCGGCGTTCGGGCGGCGCCAGGCGGCTCAGCGCGCCGTAGATGACTGCGAACGCGGTGCCGGACAGCGCAATGCCGATGCACACGCCCGCCGTCAGCAGGAAGGCCGCCGGCGTCGCGGCGTAGGCCATGCCAGCCAGGCCCAGCGCGTAGAACGCGAGTCCTACGACGATGACCTTGGCCGACCCGTAGCGGTCGGCCACCATGCCGGTGAAGGGTTGCGCGATGCCCCAGGTCAGGTTCTGGATGGCCATCGCCATGGCGAAGGTTTCGCGGCTCCAGCCCCGGTCCATCGATACCGGCAAGAGAAACAGGCCCTGCACGTGGCGTACGCCCAGGGCCAGGCCCATGACGATGCCGCCGGCAAGCACCAGCAGCCACAGCCGCGAAGCATCCGGGGAAGACGGGGCAAGCGGGGACGGCATGGCGGTTCTCCTGTCGGGCGCGACGCCTTGCGATCAAGGGCGCCTGGCGTCCATTACAGAAGAGCTGCGTCCGCGCATCAACTGATTATTTTTTGTCCGCTGCATGCTCGCCAGGAATGTGACCACACCGCGCGGACGCAGGCGCGCGGACCGAAAACACCGATCCCTTGCCCGGTGTGGACCGCAATTGGAGGTCAAAACCCAGCAGCCCCGTCAGCCGCCGCACGATTGCCAGCCCCAACCCCAATCCCAGTCCCTGCCCTGTCGGTGCGTTGCCCACGCGCGTGAATTCATTGAAGACGGCCTCTTGCGCGTCCGGCGCGATCCCCACGCCGGTGTCCCACACCTGGATCAGCGCGCCGCCTGCCTGCGGGCGGGCGCACAGCAGCACGCCGCCCCGGGGCGTGTACGACAGCGCGTTGCTCAGCAGGTTATGCAGGATGCGGCGCAACAGGGTGGGATCGGTCTCCAGCACCAGCTGCGTAGGCAGGACAGACAGACGCAACCCTTGCGCTTGCGCCTGCGGCTCGAAGTCCTGCCGGATCTCGTCGAACAACGCGTCCAGGCTGACGGGGCGGCGCTCGATGCGCAGCAGGTGCGCGTCCATGCGGGACACGTCCAGCAAGCCGTCCAACAGACGGTTCAGGCTGGCCAGGACGGTTTGCTGGCGCTGCGCAACGTGCAACACGTCTTTCGGGCTGGCGTCGCCCTGCTGGGCGCGGCTGGCCAGGATGTCGGTGAACAGGCTCAAAGCGTGAACCGGTTGGCGCAGGTCGTGCCCGGCGGCCGCCAGGAAGCGCGTCTTGGCCTGGTCGGCGGCGGCCACGCGGTCGCGTTCGCGCTGCAGGTCGCCGATCAGGCCCAGGTTCTCGAACCGCAGCGACACCGTGGTCTTCAGGCTGCGATAGGTGATGGCGCTGAAATACATGTTCACGCCCAGCAGGCAGAACGCGAAGGCGGCGTAGACCAGATGCAGCGCGTCGCCCTGGAGCAGGCAGGCCACGGTGAACGGTGCCAGCATGCCCAGCGCAGATCCCACGTAGGCTGCCGGGTAGGCCGACAGCGACGGCACCGCGCCGCTGCACATGCCCGCCAGCATCACGCAGCCGAACGCCAGCATCATGTCGTCGTGCGACAGCACCGCGGCCAGTCCGGCCAGCCCCCAGAACAGGCCCGACAGCCATGACAGCACGCAGAACGCCGACACCCAGCGCGGCACGTCCGCGGAGGCGACCTGGCGCCGCAGGAACCGGCGGTTCACGACCACCCGCAAGGCGGTGAGCAGGTACAACGCGGCGGCCCACGCGGCCAACAGCCAGACCGGCACGCTGGCGCGCATCACATAGGCGACGGGGATCACGATGGCAAAGTTGGCGAACAGCACGCCGTAGGATTGGCGGTATAGCAACCGGGCCAGTTCGGCGCGATGCGAGGCATCGTCTCCGGGGGTGGGCGGCAGGGCGGATGGGGATAGCGCGGCTGGAGCGGTCATGCGCCTGATGAGTCCCTGAAATGACGCATCATTTTGACACAACTAGCCCCCCCTTCCCGCTCGTCATGCCCTGGGGCGGCACGCCTGGCCCGTCGCATTAACGTTTTCTTTTCTATCGTTACATTTGTCGCTTCATTGACTGCTACTGCTGGTTACAGTGCTGCCTTCGCATCATTTTGACAGGCACCTGACATGTGGCACGTCCGGCTTGGCGTATTCCTACCCGCGGCTTCGACCCGCGCCCTCGCAGAATGAGGGCCGCGTTCAAGCCCCTGACGCTGGCCCTGGCGTTTGCCTTGCCCGGCATCTCCGCCACGGCGCAGGCCGACTCCTGGATTGACCGGTGCACCACCACCTACTACGGCCAGGGGTCCGACACCTATTGCCACCAGGCCTTCAGCGAAGGTTTCGCGGCCGTGCTGATCGGAAATCGCGCCGACGACAGCGGCACCTGGGGCTACATCGACAAACAAGGCCGCATGGCCATCGCCCCCGCCTACTCTGACGCCAAGCCATTCCAGAACGGCCTGGCCGCAGTCAGCCAGGGCGATCGTTGGGGCTATATCGACACCAAGGGCCAGTGGGTCATCAAGCCGCGCTTCGGCATGGCGTCGGGTTTTAACGCCGAAGGCACCGCCTTGGCCGAAGAGGACGATCGCGATGTGCTGATCGACCGTCAGGGCAAGGTCGTCAAGGCATTCGAACTGGGCACGCGCACCTGGGGTTTCCAGCCGGGTCAGAAGCTGGCGTCGATGGAAGTGCCCACGCCGCCGCGCCTGTTCAATATCGCCACGGGCAAGGCCGCGACCTTGCCGCCCGGGGTGATGACGCTTGGTGCCCCGACGGATGGCTATCTGCCCGCCCAGTTGCGCGAAACCCGCTACAACGGTTGGTGGGGCCTGCTGGACGACAACGGCCGTTGGGCGGTGCCGCCGGACGTCCTGCGTTCGCAGGAAGCGCCGATGCGCGACGGCGACGTGCTGGCCCTGCGCCGCGACAATCGATGGGAATTTGTCGATCCGCGCGGCAACTCGCTGTCGACGGCGCGGTACGAACGCGTGCAGTGGGTGGCGTCCGGGCTGTGGCTGGTCAAGCCCGAAAACGGAAAATCGGCCTTGCTGGACGGCAAGTTCAAGACCCTGCACACCTTCTCGCAGCCCTATGTGGGTCTGCAGGAACGGGATGGCTGGCGCTATCTGCCCGATACGACCTTGACGCTGCTGATCAGCCCGGGCGGGAAGATTGAAAAATTGGCGTTGCGCGATGGCCGCGTCGAGATCAACCAGGGGCGCGCCTGGGTCTACGGCGCCTCGGCCGCGCCGGCGGCAACGCCCGAGGGCGATGCCGCGCAGTCCGATACCCATGCGACGGGCCTGTCGGACGCGGTGAAAGAAGCCGCCCCGGAAGAAGCCGAGGCCGCCGACGCCGCGACCGTTGCCGAAGCAGCCGACGCCGCCGGCAATGCCCCCACCGCGGAGCCGGTCGCCGATGCCGCCGCGACCGTCATGACGGACGTCGTGACGCCGGCTCCTGATGCCACCGCCGCCGCAGAATCCGCCTCCGTGGCAGACGTGGCCTCTGTGGCCGCCGCCGACGCGACCGTGTCGCCACTCTTGGTCGAAGACGACGATCAGACGACGTCCATGGCGCCCGCAGGCCCTGAAGTCCTGGTTCAGGTCTACGGCCCGGACGGCAAGCCGCTGCTTGATGCCGCCACGACCGCGCAATTGGCCGAGTTGCAGATCAGCGCCTTCTCGCCCGGCAAGTCGGCGTTGCGCGGGCAGGCGGCAACGGGCATGCCGTTGGCGTTGCTGCGCACCGGGGATTATCAGCAACCGCCATCCATCCTGACGGCCGACGGCAAAATCGTCTCGAATCCGGAATGGGATGCCATCGAGACCTACAACGTGACGATGCCGCTGATCGTGCGGACCACCGGCGGTAAATTCGGCGCCATCGACGGCAAGGGAAATTGGGCCGTGCGGCCCCAGTTCAGCGGTATCCGCAACTTCAGCGGCCCCTACACGTGGGCACGCAAGCCGGGGATGCAGCGCGACGATGCCATCTTGATCGATGCGCGCGGCAAGACCGTGGCGATCCCCGAAGCCGTCGCGGCCGACTCCGGCCGGCTGGACGGCGAACTGCTGTTCTACCGCGCGCCTGATGAAAACCGCGCGCGCCGCTGGGGCCTCTGGAACATCCGCCTGGGCACGCCGGCGCTGAAACCGGATTACGAACAGATCGAGGAATTCGAAGACGATTGGGCCCGCGTACAGGCGGACGGCCGCTGGGGCATCGTCAACCGCGAAGGCCAATGGATCGTGCGTCCCACGCACGAAAGCGCCTACAGGATGGATTACCTGGGCAACGGCATCACGCTGGTGGACGACCCCGAGGCCAAGGCCAGCGCCAACCGTTACTCGGACAGCCCATACCGAATGGTCAACCTGCGCACGGGCAAGGCCAGCGACACCATCTACGGCAAACCCGCCAAGATCAAGGACGGACGCTATATCGGCGAAGTGGCCGACGGCAGCGCCGTGCTGTTCGACGCGCAAGGCCACGCCACCCGCCTGTCGGACGGCAAGCCCGAAAGCAAAGAGCAATACGGCGACTGGATCATCGTGCGCCATGACGAACGGGAGGGCGCGATCGATGCCCGCGGCAACATGGCGATTCCCGCCTTGTATGGCGAATTCAATCCGTTCTTCGTGCAGCCCGAAGGCCTGGCGCGCGTCAACCTGGCGACGGGCTACCGCGTGCTCGACCAAAGCGGCAAGACGGTGCTGGAAAAGCGCGGCGACGGCATCCCGTTGGCATCGATGCAGCGCCTGCTGTTCTCCGACGATTCGGAATCCAGCGCCATCATGACCGACCTGCAGGGCCGCGAAATCACGCGCTTTGCGGGCCGTTATTCCGTGGAGTACAGCCGCGCGAGCGAAGGCGTGGTGCCCTACAGCGACGGCGGCGGCAAGCAGGGCTTCGTGAACGCGGACGGCAAGCGCGTCGTGGGCACGCATTTCAGCGAACTGGGCCCGATGAAAGACGGCCTGGCGCGCGCACGGCGCCTGGAACGCACCGGCAAGCTGTACGGCTACATCGACCTTACCGGGCGCTATGCGATCCCGCCCGCCTTCACGTGGGCCGGTGATTTCCAGGACGGGCGCGCCATGGTCCGCCGCGACGGGCTGGTGGAATTCATCGATACGCGCGGCAAGGCGGCCGCCACGTTCGGCGTGCTGTGCGACAAGGTGGTGATCTTCGACGCGGAGGAAAAGCAGACATGGCCCCCCGAGGCGCTGACCTGCCTTGAAGCCACGGACCCGCCGCCCCCCGCCCTCGACAACGCCAAAGCAGAATAACCATGACGTCACGCGTGATCCGCACCACCCGACTCGCCTGCGCCATTGCCGCGCTGGGCGCCTCCCTGTCCGCGCATGCGCAGACCGGCCACATGTATTGCCTGGACGAAGGCAGCTACCGCTCCGACGCTTACACCGACGACATCGCCGGCGTCAGCCCCTACGCGAACGGCTGCATCCGCGCCCTGTCTGACGGGCGCGCCGCCGTACTGCTGCCCTCGGCCCTGGAGAACATCAACCGCGTTCCCATGGACCAGTCGCTGCGTCGTCATGCCTGGGGCTTTCTAGACCAGAACGGCCGACTGGCCATTCGCCCGCTCTTTGAAGACGTGCGCGATTTCCGCCACGGCCTGGCCGCCGTGCAGTGGAAAGGCAAATGGGGGTTTATCGATACGCGAGGCCGCATGGCGGTGCCGCCGCGGTATGACAGCGTCCAGGACTACGCCGAGATCGGCTTGGCGGTCGCCACGCTGGACGGACGCCAGCAACTGATCGACCGCCAGGGCGAACCCGTGGGCGAGCCGCTGGACGCCGGCATCCAGGACCTGTTCCTGGCCGACGGCGTGCCGGCGCGGGCCGCCGTGCAGTACAAGCAGGAATTCCGCGGCATCAACGGCGAACGCCGCTTCGCCAAGCCCGGCGTCACCATCACGCAAGCCTACGGCCAGGGGCTGTACATCGCGATCAACGACGAACGCCGTTACGGCGTGGTGGACGGCGATTGGAACTGGGTAGTCGAACCCACCTACGAAGACATCCTGACGCAACGCGACGGCAGACCCGCCGTGGCCTTCGGCCGCGATGGCGCCGTGCTGATCGGCGCCGACGGCAAGGTAAGCGGACTGGACCAGGGCTACGGCAGCATGCAACCTGTGGGCCGTGCGTTCTGGAGCGCCGAACTGGACCGCCGCAAAGGCTATGCCGTGCTGGACGCGACGGGCACGCTAGTCACGACCATGAAGCCCGACGAAGCGCAAGCCTCCCAGCGCTTTCAAGACACCATCGTCTACCCCTCCGGTGAGACGCTCATGGCCCTGGTGCCGGGTCAGCCCGCCCCCATCAAGCTGGGCCCCGCGTTGTCACCCGCCAGGGATGAAGACGGCTTCGTGCTGTTCTCCGATCAAACCGGCACGCCCGCCGGCCTCTTGACGCCCAAGGGCGTCTGGCTCAATGGCGACACGGCGCCCGCCTGGCTGCGCGAGGCCGGGTCGATGGAAGTGCGCGAGGGCAGGCTGTGGGTCAAGAAGCGAGAAGGCAGATTGCTCAATGTGGTGGATGCCGACGGCCACGTACTGCTCAATCCCGAGGCGGTTGAAGCGGCGCAGTACACAGAACTGAGGGCCGTGCCGTTGAACATGCCGGGCGGGCCGCTGGCCATGCTGGGCCAGTCACATTGCCAATGCGGCCCGTCGGGCGCCGGCCTGTTGCTGGCCGACGGCACGCTGGTGAGCGACCCGTCGTGGACGGACCTGATAGCACTGGACGACGCCGACGACCGCGAGAGCGACCCCGAACCCGAGGCCGGCGACGATGTCCTGAAACCCGATCAGTTGCGCTTTGCCGCCGAGACCGACCGCGGCCTGCAGCTGCTGGACGCCCAGGGCCGGCCGATGAGCCTGCCGGTGCAGCAGCATATCGGCAATTTCCGCCACGGCTATGCACTGGTTTACGTCGATGGCGTCAACCGGATGATCGACCGCGACGGCAAGACCTACGACCTGCCCGACGTTTTCCAGACGGAAATCGTGGCACCGGGCGTGGTCCGATACCTGAAGACCGCCGACGCCGATGCCCTGTGGGGTCTGTACGACTTTGTGGCCAAGAAGGAACTGGCCGCGCCCGCCTTCCGCAAGATCGGCCACTTCCAGAACGGCCAGGCGGTGGCGTCACTGGGCGCGGATCGCGTGGGCGTGATCGACCAGCAGGGGCAATGGGTCTTGCCGGCAAGCCATTACGGCATCGCGCGCGTCAATGACAAGCTGTGGCGGGTGATGCAGGCCGGCGGGCAGGGTGAAGACTACGAACGCCCCGCCGCCATCTTCAATGCCCAGGGCCGCGCGCTGACGTCGTTCCAACGCCTTCTGCAGGTATCCGCCGAGGAGGGAGGCTCCATTACCGCCGCGGGCGAAAACCACCGCTGGATCGTAGCGGCCGACGGCTCCGGCGTGCAGGACCTGCAAGACGCCACCTATTCCCGCATTGGCGACTGGCTGGAGATCCGCCGGGCCGTGCGCTATGGCTATCTGGATGCTCAGGGCGCATGGCAGATCGGCCCCATGGCGGCGGTCGGCTCGGTCTTCCAAGGCTCGCCCGCCCGCGCGCTGGCCGCGGATGACGCAAGCACGCGTCTGATCGACACCACGGGCAAGACCGTCGCCACCCTGCCCGCCGGCGACTGGCGCTGGCCGCAGGGCTCGGCCTTGCTGCTTCGCCACTATGTTGCCAACGGCAAGGCCATGACGGACTACGTGGGCCTGGACGGCAAGGCGCGCATCAAGGTGGAAGGCACGGGATCCGCCTATTCGGAAGGCCGCGCGGTGACGCAACTGTCCACCAGCGCAGTGCGTGCCGTCGACGGCAAGGGCGCGTTGAACGGCCCCGCGTTCGACGCGCTGGGCGCCTTGCATGACGGCCTGGCGCCCGCCCGCACGGAGCGCAACTTCGGCTACGTGGACGGCGCGGGCAAGTTCGTCATCCCGACCGACTACAACGCAGTCACGCCGTTTGCGGACCAGCGTGCGGTGGTCTCCACGATGGAGCTGTCGAAGATCATCGACACCGCCGGCAACGCGCTGGCACGCGTCGAAATGGTGTGCGGCATGCGCACGCTGTACGGCAGCGCCGGCCAGCGCCTGTGGCCGCTGTCCTTGCCGGCGCGCTGCCGCCGCTAAGCCGTCTTGCCGCTGGACGCCTATTGCGCGTCCAGCGCCAGGTAGCGCTGGGTCTGCACGATGGCTTCGCGTTCCTTGAAGCTCGTCAGGCGATCGGCCAGCGCGCTGCTGTCGCCGGTCTGCTTGATGGCGGCCAGCGTGGCCTGCATGGCATGGATGGCGGCGCGCTGCAGGTCCGACGGAATGATGGCCAGGCGATAGCCCATCGCGGCCAGGTCGGGCAGCGGCACCAGCGGCGTCTTGCCGCCGTAGAACATGTTGATGAGCTTCAAGCCCGGCAGGCGCTCGGCGATGGCGCGGATCTGCTCCAGCGTTTCGGGCGCTTCCACGAACACCATGTCCGCGCCCGCCTTCACGTAGCGTTCGGCACGTGCAATCGCCGCATCAAACCCTTCCACCGCAATCGCATCCGTGCGCGCGATGACCAGTGCGTCGGCGTCCGACAGCGTCTGGCGCGCGATGTGCACCTTGCGGCACATCTCGTCCGTGTCCACCAGGCTCTTGTCGTCCAGATGGCCGCAGCGCTTGGGAAAGGACTGGTCTTCGATATGGAAGGCGGCGACACCCGCGCGCTCCATGATGCGCACGGTGCGTTCCACGTTGGCCGATCCGCCGAAACCGGTGTCCGCGTCCGCCACGACCGGCAGGCCGCTGGCGTCGACGATTTTCTCGACCCGGTCCATCACTTCGGTGAAGCTCAAGAGGCCGATATCCGGATAGCCTGCCGCACGCGCGATGGCGCCGCCACTGGCGTAGACGGCGTTGAAACCCGCGGCGGCCACCAGTCGGGCCGACATGCCGTCATAGGCGCCGGGCGCCACGACGATGTCGCGGGCCAGGTGCTGGCGCAACAGGGTGCTGGGTTTGACGGGAGCGTTCATGGCGGTTCCTTGATGAAGATGCGTCGATGTATGCATCATCGGCTGGCCGCAATAGAATGTCCAATATATGGAAAATTGATAATCAGTATTTTTAAGGTATCAATATGGAACTGCGCCATTTGCGCTATTTCGTCGTGACCGCCGAGGCGCAGCATTTCACGCGTGCGGCCGAACTGCTGGGCATGTCGCAGCCCCCGCTTAGCCAGCAAATCCGTCAGCTGGAGCAAGAGGTCGGCACGCCGCTGTTTGACCGCACGGGCCGCGGTGTCGCGCTGAACGACGCCGGCCGCGCATTCCTGGTGTGCGCGCAAGACATCCTGCAACGCGCGCAGGCCGCCGTACAGACGGCGCAACGCGCCGCGCGTGGCGAGGTCGGCGAACTGACCTTGGGTTTCACCGAATCCGCGTCGTTCAACGGCGTCGTGACGGAGCTGATCCGCCAATACCGGCAACAGTATCCCGATGTGGAAATGACCCTGTCGCAAGGCGATAGCGAGACGCTGGTGGCGCAGTTGCGCGAAGGCGCGATTGACGCCGCCTTCGTGCGCCCGCCCTTCGCGCTGGACGGCGGGTTGACGTTCACGCAGTTGGCGGAAGAGCCGCTGGTGGTGGCCCTGCCGCTGGGCCATGCCCTGGCGCGAAAGAAGCGGCTGGCGCCCGCGGACCTGACGCAGGAACGCTTCATCCTGTATTCGCGCAAGTCGGGTTACGGGCTTAGCGCGGACATCATGGCGGCGTGCCGGCAGCACGGCCTGAATCCGCTGATCGGCCAACGCGCGCCGCAGCTGTCGTCGACGGTGAACCTGGTGGCGGCAGGCATGGGCGTGGCGGTGGTGCCGGCGTCATTGCGCCACCTGCGCCCCGACGGCGTGGTCTACCGCCCTTTCGCGCTTGACTGGCCGCGCGCGGTGCTGGGGCTGGCAGTGCGTCAGGACAGGCCGGGCGGCAAGGTGGAAAACCTGCTTCGGCTGGCCGGCGGCCGCGCCTAGAACCCGCGCCCCGCGGCGCTTAGTCTTCGTGCGACTCGTGCACGGCCACGGCGCCGCGCTTCCAATAGCTGGCGGCGCGGATGCGGGTCTTGTCGGTGCCATGCTGCGACACCATGATTTCACGCACGGCCTTGGCCACGGCGGATTCGGCCGCCACCCACACATAGCCTTCGCCGGGCGGCAAGGTCAGTTCCCGCGCCGCTTCCAGCAACAAGGTGCTGTAGCCCGGCGCCGTGCCATCGCGATGCAGCCAGCGCACGGACGTCTGCGCAGCCGAGGGCAGCGGGATCTGGTTGGCGGCGGACGGCACCTCGATCAGGACGAGCGCCTGCGCGACGGCGGGCAGTTCCTCAAGGCGGCGGGCAATGGCCGGCAGCGCGGTTTCGTCGCCGATCAGCACATGCCAATCAAACCCCGTGGGCACCACGAAAGAACCGCGCGGGCCGCCGATGCCCAGCGTCTGGCCGGGCGCGGCCTGCTGGGCCCAGGTGGACGCAGGGCCATCGCCGTGCAGCACGAATTCAATGACAAGCTCGCGGCGTGCCGCATCGAAACTGCGGGGGGTGTAGTCGCGCGCGGCAGGCTTGGGCGCGCCTTCCGGGAACTTGACGCCATCGGGGCCGACGGTGGGCAATGCCAGCGGCTGCGTCGGGTCAGCGGGGAAAAAGAGCTTCACATGGTCGTCAAACGACGCGGACACGAAGTCCGCGAGGTCGTCGCCGGTGAAGGTGATGCGGGCCAGCAGGCCGGCAACGCGCTCGATGCGCGCAACGGTCAGCACGCGCATCTTCAGGTTGTGGCGCACGCGCTCCACGTTCAAATCGCTACGGGTCATTAAAACTCCAGTGTCAGGGGAACAGGTCAAGCACAGGGCTTGCCGTTGATCTCGTCGGTGGCGCGCGCCAGGATGGCGGCAATGCGCCGTTGCTCGGCGGGCGACGCGTCGGTGCGATCCAGCAGCGCCTGCCGGATGGCCTGGCGCGCCTCGACGAACTCCGGCAGCCAGCCGGTACGCACGTCTTCGCCTTCAGGGCCCAGGCTGCGGGGCTCGCCGCTCCAGGCCTGGCGCATCCAGTCCATCTTGCGGGCAATGTGTTTGAAACGGTTGAACATCAGGGTCAGGCGGCTGCGGTTCGCTTCCAGATGCGCCTTGCCCGGCTCCGCCAGGTGATAGCGCTTCTTGGCGCCCTCTTGTTCCACCGTGGCGTAGCCCAGCTCTTCCAGATAGGTCAACGCGGGGTAGACCATGCCCGGGCTGGGCGTATAGAAGCCGTTGCTGAGCGTGCCCAGCGCCTTGATGAGTTCATAGCCGTGGCTCGGGCTTTGCTCAAGCAGGCCCAGCAGCATCAGCTGCAGGTCGTCCGCCGACACGCGGCGTCCCCGCGTGAACCCGCGCCCGTCGCCGCCGAAACCGTCGGCGTCGCCCCGGCCGTCGGGCGGACCCGAGAACCAGTCGCCGCCTGAAGCGGCATGGCGGGGGTGATGGGGATGGTGGGCGTGATGCCCATGGTGGCCGTGGTGGCCGTGGTGGCCGTGATGCTCTTGGTGGAAATGGGAATGTCGCATTATTTCGCTCTTACGATGTATCTTTAGATATATATCTTACGATACACCCGCAAAAAACCAGACGTCAAGCACGGCGTTCCACCCGCCCCGCCTCGGGCGTCACTCCAACCCGATCCGCCTGGCGCCCTCTCTGAACAAGGCCTGCACCTCGGGCGTCAGGCGGAACGCAGCCAGGAGGTCATCCACGCGGTAGGCGGGATGCGACTTGCGGATCAAAGGCAGGAAGCCCAGCGCTTCGTCCACCCGGTCAGCGATGGCCAGGCAATGGGCGGCGATCGCCAGGATGTGCACGTGAGCATTGGGACGCATCGCGGCCTTGAGCGCCCAGTCGGCAGCCTCCTCGATCCGTCCCAACCGGACCAGCGCCAGCGCGCGGACGGCCAGCATGCCGAACATCAGGGGGTCGAAGGGACTCAGATGGCGCGAATGGTCCGCCGACCCGATGGCCGCCAGGGCGTCCCCTGATTGGCAATGGACAAACCCCAATGAGTAATGCCCCAGGGCGAAGTTGGGGCTCAGATCGACGGCACGCTGCAATTCCGCCAGCGATGGGTCCTGACTGCCACGCAGCCATAACGCCCGGCCCATGGCCCAATGTGCCGCGGGGTCGCGGTCGTCGGCGATCAGGCCTTGGCCTGCGGTCTTGAACGCCAGGTCCATCGCGGGCTGCTGCTCGCCCCAGCGCTGGAACGCGTCCTGCCAGTGGGTAAAGGACAGCCCCGCGTAGGCCCGGGAATACGTGGGATCCAGCCGCACCGCCATCTGGAAAAAATGCCGCGCCAGCGCGTTGTCCGCCTGGTTGAACCGGTACATGTGCCACAGGCCGCGGTGATGGGCCGACCACGCGTCCAACGAATTCGGCGGCGTGAGAATGGCCCGGTTGCGCTCGGCGGATTCGACCTCGATTTCGATCGACGCGACGATCCGGTTGCCGATCTCGTCCAGTGCGACGAATGCGTCGTCCAGCGCATGGTCGAAGGTCTCTGCCCACACGATGCGCGCCGTCCGCGATTCGACGAGCGTCACGTCCACGATGATCCGCTTGGCGTGCCGGCGCAGCGAGCCGCTCACCACGAAGTCCACATTCAGCGTCCGGCCAGCCTCTTCCGGCCCCACGCTGCGCTGGTCCAGGGCGAATACCGTCCCCTGCGCGATGACGAACAGGCTGCGCAGCTTGGCCAACCGGGTGATGATGTCGTAGGCCAACCCGTCCCCCAACCCGCCCCGCACGCCGCTGCGCGCCGCGGCGTTCGTAAAGGGCATGACCGCGATCGAGGCCCGTCCGGTTCTTTCCCTGCCGCCGTCGGACGAGTCGGCAATCGGCGCCTTCGCGGCGTCAGCCGCCGGTTCCGGCGGGCCGCCGGGCGATAGCCGAAGCTGCCGCCAGGCATCGCGCAGGGGCCGCCAATCCAGCCCCTCGTCCTCGAAGGCGCGTATCGCGGCAGCCAGGTGTTCTTCTCCCTCGCGAAGCCGCCCCCGGTCGCTTAGCGACTGCAGCATCAACGCGTGCGCGCGCCGGTCGTACGGAGCCAACCGCAACCAATTGTCCAGGCAGCCGTAGCGCTCGTCGGACTCGGTTGGCAGGCACGCGGCCAGGTGCTCCAGCACTACCGCCTGGCAGGCTCTCAATCGCCGCCGTTGCGCCACCATCCAGCTGTCGAAGACCGGGCACGCCCTGAGCTGCAGGCCATCCAGGAACTCGCCCGCGAATAGCGCCGCCAGCCGGCGCAGCCTATCCACGCCCACACTGCTGATGCCCTGACGCATCGCCTGCTCGATATCCAGGACGTCGACAAGGCAGTCGTGCAAATCGAGCGTCACCGTCTCTGGCGTTGCCTGAATTCGTCGGCGGTCGGGCTCGTCAAGCAAGGTTCTTGCCTTGCTGAGACACCAGCGCAGTTCGCCTCGGGGATCGTTCGGAACGTCCCAAAGCAGCTCGCACAGATGCGTGCGCGTCACGGCATGCGGAGCAAGCGCAAGATAGGCGATCAACGCGCGGAGCTTGCGCGAGGGTGGCAACGCCAAGGCGGCGTCCCCCCGCAAGATCGCCATCGACCCAAGCATGTGGATACGAATGGCGGCTGCATCCTGGGGAAAATCCGGATGCCTTGCCGCCGCAGATTCCACGCCGGCTACCACGGTCCGCTCCACGCACGGGAACTACGGTTGACTCCGGATCGCACGACACGCACCTGCCTTCGCGCACTTGTCTGCGATGCCGCTCGGCGCCGGCGATGTCCGCCGACGCTTCCCCCCCGTACTAATGGAGACAGACCATGCCCATATCCGCCACCGCCGTTGCGCAACCTCAAGCCGCCGCGCAGCCCGATCTGGCCGCCCTGAAGACCCGCCAGCAAGCCACCTGGTCTTCCGGAGACTATGCCGTCGTCGGCACCACGCTGCAGATCGTCGGCGAGCAGCTGTGCGAATCCCTCGACGTCCGCGCCGGACAGAAAGTGCTTGATGTCGCAGCCGGCAACGGCAATGCCTCGCTGGCCGCGGCCCGCCGCTGGTGCGAGGTGGTCGCCACCGACTACGTGCCCGCGCTGCTGGGACGCGCCCGTGAACGCGCCGCGGCCGAACGACTGAAGATCGAATTCCAGGAAGCCGATGCCGAGGCCCTGCCCTTTGCACCCGCCAGCTTCGACGCCGTCGTTTCCACCTTCGGCGTAATGTTCACGGCCGATCACGACAAGGCCGCCGCCGAACTGGTCCGCGTCTGCCGCCCCGGTGGCAAGATCGGCATGGCCAACTGGACGCCCGAGGGCTTCATCGGCCAAATCTTCAAGACCATCGGCAAGCACCTGCCCCCGCCGGCCGGCGTCAAATCGCCCGCGCTGTGGGGCACCCGGGCGCGCATCGACGAGATGTTCGGAAGCCACGCCTCCGCCATCCAGGCCGAACCCCGCCACTTCGTGTTCCGCTATCGTTCGCCCGAACATTGGCTGCAGGTCTTCAAGACCTATTACGGGCCGCTTCTTAAAGCGTTTGCTGCGTTGGAACCTGCGGCGCAGGCCGCCCTGGAAAGCGATCTGATAGCGCAAATAGACCGGTTCAATCGCTCTGGCGACGCCGGGATGGTGGTGCCCAGTGAATACCTTGAGGTCGTGATCACGCGGCAATAACCGGGCAGCGATCCCCGACCCCTTACCGCCGGGGTCATTCGGGCAGGCAGCAAGCAGTAGATGGTCCATGGCGCGACGCCTTTACGCCCTTCCGCGCAAGGAGCGGGACGAACGACGCGAAGCAGTGACATGCAAAGCTGGCACGCGGGCTGCGGCCCGGGCCAGGCCGGGACTGATCCTCTGCCTGAAATCATACGCCTGACGGCGGCGGCTGGCGCAAGCCTGCTGCCGTCAGGCGCCGCGTTCGAATCCCCCAGCCGCGATCCGGCGCAATGTCTCATTATTCAGGCCGATTTGTCTCGCCTTGCCCGGTAATGCGGCTTCTGCCATGAGGCCCAGTGTAAATTCGCCAACGATTTCACTCGAGGCGACTCGGGCGGCTCGAGCGTTCGCAGGTTGCCGCGCCGGGCCATCTCCTGAAGGCAAAGATCGTAGGTGCATCCCGGAATGCGTAGCGGCTTCGGAAAGGGCGGAGCCTACGTGAAGCCCGGGTATGAAGTCACTTTCAATCGATCAAGAGGCCTACATGTCATTTTCATCCGTGCCCCGCATCGTCGCCCTGACGCTCGCAACGTTTGGCACTGCGCATGCGCAATCCCCCGATGCGACGACACCGGTTGGCGTCGACAACTTTGTCCGTGCCGAGTCCGATCTCTACATGGGAAAAATGGTGGCGGATGGAGGTGTCGGACGCTTTATCCACAGCCGCGCACCGGTCGCCATCGACGCACAGAACGTCATCCGCATGAATCGCGACACGCTCTACTCCGAAGCCGTGTTCGATCTGGATGCAGGCCCCGTCACGATCACGCTACCCGAAGCCGGTGCACGATTCATGTCGATGCAGATCGTCGATGAAGACCATTACGTACCCGCCGTTTTCTACGGTGCCGGCGCCCATACCCTGAGCAAGGCGGACATCGGCACGCGCTATGTCTTTGTCGCGATCCGCACGCTGGTCGACCCCGCAGACAAGAAGGATCTTAAGCAGGTGCACGCCCTGCAGGATGCCATCAAGGTCAGCCAGGCCAAGGCGGGAGAATTCGTCGTGCCGAAGTGGGATCAGGCCAGCCAGAAAAAGATGCGCGACGCCCTGCTGGTGCTGGGCGAGACGGTCCCCAACTACAACCAGGCCTTTGGCCCGAAGGGCACGGTCGACCCCATCCAGCACTTGATTGGAACCGCCACGGGTTGGGGTGGAAATCCCGCCAAGGACGCCATCTACCTTACCGGCGTGGCGCCCAAGAACGATGGAAAAACCGTTTATCGGCTGAACGTAAAGGAAGTCCCGGTGAAGAGCTTCTGGTCGGTCAGCGTGTACAACGCGGACGGCTACTTCCAGAAGAACCCGTACGACGCCTATTCGTTGAACAACCTCACCGCGCAAAAAAAGGCTGATGGGTCGATCGACATCCAGTTCGGCGGATGCGACGGGAAGATCGCCAATTGCTTGCCCACCACGCCGGGTTGGAACTATACGGTCAGGCTGTATCAGCCCAGCGACGAAATCCTGAACGGCAAGTGGCACTTTCCGGACCCCAAGCCGCAGCCCTAACCCTCAGTTCGGTCGCGCAGCCCATGCCGGCACCCGCGTTTGTGCAACATGGACGCGGGTACACTGGCCCTTCGGCCGGCCACGGGCTTGCGACTTAAGGCGAGACGTCAACATGACATGCTCAGAAACGTTCATCTCCACCGACGCAATAGAGCATTCTCTTCGTGACGAATACTGGCGTGAAGTCACGCGCCCGTTCTGCGATACGACGCTCGATCCGACAACCGGCGCGGCAACGTTGGAAGGCACCATGCGGATTCGCCACCTGGGCGGAGTGACGCTGGGCTCAACGACCTTCAACGCGCAGCACTACAAGCGGGACAAGGCCACGATTGCCCGCACCGGACTTGATCATTACCTTGTTCATGTCGTGGCGGCGGGTTCCATCCACGGCGACTTTGACGGCCGCGACGTCGTGGCGGCCCCCGGGGGGATCTGCATCATCGACCTGGCCCGCCCTTATGCATGCAGCGTGGACGCCGGCGAACGGTTGGCGACGACCATCCCCCGCGCCGGCATCGATAGGCTGCTGGGGCCCCGCGACGTGCACGGATTCGTCCTTGACCCCGGGCTTCCGATGACGCGCCTGCTTGCGGACTACCTTCGCGGTTTCCACGCGGTGGCAGGCCAGCTGTCCACCAGTGAGGACGGCGCGGCACAAGAAGCCCTTACCACGCTGCTCTCGGCAGGCCTGTCGAACACGGCGCCCGTCGACGATGGCCCGCAATCCGTGCTGGGTCAGGCAATGCGGGCGCGAGCCCTTGCCTATATTGATCGCCACCTTGCGGATCCCGAGCTGGGCCCAGACCTGCTCGTGCAACGATTCAGAGTCTCGCGCGCCCATCTGTATCGCGTATTTTCCGACCTGGGAGGCATCGCCCAGGTGATCAAGACACGGCGCCTGGACGCGGCCTACGCCTTCCTCGTCGATCCACGGCGCCCAGCGCGACCGATGAGCCAGATCGCCGCTGACTTTGGCTTTCGCAATACCGGCCGCTTTCGCCAGGCATTTCTTGCGCGCTTTGGATTGGCCCCTGAAGACGCCAGCGGCCAAGGCCCCAATGCGGCGTCGCCGCTGGACAGCGACAATTTTCTATCGACCCATTTCGCCGCGCACAGCCATCGGCCCAACGTCGCGTAAGGCGCCTGCGCTTCAGAACTGGTAAGCCAGACCCACAATGGGGCCCTGCTGGACGACGTTGTAAACGAAGCCGTTCCGATTGAAATTGACGCCCAGCGCCCGATAGCCCAGCACTGCCGACCAATTGGACTTGAACTGATAGCCAATTGCGGCCGTGGCGTCCCAGTCCAGCCGGGCTTGTCCGGCGCCGATCACGCCCCAGCCGGTCAGATACCAGTGATCGTTCAAGGCGTATTGGCCGCGCACGCCGGCAACCGCATCAATCCACGTTGCGCTGTCGCTTCGACGCGTGCCGCCAAGCACCCCACCCTTCAGGGAAATCGTGGTGCTGGCGTGCCAGAGCCGCCCGCCGCCAATCACGTCGAGGTGCCCTCGATCGCTCTCAAGCACGCTGTAACCCGCGCCCAAGAACCCGCTGAACGTCTTCGAGGAAATGTCGACCTTTCGACTGAGAACGCCGTACTGGGTGTTGCCGCCGCCGGAGAGCTGCCCGTACATGACGTCTGCCACCAGGCTGAATCGCTGGTAACGCGCCTCGGCAGCGCCCATGAAGGCCAGATCCGTCTCGCTCACAATGTCGCTGAAACTGGAATTCAACTTTGCCGGCGGCTGCCCGAACTGGCCGACCTTGCCCTTGATGCCCGACGCCCAGATATAGGGGCTCACGCTGACCCGCCACGTATCGGCGGCATTGCCAGAATCCTTCTGCAGAAGCGGGCTGATCGGCAGCGTGCTGTCAGCAAAGGATACGTTGCAGGTCCCGACCAGCGCGCTCAACAGGATAAGCGGCGTAAAACACAGTTTCATGGTGACTCGATGAGGCGGCGTCTTTGGAGTTCGTAAGCAGATCGAAGGCGGCGTCACTGTTCGGACAGCGCAGCTTCCTCTGCCTTGCATTCGACGCTGGGCGCCGGGTGCTTGGCCCTGGCGGCTTCCACTTCCTTGCGAGCCGCAGCCAGATCGGCACGAAACTCGTCATCGTTATGCAACAGGGCAACCGTGGCCGCGCCCATCGTGCGGCCGGCGTCCACATCGCTTTGCCAATGCGCATTGCAGACGACCCGGCTTTGCCCGAACGCCAGGCCGCGCTTGAATATTGTGTTGGCGCGATCAGGATTGATCTCGGCCAGGACCAAGGCCCAGGCCCAGCCCGCCGCCGTATGGCCAGACGGGTATGAGCCATCCGTGCGCAGCAGCGTTTCCTGCTCGGGGAAACACGTTCCTTCGTTGTGGACGACAAACGGGCGAACCCGGTTATAGGTATTCTTGACGCCATAGGTAGACAGGCCTGCATCGGTCAGCACCTTCTGCATCAAGCGATACAGGTGCGGCGTTTGCGCCTCGGTGATGTCCACGCCCATCGCGCACGAGAAATTCTTGGCCGGCTGCGGAAACTGCAGGTCTGCGTCCAGGCGGGCTTGCGCGGCGCGCGCGCCACCGCGCAGCGGGATGGTTGCTTTCCGTGCCTCTTCGTCACGCGCGAACGCGGCGCTGTCCGCAGCAGGTGGCGGCCCCAGCAGATCGAGGCTGTTGGGCAGGTTCTCTTTGGGGATATAGCCCGGCGCCAACTCGAAGTGGGGGTCCGTAACCGCCGGGTCTGCTGCGCCCTCTGCCGCGTACGACATCGCGTGGGTCATGCCCAAGAGAGCAAGAGAAACGCGGGCTGCCTTACTGCGTATTGTGCGAAGCATATACATCGATACCATCAGTGAAATTGCAGGACATTCCCTCGCCGGGCGCTTGGTTTACCCAGGCGTCGTACGAAGGAAATCGTGGGCGAATTTACACTGCGGGGATGGACGGGAAACGTCAAATGCGTCGAGGTGAGACGGATGGGCGTGAATAATGAGACATTGCGCCGCGTGGGGAATTTTCCTGCCGGCCGGGGCAGCGCTCTACGCACCCGTCGACTGCCCGGTATCTTCTTTCCAGCCCCCTCCCAGGGCCTTGTATAGATCGATAAGATTGTTCAGCCGCGTCAGGCGCGTCCGCACCAGGGCCTGCTCCGTGCGGTATAGGGAGCGGTGGGCTTCGAGCAGCGTCAGGTAGTCATCCACCCCTTCTTCGAAGCGCTGCGCCGCCAGTTGGTAGGCGTCGCGGCTGGCGGCCACCGAGAGTTGTTCGGAGTGAATCTGCGCTTCGAGCGTGCGCTTGCCCGCCAGCCCGTCGGCCACCTCGCGAAAGGCGGTCTGCACCGCCTTTTCGTAGTTGGCGATCTCGATGCGTTTTTGCACGTGCGCCACGTCCAGGTTCGCCTTCAGGGCACCCCCGCGGAAGATGGGCACCGTAATCTGCGGCAAAAAGCTCCAGGTATCCGAGCCCGATCCAAAGAGTCCGTCCAGTGAAGCGCTTGCCGTCCCCGCCGACCCCGTCAGGCTGATCGTGGGGAAGAAGGCAGCGCGCGCGGCGCCGATATTGGCGTTTGCGCCGCGCAGCCTCTGCTCTGCCGCGCGAATGTCGGGACGACGCGCGAGTAGTTCCGATGGCAACCCGCCAGGCAGGTCGGTCGGCACGATGCCATCGGGTAGCGTGGTGGCTTCGTCAAGTTGTCGCGATAGCTCGGGCGTCAGCGGTTGCCCCATCAACAGCACGAGCGCATTGCGGTCCCTGGCTGCCTGCCGCGTGTAGACGGCATGATTGGTCTCGGCATTGCGCAGCGTAATCTCCGCAAGGCGCAAGTCGAGTTGCGTGGAGTGGCCGGCCTGGACCAGCCGGGCCGTCAGTTCGTAAGAACGCTTCTGCGTGGCTAGCGTGTCGTTTGTCAGGCGCAGCAACTCCTGATCGGCACGCAGCGTGAGGTAGGCATTGGCCACTTCGGACACCAGGCTCATTTGCGTGGCGATGCGGATGTCGGCCAGGGCCAGATAGGAGGCCAGGGCCTGGTCGCTTAGGCTGCGGATGCGGCCCCAGAGATCCAGCTCCCAGGCGGCACTTACGCCCGCCACTTCGTAGCGCCGGCTGACGCGGGCAGCACCCATGGCATCAAGGTCGGCCGGTACGCGTTCGGATGCGGCGCTGCCGGCCGCGTCCAGGTCAGGCAGCATCTCGGCACGCTGGATGCGGTACATCGCCTGCGCCGCTTCGACGTTGAGCGCGGCTTTGCGCAGATCCTGGTTGTTGCTCAACGAGATACCGATCAATTGCTGCAATAGCGGATCGAGGAAAAAGTCCCGCCACCCGATGTCAGCGACGACCACCTCGCCAGGCTTTGCGGAGGCGACGGCGTCGTAAGCGGCTCCCGATGGATAGGCCGCTTCGATCGGCGCCGCCGGGCGCTCATGCGTGGGCGCCAGCGAACATCCGGCGAGAGCGGCTGCAAGGGCGAGCGGCGCCAGCGGCCGGGCCTGGCGGGAGCGTGTGAAAAATGTCTTCATGTCAGTATTTCCTAGCCATCAGGCGCGCTGGTCGCTTGCCCCGGTGCGGGTTTCAGGGGCGGCGCGGCGCAGGGCAAGCTTGCGCACGACGACATAGAACACAGGCGTGAGCAGCAGGCCGAACAGCGTCACGCCCAGCATGCCGGCGAACACCGCGATGCCCATGGCGTGGCGCATCTCGGCGCCAGCGCCGGTGGCCAGCACCAGCGGCACCACGCCGGCGATGAAGGCGAACGAGGTCATCAGGATGGGGCGCAGCCGCAACCGCGCCGCTTCGAGAACCGCCGCCAGCGGGTCAGCGCCTTCGATTTCCTTGGCGCGGGCGAACTCGACGATCAAGATCGCGTTCTTGGCAGCCAGGCCGACCAGCACCACGAATCCGATTTGCGTGAAGATGTTGTTGTCGCCACCGGAAACCCAGACGCCGGCAATCGCCGAAAGCAGCGCCATGGGTGCAATCAACAGCACCGAGAACGGCAGCGACCAACTGTTGTATTGGGCCGCCAGGATCAGGAAGGCCAGCAGCACTGCGAGCGGGAAGATGTACAGCGCCGAATTGCCCGCCTGCTTTTCCTGGAAGACCAGATCCGTCCATTCGTGCACCATCCCTTCGGGCAGGGTCTCGCTTACGATCTTCTCGATCGCGTCCGTGGCCTGGCCCGATGAATAGCCCGGCGCCGGCCCCCCGCTGATGTCCGCGGAGGCAAAGCCGTTGTAGTGGACGATTCGATCGGGGCCTGACCCGCGCGTTATCGTCACGAAGGCACTCAGCGGAATCATGTCGCCGGCCGCGTTGCGCACCTTGAGCAGGCCGATATCCTCGGCCTGCATGCGAAACGGCGCGTCAGCCTGGGCCATGACCCGGTAGGTGCGCCCGAAGCGATTGAAGTCGTTGACGTAGAGCGACCCCAAATTGATCTGCAGCGTCTCGAATACGTCGGTCAGCGACACGCCCAAGGACTTGGCCTTCACGCGGTCGACTTCCACCCCCAGCTGCGGGGCATTGGTCTGGAAGCTGGCAAGCATGTTCGCCAGTTCGGGCGCCTGCATGGCCTTGCCCATGATCTCGCCCTGCGCCTGCGCCAGCGCTTCGAAGCCCAATCCCGCCCGATCCTCGATCTGCAACTTGAAGCCGCCCATGGCGCCCAGGCCCGGCACCGGCGGCGGCGGGAAGATACCGACGAAGCCGTCCGGGATCTGGCTGAACTTGCCCATCAGCTTTCCTGCGATGGCGTTGGCCGTCAGCGAGGCGTCTTGGCGCTCGTCGAACGGCTTGAGCATGGCGAACATCAGCGCCGAGTTCGGCACATTCACCGGGCCATTCACCGACAGGCCCGGGAAGGCCACTACGCTTTCCACCCCGGGCTCGGCCAGCGCGATCCGGGACATCTCTTTCACGACGGCCTCTGTGCGGTCCAGCGATGCGCCGCTTGGCAACTGGGCGATGCCGACCAGGAAGTACTTGTCCTGGGCCGGCACGAAGCCATTGGGCACCTGATTGAAGCCCAGCCAGGTCAGGCCCACGAAGCCGGCATACAGCAGCAGGACGATGGCGCTGCCGCGCACCGCGCGCCGCACGGCCCCGACGTAGGCGTCCGACGCCTTGTCGAAGAAGCGGTTGAAACGCCGGAAGAATCCGCCAAACACGCTTCCCATCAGGCGCGTGAGCCAATCGGATTTGGCGGCCTCGTGATGCGGTTTGAGCAGAATGGCCGCAAGCGCCGGGGACAGCGTGAGCGAATTGATGGCCGACAGCACGGTCGAGATGGCGATCGTCAGGGCGAACTGGCGATAGAACTCGCCTTGCAGGCCAGAGAGGAACGCCGAGGGGATGAACACGGCCGCCAACACGGAGGTAATGGCCAGAATCGGCCCGGTCACCTCATCCATGGCTTTGCGCGCGGCTTCCTTTGGCGGCTCGCCCAGCGCCATATGGCGTTCCACGTTTTCGACCACCACGATGGCGTCGTCCACCACGATGCCTATCGATAGCACAAGGCCGAAGAGAGACAGCGTGTTCAGCGAGAAGCCGAACATGTGCATCACGGCGAAGGTGCCCACCAGCGACACCGGCACGGCCACCAGCGGAATGATCGAGGCGCGCCAGGTCTGCAGGAACAGCACGACGACGATGACCACCAGGGCGATGGCCTCCAGCAGCGTGACGGCCACGGACTGCAGCGAGGCGCGCACGAAGACCGTGGGGTCATAGGCGATCCGGTACGCGATGTCCTGCGGGAAGCCCCGCTGAAGCGTTTCCATCTTGTCGCGGACGGCATTGGAAACATCGATGGCATTGGCGCCAGGGCTCTGGATGATCTGCAAGGCAGGGGCCGATTCGCCATCGATCAGGCTGCGCAGGGTATAGGCATCGGCGCCCAGGGACACGCGGGCGACGTCGCGAAGGCGGGTGACTTGGCCATCGGCGCCGGTTTTGACGACGATTTCACCGAACTGCTCCACGCTGGCCAGGCGGCCGAGCGTGTTGACGGTCACCTGGAAAGCGGCCGACGTATCCGGTTGCTGGCCCACGGATCCGGCGGCGACCTGCACGTTCTGCTCGCGCAGGGCCGCAACCACATCACTGGCAGTCAATCCCCGCGTGGCGACCTTGGACGGATCGAGCCAGACTCGCATGGAGTATTCTCCGGCGCCCCAGACCAGGACATCGCCGACGCCAGGCAGGCGCGCGAGTTCGTCGCGCACCTGCCGGATGGCGAAGTTGGACAGATAAAGCGGGTCGTACCGCTTGTCCGGCGAGACGATGTGCACGACCATCAACACGTCCGGAGACGTCTTCTGCGTGACGACCCCGATGCGCTGCACTTCCTCGGGCAGGCGCGGCAAGGCGCGCGAAACCCGGTTCTGCACCTGGATCTGCGCCATGTCGGGATCCGTGCCCTGCTTGAACGCGATGGTAAGCACCATCCGGCCATCGGTCGCCATCTGGGAATTCATGTAGAGCATTCCCTCGACGCCATTGATCACTTGTTCAAGCGGGGCGGCGACGGTGTCGGCGATCACCTCAGGGTTGGCGCCGGGGTAGCTCGCCGTCACCTGCACCGTGGGCGGCGTGACGGCGGGGTATTCGCTCAGCGGCAATTGCCAGAAGGCGATGGCGCCGGCCAGCAGCATGAGCAGGGACAGGACGATGGCGAAGATCGGCCGCGCGATGAAGAAGTGAGGGAACTTCATTGGCGCGCCTCCGAGGCGGCTGCCTGCTGCATGGGAACCACGCGGGGCGTGACCGCCATGCCGGGGCGCACCAGGCCCTTGATGACGATCCGGTCGCCGCCTTGCAAGCCGGTATTGATGACACGCAGCCCTTCCTCCATCTGGCCCAGCTCTACCGCGCGGTATTGGGCCAGGTTGTCCTTGCCGACGACCAGCACATAATTCTTCCCTTGGTCCGTGCCAACGGCCTGATCGTCCACCAGGATGGCCGGGCGCTCGCCGCCGGTCGCCAGTCTGGCTCGGGCGAACAGGCCCGGCGCCAATTGGCCATCGGGGTTCGGGATCACGGCGCGGGCGCGGATGGTGCCGGTACTGCGATCGATCTGGTTGGCGACGAAGTCGAGCGTGCCTGTGTAGGGAAACCCGCGATCCGTGGTCAGCCCCACGGCGACGGAAAGCGCCGGCTTGCCGCCACCGGCGTCGGGCCGGGCGTGCCTGACCGCGTTGAGGTAGGTCGCCTCGTCGATGTCGAAGTAGACGTGCACGGGGTCGATCGACACGATCGTGGTCAGCAGCGTGGCAGCGCCCGCCGCCCCGCCACTGACCAGATTGCCTTCGGTCACCAGCACCCGGTCAACGCGCCCGGATATCGGCGCAGTGATGCGCGCGTACGAGAGATCAAGCCGCGCCGCGGCGATGGCCGCCTTGGCCACCTGCACCTGGGCTTGGCTGGCGTTGCGCGCCGACACGGCATCGTCGTAGCTTTTGCGCGAGACCGCGCCGGTGGACACCAGCCGGTGGGCCCGGTCGAAGTCGGCCTGGGCCTGCCCGGCCAACGCCTCCGCCTGGCGCAATTGTGCCGTGGCGGTATCCAGCGCGACCTGAAAGGGTCGCGGGTCGATCTGGAACAGCTGCTGTCCTTTTCGCACCAGGCTACCTTCGGGAACACTGACCGCATCGACGGCTCCGCCAACACGTGAGCGCAGCTCGACAGACTTGGGAGCCGCCAGGAATCCCGTGAAATCAGTCGACGGCGCGATCGTGCGCACGACGACCTCCGCGACAGGCACCTGCGGCGCCGCGGGCGCCGACGCCTTACCTTCGTTACCTGAGACCTCCCTGGGAACAAACGCGATGGTGCCGGCCGCCGCGATGACACCCGCCAATACGGCAATCTTGAATTTTCGACGCATGAAAAAACCCCTTCAGCGCAGCAGGGCGTCGGCCTTTCCGAAGCATCTCTGCAGCATTTTTCGGAAAGGCTAGGTATTGCAATGGTGGGAAGGTCAAGGCATTCGTAGGCGTCCGAGAAGGGTGTTGACCTTTCAACCATTGCAAGGAATAGATTGATCCCGTCGTTCCAGGGCGGCACATACCGAGCCGTCCACTCCCCCTGAAGCACTCGGAGCCATCATGCAGAAAACACCCAACTCAGCCCCCCATCCCCACGAAGCGACCACCACGGCTTCACTTGGCAGTAGCGAGGCCTTTGAGGCCTACCGCAGCGTCAATGAACGTATGCACAAGGACATGATGATCGACGCCACAGGCGACGCCGACGTGGACTTCATGCGTGGCATGATCCCCCACCACCAAGGCGCCATAGACATGGCGAAAGTGGCGCTTCGGTATGGCAAGGACCCGATCGTTCGTGCGCTTGCCGAAGACGTGATCCAGGCCCAGGAGGGCGAGATCACGATGATGCAGGAATGGCTCGACGCGCGAGGCCTGCGATGAAAATTTTCTAGAGCACGTTCCAAAGCTAGCAGCCTGAATGGATCACGGCGCTCGGCAACTCGCACGCGGCACTTGACCTGGATCGAGTTTCCCCAGTTAATGTCGCTGCCTACGTCCTAGCATTACCAATGTAGGAGTTTCTCCCTCCCTCTCCTCGTTTCCATTTATGGTTGCCTCCACGCTCGTCGCCATGCTGTGTGCACACCTGTTGTGCTTTTCGGTCATGTTTTTGCTTATCAGTCGTCGCTTGCCCGGCAACCGGATGGGGATGGATTTTTTTGCGGTAGGCAATCTTCTGCTGGCGTTGGCCTACATCCTGCAACTGCTTGAGGGGGGACCGGCCTGGAGCGTGATGAGCGTCATCAACCACACCCTCACGCTGGCTGCCCCCATCGCCTACTGGCTTGGCGCCATGCGCTTTTTTGGGCGTCAAGTTCCATTGTGGCGTCCGTTGATCATTTTTTCCGTGGCCTACGGCATAGCGCAATTATTGGTGCAATGGAACGCAGGACCCACCGCGCGCTATGCAATGCTTGCGGCGACGGCGAGCCTGCTTTTCTTTGCAATGGCCATCACCGTGATCTACGGTGTGCGCACTTTCGCAAAAGACTTGTACGGAGAGATGGTTTTCTTTGCGCTTCTGATTGGCGGGATCTGTGTTCTCAATGCGCTGAAGTTCTTGAAAATCGTAGATGACGGTTTGGATGCGCTGCACATGGACAGCCGCTTTCAAATGATCTTCTACATCTACATGTCGACTCTGGCTACCATCGTGCCGCCCTCCATTGTCTGGCTGGTACTGCGGCGGCTGACGGATAGTCTGCGCAACATAGCGGCGCGCGATCCCATGACGGACCTGCTCAATCGCAGAGGGCTTCTGGATGCGCTTAAACGGTATTTCGATTCTCGGCAGTCCGCGCCCGTTCGCTTGCTGCTGTTGGATGTCGACCATTTCAAGCGGATCAATGACACCTACGGCCACCAAGCCGGGGATGAAGTCATATGCCAAGTGGCGGAACTACTTCGCTCCACCGTTCGTCGTGGCGACTTGACGGGCCGTATCGGGGGAGAGGAATTCGTGGCAATCTTCCTGGAGGCGGACGGTGACACGGTAATCACCTTGGCAGAGCGCCTACGTACCCGCATTGAAAGCCAAGGCATCAACGTGACGGGTTCTAGTAGTTCCCTGCGCTGTACGATCACCATTGGAATTTCGCCCCCCTTCCATGGCGCCCATGGCCTGGAGGATGCGCTTCGACAAGCCGACGCGGCGCTCTACAGAGGAAAGGCGGCGGGACGCAATCGGGTCGAATTCTCCGACCTGACGTTGTCAGACTGCAATTCATGACGCTGTATGCAGTCTGATACCTTAACGAAGCACACCTTCTCAGGAGACTCCCCATGCCAAAGTTCGTGACGATCGGATATGGAGACCAGGCGGGTTACGACCGTACGGCAGCCCCCCTCCGCGATGCTGCGCATGCGCACGACGCGCGGTTGAAACAAGACGGCGTGTTGATGGGCATCGCAGGCGCCCCGGTGCAGGTACGCAATCATGACGCTGCCGGCGTCGAAACGACGAACGCGCCCTATATGCGCGCGCCCTTGCCGGTGGCTGGCTTTTCCATCATCGAGGCGGCTGACCTGGCCGAGGCGATTGACCTGGTGTCACGCACTCCCTGCGCGGTTGCGCATGGTGTTGTAGAGGTATGGCCATTGGAACAGCCTTAAAGGAGGACAGCCGATGAACCGACCGAATTTCATCAAGCATTGGACTGAACTTGAAGAACCCGATGCGCATTCCTATCAGGGCGATACCGAGCCGATGGCGCTGGATGCGCCGCTTGCCGCGGCACTTGGGATTACCCGTATCGGCATTCATCACGTCAGGCTGTTGCCTGGCCGGCGGACGTCTTATCCGCACGCGGAAAGTACCGAACAGGAGTTTGTGTACGTGCTCGAGGGCAAGCCCGACGTGTGGATCGATGGTGTGCTGCATCCCCTTGCGGAAGGGGACGCCGTCGCGTTTCCTGCGGGAACCGGCATCTGCCACACCTTCATCAACAATACGCAGGACGCTGTGCGGCTGATGGTCATCGGCGAACCTACCCGCGATGACAATCGCGTGCGTTTCCCGCTTAATGACGCGTACGAGCGTACGCGCGCTAATCGCTGGGTGGATTGGCCGGCCCGGCCGCTCGGAGACCATGACGGGAAGCCTGACTGAGTGCGGGACTGAGCCCGGCAATGCATGGCACTGCCTGTTCCGGCGTCAGTTGCTGTTGATCCACTCCTGTGTATCCCGGACGAACCACGGAAGATTCAGTTTTTCGCCTTCGCCGGACTGTATGGTCAAGCGCTGATCCGAAGACCCGGGCGGGGTGTTTGCGCGCTGCGTCGTGGAAGATGGCCGGCTGCGATAGTCCATATCGGTTTGCCGGGGCGGATTGTTCGCGCAGGCGGCAATCGACGCGCACGCGACCGCGGCAAGGACGGGTCTTACGGTTGAGCGAAGGATCTTCATGATGGACGGGTTCCCGCTGGTGGCACAGGCCGACGTGCCGGCAATCAAAGGCCTCTACTGCGTACCTTACTCGCAATGCGCGGTCTCTGTTGGCGTCGTTCGCCCCTGCACCCATCGCGCAAAATCCTCTGCCCGCGGGTCGTCGGGCGCCGGCGCGTACACCACCAGCCGCAAATGGCGGCTTTCGTCCACGGACAAGGTCGCGTGCTCGAAGGCCACCTCTCCCAGCGGTTCGATATGCAGCTTGCGCACACCCATGCACGTGCCGTGCACGTCGTGTTCGCGCCACCAGGCCTTGAAATCCGGCGATACACGTTCCAGTTCGTCGACCAGTTCGGCGATGTCGGGCACGCCCGCCGCGCTGGCGAAATCGCGCCGGAAGGTGGACAGCATGGCGGGCGCTTGCGCTTGCCAGTCGACGAACACCTGCCGCATCGAGGGCGCCACGAACAGCATCCACAGTAGGTTACGGCGGCCGGGCGCTTGCGCCGAGAAGCCGAAGACGTGGTCGGCGGCGGCGTTCCACACCACCACGTCCCAACGCAGGTTCAAGATGTAGGCCGGCCGGGCGGGCAAGTCTTCCATCAGTCGGCGCACCTGTGGCGGCACGGTGCACACGGTGCGGCCCGGCTCGGCAGGCGGGCGTTGATGGGCCAGCAGATACAGGTGGCGGCGCTCGGCGGGGTCCAGTTTCAGTACGCGCGCCAGGTTTTCCAGGAAGGTGGCCGACACGCTGATGTTGCGGCCCTGTTCGAACCAGGTGTACCAGGCCAGGCCCACGCCCGCCAACGCGGCCACTTCCTCGCGGCGCAGTCCGGGCGTTCGGCGGCGGCCGCCGGCGGGCAGGCCCAGCGCCGTCGGGCTGAGGCGTTCACGACGCAGGCGCAGGAATTCGGACAGGTCCGCTCGTGTGCGGTCCAGGCGCTGGGGGATGGGAGCGTCAGTCATCGCGAGAATAAGCATCCTGGCGGGCAGGCTATTGCAAGCAGTAATAGCATAAACAGCTAAATTGTATAAGGCTGAAGGTCCACCCAGAATAGCGCCAATCCCGTTTTCGCTGGCGTATTCATGACCTCGACCACCCTGCCTTCCCCTTGCGCGCCCCGCGCCCCCGACGCCCCTGCGCTCAGCCCGCTGGGCCTGGCCGTGCTGCTGTCGGGCGGCTTCATCACGATCTTCGACCTGTTCGTGGTGAACGTCGCCATCCCAAGCATGCAGGCCACGTTGTCGGCCAGCTTTGCGCAGATCAACTTCATCATCGTCGCCTACGAATTGGCGTATGGCGTGCTGCTGATCGCCGGCAGCCGCTTGGGCGACCGCCACGGGCGCCGCCGCTTGTTCATGCTGGGCATGGCCGGCTTTGCGTTGGCGTCCGCGCTTTGCGGGCTGGCTCCCACGGCCGATACGCTGATCGGGGCACGTATCCTCCAAGGCGTCGCGGCCGCCATGCTGTTCCCGCAGGTGTATGCGCTGATCCGCGTCAGCTACGAAGGCCATGCGCGGCGGCGCGCGTTCGGTTTGATGGGCATGACGCTGGGGCTGGCGGCCATCGCCGGACAGGTGCTGGGCGGCTGGATCGTGCATGCGGACGTGTTCGGCCTGGCGTGGCGCACCATCTTCCTGATCAACGTGCCGCTGGGCCTGTTGGCGTGGCGCTTGGCTCGCCACATTCCCGAGTCCCGCGAGGCGTCGGCCGCGGCAATGGACTGGCCCGGCGCGGCAATGGTGGGCACGGGGTTGGCCTTGCTGTTGCTGGCATTGATCGAAGGGCCGGCGCGGCAGTGGCCGATCTGGACAATCGCTTGCGGCGGCGCATCGGCCATATTGCTGGCGCTGTTCGTGCGCGTGCAGCGCCGCGTGCGGGCCAACGGCGACGCGCCGCTGGTCGACATGGCTTTGCTGGCGCAACCGCGCTTTGCGGCCGGCTGCCTGCTGGTGATGTTTGTCTTCTCGACCGCCAGCGCGATGTTCCTGTGCTATGCCCTGCTGGTGCAGACCGGCTTCGGCCTGGATGCGCTGACCGCTGGCCTGATTTTCGCGCCGGCCAGCGTGGGCTTCGTGGCGGGGTCGATGGTTGCGCCACGTTTGGTGGCGCGCTTTGGCACGGGCGCCATCGCGCTGGCGGCGTTGTTGTATGGCGGGGCCACGGCCGCGCTGATGGTGCACGTGGGCACCGCAGGCGCGGCCTTGGCGCCGTGGTCGCTGGTGCCGGCGCTGGTCTGGCTGGGCGCGGCGCAAGGCGCGGTCAATACGCCGCTGGTGAATCTGGTGCTGGGCCTGGTTGAAGACCGCCAGGCCGGCATGGCGGCAGGTGTGGTGTCGACCTTGCAGCAGGTGGGCGCCGCGTTAGGCGTGTCGGCGGCGGGCATGCTGTTCGGCGGCGCGCTGCACGCGCATGCCGACGCCAGTGCTCCCGAGCGTTATGCGCAGGCATTCGCGTCGGCCATGCAGTTCAACGTGGCGGCGATTGCGGCGTCGGTCATGCTGCTGGGGTGGCTGGGCCGCCAGCGCTGAACCGACGCACAGCTGCGTGGCTGCCCGGGCGCGAGCCGGACTATCCCGCCGACAGTTCGCGCGCGCGCTGTTCGGCCTTGTGCGCCGCCTGCGTGATCGCGTCTGCGACACCGGCCTCGCGCATATGCGACAACGCGGCGTAGGTGGTGCCGCCCTTGGAAGTGACGCGGTCCTGCAGTTCCGTCAGCGGCACGTCTTCGCTGGCGGCCAACCCTGCCGCGCCGCGAAACGCGGACACGGCCAGCCGGCGCGCATCGGTCGCGGAAAAGCCAAGCTCCACCGCGCCTTTTTCCAAGGCGGCCATGAAGTAGAAGACGTAGCCGGGACCGCTTCCCGTCACGGCGGTCACCGCGTCGATCATGGCTTCGCTGTCTACCCAGATACGTTCGCCCACCGCGGCGAACAAGGCATCCACCTGGCCGCGTTCGGCGTCGCTGCAGGCGGGCGTGGCGTAAAGCCCCGTCATGCCCAGCCCCACCTTGGCGGGTGTGTTCGGCATGGCGCGCACGATGCGCGCATGGCCGCCCAGCCATTCCGATAGCGATGCCAGCTCAACCCCCGCGGCGATGCTGACCACGGTGGCCGCTGCCGACAGATGCTGATGCACCTGGCCGCAAGCCTCGCGCAAAGCCTGCGGCTTAGTGGCCAGCACGCACAACGCCGCATCGGCGATTTCCGGACCGACGCTTTCGCGGCAGTTCAGGCCGCGCGCGAACAGCGCGTCGCGCGTCGGCGCATAGGGCTCGATCACGAGGAAGTCGGACAGTTCGCGGCCCTGGCGCAGCAGGCCGTCGATGATGGCGGAGGCCATATTGCCGCCGCCGATGAAAACGATCTTTTCTCGCATATTGCTGTGCTTCCAAAAAAGGGGGTGGCAAGACGGGTTCAGCGCTTTCGCACCGCTGCGGCGTCCAGCGCGCCGATACGGTTGCGGCCCAGCAGCCTGAGGGTATTGTCGAGCTCGGTGCGCAGGATGGCCAGGACTTCGTTCGCCCCGGCCGGTCCGCGCCCCGCCAGGCCATACAGCGGCGCACGGCCCAGCAGCACGGCGCGCGCACCCAGCGCCACCGCCTTGGCGATATCGCTGCCGCGGCGCACGCCGCCGTCCACCAGGATCTCTAGCGACTGCCCGAGTTCCGCGGCGACCTCGGGCAGCACTTCCAGCGGGCAAGGCGCGCTTTCCAGCTGACGGCCGCCGTGGTTGGACAGCACGATGCCGTCCACGCCGTGCGCCTGCGCGCGCCGCGCGTCGGCCATGCCCTGGATGCCCTTGATCACGATGCGGCCGCGCCAGTGGCGGCGCAGCCAGGCCACGTCGTTCCAGCTCAGCGCCAGATCCATCTGCCGACTTAGTGCAGAGGCCTGTTCAGTGATGTTCTCGCGCGCGTTGGAACTGACGGCCAGGTTCTTTAACTGCGGCCCGCCGTGGCGCAACATTTGCCAGCACCAGCCCGGATGCGCCGCCAGATCCAGCAGCAGTTGGCGCGACGGCCGCAGCGGCAGCTTGAATCCATTGCGCTTGTCGTGGTCGCGGTTGCCATGCACCGGTACGTCCACGGTCAGGAACAGCACGGTGTAGCCGTTCTGCCAGGCGCGGTCCATCAGGTGTTCGGCGATGCGGCGGTCGCGCTGCACATACAGCTGCAGCCACAATTCACCGGGCGTGGCGGCGCGTACGTCTTCCAGCAACGAGGTCGACGCGGTGGACAGCACGAACGGCAAACCCGCCTGATGCGCGGCGCGCGCCAGATGCACGTCGGCTTGCGGCCAGAAGAGCCCATTCAGGCCCGTCGGCCCCACGATGGCGGGCATGGCGGCTGAGGCCCCCAGCACCGTGGCGTCCAGGCGGCAATCCGTCACGTCCACCAGCACGTCGGGGCGGAATTCCAGATCGGCGTAAGCCGCCCGGTTGCGAGCAAGGGTCAGGCCGTCTTCTGCTCCGCCCTCCAGGTAATCAAACGCCAGCCGGGGCAGCCGCCTTTGCGCCTGCCGCCGGTAATCCATCACGCTGGGAAGCATGTCCTTCCTTGATTTGCGGGGGTCGAATAGAATTGCATTTCACACGATATGATTGTATTTCGATCATTTTAAAAATCGCAATCCGGAACAGCCACTAGGGGCGAATTCAGCGTGGCAAGGGGTGGACGCGCGACAAGCCGTGGCCAGCAAAGCTTGGCAGAATGCGGGTTTGCGGGGACCACAACAATCCGCCCGCCGCAAGGGACGCCCGTTATCGGACGGATTCACTCCTAGTACATACCCTAGAATTAATTGAAATACGATTATTCAAATCGAAAAGCGATTTAAGTAATCGTATGCTGTGCCTCAATGCGCTCGGACTTCCGTCGAACTCCGAGCCCCATTCGGGACCACAGACATGACCAACGGCATCACCCTGCTAGACGCGTTGACCCAGGCCCTGGGCGCGGACGCCATCCTTCACTCCGACGCCGACACCGCCGGCTACACCGAAGACTGGCGCGGCCGATACAAGGGCCCGGCGCTGTGCGTCGCCCTGCCGGGCAACACGCAGCAGGTCGCCGACATCGTCCGGCTGTGCAACGCGCACGCCACACCGGTGCTGCCGCAGGGCGGCAACACCAGCCTGTGCGGCGGAGCCGTGCCCGACGCCGCCGGCAAGCCGCCCGTCATCGTGAACCTGGCGCGCATGCGCCGGGTCCGCCGGGTCGATGCCGCCAACAACTCCATGGAAGTCGAAGCGGGTTGCGTGCTGGCCACGGTGCACGACGCGGCGGCCGCCGAAGGCCGCCTGTACCCCATCAGCCTGGGCGCCGAAGGCTCGTGCCAGATCGGCGGCACCATCGCCACCAACGCCGGCGGAACGGGCGTGCTGCGCTACGGCAACACGCGCGACAACATCCTGGGCCTGGAAGTGGTGCTGCCCGACGGCACCATCTGGAATGGCCTGACGGCGCTGCGCAAGAACAACACCGGTTTCGACCTTAAACACCTGTTCATCGGCGCCGAAGGCACGATGGGCATCGTCACCGCCGCCGTGCTGAAGCTGCACCCGCTGCCCACGGCGCACGCCGTGGCCTGGATGGCACCGGACAGCCCGCAGGCCGCACTCGAGATCCTGGGCCTGTTCCAACGCGCGTGCGGCTCGCGCCTGTCGGCCTTTGAAATGATCGACAGCAACCAGCTGGACATCGTGATGGCGCACGTGCCGGGCCGCAAGAATCCGCTGGCCGGCGCGCATCCCTGGCACGTGCTGGTGGAACTGTCCGACACCGGCAACGGCGCCGAACTGCAAGACCTGCTGCAGCAGATCCTGGAACAAGCGTCTGAGCTTGGCCTGCTGCACGATGCCGTCGTGGCCAGCAACGACACGCAGCGCGCCGCGCTCTGGGAAGTGCGCCACAGCGTGTCCGAAGGCAACAAGAAGGCGGGCGTGGGCCTGACCACCGACAGCGCGGTACCAGTCTCCAGCGTGCCGCGTTTCATCGATGAAGCCACGGCGGCCGTGCGCCGCCTGGTGCCCGGCCTGCCCGTGCTGATCGTGGCCCACCTGGGCGACGGCAACGTGCACTTCATTCCGTTCTTCACGTTCGACGCCTGGAACGCCCTGCCCGACCGCGACACGATGGCGGCCGACATCCGGCGCGCCGTCAACGACGTGGCGGACGCGCTGGGCGGCACCTTCAGCGCCGAACATGGCGTGGGCCGCACGTCGCTGGCCGAAATGGCGCACTACAAGTCGCCCGTCGAACTGGCGATGATGCGCGCCCTGAAAGCCACCTTCGATCCCGCCAACCTTTTCAACCCCGGCCGCTTGCTGCCTTGAGCCGTCGTTCTTGATCCGTAGTCCCTGACCCGACCCGCAGGAGTCTTCCATGAAATCGACCTCCCACAACGCTTCGCGCCGCAGCGCGCTGAAAACCGTTGCCGCCGGCGCCGCCGCGCTGGCCATGCCCATGATCTGGACGCCGTCGCGTGCGGCGTCCAAGCGCATCGTCGTGCGCGACGACGGCGGCATCTACAGCAAGGCGTATGGCGCCGTGTTCTACAAGCCGTTCACGGAAGCCACCGGCATCCAGGTCGTGGGCGTGCAGGCCAACGCCGAGCCCACCGCGCAGATCCGCAGCATGGTGGACACCGGCAACTACACCTGGGACATGGCCAAGATCAGCCAGCCCGCCATCCTGATGCTGACAGAAGGCGGCAAGGTGTACCTGGAAAAGCACGGCCTGGAATCCGATCCCGTCGTGGCCACCATTCCCAAGCAATACATGTCGCCGTACGGCGTGGGCAACAACGTCTACACCACCGTGCTGGCCTACCGCACCGACGCGTTCAAGGGCCGCCGCGCCCCGGCGTCGTGGGCCGACTTCTGGAACGTGAAGGACATCCCGGGACGCCGCGGCCTGCGCAAGCACCCGTTCGACACCATCGAAGAAGCGCTGATGGCCGACGGCGTGCCCACGGACAAGGTTTACCCCTGCGACATCGACCGCGCGCTGGCCAGCCTGGACAAGGTCAAGCCGTCGGTGGACGTGTGGTGGAACACGGGCGCCCAGGTCGAACAGATGCTGGGCTCGGGCGAAGTCGACATGATCGCCACCTGGGTGTCGCGCGCGCAATCGGCAATTGCCAACGGCGCGCCGGTGCAGATCGTCTGGGACCAGAACATCTGGGGCTGCGACAACTGGTCCATCCTGAAAGGCACGCCCAACGCCGACGCTTGCCGCGAATTCATCAAGTTCGCGTCCGACCCCAAGCGGCAGGCCGCGCTGGTTGAATTCTTTGCCGCCGGCGTGACGCAACCCGCTGCCTTCGACTACATCAAGGCCGACGTGGCGCGCAATTGCCCGACCCACCCCGACAACATCAAGACCGGCCTGCACATCAACGCGGCGTACTGGCTGGACAAGCAGCGCGACGTGCTCGAGCGCTTCAACGGCTGGGTCCTGAAGTAATTCTTTTCTGAATGAACACCATGTCTTCTTCCAATCTGCAAATCTCGGGCCTGGGCAAACGCTACGGCGACTTCGTCGCCCTGGCGCCCACGCACCTGGACGTCGCCCGCGGCGAATTCCTGACCCTGCTGGGTCCGTCCGGCTCCGGCAAGACCACCCTGCTGAGCCTGATCGCCGGCCTGGCGCAGCCCGACGAGGGCCGCGTCTTGATCGACGGCGCCGATGTCACCTACGGCGCGCCGTATGAACGGGATATCGGCATGGTGTTCCAGAACTATGCGCTGTTCCCGCACATGAGCATCGAGGAGAACATCGCGTTCCCCTTGAAGATGCGCAAGGTGCCGGCCGCCGAAGCGCGCCGCCGCGCGCACGAAGCGCTGGAGATGGTGCGCCTGCCGCATGTGGCGACGCGCCTGCCGCGCGAACTCTCCGGCGGCCAGCAGCAGCGCATTGCGCTTGCGCGCTGCATGGTCTACCGCCCGGCCATCATCCTGATGGATGAACCGCTGGGCGCGCTGGACAAGAAGCTGCGCGACCAGATGCAGCTTGAGATCAAGCGCATCCACCGCGAACTGGGCACCACCATCGTGTACGTGACGCACGACCAGGAAGAGGCCATGACCATGTCCGACCGCATCTGCCTGATGAACGGCGGCGCGATCGAACAGCTGGGCACGCCGGCTGATCTGTACTTCCGCCCCCGCACGCTGTTCGTCGCCGATTTCCTGGGCGAGTCGAACCTGCTGCAAGGCGAAGTCGCGTCGGTGGACGGCGAGACGCTGACGGTCAAGCTGGCACATCAGGGCGTAACCGGGCAGGCGCTGTCCAACGGCGCCCCCATCCAGGCTGGCCAGAAAGTCACAGTGATGCTGCGCCCGCAGAACCTGCGCGTGGGCACCACCGGCCCGGGCCTGACCGGCAAGCTGCTGGACGTGATGGTGACCGGCAGCCTGACCAAGCTGTACCTGGATTCCGGCGTGGCGGATGCCGCGCCGATCGTCGTGGCTTACCCCACGCAGCGCCAGGCCGAGCAGTACGCGATCGGCCAGCCGCTGACGGTCAGTTGGCAAGCCGCGGACGCGGTGGCCATTGCGGAGTGAACGCATGACAACCCTTGCCAATCCCCGCAAGCGCATGAGCCCGGGCCGCCGCCATTTCCTGATGGCGGCCCCGCTGGTCGTGCTGCTGCTGGTGCTGCTGATCTACCCGGTCGGCCAGTTGCTGCTGTTGAGCTTCGTCGGCGACCAGGGTTTTACCCTGACGCAATACCACCGGCTTTTCGAATCGTCGGTCTACGTGAACGTGCTGCTGATCACGTTGAAGATCTCGTTGTGGACGACGTTCTTCTCGGTAGTGGCGGGCTACCCCGTGGCCTACCTGATCTCCAGCCTGTCGGCCAAGCGCAAGACCTCGCTGCTGTTCTGGGTGCTGCTGTCGTTCTGGACCAGCTTCCTGGTGCGCACCTTCGCCTGGGTCGTGCTGCTGGGCCGCAACGGCGTGGTCAACCAGCTGCTGCAGGCGCTTGGCATCCTGGATGCGCCGGCCAACCTGCTCTACAACTTCGGCAGCGTGCTGGTGGGCATGGTGCATGCGCTGATGCCGCTGGCGGTGCTGACGATGCTGTCCGTCATGGAGAACATCGACCGCAACCTGCCGCGCGCCGCGTCCACGCTGGGCGCGCGCCCCGGCACGGCCTTCTGGAAGATCTATTTTCCGCTGTCGATGCCCGGCGTGGCGGCCGCCGCCATCATGGTGTTCGTGACGGCCATCGGCTTCTTCATCACGCCCGCGCTGCTGGGCGGACGCAAGGAAACGATGATCACGCAGATCATCATCGACCAGGTCCAGCAGACCATGAACTGGGAGTTCGCCGGCGCGGTGTCGGTGCTGCTGCTGGTGGTGGTGCTGGTGGTCTTCGCCATTTACGACAAGGTGCTGGGCCTGTCGACCATGACGGGCGGCGCGTCCACCCGCGTACGCACTTCCGGCCGCGAAAGCCTGTCGCGCCGCGCGGGCGATGCGGTACTGACCGTGCTGGCCAACGTGTCCGACGCGCTGTTCGCGCTGCTGCCCAAGCGTCTGCGCCGCTCGGTGTCGGGCACCGGCCAGTCGCGCACCTTGTGGTGGATCGTGCTGGGCGTACTGGCCTTTCTGAGCGCCCCCGCGTTCTTGATGATCCCGCTGTCGTTCGATTCGGGTTCCGGCCTGACGTGGCCGCCCAAGGGCTTTTCGCTGCAGTGGTACGAACAGATGTTCACCTCGCCCGTGTGGATGCAGGCGATCACCCGTTCGTTGATCGTGGGCGTGGGCACCGGCCTGCTGGCCATGCTGATCGGCACGCCCGCCGCCTTCCTGCTGGTGCGCGCCAACATGCGCGGCAAGTCGGCGATGCTGGCTTTCGTGCTGTCGCCGATTGTCGTGCCGCGCATGATCATCGCGGTGGGCATGTTCTATTTCTTCGCCCGCGTGGGCCTGGTGGGTTCCACCATCGGCCTGATCCTGGCGCATACGGTCGTTGCCGTGCCGTACGTGGTGATCACCATGATGGCGGTGCTGCGCAACTACGACACGCGCCTGGACCTGGCCGCGCAAAGCCTGGGCGCAGGCCCCTGGGCCACGCTGCGCTTCGTGACCTTCCCCATCCTGGGTGCCGGCCTGATGTCGTCGTTCCTGTTCGCATTTGCGACCTCGTTCGATGAACTGACGATTGCGCTGTTCGCCTCGGGCGGCCTGAACGCCACCTTGCCCAAGCAGTTCTGGGACGAAGTGACGCTGCAGATTTCACCGGTGATCGCCGCCGTCTCCACTTGCCTCTTCATCTTCATTGCCGCGCTGATCTGGCTGGCCGACCGGCTGCGCCGCCGCAGCCTGGCCAACTGATCCATGCGCGCTTGTTTTACCTCTTAGGATTCGCAACATGCTGAACGCAACCCATCTTCGCGGTGTCTTCCCCGCCATCCCGACCCCGGTCAACGCGGACGACACCATCAACGTCCCGGCGGCCCGCGCGCTGATCGCCTACCTGCTCAAGCAAGGCATCGACGGCATCGTGCCGTTGGGCGGCACGGGCGAATACGGCGCACTGCCCCGCGCCGAACGCATCCGCATGTGCAAGCTGACGGTAGAAGCCATCGAAGGCCGCGTGCCGGTTATCCCCGGCGTACTGGACCCCGGCTTTCACGACGCCCTGCAGGCCGGCCAGGAATTCGCCGACGCCGGCGCCGACGCGCTGATGGTGTTGACCCCCTACTACACGACCCCGACGCAAGCCGGCATCCGCGACTACTTCCTGCGCTACGCAGACGCCTCGCCGCTGCCCGTGATGATCTACGAGATCCCGTACCGCACGCGCATCGCGATCGCCCCGGAAGTGTTGCACGAACTGTCCCGCCACGAGAACATCATCGGGATGAAGGCGTGCAATACCGACATGTACCATTTCTTGCGTACGGTGGCGGGCGTTGACGAATCGTTTGCGGTGTTCAGCGGCGAAGACACGCTGCTGCCGGTACATCTGGCTGCCGGCGCGCGCGGCGGCATCGTGGTGACGGCAAGCCTCTTGCCGACGGCGTGGCGGAAGGTTTACGCGTTGGCGGCCGAAGGACGCACGCGGGAGTCGATGGCGTTGCATCGCCGTTTGATTCCGCTGATGAATCTGGCGTTTGCGGAGACGAATCCGGGTCCGATGAAGTCGGTGATGGATTTGATCGGCGTGAATGCACCTGAAGTGCTGGATCCGTTGGTGGCGCCGGCAGACAACTTACAGGCGGCTTTGCGGGCGGAGCTGGCGCCGTTGCTGGCGGAGTTTGAGGGGGTGGTTCAGGGCTAGGCTTTTGGGTTTTGGGGAAGGGTCGCTTTTTTTGCGGTCCTTTTTTATTTTTTTGGTTGGTGGTTCTTCAGACGCCCGTCGTGGTGGTCCCCTGGGGTGTGCGGGTCAACGATTGCGGTCCGGAGCCTTCGCTCCGGACTCGCCTCGGCGGCCCCCCCCATCGTCATCTTCGTCACTGCCTGCGGCAGTTCCTTCAGATTCCCTCGGGCTTATCGACTCCCCGCACACCCCAGGGGACCACCACGACGGGCTCTGGCAATGGCAATCTCACGTCGGCTGGGTAGGACGGTGTGCTTAGGGTTCTCTCCACCCGTGTTGGGTGGTGGAGAATCTTGCGGTGCCCGCTCCCGGCCGGCCGCGCGGGCGGCCTCTGGGAGCTTACGCGGTGTCTTGCGTCGTGTGGGGTATCGCTTCGCGGGTGGGTGGCGTTGTTTGCCTTCGCACGATGGGTCGCGTTGTTTGTCTTCGTACGATGCGTCGCGTTGTTATCCACGTAGGATGGGTGGAGTGCGTTCCGGTGGGCCCAAGCACACTAACGTTTGTCGCACGTAACCCATCATCTTCGCATGCCACCAGATGGGTTGCGCGCGATGGACATGTGCGTTCTAACATCGGCTTTGCCGCGCTCCACCCATCCTACGAACGCGAGTCCAGGTAGACACAAACATAAGGCCCCGAACGTAGCCGATCGTCGTCACGTGCCGCCAGATGGTTGCGCGCGGCGGACGTCGCCGTCCTACGTCAGGTTTGCCCCGCCCACCCATCGAGTACGAAGACAAATACCACTCGGCTCGTCAGACAAGCGACAGTGTGAAGCCCACGACGGTCTTCCTATTAGACGGGTGGCGCGCGTACGGGTCTCGATCAGCACGCCGCTGTTTGCCGCGCGCCACCCGTCGCTCCACCCCTCACCCAGTGACTGCGAGACCCTTAGCAAACCCCTCCCCGCCCGCGCGCAAGCGACCACCGCCACGACGTACCAGTGACGCGTAAGCCGACTGCGCGCCGCCCGCGCGGCCGCAATCGGCGGGCCACGCACATCTCGTCAGTCAGTGGCAATCTAGCAGCGCGGAAACCAAGACAGCGCCAGCCCGTCGGCGGGGTCGGGCTGATGGCGCGCAACCTTGATGCGCCCGAGGGAATCCGAAGGGAGCCGCAGGCGGACGAGGATGACAACGGGGAAGTCCGGAGCGAAGGCTCCGGACCGCTATCGTGGGCGCGCGCCATCAGCCCGACCCCGCCGACGGGCGACCCACGAAGCCCCATCGAGACGCACCGACAAAGCCCCGACCAGCCCCCGCCGCCCCTACCTCGAATAAGCAGAAAACTTGGACTTAGAAATCGAAGTTGCCGCCACCTGCACATGCGGCGCCAGTTCTGCTTCTACCCTCGCCACGGTCCACCGCGTTGTCGGCACGGAAATATTGATTGCCGCCACGGCCAATCCACGATGATCGATAACCGGCGCAGCCACCGAAATATCCCCCAACACGGTCTCGTTCACGATGATCGCGTAGCCCTTCTCGGCCACGCGTTGCACGCGGTCCAGCAGCTTCTCGGGGTTCACTTCGGTATACGGCGTAATCGCTTCCAGCCGCGTTTGCGCCAGGATCTCGCGCCGGTGTTCGTCTGACAGCCGGGACAGAATTGCCGTCCCCGACGCCGTGAAGAAAGCCGGCAGGCGGCTGCCCACGGCGATGTCCACATTCACCAGATGGTGGCCTGGAAAGCGTGCCACGAAAACGATCTCGTGGCCGTCCAGTTCCTGCAGGTTCGTCGTCTCGCCCAGCGTCCGGCTGATGTCCAGCAGATACGGCGACGCCTTGTCGATCAGCTCGTTCGCGCGCACGTAGTTGTACGAGAACTGCAGCACCTTCGGCGTCAGGCCGTAGTTGCGCGTTTCGGGGATGCGGCGCAGATAACCCAGCGTCTCCAGCGTGTAGACCAGGCGCTGCGTCGCGCTGCGGTCCAGGCCGGAAGCGCGTGCGATATCGGCCAGCGTCATGTGGCGTTTCGAACCGTCGAACGCGTGCAGCACCTGAAAGGCTTTTTCAGTGGAACCGACAAACAGCGAAGACCGGGTCTCGGTCGGCGCCTGCGGGTTTGCCGTGTCGTCGGGGGGGGATTTGCGCACAGGGAACAGCCTATTGAGTTCTAGGGATGCCGCGCAAGAATCATCGCGACGTGGGAATTTGCCGGCCCATCGTCGCGTAGTGCGCTTACTTTAATTGTAATTCAATTATTAATAGCAAATATCAATTACTTTAAGCGGTTTCGGCAACCGGTTTTCCCAAAGGCACGCCCGGCTGCGAGGCCGATCGCGTGCCCGGCAGCGGATGGCACGATTGCGGGTGATAGGTGTGCACCACCGACAGCTTCACGCGGTCGCTGCGATTGCCCTGCGCCGCGTGCAGCGTGCGGCAATGGAAGAACACCACGTCGCCGGCCTCGAGTTCCGGGCAAACCGCCTGTGCGATCCATTCGGCGTTTTGCGGCGCGTCGTCGCGGAAGAATTTCTTGTCGTCGAACTGATCGGGCGTGAACGCCGCCGCATGCGAACCCGGAATGAAAGACAGCCCGCCGTTCTCGCGCTTTTCCGGCCCCAGGGCAAGCCAACAGGACACCAGGTCCGTATCGGAAAACGACCAATACCGGATGTCCTGATGCCAGCCCGTCAAGCTGCCGTAGGCCGGATGTTTGGTCATCACACAGTTGTGGTGCACCGTGGACAGCACGGCGGGTTCACCGAAGTAGCTGGCCAGCCATTGGCCGATGCGCGGGGCTGTCGCCCATTGGGCAAACAGCGGATCGCGCGCATAGGCGCTAAGCAGACGGCGCACCGTCAGCCCGCCTTCGGCGGCGCGCGACTCGGGCGCGCCGGGGTAGCGCAGGTCGGCTTCGTATTCGATGGGGGCCACGTGCTCATGCAAATGGCGTTCGGCCAGCGCGCGCAGCGCCGCCACCTGGTCCGCGCCAACGAATTGGCGCGCCACCACAAACCCCTGCTTGCGCAGGACGGCTATCTGATCATCAGGCAGTAACCCGGACATCTCGATCCTCACACCCCGCGGCGGTTGCGAAGCGTCTGCGTGCGGGGCAGGCGCGTACCGGTCAAACGCCGGTATACGCGGGGATGGCTAGATTACCAAAGCGCCGGGCGCCCCGGCGTCAGGCGGTAGGTGTTTTTTCAACCGGCGGAACAATGGGGGGATGCAGGCGCGCGGCGTCGCGCTCCTGCACTTCGTGATGCACCCATTCGCGCCATACCGCCACCAGCAAGGCCATCAGCACGGGGCCGACGAACAACCCCACGATGCCCATGGTCTTCACGCCACCCACCAGGCCGAAGAAGGTCGGCAGGAACGGCAGCTTGACCGGGCCGCCCACCAGGCGCGGGCGCAGGGTCTTGTCGACGATGAAGAGTTCGACGCTGCCCCAGACCATCAGCGCGATACCCGCGACCAGATGCCCGGAGCCCACCAGGTACAGCGACACCAAGGTGAACGACAGCGGTGCGCCGCCGGGGATCAGCGCCATGAAGCCCGTGACCACGCCCAGCAGCACGGGCGACGGCACGCCCGCCACCCAGTAAGCGATGCCCAGCACCAGGCCCTCGCCCAAGGCGATCAGGCCCATGCCCGTGACGGTGGAGTTGATGGTGGCCGGCACCACGCGCGAAAAGCGCTGCCAGCGCGCCGGCAGGATGCGTTCGCCCAGCACGTCCAGCTGGGCCACCATGCGGATGCCGTCCTTATAGACGAAGAACAGCGTGATCAGCATGAACAGCACGGTCAGCAGCAGCTGGAACACGTTGCCCGTGGCCGCCAGCACCATGCGGTAGATATTGCCCAGGTGTTCGCCGCTGACGGCTTCGACCAGCGCGCCCAGCGCATGGGGCTGGCCGATATACGATTCCCAGTATTGCCCCAGCCGTTCGCCCACCACCGGCATCGACGTGATCCAGTTGGGCACGGCCACGCCGTGGCGGTTGGCCGCGATGGCCCAGGCGAAGAAGGTGCTGGCTTCCTTGATGGCGTACGACAGCGCCAGGCTCATCGGCACGATCAGCACGACGATCACCACCAGCAGCGCCAGCGACGCGGCCACTGCCGTGCGGCCGCCGCAACGCACGACCAGGCGCTGGTACAGAGGCCAGCTGGCCAAGCCGATGATCAGTGCCGCAAGCGCGGGGACGAGGAAGCCGCTAAGGAAGTAAACCCCTGCCAACAAGACAAGCAGCAGCAGCCAACGGGCGATCAGGTAAGCGGGTAGAACAGGCTGCATAGAGCGGATCGACAGTAAGGGCGTTGTAGGCTTTGACTGTCGGACTATACAGACGTTTCAAGAAATACGAGGGACGCAAGCCCTGTATTTACTACGGGGTTTCCCGTGGTTTCCCGGCGTGGCGGGCCCGCTGGCCCGCCCCCTCATACGCTTACAGCGCGTATTCGGCCGCCTCTTCGCGCGCGCTGCGGCGGCGCGGCGGCGCCGTCTGGAGCAAGGCGGGTTCCATGCCTGGCTGGGGCTGGGGTTGACCCAGGGTCATCGCGCTGGGCATGCCCAACTGGCGCTGATACACGCCGCAGCTGCCGATGGCGGGATCGGTTTCGTCGCGGCCGCTCAGCAACGGGCAGCCAGCGAACAATTCCGCCACCCAATCGGTGAAGGCGCGCACCTTGGGCGACAACTGGCGGCTTTGCGGATACAGCACGGAGATTGCCGTGGAGCTGGGCTTCCATTGCGGCAGGATTTCGATCAGTTCGCCGGATTGCAGGTGCGGCAAGGCCATATAGCGGGCGACTTGTATCAGGCCGAACCCTTTCAGACCGCAATCCAGGTAGGCGCCGGCTTCGTTCACGGCCACCGTCCCCTTCATGTCCACTTCCTGGTGCTTGCCGTCTACCTTGAAGTCCCAGGCGCAGTTGCGGCCCGTGCGGCTCATGAAGTAATGCACCGCGTGGTGATCGCGCAACGATTCGATCGTTTGCGGCATGCCGTGGCGGGCAATATAGGTGGGCGAAGCGCAGGTGACCGTCTGCAGGGTGCCGATGCGGCGCGCGACCAGGCTGGAATCTTCCAGTTCGCCGGCGCGGATCACGCAGTCCACGGCCTCTTGCACCATATCCACGGGGCGGTCGCCCAGGCCAAGCACCAGCTCGACGTCGGGGTATTTGTCGTGGAAATCACACAATGAGGGGATCAGAATCAGCCGCCCGATGCAGGTCGGGACGTCGATGCGCAGCCGCCCCTTCAGGCGCAGCGCCGCTTCCTGGAAACAGGCCTCGGTCTCTTCGACGTCCGCCAGGATGCGCACGCAATGCTGGTAATAGCCCGCGCCGTCCGGCGTCAGGCCGATACGGCGCGTAGTGCGATTGAGCAGGCGCACGCCCAGAAGGCGTTCGAGGTTCTGGATGATGGTGGTAACGGTGGTGCGCGGAAGCGAAAGGCTGTCGGCCGCCCGGGTGAAGCTGTTGGCGTCCACGACGCGCACAAACACCTGCATAGCCTGAAAACGGTCCATGGCGACGGTGTCCTTTTGGGCAAATAAGTCGGGGTGAACGGAGCATAACCCGATTTCGCCGCCGATTAGTCATTTCTGTCGAACAGTGTTGCCGGAATAGAAAGGTTTATCCGGCCCCGCAAAACACTCAGAATGCAAACCATCTTGAAGTGCCCTTGCCTCCCGGCGCCTCCACAGGGCATGTCAATCCTCAGCTTCCGACACCGCAGTGATCCCGCCCCGCCAAGGCGCCCTGCCTAGGAAACGCAACCCTGTTGCATGTTGCATTGCCGCATATGCATATATCCAGCGGACGCTAAGGACTGCCATGCCCCGGACTGCCGGAGCCGCCTCCGCCCCAGGCTCAAACAAGCGCGCTTTCGCCCCTATACCACTCAAGGAAACATCATGGTTTCGCGCAATCGTATCGCTATGCTCGTCGTCTTTGCAGCCGTACTCGCGGCCGGAGGCGGCTATGCCCTGACCCGGGGACCTGCCGGCGGCAATGTCGCCATGGCCCAAGGCGCCCCCGCCGCCACGCCCGTCGAGGTGGCTGAAGTCGTCAGCAAGACCATCGTGGACTGGCAGCGCTATTCCGGCCGCCTGGAAGCCATCGACCGCGTCGACATCCGCCCGCTGGTGTCCGGCACCCTGACGGCCGTGCACTTCCAGGACGGCAGCATCGTGAAGAAGGGCGACGTGCTCTTCACCATCGACCCGCGCCCGTACGCGGCCGAAGTGGACCGCGCCGCCGCCGCCCTGACGGCCGCCAAGGCCCGCGCGTCGTACACCGCCACGGAACTGGCCCGCGGCCAGCGCCTGCTGACGGACAACGCCATCGCCCGCCGCGACTTCGAGGAAAAGCAGAACGCCTCGCGCGAAGCCGCCGCCAACCTGCAGGGCGCGCAAGCCGCCCTGGACTACGCCAAGCTGAACCTGGGCTACACGCGCATTGAAGCGCCGGTGGCCGGCCGCGTGTCGCGCGCCGAAGTCACCGTAGGCAACGTGGTCGCCGCCGGCGCCACGTCGGTGCCGCTGACGACGCTGGTGTCGGTGTCGAAGATGTACGCATCGTTCGACGTGGACGAACAAACCTTCCTCAAGTACGTGAACCCGGCCCGCAACGGCAAGGCAGGCTCGGTCCCGGTCGAACTGGGCCTGGCCAACGAGGATGGCTATTCGCGCACCGGTTACGTGCAGTCGGTCGACAACCGCCTGGACGCCACCTCCGGCACGATCCGCGTGCGCGCCGAGTTCGACAACGCCGACGGTTCGCTCCTGCCCGGCCTGTACGCCCGCGTCCGCCTGGGCGGCAGCGACCCGCGTTCGGCCGTGCTGATCGACGAACGCGCCATCGGCACCGACCAGGACAAGCGCTACGTGCTGGTGCTGGACGACAAGAACCACGCCATCTACCGCCAAGTGAAGCTGGGCGCCAACCAGGAAGGCCTGCGCGTCGTGGACTCGGGGCTTGCCGCCGGTGAGCGCATCGTCGTCAACGGCCTGCAACGCATCCGCCCCGGCGACGCCGTGGCTCCGACCGTCGTGCCCATGGTTGCCGCCAAGGCCGCTCCGGTCAAGACCGCCGCAGCCGATCTGAAGTAAGGCCTGCGCGTCTACAGAGAACGTTCATGAATATCTCAAAGTTCTTCATCGACCGGCCGATTTTCGCCGGCGTGTTGTCCATCCTGGTGCTGCTGGCGGGCCTGTTGGCCATGTTCCAGCTGCCCATTTCCGAATACCCGGAAGTCGTGCCGCCGTCGGTGGTGGTGCGCGCGCAGTATCCGGGCGCCAACCCCAAGGTCATCGCCGAAACCGTCGCCTCGCCGCTGGAAGAATCCATCAACGGCGTGGAAGACATGCTGTACATGCAGTCGCAGGCCAACAGCGACGGCAACCTGACGCTGACGGTCAACTTCAAGCTGGGCGTGGACCCGGACAAGGCGCAGCAGCTGGTGCAGAACCGCGTGTCGCAAGCGCTGCCGCGCCTGCCGCCGGACGTGCAGCGCCTGGGCGTGACCACCGCCAAGAGCTCGCCCACGCTGACGCTGGTCGTGCACTTGATCTCGCCCAATGACCGCTACGACATCACCTACCTGCGCAACTACGCGATCCTTAACGTCAAGGACCGCCTGGCCCGCATCACGGGCGTGGGCGAAGTGACGGTGTGGGGTTCGGGCAACTACTCGATGCGCGTCTGGCTGGACCCGCAAAAGGTCGCCCAGCGCGGCATGACCGCGTCCGAAGTGGTCGCCGCCATCCGCGAACAGAACGTGCAGGTCGCCGCCGGCGTGATCGGCGCATCGCCCACGCAAGGCGACGTACCGCTGCAGCTGAACGTGAATGCGCGCGGCCGCCTGCAAAGCGAAGAAGAGTTCCGCGACATCATCCTGAAGACCTCGCCCGACGGCGCCGTGACGCACTTGTCCGACGTCGCCCGCGTGGAGCTGGACGCCCAGGAATACGGTCTGCGTTCGCTCCTGGACAACAAGCAGGCGGTGGGCATGGGCATCATGCAATCGCCGGGCGCCAACGCGCTGGACGTCTCGAGCAAGGTGCGCGCCGCGATGGCCGAACTGGAGCAGGACTTCCCGCCGGGCGTGGAATACCGCATCGAATACGACCCCACGCAGTTCGTGCGGTCCAGTATCGAAGCCGTGGTGCACACGCTGCTGGAAGCCATTGCGCTGGTGGTGCTGGTGGTGATCCTGTTCCTGCAGACCTGGCGCGCGTCCATCATCCCGCTGCTGGCGGTGCCGGTTTCCATCGTGGGCACGTTCGCGCTGCTGCTGGTGTTCGGCTATTCCATCAACGCCCTGTCGCTGTTCGGGATGGTGCTTGCCATCGGGATCGTGGTGGATGACGCGATCGTGGTGGTGGAAAACGTCGAGCGCAACATCGCGGCGGGCTTGAGTCCACGCGACGCGACCTACCGAGCCATGCGCGAAGTGAGCGGCCCCATCATCGCCATCGCGCTGACGCTGTGCGCCGTGTTCGTGCCGCTGGCCTTCATGACGGGCCTGACCGGCCAGTTCTACAAGCAGTTCGCCATGACCATCGCCATTTCGACGGTGATCTCGGCCTTCAACTCGCTGACCCTGTCGCCCGCCCTGTCGGCCCTGCTGCTCAAGAGCCATCACGACAAGCAGGACTGGCTGACCCGTGGCATGAACCGCGTCTTCGGCCGCTTCTTCAACTGGTTCAACAACATGTTCGGCCGCGCCTCCGAGTCCTACGGCTCGGGCGTGTCCGGCGTGATCCGCCGCAAGGCCGGCGCGATGGGCGTGTACGCGGTGCTGGTGGCCGCGACCATCGGCGTGTCGTACCTGGTGCCTGGCGGCTTCGTGCCGGCGCAGGACAAGCAGTACCTGATCGGCTTCACGCAGTTGCCCAACGGCGCCTCGCTGGACCGCACGGAAGCGGTGATCCGCCGCATGAGCGACATCGCCCTGAAGGAACCCGGCGTGCAATCCGCCATCGCGTTCCCGGGCCTGTCGATCAACGGCTTCACCAACAGCTCCAGCGCCGGCATCGTGTTCGTGACGCTCAAGCCCTTTGATGAACGCAAGGGCGCCGCGCTCTCGGGTAACGCCATCGCCGCGTCGCTGAACCAGAAGTTCGCCGCTATCCAGGACTCGTTCATCGCCGTGTTTCCGCCCCCGCCCGTGATGGGCCTGGGCACGCTGGGCGGCTTCAAGCTGCAACTGGAAGACCGCGCCGCACTCGGCTATGCCGAACTGGACAAGGCCAAGCAGGCCTTCCTGGAAAAAGCGCGCCAGACGCCTGAACTGGGTCCGTCGTTCTCCAGCTACGAGATCAACGTGCCGCAGCTGGATGTGGACCTGGACCGCGTGAAGGCCAAGCAGTTGGGCGTGCCGGTGACGGAAGTCTTCGACACCATGCAGATCTACCTGGGTTCGATGTATGTGAACGACTTCAACCGCTTCGGCCGGGTGTTCCAGGTGCGTGCGCAAGCCGATGCGCCGTTCCGAGCGCACGCCGACGACATCCTGCAGCTGAAGACCCGCAATGCCGCGGGCGACATGGTGCCGCTGTCGTCGCTGGTGACCGTCAAGCAGACCTTCGGGCCTGAAATGGTAGTGCGCTACAACGGCTACACCGCCGCCGACATCAACGGCGGCCCGGCCCCCGGCTTCTCGTCCGACCAGGCGCAGGCCGCGGCCGAACGCGTCGCCGCCGAAACGCTGCCGCGCGGGGTGAAGTTCGAATGGACCGACCTGACGTATCAGCAGATCCTGGCGGGCAATGCCGGCTTGTGGGTGTTCCCCATCAGCGTGCTGCTGGTGTTCCTGGTGCTGGCCGCGCTGTATGAAAGCCTGACGCTGCCGCTGGCCGTGATCCTGATCGTGCCGATGAGCATCCTGGCCGCGCTGACGGGCGTCTACCTGACGGGCAACGACAACAACATCTTCACGCAGATCGGCTTGATGGTGCTGGTGGGATTGTCGGCGAAGAACGCAATTCTGATCGTGGAATTCGCCCGCGAACTTGAGATGAGCGGCCGCACGCCGCTGGAAGCCGCCATCGAAGCCAGCCGCCTGCGTCTGCGCCCGATTCTGATGACCTCCATCGCGTTCATCATGGGTGTGGTGCCGCTGGTGCTGTCGTCTGGCGCCGGTTCCGAAATGCGCCATGCCATGGGGGTGGCCGTGTTCTTCGGGATGTTGGGCGTGACCTTGTTCGGCCTGTTCCTGACGCCGGTGTTCTACGTGCTGCTGCGTTCGCTGGGCGGCAAGCCGCTGCACTCGGCGGCCCCGCATGAAGCGCCGGAGTGCGCGCCGCACATCGACCCGCACGCACCGCCCGCCACGCAGACTCACGCGTAACGCCGGCAGACGAAAGAGAAGCCAGCGCGTCCCGCCCAAGCAGGCGGGGCGCGCGCCAAAGAGAATTCATCATGATCCAAAGACTGACCCGCGGTTCCGCCTTGCTTGCCGTCCTGCTCGTGCTGGCCGGCTGCGCGGTGGGCCCCACTTACGAAAAACCGTCTGCCGCCGCGCCGGCGGCATTCAAGGAAGCCGCCCTGCCCGCTTCCGAAGCCGGCACCTGGAAGCCCGCCGAGCCGTCGGAAGACGCGCTGCGCGGCGCCTGGTGGAAGGTATTCGGCGATGAAGGCCTGAACCAGCTGGAAGACGAAGCGCAACACGCCAACCAGAACCTGCAGGCCGCTGCCGCCCGCCTGGCGCAGTCGCGTGCCCTGCAGCGCGAGGCCCGCGCCGGCTTCTTCCCCTCGCTGGATGCGGCCTTCGGCCCCAACCGCCAACGCCCGTCGGCCGTCTCGCAGGGCCTGCCCGACGGCACGTCCACCAGCCCGGTGACGACGTGGCGCGCCCAAGGTGCGGTGTCGTATGAAGCGGACCTGTTCGGCCGCGTGGCATCCACCGCCGACGCCGCCACCGCCGACGCCCAGCAAAGCGAAGCGCTGTACCGTTCGGTGCTGCTGGCCTTGCAGGCCGACGTGGCCACCACGTACTTCCTGGTGCGCGAACAGGACGCCGAATCGCAGCTGTACAACCAGACGGTCAAGCTGCGCACGGACACCCTGCAACTGATCCAGCGCCGCTACGACGCCGGCGACATCAGCGAACTGGACCTGGCGCGCGCCAAGGCCGAACTTGCCTCCGCGCAATCGGAAGCACTCGGCATCGACCGCCGCCGCGCCACGACCGAACACGCGCTGGCCGTGCTGCTGGGCCGCGCCCCGTCCGACTTCACGATGCCGCCGCAGCCCATCCAGAAGGTCGCGCTGTCGATTCCGGCCGGCCTGCCGTCCACGCTGCTGGAACGCCGCCCCGACATCGCCGCCGCCGAACGCGCCATGGCCGCCGCCAACTCGCGCGTCGGCGCCGCCAAGTCTGCGTTCTTCCCGCGCCTGGACATCACCGGTGCCTTTGGTTACGAGTCGTCCGACCTGGGCAACCTCTTCCAGTGGTCCAGCCGCACGTTCCTGCTGGGCCCGCTGGTCGGCGCCGCGCTGTCCATGCCCATCTTCGACGGCGGCCGCCGCCAAGCCGGCCTGGACCGCGCCCGCGCCGTCTACGAGGAAGACGTCGCCGTCTACCGCCAAACCGTGCTGAACGCCTTCCGCGAAGTCGAAGACAACCTGGCCAACCTGCGCATCCTGGCAGACCAGACCAAGGCCCAAGACGCCGCCGTCGAAGCCTCGGCCCGCGCCGCCAAACTGTCGCACACGCAATACCGCGAAGGCTCGATCAGCTATCTGGACGTGATCGAAGCCGACCGCAGCGTCCTGCTGCAACAACGCGTGGCCGTGCAGCTGAGCGGCGAGCAGGCAAGATCCGCCGTGGAACTGATCCGCGCCATCGGCGGCGGCTGGGAAAACCCCGTCCCGCCGGAAACGGTAGCAGCCAAGTAGGATGGGTGTAGCGCGCAATGCGCTACACCTGTGCGCGACTGCCCATCGCGCGTAACCCATCGTCGAAGCACCGGCATCGCCATGCATCGACGATGGGTTACGTGCGGCATGCATCCGTGTTCGTAGGCAGACAGGCCCGCACTCCACCCATCCTACGAACGCGCAGCGAAGTGCACCCCACACGCGCAGCATCACCCGTCGACGCAAGACACCGCGTAAGCCCCCGAAGGCCGCCCGCGCGGCCGGCCGGGCGGCGGGCCCCGCAAGACCCTCCACCCCACCCCGCCGGTACCAAGAACCGCAAGCACCCCGCTCTCCCCGGCAACCAGTAAATGGCAGCTGACCGAGCCCGGCGCGGCGGTGGCCTGCGGTGCGCGGGGAGTCGATGCGCCCGAGGGAATCTGAAGGCTGTTGCCGCAGGCAACAACGAAGATGACGACGGGGAAGTCCGGAGCGAAGGCTCCGGACCGCAATCGTTGACCCGCGCACCGCAGGCCGCCGCCGCGCCGGGCGCCTCAAGAACCCAAAACCTACTTCCGAAGATCCAGATACCGCCGCGCCACCCGATACCCCACAAACACAAAAAACCCCCCACTATTGGCCACCAACCAGGCCCCTAACCCCCCTAGCAACGCCACGACAGGCCCCACTGCCCTCACATCCCCCTGCGTCCAGGCAATCACGCCGAGACCGCCCACGGTCACCAACCCGATCGCCAGCCACTTCACGATCACCAGCCCCGCCGACCGTCCTGCCATCAGCATCACCACCGCGATCGACAACGCCAGCGCCGTCCCCGCGCACACCGCCACCAGCGCGAACGCCGCCCAGGCCGAGCCCACGGCGCGCAGCACCAGGCTAAGCACTTCGATGCCGACGCCCAACCCGCCCGTCATCACCAGTACCGACAACGCCAACGGCGACCACATCCCTGGCGGGATCCGTCTGGCATCCATATCGGCCACGAACCGATGCATGGCCACGGACGCGGACGGGTCCGGGCTTCCGGCCAGCGCAGCCTCCACCCGGCGGCACTGCGCGATCAACGCATTCAGGCCCGCGTCGGAGGATGGCATCACAGCCTCGTCACGCCCGGCGCATGTTCCGCCACCGTATTGCGCAAGGCTGCCATCGCTTCCTGCACCGCCAGCGGCCTGAAGGCGTCTTCGCGCCAATACATCGCCACCGAGCCGAAACCGGACAAGCGCACCGGAATGATCCGCATCGCCCGCATCTGCGAAAACCGCAGCGCCGCGCGGTGCGAGGCCACGCCGATCATGTCGCTGTTGTTGATCAGCGTCAGGTTGATCGTCACCGAGTTCGACTCCACATGGTCCGGCGGCGGCGCCTGCCCGGCGGCCGCCAACGCGGCGTCCACCGCGTTGCGGATGGGCGTGCCCTTGGGCCACAGGATCCACCGGTAAGACAGCAGGTCCTGCCAGCTGGGCTGCTCGATAGAGAAGAGCGGATGGCGCGGGCGCGCCACCAGATGAATGGGTTCCAGGTACAGCGCCTCGAAGCGGATCGCCGGGTCGTGATGCTCGGGCGCCGAGCGGCCCACCACGATGTCCAGGTCGCCTTGGGCCAGTTGCGCCAGGAGGCGGTCCGTCGTGCCCTCCACCAGCTTCACGCGCGCCTGCGGCATGCGTTCCAGCAGCTTCATCACCGCCAGCGGCACCGTATCTGACGCCGACGCGCCGGACGCGCCGATCACCACCCGGCCGCCGCCGCCTTCACGCAACGCGGCCATGTCGGCGCTGGCGCGGTCCAGTTGTGATTCCACGCGCTGGGCGTGGGCGATCAGCACGTCGCCGTGCGGGGTGGGGCGCAGGCCGCGCGCATGGCGCTCGAACAGCGGCAGGCCGATATCGTCTTCCAGATCTTTCAGCCACTTGGACAAACCCGGCTGCGTGGTGTTGAGCATCGCGGCCGAATGGCTGATGTTGCGGGTCTGCGCCAGGCTCAGCAGCATCTTCAGATTGCGCAGCCGCAGGCGGTGGGTCCAGTCCATGCGGGTCCTCGCCGAGAGGAGGTTGTCTCGTATGTATATTGTTATTCGTATGGATAATAAGATAATTTCATTATTAAACACATAGCTGCTTACGCATAATCGTCTCCATATCCGGACCAGCCGCGACCCACGCGGCGGCCACCCGTAGAAGCCGGCATCAGCCGGACATACTGGAGACAACCATGCCCGACGGCCACACCGCCGGCGCCGATCATGCCGCCGACCGTGCCGCAGATCGCGCCGCCTATTACGCGCGCATCGCCAAAAAACACATGGCTCCCCTGTGGGAGTCGCTGCACAACCTGGTGCCCCGCCAGCCTGCCCCGCGCTGCGTGCCTGCCCTCTGGAAATACGACGACGTGCGCGACGACGTCATGGCGTCGGGATCACTGATCACGGCCGAAGAAGCCGTGCGCCGCGTCCTGATCCTGGAGAACCCCGGCCTGCCGGGACAAGCCAGCATCACGCAAAGCCTGTATGCCGGCCTGCAACTGATCCTGCCCGGCGAAATCGCGCCCAGCCACCGCCACACGCAGTCCGCGCTGCGCTTCATCGTGGAAGGACGCGGCGCCTATACGGCCGTCAATGGCGAGCGCACCACCATGCACCCCGGCGACTTCATCATCACGCCGTCCTGGACCTGGCACGACCACGGCAACGCCGAAACCACCGAGGGCGGCGAACCCGTGGTGTGGCTGGACGGCCTGGACATTCCGCTGCTGCGCTTCCTGGACGCCGGTTTTGCCGAGAACTACCCGCAGGCCACCCAGCCCGTCACGCGGCCCGAAGGCGACAGCATGGCCCGCTTCGGCCACAACATGGCGCCGGTGCGCCATCACGCGGCGAGCGGCACGTCGCCCATCTTCAACTACCCCTACGAACGCAGCCGCGAAGCGCTGGACGCGCTGTACCGCCACGGTGAACTGGATCCCTGGGACGGCGTGAAGCTGCGCTACCTGAATCCGGCCACGGGCGGCTACCCCATGCCGACGATGGCGACCTTCATGCAGCTGCTGCCCGCCGGCTTCCAGGGCAAGACCTATCGCAGCACCGACTCCACCGTCTACAGCGTGGTGGAAGGCCGCGGCACGGCGCGCATCGGTGACCAGGAATTCCACTTCGGTCCACGCGACGTCTTCGTGGCCCCCTCCTGGCTGCCCATGCAACTGGCCGCGCTGGAAGACGCCACGCTCTTCAGCTATTCCGACCGCCCGGTGCAGGACGCGCTGGGCCTGTGGCGCGAAGAACGCATCGCCTGAGCCCGCGGCCCCCGCCACTTTCCGCTTTCCCTTCCCTCTTTCAAGGGTGATTCATGCCTTTCGTGTTTGCTCCCGCCGCCCCCGTCGCCGTGCCCATCGCCGGCAGCCAGGACGCCTTCCCGGTTCGCCGCGTTTACTGCGTGGGCCGCAACTACGCCGCCCATGCCCGGGAGATGGGCTTCGATCCCGACCGCGAACCGCCGTTCTTCTTCTGCAAGCCCGCCGACGCCGTCGTTCCGGTGGCCGACGGTCAGACGCTGGACCTGCCCTACCCGCCCGAGACCGCCAACCTGCATTACGAGATTGAACTGGTCGCGGCCATCGGCAAGGGCGGCGCCAACATCACGGTGGATAACGCGTTGCAGCACGTCTGGGGCTACGCCATAGGCCTGGACATGACGCGGCGCGACCTGCAGATGAAAATGCGCGAAGCCGGCCGCCCGTGGGAACTGGGCAAGGCTTTCGACCAGAGCGCGCCCATCGGGCCGCTGCACCCGGCCGCGTCGGTCGACGGCATCGGCCAGGCCGCCATCTGGCTACAGGTCAATGGCGCGGACAAGCAACGCAGCGACATCGGCAAGCTGATCTGGTCCGTCGCCGAGACCATCGCCTACCTGTCCAAGTACTTCCGCCTGGAAGCGGGCGACCTGATCTACACCGGCACGCCGGAAGGCGTGGGCCCCGTCGTGCGCGGCGACACGATGGTCGGCGGCGTCGACGGCCTGGGCACGCTCAGCGTACGCATGGTCTAACCTTCCAGGAACCCGCATGCAACTCCACAGCTTCTTCAATAGCTCCACGTCCTACCGCGTGCGCATCGCGCTGGCGCTCAAGGGCCTGCCTTACGAATACCTGCCCGTGAACCTGCGCAAGCAGGAGCAGCGCGCCGCGGAATATGTGGCCAAGAACCCGTCGGCGGGCGTGCCGCTGCTGATCGATGGCGACACGCAGTTGTCGCAATCGCTCGCCATCGTCGACTACCTGGATGCCACGCATCCCGAGCCCCGCCTGATCCCGGCCGATACGCTGACGCGTGCCCGCGTGCTGGAACTGTCCGACGCCATTTCCTGCGACATCCATCCCGTGAACAACATGCGCATCCTGCGTTATTTGCAGGACGTGCTGGGCGCCACGGATGAGCAGAAGACCGCCTGGTACCACCACTGGATCCGCGAAGGCCTGACCGCCGTCGAAGCACTGCTGGCGCGCCACGGGCACGGCGCGTACTGCTTTGGCAACGCGCCCACGCTTGCCGATTGCTGCCTGGTGCCGCAAGTGGCCAACGCGCAGCGCATGGGCTGCGACCTGTCTGCCTACCCCCATATCCTGCGGATCTTCGACCACTGCAACGCGCAGCCCGCGTTCCAGGCCGCCGCGCCCGCGCGCCAGCCCGACTACACCCAATGACCACGCCCATGCAAGAACCCGACACCCAAGGCGCGCCGCTGCGCGAATACACCGACCCAGCTTATCGGCCCCTGTGCGAAAACCTTGCCGACGTGCGCGCCAACATCGACCGGCTGGACGACGAGATCGTGCGCCTGATTGCCGAGCGCGCCATGTACGTCAAGGACGCGGCGCGCTTCAAGCGCGACGCCTTCCAGGTCAGCGCGCCCGCACGCCAGGCCCAGGTGTTCGATAAGGCCCGCGCGCTGGCCGAACGCCACAACCGCGGTTTCGCCAATCTTGAGCAGGTGGTGGACGCCACCTACCGGGCGATGGTCGCCGCCTTCATCGCCAACGAGCAAACCTATTTCGCCACCATGAAAGACGTGGGAGACACGCATGAATAAGTCGCGTCCGCTGACGCTGGCCCGCCACGCGGCGGCGCGCGCCCTGATGCTGGCGCTGGCCGTGGCCGCGCCGCTGGCGGCAGCCCAGGCCGCCGACGCCTGGCCCACGCAACCGCTCAAGGCCATCGTGCCCTTCGGTCCCGGTTCCAGCCCCGACCAGGTCGCCCGCATCGTCGGCGAAAAGGCCGGCGCCATCCTGGGCCAGACCATCGTCATTGAAAACAAGCCCGGCGCCAGCGGCAATATCGGCACCTTCGCCATCGCCAACGCCAAGCCCGACGGCTACACCTTCGGCGTGTCCATCACGGGCCCGCTGGTGAACAACACGCTGCTGTTCGACAAGCTGCCGTACGCGCCGGCGACCGACCTGTCGCCCCTGACGCTGGCCGTGCACCAGCCCAACGTGCTGGTCGTGCCCGCCTCCGCCGGCATCGGCAACGTCAGCCAATTACTGGATGCGCTGAAGCAGAACCCGGACAAGTACAACTTCCCGTCGCCCGGCGCGGGCACGGTGTCCCACCTGGCCGTCGAACTGCTGTTGCAGCAGATCGGCGCGCGCGCCACGCATGTGCCTTACCCCTCGTCGCCCGCCGCCCTGACCTCGTTGCTGTCGGGCGACACGCAATTCGCGGCGCTGCCGCCCATTGCCGTCATGCCGATGGTGAAAGACGGCCGGCTGAAGGCCTTGGCAGTCACCTCGTCCAAACGCTCCGCGCTGCTGCCCGATATCCCGACCTTTGCCGAAGTAGGCGTGCCGGGCATCGAGGGATCCGCGTGGATCGGCTTCGTGGTGTCGTCCAAGGTGCCGGCCGACATCCAGAAGAAGCTGTCCGACGCGCTGATCCAGGCGATCCGCGACCCCGAGGTGGCCAAGCGCCTGCAAGCGCAGTTCATGGACCCCGTCGGCAGCACGCCTGCCGAGTTCCGCGCCTACATGGATGACGAGCTCAAGCGCTGGGAACCCCTGATCAAGAAGCTGGGGATCAAAGGCCAGTGACACGCACGACAAGCAAGGAGAATCAGATGCTGATCAACGAACCCGCCCGCCAGATCCCGCTCTACGGCGAATACGACGTCGTGGTGCTGGGCGGCGGCCCGGCCGGCGTGCTGGCCGCCACCAGCGCCGCCCGCAATGGCGCCAGCGTATTGCTGGTGGAACGCTACGGCTTCCTGGGCGGCATGGGCACAGCGGCAGGCGTGTCGAACTTCTGCGGGCTGCACGCCAACATCCACGGCGACATCCGCCAGGTCGTGCACGGCATGACCGACGACCTGCTGGACCGCATGCGCGCCATGGACGGGCTGAATGATCCGCATCTGATCCTGGGCAAGATCCACGCTCAGGCCTACGACATCTCGGCATTCAAGTGCGCGGCCGACGGCCTGGTGCAGGACAGCGGGGCGCACGTGCTGTTCCATGCCCTGGCCACCGGCCTTGCACGCGCCGAGGACGGCCGCGTAGACGCCTTGTTCCTGGAGACCAAGTCGGGCCGCTGCGCCGTGCGCGCCCGCGTGTTCATCGACTGCTCGGGCGATGCCGACATCGCGCAATGGGGCGGGTTGCCGTTCGAAAAAGGCGACGAACACGGCCACATGCTCTACCCCACCCTGATGTTCAAGGTGGGCAACGTGGACGGCGCGCGCGCACAGGAAGCCTGGAAGACCATCCCCCTCCTGATGGACCAGGCCGCGGCCAGCGGCGAATTCACATTCCCTCGCCGGGGCGCCATCGTGCGTCCGCAAAAGCACGATTACGAATGGCGCGTGAACGTCACGCAGCTGGCCAACGCCGACGGCAGCGCGGCCGATGGCACCCATGCCGGGTCGCTGTCCGCCGGAGAGCTGGAAGGCCGCCGACAGATCATGCAATACCTGGGCTTCCTGCGCGCCAAGGTGCCGGGCTTTGAGAACGCGTATGTACTGGACATCGCCCCGCAACTCGGCATCCGTGAAACGCGCCGCATCGTGGGCGAAGCGGTATTGACCAAGGAACACGTGCTGGGCTGCGCCGATTTCGAAGACAGCATCGGCGTGAATGGCTGGCCCTTGGAGATGCACACGGCGGGTGACGTGCAATGGGTGTGGCCACCCATTCCCGAATCGCGGGGCTACAACCAGCTGCCGTTCCGGATGATGGTCCCCAAGCGCGGCCCCGGCGTGGCCGACAACGTGCTGGTGGCCGGCCGCTGCGCCTCGATGACGCACGAGGGCCAGTCGGCCGCGCGCGTCAGCGGCAGCTGCTTCGTGATGGGCGAAGCCGCAGGCACGGCTGCGGCCATGGCGCTGCGCGCCGGCATCGCGCCTGCCGATGTGCCCGTTTCCGCCTTGCAGGCCCAGTTGACGCGCCAGGGCGCCTTCCTTGGCGGCCAGGAATGACGGGGCGCGGACAACAATCATGAACACGTCCAAGACAAGCACTCAAGCGGCCCGGTCCGTCATCGTGGTGGGCGGCGGCATCGGCGGCCTGGCTGCCGCGCTGGCGCTGACCCGCCAAGGCATCGCGGTGCAACTGCTGGAACAGGCCGCGCACATTGGCGAGATCGGCGCGGGCATCCAATTGGGCCCGAACGCCTTCGCCGCACTGGACGCCCTGGGCGTGGGCCAGACGGCGCGCACCCGTGCGGTCTTCACCGATCACATCATCATGATGGACGCGGTGGATGCCCGGGAAGTGGTGCGCATCGACACGGGCGACGCGTTCCGCGCGCGCTTCGGCGGCCCGTATGCCGTGATCCATCGCGCAGACATCCACCTGTCCATCCTGGAAGCCGTGCAGCAGAACCCGCTGATCCGCTTTCGCACGTCTACCCAGATCGCCGGCATGTCGCAAGACGGCAACGGCGTCGAGGTCGTGGACACGGATGGCAACCGTTACCGGGCGGACGCCATCGTGGGCGCGGACGGCGTCAAGTCGGTGATCCGTGAACGCACGGTCGGCGATCCCGCACGCGTGACCGGCCACGTCGTCTACCGGGCAGTGGTCGAACGCGACAACATGCCCGAAGAACTGCGCATCAACGCACCCGTGCTGTGGGCCGGCCCGCACTGCCACCTGGTGCACTACCCCTTGCGCGGCGGCCAGCAATACAACCTGGTCGTCACGTTTCACAGCCGCGAACAAGAAGAATGGGGCGTGCGCGAAGGCAGCAAGGAAGAGGTGCTGTCGTACTTCCAGGGTATCCATCCGCGCCCGCACCAGATGCTGGACCGCCCCACGTCGTGGAAGCGCTGGGCCACCGCCGACCGCGAACCCGTCGAGCACTGGGGCCAGGGCCGCGTGACGCTGGTGGGCGACGCCGCCCACCCCATGACGCAATACATGGCCCAGGGCGCATGCATGGCACTGGAAGACGCCGTGACGCTGGGTGAAGCCGTGCGCCACTGCGGCCATGATCTGGAGGAAGCCTTCCGCCTGTATGAATCGGTCCGCATCCCGCGCAGTGCGCGCGTGGTCTGGTCCACCCGGGAGATGGGCCGCCTGTATCACGCGCGGGGCGTGGAACGCACCGTGCGCAACCAACTGTGGACCGGCCGCAGCCAGTCCCAGTTCTACGACGCGTTGCAGTGGCTGTACGGTTGGAAAGTGGAGAACTGCCTCGCGGCGACATAACAAGAGCACAAGAGGAGACAACATGAAGAAGACCCCCATCCGCGGCACCGCCGCCCTCCTGCTGGCGTTGGTGGCCTCCGCGGCCGCCGCGCAGCAAAAGCCGGTGGACATCGGTTTCATCGGCACGCTTTCCACCCCCGCCGGCTACATCGGCGAGGACGAGCGCGACGCCTTCATGCTGGCCGTGAAAGAAGGCGGCGGCAAGCTGGGCGGCGTGCCCGTCAACGTGCGCGTCGAAGACGATGCGCTCAAACCCGCCAACGCCAAGCAGATCGCCGACAAGATGGTGCAGGACGGCGTGAGGCTCTTCACGGGCGTCAACTTCTCGAACGTCATGGCCGCCGTCGGCCCCACGGTGCTGAACGCCGGCGGCTTCTACGTGAGCCTGAACGCGGGCCCCTCGAACTATGCCGGCCGCGCCTGCAACCCCAACTACTTTGCCGTCGCCTTCCAGAACGACTCCTATGCGGACACCGCCGGCATGGCGGCCAACGAACTGGGCGTCAAGCGCGTCGTCGTCATGGCCCCCAACTACCAGGCCGGCCGTGACGCCGTCGCCGGCTTCAAGCGCGCCTACAAGGGCGAAATCGCCGAAGAGATCTATACCAAGCTGGACCAGTCCGACTTCTCGGTGGAACTCGCCCGCATCCGCTCGCTGAACCCCGACGCCATCTTCCAATTCCATCCCGGCGGCGCCGGCATCAACCTGACCAAGCAGTTCGCCAACTCGGGGCTGTCCGAGAAGATCCGCATGATCACGCCCATCTACTCGATGGACGACCGCATGCTGGCCGCGACCGGCACCGCAAGCAAGGGTTTCTATCTGAGCTCACTGTGGAGCGCCGACCTGGACAACGCGCAGAACAAGCACTTTGTCGAGGCCTTCACCAACGCCTACAAACGCCCGCCCACCGCTTACGCCGCCCAGGCCTACGACACCGCCAACCTGATCGCCTCGGCGCTCAAAGCCGTCAACGGCGACGTCACCGGCCGCGCCGACGACTTCCGCACCGCCCTGCGCCGCGCCGACTTCCCCTCCGTGCGCGGCAAATTCAAGTTCGGCCCCAACCAGCACCCGATCCAGGACTGGTACCTGCTGCACATCGAAGCCGGCCCCGACGGCAAGCTCGTCTACAAGAACCAAAAGGTACTCGCCCGCGACCACACTGACGTGCACGCGGCGGAATGCAAGATGTAGGACACGCCTGCCCCACTGTGTGGGTGAGCGGGCCTGCCTGGCATCAGTTGCCGCGCAATCCACCATCGGTACGGAAGGAGTGCAATTTCAGGTCTTTGCCATCATCAGGCAAGAGCTTGATATTCACTTCTCCGGTGTTCCTGGCTTCGTATGTGCCCGGAGCAAGCGCCCCCTGCAATGGCATCTGGTTGCCGCCCAGTACATACGTTCCTTTCGCCGTCCGACTGACGAAAAATCCAACATGGCCTTTACCCGCCTCTTTTTTGTGTTGGAAGACCACCAAGTCTCCCAATTGAGGCTCAGTCGTCGAAATTTTCCAGCTTCGAAAAGAGGCGGAAGCCGCGCTGTTGGTTCCCGTGACGCTTCCACTGCGCATAAGGCACCAGTTCACGAATGCCGCGCACCAGGGCGTTACATCTCCGTTGGGTGTCCGGTTGCTCGTGGCATTAAAAAAATCCACGATCACTGGATTCGCGCGCACCGGCCATTCCTGGGCGTACAAGTGCGCATTCGCCCCGTATTGCGCGTCTAACTCACCGCCCCGCAACGAAGCAAAATACTGGGCGACGGCCATCGGTGAAACATTGCTCGCGGCCCCACTCATGATCTTTCGTCCCTTCTCGATCTCCTCCGCGTAGGCGGTCTGCCCTCCCTGGAACCTGGGCATACTGGCCAATATCTCCTCAACGCTGGGCACCGGCTTTCCTTCTGGAAACAATACCGGCTCGTCGATGCCGATTCCCGAGGGACTGGCGACAGCCGGACGCGCAACTCCCGCCGCCGCAGCCAACACGCCGACCCCTCCTACTAGCATGGATCTTCGATGCATCGTCTCTCTCCTTTGGCTTCTCACAATTGCGGTCGACAATCCCTTTTTGCTGGCGGGTCAGTATCCGACCGAAGAAAGGGGCGCCCAGTAGAATGGGCTGGCCTCGCCCTGCGTGTGGGCTTCCTGCAGCAAGTCGAGTTGGGCCCGTTGCAGCGCAGCCGCGTATTCACGACTACCGCCGCCGGTACCCAATGTCCGAAACGCCGCAGAGATCAACTTCGACGCCGCTGGCGCCTCGATTCGCCAATGGCTGACATATAGATGGCGTGCCCCGGCATACAGAAAGGCACTGGCCAACCCCTCGAACACCTCGCTGCCACGACCAGCGTCCATGTCACCAGACGCCTGGCTGTCACGGCCATCCCTGTATCCGCCTGCGGAATCGCAAGCGGACAACACGACCAGATCGGCATTCAGACGAAGTGCCATGACCTCACTCACCGACAGATAGCCGTCGTCGTTCGCCGTGCTTTCGCCCGGCGGCGTCAACACCAGCCCCGCTTCCGAATAGTTCGACTGCCCTCCGGTCAATCCGTGCGTCGCAAACACAATTCGGCGGTATGCCGCCAATCTTTCATCCACGGAGAGTTGTTTGATCGAGGCTTCCAGGGCGCGGCGGTTTACATACAGGTCGTCCGTCCCCGCCCCGGCCTCCTTGGCCAATTCCTGCAACAGACAAGCCGTGTCGGGAAGCGCCGCGTCGAACATGGCGGTAGCCGCGACGCCGCTCGCGGCCCGCGTGTCGTCGGCGACCGACAGCGGACCGTCGCATGCGTGAGGCGTCCAATCGCCGATAACCGGGTCCCCGATACCCAGGAAAGGCAACGGGCCCGACGGCTTGGAGCCGCTGGTTCTCACCATGGCGGCTACCGATGGCGCGATCGTGATCGAATGGTCCCGGACCAGCCAGGATGCGGCCTGGATCTGCGAAACCTCGGGGGATGGAGGCAACTCGGTACTCAACAACATTTGGAAAGGGACGGCCGCAAGTTCGCCATCGGGGATCACAATCCAGTGGCGCTTGGATAACACGTGCGATGCCGCCGGCGCCACCACCATGTCATAGAGACGATGCGAAGCGGAAAAATCGAACATCGCGTGCTTGGGAATAGCGCCCGGCAACACGCTCTTTTCATAGACCCGCAGCGCTTCGCCAGCGCGCAATGACGCACCGACTCGCGCCGATGCAACTCTTACCTCGCGCGCGCCATCCCAGCGCCGCTTTGCCAGATCAAACAATCTCGTTCCGTCGCGAGTCGTGACGCTCAGCAACGCGACGCTGGAATTCAGCCGATAAACCATCAGTGCTTCGTCTTCCTGAAGGCCTTCAGGAATTTTTCGAACGCCGTCTTGCGCAGCTTGAACAATGTCCAGGTAGCGTTTGGCCCGCTCCGCGGTTGCGCCCTTGTCGGATTCAAACCGCATGCGCGCGTCACCCAGCTTTGAAAGCTCGCTGCCCAGCTTGGCCTTGGGTTTTTCCGACTGTGCCAGCAAGTCCAGCAATTGTCCCCTTGCACGGCCCCATTCCCGCGCCGCCAACTCGCTGCGCAAACCGGCTCCGTCATCCGCAGACTCGGACGTGATCGCTGCCTTGAGCAAGGCGGTCGCCGCCGGGCTACGCTGCGCCTGGGCAATGACTTCCAGCGCACGCAAAGCCGCTTCAGCGTCACCGCCGTCCTGCTGCCGGTTCTTTTCCGCCAACAAGAGCAGCAACTTGTCCGCCATGCGCTGATCGACCAGTGAAAGGCCACCAGGATCCTCGGCGCCTGCGGGCGTTGGATCCGCGACGGATTTTCGCAATTCCTGCCGGCTCAGGCGCAGTCCGAATTCAAAGAGCTCGATACCGGCGTCCAACGCGTCAGGAATGAAATCGTGTGCCGGGATTTGTCCAAGATTCCACAGCGTTTCGCGCGGATTGTTTCTGGCCATGTTTTTCCAGAAGCGGAGGCTTTCCTGGTAGTGCTGGTCGGTTAACAGCGGCCCGTCACGCGTCAGTTCCTCGCGGATTTTTCGGACGTCTTCCGCTAGCCTTGCGTGTCGGTCATAACCGCTCACCGCATCCAGAACCTGCTGCACAGCCAGGCCGTCCCTCCTGGAGAGGTAGTGTTTCCCAAAGGCCCTGAGCGCATGCAACACTTGTAGGCGCGCGCGGTGGCTCTGGGCATTCGGCGCCAACTGCCGCAAGGCCGAAAACGCCTCGGCCAGCATTTCGTTTGCCGATGCGACCAGACGACGCGCCGACACCATCTGATCCAGGGCGCTGCGCGCAACGTCGTCAACGCCCGCCTTCGCCGCGTGCCGGGCCACCGTTGCAAGCCCCTTCAATTTGGCCGAGCCCACATCGATTTCCTTCGCGGAGCGCAGCGCTTCGCGCGCAAGTTCCGCGATCTCCGGCGCGGGGACTCCCGCCTCTTGCAATCGTTCCGCCAGAGCGGCCTGAAGCTCCGCACGTTGCCGCCTTTCCGTCGTTCTTGCAGCAAGTTTTGAGGCCCGCTCGGCATCACCCAGTCTGCCCAACGCAAGCACATAGCGCTCGAAATCTGAGTTATCCAAGACGTCGAATCCGGAATTCTCCACCAGGGGAATTAAGCTCAAGGCAACTTGTCTATGCTCGTCTTGGCGAGAAACATTGTCGAGTGTCTGGATCGCCAATGCGCGGATTTTCGCTGGACCCAGCACATCCCGCACGGACGCAAGCAACTCCGCGATAACAGGTACGGTCTCCACTTCCAATGCCCCCTCAATCAGCCCCTCCACCGCGGACTCTAAGGTCGCCCGATTCGCCGCATTGGCAACCTCATCGCCCTTCGGATCAACGGAAAAGCGCTTCTTCGCGTCCGCGTAAGCGTCGTCCAGCCCTGCCGCCAATACCCAGGACCGGTACAGCCGCTGAACGCCAAACCTGAACGTAACCCCTTCAAGCCCCTTGAGCTCCTGCTGTGCGCTGAGCAAAGCCTGCTTTGCGGCGTCACGATTTCCGCGCGTCGCGAATTCGCTTGCGACGTTAAGATAAGCGTCAACCCGATCCTCAGGTTTGCCGATCTGTTTAATGATGGATCGCGCATCCTTGACTTCACCGAAAACGAACAGGCAGGACGCGAACAATTTCCGCAAGCTATCGCTCACAGAGATTCCCTGACCCTGATTCCGCAAGAACGTGCGCTGCGCGGGAGCCATGACCACGGGAGGGGCCAATGATGCAGCCGGCGCTGCTGCGCAAAGCAGGTCTGCCGCAAGCGCCATGCGCCTAGGTGAATCGCTGACTTCCAGCAGGGAATCCATGGCCTCTGCCAGCCATTGCGCACGGCGCTCGGGATCTTTCGTTGCCGATTCCACGAAAAACCTCGTTTGTTGCGCCGGAGCCAGGTGCCCGGCCAACTGCCGGGCTCCGTCCTTCTGGCCTGCCTCCAGTAGAACCAAAGCCCCACTTTCACGGAGTACGGGGTCCTGCCAACGCTCCAGTGCCGCAATGATCTCGCCATACTTGTTGTGCCGGGCCAGTGCCAGAATGCCGTACCACCTGCGTTCGCGATCAGCGCCTTCGGCCAACCAGGCCGACACGCGTTCCGGTTCCAGCCGGGACGCCTGGAGGCGCCAGCGGCGGTCCTGCCATTGGCGATATAAATCATCGGGCAAGGTGGCTAGCCAGGCTTTCCCGGACGCATCGAGGTCCTGCTCCAGCAGCGTATACAGCACGGCTTCCTGGCCGCGCCTCTTGTCGTAGTCGTCCAGTTGATCCAGGCCGGCAATGGCGGCCTGTGTGTCGCCCAGCTCCGCCATCGCAATCACGACTGCCAGCACAGTCCGTTGGTCTAACGCAAAGGTACCTTCCTCGCGTCGAAGCAATCGTGGGTACTCCCCCAGCAGAATGGCCATCGAAGCTTGGGCTTCCGGGTTTTCCGGAAGCGCCGATCTTGCGTCATTGACCAAAGCGACCCCGCCGCTCGTGTCTCCCATGTTCCTTCGAAGCCGGGCCATATCCGTCACAAGATCAGCCCAATCTTCACGGGTCCCCTTGTCGTCGTCGTTGACCCGCAAGGCAGTCTGCTCGAACAACCGTTGCGCCAGGGCATACAGCACAGGGACTTCGGACCGTTCCACCGCGTTGCCGCCCCGCAGCGCATCCAACCGCTGGTCGATCTGCATCAACAGGATGCCAACGGATTTCAGAGATAAGCCTTCCACGCCGCTTTTATCAGCAGCCAGCACCTGTTCCACTTTCCTGCGTAGATTTTCTTCCTCTGTCGGGATGGACACCGACACCTTGCAGTCATTCAGGGCATCTTCCGCGCGGATCCCGATTTTCAGTGTTTCGGCCTGCAGTTCGAAATGCGCGGGCACGACCCCGTTGTCGGCACCAAAGGCTTCGGTTAGCCTTCTACCACGCTCGTTCATCGCGCGAAGTTCGGAATAGACCTGGCGGCGTTCGCACGGTGTGTCGGCGGGAGGTGCAACCATCAGAACATTCACAACCTGCAACAAGGCATGGGGCAAGCCCGGGGTTTCATCAGGCATGTCCTGCAGGACTGGAACCAGGCGGCGCGCAACACTCAGCGACTGCGCCTTCCCGCCAGGCACGTTGTTCAGTGCGATAAGAACGCCTATATCTTCGAGACCGGCGGTGTCCGTCGATGCGCCGCCCATTTCCTCCATCCGCAGGGAGGCTGTTGCTTCAAGCGCCTGCTCGGGTAGTCCCAGATGCTCGAACAGCGCGACCACTTCCTTAAGCTGAACATGGCGCACCTCGGCATCGGAATCATTCACTGCGGTTTGATAAAGACGCGCTACCAAGCGCGCGCCTTTGTGCTGGGCCGACTCCCGTATCGGCAACGGCAGACCATACATGGGCTCGGCGCTTCTTGCGTAGAACCCCGCCAAGGAGCCCGCCAAGTCACGGGCAACCGCGCTTTCCGTATTGAAATGCAGGTCCGTAATCCAGAGTACTTGCGCGATTGCCGGCTCCAACTCCCACAATGGAACGTCGCCGATTGCTCCTGCGCTCAAGGCGTAGCTGGCTGCTTGAGCAACGACGGTCGCCGCCATATAGTCCGCGCGTGGACCGTCTTCCATCGTGCGAATCATGGATTCCAGCAGGATGGAACCCGCCTTGGCCGGCTCATCCGGCGCGATGGCCGTGGCATACGTGGCGCGGACCATGGCATTGACGCCCACGGCGTCGGGAGGATTACCCTCCCGCCAACCGGTCGCCTCGGAAGACGAAGCACGCTGGGAGAAGTCCTCCCAGGATTGCACTATCTGCTGAAACTCCTCCCGACTGAAATACTCCAGCATCTGCACCAGCGTGCATCGCGCAGCAACCGATCGCTCCGCCGCATCGGCATGCTGCGAAACGGTCGGCGCACAAACCGCTTTGCGAGTGTCTTCCAGTAGCGTCCCGGTGCCCTCATCATCGGCGCCCCACATAGTGACGGCGAAGGCTGCTTCCTGCTTGAGCGCTTCAGAAATCGCCGGCATGCCTTCGAGCATTTCATGCACTTGCACGGCTCGGGTCTGGTATTGCGCGAGATGGGCGGGATCGCGAGCAGCTATCTGCCCCAATCGATAGACGTCATCCAGCAGGCAACGGGCGGATTGCGGCGGTTGCGTCGAACTTTCACACGCTTCGCGCAGCGGCAACGTAGACGGCCCCGGCAATCCCACGGCGGCCCACGCGCCGGCTACAGACAAGACAGAGAGCAATACGAACGTCAAGCCCAGCCAGACGCACAGGAGCGATGGCTGCGTCCGTGCACGCCGCAAGCGGAAGTTGTCCGGATACACCACGCCGACTAGTTGCCTATGCATAGCCACGCTCCTTCCGGGCGCAACGAATGAACATCCGCCAATAGGTATTGGCTTGAAGCAACCTACCTTTCTGCCCGGATCTGGACGGCTGTCCGATCACGGCTGGCGCGGTGGTGGATAAGCGCCACCTGCGTTGAATTAGTCTGCCCGCGTCAGTCGAAGGAGCTTAAACCACAATCCAGGTAGCGCCGTGATGCTGCTGCACTGGAAATGCTGCGCTAGTGCCCCGCTTGGCGCCGGTTACGACGAATGGGGGAGAAGGTCCGGAGCGAAAAGTCCGAACCGCATCATTGACCCAGGCACTTCGGTTCAACGATGCGGCGGGGGCCTCAAGAACTTGCGCCCCCCGCCGAGGAACACCAATCAATTCAAACTAGCCCCAGAAATCTTAACGATCTCCTGATACTTCGCCTTCTCGCCCTTAACGAATTCAGCAAACGCCTCAGAAGTCATCGGCCCCGCCTCCGACCCCATGGTCAACAGGCGCTGCTTCACATCCGGCTGCTGCATCGCTTCCGAATAAGCCTTGTTCAGCTTCGCCACCACAGGCGCCGGCGTGCCACCGGTCGTGAACACCCCGAACCACGTGCCAAGGTCAAAGCCCTTGACCCCCGACTCCTCGACCGTCGGCACATCCGCCAGCAACGACGAGCGCTTCGCCGTCGTCACGGCCAAGGCCTTCACCTTGCCGTCCTTGATCAACGGCGCTGAGGCCGCCAGATTGTCGAACATGAAATCGGACTGGCCCGACAGCAGCGCCAACTGCGCCGGCGCCGCACCCTGGTAAGGAATGTGCTCGACATTGATGCCCGCGCGCGCCTTCAGCAGCTCACCCGACAAATGGCCTGCACTGCCGTTGCCGCCCGAACCGTAGTTCAGCTTGCCCGGGTTCTTCTTCGCGTACTCGATCAGATCGGCCAGCGTCTTGATGTTGTTCTTCTCGGCGAACTCCACGTTCATCACCAGCACGTTCGGCACCGAGGCCACGATCGTGACTGGCGCGAAATCCTTCACGGGGTCGTACGGCAGATTGGCGAACAACCAGGGGTTGATCGCATGCGTGGCCACCGCACCCATCACCAGCGTGTAGCCGTCGGCCGGCGCCTTGGCCACTAGGTCGGCGCCAATGTTGCCGCCTGCGCCCGAGCGGTTTTCCACGATCACGGCCTGGCCGAGCGAACCGCGCACCTTTTCGGCCAGCATGCGGGCCATGGTGTCCAGCGGGCCGCCGGGCGGGTAAGGCACGACGAAGCGGATCGGCTTCGTCGGGAAATCAGTGGCTTGCGCCAGGGCGGGCGCGCCGAAAGGCAGGGTGGCGGCAAGCGCCACGGCGCCTTGCAGCAGTGCGCGGCGCATAGCGCGGCGGGGGGTTGTCGTCATCATGTTGTTCTCCTCACTCCGGATCGATAGCGGTCAGTAGCATACCGCAGGGAGCAGACTGACGTAACAAAGAGATACGCCTGAACTTCCCCCGAAGTTCCCGCGATTCCCTGAAATTCAGTCTTCACGCGGGGGGCCGGCACCATGAAAAACACCCCAAGCGCCGGACCTGTGTCCAACGCTTGGGGTGCTTGAGAACGCGGGGTTCCTGCGATCAGTGCAAAATCTGGCTCAAGAAGAGCTTGGTCCGGTCGTTCTGCGGGTTGTCGAAGAACTCGTCCGGGCTGTTTTGCTCGATGATCTCGCCGCGGTCCATGAAGATCACACGGTTGGCGACCTTGCGCGCGAAGCCCATTTCGTGGGTCACGCAAATCATCGTCATGCCGCTTTCCTGGGCCAGGCTGACCATCACGTCCAGCACTTCCTTGACCATTTCCGGGTCAAGCGCCGACGTGGGCTCATCAAACAGCATGATCTTGGGGTTCATGCACAGCGAACGCGCGATTGCGACGCGCTGTTGCTGGCCGCCCGACAACTGCCCGGGAAACTTCTTGGCCTGTTCCGGAATGCGCACGCGCTCCAGGTACTTCATGGCCGTCGCCTCGGCTTCCGCGCGCGGCTTCTTCAGCACCCACATGGGGCCCAGCGTCAGGTTTTCCAGCACCGTCAGATGCGGGAACAGGTTGAAGTGCTGGAACACCATGCCCACGTCCTTGCGGATCGTCTCGATGTGCTTCAGATCATTGGTGAGCTCCGTGCCGTCCACGATGATGTGGCCTTTCTGGTGCTCTTCCAGACGGTTGATGCAGCGGATCATCGTGGACTTGCCCGACCCCGAGGGGCCGCACACCACGATGCGCTCGCCTTGCGCCACGTCCAGGTTGATGTTGCGCAACACGTGGAACTGGCCATACCACTTGTTCACGTCCTGCAAACGAATAATGGCATCGGACATGCCTGTACTCCCGTAAATATCGCTGTGCGCGCCCGCCTTGCGGCGGACGCGTGGCATTGGCTAGCGTTTGTGATCAGTCGCAAGACGTTTTTCAAGCGCCTGACTGTACTTGGACATGGAAAAGCAGAACACGAAGTAGATCAGCGAGATGAAGAGATACGCCTCCACGCCGAATCCGCGCCATGCCGCGTCGGACAAGGCCGCCTTGGCTGCCAGCGTCAGGTCGAAGATGCCGATGATCACCACCAGTGACGTGTCCTTGAACAGCGCGATGAAAATGCTGACCAGCGGCGGGATCACGATCTTCAGCGCCTGCGGCAGGATGATCTTGCGCATCTGCTGCCAGTAGTTAAGGCCCAGCGAATCCGCGCCTTCGTACTGTCCCTTCGGGATGGCCTGCAAGCCGCCGCGCACCGTTTCCGCGATGTAGGCCGCGGCGAACATGATGATGGCGATCTGCGCGCGCAACAGCTTGTCGATGGAAAAGCCTTCCGGCAGGAACAAGGGCAGCATCACCGACGACATGAACAGCAGGCTGATCAGCGGCACGCCGCGGATCAATTCGATGTACACGACGCACAACGCCTTGATGGCCGGCATCTTCGAACGCCGGCCCAGGGCCAGCAGCACGCCGATGGGGAACGCGAAGGCGATGCCGAACGTGGACAGGATCAGCGTGAGCGGCAGACCGCCCCAGCGTGCATTTTCCACATAGGTCAGGCCGAACACACCGCCCCACATCAGGAGCGCCACCGCGGTCAGGCCCACGGTCCAGATGACGGCCAGCTTCCAGTTCCAGAAACGGCGGATGCCGCTGCAGACGATCACCGCCACCAGGATGATGGTGGCGATCAGCGGACGCCATTGCTCATCGAACGGATAGGTGCCGAACAGGATCAGCCGGTGCTTCTCGATGATGAACGCCCAGCATGCGCCGCCCGAAGCACGGCATTCCTGAGCGCTCGTCGCGTTGAAGTTGGCTTTGATGAATGCCCATTCCACCAGTGCCGGCACCGCCATCAACAGGAACCACGCAAGCAGTACCGTGATGAGGATGTTCAGCGGCGACGAGAACAGGCGGGATTTGAGCCATGCCCATGCGCCCACGTGTGTGCTGGGCGGCGGCAGGCCTTCGCTGGGGGTATGCGTAGTGCTGCTCATCTCAACGCTCCACCAGCGCGATGCGCTTGTTGTACCAGTTCATGAATATCGAGATCGACAGGCTGACCGTGAGGTACGCGCCCATGATGATGAGGATGCCCTCGATCGCCTGGCCCGTCTGGTTCAGCGTGGTGTTGACCACCGACACGATGTCCGGATAGCCGATGGCGACCGCCAGCGAGCTGTTCTTCGTCAGGTTGAGGTACTGGCTGGTCATCGGGGGGATGATCACGCGCAGCGCCTGCGGCAGGATCACCAGGCGCAGCACCTGCTTTCTGCGCAGGCCCAGCGAACCGGCGGCTTCCCACTGGCCGTTGTTCACCGCCTGGATGCCCGACCGCACCACTTCGGCGATGAACGCCGACGTGTAGATCACCAGGCCCGCCAGCAACGCGGCGAATTCCGGTGACAGCGTCAAACCGCCCGAGAAGTTGAAGCCCTTCAATTCCGGCATGTCCAGCGTCAGCGACGCGCCGCTGACCAGCCAGCCGATGAACGGCAGTCCGATCAAGAGGCCGATGGCCCAGCGGCCCAGCGGGAACATGTGGCCCGTGGCCTCATGGCGCTTCTTGCCGTAATGGCCCAGGAAGATGATGGCCACGATGGCCAGTCCCAGTCCGGCCAGCATCCAGTCCAGCGAGTTGCCTTCCAGGCCGGGCACTTTCAGGCCGCGGTTGGAAATGAAGACGCCCGGCAGCGGGTTGTGCGCCTGGCGCGGGCCCGGCATGTTTTCCGTGATCAGCGCGTACCAGAAGAACAGCTGCAACAGCAGCGGCACGTTGCGCATCACCTCGACATACACCGACGTGATCTTGGCCACCAGCCAGTTCTTGGACAGGCGGCCGATGCCGATCAGGGTGCCGAGAATGGTTGCCAGCACGATGCCGATGACGGCAACGCGAAGGGTATTGAGCAGGCCCACCAGGATGGCGCGGCCGTAATCGTTTGCGGGGGTGTAGGCGATGGGCGTTTCGCCGATCGCGAACCCGGCTTCGCGGTTCAGGAACCCGAACCCCGTGGCGATGTTGCGCACGGACAGGTTGTGAAGCGTGTTCGAAACCAGGAACCACACGGCCCAGGCGACCGCTGCCAGCGCAAGCACCTGGTAGACCACGGAGCGCACGCCGGGGTCGTTCCAGTTCAGCCGCCGGCGGGGCGCCGAAATCGGGGCGTTTTTATTGGAAGTCGTCATGTTGAATCTACAGAAGTCGTACACCGGGTGGCAAAGCCGGCAAGGCCACGCCCCCCACTCCTGCCGCCCGCTCTATGGCGGGCTAGGCAAAACGGAGCCCGAGGCTCCGTTTTGCCAGGCAGCCGTGTGTTAGCGCACCGGCCAGCCGTACATCAAACCGCCCTGCTTGTACGACGCGTTCAGACCGCGTTCCAGCTTCATCGCGCTGTTCTTGCCCAGCGTGCTTTCGAAGCTTTCACCGTAGTTGCCCACGTTCTTGATGATGTTGTAGGCCCACTTGTCATCCACGCCCAGGTTCTTGCCCATGCCCGGGGTCACGCCCAGGATGCGCTGGATGTTCGGGTTGGGGCTCTTGGCCATTTCTTCTACGTTCGCCTTGGTGATGCCGTATTCCTCGGCTTCCAGCATGGCGTTCAGCGACCAGCGGACCACGTTGAACCATTGCTCGTCACCCTGGCGGACCATGGGACCCAGCGGCTCCTTGGAGAAGTCTTCCGGCAGGATGATGAACTTGTCCGGGTTCTCCAGCGTGGTGCGCGTGGAAGCCAGCTGCGACTTGTCGGTCGTGAAGGCATCGCAGCGGCCGGCCGAGAAGGCGCGGATGATTTCGTCGTACTTGTCGATCACGACAGGCTTGAATTCGATCTTCTGACCACGGAACCAGTCAGCCAGGTTCAGTTCGGTGGTGGTGCCCGGCTGCACGCAGATGGTGGCGCCGTTCAGTTCCTTGGCGCTCTTGACGTTCAGGTCCTTGGAGACCATGACGCCTTGCGAGTCGTAGTAGTTCACGCCCACGCCGATCAGGCCCAGCGTCGTGTCACGCGTCAGCGTCACGGTGGTGTTGCGGGTCAGCACGTCGACTTCGCCCGACTGCAGCGCGGTGAAGCGTTGCTGCGTGTTCAGCGGAGTGAACTTGACCTTGGTGGCGTCGCCGAACATCGTGGAGGCGATGGCGCGGCACAGGTCCACGTCGATGCCCTTGTATTCACCCTTGCTGTCGGCGATCGAGAAACCCGGAATGCCCGTCGACACGCCGCATTGGACAAACCCTTTCTTTTTGACATTATCGAAGGTCGCGCCCGCATTGGCGGCCGCGGATGCAGCAAACAGTGCCGCGCCAATAGCAGCGAGTTTCAGTACTTTCATCGTGATCTCCGTGTGGGATAAATCGAGCCGTACGCGGGCCGGGTTGGGCCGACGCATGGGGCGGATGGTAGCGTCCGCGCAGCAGGCGGCGCATCCGGGAATTCCCTTGAAATATAGGGACACTGGCGAAATCAAACGTTGTTTTCGTACGAAAACGGGGACGTGTTTTAGCGCGTCGGATTTGTCCCAAGACGCATTCATTTCGTTCTGGCGAAAACGTGTCCGACCGGTCACATGGATACGCTTTTTCACAGCCTGCCCACCAAGAGGCTTAGGCCACCTTACTGTCCCCGAGTTACTATTGCGGCTTCATCTGACAGCCGCCATGATCGAATTCCAACACGTATTCAAATCATATGGTCGCGGCCGCAATATTCTGGCCGACATCAACTTCCGCGTCAGCGCGGGAGAATTCGTTTTCGTATCGGGGCCGTCCGGCGCCGGTAAGTCCACGCTGCTCAAGCTGATCGGCGGGCTGGAGCCCGCCAGCCGGGGATCCATCCAGGTCAACGGCCAGCGGCTGGACAAGCTGCCCGCGCGCGCCCGGCCGTATCTGCGCCGCGCCGTGGGCGTCATCCTGCAAGACACCCACCTGTTGTTCGATCGAAGCGCGTTCGAAAACGTGATGCTGCCGCTGGCCGTCCAGGGGCAGCCCTGGGATTCGGCCGCCGCGCGTGCCCGCGCCGCGCTCGACAAGGTGGGCCTGTCCGGCAAGGAAGACCTGAACCCCATCGAACTGTCTGGCGGCGAACAGCAACGCCTGGCGATCGCGCGGGCCATCGTGAACCGGCCGGCCATCCTGATCGCGGACGAACCCACCGCCAACCTTGACCACGACAACGCGCAACGCATCATGAACGTGTTCCGCGACTTCAACCGCGTCGGCGTGACGACGCTGATCGCCTCGCACGACCAGGACCTCATGGCGCGCTACGCCACGCGCACCTTGCGCATCGACCCGGGCAAGTTCGCCGATTCCGCTGGCACCGCGCCTCCGCCCGACGCTGGGCAGGCCCAGGCCGCCCCGGTCCGCACGGGCGGCGGCCGCGCCGAGCCCGGCTTTGGCCATCCGGGAGAGCCCGCATGAACGCCTGGTTGCGGCAACACCGCTACGCGCTGATGGTCACCCTGCGCCGCCTGGCCAAGCAGCCGTTCTCATCTCTGGCCAACCTGCTGGTCATGGCCCTGGCACTGGCCCTGCCCTTGCTCGGCAGCGCCATCCTGGTGTCGGTCCAGCCCGTGGCGCGCGAAATGTCCGTCACGCCCGAAGTCACCGTGTTCATGCGCGTGGACGCGCCAGCGGGCGCCGCCGCCGACGTGGCCAAGCGCATCAAGGACGAGTATTCGCAAGACGTGCGCGCCGTGCGTGTCGTGGGGCGCGACGCCGCGCTGGCCGACCTGCGTGCCAACCCCGCCTGGCAGCAGGCGCTGGCCGTGCTGCCGGGCAATCCCTTGCCGGACGCCGTGGTCGTGACGCTGGCCGATGGCGACAATCTGGCCGGGCGCGCCGACAAGCTGGCGGGCGCCTGGAAGCAATGGAACCACGTGGACCTGGTGCAGCTCGATAGCGCCTGGGTGCAGCGGTTGGAAGCCATCTTGCGGTTTGCCCGAATCGGCCTGGGCTTCCTGGCCGCCTGCGTGGCGGTCGTGGTGCTGGCCACCGTGTTCAACACGGTACGCATGCAGGCGCTCTCCCAGCGCGAGGAAATCGGCGTGGCCCGCCTGGTCGGCGCCACCGAATCGTTCGTGCGCCGGCCGTTCCTGTATCTGGGCGCGCTGTCGGGCGCCGTGGCCTCGCTGCTGGCCATCGGGGTTGCGGCCATCGCGCTGTCGCCGCTGAACGACGCCCTGCTGGGGCTGGCCCGCAGCTACGGCGCCGAATTTGCCCTTCACCTTCCCGGCGCGTCGGTGCTGATCACCGCCGTGGTGGCCTCGGCCGCCCTGGGCGCGCTGTCGGCCCGCTGGTCGGTCACGCGCAGTACGCGCTTCTGACGCTGCCGCGTTGCGGCCCGGTTCCCGATGCCCCGCGCCTTGGGAACCGGCGCAGGCCGCCGCCACTGAAAACCCCGCCTAAAGCCACGTATGAAGCCCGTTCCTCCCCGTGATCCGGGGAAAGGCGTGCTATCCGCCCGGGTACGATGATTGCAAGCCGTCCGGGTGAACGGCCGCAGGCGCCTGCAGGTGCCTGGCCTACAGGCTGTCCACCCTGCAAAAAAGGAAACCGCGAGAAAGAGCGTTAAAAATCAGGGACGTATCGCACCGTCGCCGTTACAAGCATTTCCCCCGTTGTAAGCTGGGATATGCAAGAATAAAGCGACATTTTTTTACACTTTTTGAAACATTCATTGTTTTGCCGAGCGCCGTCCTTCGTGTCCCAATCGCTGTTCTTGCCCCTTAAGTCCCATGGTCGCCCGTCTTGAAGCCCGTGCAACGCGCCACTATTTCGATAGCGCGTTCCAGTGTCAGGCGGTGAAAGTACTCCCCAACGAGTACTACGTCACCGACGAAGACCTGATGATCTCGACCGTACTCGGGTCGTGTGTCGCCGCCTGCATCCACGATCCGGTCACCGGCGTGGGCGGCATGAACCATTTCATGTTGCCGGAAGGCGACATGCAGTCGCCTGCCTCGGCCACGATGCGCTATGGCGCCTTCGCGATGGAAGTGCTGATCAACGAACTGCTGAAGGCGGGCGCCGTGCGCGACCGCCTGGAAGCCAAGGTGTTCGGCGGCGGCGCGGTGCTGAGCGCCATGCAGCAGATGAACATCGGCGAACGCAACGGCGAATTCGTCCTGAACTACCTGAAGACCGAAGGCATCCCGGTCAAGGCGCAGGATCTGGGCGACGTGCACGCCCGCCGCATCAACTACTTCCCGCGCGACGGCCGGGTGATGGTGCGCAAGATGGCCCCGCACCATCAACGCGCCGAAGAAATCATCGCCAAGCGCGAGCAGGCGGCGGCCCAGAGCGTGCAGGCCAAGACGCAAAGCCCGCCGCGCGTCGAGCGCTTCACCCGGCCCGGGGTGGAACGTTTCGACAAGCCCGCGGCGCGCCCTGGGGTAGAGCGCTTCGACCGCCCGGCCCGCCCTGGCGTCGAACGCTTCGACACCGCGCTGAGCCGGCTGCGCAAATCGGAAACCACCGACACCTGAGGCGCGCGCCGCCTTAGAACCCGAAGCTTGCGCGGTACTGGCTGGGCGACACGCCCAGCCGCCGCGTGAACACTTCGCGCAGATGCCGCGCATCGCGAAAGCCGCATTCGTAGGCCACGGTCTTCAGCGGCCGCGCCTCGCGCTCCAGGCGCGCCCGCGCCGCATCCACCCGCACGCGTTCGACGAACTCGGCCGGCGTCACCCCCGCATCGCGCAGGAAGACCCGCGAAAAGTTGCGGCGGCTCATGTTGGCCACGGCCGCCAACGCATCCAACCCAAGGTCCGCGTCCAGGTGGCCCAGCACGTGTTGCTGCACCTGCGCGACGGCCGACGTCTCTTCCACGAACGGCGTCAGGAACGGGCTGAACTGCGATTGCCCGCCCGCGCGCTGCGTGAACACCACCAGCCGCTTGGCCACATTCAGGGCGACATCCTGCCCGACGTCCTGCGCCAGCAGATACAGCGCCAGGTCGATGCCCGCCGTCACGCCCGCCGACGTATGCAGGCGCCCGTCCTGCACGTATAGCCGGTCTGCCTCGACCCGCAGCGCGGGGTAGCGCGCCGCCAGGGCCGGCGCATCGTTCCAATGCGTGGTGACGGTGGCGTCCTGCAGCAGGCCGGCGCGCGCCAACAGGAAGGTGCCGTTGCAGATGGAGCCATAGCGCGGCGCGCGCAGGCACATCGCGCGCAGCCAGGCCAGGGCGTCATCGGGTTCGCGCTGCCCGGGCAAGGCCGGCCCGCCCGCCACCAACAGCAGGTCGGGGGGATCGGCCACGTCCGCGTAATGGCGCTGCGGCAGCAGTGCCATGCCGTTGGAACAGGGCACGGTGCCGCGCGTCAGGCCGATCAGTTCCAGCTGGTAATGCTGGGCGGGCAACAGGAAGCGGTTGGCTTCGGCGAACACGTCCAGCGGCCCGCTGACATCCAGCGACTGCACGCCGGGAAAAACGACGATAGCGACGGTTTTCATGGGAAATCGTTAGCAGGCGGAACGGCGGTGGACGCACAAAACGCTACCTTAGCCGACCGCCAGGGCTGCGGCATGGCCCCGCGCACCAGCCTGGCCTGAAAACGCGGCATCGCGGCCGGAAACCACCCCTGCGTGCCCCGTTGGCCGCCCGCCGCACCACGCTGGCGCGATTCCGTCCACGCTGGCCCCGCCCCATTGCCCGCCCGGCCGGCAAGATTGCCATGTCCGGCCCGGCATGCCGCCGCGCCCACCACCCCCAAAGGATCCCGCCATGACGAAGCCCCCGTCTCTAGCCAGCGAACGCGTCGGCCCCGCCTTTTCCGTGGACGGCATGCTGGCCGCCCGCAACAAGACCCGCCAGGCCATCGCCGATGTTGCGGCGCGCATCCGGCCCGGCATGGTCGAAGAAGACGCCGTGCAACTGGCCCGGCAAACGCTGATCGACGCCGGCATGGCGCTCAGTTGGCACCCGACGCGCGTGCGCTTCGGCGCCAACACCATGAAGGCCATGCGCCAGGCTTCCGAACCCGGCGTGGTGCTGGGCGAGCACGACATCTTCTTCCTGGACATCGCGCCACGCCTGGACGCCTGGGAAGGCGACGGCGGCAAATCGTTCACCGTGGGCGGCAATGCCGACCAGGCGCGCTGCGCCCGCGACGCCGAAGCCCTGTTCCACGACGTGCGCGGCGTGTGGCGCCGCGACGGGCTGACCGGGCAGGAGCTCTACGCCTACGCCGACCGCCAGGCGCGCGCGCTGGGATGGGAGCTGAACTTCGACCTGCCGGGCCACCGCGTGTCCGATTTCCCGCACGCCGCGATCCACACCGGTTCGCTGGCGGACCTGGCCACCTCGCCGTCGGAGATGCGCTGGATCCTGGAGATCCACTTGCGCGATCCGGCCGGCCGCTTCGGCGCGTTCTTCGAAGACATGTTGCTGGGCGACGAGCACTACGCGTAGGGCGCAGGCCGCGCCTACAATCGGCGCATGTCCACCGTCCGTCTCTTCTTCGCCCTGTGGCCGTCGCCCCCGCTTGCCGCGTCGCTGGCCGGCTGGGCGGAACAGGCCCGCCTGGCCTGCGGCGGCCGCGTCATGCGCACCGAGACGCTGCATCTGACCCTGGCCTTCCTGGGGCCGGTGGAGGCGCAGCTGGCAGACACGCTGGCCTGCGCCACGCCCGACCACCGGCTGGCCCCCGGCGAGGTGGCGCTGGACCACTACGGCGTGTTCAACCGCCAACGCATCCTGTGGGCCGGCCCGCGCGACACGCCCGCCGGCTTGCAGGCCGCGCATGACGGGCTGTGGCAATGGCTGGCCGGATTCGGCCTGGCGGCCCCACCCCAGCCCTTCCGCCCGCACGTGACCTTGCTGCGCAACATCGAACGCGGCCAGCCCCCTGACGCGACGCCGGCGCCGCTGTCCTGGCGCTATGACCGCATGGTGCTGGTGGCCTCGGAATCCCTGTCGGGCGGCAGCCGCTACCGCGTCATCGCGCAGTCGCGCCCCGGTGGCGGGTAGCGCGGCTCTGGCACAATCAGGCGGTTGCAACGACCTGGGATCACCATGATCATCCTGCTGGACCAAGACGGCGTGCTGGCGGATTTCGAACACGCGTTCATCGACGCCTGGCGCGCCCGCCACCCGGACATCGCCCCCGTCGCGTTCGAAGACCGGAAATCCTTCTACATCCGTGAGGACTACGCCCCGGAACTGCGCGGCATGGCCGAGGCCATCTACACCGCCCCGGGGTTCATCCGCAACCTGCCGCCCGTGCCCGGCGCGCTGGACGCCGTGCGCGAACTGCTTGCATTGGGCATGGACGTGCGGATCTGCACGTCGCCGCTGTCGCAGTTCGAAAACTGCGTGGCTGAAAAGTACCTGTGGGTGGAAAAACACCTGGGGCGCGAGGCCACCAACCGGCTGATCCTGACCAAGGACAAGACGCTGGTGCAGGGCCATTTGCTGATCGACGACAAGCCCTTGATCCAAGGCGCGGTCAAGCCGCGCTGGAAGCACATTCTGTTCGACGCCCCCTACAACCGGCAGGTCACCGATCGCGCCCGCATCACCTGGGCGAACTGGCGCAACGTGCTGGCGGGCGAGCTCTATACGGCAGACGAATGAGTCCGCGCGGGTCCTGTTCAGCGGTCATGATTTAGGGCTATTCTGTGTTGGCTGTACCCCCACCCCGGAGGAGCCCGCACCATGAATCTGCACCGCCTGCTCAAGCAGCGAGAAGCCGACCACAAGCCTTTGCGAGTTGCATTGCTGGGCGCCGGAAAGTTCGGCGCAATGTTCATGAGCCAGGCGCCCCGCACTCCCGGGATGCGGCTGGTTGCGGTGGCTGATCTGGCGCCCGCCCGCGCCCGCGCCGCGCTGACCCGCGTGGGCTGGCCGGCCAGCGCGCTGAACGCCGCCAGCACCAATGACGCGTTAAAGAACGGCAAGGTCTTTTTCAGCGACGACCCCTACGCCATCATCGCCAGCCCCGACGTCGACATCGTCATCGACGCCACCGGCCAGGCCGCAGCCGGCATCGGCCACGTGCTGGCCTGCTGCGAACACGGCAAAGACATCATCATGGTCAACGTCGAAGCGGACGCGTTGGCCGGCCCGTTGCTGGCGCGCCGCGCGCGCGAGGCGGGCATCGTGTATTCGCTGGCCTACGGCGACCAGCCGGCCCTGATCTGCGAAATGGTGGACTGGGCGCGTGCCGCCGGCTTTGAAGTGATGGCGGCGGGCAAAGGCACCAAGTACCTGCCGGAATTCCATACGTCCACGCCGGATACCGTCTGGCCCTACTACGGCTTCACCGCTGAAATGGTGGCCGCGGGCGACTTCAACGCGCAGATGTTCAACAGCTTCCTGGACGGCACCAAGAGCGCCATCGAAATGGCGGCGGTGTCTAACGCCACGGGCCTGCTGCCGTCGCCCTCGGGCCTGCATTTCCCGCCTTGCGGCGTGGACGATCTGGCCCGCGTGCTGCGTCCACGCGAAGACGGCGGCATCCTGCACCATCGCGGGCAGGTGGAAGTGATCTCGTCGCTGGAACGCGACGGCCGGCCGGTGTTCCGCGACTTGCGCTGGGGCGTCTACGTGACCTTGGCCGCCGACAGCGACTACGTGCGGCGCTGCTTCCAGGAATACGGGCTGGTCACCGATCCCAGCGGCAATTTCACCGCCATGTACAAGCCCTATCACCTGATCGGGCTGGAGCTGGGCATCAGTGTGGCCAGCGTCGGGCTGCGGCGCGAGCCCACGGGCGCTCCCGCCGGCTGGCACGGCGACGTGGTGGCCACCGCCAAGCGCGACCTGCAAGCCGGCCAGTTGCTGGACGGCGAAGGCGGCTATACGGTGTACGGCCGGCTGATGCCCGCGCCGGACTCGGTGGAAGAAGGCTATCTGCCGCTGGGCCTGTCGCACCAGGTCAAGCTGAAGAACCCGGTGCGCCAGTCGCAGGCGATACGCTGGCGCGACGTGGAGTACGACGACCGCTCCACCGCCGTGCAGTTCCGCCGCGAAATGGAACAGACCTTCGCCTAAGCCCACGCGGACGCACCGCCGCCGGCTAGACCGGCGCGGGGCGTTCGGCCTGGAAGAGGCGCAGCCGGTCTGCGGCGTTGCGCAGATGCTGTTCGGCGGCTTGACCGGCAGCGTCCGGATCCGCCCCTTCGATTGCCGCGAAAATGGCCTGGTGCTCGCTTTGCACGGCGGCCATGCGTTCGGCGTACCTGCGCGCCGTGTTGTTGCGCGCGCTACGGATCACCCGGCGCACGTTGGCTTCCAGGTAGTCGTTCAACGCGACCAGATGCGGGTTGTGCGTGGCCTGCACGATGGCCTGATGGAACTGGTAGTCCTCTTCGTCGCCCAGCTTGTCGTTGATCAGCGCGTATTCCATGCCCACCAGCGCCTGGCGGATCTTCTTCAGGTCTTGCTCGGTGCGACGCTGCGCCGCGTAGCGCGCGGCGGTGACTTCGATGGACAGCATCAGTTCCAGGATGTGTTCCAGGTCCTGGCTGTCGCCCGGCGTGGGCGCGGCGATGCGAAACGCGTTGCGCTGGAAGTTCGGATCGACGAACACGCCGCTGCCTTGCTGCGACGTGATCAACCCTTCCGACTTCAAGCGGGCCAGCGCTTCGCGCACGACCGCCCGGCTGACGGAATAGGTTTCGGTCAGCTGCTTTTCGGTCGGCAGGCGATCGCCGGGGGCAAGCACGCCCTGGCGTATCTGCTCGGCCAGCGCGTCGCCCAAGGCCGCGGAAAGCGAACTCTTGGGCGCAGCGCGCGGCGGGTCCTGTTCTTGGGTAGGCTGCATGGAAAATCGTTGGATCGTGATGGCGGCGTCCTGAACTTTAAGCGATATAGATGCCGCCGTTGACCTGCATGACTTCGCCGGTCACGAAGCCCGCCAGCGGCGAACACAGGAACGCGATCGATCCGGCGATTTCCTCGGCCGTGCCGAAGCGGCGCAACGGCGTGCTTTCCAGCAACTGCGCACCCTTCTGGCCGATCAGGTCATGCGTCATGGACGTGGCGATGATGCCGGGTGCCACTGCATTCACGCGGATCTGCGGCGCCAGTTCCAGCGCCAGGCTGCGCGTGAAGCTCTGCACGGCGCCCTTGGACGCCGAATAGGCGGCGTGGGCGTAGCTGCCGCGCTGGGCGGCCAAGGACGTCAGCAGCACGATCGACCCATTGTGGCGCAGGTGGCGCTGGGCCGCGCGGCACACGTAGAACGTGCCGTCCAGGTTCACGCGCATCAGCGTGCGCCAGGCCTCGTCGCTGGTGTCTTTCACCAGTTGTTCCGGGTAGATGCCGGCGCAATGGACCAGGTGGTCCAGCCCGCCGAAATGCTTGGCCGCCGACTCGAACACGCGTTCGCAGTCGTGCGACACGGACACATCCAGCGCGTGGGTGTAGACCCGCTGGCCGCTGGGATCCAGCTCGGCCGCGATCGCCTCCAGGCGCGCGTTGTCGATGTCGGTCAGCACCAGCCGGGCGCCGTGGGCGGCCATCAGCCGCGCAGTCGCCAGACCAATGCCATTGCCTGCGCCGGTGATGACGGCCACCTGTCCTTCGAACGAAATCATCCTGTCTCCAAAGCTCTCTATGGGCGGGCCCGCGGCCTTTCAAGCGCCGGCGGCTTCTTGGATTGAACTCCTGAATCCGCTGCTTGACACGAGAAAAACGCATGCCCTATGATTTATCGGACAACTTAATAAAGTTGCCTGACAACTTATTCCGAAAGCGTAAATCAAGTCGCGCTTTCAGGCAAGAAGGGTCAGAAAAACACGGCCGCAGGCCGCATGACAGGCAGGGGACAACCAGGTGGAAATCACCGGCAGCACTACCGTATTCGCGATCGCGGCGGACCCGATCACGCACGTCAAGACGCCCCAGCGGCTCAATGCCCTGCTGCGCGAACGCGCGGTCGACGCCGTCATGGTGCCCTTCCACGTGTCCGCCGACGCGCTGCCCGGCCTGTTCACCGGCCTGCGCGGCCTGGCCAACCTGGGCGGCATCGTGGTCACGGTGCCCCACAAGGAACATGCCGCCACCCTGTGCGACGCCCTGACCCCGGCAGCCCAGCTGATCGGCGCGGTCAATGCCGTGCGCCTGCAAGACGGCGTGCTGACCGGCGGCAACTTCGACGGCCTGGGCTTTGTGGCCGGTTTGCGCAGCCAGGGGCATGACCCCGCCGGCCGCCACGTCTACCTCGCCGGTCTGGGCGGCGCCGGCAAGGCCATCGCCTGTGCCCTGGCCGACGCCGGCCCCGCCAGCCTGCGCCTGTACAACCGGTCCGCCGACAAGGCGCGCGCCTTCGCCGCCCATCTGGCCGGTCAACACCCCAACCTGGACATCCGCGTGGCGGATTCCGCGCCCGAACCCTGCGACATCGCCATCAACGCGACCTCGCTGGGCCTGCAAGACACCGATCCCCTGCCCTTCCCCCTGGACGCCCTGGCCCCCGGCACCGTCGTGGCCGACGCTGTGATGAGCCGCGTCGACACCCCCTTGCTGCGTGCCGCCGCCGCGCAAGGCTGCCGCACGCATCCGGGTCTGTACATGCTGGAAGGACAACTCACCGAAATTGCCCGCTTTCTGGGCGTAGAAGAGCCGCAACAAAGCGCGCTTGCTTGATTCACGGACTCACCACTCCCGTCCCACGGAGGAGACACGCATGAAATTGGCTTTCACCACCGGCCTGCTGTGCCTGGCCGGCATTGCCGCATCGGCGCACGCCGCACCCGTCAAGATCGGTCTGATCGAAACGCTGTCGGGCCCGCAGGCCTCGACCGGCCTGATGTTCCGCGCCGCGGTCAAGTACGAACTGGACCGCATCAACGCCGCCGGCGGCTGGAACGGCCAGCCGCTGGAATTGGTCGAATTCGACAACCAGGGCGGCCCCGTGGGCGCGTCCGACCGCTTCCGCGCCGCCGCTGCCGAAGGCGTGCAGGTCCTGGTGCAGGGTTCGTCGTCCGCCATCTCGGGCCAGCTGACCGAAGACGTGCGCAAGCACAACCTGCGCAACCCGGGCAAGGAAGTCGTCTTCCTGAACGTGGGCGGCGAGGCGCTGGAACTGACGGGCCAGAAGTGCCACTTCTACCACTTCCGCTTCACCACCAACGCCGACCTGCGCGTGAAGTCGCTGGCCTCGGTGATGTCGGCCGACGGCACGCTGGGCAAACGCGTGTACGCCATCAACCAGAACTATTCCTGGGGCCAGGACATGGAAGGCGCCACCGAGCGCTTCGCCAAGCAGTACGGCTATGAAGTGGTGGGTAAGACGCTGCATGAAGTCAACAAGATCCAGGACTTCGCGCCCTACGTCGCGCGCATCCGCTCGGCCACGCCGGACACCGTCATCACGGGCAACTGGTCCAACGACCTGCTGTTGCTGATGAAGGCCACGCAGGCCGCCGGCCTGAAGGTGCGCTTTGCCACCGTGTTCCTGGATCAGGTGGGCAACCTGGCCAACGCGGGCGAAGTCGCGCTGGGCCACTACATCGCGCACCCGTACAACATCGAAGCCGCGGGCGACGAAGGCGCCAAGTTCGCCGAAGACTACAAGGCCAAGACTGGCCATTACCCCAGCTATACGGAACCGCAAACCGTCATCGGCGTGCGCTTCCTGGGCGAAGCGCTCAAGCAGGTGCCGCCGCAGGACGGCAAGCTGTCCGTGCCGGCGCTGGCGAAGGCGTTGGAAAAGGTCACCTACACCTCGTCGCTGGGCACCTACACGATGCGCGCCGAAGACCACCAGGTGCAACTGCCGATGGTCGTGTCCAAGGTGAGCAAGGGCGCCAAGTACAAGGCCGACGGCACCGACATGGGCTTCGAGCCGGTGAAGGTGCTGGCAGCGGCGGACGTATCGGCGCCGGTGCAGGCAACGTGCAAGATGCAGCGGCCGGACTGATGGGTTGCGCGCGCTGGACGGCAGCGCGCGCGGCGTGATTGTCGCGCGCTCCACCCATCCTACGGATGCGTACCCCGCTTCGTAGGATGGGTGGAGCGCGGCACGTCCCCAAAAGCGGACGGCAGCATCGAACGCGCGCAACCCATCATCGCCACCGCAAAAAACAAGCGCACTCCCGGCGCGGGCCGGAAAAACAACGTGCGCAATCGCTCGCAGGACGCCTCGCGTCTTAGCGCAAGAATTATGGAGCGGACATGGAATTCTTTACCGTCTCGCTGTTGAACGGCGTGATTTACGGCCTGCTGCTATTCATGGTGTCGGCAGGCCTGACTTTGATTTTCGGAATGATGGGCGTGCTGAACTTCGCGCACGCCTCGTTCTACATGATCGGCGCGTATGCCGCCTACACACTGACGCCGGTCACGGGGTTCTGGACGGCGCTGGTGCTGGCCACGATCATCGCGGGCGTGCTGGGCATGGGCGTCGAACGCTTCTTCCTGCGCCGCGTCCACAAGTTCGGCCACGCGCAAGAACTGCTGGTGACGTTCGGCCTGGCGTTCATCGTGGCCGAGCTGATCAAGCTGTTCTACGGCGACTTCCCCGTGGACTACCGCGTGCCGCAATTCCTGAACTTCGCGGCCTTCCGCGTGTTCGACGCGGACTACCCCTTCTACCGCCTGTTGATGGGCGGAGTGTCGCTGGCGATGTTCGCCGTGATCTACCTGCTGCTGTCGCGCACTCGTGTGGGCATCGTGGTGCGTTCGGCCATCTACCGTCCGCGCATGGCCGAAGCGCTGGGCCACAACGTGCCGCTCGTCTTCATGAGCGTGTTCGGCGTGGGCGCGGCGATGGCCGGCCTGGCGGGCGCCGTGGCAGGCGCCTTCTACACCACCAATCCCAACATGGCGCTGGAACTGGGCGTGCTGGTGTTCGTAGTGGTGGTCGTGGGCGGCCTGGGTTCGCTTGAAGGCGCGATGATCGCGTCGCTGCTGATCGGCCTGATCAGCTCGTTTTCGGTGGGCATCGACGCCAGCCTAGCTTCCTTGTTCGGCCTGTTCGGCGCGGGCGAGTGGGCCGAAAGCGTGGGCGGCCTGATGACCGTGAAGATATCCAGCCTGGCGGCCACCTTGCCCTTCCTGCTGATGCTGGTCGTGCTGCTGGTCAAGCCGTCCGGCCTGAAGGGAGAACAGGCATGAGCCAAACCCGTAACGTCTCGGGCGCCCTGCTGTTGATCGTCTGCGTGGGCGTGCTGTGCGCGCTGCCCTGGCTGCTGCCCCCGGGCCAGCTCGTGGCCGCGGTGCAGATGCTGATCGCCGCGCTCTTCGCTTGCGCCTTCAACCTGCTGGCGGGCCAGGGCGGCATGCTGTCCTTCGGCCATGCCGCGTACTTCGGCGTCGGCACGTTCGCCACCATCCACGCCATGAATGCGCTGGGCGGCGCGGGCCTCTTGCCCACGCCCCTGATGCCGCTGGCGGGCGGCGTGGCCGGCCTGCTGTTCGGTCTTGTTGCCGGCTGGTTCGCCACCATGCGTTCCGGCGTGTACTTTTCGATGATCACGCTGGCCTTGGCGGAATTGCTGCACGCGCTGGCGCCGCACCTGAAAGGCGTGTTCGGCGGCGAGGCCGGCGTGTCGGCCATGCGCATGCCGGCCTGGGGCTTCACCTTCGGTTCCGACATCGAGGTGTACTTCCTGGTGCTGGCCTGGGTGCTGATTTCGCTGGCGGCCTTGTACGGCCTGACCCGCACGCCGCTAGGCCGGCTGACGCTGGGCCTGCGCGAAAACGCGAACCGGTTGCGCTACCTGGGCTACCGCCCGCATGCGTTGAAGACGATGGTGTTTGCGCTGTCGGCCATGTTCGCCGGCATCGCGGGCGGCCTGCAGGCCTTGAACATCGAGGCCGGCAACTACGTGCTGTTCGAGGTCAAGCTGTCCACCGACGCGGTGCTGTTCGCCTACATCGGTGGCGTCAACGCCTTCCTGGGCCCCGTGCTGGGCGCGTCCATCCTGACCTTCCTGTCGCAGACGCTGGCCGACATCACGCGGTCGTGGCTGTTGTACCAGGGAGTCCTGTTCGTGCTGGTCATGCTGTTCGTGCCGGATGGCCTGGTGGGCCTGGTGCAGCGCGCGGCCAAGTCGCTGCGCGAGCGCGGGTTGGCCAACTGGCTGCCGCGCGCCGCGCTGTCGGTGGCCGCCGGCCTGCTCCTGACCGCCGCCACCGTGTTCTCGGTCGAGATGCTGCAACGCATGTTCGCCCGCGATTACCGCGCACTGCTGGCCATGAACCCGGAGGCCGGCTGGCCCGCCATTGCCCTTTTCGGCCAGGAATGGGCGCCGCTGGCGCTGTCCACCTGGCTGATCCCGCTGGCGCTATTTGCCGTGGGCCTGGCGGCCTGCCGCTGGGCGCTGGCCCTGTGGCGCGACGACGGTGACGCCGCCCCTGTGCTGGAGCCCGCAAAATGACCCACGACATCCTGACCCTGACTGACGTGCGCAAGTCCTTTGGCGAAGCGCAGATCATCCGCGGCGTGAACCTGGCGATCGAAGCCGGCGAACGGCACGCGGTCATCGGCCCCAACGGCGCCGGCAAGTCCACCTTGTTCCACCTGATGTCGGGCTCGTTCGCCCCGACCTCGGGCGACATCAGCCTGCGTTCGCGTTCCATTGGCGGCCTGGCGCCTGAAGCCATCAACCGGCTGGGGCTGGCGCGCTCGTTCCAGATCACGAACGTATTCCCACGCCTGTCGGTTCGAGAAAACCTGCGCCTGGCCGTGCTGCGCATGCACGGGCTTGTCTACAACTTCTGGCGCCCCATCGCGCGCAACCGCGCCGTCAATGAAGACGTGGACCGCCTGCTGGAGAAAGTGCGCCTGACCGCCAAGCAGGACACGGCCGCGGGCGACTTGAACTACTCCGAGCAGCGCTCGCTGGAAATCGGCATGACGCTTGCCTCGCGCCCCAAGGTCATCCTGCTGGACGAGCCGATGGCCGGCATGTCGCAGCACGAGGTCGACTACACAGTCGAACTCATCAAGGAAGTGACGCGCGATTGCACCCTGCTGATCGTCGAACACGACATGCAGGTGGTGTTCTCGCTGGCCGACCGCATCAGCGTGCTGGTGTACGGCGAGATCCTGGCCACGGGCACGCCCGCGGACATCCGCGGCGACGCCCGCGTGCGGGAAGCCTACCTGGGAGAGGAAACGGTATGACGACGCAATCCCCCCTGCTCAGCCTGCAAGGCGTGCACGCGCACTACGGCAAGAGCCACATCCTGCACGGCATCGACCTGTCCATCGGGCGCGGCGAAGTCGTCAGCCTGTTGGGCCGCAACGGCGCAGGCCGCTCCACCACCATGAAAAGCATCATGGGCCTGGTGGACGTGACCGGCGGGCGCATCGCCATCGAAGGGCGCGACATCACCAACAAGCGCCCCTTCGAGATCGCGCGCGCCGGCCTGGGCTTCGTGCCCGAAGAACGCGAGGTCTTCGCCAACCTGACCGTGGACGAGAACCTGCGCATGGGCGAACAGCCCAAGCGCGACGACGCGCCCTACTGGACGGTCGCGCAGATGTTCGACTACTTCCCGCGCTTGAAGGAGCGCATCAATACCCGCGCCGGCAACCTGTCCGGCGGCGAACAGCAGATGCTGACCATGTGCCGATCGCTGTTGGGCAACCCCAAGGTCATGCTGATCGACGAGCCCACCGAGGGTTTGGCCCCGAAGATCGTGGAAGTGATTGCGGACGTGATCCGCGACATCCATAAACGCGGCGTCTCGGTGGTGCTGGTGGAACAGAAGCTGACTATCGCGCTGAAGGTGTCGACCCGCGTCAGCGTCATGGGCCACGGCCGCATCGTATTCGAAGGACCGCCCGCGCAGCTGCATGAGCGCCAGGACGTTGTGCAGGAATGGCTGGCCGTCTGACGCGCCGTCACGCTAACCCCCTTACAGGCAAATACCTTGGACAACCCTACTGAAGTCATCCATAGCGACCTGCGCGGCCAGACCGTCGTGATCACCGGCGGCGCCAAAGGCATCGGCTTTTCCACGGCGCAGGCTTTCGTGCGCCAAGGCGCGCGCGTCGCGCTGCTGGACATGGACGCCGCCGCCCTGGACGCCGCCGTGGCTGAGCTGACATCCGACGGCGGCGAAGCCATCGCGGTGCAGGCTTCCGTCACCGACGCCGACGCCGTCGAACGCGCCTTCGCCCGGGTGGAACAGGCCTGGGGCCGCATCGACGTGCTGGTCAACAACGCCGGCATCTCGGCCAACAAGCCCACGCTGGAAGTGACCGTGGACGAATGGCGCCGCGCGGTCGACATCAACCTGACCGGCGTCTTCCTGTGCGCGCAGGCCGCCGGCCGCCGCATGGTGCCGGCAGGCTCGGGCAGCATCATCAACCTGGCCTCGATGTATGGCGTGGTGGCCGCGCCCGACCGCGCCGCCTACTGCGCGACCAAAGGCGCCGTGGTGCTGCTGACCGAAACGCTGGCGGTGGAATGGGGCCCGATGGGCGTGCGCGTCAATGCGCTGGCGCCCGGCTATGTCGAGACCGACCTGGTGCGAGACCTGGCTGCGCGCGGCCGACTGGACCCCGAGCGCCTGAAACAGCGCACCCCGCTGCGCCGCATGGCGCAGCCGGCCGAAATGGCCGACCTGGCGGTCTTCCTGGCGTCGCGCCAGGCCGCCTACATCACCGGACACACCCTGGTGGCCGACGGCGGCTGGAGCCGCTACAGCTACCTCTAACCGCACCGACGCTTAAAAACATTCTGGAGATTCACTCATGGCCACCTACCAACCGCTTGAGCCCCAAGCGCCCTGGCGGCAACTGACGGTCGAGGCAAAGGATTGGCAGCAGGCGGACCCCGCCCTGCTGGGCACCATGCTCACCCAGTTGCACTGGATCCGCGCCTTTGAAGAGGCCGTGCTGGACCTGGCCGCCGAAGGCCTGGTGCACGGCCCCGCGCACTCGTCCGTGGGCCAGGAAGGCGGCGCCGTCGGTTCGGTGCTGGCCTTGGGCGCCGGCGACCAGATCAACGGGTCGCACCGCGGCCACCACCAGTTCCTGGCCAAGGCGCTGCAGCACGTCGCCCCGCTGGGCCTGGACCCGCGCAACCCGCTCACCCCCGCCATCGACGAAGTCCTGCAAAAGACGCTGGCCGAGATCATGGGCCTGGCCCAGGGCTATTGCCGCGGCCGTGGGGGCAGCATGCACTTGCGCTGGCTGGAAGCGGGCGCGCTCGGCACCAACGCCATCGTGGGCGGCGGCGTGCCGCTGGCCGCCGGCGCCGGCTGGGCGCACAAGCACGCCGGCACCGACCGCGTGGCGGTGACCTACTTCGGCGACGGCGCGGTGAACATCGGTTCCGTGCTGGAAACGATGAACCTGACCGCCGCGTGGAAGACGCCGCTGTGCTTCTTCATCGAGAACAACCGCTACGCCGTGTCGACCACGGTGGAAGAGTCCACCGCCGAACCGCGCCTGTCGGCCCGCGGCCTGGCGTTCAACATCCCGTCGTGGAAGGTGGATGGCATGGACCCGCTGGCCGTGCACCTGGCCATGTCGGAAGCGGTGGCGCACATGCGTGCCGGCAACGGCCCGACCATCGTGGAAGTGGACGTGTACCGCTTCTTCCACCAGAACGGCCCCTTCCCCGGCAGCGCCTTCGGCTACCGCACGAAGGATGAAGAGGCGCAATGGCGCCGCCGCGATCCGCTGGACAAGATCGCTTCCGAGATGATCGGACGCGCGCTGATCACGCAAGCGGAAGTGGACGCGCTGCGCCAGCGTTGCAAGGACGTCATGAAAGACGTCTGCGGCCGCCTGACCGAAGCCGCCGAAGGCGGCAAGCGCCGCGTGCGCGCCGACCTGTGGCCCAGTCCCGACTTCCGCGACGTGGGCCTGCGCAGCGATGGCGCCGAATTGGCCGGCCTGCGCTACGAGGACGTGGCTGATTACACCGGCGACAAAGTCGAGCGCAAGTTCGTCGATGCCGTCGCCGACGTGCTGGACCGCCGCATGGAAACCGATGGCGGCGTGGTCGTGCTGGGCGAAGACGTGCACCGCCTGAAGGGCGGCACCAACGGTGCGACTCGCGGCCTGAAGGACAAGTACCCCGACCGCGTGCTCGGCACCCCGATTTCCGAGAATGCCTTCGCCGGCCTGGGCGGCGGTTTGGCAATGGACGGCCGCTACAAGCCCGTCGTCGAATTCATGTACCCCGATTTCATGTGGGTCGCGGCCGACCAGATCTTCAACCAGATCGGCAAGGCCCGCCACATGTTCGGCGGCGACATCGACGTGCCCTTCGTGCTGCGCACCAAGGTCGCGATGGGCACGGGCTACGGCTCGCAGCACTCGATGGACCCGGCCGGCATCTTCGCCACCGCGCCCGGCTGGCGCATCGTGGCCCCGTCCACGCCCTTCGAGTACGTGGGCTTGATGAACACCGCGCTGGCCTCCAAGGACCCCGTGCTGGTCATCGAACACGTGGACCTGTATGCCTCGTCGGGCGAAGTGCCCGCCGGCGACCTGGACTACGCCATCCCGTTTGGCAAGGCCCGCGTTCGCCGTGCCGGCAGCAAGGTCACCATCCTGACCTACCTGTCGATGGTCAGCCGCGCGCTCAAGGCCGCTGAAGAAGCCGGCGTGGACGCCGAAGTGATCGACTTGCGCACGCTGGACCGCGCCAGCCTGGATTGGGACACCATCGGCGCCAGCATCCAGAAGACCAACAACGTGCTGATCGTGGAGCAAGGCGCGCGTGGCACGTCCTACGGCGCCATGCTGTCTGATGAGATCCAGCGCCGTTACTTCGATTGGCTGGACCAGCCGATCAAGCGTGTGACCGGCGGCGAAGCCTCGCCCAGCATCTCGAAGGTGCTGGAACGCGCGGCGTTCGCCGACACCGAGGAAGTGCTGGCCGGCCTGGCCGACGTGCTGGCCGACCTGGGAGAACAGGCATGAGCGCCCTGCAAATGACCGTGCCGATGGAAGTCGGCATCTGCTGCAAGGATCTGGACGCGCTGCTGGCGTTCTACACGGACGTGGTCGGCCTGACGCTCGTCAACCGCGTGAGCGTGCACGCCGACAAGGCGCGCGCCACGGGATTGACGGTGCACGGCTACGACGTGGCGCGCCTGCAGACGTCCTACGGCGAACGCATCAAGCTGCTGCAGCCCAGCGTGGCGCCGGAATCCGCCGTGCGCGGCGCGGCGATCCTGGACCGCCAGGGCGCCACCTACCTGACCTTCATCGTGCGCGATCTGGCCGGCGTGGTGCGCAACCTGGAATCCAGGGGCGTCGTGTTCGACAGCGCGCCCGCGCCCATGGAAGTGCGCCCCGGCACCTGGCTGGCGTTCTTCCGCGACCCGGAAGGCAATGTGCTGGAACTGGTCGAATACGACGACCCCGCCGCCTACCGGCCCGATCTGGCCGCCGCCGCAAACTAGGACGAACATCGTGGCACACCTTATCAAGCTCCCCTCCGTTGCCGCCGACACGTCGGGCGGCAACCTGCACCAGTGGTTAAAGAAAGAAGGCGACAAGGTCGCCGTCGGCGATGCACTGGCGGAAATCGAAACCGAAAAGGCCATCGTCGAAATCAACGCCGAACATGCCGGCGTGCTGGGCCGCATCGTGGTCCAGGCCGGCGCCGCGTCGGTGCCCATCAACACCGTGATCGGCGTGCTGCTGGCTGACGGCGATGACGCCTCCGCAATCGACCGCGCGTTGGCGGAACATGGCGGGGCGGCTACGGCCGCGCCGGCCCCCGCTGCCGAACCCGCGGCAGCGACCGCTTCGAAGGTTGCCGCTACACCGCCTGCTGCAGCGCCGGCTGCCGCAGAATCGCCTGCCGCATCCTCTTCCGCCGCCGTGCCGGGCGGGCGGCTGTTCGCCAGTCCGCTGGCGCGCCGTCTGGCCGCGCAATGGCATGTGGACCTGCTGGGCGTGACGGGCACCGGCCCGCACGGCCGCATCGTGCGCCGCGACGTCGAAGCCGCGCGCGACCGCGCGCCGGTTGCTGCCGCCCCGTCGGCTGCCGGCCGCCCCGCTGCCCGCCGCGTGCCGCACACCGGCATGCGCCGCGCCATCGCCCGCCGCCTGACCGAAAGCAAGCAGAACGTGCCGCACTTCTACCTATCGGTCGATTGCCGCATGGACGCGCTGCTGGCCCTGCGTGCGCAAGCCAACCACGGCGGCGCGGTGAAGCTGTCGGTAAACGACTTCATCGTGCGCGCCGCCGCACTGGCGCTGCGCGAAGTGCCGGAAGTGAACGTCAGCTGGCACGAAGACGCCATCGAATACCATGCAGGCGCCGACATCTCGGTAGCGGTCGCCACCGATGGCGGGCTGGTCACGCCCATCGTGCGCGACGCGGACGTAAAGTCCCTGTCCGCCATCGCGGGCGAAATCGTCGAACTGGCCGGACGCGCCAAGATCAACCGTTTGAAGCCCGAAGAATTCACCGGCGGCTCGCTGACGGTCAGCAACCTGGGCATGTACGGCATCAGCCAATTCGCCGCCATCATCAATCCGCCCCAGGCCGCCATCCTGGCCGTCGGCGCGGCCGAACGCCGCCCAGTCGTGAATGAGGCCGGCGAACTCGTCGCCGCCACCGTCATGACCGTGACGCTGTCGGCCGACCACCGCGCGGTGGATGGCGCCGTCGGCGCGCGCTGGTTGGCTGCGTTGCGCACGCTGATCGAAAACCCCGTGCGCATCCTGCTGTGAGCCCGACGATGACGAAGACCGTGTTTGACCTTATCGTCGTCGGCGGCGGCCCCGGCGGCTACGTCGCCGCCATCCGCGGCGCTCAGCTGGGCATGTCGGTAGCGCTGGTGGAGCGCGCCGAACTGGGCGGCATCTGCCTGAACTGGGGCTGCATCCCCACCAAGGCGCTGCTGCACAGCGCCACCGTGTTGCGCGCCTGCCGCGAAGCCGCGCACTACGGCGTGACGGGCGCGGGCGATGCCCGCCCCGACCTGGCCGCGATGGTTGCCAGGTCCCGCAAAGTCGCGGGCCGCCTGGGCCAGGGCGTGGCGCACCTGATGAAGAAGAACGGCGTCACCGTGTTCGCCGCCAACGCCAAGCTGGCCGGCTCGGGCAAGCTGGCGCTGGACACCGGCGCCACGCTGTCGGCCAAGCACATCATCCTGGCCACCGGCGCACGCGCCCGCGAACTGCCGGCGCTGCCGGTGGGTGAACGCATCTGGGCCTACCGCCAGGCCTTGGCGCCGGCGGAGATCCCGAAGTCGCTGCTGGTCGTGGGCGCCGGCGCGATCGGCGCGGAATTCGCCAGCTTCTACCGCGCCATCGGCTCGGACGTCACCCTGATCGACATGACGCCGGAAATCCTGCCGCAAGAAGACGCCGAGATCTCGCAACTGGCGCGCAAGGCGTTCGAGAAGCAAGGCATCCGCGTGCTGACGCAATGCGCCGTCACGGCATCTTCGCCCACCGCCACGGGCGTCAAGGTGACGCTGGAGCAGCAAGGCAAGAAGACGGATATTGAAGTCGATCGCGTCATCGTCGCCGCCGGCATCGTCGGCAACATCGAGAACCTGGGCCTGGAAAAGACCCGCGTCACCGTCGAGAAGACCCACATCGTCACCGACGCCCAATGCCGCACCGGCGAACCGGGCGTCTACGCCATCGGCGACGTGGCCGGCGCCCCATGGCTTGCCCACAAGGCCAGTCACGAAGCCGTGCTGTGCGTGGAAGCCATCGCGGGCCTGCCCACCCACGCGATCGACCCGCTGCGCATTCCGGCCTGCACGTACTCGTACCCGCAAGTCGCCAGCATCGGCATGACCGAGGCCCGCGCCCGCAAACATGCCAAGCAAACCGGCGGCGAGATCCGCGTGGGCAAGTTCACCTTCGCCGGCAACGGCAAGGCAATCGCCATGGGCGAAGACCAGGGCCTGGTGAAGACGGTGTTCGACGCCAAGTCAGGCGAATTGCTGGGCGCGCACATCATCCATCCGGAAGCGTCCGAGCTGATCACGGGTTATGGAGTGGCGGCGTCGCTGGAAGCCACCGAAGAGGATCTGATGCACACCGTGTTCGCGCATCCGACCTTGTCGGAAACGCTGCACGAATCAGTGTTGTCGGCGTTTGGACGGGCGTTGCACGCGTAGCGCGGCATGATGGGTTGCGCGCCGCAACCCATCCCTCCTACACCCGTCCGGCGAAGAAATCCAAAAAGCACGCAATGCGCCGCGACAGCTGCGTATTGCGGTGGTACACCGCGTGCATGGGTTGCAGGTAGTCGCTGTACACGCCCTCCATCACCTTGACGAGCCGACCGGCCGCGATGTCTTCGCGCACGACGAAATCCGACAGGCACGCGATCCCCACACCGCGCAGCGCCAGCTGCCGCTGCGTTTCCCCGCTGGATGTGGCCAGCGTCGGTGTCGCCAGATAACTGGACCCGCCGGCGTGCTTGAGCGGCCACACGTTCAGGCTTTCGGGGTGCGTGAAGCCCAACACCTCGTGCTCTGCCAAATCCTCCACCGTCTCCGGCGCCCCACGTCGCGCGATGTACTCAGGGCTGGCCATCATCCACCGCGGCGCCGGCCGCAAGGGCCGGGCATGCAAGGTCGAATCCGTCAACGGTCCCATGCGGATCGCGATATCGGTGCGATGCTCCATCAAGTCCACGATGCGGTCGTTGCTGGTCAGCTCCAGCGTGATCTCGGGATATTCGCGCCGGAACTCACCCACGTGCGGCACCACGCAATGCAGCATCACCGGAACCGACGCATCCACCCGCAACCGCCCCGCCGGCCGCTGATGCACCATCCGCATGCATTCCTCGGCCTCTTCCAACGCCGCCACGATCTGCCGAGCCTTGGGAAGAAAGTGAGCGCCTTCTTCGGTCAATTCCATCCGCCGGGTTGTCCGGTTCAAGAGAATGACGCCTAACTCGTCCTCAAGCCGCGACAGGCCCCGGCTGACGCCTGATGCGGTCTGCCCGAGCATTTCTGCCGCCGCGCTCATGGAGCCGGCATCGACGACGCCGAGGAACAGGCGCAACGCTTCTGAATTCAGGGACATGAGGGCTCCAGGCGGGGTCTAGGAATTTTATCGGGGTTTCCTGGTGATGGGCGGGGAGATGGTTCTTGAGACGCACGACGCGGCGAGGCCCTGGGGTACGCGGGTCAACGATTGCGGTCCGGAGCCTTCGCTCCGGACTTCCCCTTCGTCATCTTCGTCACGGCCTTCGGCCGTTCCTTCAGATTCCCTCGGGCTTATCGACTCCCCGCGCACCCCAGGGCCTCGCCGCGTCGTGCTCCAACGTGTGCAATCTGGCGTCACCGGAGACGGTCTGTGTTCTTAAGGTTCTAGCCCCGTGTCGGGGGTAATGGAAGATCTTGCGGGGCTCGCCCCCGGCCGGCCGCGCGGGCGGCCTTTGGGGGCTTCCACAGTGTCTTGCGGGCGGCGATGCCGCGTAACGCGCAACGCGAAAATCACTTCCCCACGCGCGCGCAAGCGACCACCGCCACGACGCCCCGCCGACGCGTATGCCGAATGCGGCCGCCCGCGCGGCCGCGTGAGGCGGGCCACGCAAATCTCGTCAGTAAACAGCGATCCAGCAGCGCATCGAGCCAAGACGGCGCCAGCCCGTCGGCGGGGTCGGGCGGATGGCGCGCAACCTTGATGCGCCCGAGGGAATCCGAAGGGAGCCGCAGGCGGACGAGGATGACAACGGGGGAGTCCGGAGCGAAGGCTCCGGACCGCAATCGTGGGCGCGCGCCATCCGCCCGCCCCCGCCGACGGGCGACCCACGAAGCGCCCAACCGCCTCTACAAAGCAAACCCGAGCGACGAAGCCGCCAACCGCCCGCCCAGGCAACACAAAAAAAAAGCGACGCAAAAAGCGCCGCCTTTTTCACACCCCAAGCGATCAGGCAATCACCGCTTGCCCTTCTGCTTCAGCTGCGACAAATCCCGCACTGCACCGCGATCCGCCGACGTCGCCAACGCGGCATAAGCCTGCAACGCCTGCGACACGACGCGCTCGCGCCCCACGGGCTCCCAGCCATCCGCACGCGCATCCATCGCTGCACGACGACGCGCCAGTTCTTCGTCGGACACCGCCAGATGCATCTTCCGGTTCGGGATATCGATCTCGATCACATCGCCCTCTTCCACCAGGCCGATCGTGCCGCCTTCGGCCGCTTCCGGCGACGCATGTCCGATCACCAGACCCGACGAGCCGCCCGAAAAACGACCGTCCGTGAACAGCGCGCACGTCTTACCCAAACCCTTGGACTTCAGGTACGACGTCGGATACAGCATCTCTTGCATGCCCGGACCGCCCTTCGGGCCTTCGTAGCGGATCACCACCACGTCACCCGCCACGATCTTGTCGCCCAGGATGCCTTCCACCGCATCGTCCTGGCTTTCGAACACGCGCGCACGACCCGTGAAGACCCATTGCGACTCGTCCACGCCGGCCGTCTTCACAATGCAGCCCTTCTCGGCCAGATTGCCGTACAGCACGGCCAGGCCTCCGTCCTTCGAGTAGGCGTTTTCCTTGCTGCGGATGCAGCCCGTCTTGCGGTCGGTGTCCAGCGTCAGGAACGTTGCGTCCTGGCTGAAGGCCACCGTCGTCGGGATGCCGCCAGGCGCCGCGCGGTAGAACTTCTGCGCTTCTTCGCCGGCCTCGCCTGCCACGTCCCACTTCTGGATTGCGTTGCCCAGCGTGCCGCTGTGCACGTTGCCGCAAGACAGGTCCAGCAGGTCGGCGCGCGCCAGTTCACCCAGGATGCCCAGGATGCCGCCTGCGCGGTGCACGTCTTCGATGTGGTATTTGTCGGTGGCGGGCGCCGCCTTGCACAGGCAGGGCACCTTGCGCGAAATGCGGTCGATGTCGGCCATCGTGAAATCCACGCCCGCTTCCTGCGCCGCGGCCAGCAAATGCAGCACGGTGTTGGTCGAACCGCCCATCGCCACGTCCAGCGCCATCGCGTTCTGGAAAGCGCTCTTCGTCGCGATGCTGCGCGGCAGGACCGATTCGTCTTCTTCCACGTAGTAGCGGCGGCACAGGTCCACGACCAAGCGGCCGGCCTGCTCGAACAGGCCCTTGCGCCACGCGTGCGTGGCCACGATGGTGCCGTTGCCCGGCAGCGCCAGGCCGATGGCTTCGGTCAGACAGTTCATCGAATTGGCGGTGAACATGCCGGAACAGGAGCCGCACGTCGGGCATGCGCTGCGTTCCACTTCGGCCACTTCGGCGTCCGACACCTTCGGGTCGGCGGCCTTGATCATGGCGTCGATCAGGTCGATCTTGGCAATCACCTTGCCGTCGGTCGGCGACTTGACCTTGCCCGCTTCCATCGGGCCGCCGGACACGAACACGACCGGGATGTTCAGGCGCATCGCGGCCATCAGCATCCCCGGGGTGATCTTGTCGCAGTTCGAAATGCAGACCATGGCGTCGGCGCAGTGCGCGTTCACCATGTATTCGACCGAGTCGGCTATCAGTTCGCGCGACGGCAGCGAATACAGCATGCCGCCGTGGCCCATGGCGATGCCGTCATCGACGGCGATCGTGTTGAATTCCTTGGCGACGCCGCCCGCGGCTTCGATCTCTTTGGCGACCAGCGCGCCCAGGTCGCGCAGGTGCACGTGGCCCGGCACGAACTGCGTGAACGAGTTCACTACCGCGATGATCGGCTTGCCGAAATCGCCGTCCTTCATGCCGGTGGCGCGCCACAGGGCGCGGGCGCCGGCCATGTTGCGGCCGTGGGTCGATGTGCGGGAACGGTAGTGCGGCATGATTTGTCTCGAGTGCTGTTAGCGTGGCGGCAAAACGGTAAATAATACGCTGGTTCCGGGCGGGGCTGGCCGGCAGCCGCCCCCGGGACGCTTCGTGGCCATCAGGCGGACGCCCCGCCCCGGGCCGCAAACGCGCTGGGCGACTCGCCCACGGCGCGGCGGAACATCGCCGCAAAGGCGCTGGGGCTGTCGTAGCCCAGGTCCAGCGCCACATCCAGCACGCGCGCGCCGCGCGCCAGCCGCTCCATGGCGGCCAACAGGCGCGCCTGCTGGCGCCAGCGCCCGAAGGTCATGCCCGTATGGCGCAGAAACAGGCGGTGCACCGTCTTGGGGTCCACCCCCAATTCCCGCGCCCAGTCCGCCGCGCCGGCCTGGCGCTCAGGGTGGCGCACGATGGCGCGGCAGATGCGCGCCAGCCGGGGCTCGGCCGGCTGCGGCAAATGCAGCGGCAACACCGGTTCCTGGCGCAGTTCGTCCAGCAGCAGCATCATCAGCCGGCCGTCGCGCGTGTCGGGCGCCCAATCCAGCGGCACGTCGGCCGCGGCCACCATCAGTTCGCGCAACAGCGGCGAAATCGACAGCACGCAGCATTGCTCGGGCAGATGCGCCGCGGTTCCCGGCTCGACGAACACGGTGCGCATGCGCGGTTCGCCGCTCATGCGAATGCCGTGCGGCACCCACGCCGGCACCCAGACGCCGCGCGTGGGCGGCACGATCCAGATGCCGGCGTCGGTATCCACCACCATCACGCCGGAGATCGCATAGAGCAACTGCCCCCGGCGGTGCCGGTGCCGCCGCACGCGATGGCCGTCTTCGTAATCCACCGCCAGCCCCGCCACGGGACGCTGGGACGATTCGTAGGGAAACAGGTCCAGATCCGCGGGAGAACGCGGATTCCCGGCAGGCGACGGGGTTGGGGTGGGCGGTGAGGTGTCCATTTTGCGACGATGGATGTCTTGATAGCGTTAGACGGGCTTTTCAAGTGTACCTACCATCCCCGAATCCCTGCTGAATCCCCTCACGCCCCCATGCCCTTGCCGTTCGCCCTCCCTGCCCCCCACGCCGCGCTTGCGGCCGCCGGGCATGGCTGCGCGACCGGCACGGCCGCCCCCCTAGCCCTGCGACTAGCGCGCGGTTGCCGGGCCTTGCGCCCCGTGGCCGCCCGGCAGCCCGGGGCCCGCTGACGGGCCCTGAAGCCACCTCCCCCTTGCTGTGCCGTCGCCGCGCCTTGCGGCCATGGCGTTCTGATGCCGCGGCGCCTGCTCGCGGCCGGAGGTTTCCATGCTTGAACAACCCCAAACCAAGTACCGTCCCACGCAACCCTTCACACGCGATTACGCGGAACGCACCTGGCCTTCGCGCCGCCTGACTGCGCCGCCTGTCTGGATGAGCACCGACATGCGCGACGGCAATCAGGCGCTGATCGAACCCATGGACGGCGCGCGCAAACTGCGCATGTTCGAGCAACTGGTGGCGGTGGGCGTGAAGGAAATCGAAGTGGCGTTCCCATCGGCATCGGACACGGACTTCAACTTCGTGCGCAAGCTGATCGAAGAGCGCCGCATACCGCAAGACGTGACGATCGAAGTGCTGACGCAGTCGCGCCCCGACCTGATCGAGCGCACCTTTGAATCGCTGCGCGGCGTGCCGCGCGCCATCGTGCACCTCTATGCGCCCATCGCGCCGCAGTGGCGGCGCATCGTTTTCGGCATGACGCGCGCCGAGGTCAAGGAGATCGCCCTGGCCGGCACCCGCCAGATCCGGGCGCTGGCCGACACGCACCCCGAGACGCAATGGATTTACGAATACTCGCCGGAAACGTTCAGCCTGGCCGAACTGGAATTCTCGCTGGAGGTTTGCGATGCCGTCAGCGCCATCTGGGGCCCCACGCCCGATCGCAAGATGATCGTCAACCTGCCGTCCACGGTAGAGTGCACGACGGCCAACGTGTATGCCGACCAGATTGAATGGATGCACCGCCACCTGGCGCGGCGCGACAGCATCGTGCTGAGCGTGCATCCGCACAATGACCGCGGCACGGCCGTCGCCTCAGCCGAGCTGGCGGTGCTGGCCGGCGCTGACCGGGTCGAAGGCTGCCTGTTCGGCAACGGTGAACGCACGGGCAACGTGGACCTGGTGACCTTGGCCATGAACCTGGACCTGCATGGCGTGCAGAGCGGCCTGGACTTCTCGGACATGGCCGCCGTACGCGAATGTGTCCAGGACTGCAACCAGCTTCCCGTGGATGTGTTCCACCCCTACGCGTTCACGCATGCAACGCCAGCAGCGCCTCCTGCAGGTGGCGCAACCCCCGGCTAAGCGGCTTGTCGCGGCGCAGGACGAGGGCCAGGTCGCGCGACAGGCGCGGCGTCAGTGAACGCACGGCCAGCGCATCGCGCTGGCCCGCGCCCGACACGGCAAGCTTGGGCAACACCGCACAGCCCAGGCCCGCCGCGACGATTTCCTTCATGGCTTCGGTGCTGCCCAGTTCCATGACGGGTTTGGCCGCCACCCCTGCCACCTCGAACCAGTCGTCCACCAGCCGGCGCGTGCGGGCGCCCGGTTCAAACAGCACCAGCGGCAGCCCCGCCAGCGACTGGGGCGTCACCACATCGGGAATCGCGCCTGCGTCGCGGGCAGGGAAGATCGCCACGAACTCGTCTTCCATCACCGGATTGACCTGGAACATGCGGCCCGGCGCAGGCAGGGTGACCAGAGCCATGTCCAGCGTGTTGTTCTCCAGCCCGCGCAGCATGTCCGACGTGTTGCCGGTGCTGGCCACGATATCCAGCGCGGGAAAGCGGCGGCGCAGGTCCGCCAGCACGGACGGCAGCAGATAGGTGCACGCGGTAGCGCCGGTGCCCAGCCGGATGCGCCCGGAGACTTGGGACGCATGCGCGGACATGGCCTGCTCGGCCTGCGCCAGCGCGGCATCGATAACGCGGATATGGGTCAGCAGTTCCAGCCCCGCGGCGGTCGGGCCGGCGCGGCGGCCGATGCGCTCAACCAGCTTTACGCCGAAACGCCGCTCCAGTTGACGGATCTGCAGGCTGACGGCGGGCTGGGTCACGCCGCCGCGCTCGGCGGCAGCAGAAAAACTGCCTAGTTCAACTACCTGGGCAAAGGTGCGCAGATGGTCCAGGTTCAGGCCACGCATCGGATCAATCCAAAGTTTTACTTATGAAAACCATAATAATCCAAAGCTTTATTAATGCATGACGTTGCGCGACACTGGCGGCTGGTTTTTCCCCCGTCACCGAACCACCCCGTCATTTCATGTCGCCCACCCTGCCCACCGTCCTGATCCGCGACAGCGCGGACGCGGATCTGCCTGCCATCAAGACCCTGTACGCCCACCACGTCGAACACGGCACCGCCTCGTTCGAACTGGAACCGCCCTCCATCGCCGAGATGCGCCAACGCCGCGGCAGTGTGCTGGAAAAGGAAATGCCCTACCTGGTGGCCGAGATCAACGGTGAAGTGGTGGGCTACGCCTACGTCACGCCTTACCGCCCGCGCCCGGCGTATCGCCATACGGTCGAGGATTCCGTGTATGTGAAAGCCGGCCGCGCCGGCCTGGGCATCGGCGGCAAGCTGCTTGCCGCGCTGATCGAACGCTGCACCGCCGCCGGCTGGCGCCAGATGCTGGCCGTGGTGGGCGACAGCCGCAACGCCGCGTCCCTGGCCCTGCACGCCAGCCAGGGCTTCCATCCAGTGGGCACCTTGCGCTCCGTCGGACACAAGCATGGCGAATGGCGCGACACCGTACTGATGCAGCGCGCCTTGGGCGAAGGCGACGCCACGCCGCCGCAGCGCCCGTGATCCCGCCGCGCGCCATCGTCTGCCTGGGCCTGACCCAGCTGGTCGGCTGGGGCGTGACGTTCTACCTGATCGGCGCCCTGGGCCCGGCCATGGCGGCCGATCTGGGCTGGAACGCCGCCACGGTCTACGGCGGCTTCTCCGCCGCCATCGTGACGATGGCGCTGGTGTCGCCGCTGGCCGGCATGGCGGTGGACCGTTGGGGCGGCCACCGCGTCATGCCGGTAGGCGCGGTCGTCGCCGCAGCCGGCTGCGCCTTGCTGGCCGCCGCCCACGCCATCGCCGTGTATTTCCTGGCGTGGATGCTGCTGGGCATCGGCATGCGCCTGTGCCTGTACGACGCCGCCTTCGCGTCGCTGGCCCGCGCCGCCGGGCCGACGGCACGCCGCCCCATGTCGCAGATCACCCTGTTCGGCGGCCTGGCCTCGACGGTGATGTGGCCCGTCGGCCATGCGCTGTCCGCCTGGCTGGGATGGCGCGGCGCCGTCCTGGTCTATGCCGCGCTGGCTCTGGCGACGCTGCCGCTGTATCTGGCGATGCCGCGCAAACGGTACGCCGCCCCCACCACGGCCGCCAACAAGCATGCTGCCGGCCTGACACGCACCGCCGGCGAACGCCGTCTGGCCGGCACGCTGTATGCGGTCATTGCGATGCTGACCAACTTCCTGGCCGCCGGCAACGCCGCCCATCTGATCTCGTTGCTGTCCGGCCTGGGCCTGGCCGCCGCCGCTGCCGTGAGCGTGGCGGCCCTGTGGGGCGTGGGCCAATTCGCCGCCCGCGTGGCCGACGTGGCCCTGGGATCAAGGCTGCACCCGCTGACGCTTACGCTTGCCGTCAGCGGCCTGTTCCCGCTTTGCTTTCTGCTGGCCTTGCTATCCCGGGGCAACCTCTACGCCACCGCCGCCTACGCCCTGCTCTATGGCGCCTGCAACGGCCTGATGACGATCACCCGCGGCACGCTGCCGCTGGCGCTGTTCGATTTCCGCAGCTACGGCGCGCTGGTCGGCGCCCTGCTGATCCCCAGCTTCCTGCTGACGGCCACGGCGCCCGTGGCCTATGCCTACGTGATCGAACAGTACAGCGCGCGGGCCGCGATGGGGATGTCTGCTGGATTGGCCGCGGCCATTCTGGCGGCGGCATTCGCGCTCCGGTGGCGCTTTATCGCCCGGGTTCGGGCATGACTGCGGCGTGGTGCGCCCGCTGCCCGGCCAATGCGCGGGCGAACTCATCGCTGGAAGCGGGTTTGAAGAACAGCAAGCCCTGCATCAGTTCACACCCGGCATCCAACGCGGCCTGACGGTGCGCATCGGTTTCGATGCCGTCAGCCACGGTCGTAATGCCCAGGTCTTTCGCCAATTGGCAGATGGAACGCAACACCTTATGGGAATCCGGATGGCGCGCGGCATTCCAGACGATGGATCTCTCCAGCTTCAGGCCGGACAGCGGCAGCGTCGATAGCCATTCCAAGTTGTTGTAGCCCTTGCCGAAATCGTCCAGCCAGACCTGCACCCCAAGGCTTGTGAATTCTTCCAGAACGGCGCGCATGTCGGCCGAGCCCACCTGGGAAGTCGTCTCTTCAGTGATTTCCAGGCGCAGATCCCGCGGTGAAAGCCCGTACGAAAACACCCCAAGCAAAATAGCGTCCACGACGTCCCGGCGGGCGAAGCTCTGGGGAGAGACATTGATGTTGACGACCGTGCCAGGGCTTGCCCCGATCTGCCGCCAGCGGGCCAGGTCGGCAGAAATGGTCCGCAGCCCCCAGCCCACCAGTTCATGCGCGCCCTCCGACTTGCAGGCGTCTCGCAGCAGGCCTTCGATGTCCCCGCCCATCCCGCTGGCGTCCTTCCACGCGAGCGTCGCCTCCGCGCCGGCGATCTCCTGCGTGTGCGCCAAGACGATAGGCTGATAGAGAAAGTGCAGCCGATCGTCCTGGATCGCCGTCAGCAGTGGGTATTCAGGATCTTCAGGCTTGCGCAGGGGGGGCCGGATGATGGCGGGCGGGGTCGGCGGCAGCCTCGCGCCGTCAACCCGCAACTCGCCCGAAAACGAGTACCCCTTGCCCCGCATGCTGCGTATGGGAATGGATGCGCCCGCGACATTGCCCTTGCGCTTGAGCCGGCTGACGATCAGGTCCAGCGACCTGCCATTGCCCGCGACGTCCTCGCTTTCGATCGCGAAATCGCCTCGCCCCACCATTTTTTCGGGGTGCCCAAGCATGGTTTTCATGATCGCCCTTTCCATTGGCGTCAGGCTGACACCAACGCCTGCCGGGGAGGTCAGCGTCCATTCATTGTCCGCAAGCCGCCAGATCTTTTCTTCGGCCGCAGGACTGGCCACGGCCTGCCCGAGGGGGGGCTCCATCCGGCGCGCCGCATGGCCGGCCGGCGCATAGGCAAGCGTGAGCTTGCGCTGCGCGGACTGGATGGCGGCCGCCACTTCGCTGTAGCTGATGTTCGTGCCGTAGCAACTGTCCGCGCCGGCCAGCAGCGCATTGATCCGCACCGTTGGGCTTTCGATGTCGCGTATCGCGATGATCGTAGAGCTGAGGAAATTCGCCCGCAACTGGCCGATGGTGATGTCCAGGTCCCGCGGCAGACACAAGTGCACCAGGATCTCGCCGGATAGGCGATTGGCAGAGGCATCCAGCAGCGAGACGGAGTTCAGAATAAAACCGATTTGCTCGAGGGAATTGGAAATGCCCCGTTTTGCAAATTCGTTGTCAAAAACGAGAATAATCCGCGACCGATTCATATTGATTAAGCCCTGATTAATAATGCCGTTCCATCGAACGGTATCGAAATGTGTGGATGCATTTCCATACCTGGAACAGAGTCGCAAAAAAAGGGGGCTGAATACGAAAAGGGCGACTTTAAGTCAATTTTTATTGAACATTATTCATATTAATATGAATAACTCTCAACATATCAAAATAAACCTCGCCACGCTGCGAAATATAGCGATACGCGTCATCGCGACAACGCGCGGCGAAGTCAGGACGGCATCAGGCCCGGGCGGCGGTCCATTTTTCCCAGCCTGCGCGACGCAGCTTGCAGGCCGGACATGTGCCGCAACCGTAGCCCCAGCCGTGGCGCGCGCCGCGTTCGCCCAGGTAGCAGGTGTGGCTTTCCTCGACGATGGTTTCAACCAGCGCGTCGCCGCCCAGCGTCTGGGCAAGCGCCCAGGTCTCCGATTTGTCGATCCACATGAGCGGGGTCTCGATGGTGACGCGGCTGCCCAGGCCCAGGCCCAGCGCCACCTGCTGCGCCTTGATCGTGTCATCGCGGCAGTCGGGATAGCCCGAGAAGTCGGTTTCGCACATGCCGCCGACCAGCACGTCCAGTTGACGGCGGTAGCCCAGCGCAGCGGCCAGCGTCAGGAAAAGCAGATTGCGGCCGGGCACGAACGTGTTGGGCAGGCCATTGGCCTGCATCTCGATGGCGCGGTCGCTCGTCATGGCGGTATCGCCCACCTGGCCCAGCACCTTCAGGTCCAGCAGGTGGTCTTCGCCCAGCCGCGCCGCCCATTGCGGGAAGCGCGCGCGGATGTCGCGCAGCACGTTCAAGCGGGCATCCAGTTCAATGCGGTGCCGCTGGCCGTAATCGAACGCCACCGTTTCCACATGGGCATAGCGGTCCAGCGCCCAGGCCAGGCAAGTCGTGGAGTCCTGGCCGCCCGAAAAGAGGACAAGTGCGCGGCGTTGATGGTTTTGCATAAAGGGGGCTTGTGGAAAGACGAAGGGAATAGGCGAACTTTAACGCAGCCCCCAGGCCTCTCGCGTAAGCAAGCCTGCGTAAAATCGGTGGCGTTTCCCATCCGGTAGTTCTCAGCACCCCGTTTGCCTCCCCTTCCCCTTTCAGCCGCCCGACGGATCCCCGCCCGATGAATGCCATCCGCCCGCAGTCCGATTCAGCAGAACCCTTGCGTCACGATATCCGGCTGTTAGGCCGCCTGTTAGGAACGGTCATTGAGGAATGCGAAGGCAAGCGCGTCTTCGACACCATAGAAACGCTGCGCCGCACGGCCGTGAAATTCCGCCGGGAAGGCATCGACGCCGACAGCAAGCTGCTGGAGCAGCGCGTCAAGCGCTTGCAGGGCAACGACCCCAACTCGGTGGCGCGCGCCTTCAGCTACTTCCTGCACCTGGCCAACATCGCCGAAGACCGCGACCAGAACCGCCGCCAGCGGGCCCGCGCCTTGACCGACGACTCCGCCGCGCGCGGCAGCCTGCGCGACGCCGTGCAGACGCTTGCCAAGCATGGCGTGGGCGCCGCCCGCATCCGCCGCCTGCTGGCCGAGGCCAGCGTGATGCCGGTGCTGACCGCGCATCCCACCGAAGTGCAGCGCAAGAGCACGCTGGACGTCCACCGCGAAATCGCCTCGGCGCTGACATTGCGCGACGGCCAGCTGACCCCAGAGGAACTGGCGCAATTGGACGCGGCCCTGCTTGGACGCGTCGCCACCTTGTGGCAGACCCGCATGCTGCGCTACACGCGCCTGACGGTGTCCGACGAAATCGAGAACGCGCTGTCGTACTACCGCAGCACCTTCCTGCAGGTCATCCCGCGCCTGTACGCGGACCTGTCCAAGCTGCTGAACCGCGAACCCGCCAAGCCCTTCGCCGCGCCACCGCCCCCGCTGGAGCCGTTCCTGCGCATGGGCAGCTGGATCGGCGGTGACCGCGACGGCAACCCGAACGTGGATGCCGGCACCCTGGAGCGCGCGCTGCTGCGCCAGGCCACGGTGCTGTTCGAACACTATCTGCAAGAGGTCCATGCGCTGGGCGCGGAACTGTCCATCACCACCTTGCTGATCTCGGCCAACCCGGAACTGCTGGCACTCGCCGACAGCAGCGGCGACGACTCCCCGCACCGCAGCGACGAGCCCTACCGCCGCGCGCTGGTCGGCGTCTACGCCCGCCTGGCTGCCACGGCGCAAGGGCTGACGGGGCAGGACCTGGCCCGCCGCAGCACCGTCGCAGCCCCCCCGTATGGCGCGCCGGAGGAACTGTCCGCCGACCTGGCCGTGATCGCCGCGTCGCTGGCTGCCCACCATGGCGCGCCCATCGGCCGCCTGCGGCTAGCCGGGCTGCAACAGGCCGTGGAAGTCTTCGGCTTCCACCTGGCCACCGTCGACCTGCGGCAGAGCTCCGACGTACATGAGCGCGCGCTGGCAGAATTGTTCGCGCGCGCCGGCACGCAGCACAACGGCCAGGCGCTGGACTATCTGGCGCTGAGCGAAGACGAGCGCGTGGCGCTGCTGCGCGTCGAACTGGCGCAGGCGCGCCCGCTCGCGTCGCCGTGGATCGCCTACAGCGAAGACACCACGCGCGAACTGGCGGTGCTGCGGGCCGCCGCCGCCGGCCGCGCCCGATACGGCAAGCAGGCCGTGCGCCAGACCATCGTGTCGCACACCGAGACCCTGAGCGACCTGTTGGAAGTGATGGTGCTGCAAAAAGAAGCCGGCCTGATCGCGCCGGCCGGCCAGGACATCGCGGCCGAAGACGGCCTGATGGTCGTGCCGCTATTCGAGACCATCCCCGACTTGCAGCGCGGCGCCGAGATCATGGCCGCCTGGCTGGACCTGCCGGAAATCCGCCAGCGCGTGAAGCTGGCGCAAAACGGCGCGCAGGAAGTCATGCTGGGTTATTCGGACAGCAACAAGGACGGCGGCTTCCTTACGTCCAACTGGTCGCTCTACCAGGCCGAACGCGCACTCGTCGAGGTGTTCTCGGCCCGCAACGTGCGCCTGCGCCTGTTCCACGGCCGCGGCGGCTCGGTAGGACGCGGCGGCGGCTCCAGCTTCGACGCGATCCTGGCGCAGCCTCCCGGCACCGTCGCCGGCCAGATCCGCCTGACCGAACAGGGCGAAGTCATCCAAAGCAAGTACAAGGACGCCGAGGTGGGGCGCTGGCACCTGGAACTGCTGGTCGCGGCCACGCTGGAATCCAGCCTGGCGCCGCGCGCCGAAGCCACCAGCGCCGAAGACGCGCACATGGCGCACCACGGCCCGGCGATGTCGTTCATGTCGGACATGGCGCAGCGCACCTACCGCGGCCTGGTCTACGACACGCCGCGCTTTGCGGAATACTTCTTTGCCGCCACCCCCATCAGCGAGATCGCCGGCCTGAACATCGGCTCGCGCCCCGCCTCGCGCAAGAAGGGCCAGCGCATCGAAGACCTGCGCGCCATCCCCTGGGGCTTCTCATGGGCGCAATGCCGCCTGATGCTGACGGGCTGGTACGGCATGGGCTCGGCCATCGAGGCCTATCTGGAAACCGGCGCCCCCGACGCCCCGCGTTCGCGCCGCGGCCGCCTGGCCCAGCTGCGCGAAATGGCCCGCGACTGGCCTGCCTTCCGCACGCTGCTGTCCAACATGGAAATGGTGTTGGCCAAGTCCGACCTGGCCATCGCCGCCCGCTACGCCCAACTGGTCCCGCAGCGCGCCTTGCGCGAGCGCATCTTCGGCGCCATCAGCGCCGAACACGCCCGCACGCTGGCCATGCTGAAGCTCTTGACCCAGCGCGAACTGCTGGCCGACAACCCCACCCTGCAGGACTCGCTGCGCGAACGCTTCGCCTACATCGACCCGCTGAACTACCTGCAGATCGACCTGATCCGCCGGCATCGCGCGGCGCAGAAACACCCCGACGCCGACGTCGACGAACGCGTGCAACGCGCGATTCACCTGACCATCAACGGGATTGCAGCGGGACTGCGCAATTCTGGCTGACGCCGGCGTTGCCGACAGACCGGCAAGCGCTATAAAATGAGTATTATTCTCATTTTATAGCGCATACGCCTTCCCGGCGCCGCGCGCCCGGGGGCTTCCATGTCCATTACCGATTCCGCCGGTCCGCCAGCGGGCATCGAAAGCCTGTATAGCGAGCACCACGGCTGGCTGCGTACCTGGCTGCGGCGCAGGCTGGGCAACGCCTTCGACGCGGCCGATCTGGCGCACGACACCTATCTGCGCATCCTGAATAGCGGCCGTGTCCCCGAGCCCCATCAGTCCCGCCAGCATCTGGCGCAGATCGCCAAGTGCCTGGTCATCGACCTGTACCGCCGTCGCCAGATTGAAGCGGCCTACCTGGACGCCATCGCCCACCTGCCGCCTGCGCACGCGCCTTCCGAAGAGACCCGTGCGCTGACCGTCCAGGCCCTGATCGAGATCGACCTGATCCTGAACGGCATGCCGGCCAAGGTGCGCGAAGCCTTGCTGCTGTGCAGGCTGGACGGGTTGAGCTACACCGAGATCGCAGCCCGGCTGGGCGTGTCGGTATCGTCCGTGAAGAAGTACATCGCGACGGCGCTGCTGGCCTGCTATCAGGCGCAGCTGGCGGCCGGCGGCTGAACGGCCATGACGGGTACGACAGGCCTTGCGCAGCCGGACCGGCCCATCGAACCCGCCATCATGCGCCAGGCGGCCGCGTGGATCGCTCAGATGTGGTCCGACGATGTCACCGAGCAGGATCGGACCGCGTGCGCCCATTGGCGCGCCCGGCATCCAGACCATGAGCAAGCATGGCAGCGATTGATCGCGTTCGAACACAAGCTGGGCAGCGTGCCACGCGATGCCGCACGCCAGGCGTTGCGCGCCCCCGCTGGGGCCGGACGACGGCGCGCCCTGCGCGCATTGGGCCTGGGCGCGGTGGCCATCGGCGCCGGCTTCGCAATGCGCGGCACCGATACGTGGCAAGCCGCCACGTCCGACTATCGCAGCGGCACCGGCGAAATCCTGGCGCTGACACTGCCGGACGGTTCGCACATCACCTTGTCCACAGGCTCGGCGATCGATCTGCGGTTTACGCACGACGAGCGACTGGTGGTCCTACGCGCCGGAGAAATCCTCATTGCCACGGCCCCGGACGCAGCCGCCGTGCCCCGGCCCTTCCGGGTGCGCACCCGGCACGGCACCGTCCAGGCGCTGGGGACCCGCTTTACCGTTCGCGACGACGACACGGCTTCTCGCGTCGCCGTATTCGAAGGCGCGGTGGAAATACGACCGGCCCGCGCGCAGGATGAGGCGGTGCGCGTGGAAGCCGGCCGGGGATCAAGCTTCTCGCAATATGGTGTTGAACCGCTTGAGCCCGTGTCCGAGACTGCGGCAGCCTGGAGTCGTGGCGTGCTGGTGGCTGACGACATGCGCCTGGACGCCTTTGTTGCAGAACTTGCCCGTTACCGGTCTGGCCTGCTGCGTTGCGACCCAGCCGTCGCGGATTTGCGCGTCAGCGGCGTCTTTTCGCTGCGCGACACCGATCGGGCCTTGGATAACCTGACGCGCGGCCTGCCGGTGACGGTGGTCTACCGCAGCCGCTATTGGGTGACGGTGCGGGCGGCAGACTGAACGCGCCCCATGCCGAAGCTGCCCGCACCTGTCGCGTTACAACTTTTTTTGGCTGGCGATTGTCCTTTGGGCCGCCTCGTTCGGGATACAGGGTGAACCTCCTCAACCTTGAACCCAAGCAGCAGGCCCAAGACCATGTCCCGTCATCACCCGTCCCATCGCCGCGGCCGCTCGTTGGCCGCGCCGGCATCCCATTCCGCGTCCTCCCGCATGGCGTTGGGCCGCCGCACCGCCGCGGCCCGATTGGCCTGGCTGATCAGCACCGCACTGACGGCCGTCGCCGCCGCGCCAGCGGCCCAGGCGCAAGCCGTGGAGGCCAAGCGCAGCTACGTCATCGCCGGCGGCTCGCTGAGCCAGGCGCTCAACGCCTACGCCAACGCGGCGGGGGTGGAACTGACCATGGACGCGAGCTTGCTGCAAGGCAAGCGCAGCAGCGGGCTGTCGGGCAACTACACCGTGCGCGAGGGATTCGCCGAACTGCTGCGCGGCCACGGCCTGCGGGCATCGCCGGAACCCAACGGCAGCTTCACGCTGAAAGCGGCACCCGCCTTGCGAGAGGACGCCGCGCTGCTCGATCCCGTGACGGTCACGGGACAGGCAGAGACGGCCACGGGGCCTTTCCACGGCTACGCGGCCACGCTCAGCGCGACGGGCACCAAGACCGATACGCCCATCATCGAAACCCCGCAGTCGATCACAGTGGTGGGCGCGGAAGAAATCGAAACGCTCAAATCGCAGAGCCTGCAGGACGCGTTGGGGTATGTCGCGGGCGTAAGCCGCGCCGAGGGCCTGGACAGGACCACGGATAGCCTGTTCCTACGAGGATTTCGCTCGAACCAGGGCAGCTATTACCGCGACGGCTCCTTGTACACCGTCAACATCTACGACGGCAGGCAAGAGCCCTACGGTCTGGAACGGATCGAGTTCTTGAAAGGCGCCTCGTCGGTCCTCTTCGGCGCAATGCCGCCGGGCGGTATCGTCAACACCGTCAGCAAACGCCCCACCCTCGAACCGTTGCGGGAACTGAATGTGGAGGCGGGGAGCTTCCGCCGCAAACAGGTGGCCGCCGATTTCGGCGGCGCGCTGGACCAAGACGGCATATGGTCGTACCGGCTGACCGCGCTCAAGCGCGACAGCGACACCTTCATCGACCATGTACCCGATGACCGGACCTACGTCGCGCCGGCCATCAAATGGCAGCCGAGCGAGGCGACCTCGCTGACGCTCCTGGCCGAGTATCAGAAAGACCGCACCGCCTACGTCTACGGCCTGCCAGCGCAGGGCACGGTACTGCCCAACATCAACGGCGACATCCCGCGCGATCGCTTCACGGGCGAACCCGGCCTGGACGAGTTCAAGATGGAACGCTTTTCCGTCGGATACTTGTTCGAGCACGCCTTCAGCAGCCAATTGAAACTGCGCCACAACCTGCGCTACGTCAACGCGAAGAGCGACTACAACTCCACCGACATCTGGCAGTTGACGCCCGATCAGCGCAGGACTGCCGACCGCGGCTTCTCACCCCGCCAGGACAAATCGTCGGCGCTGTCCGTCGATACGTCGCTGCAATACCAGACCCGCACCGGTGTCGTCGACCACACGTTGCTGGCCGGGCTGGACTACTCGATGCCACGGCACGAGAGCAGGCGCTATTTCCAGACGCTGGACAACCTTGACCTCTTCGACCCGACATACGGCAGTCCGCTGGGGCCCGCCACGCCCAACTACGGCTCGTCAACGAAGGGCGACAACAAGCGACTGGGCATATATTTCCAGGACCAGATGAAGATCGTCGACAAATGGGTCGTGCTGCTGGGCGGGCGGCAAGACTGGGTGACCGGCAACGAACACAACCTGTTCACGCAAGAGCAGTACGCGGACAACGAGAAAAGCCAGGCGTTCAGCGGCCGCGCCGGGCTGGTCTACCTGGCCGACAACGGCCTGGCCCCCTTCGTGAGCTTTAGCCAGTCGTTCGAACCGACCCTCGGCCAGGACCGCCAGGGCAATCGTTTCGAACCCACCCGCGGCGAACAGTACGAGGCGGGCCTGCGGTATCAACCCGCCGGTTCGGGCATGCTGCTGTCGGCGTCGGTGTACCAGCTGATCCGAAAAAACGTGACCGTGACCGACCCCTTGGACACGTCCTACCAGATCCAGGCCGGCAAGGCGCGCTCGCGGGGCCTGGAACTGGAGGCGCGCACCCGCATCGGCCGTCATGCCAACCTGATCGCGGCCTATGCCTACACCGATGCACGCACGCTCAAGGCCAGCCCTTTGCAACCCGGCGAAGAGGGCAAGCGCCTGAACTCGGTCCCCTTCAACCAATTCTCGCTCTGGGGGGACTATGGCTTCGGCGACTTCGGCCTGCCCGGACTGAGGGTGGGCGCCGGCGTCCGCTACGTAGGCAGCACCCGCGGCATGGCGCACGGCACAGCCGTCGAAGTGCCCTCTTTCACCCTGATTGACGCGATGGTCAGCTACACCACGGGGCCATGGAAATTCGCATTGAACGCCACCAATCTGACCGATAAGACGTACATCGGCAGTTGCACCTACGGCTGCTTCTACGGCGAACCACGCCGGGTGATCGGCACCGCGACTTACCGCTGGTAAAGCCGACGCGGCAGGGGAAGACGCTCTTCCCGGCAAGCCCCTGCCCACCCTCAGGCGTCCACCAGATGAACGCCAAAAAATCCCCATTTGTCCATCCTCGGTGACTTTTAGTACTATTCCCACCAGAAATTCTATATACGCACAAATGTTCGCATATAGAACAAAACGATTTTTCTGGCCTCGCCGCACAGAAAGGCACCCTAGGAAGAGACAGAGCTCACCCTGATTCGCCCGCGTGCCTGACTGAACCGCAGCAGCCTGCAAGACAGCACCGAGCGAACCATCATGGATACTCCCCTCAAGAATCTCGCCGTCATCGGCGCAGGCGCCATGGGCAGCGGCATCGCCGCGCTATTCGCCTCGAAGGGACTCGACATCGTCCTGATCGATCCGATGGAAGGCGCCCTTGCCCGCGCCTTGAAGACCATCGAACGCCAATTGAACGTCTACGCCCCGGACAACGTTCAAGCCGCGATCGGCCGCATCCGCTTCGAGCCCAGCCTGGACGCCGCCGCCAGCTGCGACCTTGTCATCGAAGCCGTACCGGAAAACCTGGAGCTCAAGCGCGGCATCTTCGCCAAGCTTGACGCCCTGTGCCCGGCCCACACGCTGTTCGCCACCAACACCTCGGGCCTGTCCATCAACGCCATCGCCAGCGCCGTCGCGCGCCGCGACCGCTTCGTGGGCACCCACTTCTTCACCCCTGCCGACGTCATCCCCCTGGTCGAAGTCGTGCGCAACGACGACACCTCGGAGGCCACCGTCGCCCAGGTCATGGCCACGCTGCGTTTCGCCGGCAAGCGGCCCGTGCTGGTGCGCCAGGACATCCCCGGCTTTATCGCCAACCGCATCCAGCACGCGCTGGCCCGCGAAGCGATCTCGCTTTTGGAAAAGGGCGTGGCCAGCGCGGAAGACATCGACGAAGTGGTCAAGTGGAGCCTCGGGCTGCGCCTGGCCCTGTCCGGCCCGCTGGAGCAGCGCGACATGAACGGCATCGACGTGCACTACGCGATCGCCAGCTATCTCTACAAAGACCTGGAAAACCGGACTGAGCCGTCCGACTTGCTCAAGAGCAAGGTCGAAAGCGGACAGATCGGCGCCAAGAGCGGCCAGGGCTTCTACTCCTGGAGCCCCGAACGCCGCGAACGCGTGCTGCGCGAGAAAAGCGCCACGCTGGGCGAACTGGCTGCGTGGCTCAACAGCAAGGCCGGCGACGCCTGACGGCGCCCCTACGAATTCACAACAGATAAGGCGCGGGGGCAACCGCCAACCGCGCCGACGGGCCACGAGCCCACCACACAAAGAAAACCAGACGTCGCTCCCGCCCGCACCGCCACCCGGTGACGGGCGAGGCAAGACACTAGAGAACCCGCCTACGGAGTTGTTGGAGGCACCATGAATAAACTCGCTTCATTCTTTACCGAGCTGATGCGCAAGTATCTGCCCGATCCTTTCGTTTTCGCGATCGCGCTGACCCTGTTGACCGTGCTGCTTGCCATGGGCATCGAAGGCCAGAGCATCGGCGACGTCACCCGCGCCTGGGGCAAGGGCTTCTGGAGCCTCTTGGCCTTCACGACCCAGATGGCCGTGATCCTGGCCATGGGCTACGTGCTGGCCACCGCGCCGCTGACCGACCGCCTGCTCAACCGCATCGTCAGCCACGTGCACCGTCCACACACCGCCATCATCGTCGCGACGCTGGTCGGCGGCGTGGGCAGCTACCTGAACTGGGGCTTCGGTCTGGTCATCGGCGGTATCGTCGCCAAGAAACTGGCGCTGAAGGTCAAGGGCGTGCACTACCCGCTGATCATCGCTGCGGCCTATAGCGGCTTCACGATGTACGGCCTGGGCCTGTCCGCCAGCATCCCGGTGCTGGTCGCCACTCCCGGCCACCCCACCGCCAAGCAGATGGGCACCATCCCGCTGTCGGAAACCATCTTCTCGGTGCCCATGCTGATCACCAGCCTGGTCATCATCATCACGCTGCCGCTGCTCAACGCCTGGCTGCACCCCAAGAAGGGCGAGAAGATCGTTGAAGTGGACCCGGGCATCGACCGCGACGCCAACGCGTCCAGCGCCGTCGAAGACATGCTGGAAAAGGGCACCATCGCCTCGAAGCTGAATAACAGCCGCATCCTCTCCATGCTGATCGGCGCGCTGGGCATCGCCTACGTGACGTTCCACTTCATGGACGGCGGTTCGCTGGACCTGAACCTGATCAACTTCATCATCCTTTTCCTGGGCATCATCCTGCTGGGCACGCCGGCCGCCTACGTGGCCAAGCTGACCGAAGGCATCAAGACGATCTCCGGGATCATCCTGCAATATCCGTTCTACGCCGGCATCATGGCCATCATGGCCGCCTCCGGCCTGGTGACGTCGATCTCGCAGGTGTTCGTGGACTTCGCCACGCCGGCAACCCTGCCGTTCTGGGGCCTGATCAGTTCGTTCTTCATCAACTTCTTCGCCCCGTCGGCCGGCGGCCACTGGGTCATCCAGGGTCCGTTCATGATCGACGCGGCCAAGGAAATCGGCAGCGCGCTGAACCAGACGACCATGGCCGTCATGCTGGGCAACGCCTGGAACGACCTGGTGCAGCCCTTCTGGATCCTGCCGGCGCTGGCCTTGTCGAAACTCAAGCTGCGCGACGTGATGGGCTATACCGTCATCATGATGCTGTGGGTCGGCGTGATCCACATCACCGCCGTGCTGGCCTGGGGCTACGCCACGCACTGATTGCCCGCGTATTCATCGAACAGACAGGAACTGATATGAGCAAACCGACTGCGTATCTCGTCACCGGCGGCAGCGCCGGGATTGGCGCCGCCATCATCCGCATGCTGCTGGAGGCGGGCCACAAGGTGGTCAACATCGACTACCGCCTGCCCGAGAATCCGCCGGCCGGGTTGGTCTCGTATCAGGCCGACCTGACTGACGAAGCACGCACCAAGGAAGTCGCCGGCGAAGTCACCGCCGCCCACAACATCGTGGGCCTGGTGAACAACGCGGGCGCGACGCGCCCCGGCACAGCCGACACGGCCACGCTGGCGGATCTGGACTATGTGGTGAACCTGCATCTGCGCACCGCGCTGATCCTGGTGCAGGCCGCGCTGCCCGCCATGCGCGAAGCCGGCTTCGGCCGCATCGTGAACATGTCGTCGCGCGCTGCATTGGGCAAGCCGGACCGCGTGGTCTATTCGGCCACCAAGGCCGGCCTGGTGGGCCTGACCCGCACGCTCGCCATGGAACTGGGCGGCGACGGCATCACCGTCAACGCCATCGGCCCCGGCCCCATCGCCACCGACCTCTTCACCAAGAGCAACCCGGCCGGCGCCCCGCAGACCGAACGCATCATCAACAGCATCGTCGTCAAGCGCCTGGGCACGCCGGAAGACGTGGCGCGCGCCGCCATGTTCTTCCTGTCGCCCGACAATGGTTTCGTGACCGGCCAGATGCTGTACGTGTGCGGCGGCACGACGCTGGGCGTCGCCCCGATCTGAGCCCGGCCGCCATGCCCGCCCAGCCCCGCCTCCTGCCGTGCCGCCCGCTTCGCCTAGCGGCGCAGCAGCGCGTGGTTGATCTGGTCGGCGGCGTGGCGCAGGGGCGGCAGGAAAGCCTCCAGCATGGCCTCGCGCGAGAAGCGGTTGGAATGCCCGCTGACGTTCATCGCGGCGATCACCCGGCCGCTGCGGTCGATGATGGGCACCGCCACCGACTGCAGGCCCGGCTCCAGTTCCTGGGCCACGCAGGCATAGCCGTCGGCGCGCACGCCAGCCAGCACGCGCTTGAGTTCGGCGATGTCGGTCACGGTGTCGGCGGTGTAGGCCCGGATCTGGCTCATGGCCAGCACCCGGTCCAGTTCGGCCTCCGGCAAGCCGGCCAGCAGCACACGGCCCATCGACGTCACCCAGGCCGGCAGGCGGCTGCCCACGGCCAGGTTGATGGTCATGACCTTGTGCGTGGACAGGCGCAGGATGTAGACGATGTCCGCGCCTTCCAGCACCGACACGGAGCAGGACTCGCGCGTGAGCTCGGCCACTTCTTCCATGTAGGGCAGCGCCAGGTTCCACAGCGGCGTGCCCGACAGGTAGGCGTAGCCCAGCTCCAGGATGCGCGGCGTGAGCGCGAATTTGCGGTCCTCGACGGTGACGTAGCCCAGATGTTCCAGGGTCAGCAGGATGCGGCGCGCACCGGCGCGGGTCAGCCCCGTGACGGCCGCCACTTCGGACAGCGTCATCTGCGAACGGTTCGGGCCGAAGGCCCGGATCACCGACAGGCCACGCGCGAACGATTGCACGTAACTGTCGCTGGGTTGCTGGGTGTCAAGCTCCGCCATCCGTCCGGTCTCACGAGAAAAAAGCTCGCCGCTGGCGAGCCGTCCGTTGCTCTCAAAGGCAACGCAAAACGATGGAGATTGCACCGCGCTGGCTCGCCTTGACGCTATGCAGTCCCCATGAAACGATGTTCTTCAGAAGAACGAAAGTTCTAATGAAGAACAAATTATGACACGCCACCTATGAGCGAACATCATGATCTCTAAGCTTGTTGCAAGCGCGGCGGCCGCCCTGGCGGACGTACCCGACGGCGCCACCGTCATGATCGGCGGCTTCGGCACTGCCGGCCAGCCCATGGAATTGATCGACGCCCTGCTCGAACAGGGCGCGAAAGACCTGGTCATCATCAACAACAACGCCGGCAACGGCACCACGGGCCTTGCCGCCTTGCTGGGCGCGAACCGGGTTCGCAAGATCATCTGCTCGTTCCCCCGCCAGGTGGACTCGCAGATCTTCGACGGCCTGTACCGCAGCGGCAAGATCGAACTGGAACTGGTGCCCCAAGGCAACCTGGCCGAGCGCATCCGCGCCGCCGGCGCCGGCATCGGCGCGTTCTTCTCGCCCACCGGCTACGGCACCCCGCTGGCCGACGGCAAGGAAGTCCGCGAAATCAACGGCCGCCACTACGTGCTGGAATACCCCCTGCACGCCGACTACGCGCTGATCAAGGCCGAACGCGGCGACCGCTGGGGCAACCTGGTCTACCGCAAGACCGCCCGCAACTTCGGCCCCATCATGGCCAGCGCCGCGCGTGTGGCCGTGGCGCAGGTGCGTGAAGTGGTCGAGCTGGGCACGCTGGACCCCGAAACCGTCGTCACCCCCGGCATCTTCGTGCAGCGCGTCGTGCAGATCGACGCCAAGGAGCAGCAATGAGCACCAAACTGACCCGCGACCAGATCGCCGCCCGCGTCGCGCAGGACATCCCTGAAGGCGCCTACGTCAACCTGGGCATCGGCCTGCCCACGCTCGTCGCCAACCACTTGCCGGCCGACCGCGAAGTCATCCTGCATACCGAAAACGGCATGCTGGGCATGGGCCCCGCCCCCGCCAAGGGCGAGGAAGACTACGACCTGATCAACGCCGGCAAGCAGCCCGTCACCGAACTGCCCGGCTGCTCGTTCTTCCATCACGCCGATTCGTTCGCCATGATGCGCGGCGGCCACCTGGACATCTGCGTGCTGGGCGCCTTCCAGGTGTCGCAGCACGGCGACCTGGCCAACTGGCACACGGGTGCGCCGGACGCCATCCCCGCGGTGGGCGGCGCGATGGACCTGGCCATCGGCGCCAAGGACGTCTTCGTGATGATGGAACTGCAGACCCGCGAAGGCCAGAGCAAGCTGGTCGAAGCCTGCACCTACCCGCTGACCGGCGTGCGCTGCGTGTCGCGCGTGTACACGGACGTGGCGGTGTTCGACATCCGCGCAGACGGCGTGACCGTCATCGACATGTTCGGCGACGTCACCGCCGACGAGCTGCTGGCCCTGACCGGCCTGCCGCTGAAGTTTTCCGCCTGATTTTTTTGCCGATACGCCGCCCGTGGCTGATGCCGGGGCGGCCTCTCTGGAGAGTCCATCATGTTGTTCATGGTTCAAATGCAAGTCAATCTGCCCGTCGACATGCCGGCCGAACGCGCCGACAAGCTCAAGGCCGACGAAAAGGCCCTGGCGCAGCAACTGCAGCGCGACGGCAAGTGGAAGGAGCTGTGGCGCGTGGTCGGCCGCTATGCCAACGTCAGCATCTTCGACGTGGAAAGCAACGACGAACTGCACACGCTGCTGGCCTCCCTGCCGCTGTTCCCGTACATGGACATCAACGTCACGGCGCTGGCGCGCCACCCGTCGGCCATCTGAAACGACAGGAGTTCCCATGCCCTACATCATCGAAACGTTCGATAAGCCCAACCACCAGGAAGTGCGCCAACAGCATCGCGCGGCGCACCTGGAATACCTGGACGCCAACAAGCAGTTGCTGCTGGCGTGCGGCGCCAAGCTGCAGGACGACGGCAAAGATGCCGGCGGCGGCCTGTACATCGTTGACCTGGACACGCGCGAAGCCGCGCAGCAGTTCATCGATGCCGACCCGTTTTCGCAAGCCAAGCTCTTCGACCGCGTGACCATCACGCGCTGGCGCAAAGCCTACGTCGACGGCACCTGCTACCTGTAATCCCGAAGCGGCCGCCCTTTGCGCGGCCGCGGCTTCATCCGAGGTAATCCCACATGGCTTACGCCGAACTCAGCCAGGCACGGCTGTTCTACGTCATCGATGGCCCGGCCGACGCGCCGGTGCTGGTGCTCTCCAATTCGCTGGGCACCTGCTCCGACATGTGGGCCCGCCAGATCCCCGAACTGACCAAGCACTTCCGCGTGCTGCGCTACGACACCCGCGGCCACGGCAAGTCCTCGATCCCTGACGGCGAATACACCTTCGAACAACTGGCAGGCGACGTTGCCGAACTGCTGGCGCATCTGGGCATCAAACGCGCCCACTTCTGCGGCCTGTCGATGGGCGGCCCCACCGGCATCGCGCTGGCGCTGGCACACCCGCAGCTCGTCTCCAAGCTGATCCTGTGCAACACCGCAGCGCGCATCGGCTCCGCCGAAGGCTGGAGCACGCGAATCGGTGCAGTGGCTGAGCAGACCCTGGAAAAAATGGCCCCCACGCTCGTCGAGCGCTGGCTGACCGACGACTACCGCGCCACCGAACCAGGCCTGACGCAAGTGCTGATCGACATGCTGCGCCGCACGCCGGACGCCGGTTACTCGGCCAACTGCGCCGCCCTGCGCGACGCCGACTACCGCCCGCAGGTCTCAGCCATCGCCGCGCCCACGCTCGTCATCAGCAGCACGCACGACCTGGCCGCCACGCCCGCCCAAGGCAAAGAGCTGGCCGCCGCCATCACGGGCGCCCGCTATGTCGAACTGAACACCTCCCACATCTCGAACTGGGAGCAACCGGAAGCCTTCACCCGCGCGGTCGTCGACTTCCTGACGGAGTAACCGCATGCAGCGCTGGAAACACCGGCCCGAAGGCTCCAACTGGGGCGACTTCGGACCCGACGACCAACTTGGCCGCCTGAACTTCATCACCGAAGAACAGGTCTTGAAGGGCGCGCGCGAAATCCGCGCCGGCAAGACGTTCTGCCTGTCGTTGCCGCTGGACCTGCCCGGCGGCAACGTGCTCAACCCGCGCCGCCATCCGCCGCAACTCAGCCCCACCCGGCTGGCGGACACGCCCTACCTGAACTTCCCGCTGAGGAACGTCAATCCGGACGCGGTGGACGTGCTGAGCGACGACCAGGTGCTGCTGTCCATGCAGTACTCCACCCAGTGGGACGCGCTGGCACACGTGGGTGCGCTGTTTGACGCCGACGGCGATGGCAAGCCCGAACTGCGCTACTACAACGGCTTCCAGGCCGGCGTGGACGTCGTCGGCCCGGCCGATGGCGACCACACGGGTTGCGGCTGCAACAGCGGCGGCCCGTCGGCCGCGCTGAAGCTGGGCGTGGAGAACCTGGCGCAGAAAGGCATGCAAGGACGCGGCGTGCTGGTGGACCTGTTCCGCCACTACGGGCCCGGCCGCACGCTGATCGGCCACGCCGAACTGATGCACGTGCTGGAGACGGACGGCATCACGGTCGAGCGCGGCGACATGCTGGTGCTGCGCACCGGCTACGCCGAAGCCGTCGTCGCCATGAACGGCACGCCGGACCCCGAGGTGCTGCACACCTACGGCGCCGCGCTGGACGGCACCGATGTCGCGCTCCTGCAATGGATCACGGATAGCGGCATCGCCGCCATCTGCGCCGACAACTATGCGGTCGAGGCCCACCCCGCCCGCGAGAAAACCGGCCCGCGCGCCATGCTACCGCTGCACCACCATTGCCTCTTCAAGCTGGGCCTGCCGCTGGCAGAGCTGTGGTACCTGAAAGACCTGGCCGACTTCCTGCATGCGAACGGACGCCATCACTTCATGCTGACCGCCCCGCCGCTGCGCCTGCCGCACGCGATCGGTTCCCCGGTCACCCCGATCGCTACCGTCTAGGATGCGCAAAGCCCCCGAAAGGGGGCTTTTTTGTGAAGCCGTCGAAAAGGGACGGGGGCTGCGAAACCGTCGATCCGTAGGATGGGTGGAGCGCGAGAGACCTTACGCAAGGACTCGATCATCCAGCGCGCGCAACCCATCAGGCAGCGGTCGCGTTGTGGCTGCAATTGCCAAGAAATCACCGCCGCTTGATGGGTTGCGCGCGCTGCATATTGGCGTTCTTGCCCCGCGTTTCTCGCGCTTCACCCATCCTACGATCCCATCAAGACTGGTCAGCCCTTCAGGCACGTGCTCATGAAGGTCTTGCGCGCGTCGCCGGTCAGCTTCTGGTCGCCCGCCTTCGCATTGCAGTCCTTCATTTTCTGCTGCTGCGGCGTCAGTTGCTTGGCGGGCGCGGGGGCCTCGCCTTTCAGGCAGCTGCTCATGTAGGTCTTGCGATCGTCGCCCGTCTTGCCGGTTGCCGACTTGTTGCAGTCGGCCATGCGCTGCTGTTGCGGCGTGGGCGTCTTGGCGGGCGCGGGAGCGGCGGGGGTCTGCGCATACGCGCCGAAAAAACATGCGGACAACACGAGGGCCGAGGCCAACTGGCTAGTACGGGAAAGCATGAGTTTCTCCCTTGAACGTTATGCGCCCGGTTGGCGCAAGGACGCGCTTGACGCTGGGCGGCACGATCTGCCGGCAACTTGCCGGCCCGGTCATCATCGAACAAAGCGGCAGGCTTCGCAAGCGCGGAAAGGTTAAGAAAAGCCAGGAAATCGCGCCCGATTTGTTCAGCTTTTCGACAGCAGAAACTCTCAACCTAGAGACATTCCGATGCATTTGTGCCATCCCCCATCGAATCTGGGAACATGCCGCGCAACCTGTTACCCATTCATCCTTTTGACCCGTTGTGCCCGGCTGCGGAAAGGTGTGAGATACAGCTGTCCGCGCGATACGCGGGCGGTGAAGACGGCGGCGCGTACAAGCAGGCGCCCCGGCGCCAGCGTCCCAGGAGACCATCCATGAAACTCGCCGTTGCCTCTCTCGTCTTGCTTGCCGGCCTGTCCGGCGCCGCCGGCGCGCAAAGCCTGGCCTATGGCGTCACCCTGGGCAACGTGCAGGCGGTGCGCGACATCAACATGAACGTATCCACCATCACGGGGTCGCTGGCCAATCAATCGGGCCGGCCCATCTCCAGCGCGGTCCTGACCTTTGTGCTGTATGACGCGCAAGGGCGCGAAGTGGGCCGGGTCAACGACGACGTCATCGGCCCGATGGCGCCGGGACAGATCCGGCTGGTGAAGGCGATCACGCCGCTGCAGTTCACCCGTGTCACGGTGCTGGACATCCGCGCGCAATAGCTAGCCCCCACTTTCGGGGATGTTAGCCCCACGCTTCGCGCGCTATGCGCGCGCTCTGCCTTCACGGGAAGCAAAAAAACCCTTCTGTAGTCAGGGTTTAGACAGGGGGTTGTAGGGTCAAATATGGGAAAATTCCGCTTGTCGACTCGATAACAGGGGCTTCCACACGAAGCCCCTTATTGCGTCTGTCGGCGTGCCAGCAGGCCTGGCCTTGTTACTAGGAAGTGAAGATCATGTTCCCAAAAAGACTCACCGAAGGCTATCAATCGTTCCTGGAGGGCCGTTTCCATTCGGAAAGCAGCCGCTATCAGAAACTGGCCGAACTGGGCCAAAGCCCGGAAATCCTGCTTATCGGCTGCTGCGATTCCCGCGTGTCCCCCGAAGTGATCTTCGATGCCGGCCCGGGCGAGATGTTCGTGGTGCGCAACGTCGCCAACCTGGTGCCGCCCTGTGAGCCCGACTCTGAATCGTCCTATCACGGCACCAGCGCCGCGATCGAATTCGCGGTCAACGGGTTGAACGTCAAGCACATCGTCGTGCTGGGCCACGCGTCCTGCGGGGGCATCCGCTCGTTCTTCGACGACGCCAAGCCCCTGTCCAAGGGCGACTTCATCGGCAAGTGGATGTCGCAGATCGAGCCCGTGGCCGAACGCCTGGGCCCCGGCTCCGGCGACCGCCAAGCCAAGCTCAAGCGCCTGGAACTGGCCGTAGTCGAACACAGCCTGAACAACCTGATGACGTTCCCGTCCATCCGCCGCCGCGTGGAAAAGGGCGACCTGGAACTGCACGGCACCTACTTCGGCGTGGCCACGGGCGTGCTGTTCCTGCGCGACCCGGAAACCGGTGAATTCGAGCCCTGCCTGGAAACCGGCATCAACGGCTAACCGCCGCCGCGGCCGGCGCTGCGCTTACACCCGGTAAGCCTGCGCCAGCCGCTCGTAGTTGTTCTTCAGGATGATCCCCGCGTAGTAGACGTGTTCGCGCATCAGATCTTCGGCGCGCGCGCCGTCACGCGCGATGATCGCGTTGACGATCCGGTGGTGATCATCGTGCGAGCGCAGGATGATGCCGTGGTCTTCCCACAGGATGATGCGGTCCGACGCATAGGGGATGGCCTGCGCCTGCGTGGCGAAGCGCTTGACCCACGGGTTGCCCGCCGCCTCGAGGATGCCGTTGTGCAAGGTGATGTTCACCTTCTGGTAGGGCAAATGGTCCTCGGCCAGCAGCACCCCTTTCGCCAGGATCCGGTCGCCCTCGTCCAGGCAGTTCTTCAATACCGCCACCGCGTCGTTGCTTAGCCCGCGCAAGGCCGCCTGCCGACAGGCCAGCCCTTCCAGCGCGGCGCGCACTTCGTATGCCGCCACGATCTCGCCGATGTCATAGGCGCGCACGGTGTAGCCGCGCTTGGGCAGATGCTCCAGCAGACCTTCATTGCCCAGCGTCGCCAGCGCGGCGCGCACCGGCGTGCGCGACACCCCCAGTTTCTCGGCCAGCGGGATTTCTTCCAGACGGGCGCCGGGGCTGAATTGGCCGTGCAGCACCCAGTCCCGCAGCGTATCGGTAACGTGTTGAGATAGCGTGTCCATGACCGCATTGTATACATGAAGGATACATGCGGCGACCTTCTCACCAGCGCCCTACGCACTTTCCCTAGTGTATATGCCCTATATCAAACGATGCTCAGGGTAAGCACCTATACCTGCGCCCACTTCATGTATACATAATCGCAAAAAATTGAAATCAGCGGCCTTGCCTCCCCAGGCAGACGGCACGCCAATCAGGAGACAGCATGTCCAATGTATCCACGCCCCCCGCGCTTGGCGCGGCCTCCCGTCTTGCGCTCGTGACCGGCGGCGGCGGGGGCATCGGCGCCACGATCTGCCAGGAGCTGGCGCGCGCGGGATTCCGTGTCGTGGTGTCGGACGTGGACGCCGTGCGCGCCCACCGCGTGGCAGATGAACTGGGTGCGCCGCACGCCGCCCACGCTTTCGACGTCAGCGATGAAGCCGCGGTCGAAGGCGCATTCGACGCCATTGAAGCGCAGCACGGCCCGATCGCCGTGCTGGTCAGCGCCGCCGGGCTGCTGCTGTTCCAACCCGACGGCGAGCGCCCGCTCATCAAGGACACCACGCTGGACATCTGGGAGCGCAGCTTCGCCGTCAACGCGCGCGGCGTCTTCCTGTGCGGCCGCGCCTACCTGCGCCGGCGCGAAGCCGCGCCGCTGGCGCACGGCCGCATCGTCACCTTCACGTCGGTAGCCGCGCAGTTGGGCGGCTACCGTTCCAGCGCCTCGTACATCGCCGCCAAATCCGCCGTGCTGGGCCTGACCAAAGCGATGGCGCGCGAATCCGCGCACCTGGGCGTCACCGTCAACGGCATCGCGCCCGGCCTGATCGACACCGACATGCTGCGCAGCACGGTCACCAGCAGCGGCGCACTGGCCGCCGCCGCGCAGGCGATCCCGCTGGGCCGCATCGGCACCGTGGACGACGTGGCTGCCGCCGTGCGCTTCCTGGCATCCGAAGAGGCCGGCTACATCACCGGCAGCGTGATCGACGTGAACGGCGGCTACCGCATGCAGTAAGGGGTGCCGGCAGCCCGCCGGCCTATGCAGCAAAGCGCCGCACACACAGGCGCGCATTCCAAAAAGACGGGAGACAAATCATGAATCAACGTAGTCGCTTCGCGGCCGCCGCGGCGCTGTGCGCGTGGGCCTTATCGACCAGCGCGCAAGCGCAGCAAGAGCCGGGCATCACGGACAAGACCATCAAGATCGGCCTGTTCGCGCCGCTGTCCGGCAGCGGCATGGCCTATGGCTTTGACGTGTTGAACGCCGCCAAGATGTGGTACGCCAAGGTCAACAAGGAAGGCGGCGTGCACGGCCGCCAGATCGAACTCGTCATCGAAGACGACCGCTGCAACGCCAATGACCTGGTCGCCGCGGTGAAAAAGCTCAATGAGCAAGACAAGGTGTTCCTCTTGAACGGCGGTTCGTGCTCGGCCGCGGTCGTGGCGTCGCGCGAATACGTCGAACGCGAGAAGGTGCCGCTCGTCATGCTGAACGCCTCGGGCGACGGCGCGCTGTACCCGCCGTCCAAGTACATCTACGGCGCCTTCTCGATCTCGCAACACGCCGTGGGCGGTTCCATGGTGCAGTTCGCGTCCGAACACCTGAAAGCCAAGAAGATCGGCTACATCAACCACGACGACGCCTACGGCGGCTGGAACCTCGAGGCAGCGCAAGCCCAGGCCAAGCAGTTGGGCGACCTGGGCCTGCAAGTGCAGTCGGTGAATCCCAACATCACCGACGTCACCGCGCCCATGCTGAAGATCCGCGCAGGCAACCCCGACGTGCTGCTGCTGACCACCTACGCCCGCCCCGCCGCGCTCATCATCAAGAAGGCGCAGGAACTGGGCTGGAACAAGCCCATCGTGCTGGCCGTGAACGGCACCGCCGACCTGAAGCAGCTGGTGGAGAACGTAGGCAACAAGGACGCCTTCAAGAACGTCTACATCCAGGACGTGCTGTCCGACTTGCCCGGCGGCCCCAAGCTGACCTGGGTGTACGACATGTACAAGCAGTCTTACCCCGACCTGGCCGCCAAGCCCGGCCATCCGCAGACCTACATGCCCTACGGCCTGCCGCCCGCCATGGCGGTGGTGAACGCACTGAAGGCCGCCGGCCCACAACCCACGCGCGAAAAGGTCTTGCAGGCGCTGGAAACGATGAAGTTCGATTCGGGCGTCATGGCCGGCCCCATCGAGTTTGGCCCGAACGACCGCGCCGCGCAGGAATCCGCCATCTACATCAAGTTCGACGGCACCGGCATGACGCTCATCCCCGGCGCCTTCAAGAGCGTCTGGCAATACCAGAAGTAGGCCCGCGGCCTGTCACAGACCGAGCCCGCGCCGTGGCGCAGCACCGCGCGGGCCGCCGGAGAACATCATGAGCTTTGCCGATTTCTGGTTGTTCCTGCAGCAGGGGGTGCTGTCGGGACTGGTGACGGGCAGCGTGTACGCGCTGCTGGCCGTCGCCGTCGTCATTATCTTCAAGACGACAGACGTACCCAATTTCGCCCAGGGCGAGATCTTCATGGTGGGCGGCTACATCGCCCTGTTCCTGACGCTGGTGATGGGCTGGCCCTACCTGGTGGTCATCCCCGTCACGCTGGCCGCAGTAGCCCTCGTGTCGGGCCTGTTCCAGCGTGTCGTGATGGAACGCGTCATCGCCTCCAAAGGCGTGGGCGTGCAGATGGTCATCGCCACGCTGGGGCTAGCCTATGCGCTGAAGGGCCTGGTGCGGCAAACGGGCCTGGGCGACACGCCGCGCTCGCTCCCGCCGCTGGCCCCGACCGACGCCATCATCATCGGCGACGCGGTGCTGACGCAACTGGACATCGTGATCTTCGCGGTGGCGGTGGGCGTCATGCTGCTGCTGTTCGCGATGTTCACGTACACCCGCGTCGGCCGCGCCATGCGTGCCGTCGGCATGAACCCCAAGGCCGCGCGGCTGACGGGCGTGAACCTGACCCGGATCCGCATGATGGTGTGGGCGCTGTCCGGCCTGATCTCGGCCGTGGCCGCGCTGCTGATCACCCCCAAGATCCTCATCACGCCGGACATCGGCCACATCGCCATCCTGGCCTACGCCGCCGCCATCGTGGGCGGCATCACCAGCCTGCCCGGCGCGGTGGTGGGCGGTTTCGTGATCGGCGTGGCCGAGAACCTGGTGGGGCTGTTCATTTCGACCAATGCCATCGTGGTTGCCCCGTTCGTGGCCATCATGGTCGTGCTGCTGCTGCGTCCGCAAGGCCTCTTGGGCGGCAAACTGCAGGTGAAGAAAGTATGAGCAACAAAATCGATCGCACCTTGCTGGCGCTGATGGCCGTGACGCTGGCGGCCCTGCCCTTCCTGGCCAGCGGCTATGTCATCTATGTCGTCAACCTGCTGATGGTCTTCGTCGTACTGGCGCTGGGCCTGCATCTGGTCATCGGCGAAACCGGGCAGTTCGCGCTGTCGCATGCCGCGTTCTATGGCGTGGGCATCTACACCGCGGGCCTCATCAACAACCTGTGGCATCCGCCGTTCTTCATCTCGATCATCGCGGGCGGGTTGCTGGCAGCCGCGCTCGGCTACTTGATCGGCGCGCTGGCGCTGCGCATGCGCGACATCTATCTGGCGTTGTCGACCTTCGCGTTCGGCGAGGCCATGCAGTGGGTGTTTCTAAACTGGCAGTCGGTCACCAACGGGTCGAACGGCTTCCGGATATCGCCGGCCACGCTGTTCGGCTACGAACTGGTTTCCGACCTGAAGGCCTATCCCTTTGTCGTGCTGATCGCCGCACTCTTGCTGTGGGCCACCATCGCACTGTCACGCTCGCAACTGGGATCGGCGTTTCGCGCGGTACGGGAAAGCGACGTGGCGGCCCAGGCGATGGGCGTGAACGTCAACGCCATCAAGCGCACCGCCTTCACGCTATCGGCCGCCTATGCAGGGATCGCTGGGGGCATGTACACCACATTCGCGTCGTTCATCCACCCGGAAAGCCTGGGTTTCCAGACCACCATCCTGATCCTCACGATGGTGGTGGTGGGCGGCATCGGCTCGGTACGCGGCGCCATCGCGGGCGCGCTGGCGTTCGGATTGATCTCTGAACTGCTGCGCCAGGCGCTGTCGTTCCAGGAAATCATCTACGGCGTCATCCTGATGGGCTTCATGATGTTCGCCCCCAAGGGCCTGTTCGCCGGCCGCGACGCGCGCCGCCGTGCGCCGCCTCCGGCCGCCCCGCTACCTGCGGCCTCGCGTTCCGACGCAGGCGCCGCCAAAGCCACGCAAAGGAGCGCGGCATGAGCCACCCACCCTATCTGGACGTCCAGGGCCTGACCGTGAAGTTCGGCGGCCTGACCGCCATCAACGGTCTGTCCATGCAAGTGGAGCGCGGCCGCATCCACGCGCTGATCGGCCCCAACGGCGCCGGCAAATCCACCACCTTCAATTGCATCTCGCGCTACTACCGCCCCAGCAGCGGCAGCATCCAGTTCAATGGCACGGACATCACGAAGAAGAAGCCGCATGAAATGGCAGCGCTGGGTGTGGCGCGCACATTCCAGAACCTGGAGCTGTTCGGCGCGCTGAGCGTGCGTGAGAACGCGCTGCTGGGTACCTATGCGCACGGCGCGGACCGCGCCGGAAAGCTGCTGCGCCCGGCGGCGGCCGAAGCGCGCGAGCGCGTCGAGCATCTGCTGGAACGCGTCGGTCTGGCCGATTTCCTGGACACACCGGCGTGCAGCCTGGACTTCGGCCGCCAGAAGATGCTGGAACTGGCGCGCGCGCTGGCGATTTCGCCCAAGCTGCTGCTGCTGGACGAGCCGGCGGCAGGCCTGCGCAACCGCGAGATCGAAACGCTGGACCGCCTGCTGACCGAGCTGTGCGAACGCGATGGCATCACCGTGCTGCTGGTGGAGCACGTCATGCAGCTGGTGATGTCGATTTCGGACCGCATCACCGTCATGTCCTTCGGCGAGAAGATCGCCGAAGGCACGCCCGCGCAAGTGCGCAGCAACGCCCGCGTGATCGAAGCCTATCTGGGCAAAGGAGCCGCAGGTGGCTGACATTCTTCTTGAAGTCGATGCGGTCTCGGCCGCCTACGGCAATATCCGCGCATTGCAGGACGTATCGCTGAAAGTGCCGCAAGGCTCCATCGTCGCGCTGCTGGGCGCCAACGGCGCGGGCAAGTCCACCACGCTCAACGTGGTCTCGCGCCTGGTCGCACCCACGGCGGGCAGCGTGCGTTTCGCAGGCGAGGCCATCCACCGGCTGCCGGCGGACGCCGTGGTGGGCCGGGGCATCGTGCAAGTGCCGGAGGGCCGCGAAATCTTCCGCGACATGAGCGTGCGCGAAAACCTGGAAATGGGCGCCTACCTGCGTCGCGACCGTGCGGCGGTGAAGCAGGACCTGGACATGGTGTGCGACACCTTCCCGCGCCTGCGCGAGCGTTTCGAACAAAAGGCCGCCACGCTGTCGGGCGGCGAACAGCAGATGCTGGCTACGGGCCGCGCAATGATGGCGCGGCCACGCATGATCCTGCTGGACGAGCCGTCGATGGGGCTGTCGCCGCTGGTGGTCGAACAGATCTTCGACATCGTCCTGCGGCTGAACCGCGAACAGGGCATCACGATCCTGCTGGTGGAACAGAACGTGAAGCTGGCGCTATCGGTATCCAGCTACGCCTACATCCTTGAGAACGGCGAAATCGCGCTGGAGGGCGAATCCGCCATGCTTGCCAGCGACGAAGGCGTGCAGCGCGCCTATCTGGGCGCATGACGCGCCGCGAAGGACAGACCATGACATCCATCAAAGACAAGCGGGTCCTCGTCACCGGCGCCGGGCGCGGCCTGGGCGCCACCATCGCGCACGGCTTCGCCGGCCAAGGCGCGACGGTCATCGTGGCCGACATCGACGCCGCGCTGGCCGCCGGCACGGCGCAGGCCATCCGCGACGCGGGCGGCCACGCGGTCGACGCCCGCCTGGACGTGACGGACGCTGGCGCCGTGCGCGCTTTTGCGGCGCACTGCGCGGCGCGCCACGGCAACCTGGACATTCTGATCAACAACGCCGGCATCTCGGCGCGCGCGCCGTTCGACGACCCGCAGACGCCCGCCATCTGGGACCGCGTCATGCAGGTCAATCTGCAAGGCACGTTCAACGTCACGCACGCCTTTGTCGAACAGCTCAAAGCCACGCGCGGCGCCATCGTCAACCTGTGCTCCATCGTGGCGTACGGCTGCGGCATTTCAACGGCGGGCTACGTCGTGTCCAAGGGCGGCGTGCGCTCGTTCACGGAAGTGCTGGCGCGCGATCTCGGCCCGCATGGCGTGCGCGTGAATGCGGTGGCGCCGGGCTTGATGGAGACCGACATGACGGCGGGCCAGCGCGCACAAGCCAACGGCACCGACTGGTACATGGAACGCGCCCCGCTTGCGCGCGCCGGCCGCGCGGACGAAATCGTCGGGCCCGTCCTGTTCCTGGCCTCGGACATGGCCAGCTATGTGAACGGCGTGGTGCTGCCTGTGGACGGCGGCTACCTGGCCGTATAAGGAGACACCATGAATCTGGGTACGGCACTAGTCACCGGCGGGGCAAGTGGAATGGGCCTGGCCATCGTCGAGCGCCTGGCGCGCGATGGCTTCAGCGTCGTGATGGCGGACCGCAACGGCGCGCTGGCGGAACAGGAATCCCAGGCGCTGCGCGCACGCGGGCTGCCGGTGGCGCACCGCGTCGTCGATCTGACGGATGAGGCGGCCACGCGGGCAATGGTGTCCTCGCTGCCGCCACTGGCCGCGCTGGTCAACAACGCCGGCCTGTTCGACGAGCGCAAGTTCTTCGACGTCGGCACAGATGACTTCCGCCGCGCGTTCGACGTCAACCTGCTGGCGGTGGCGACGCTGACGCAGGAAGCCGCACGCACCATGGCGGCGGGCGCCAAGATCGTCAACATCGCGTCGCGCGCCTATCTGGGCGCAAAGAACCATCCTCACTACGTGGCCTCGAAAGCGGCGTTGGTGGGCTATACACGCGCCGCCGCCATGGAGCTGGCATCGCGCGGAATTCTGGTCAACGCCATCGCCCCCGGCCTGATCGACACGCCGCTCTTGCGCAACCTGACGCCTGATCGCCTGGCGGCGCAACTGGCCTTGCAGCCCACCGGCCGCGCGGGCCAGCCGCAAGACATCGCCAATGCCGTGTCCTTCCTGGCCGCGCCGCACATGGATTTCATCACCGGCCAGGTCCTTTTTGTGGACGGCGGCAAATCGCTGGGCGGGTCGGGAGCATAAGCAGCATGGACAGCATCAAGTGGGACAAGGAAGTCGACGCGCTGGTGGTCGGTTCCGGCGCGGGCGGCATGGCGGCGGCGCTGACGGCACATGAGGAAGGGCTGGACGTGCTGCTGGTCGAGAAGACCGGCCGCATCGGCGGCTCGACGGCGATTTCAGGCGGCGCGCTGTGGATACCGCTGAATGCGCAGACGGACAGCGCCGGACACCCCGACAGCTTCGACAAGGTCTGGACGTATCTGGAGCAGACCGTCGGCGCCGCAGCGTCAGACGAGATGAAGCGCGCCTATCTGGAGGCCGGTCCGCGCATGATGGATTACCTCGTGTCGCGCGGCTTCCTGGACGTAGCCGCGCGCACCGCCTCGCCCGACTATTACCCTGACCGGCCGGGCGCGGCGATGGGCGGCCGATCGCTGGACCCGGTGGAGTTCGACGGCAGGAAGCTTGGCCGCCACTTCCGCACGCTGCGCGATCCGTTGAAGGAATTCACGGTGCTGGGCGGCATGATGGTCAACATCACCGACGTGCGCCATCTGCTGCGCGCCACGCGTGCGTTTGGCGCCTGGCGCCACAGCATGAAGCTGGTGCTGCGCTTTGCGGCGGACCGCTTGCGAGGCTATCACCGGGGAACCCGGCTGCTGCTGGGCAACGCGCTGGCCGCGCAGCTGTTCCATGGCCTGCTGACGCGCGGCGTCGCCTATTGGCTGAACGCGCCCGTGCAGGCCCTGCACCGCGATGCCGCCGGCCGCGTGCTGGGCGCCTCGGTCGAACAGGGCGGCAAGACCGTGAACATCCGGGCGCGTCGCGGCGTGGTCATGGCGACCGGCGGCTTCCCGTGGGACCTCGAGCGCCGCGCCCGCACCTATCCGCAGCCCACCGGCGACTGGTCCATGGCGCCGCGCGACAACACCGGCGACGGCATCCGCTTGTCGGAACAGGCAGGTGCCGCCCTGGGCACGGACTACGCCAGCCCCGCGTTCTGGGCGCCGGTCTCCCTGCTGGAAACGGGCGACGGCCAGCGCCTGCATTACCCGCACCTGGTGTGGGACCGCGCCAAGCCCGGCCTGATCGCCGTGAACGGCGCGGGCGAGCGCTTCGTGAACGAATCCACGTCGTATCACGAGTTCGTGCAGGGCATGTACCGCAGCAACAAGACCGTGACCACCATCCCCGCGTTCCTGATCTGTGACCAACGCTTCATCGACACCTGGGGCCTGGGCCTGGCGCTGCCGGGCGGCCGCCCTCGCCAACACCTGATCGACGCCGGCTATCTGATCCAGGCGCCCACGTTGGCGGCGCTGGCCGCCAAGATTGGCGTGCCGGCCAGGGCGCTGGCGGCCACCGTCGCGCGCTACAACACCTATGCCGCCCAAGGCCAGGATCCGGATTTCGGCAAAGGCGGCACCGCTTACAACCGCTATCTGGGCGATCCGGAGCACCAACCCAACCCCTGCCTGGCCCCGCTTGCTGACGGCCCCTGCTACGCGGTCAAGGTCTACCCCGGCGACATCGGCACCGCCTGCGGCATCGCGGCGAACGCCAACGCCCAGGCCGTGGACACCGCGGGCGCGCCCATCCCCGGCCTGTACGTGGCCGGCAACGACATGCAGTCCGTGATGGGCGGCGCCTACCCGGCGCCCGGCATTACGCTGGGCCCAGCCCTGACCTTCGGCTGGGTGGCTGGACAACACCTGGCCCATGCACAACACTGACGCCTCTTACCGACAAGGACCCCCATGAAGATCTTCCACTCGCCCGCTTCGCCATTCGTCCGCAAATGCATGGTCGTCGCGCATGAGCTCGGCCTGGCCGACCGCATCGAAAAGCTGCCCAGCGCCGCCGGCCCCGTCGCCCGCGACCAGACCATCATCCCCAGCAACCCGCTGGGCCAGGTGCCCACCTTCATTACGGACGATGGCCAGTCGATCTTCGACAGCCGCGTGGTGTGCGAATACCTGAACGATCTGGGAGGCGGCGCGCTGTTCCCGACCGACGGCACGCGCTGGCAGGTGCTGACCCAGCAATCGATGGCCGACGGCATGATGGGCGCCGCCTTGCTGGCCCGCTATGAAACCGCGCTGCGCCCGGAGGCGCTGCGCTGGGACGGCTGGGTCGATGGCCAGTTGGGCAAGGTCCGCGACGGCCTTGCGCTGGTTGAAAAGCATGCCGCATCGCTGGAAGGCCGGCTGGACATCGGCGTCATCACCATCGGCTGCGCACTGGGTTACCTGGATTTCCGCTTCCCCGACCTGAACTGGCGCGACGGACACCCCGCCACCGCCGCCTGGTACGAAGCGTTCAGCCAACGCCCCTCCATGCAGGCCACCAAGCCCTGAGCGTTTGGGGCAGGCGGTGCGGCCGGGAAACCCCGCCGGAGTCCCGTCCCGCCGCCCGCCTGGTACGGCGCCGCCCCACGGGCGCCGCCGCTCGGCCCCTGGCTTCGGCCAGGGGCCTTTTTTTGCTTTGGGCGGCCCCAGGTAAAAAGCCCGCTCGGGGGCAGCACGCTTTCCTGTTACAGTGAACTTGTCACCCGCTGGCCAGACCAAACTTCTGGCCCACCACGACAAGGAGCCCCGCATGAACGTTGCTGCGATCTCCGCTGTTCCCCGCGTCGCCGCGCCCTACCCGGCGCGCATCCCGATGCTGGACGACACCCGCCCCACCTGGGACGCCGAACGTCTGGCCCAAAACGCTGCCGCCCGCCAGGCACAGCGCGCGGCGCAAGCTACCACAGCCTGGGAAGCCCAACGCGTCGCCCGACTGCGTGACGCCGATCCTCCCTCTGCCTTTGGCGTATTCGCCCGGAACGCGCATGCCGGCGCCGATGCGCCACACGTGCCGCCTGCTGCGCCGCAGGTCAATCTGGATGCGCTGCGCGATCAGTACGCCGACATCCGCATGCGCCGCGCCGTCGACGACTTCACGGCGCAACCGGATCCGCTGGCGCAGCGCGCCGGCAGCGCCAATGATCTGGGCACCATCGAAGGACTGACGCCGCTGCAGCCCTACCGGGTTGCGATGGGCAATCCGCAAGTCCAGGAATGGCAGGCCGCCGTAGCCGTGAAGGCGGCTGGCGTCGGCGTGCCCGCCGTGGCCAACATCGGCGCCACCGAGAACGTCACCGACAACGCACGCTACCGTCCCGGCGTGGCGCCCGACGCGCGCTGAGCGCCTTTTGCGGCCGGGCTGCCGGTCACGCCGGCATCCCCGTTGCCGCGCCCGCCGCAAAAGAAAAAGCCGCCTGTCGACAGGCGGCTTTTTCGTTGACCGGTGGTCAGGCGCGATGGATCAGTGGAAGAATTCCGCGATCATCGTGGCGCCCAGGAAGGTGCCGGCGTTGGCGGCCAGGGACACCACCACGATCTTCCAGCCCAGCTTGCGGAAAGCGGGCAGGTCCTTGAGGATCGACAGGCCGGCCATGGCCAGGATCACGGTCGTGAACGGCAGGAAGTTCACCTTGCCGACGGCGGCGATGATCTGGTCCGAGTACGGCAGCACGCCGGGGCAGCCCGCGGTCATGGCGATCAGCGACAGCACGGCCACGGCGGGCAGCTTGGGCAGCACGCGCAGGATCAGGTCGGTCAGGACCACCAGCAGGATGATGATGCCCATGCCCGGCAGCGCGTCCAGGAACGGCACGTTGTAGCCCAGGCGATTGCCCACCAGCGCGAACAGGCCGCAGACCAGATAGGCGGTCAGACGATCGCCAAAGCCCATCTTGGCGCCATGCGCCGGCACGTCTTCCGACACGCTGCTCTCGACAACGGCTTCGGACGCCTTGCTGCGCGAGAAGCGGCCCAGCACGGGTTCCAGCTTGCCGTACAGGAAGATGGTCGTGGGCAGCGAGATGAACAGCGTGAAGTACACGCCGACCACCGTCGTCAACAGGTTGGCGGCGGCGGCCAGGGCGGCCACCTGGTGCGCCATTTCCGGCGTCTGCTGGGACGCGATGGCGCCCACGCCGGCAGCCATCATGCTGCCCGAGCCCACGCCGGCGCCCATGGCGAGCGAACGCGGATCAAAGATGTTCAGGCTGGTGATGAAGCCGGCCATCAGCGCCACGAACAGCGCGCCGATCACGGTGCCCGTGATGTACTCGGCCATCACGCCGCGGCCTTCCGGCGAATTCATGCCGTAGCGCTCGCCGATGATGGCCAGGCTGGGCTCGCGGCCCACCGAGAAGGTGGCGCCGATGGCTTCACGCTTGATGCCCAGCAGCAGCGCCAGCGGCAGGCCGATGGCCATGGTGCCGAAGAAGTGGCCGAATTCCTGGAACACCAGGGCCCAGCCAGCTTCGCGCACCTGCGGCAGCGAGCCGCCCACCATCAGGCCCAGCTTGGCCAGGAACGGCAACAGCGCGTACTGCAGATAGCCGCTGATGCGGGTCTGCATGGCCTTGTCGATGCCCGAACCCGCCGGCAGGCGCTGGCCGAAAGCGGCCACGACCGCGCCGATGAAGATGGCCCAGAGCATCGGTTGCAGAACGATCTTGCCCGGGCCTACCGCGAACGTGACACTGCCGATCGCTTCGGAAATGACGACCACCAGCAAAATGGCGGCCAGCATGCGAATGCGGGCGGATAGCGGCATGGAAGGCGCGGCCAGACTGACGCTGGCGTGAGACATCGAATTCCCCTGATGAACGTGAATAAGTTTTCGTAGCGCCACGGCGGCGCATTGCGGCGGCGGCGCGGGCAGCAGGCGGGATTTTCGCCCGGGGGCCTCGCGGGCAACCATGACACCACTTGCGCATTAGCGTTGCGTAAAATGCAACGCACAGCCTTTTCCTGGGAAAATTTTGCAAGTTATCCCGTATTTTACGGGTAAACCCTAGGTTGGCACTGTGGATCTCCCGCCGCACTCCGCTTTGAAGAGCCCCGCCATGGACGAAAAACTCGACGCCCGCCGCACCCACTATTTCATGCAGGTCATGAGCCGCGGCTCGGTGCGCGGCGCCGCCGAAGTGCTGGACATGGACCCCTCCGCCGTCAGCCGCGCCATCGCCGCGCTGGAGCGCGACTGCGGCATGGCCCTGTTCGAACGCCGCGGGCGCGGGGTGGTGCCCACGGACGCGGGCCATATCCTCGCCCGCTATGTGAAACGCCAGCAGAACATCCAGGAGAGCTTCTTTTCCGAGATCGACAGCCTGCGCAAGGCCGAACGCGGCCATATCGACCTGGTGCTGGGCGAAGGCTTCGTCGAACTGATGTTCGACCGCGTGCTGCCCGGCTACTGGCGCAGCCACCCCGAGGTCACGCTGGACATCGACGTGGCCCGCACCTCCGAGATCGTGCAGCGCATCGTGGACGACCGCGCCTATATAGGATTGGTGTTCCAGCCGCCCAACGACGCCCGCCTGCGCACCCACTATTCGCGCCCAGAGCCCATCCGCGCCATCGTCCGACAGGATCACCCCCTGACCCGGCTGGACCGCCCCCTGCTGCTGACCGACTTGGCGGACTATCCGGGTGCGTCCATGCAGGAAGGCTTTGGCGTGCGCCAGCACATCCAGGCGGCCGAGATCAGCGAACAAGTGCGGCTGCGCAATGTGCTGACGACCTCTTCCTTCAAGGCGTTGTGGCAGTTCGCCGCGGCCGGCATCGGCTACGCGCTGACGCCGCCCATTGCCGTCACGGCCGACATGCGGGCGCAGCGGCTGGCCAGCCTGCCGCTGGCCAATCCCATCCTGAACCAGGGCAGCCTGCACGTGCTGAGCCGCGCGGGCCGCCACATCTCGCCCGCTGCGCGGGAGCTGCTGGACCACATCGTGCGCGGCATCGGCGCCCCCGGGGCGCCCGCATCTGATACGGTCGGTTGACGCGAATCTGCCTCTGTTTGGCGCGGACGGCACGGCCTACAGTGCCGTATCCCCTCATCCGCCAGGAGGCGCATATGCTTAGTTTCCTGCGCACGGTCCGCTCCGTGCTCTGGGGTTTTTTCGGCGTGCGCCGCGGCCGCGGCTACCAGGCCGACATCGCCCACAACAAACCCGGCCCCCTGATCGCCACCGGCCTGCTCCTGGCCGCCTGCCTGGTGATCATCCTGGTCTTCATCGCACGCTGGGCAGTGAACGCGGCGCTGTAAAGCCGACCGCGATTCGCGCTACCACCCACGACCGGCACCATATGTTCTGCGTGCAGGTGGCCTGCGTGCCGGTGGTCTGCGCCCTGGTGCTCTGCGTGCCCGTGTTCTGCGCCCTGGTGTTCTGCGTGCCCGTGTTCTACGCCCCGGGCTAGAACGTAGGATGGGTGGAGCGCGAGAGTTCTTAAGCAAGAACATTGCCGCCCAGCGCGCGCAACCCATCAAGCGGCGGTTGCGTTGTGGCTGAACCTGCCAAGACATCACCGCTGCTTGATGGGTTACGCGCGCTGGAAGCCTTCTTTCTAATAGAGCCCTCCTCGCGCTCCACCCATCCTACGTCCCCTGCTGAGCTTATGCAGCGCGCGCAATTCGAGGCCTCCTTCCCCGCCGGGCCGCCCCAAGGGGAAGGACACCCCCTCGGGGGGCAGCAAGCGCGCGTAGCGTGTGCAGCGTGGGGGCCTCCTTCCCCGCCGGGCCGTCCCAAGGGGGAAGGCGCCCCCTCGGGGGGCAGCAAGCGCGCATAGCGCGTGCAGCGTGGGGGCCTCCTTCCCCCGCCGGGCCGCCCCAAGGGGGAAGGCGCCCCCTCGGGGGGCAGCAAGCACGCGTAGCGTGCGCGGCGTGGGGGCCTTATTTCCTTATTACCAGAATGACTTAGACGCTGATATCTGCTGCCTGTTACGGTTATGAATCCCCTATTTCCGCCGCCCTGCGCCGGACGCTGGGACTCAGACCGAGAAGACTTCAAGGGCAGTAGACATGTACGTGTATGACCCCGTCGACCAGCAGCTTGTCGAGCAGCGTGTGGCGCAATTTGCCGACCAGACGCGCCGCTTCCTCGACGGCCAGCTCACCGAAGATGAATTCCGCGTTCTGCGCCTGCAGAACGGCCTGTACATCCAACGCCACGCGCCCATGCTGCGCGTCGCCATTCCGTACGGCATGCTGGCGTCGCGCCAGCTGCGCACCCTGGCGCACATCGCGCGCAAGTGGGACCGCGGCTACGGCCACTTCAGCACCCGCCAGAACATCCAGTTCAATTGGCCGAAACTGGAAGACGTGCCGGACATCCTGGCGGAACTCGCCACCGTCCAGATGCACGCCATCCAGACCAGCGGCAACTGCATCCGCAACACCACAACCGACCATTTCGCCGGCGTCGCGCCGGACGAACTCGTGGACCCGCTCGTCTGGTGCGAGATCATCCGCCAGTGGTCCACGCTGCACCCGGAATTCGCCTTCCTCCCGCGCAAGTTCAAGATCGCCGTCAGCGGCGCCGTGCAAGACCGCGCCGCGGTCGGCGTGCACGACATCGGCCTGCAAGCGGTTGAACGCGACGGCAAGCTGGGCTTTCGCGTCTGGGTGGGCGGCGGCATGGGCCGCACGCCCATCGTCGGCAAGCTGATCAACCCCTTCGTCGAATGGCAGGACCTGCTGACCTACATGCAGGCCGCCTTGCGCGTCTACAACCTGCACGGCCGCCGCGACAACAAGTACAAGGCCCGCATCAAGATCCTGGTCAAGGATCTGACGCCGGAGGTCTACGCGCAGCAGGTCGATGAACAGTGGCAGCTCATCAAGGGCGGCCCCGACACCATCACCCAGGAATTCGTCGACAGCATCAAGGCGCGCTTCGTCTGGCCGCAGTACGACGCGGCCGCCGCCGAAGAAACCGACAACACCGATGCGCTGGCCGCGGGCGACAATCGCTTTGCGCGCTGGCTGCGCACCAACGTGCACGCGCACAAGGTCGCCGGCTACGCCGCCGTCAGCGTGTCGCTCAAGCCCACCGGCGTGCCGCCGGGCGACATCACCGCCGACCAGATGGACGCCGTGGCCGACCTGGCCGACGCCTATGGGTTCGGCGAACTGCGCGTCTCGCACGAGCAGAACCTGATACTGGCCGACGTGCGCCGTTCGCGGCTGCACGAACTCTGGCAGAAGCTGGAAGCGCTGAACCTGGCCACGCCCAACATCGGCCTCTTGACCAACATCATCGCCTGTCCCGGCGGAGACTTCTGCGCGCTGGCCAACGCGGTCTCCATCCCCGTCGCCGAAGCCATCCAGCGCCAGTTCGACGACCTGGACTACCTGTTCGAAATCGGCGAGCTGGACCTGAACATCTCGGGCTGCATCAATTCCTGTGGCCACCACCACGTGGGCCACATCGGCATCCTGGGCGTCGATAAGGCCGGTGAAGAGTGGTATCAGGTCACGCTGGGCGGCCGCCAAAACGGCGGCGCCAAGCCCCTGCCCGACCTGGAATCCACGCGCGGCGGCGGTGCCGCCGTCGGCCGCATCATCGGCCCGTCGTTCGCCCGCGACCAGGTGCCCGGCGTGGTCGACCGCCTGATCCGCACCTACCTGGGATTGCGCGACAGCGAGATCGAACGCTTCATCGACGTGGTGGACCGCGTCGGCATCGACCCCTTCAAGCAGGACGTGTACGCCGATCCCGCCTTCGCCAAACCCGCACAAAGCGCCGAGCCCGCCCATGCCTGACCTGTACGCCCACGACGCCCCCGGCCCGCACCTGATCCGCGACGGACGCCTGCAAGCCGACACGGCGCGCCCCTTCGTCCCCGAACCCGAAGTGGCCGCCGAAGGCCAGGTACCCAGCGACGAACCCGGCTGGATCGTGCCGCTGTCCGTCTGGAAAACTTCGCGCGCGACCTTGCGCCGCCATCGGCACCCCGTTGCCGTGCAGTTGGAACCTGATGCCGACCTGCGCGAGCTGGCCGAGGCCGATGGCACGCTGGACCCGACCGGCATCGCATTCATCGCGGTGGACTTTCCGAACTACACCGACGGCCGCGGCTATTCGCTGGCGCAGCTGCTGCGCACGCAGTACCAATGGACGGGCGAGTTGCGTGCGGTCGGCGACGTGATGATCGACACCATCCACTACCAGGCACGCGTCGGTTTCAACAGCTTCCTGGTCAAGCCGGGCCACGATCCGCACAAGGCCCTGGACGCCTTCAAGACCTTTACCGTGCACTACCAGAAGACGTACCGGGCGCCGCCGCCGGCAGCCGCCTGACCTCGTCCTGCGCCAGCTGGCCGCGGATCAGTTCCGCGATGCTGCGCTGGCGCGGCGCCTGCATCCGGTCAATCAGGCTCGACACGCTGACGGCCAGGCGCGGGTAGCCACCCGCGTCGCACAAGGCCACGCCGACCCCCAACACGCCCGGCACCGCGGCGTTGCCCACCACCGACCAGCCCCGATCCCGCGTGTTCTCCACCAGGCGGCGCATCTGCACGCCCGTCATGCCGCCGTAGGCGCGCAGCACCTGCTCGTTCTGCGCCACCACCTCGTCGGCCTCTGCCGGCGGCAAGGCCGCCAGCAGCGCCAGACCTGCCGCCCCCACGCCCAAGGGTTGACGATGCCCCACCGTGACAGCCAGCACCTGCACCGGGTAGTTGCCCACTTCGCGGTGCAGGCATAGCGAATCGTTCGCGGCCCGGCAGATGAGAAACGCGGAGTCGCCCGTCACGTCGCTGATCTGGCGCAGCACCGGGCGCAGGCCGCGCACCGCCTGCGCGTGCGGATCGCCCGCCATCATCACCCCCAGTTCCGCGATGCGCCAGCGCGGCGCCTCGGACTCGCGCAGCGCATAACCCTCTTCCACCAGCACGTCCAGATAGCGATAGGCGGTAGACCGCTGCATGCCGGCTGCGCGCGCGATGTCCACCACATGCATGCCCGCCGCTCCGGCCTGACGCAACACCCCCAGCACGCGCAGCCCGCGACGCAGTACGACAGGCCCTGCGGTTTCGGATTCCGGTTTGTTCATATTTTGGACAGCTTGCGTTGATGACGGCCCTATCAAAGCCCAATATGAAATCGGGCAGACAAAGATCTGTCCAAATATTAGACAAACAGGACGGAGACAACCATGAAGACATTCACCAGGCGCCTGGCCGCCTTGGCGGCCGCCCTGGGCGGCGCGCTCATCGCCAGCCCCGCTGCCCTTGCAGCGAAGCCATATCCCGAGCGGCCCGTCACCCTTGTCGTCGGCTATGCCGCCGGCGGCGCCACCGACATCGTCGCGCGCCTGATGGCCAAGTCGCTGTCGGAAGCGCTGGGCCAGACGTTCGTGGTGGAAAACAAGACGGGCGCCAACAGCAACATCGGCGCGGAAATCGTGTCGCGCGCAGCCCCCGACGGCTACACGCTGTACATGGGCTCCATCGCCAACACGATCAACCGCACGCTGTACAGCCAGCTGAACTACGACTTCATCAAGGACTTCAAGCCCGTCGGCCTGGTGGCGACCATCCCCAACATCCTGGTCGTCAACCCCAAGGTGCCGGTCAAGACGGTGCAGGAATACATTGCCTACGCCAAGCAGCATCCCGGCAAGCTGACCTGTGCGTCCTCCGGCAGCGGCTCGTCCATCCATCTGTCGTGCGAACTGTTCAAGATGGAAACGGGTACCGACATCCTGCACGTGCCGTACCGGGGCAGCGGCCCCGCCGTGGCCGACCTGCTGGGCGGCCAGGTGGATTCCATGTTCGACAACCTGCCCTCGTCGTTGCCCCACGTACAGGCCGGCAAGCTGCGCGCCATCGGCGTCACCTCTCCCCAGCGCCTGCCGTCCACGCCGGACGTGCCCACGCTGGCCGAATCCGGGCTGCCCGGCTTCGACGTGGAATCGTGGTTCGGCCTGGTGGCGCCCGCGGGCACGCCCGCGCCCGTCATCGCGCGCCTGAACGAAGCGCTGAACCAGGCGCTGGCCAGCCCGGCGTTGCAGGCGTCCTACCAGCAGTCCGGCTTCTACGCGCCTGCCACACCGAATACGCCCGAGACCTTCGCCAAGAAGATCGACAGTGAAATCGGCAAATGGGGCGCCGTCGTCAAACGCGCCGACATCAAGGCCAACTAGGTTTCAAGGAGCACAGGGTGTACCCGATCGATTTCTTTTTCCGCGCTGCGGAGCAGTATCCCGAACGCGTGGCGCTGGATGGCCCGGAAGGCGCCGTCACCTATGCGCAGCTGGCGGCCGACACGCGGGCGTTGGCGGCCGCGCTGCAAGGGCTGGACCCCGATCCGCAGACCCGGGTGGCCATCTGCGCCGGCAACTCGGCGCGGCACATCCTGGCGCTGCTGGCCGTGTTGGCCAGCGGCAAGGTCTGGGTGCCGCTCAATTACCGCAGCACCGCGCGCGAGATCGGGCGCATCCTGGACGCCACCGAACCGTCCATCGTCATCGTCGACGCCGCCGGCGATCCCTTGGCGCCGCCCTCGGACAGCGCGCGCATCCATCTTGAGGACACTCAGGAAGGCGACCAGGAAAACGGAATGCGCCTGCACGCCCTGCTGCGGCAATACGCCGGATGCGAGCCAGTGCGCCACGCACTGTCGCGCGACGCCACGCAAGCCATCAAGTTCACGGGCGGCACCACCGGCCTGCCCAAGGGCGTGATGCAGCCGTACCGCGCCTGGAACGCGGGCATCATCAACCAGATCGCCAGCTGGGCGCTGACCCGCGACGACCGCTACGTGGTGTCCGCCCCCATTACACACGGCACGGGCACGTACCTGTTGCCCGTGTTGGCCTGCGGCGGCGCGCACCTGCTGCTGGACGCCGTCACCCCCGCCACCATCACGGCGGCATTCCGCGAACGCGGCGGCACGCTGAGCTTCATGCCGCCCACACTGATCTACATGATCATGGCGCAGGAAGGCGTCTCGCGCGCAGACTTCCCCAAGTTGCGCAACCTGATCTATGGCGGCGCGCCGATGCCGCCCGAAAAGATCGACCGCGCGCGCGACTTCTTCGGTCCCGTGCTGGGCACCACCTACGGGCAGACCGAGGCGCCGCAGATCGCCACCGTGCTGCGGCCCGCCGACCTGGAAGCGCCGCAGAACCGCGCCTCGGTCGGGCGCGCAACGTGGCTGTCCGACGTGGCCATCATGGGCCCGGATGGCGCGCTCTTGCCGCGCGGCGAAATCGGGGAAGTCGTGGTGCAGGGCGACCTGACGATGACCGGCTACTGGCGCCTGCCCGAGAAGACTGCCGAAACGCTTGTCGACGGCTGGCTGCATACGGGCGACACCGGCCTGATCGATGCGCGCGGCTACCTGTTCCTGAAGGACCGGCTGCGCGACGTCATCATCACCGGCGGCTTCAACGTCTATCCCGTGGATGTCGAAAATGCGCTGTCCTCGCACCCCGCGGTGTACGAATGCTCGGTGTTCGGCCTGCCCGACGACAAGTGGGGCGAAGCCGTCCACGCGGCCGTGCAGTTCCACCCCGGCGCGCAGGCGGATGCCGATGCGCTGAAGGCCCACGTGCGCGCGCTGCTGGGTCCGGTGGCCACGCCCAAGCAATTCCATATCCATGACAGCCTGCCGCGCTCCAGCGTCGGCAAGGTCCTGAAGAACGCCGTGCGCGACGCCGCGCAAAAGGAGACGCCATGAACACGCCCGAAACCCGCCTCTGCGCCCATCACCTGACCGGGATGTCGTACCGCGACGTCGACCTGGTCGAAGACCTGATCGGCAAGAAGACCTTCACCGAAGTCATGATCATGCAGATCCTGGGCCGCGACGCGCGCCCGGTGGATATGCGCATCGTCGATGCCGTGCTGGTGACGCTGATGGAGCACGGCATGACGCCCAGCGCCATCGCCACGCGCCTGATCTACATGAGCGCGCCCGAAAACCTGCAGGGCGCGGTCGCCTCCGGCCTGATGGCGGTGGGCAGCCAGTTCGTCGGCACCATGGAAAACTGCTCGCGCCTGCTGGACCGCATCAAGCAAGCGGCGGATGGCCGAACCGAAGCGCTGGCCATCGCGCGCGAATTCCGCGAACAGCGCCGTGCCCTGCCCGGTTTCGGCCACCACCTGCACAAGCCCGACGACCCGCGTTCGATCAAGCTGCTGGCGTTGGCCGAGGCCGAGCCGGATCTGGACGGTGCATCGCTAAACGCGCTACGCCTGCTGGCCGCAGCAGTGGACGAGACCTATGGCAAACACATCACCATCAACGCCACGGGCGCGGTGGCCGCGCTGCTCAGCGAGATCGGCGTGCCGACCGACCTGATGCGCGGGTTCGCCGTGATCTCGCGCGCCGCCGGCCTGGTCTCGCACGTGGCCGAAGAACAGCAGAGCCCGTCGGGCCGCTACATCTGGGAAACCATCGACCACGCCATCCCCTACGTGGGCCGCGGCAAGAGCCACCAGCAAGACGGCGGGGAATCGGCATGACGACGGGCGGCACCGACACGCGCCTGGCGGGCAAGATCGCGCTGGTGGCTGGCGCCGGCACATCGGCCGCTGGCTGGAGCATCGGCCGCGCCAGCTGCGTGACACTTGCGCGCCAAGGCGCGGCCATCGTGGCGTTGGACGCCAACCTGGCCGCCGCCGAAGACGCCGCGCATGAAGTCGCATTGGCGGGAGGCAGCGCCTTGGCCGTGCAGGCAGACGTGGCCGACCCGGACGCCATGCAGGCCGCGGTGGATGCCGCGCTGCGCCGCTACGGGCGCATCGATATCCTGCAAGCCAACGCGGGCATCGGCAAGGTGGGCGGGCCGGAAGAGATTTCGCTGGAAGACTGGGACCGCATCCAGCAAGTGAACGTGACCAGCCTGCTCATCGCCACGCGTCTGCTGGCGCCGCTGATGCGCAATCAAGGCGGCGGCGCGATCGTCACGGTGTCGTCCATCGCGGGCATCCGGTACACCGGCTATCCGCACCTGGCGTACAGCGTCAGCAAGGCCGCCGTGATTCATTTCGCGCGCATGGCGGCGCAGCAATACGCCGCCGACGGCATCCGTGTGAACACCGTCATCCCCGGTCTGATCGATACGCCGCGCGTGGCGCAGAACGTGGCGCGCATGTTCGATCCCGATGATCTCCAGGCGGCGCTGGCCGCGCGCGACAAGCAAGTGCCGATGGGCCGGATGGGCACGCCCTGGGAGGTCGCTAAAGCGGTGGCGTTCCTGGCGTCGGACGACGCGTCCTACATCACCGGCACCGAGCTGCTTGTCGATGGCGGGCTGACGGGGAAATACGCCTGACGGGCCGACCCGCCAGGCGCGGCGCCGCTTACCAGGACGTCGAGTAAGCGCCGGGGAACTGTTTGGCCACGAACGCCTTCACTTCATCCGACTGGTAGGCCTTGATGAAGCGGGCGATGCGCGGATCGTTCTTGTTGTCTTCGCGCGCGGCGATCACCACGGCGGCAAACGGCGCGTCCTTGCTTTCCAGGGCCAGCGCGTCCTTGGCGGGCGACAGGCCCGCGGGGATGGCGTAGGCGGAATTCACGGCCGCCGCGTCCACATCCGACAGCGAATGCGGCAACTGCGCCGCTTCGATTTCGATGAACTTCAGGTTCTTGGGGTTCTCGACCACATCGAACAGCGACGCGGTCACCGTGACACCATCCTTCAGCTTGATCAGCTTGGCGGCCTGCAGCACCAGCAGCGCGCGGGCGCCGTTGGTCGGGTCATTCGGAATGGCTACCTTGCCGCCCTGCGGCAGGTCGTCCAGCGACTTCAGGCGCTTGGAATAGATGCCCATCTGCTGCACCACAGCGGTCGCCACGGGCACCAGCTTGTAGCCGCGCGCCTTGTTCTGCGAGTCCAGGAAAGGCTTGTGCTGGTAGATGTTCAGGTCCAGCTCCTTGGCATCCAGCGCGGCGTTCGGCTGGATGAAGTCGCTGAATTCGATCAGCTTCACTTTCAGGCCGTCCTTGGCCGCCACCTGCTGCACCACTTCGCCGATCTGCGCGTGCGGGCCGACAGTCACGCCCACCTTCAGTTCGGCGTCCTGCGCCATGGCCGGGCCGGTGGCAATACTGATCAACGAGGCAAGAACGGCCAGAGAATGGCGAAGGCGCATGATGGGACTCTACGGAAAAGAAGAATGACCCGCGATTCTAGTGAGCGTCCCTCAAAACCGGAAGCGATGAATATTCATATTGATATGCGCGAAACCATATAAGACATGCCGCCATGACAAGCCCGCGCCATGCGGACACAATAGCGGCTGCATTCATTCATCACGCCAACGCCATGCCCACGTCAAACGAACTCCATCCGCAGGCCCGCGCCCTGCTCGCCGACCACTACGCCGCCGTCGATGCGGACCTGCCTGCGCTGCTGGACCTGCTGTTCGCCCGCAGCGCCGGAGAAGACTGGCACAAGGCGGGCACGTTCAAGCACCACCTGCTGGGCGTGTACCGCACGCTGACGCTGTGGAACCAACCGCGCGAAGTGCGCCTGCTGGGCCTGTTCCATAGCGTCTACGGCAACGAATACGTGGACCTGACGCTGTTCGACCGCGAACGCGAGCGCTCCACCTTGCGCGAGGTGCTGGGCACGGAAGCCGAAGAATGGGTCAGCCTGTTCTGCGCGATGCCGCGCACGAAGTTCGTGCAGGCCGTGCTGCAGGGCCAGGGCGCGGGCAACGATGGCTTGACGCTGGAAGGCGCCGACGGCCAGATGTTCACCTTCACGCCGCGCCAGGTCGCCGCCTTCATCGTAGTGTCCGCCGCCGACATCGGCGAGCAATGGCACAGCTGGCAGGACGAGATCTTCGCCGGCTATCCGCAGCAGCAGCGCCGCGACCTGAAAACGAATTGGGCCTCGTCGCTGTGGCCCGGCCCGTTGAAGCCGCCGTCGAACATCCTGTCGATGCTGTCGCATCTGCTGGCGCCGCTGTCGGGCATGCCCGCAGACACCGGCATCCCCATCCCGCCCGCGTTCGACCAATGCCGCGCCACGCTCAGCCCGCGCGACGAAGCGGCCGCCAGCGCGCTGTACTGGCAGGTCATCACGCGCATGCATCCGCTGACGGAAATGGACAGCGCCCGCCATCTGCTGGAAGCCGCGGTCGCGCACAACCCGTGGGTGGGCGAACCGCGCCTGCTGCTGGCACAGTTGGCGTTGACGTCAGGTGATTTCGATGCCGCGGAGCAGCATGCGGCCGCCGGACTGGCGGCCTTGCAGGCGTGGGGCACCGCATGGGACAAGCGCATCGAATGGGCAGGCTGGATGGCCTGGGCCCGCATCGAACTGCAGAACGCCCGCGCGCGCCAATGGCCGGAAAACCTGGCCGCGCTGAACGGACTGGGGCTGGTGCAGTAGCCAGCAGCAGTGCCGGCGAGACCAGGGTCCCGCGGGGCCCTGCTACTTCATGCCTTCCCAATGCGGGCCGGGCACGACGATGTCGAAGAGCTCCAGCACGCGCGCCACCGTGTGGTCCACCATCTCTTCGATGGAGGCCGGCCGGTGGTAGAAGGCCGGTAGCGGCGGAAACACGATGCCGCCCATTTCGGTCACGGCCGTCATGTTGCGCAGGTGCGCCAGGTTGAAGGGCGTCTCGCGCACCATCAGCACCAGGCGCCGGCGTTCCTTCAAGGTAACGTCGGCCGCTCGGGTAATGAGGTTATCGGACAGGCCGTGGGCCACGGCCGCCAGCGTGCGCATCGAGCACGGCACGATGACCATGCCCGCCGTCTGGAACGCGCCGCTGGCCAGCGTGGCACCCACGTCGCGCACGGAGTGCACGTGGTCGGCCAGCGCATAGATGTCGTGGCGGCTGACATCAAGCTCATGCTTGATGTTCAGCACGCCGGACGCGGACACCACCAGATGCGTCTCGACATCGTCCACGCCGCGCAGCGCTTGCAGCATGCGCACCGCATAGAGCGCGCCGGTGGCGCCCGTGATGCCGATGACCAGTCGCCGCATGGACGACTTAGGCCGTAGCGCCGGATTGCTCCAGCAGCGTCTTCAGTTCGCCGGATTCGTTCATCTCATTCATGATGTCCGAGCCGCCGATGAACTCGCCCGCCACGTACAGCTGCGGGATGGTGGGCCAGCTGGAGAATTCCTTGATGCCCTGGCGGACTTCGTCGTCTTCCAGCACATTGACGGTAACCAGCTTCTTCACGCCACAGCCCTTCAGGATCTGGATGGCCTTGCCGGAAAAGCCGCATTGCGGGAATTGGGCGGTGCCCTTCATGAACAGCACGACGGGGTGCTGGGTCACGGTTTCGCGGATGAATTCTTGAACGTCGCTCATGGTGGTCTCTTGGACAGGCATAACGGAATACGCCAATTATAGGTACAGCCGGGGAAACCGCCCGAATTACCCGGATGCGGCGCCGGCCTATGCCGGGAATTCAGGGGCGGAATCTGTAACAAGCGGCGCCGGTCAGCGCCCGGCAGCCCGCCAGCGCCCGCCAGAAATGCGTTCGATTCCGGCCAGGTCCTGGCGGCTGTGCACGTCTTCAAAACCAGCGGCGGTCAGTAAATCGCGCACCGCCTGCGCCTGGTCCCAACCATGCTCCATCCACAGCGCGCCGCCCGGTTTCAGGTGCCGACCGGCCCCCGCCACGATACGGCCCAGGTCCTCCAGGCCGCCGGCGCCATCGGTCAGCGCCCCCCGCGGCTCGAAACGCAGGTCGCCCTGGTCCAGATGCGGATCGTCGCTGGCCACGTAGGGCGGATTGGACACGATCAGGTCAAAGCCTTCGCCCGCAGGCACGGCCTCGTACCAGCTGCCTTCCACGAAGCGCACCGACGCGGTCAGCTCCCAGGCATTACCGGCGGCAACCGCCAGCGCGGCGGCGCTGACATCCGAGGCCATCACCCGTGCATCGCGGCGGGCTAACGCGATCGAGATCGCAATCGCGCCGCTGCCCGTGCCCAGGTCCAGCACGGCGGGGCCCGCGACACCGGCCACGCGTTCCAGCGCGGTCTCCACCAGCACTTCGGTATCGGGGCGCGGAATCAGCACGTCGGGCGTCACGCGGAACCGGTGCCCCATGAACTCGCGGTGGCCCAGCAGATAGGCCATGGGCTCGCCGGCCAGGCGCCGCGCAAGCAAGGCCTCGTAGGCGGCCGCCACCTGGGGATCCAGCGGATCGGTGTCATGCGCCAGCAGCCACGCGCGCGGCTTGCCCAGCACGTGCTCAAGCAGCATGCGCACTTCCAGGCGCGGCAGCCGGGTGTCGGCCAGCAGGCTGTTCAACTGGGGCTGGGTCATGGCGCGCGCCTCAGATGTCGTCGCCCAGCGCCGCCAGCTGCTCGGCCTGGTGTTCGGCGATCAGCGCGCCGGTCAGTTCTTCCAGATCGCCTTCCATGATCTGCTGCAGCTTGTACAGCGTCAGGTTGATGCGGTGGTCCGTCACGCGGCCCTGCGGGAAGTTGTAGGTGCGGATGCGTTCGGAACGGTCGCCCGTGCCGATCAGGCTCTTGCGTTCGGCGGCTTCCTTGCTTTGCCGTTCGCGGGTTTCCTTGTCTTTCAGACGCGCGGCCAGCACTTGCATGGCCTTGTCCTTGTTGCGGTGCTGCGAACGGTCATCCTGGCACTCCACCACCAGGCCCGTGGGCAAGTGGGTGATGCGCACCGCCGAATCGGTCTTGTTGATGTGCTGGCCGCCCGCGCCGCTGGCGCGGAACGTGTCGATGCGCAGATCGCTCGGGTTGATGACGATCTCCGACATCTCGTCGGCTTCCGCCATGATGGCCACGGTGCAGGCCGACGTATGGATGCGGCCCTGCGCTTCGGTGGCGGGCACGCGCTGCACGCGGTGCGCACCGGACTCGAACTTCAGGCGCCCGTAGGCGCCGTCGCCGTCGATGCGCGCGATCACTTCCTTGTAGCCGCCCAGTTCCGACGCGCTTTCCGACATCAGTTCCACGCGCCAGCCGCGCGTTTCCGCGTAGCGCGTGTACATGCGCAGAAGGTCGCCGGAGAACAGCGCGCTTTCGTCGCCGCCCGTGCCCGCGCGGATTTCCAGGAACACGCTGCGGCCGTCATTGGGGTCGCGCGGCAGCAGCAACAGCTGCAACGCGCTTTCCAGGCCTTCCAGCTTGCCACGGCCCGATTTGATCTCGTCTTCCGCCATCGCCTTCATGTCGGGGTCCGACAGCATTTCCTGCGCGGTCGCCAGGTCTTCCTCGGTCCGGGCAAAGGCAGTGAACGCCTCGACCACGGGTTCCAGTTCGGCGCGTTCGCGCGAAAGCTTGCGGAAACGGTCCATATCGGACGCGGTTTCCGGTTGGGCGAGCAACGCGTCCACCTCGGTCAGGCGGTGACATAGATGCTCCAGCCGGCTGCGCATGGATGATTTCATGGGGGAATGACCAAAGAGAAGACAGGAATAGCGGGCGCCCACAAGACGAACGCCCGCCAGGAGGCGGGACGTGGGACAGATTCGCTAACGGCGGGAGTCGCGGCCGGGGAAAAGGCGCGGCATCCAGGCAAGCAGCTGCTTGCGCTCGTCGCCTTCGCTGCGGTTCAACGCCGCCAGCGGGCCGTGCAGGTATTTTTGCGTCAGGCCGTGCGCCAGTTGTTCCAGCACGGCTTCAGGCGATTCGCCGCGCGCCAGCAGGCGGCGCGCGCGTTCCAGTTCGGCGGCGCGGACGTCTTCGGCGGCCTGATGCAGGTCGCGGATGACGGGCACCACTTCGCGGGACTGCATCCAGTGCATGAAGCCCTGGACGCGGGTTTCGATGATGGCTTCGGCCTGCACGACGGCGGCGCGGCGGGCGTCGGTGCCCGTCTGCACCAGGCGGCCCAGGTCGTCCACCGAATACAGGTAGACGTCGTCCAGGCGGCCGACTTCGGGTTCGATGTCACGCGGCACGGCCAGGTCGATCATGACCATCGGGCGGTGGCGGCGCAGGCGCGTAGCCCGTTCCACCATCCCCAACCCGAGGATGGGCAGGGAGCTTGCCGTACAGGACACGATGACGTCGAATTCCGAGAGGCGGTCGGTCAGGTCCGACAGCTTCATGGTGCTGGCCGAGAAGCGGTTGGCCAGGATTTCGGCGCGTTCGGCCGTGCGGTTGGCCACGACCATGCTGCGCGGACGCTGCGCGGCGAAGTGCGTGGCGCAGAGTTCAATCATTTCGCCCGCGCCGATGAACAGCGTGCGGGCCTGGTCCAGATTGCCGAACACGCGCTCGGCCAGACGGACGGCGGCGGCGGCCATGGACACGGACTGCGCGCCGATGGCGGTTTGCGACCGCACTTCCTTGGCGACCGAGAAGGTGCGCTGGAACATCTGGTGCAGCAAGGTGCCCAGCGATCCGGCTTCGCCGGCGGCGCGCACGGCGTCCTTCATCTGACCCACGATCTGGGTTTCGCCCAGCACCATGGAATCCAGGCCGCTGGCCACACGGAAGGCGTGGCGGACGGCGTCGTCTTGATGGTGGCGATACAGGTGCGGGCGCAGTGTGCCGGCGTCCAGGCGGTTGTGTTCAGCCAGCCAGGCGGGCAACTGATCGGCAACGTGGCCGTCAGCGGCGCAGTAGATTTCGGTGCGGTTACAGGTGGACAGGATGGCGGCTTCGCGGACCGAGCCGCCAAACGCCGAACGCAGGCCTTCCAGGGCGGGCTTGACCAGATCGACGGGCATGGACACGCGTTCGCGAACCGAAACCGGCGCGGACGTGTGATTCAGACCGAAGGCGAGGACAGCTACCGACATGAGTAAGCGTGAAGAACTGCCACCAAGAACAATGCGTCAGGTGTGGGGACGATACTGCGGAAAGTTCCCCAAGCCGTAACAGCAGACCGTTAAAGATTATACCCCTGCGGGTTATCCCCAGGCCAATCCGCCCCCTTGCCGCGACCCTGCGTCGCACCTTTGCGTGCCATTCTCCCAACACTTGGCGCCGCCGGCGAGCCAAGGAAATATCGGGATTTTTGCCGCCCGGCTGGCACAGGCCAAAAAAATTGTGTATAGTTGCGGACTTCGTTGGCCTGGTAGCTCAGTCGGTAGAGCAGAGGATTGAAAATCCTTGTGTCGGTGGTTCGATTCCGCCCCAGGCCACCAAAAGAATTATCGGGATCGAATACCGGAGTCGCGGCAGCCAGACAGACAACTGAAGGCAACCGAGACAACCAAAAACAGATCCCGAAAAAGCCCAGCCGCCGCGCTGGGCTTTTTGCAAAGCGTACGTGTTGGCCTGGTAGCTCAGTCGGTAGAGCAGAGGATTGAAAATCCTTGTGTCGGTGGTTCGATTCCGCCCCAGGCCACC
>NZ_JBYSYN010000002.1:0-415729 GCF_058783475.1 Achromobacter sp. FW305-C-13 | reverse complement strand
CCACCAACATTTCTTCCTAGCGCCGATACTCAGCCACTGAGTTCATCCGGTCTTCCATCGCCAGCGCTGACCACTCCACCTTCACGTCTTGCCCTCGGCTTTGCGCAGGGCGGCGGCGCGGCGTTTGGCGAAGTGGGCTGAGGCCTCTTCATTGGGCACGGCTGGCCGCGTGTCGCTCAAGGCTTCTTGCACTTTGGCGCGAAACCAGGCGTCATGCGCGGCAGGGTCCACGGCAAAATTGAACGGCAGCGTTCCTTCATTGGCCACGCGGGTCAACAGAATACGCACGGCATCCGACACGGTCAGGCCCATGTTGTTGAGCACTTGCGTGGCGCGCGCTTTCAGAACGGGGTCGATGCGGGTTTGAACAAGAGCGGTGGCGGGCATGGCGGGCCTCCTGGTGGACTAGACTTGGGATTCCCGCATTGTAATTCAATTGAATTACACAAAACCGCTGTCAAATACCTGATCCAAAACCAAGGTGGACATCCTGAACTCGAACCCATGACATGGTTGCCCGGAAAAGGGGGAAATCCCATTGCAGGGTAAAATCGATCCTGCTCCGGGGTGCACGCCAGTGCTGAGATTCAGACCCGCGAACTTGACCCGGTTCATGCCGGCGTAAGAAGAGCATTCGCCTTGTCCTGCCGCGCCCTTGCGCCGCTTGCGCAGGCGGGCTTCGGAGCTTCCCTGTACAGGATTGCCACGAACGCCCATGAACAACGTCGCCCCGCCGGTCGCGGAACTACTCGAATTCATCGCCCAGGACGGCTGCACCGACGAGCAGTTCGATCAGCTCGCGCTGCTCCTCTTCGCCTATCAGTACGGCGCCAACGCCCCCTATCGCAGTTTCTGCCAGCGCCGCGGCGCGACGGTGCGCAACGTGAAGACGTGGAGCGACATTCCGGCCGTGCCCATCGATGCCTTCAAGGCGATGGAGCTGCGCTGTGAGCCGCCCCGTCCTGACGAGCGCGTGTTCATGACCAGCGGCACGACGCGCGCCGATATGCGCGGGCGGCATTTCCATCCGCACCTGGCCGTGTACGACCTGTCCATGACCCGCAATTTCGCCCAGCGCGTCATGCAGGGCACGCCTCGCCTGCCGATGGGCATCTTGTTCCCGGATGAAATCGCGATGCCCAATTCGTCGCTGGCGCATTACCTGGCGCTGGCGAAATCCGCCTTCGGCACCGAAGACAGCCGCTATTTCATGTCGCCGCAGGGCATCGACCTGGACGGCTTGTGGCGTCAGCTGGAAGAGGCCGAGCGCCAGGGCGAGCCCTATGCGCTGCTGGGCGCCAGCTTCAGCTTCGTGCATGTGATCGACGCGCTGCGCAAGGAGGGCCGGTCGTTCCGCCTGCCGCCCGGAAGCCGCATCCTGGATACCGGCGGCTACAAGGGGCAGTCGCGCGAGTTGCCGCTGGACACCTTTTATTCGGAACTGTCGGAGCTGCTGGGCGTGCCGCGCACGCTGTGCATCAACATGTACGGCATGACGGAACTGAGCACGCAGTTCTATGACGACGGCAATGCCGTCGTGCCGTCGGTCAAGTCGGGGCCGCACTGGATCCGTTCGCGCCTGGTCGATCCGGCCACCGGCCGCACCGTGCCGGCCGGTGAGCGTGGCATCCTGGCGCACTGCGATCTGGGCAACTTCAATTCGGTCAACACCATCCTGACGGAAGACGTCGGCCTGCCGGCAGACGGCGGCTTCCTGCTGCTGGGTCGCGCCGAGGGCGCGCAGGCCAAGGGATGCTCACTGGCGGTGGAAGAATTCATCCGGTCGGCCACGCCATGAACACGGTCCGGGTCGAGGCCGGATACCTGCCGGGACTGGCCGCGGCCGACGTCCAATGGCAGACCCTGCCGTTCGAGCAGGATGGCCAGCGCGTCGACGTCGCGGTGCCGGTATTGACCGCGCTGCAGATGCAGGCACTTGCCGAGCGCATCAAACGCGCCAGCGCGCAGCATCTGAAGACGATGACGATGTCGGAGATCATCGCAGTTATCGACCGCGCCATCGCCCGCCTGCTTGACCCCAACGACCCGTACCGGCGGCAGGCCGACGCGCTGCTGCCGATCGTCAGCGGCTACGACGCTGAGATGGTGCGCCTGGGCCTGACCGGCTTTTTCAAGACGTTCCGCGCGCCGCAACTGCACCGCTTCGTAGCCGAAGACTTCGCCAACCCCAAAGTGCTGGACGGCTTCCAGCCTGCCGCCAAGGGCGGCGCGGTGCGCGCCTACGGTCCGCAGCTGCTCGCCCATAGCTGGGCGGGCAACGTGCCCGCGCTGGCGTTGTGGAGCCTGGTCTGCGGCTTGCTGGTGAAGGCCGGCAACATCGGAAAACTGCCCAGCGCCGAGCCGCTGTTTGCAGGCTGGTTCGCGCGCTTGCTGGCTGAGGTGCACCCGCCGCTGGCCGATTGCCTGGCCGTGGTGTGGTGGCGCGGCGCAGGCGACGAAGACGCGTCGGCGCTCTATGCCCAGGCCGATACGGTCGTGGCCTACGGCGGCAACGACGCGCTGCACGCCATCCAGCGCCGCCTGCCGGTCACGGCACGCTTTCTGGCGCACGGGCACAAGCTGGGTTTCGGCGTGGTCAGCGCAATGGCGCTGGATGCCCAGAAGGCGCCCGCCTTGGCCCGGCGCGCCGCGTGGGATGTGATGCGCTACGACCAGCAGGGATGCTATTCGCCGCACGTGTTCTATGTGCAACGCGGCGGCCCGGTTTCGCCGCGCGATTTCGCGGGCTACCTGGCCGGCGAGCTGTCGAATCTGCAGCGGCGCTTTCCACGGCGCGCGCTGGATTTGGAAGAATCTGCCGCCGTGGCGAAATGGCGGCAGGCGATCGAATGGACGCTGCCCCCAGGCGGCGCGGACGCGCTGATCGGCGACATGGAAACGGCATGGAGCGTGGCCTACGTCGATGAGGCGGCCTCCCTGGCGCCGACCGCTCTGCAGCGCAGCATCACGGTGGCCGGCATCGACGCGCTGGACGAGGTGGCGCCGCTAGTGGCGTGCCGCCGCGAATTCCTGCAGACCGCCGGCGTGGCCGCCACGCCGGAAGAGCTGTACCGCTTGGCCGAACAGCTGGGCGCGGCAGGCGTCACCCGCGTGAGCGCCATCGGCGCGATGAGCGTGCCCGAAGCCGGCTGGCATCACGATGGCCGCTTCAATTTGCTGGATCTCGTCCGCATGACTGAAATCGAGCAGTCCGCCGAAGCCGCGGCCGATCCGTTCGCGTCCTACGAGCCATGAACGCCGCTGTGACCAGGCCTTTTCTGGACATCGAACGGGCGGTCTATACCTACCCGGGCCGCCCACCCATCGTCGACGGTATCGATTGGCGACTGGAGGCCGGTGGCTTTCATTGCCTGGTCGGGCGCAGCGGCTGCGGCAAGACGACGCTGCTGAAGCTGGCCGCCGGCCTGCTGAGGCCGCAGTCCGGCCACATCCGCCTGTGGGACGGTACGCCCGCCGCCCCCGGGCCGCAGCTGGGCTATGTGTTCCAGGCCCCCACGTTGCTGGAATGGCGCCGCGTGATCGACAACGTGCTGCTGCCCGTGTCGCTGCAACGCCGTCCGTCTTCGGAGGACACCGCGCACGCGCACGAACTGCTGGCGATGCTGGGCCTGTCCGACCATGCCCAGCATTACCCCCGGCAACTGTCTGGTGGCCAGCAGAGCCGGGTGGCACTGGCGCGGGCACTGATCCTTGCGCCGGCCCTGCTGTTGTTGGACGAGCCCTTCGCGGCATTGGACGCCATCACGCGCGGCGAGCTGCAGGACGACCTGATGCGGATGTGCCGCCTGCGCAAGACAACGGTGCTATTCGTCACGCACGACATCAGCGAAGCTATCTACCTGGGCGACCGCGTCGCGGTCATGCACCAAGGCCGCATGGTGGCCGACCTGCACGTGGACTTGCCCGCGCCGCGCACGCAGTCCATGCGGCACGGCGCCGCGTTCAATGCATATTGCGCGCAGGTGTTCGAATTCATGAACGGGGCCCGCCCATGAAGGCCGCCTTCACGTCTCGCTTTTTGGCGGTCGCGCTGCTGGTCGTCCTGATCGGCGCTTGGGAGGCGGTTGTCAGGCAAGCGGGCATTTCCGCGCTGGTGCTGCCCGCCCCTTCCACCGTGGCCACGACGCTGTGGACGAGCCTTGCCACCGGCTATCTGTGGCCGCACATCGGCGCCACGCTGGCCGAAATGCTGCTGGGGCTGGCGCTGGGCGGCGCAACCGGCCTGGCGATGGGCGTGGCGTTGGCGGAATCGGCCTTGCTGGATCGCGTGCTCAAGCCCTACGTCATCATCAGCCAGGTCGTGCCCAAGCTGGCGCTGGCGCCGCTGTTCGTGCTGTGGTTCGGCTTCGGCATGGCGCCCACCGTCGTCATGACCGCGCTGATCTGCTTCTTCCCTTTGATGGAAAACACGCTGACCAGCTTGCGGCAGGTGGATCCGAACCGGCTGCAGCTGTTCCGCATGCTGGGCGCCTCGCGCGCGCAGACCTTGCTGCGCCTGAAACTGCCCGCGGGGCTGCCCGGCATCCTGGCCGGGCTGCGCGTGGCCCTGGTGCTGGCGCTGGTCGGCGCCGTGGTGGGCGAATTCATCGGCGCCAGCCGCGGGCTGGGCGCCGTCATCATCGCCGCGCAAGGCATGATGGACACGCCTCTCATGTTCGCGGCGCTGACGGCCATCGCCGCCATCGGGCTGCTGGGCTATCAGGCCACGCTGATGCTGGAGCGGCGCCTGCTGCGCCCCTACGCCGATCACTCATGACATTCTTCAGGACTCGTCCCATGCTCCCCTCTCCCACCCGCCGCGCGCTGCTGACCGCAGCCGCGAGCTTCGCCGCGGCGTCTCTGGCGCCGGCGGCCGCACGCGCCCAAGACGCCGCCGCAGGCAAGGTCACGCTGGCCGGCTGGAGCAAGCCCATCAGCGAAATCACCAACCTGCTGGCCGAGCCCGACAAGGGCTTCTTCAAGGCGCAGGGCGTGGAACTGGTCTACCTGCCGGGCGCGGGCGGCGGCGACGCCATCCGCAACATCCTCAGCGGCCAGGCCGACGTGGCCTTCACCGACCCGGGCTCGTTCTTCATGGCCCTGGATAAGGGCGAAAAGCTGCGCGCCATCTACGACATCTATCCGCAGAACGTCTTCAACGTGGTGTCGCTGAAGTCGGCCAACATCACGCGGCCGGCGGACCTGAAAGGCAAGCGCATCGGCGTCTATAGCCTGGCCAGCGGCACGCGCCAGAACCTGCTGGTGATGCTGCACCAGGCCGGCCTGACCGAGGCCGACGTTGAAATCGTCGTGACGGGTGTGCTGAATTTCGCACCGCTGCTGCAAGGCCAGGTTGACGCCACCGCGGCCACTGACACCGGCCTGCTCGTGGGACGCCGGCGCGGCCTGGGCGAGGTCAATGTGATGGAGGTGCGCGACACCCTGAACGTGTCCAGCGACCTGTTCGTGGTGAGGGAATCCGTCCTGCAGCAAAAGCAGCCGCTGCTGCGCGCGTTCCTGAAGGCGTACCGCGACAGCGCCGCGTGGATGATCGCCCAGCCGGAGGAAGCCGCAACGCTGGCCGGCAAGCGCGCCATCGACGGCACCGACCGCGCCATCAACCTGGAAGTGATCCGGCTGCGCAATGCGGCCTCGATCGCTTCCGGCGGCCGCCCGCTGGGCACGCTGGATCTGGACCTGCTGCAACAGGCCGCCGACGCCTATCGCAAGCTGGGCCTGATTCAGAATCGCATCGACGTGTCCGCCGCCGTCGACGCCAGCCTGCTGCCGGCAGCCTGACATGAGCGCCGCCCTGAAGTTCACAGGCAAGGTGGTGCTGGTGACCGGCGCCAGCCGCGGCATCGGCGCCGAAATCGCCCGCGGCTTTGCGCGGGAAGGCGCGACAGTGGTCGTCAACTACCTGAGCAATGCCGAGGCCGCCGAGGCCGTGGTGGCGCAATGCCAGGCCGCCGGCGGCGACGCCTGGGCCGTGCAGGCCGATGTCGGCTCGCCGGAGGCGGTGCGCGCCATGGTCGACGGCATCGTGCAGGATGCGGGCCGGCTGGATGTGGTGGTCAACAACGCCTTGCGGCATTACGCGTTCGATCCCCGGCAGCGCACCGCGTTCGACGCCCTCGGCTGGCAGGACTACCAATCGCAGTTCGACGGCGCCGTCGGGGCGGCGTTCAACGTCTGCCGCGCCGCGCTGCCGCATTTCAAGCAGCGCGCGCAAGGCGCCATCGTCAACATCGCCAGCAACCTGATCGAGCATCCGGTGGTGCCGTATCACGACTACACCACCGCCAAGGCGGCATTGGTGGCGTTCAGCCGCAATCTGGCCACCGAACTGGGACCCTACGGCATCCGCGTGAACTGCGTCGCCCCCGGCCTGGTCTACCCGACCCAGGCCAGCGGCGGCACGCAGGAGTCGTTTCGCGAGCAGTTGATCGCCGCCACGCCGCTGCGGCGCATCGCCCGGCCCGAGGACGTTGCCGGCCCCGTGTTGTTCCTGGCGTCCGACTGGAGCGGATTCATGACCGGGCAGGTGCTGTTCGTGGACGGCGGACTGGTGATGCGCTAGAGTGGGTAGCCCCCCGGTTCGCCGCATCCCAACGGAGTCGCGACATGCGCGTCCGAGCACGAATCCTCCACTGCCTGTTCGGACTGCTGCTAGGCCTGCCGGGCCTGGCAAGCGCACAAACGGCCTCGGCGCCGGCGGCGCCCGCCCCGGCTCCGCCCGAGGCCATCCAGATGGCGGACATCCCGTTGCGGGCGGATACCGACCTTCGGTACGCCGAAGGCGTGCTGCAACGCGTCGCGACGGCCGACCCGGGCACGGCGTTCACACCCACGCTGGACGCCATCGCCAAGTCCGCCGACGAAAAACTCTATGAATTCCAGCCCGCCCAGCTGCGCACCCTGCCGATCATGCGGGTGGAAAGCCTGGAGCGGCATTGGCTGTTTGACGCCCACCGGCTGGCGCATTGGCGATCCGACCTGCGTCAGGCCACCTCCTGGTACGCCAGCGACGCGGCGGAATTGTTCCGGCGGCGCGCCGCGTGGCAGGCGATCAAGGATGCCGCGGGTGCGGCCAACCTGCCGCCCGCGCTGACCGACCGCATGGATGCGGTGCTGGCGCAATTGACCGCAGCCGCCCAGGCGCTGTCCGGGCCGCTGTCGCGGCAAGCCGAACTGGAACAGCGCGCCGCTTCCATCGAGGAACGGATCAAGGCCGGCCAACGTTCGGTGACCGACGCCATCGACTACATCGATTCCCGCCTGATGCGCGTGGATTCGCCCCCGCTCTGGGCCCTGGGCCAAACCCCGGACTCGGGCCAGGACACGATGGCGCTGCTGCGCACGGGGCTGGACATCGAAGTGCGTTTCGCCCGCGATTACAACGCGGCCGAAAGCGGCAACCAGCGCGCGCTGCGCATATTGCAGCTGGTGCTGCTGCCGCTGCTGCTATGGCTGGCGCGAAAAAGCCGGGACGCGATCCGGGCGGGCGTCATGAGCGAAACCGCGGCAGGCGTGCTTGGCCGTCCCCTGTCGACGTGGCTGCTGCTGTCCATGCTGGGCGTGCTGGCGCTGGAGCCGGACGCCCCCTTGATGGTGCAGCAGGTCGCGCTGGTGCTGGCGGCGGTGCCGGTGCTGCGCTTGCTGCCGCCCTCTGTCCGCCGCCAGATGGATCAGTGGCCGCACGTCATCACCGGCCTGTTCCTGGCCGAGCGCCTGGGGTTCCTGTTCCTGGCCAACACGCTGTTCTACCGGCTGTCCACGGTGGCGCTGACCGCCGTCGCGCTGGCCGCCATCCTGTGGTTGATGCGCCGCGGCCACAAGGCAGTGCCCGTCGCCCCCACGCGGCAGATGCGCGCCTTGCGGGCTATCGCCTGGGGCGCCGCGGCGCTGCTGTGCGCGTCGCTGGCCGCCAACCTGTTCGGCAATGTGTCCCTGGCCGAAATGCTGACCAGCGCCGTCATCGGCAGCGGTTACTTCGGGCTGGTGCTCTACGCGGGCGTCACCGTCATCACCACGCTGCTGCAACTGTTGCTGGCGCGTCAGGGGATCTCCCGCTTCCGGCTGGCTCGCGAGCATGCGCCGCCGCTGGTTCAACTGCTGATCCGCCTGTTGACCGCGGCCGCCGCCGTGGGGTGGGCGGTGTACGCCATGGACCGCTTCCGGGTGCTGCGGTCGACCTACGCCTTCGTCGCCGAACTGCTGTCCTACACGCTGGCCGTCGGGACGATCTCGATCAGCCTGGGCAATATCCTGGTGTTCCTGATCTCGGTGGTGATCGCGTTCTGGGCCGCGCGCACCATCCGCCTGGTCCTGCACGACGAGGTGCTGACGCGCATGGCGCTGCCTCGCGGGGTGGGCAACAGCATCGCGTCGCTGACCTACTACCTGGTGCTGCTGCTGGGCCTGGGCATCGCGCTGTCGGCGGCGGGTTTCCAGACCAGCCAACTGACCATCGTGTTCGGCGCGTTGGGCGTGGGCATCGGCTTCGGCCTGCAGAACGTGGTGAACAACTTCGTGTCGGGCCTGATTCTGATGTTCGAACGCCCGATCCAGCCCGGCGACGTCGTGGACATCAGCGGCACGTCGGGGCAAGTGCGCGAGATCGGGATGCGGGCCACGCGGATCAAGACTTTCGAAGGCGCCGATGTGATCGTGCCGAACGGCACCTTGCTGTCCGAAAAACTGACGAACTGGACCATGCTGGACCGCAGCCGCCGCATCGAAATCAGCGTCGGGCTGGCATACGGCACCGACCCTGCGCAGGTGATCGCGCTGCTGAACGGCGTGGCGCGGCAAACCCCCGGCATCGTGGCCGACCCGGCGCCCGTGGTGCTGTTCATGGGTTTCGGCGCCAGCACACTGGACTTCAGCCTGCGCGCCTGGACCACCGATTTCGACCGCTGGATCGATATCCGCAGCGACATGCTGACGGGCATGTACACGGCGCTGAAACAGGCCGGCATCGAGATCCCGTTCCCGCAGCGCGACCTGCATCTACGCAGCATTTCGGACGAGGCCGGCGCCATGCTGGCGACGCGGCCGCCGCCCGCGGCCACCGAATCGGGCTGAGCCGTGGCGCCGCGGCTTATGCCGGCATCGCTTCCTTCACCAGTTCCACCCAATAGTGCGCGCCCAGGGGCAGGATGTCGTCGTTGAAATCGTAGTACGGGTTGTGCACAGGCGGATTGTCCTGCCCCGGGCGGGCCGCCCCCACGAACACATACGCGCCGGGGCGCTGCTCCAGCATATAGGCGAAATCCTCCGACCCCATCCGCGGCGTGCAGGCCGTGTCCACCTGTTCCGCGCCCACCACGCGCGCCGCCGCCCGGGCGGCCAAGCGCACTTCGGCCTCGGTGTTGACGCATGCGGGATAGCCGCGGAACACCTGCACGTCGATCGTGGTGCCGGAGGTCATGGCCACGCCGGCGCACACCTCGCGCAGCCGGCGTTCGGCCAGGTCGCGCGTGGCGGCCGTCAACGTCCGGCAGCTGCCGCGCAGCAGCACGCTGTTGGGCACGACGTTCCACGTGTCGCCCGCGTGAATCTGCGTGAGGCTCAATGCCAGCGCGTCGGTGGGCTTGACGTTGCGGCTGACGATGGTCTGCATGGCGGTGACCACCTGCGCCGCCGCCACGATGGGGTCGACGCCATGTTCGGGCTGGGCTGCGTGGCACCCCTTGCCCGTCACGGTGATCTCGTAGGTGTCGCAGTTAGCCATCACGGTGCCCACGCGGGTTGCCACCGTCCCGAAGGGCAGATTGGGCGAATTGTGCAGCGCGAAGACGGCGTCGCAGGGAAACTGCGTGAACAGGCCGTCCCGCACCATCGCCAATCCGCCGCCCGCGTGCTCTTCCGCAGGCTGGAAAATGAAATGCAGCGTGCCCCGCCAGCCGGGGTCGCCGGCCAGATGATGTGCCGCGCCCAGCAGCATGGCGGTATGGCCGTCGTGGCCGCAGCCATGCATCTTGCCGGCGATGGTCGAACGGTGGGAGGCGTCACCCAGCTCTTGCATGTCCAGCGCGTCCATGTCGGCGCGCAGGCCGATCACTGGCCCCTCGCCTCGCGTCATCGTGCCCACCACGCCGGTCTGGCCCAATCCGCGGTGAACGACAGCGCCGGCCCGTTCGAGCTCCCGGGCCACCAGGTCAGCCGTGCGGAATTCACAGAAGGCGGTTTCAGGATGCGCGTGCAGATCGCGGCGCCATTCGCGCATTTGATGCAGCAGGTCGGGGCTGACGGGCGATTGGACGATGGCCATGGGGCGGAGTCTCCGTAAGGCGGCTTGGGGGAAATACGGCTACCGACTATAGACAGGCGCGGGTACAAAGCCGATAGCAATGATCAAGTCTTATCGATGCGGTTTTTGCAACGATCCAACCCCACGCCAAGACCGCGGCAAGGAAGCCCTGATGGATGATGTCCTGGAGTTCAAGCGGACGCTGTGTCTGCTGCAAGTCATCGAGACCGGCACGCTGCGCGCCGCGGCCGACCAGCTGAATACCGATCCGTCGGCCATCAGCCGCGCCATCGCCCGGCTGGAGGCGGACACGGGGCTGACCTTGCTGGAACGCCGCGGACGCGGCGTCGTGCCGACCGATGCGGGGCGCCTGGTGGCGCTGTTCGCGCGGCGGCAGCAGGACTTGAATGAGTCCTTCCAGGCCGAGGTCAACAACCTGAAAAGCGCCACCCGCGGCCACGTCGAGCTGGCGTTGGGCGAAGGGTTCGTCGACATGCTGTGGGAACCCGTCCTACTTTCGTTCGTGCGCGAGCATCCCGACATCACCTACAGCATCCATGTGGCCGGCACCAACGAAACCGTGCGCTGCATCGTGGAGGAACGCGCGCAGATCGCCCTGGCCTTCCAGCCGCCCAACGATATGCGGCTGCGGTCGCACTATTCCCGCGCCGCGCCGATGCGCGTGCATGTGCACAAGGACCACCCGCTGGCGCGCACGCGCCGGGCCTTGCGGCTGGCGGACCTGGCGCCGCACGGCTGGGCCGCGATGGACGAATCGTTCGGCGTGCGCCAGCACATCCAGGCGGCGGAGCTGGACGAAAACGTCAAGCTCAAACCTGCCTTGCTGACCAATTCGTTCAAGATCCTGTGGGAGTTCGCCAGCCAGGGGCTGGGTTATGTCGTGAACCCGCTGTCCATGCCGCTCAAAGGCGCGCAGTTCCGCCAGATGGTGTCGCTGCCGCTGGCCAATCCCATCCTGAACAACAGCCGCACGCACGTCATCAGCCTGGCGGGCCGGCACCTGCCGCCCGCAACCGCCAGCATGCTGCGCCACATCCTGAAGACGTTTCCCGCCCTGGAGCCCCGGCGCGCCTGAGCCGTCCTCGCCTGAACCTTCCGCACTGATGCAGGCCACCCCCCAGGCCGGCAGCGCATCGTTGCGGAATTCACAATGATCCGACCGGCCGCCCGACATTGATGCGGGCAAACGCCGCTGCCTAGACTGCGTGAAGCAGTCCGGGAACCCGGCTGCCTCGACAACAGCAATGACAAGGGAGAAGCAGCATGCGTTGGAACCTACCGGCCCGGGCGGCCGCCATTTGCCTGGCGGCCTGCGCTGCCGCCCCGCTGGCGCAGGCCGCGGACTACCCCGGCGACAAGCCCTTGAGCCTGATCGTGCCGTATCCGGCCGGCGGCGCCAGCGATGCCTCGGCGCGGCAGTTCGGCGTGCACATCGCCCATGCGCTCAAGCAGCAGGTCGTCGTCGAGAACGTAGGCGGTGGCGCGGGCATGCTGGGCGCGCGCCGCGTGCTGACCAGCGCCCCCGACGGCTACACCTTCCTGCATGGGTCGGCCAACGAAGTCATCCTGAGCCCGTTCCTGAACACGGCGGCCCGCTACAAGCCCGAAGACTTCCGCCTGACCCAGCCCATCAGCGAAGCCACCATCGTGCTGTTGGCGCGCGCTGACTTACCCGTATCGACCGTCGATGACTTCATCGCCTACGCCAAGCGGCCGGGCGCCAAGCCCCTGACCTTCGGCAGCGTCGGGGTGGGTTCCCTGTACCACATCATGACCGAGTACCTGGGCCGGCGCGTAGGTGCGGAATTCCTGCACGTGCCCTATCGCGGCGCGGCGCCCGCCTTGCAGGACCTGATCGGCCGCCAGGTCGATTTCGCCGTCCTGCCCTATCAGCAGGCGATGGAAGGCATGGCGGCGCAGCAACAGATAAAGATCCTGACCAGCTTTTCCGACACCTTGCCCCCGCCGCTGGCCAAGCTGCCGCTGATCTCGCAAAGCAAGACCATCCCGGACTTCGTCTACACGATCGCGGGTGGCTACTACGTGCGGCAGGATACGCCGGCGCCAGCCGTGGACACTTTGCGCCGCGCGGTGGGGTACGCGTTGGAGCAGCCCGACCTGCGCGAGCGGATGGAAGCCGAAGGACGGCTGCTGTTGCGGCCGATGAGCCAGCAGGATGCCGACGCCTACGCGGTGGCGCAGGTCGCCAAGTACCGGCAGATGATCGACGCGCTGGGGCTCAAGCCGATGTAGGCATCGGCACCGTCAGCCCGTGCTTCACCCGGTTCATGACCACCAGGGTGGAGAAGCGCTTGACGTTGGGGTTGCCCCAGAAGTGGCGCTGGGCGAAGACCTCGTATTCGGCCATGTCGGACATGGTCAGGGTCAGCACGAAATCGACCTCGCCCGTGACCGACAGACACTGCATGATCTCGGGTGCGCCCGACATCGCGCGCTTGAACTGGTCCAGCTTGTCGGCGCGCTCGCTCTCCAGCGACACCAGCACCACCATCATGATCCCCCGCCCCACGGCGGCGGGATCCACCACCGACACGTCGGCCGTGACCACGCCGGCTTCGCGCAGGCGCTTCATGCGGCGCAGGCAGGACACGGGCGACAGGTTCACGCGCTCGGCGACGTCCTGGCTGGTGCGCTGGTTGTCTTCCTGCAGGCTTTGCAGGATCTGAAGGTCGAAATCGTCTAGTTCCATGGGGGCTCGGAACGCGTGGTATCTGGGCGGATAGGGCTACCCGCCAGATTCTAATCCTGCCCGCGACGGAATCCGGCCCCATTTCGACGGGAAACTTCATTTCCGGCCCTGCGGACGAAGGAAATATTCAGGCGGCTTGCTTACACTGGGAGCCTGCCACCCGCCACGCGGGATTTCCAGCCGTATCCCGCAATGCCCTCACTCCAGCTTTTCCTGCTTTTCCTTGCCGCCGATGCGGCGCTCAAGCTCACGCCCGGCCCCGACATGGCGCTGACGCTGTCACGGGGCATGACGCAGGGGTTCCGCCCCGCCTTCCACAGCGTGCTGGGCAATGTGGCGGCCGGCTTCATCCAGGTGCCGGCCGTGGTGTTGGGCCTGGCCTCCGTGCTGCGGGCCCTCCCGGCGCTGTTCGTGGGCATCAAGGCGGCGGGCGGTCTGTACCTGGGTTACCTGGGCATCAAGGCGATCATCCGCTGCGCGCAATCGGCCGAGGTGTCGCTGAGCGCTCGGCCGGGCGACGCCCGCGACGCCTTCTGGCAGGGCTTCATGACGAATCTGCTGAACCCGAAGGTGCTGCTGTTCATGATCGCCTTCCTGCCGCAGTTCACCACGCCGGACAACGGGCCCGTGTGGGTCCAGATGCTGGTGCTGGGCATCACGATGAAGGTGCTGAGCCTGCCCTATGGCAGCTGCTTCGCGTTCGGCGCGTCGCGTATCCGCGGCTGGGTCGGGCGCAATCCGTGGTTCCTGCGGATGCAGCAAGGCCTGCTGGGCGCCATCATGGTCGGCCTGGCCCTGTATGTGCTTTACTCCACCGCCGTGAATCCAGGCCCGTGAGGGCTGGACCCAGGCCCTTTTTGATTTTGCGCACCGCCCCAACGCTTTGAGCTTCACCCCGCCACCATGACCGCCGCCACCTTGAACACCGGGCAGAACGCCTCGGCCTCCACCCTGCTTCCCACCCTGTCGCTGATCGGCGCCATGGCCTCGCTGTGCATTGGCACCTCGTTCGCCAAGTCGCTGTTTCCCGAAGTGGGCGCGCAGGGCACGACCGCTTACCGCATCGTCATCGGCGCCATCATCCTGATCGCGTTCTGGCGGCCGTGGCGCTTTCCGCTGACCAAAAAGAACGCGGCCAAGATCGCCCTGTACGGCGTCACGCTGGCGTGCATGAACCTGCTGTTCTACATGGCGCTGCGCACGCTGCCGTTGGGCGTGGCGATCGCCATCGAATTCACCGGGCCGCTGACCTTGGCGGTGGTGCTGTCACGGCGCGCGATCGACTTTGTCTGGATCGCTTGTGCGCTGGCCGGACTCGTGCTGCTGATCCCCACCGGCCAATCCATCCATGACCTTGACCCGACGGGCATCGCCTACGCGCTGGCTGCCGCGGTCTGCTGGGCGCTCTACATCATCTTCGGCAAGATGGCCGGCAACGTGCATGGCGGCCAGGCGACGTCGCTGGGCCTGCTGGCCGCCACGATGGTGGCGCTGCCGGTGGGCGCCGCCCATGCGGGCATGGCCCTGCTGGACCCCAAGCTGATCCTGGCCGGCATCGGAGTCGGCATCCTGTCCAGCGCCTTGCCGTATTCGCTGGAAATGGTGGCGCTGCGGCGGCTCCCGCAAAAGACCTTTGGCGTGCTGCTCAGCATGGAGCCCGCGATGGGCGCGCTGGCTGGGGTGATCGTGCTGAACGAACACCTGACCCAGACGCAATGGCTGGCCATCTGCGGGATCATCCTGGCGTCGGCCGGTTGCGCGGCAACCGCGCAACGCAGCCGCAAGGCCCAGGTGCCCGCCCCCGACTAAGGCGTGCGCCGTCAGTCGGCTGATATGCCCTTGTGGCGGATCACCGCGCCCCAGCGGTCGCGTTCCTCGCTCGCATAGGCAAAGAACGCGTCCGGCGTGCTGCCGGCGGGTTCCATGCCTTGCAAGGTCAGTTGCTTGATCACGTCGGGCGACTGCAATGCCGCCACGATGGCGCGGCTCAGCTTTTCCACGATAGGCTTGGGCGTCCTGGCCGGGGCCACCACGCCTTGCCACGCCGCGGCTTCCAGGGGATAGGCGCCGGCCTCCCCGAAGGTTGGCACGTCGGGCAGCAGCGCCGACCGTTGCGCGGCCGGTACGGCGATGGCGCGCAGCTTGCCCGCCTGGATCAACGGCCGCGCGGCGGCCAGGTCGGCCATCATCAGGGGCACAACCCCCGAGGCCACGTCCTGCAGGGCGGGCGGCGTGCCCTTGTACGGGATGGCCGTGGCCTGCCCACCGAAGGTCTGCAGAAACAGTTCCATGGCCAGATGGTGCGGACTGCCCACGCCCAGCGAAGCGTAGCTGGCCTGCTTGCCACTGCGCAGATACATCAAGACGTCAGTCATGGTGGTCAGGTCGGATGCCGGCGACGCCACCAGGACGATAGGCAGGTTCACCAGCGTGGACACCATCGACAGATTGCGGAACGGCTCGTAAGGCAGGTTCTTGTACAACGACGGGTTCAGCGCCAGGGTGCTCATGCCTGCCGTCATCAGCGTATAGCCGTCCGGCGCGGCGCGGGCCGTTTCCTGCGCGGCGACGATAGTGGCGGCGCCGGGGCGATTTTCCACCACCACCGTCTGGCCCAGCGTGTCGCCCACGTGCTTGGCGACGATGCGGGTCGCCAGGTCGCTGCCGCCGCCGGGGCTGAATGGCACCAGCCAGCGGATCGGATGGTCCGGATATTCCGCGGCGGGCGCACTGGCGGAAAATGCGGCGGCGGCCGACAGCGCCGCCCCCAGCAAGGCGCGGCGGATGGTGCTTGTACTCATGACCTGGTCTCCTGAAGTGTTCGCGTCCATCAACCGCGTGCGGGGGACAGCCAGCGCAGGCCTGCGGAGGTGTCGCCTGCCGGCCGGTATTCGCAGCCGATCCATCCCCGGTAGTCCAGCTCGCGCAGCACGCCAAACACCCACCCGTAATCCAGTTCGCCGCGGTCCGGTTCGTGACGCAATGGCACGCCGGCGATCTGCAGGTGCCCCACACGTCCGGTCGGCAGGAACTCGCGCAGCTTGGCGGTGACGTCGCCTTCGACAATCTGGCAATGGTACAGGTCCATCTGCACCTTCAGGTTGGGCGCATTGACGGCCTGCACGATCGCATGCGCGTCGTCCTGGCGGTTCAGGATATAGCCGGGGATGTCGCGCGTATTGATGGGTTCGATCAGCACCGTGACGCCCGCCGAACGGGCCTGGCGCGCGGCCCAGTCCAGGTTCTCGCGGTAGCAATCCAGCAGGGCCTCGCGCGGCACGTCGGCCGGCGCCAGGCCCGCCATCACGTGGACATTCGAGCAGGACAACGCCGTCGCGTAGGACAGCGCCTGTTCGATCCCCGCCTGGAATTCTGCTTGCCGGCCGGGCAAGGCGGCCAGCCCGCGCTCGCCCTGGCCGACCACGCCGGGCGGCGCGTTGAACAGCACTTGCGACACGCCGGCCGCATCCATGCGTTCGCGCACGAAGGCCGCGGGCGCTTCGTACGGGAACATGCATTCCACGCCCAGAAAACCATCCGCCGCTGCTGCGGCGTAGCGGTCCAGGAACGCATGTTCCGTGTACATCATCGACAGGTTGGCGGCGAATTTCAGCATGGCGGGCTCCGGGCCGGGCGGCATTCCCGGCAACTTAGCACACCGCCGCCCCGCCGGGGCTACCCGCCGAAGTCGGGCGCCGGATGCAGCGTCAGGCGCGGCCCCGCCTTCAGGATCTGGCTGGGGATGTCGTGCCCGACCAGCGCGGGCAAGGTCGCCGCGATGCCCAAAATTCGGGTCAGGTCCACGCCCGTGTCGTAGCCCATCAGTTCCAGCATGTGCACCAGTTCTTCCGTGCAGACGTTGCCGCTGGCACCCGGCGCATACGGGCATCCGCCCAGTCCGCCCAGCGACGCGTCGAAGCGGTCGATGCCCGCTTCCAGCGCCGCCAGCGTGTTGGCCAGCGCCATGCCGCGTGTGTTGTGAAAGTGCAGGGTCGTGGTCAGGTCCGGAAACAGCCGGCGGACCTCGCGGCTGATCTTGCCCACCTGCGTGGGATAGGCCATGCCGGTCGTGTCGCACAGGGTGATGCCATCCACGCCCAGCGCGGCGAAGCGCCCCACCAGTTCCAGCACGTCGAAGGCGTTGATGTCGCCTTCCATCGGGCAGCCGAAAACCGTCGACAGCGACACGTTGACCGCGACGCGGCTGCCACGCACCACGCTGACCACGTCGCTCAGCTGCTCGAACGACTGCTCGCGCGTCATGCGCAGGTTGGCGCGGTTGTGGGTCTCGCTCACCGACATCACCAGGTTGACCTCATCCACGTTGCACTCCAGCGCCCGTTGCGCGCCGCGCACGTTGGGCACCAGCACCGTGTAGACCACGTCCGGATTGCGCTCGATCTGGTGCATCACGGCTTCGGCGTCGCGCAGTGCCGGAATGGCCTTGGGCGAAGTGAAGGACGTGGCCTCGATCTTGGCGAATCCGCTTTGGGACAACGCGTTGATGAAGTCGATCTTGTCCTGCGTCTCGATGAACTGCTTTTCGTTCTGGAAGCCGTCCCGGGGCGCCACGTCCTGGATGTACAGCTTCTTGCGGGTTGCGCTCGGTTCGTTCATGGCTGTCCCTTTCAGATGATGCCGCGCGCGCGCCAGTCGGCGCGCTTCGCCTCGTCGATGCCCAGGCCGGCCAGCACGTCGTCCGTGTCCTGGCCCAGGGCGGGCGCGGCGCTACGCACCTCGCCCGGCGTCTCCGACAGCTTGGGCACGATGCCCGGCAGCTTGATCGGCGTGCCATCGGGCAGCGCGCAGTCCAGGATCATGCCGCGCGCCTGGTAGTGCGGATCGGTGGCGATATCGGCCACGTCGTAGATCTTGCCGGCCGGTATCTGTCCTTCGTTCAGACGGACGAGGACCTCGTCCAGCGGGTGCTGGCCCGTCCACTGCGAAATGGCGTCGTCCAGCATCACCACGTGCTTCACGCGGCCGGCGTTGTTGGCCAGTTCCGGCGCATCGGCCAGGTCCGGGCGGCCAATCACGCCCATCAGGCGCTTGAAGATGCTGTCGCCGTTGCCGGCCACCAGTACGTACTTGTTGTCCTGGCAGCGGTACGCATTGCTGGGCGCGATGCCCGGCAGGCTGCTGCCCGCCGGCTGGCGCACTTCGCCGAACACGGCGTATTCCGGCAACAGGCTCTCCATCATGTTGAAGACGGATTCATACAGCGCCACGTCGATCATCTGACCCTGGCCGTTCTGGTCGCGCGCACGCAGCGCCAGCAGGATGCCGATCACGCCATGCAGCGCGGACAGCGAATCACCGATGGAAATGCCCACGCGCACGGGGGTGCGGTCCGGCTCGCCGCTCAGGTGGCGCAGGCCGCCCATGGCTTCGCCGATGGCGCCGAAGCCGGGCAGGTCGCGGTACGGACCCGTCTGGCCATAACCGGACACGCGCAGCATCACCAGCCCCGGATTGATGGCGCGCAGGTCTTCCCAGCCCAGGCCCCAGCCTTCCATCGTGCCCGGCTTGAAGTTCTCGACCACGACGTCGATGTCCTTGACCAGCGCGCGAATCAGGTCCTGCGCCTCGGGCTGGCGCAGGTCCAGGCTGACCGATTTCTTGTTGCGCGACTGCACCTGCCACCAGACGGACGTGCCGTCGTGGATCAGGCGCCAGTTGCGCAGGGGGTCGCCCTTGCCGGGCGGCTCGATCTTGATCACCTCGGCGCCGAATTCGCCCAGCATCTTGGCGGCGAACGGCCCAGCGATCAGCTGGCCCAACTCCAGCACACGGATCCCGCTCAATGGTTTGGATGACATGATTGCCTCGTCAGCTCTTGTGTTTTCCCAGATAGGCCTCGCGCACGCGCTCGCTGGCCAACAATTCCTGGCCGGTGCCCTCCATCACGATGGAGCCCACCTCCAGCACATAGGCGCGGTCCGAAATCGCCAGCGCCTGATTGGCCATCTGCTCGACCAGCAGGATCGTCATGCCGCGTTCCTTCAGCGACTTGATGATCTTGAAGATCTCCGCCACGATCAGCGGCGCCAGGCCCAGCGACGGTTCGTCCAGCATCAGGATGCGCGGCTTGCTCATCAGCGCGCGGCAGATGGCCAGCATCTGCTGTTCGCCGCCCGACAGCGTGCCCGCGTACTGATCCCGGCGCTCTTTCAGGCGCGGGAACATGGCAAAGCAACGCTCGATCTCGGCGGCCAGTTCCGCGGGCGGCTCCTTGCGCAGGAAGGCGCCCAGCATCAGGTTGTCGAACACGGTCTGGTCCGGGAACACCTGGCGGCCTTCCGGCACGTGGGCGATGCCCAGCCCCACGCGCTTGTGCGCACTGACGCCACCCAGGTCCTGCCCGGCGAACGCGATGGACCCCGTGGACTTCTCGATGCCCGACAGCGCGCGCATCATCGTGCTCTTGCCCGCGCCGTTGCCGCCGATGATGGTCACGATCTCGTTCGTGTCCACATGCAGCGACACCCGCTTCAATGCGTTGACGGCGCCGTAGCTGACCGCCAGGTCTTTGATATCCAGTAATCGGCTCATGGTGGTCTCCTATGCGGGCGCGCCCAGGTAGGCTTCGATCACTTTCGGGTTCTCCTGGATGTGGTTCGGCAGGCCGGAGGCGATCTTCACGCCATAGTCCAGCACGACGATGTGGTCCGAAATGGCCATAACCAGATCCATGTGGTGTTCGATCAGCAGAATGGTCAGGCCCATGCCCTTGAGCTTGACGATCAGATCGGTCAGCTGGTCGGTCTCGGCCGGGTTCAGGCCCGCCGCGGGTTCGTCCAGCAGCAGCAGGTCGGGCATGGCGGCCACCGCGCGGGCGATCTCCAGCCGGCGCTGCAAGCCGTAGGGCAAGCTGTTGGCGGCATCGTCCGCGTAGCGGTCCAGGTCGAAAAACTTCAGGATGGCGAATGCCTCCTGGCGCATGCGCCGTTCTTCGGCCAGGCTGGCCGGCAACCCCAGCAGGTTCGAGAAGAAGCCGGACTTCTGCACCCGATAGAACCCCACCATCACGTTTTCAAGCGCGGTCAGGCCGTCGAACAGCTTCAGGTTCTGGAACGTGCGGCCGATGCCGGAGGCCGCGATCTCGTTGGCGGACAGGCCCACCATCTGCTTGTTCTTGAAGCGGATGCTGCCCGCGTCCGGCGCAACCAGCCCGGACAACAGGTTCAGGGTCGTGGTCTTGCCCGCGCCGTTGGGCCCGATCAGCGACACGATCGAGCCTTGCGCCAGCGAGAACGACACCTTGTTGGTGGGAACCACGCCGCCGAAGGCCTTGTACAGGTCCTTCACTTCCAGGAACTCCGGCGCGGCCCGGCCTTGGCCAGGCTTGGCGGGCGGCGCGGTGCGCTTGGGCGTCCATTCGGCCGCGTTCGTGCTGCGTGCCAGGGCGTCGCGCTGCCCGCGCTGCGGCAAGACACGGCGCAGCAAACCGGCCAGGCCTTCGGGCATGGCGTACAGCGCAAACAGCAGGATCAGGCCATAGGCGAAATGCTGCACTTCGGGCCAGCGCGCCAGCATGGCGTCCAGCACGGTCAGCACCACCGCGCCCAGGAACGAGCCGACCGGGGTGCGGCCGCCGAACAGCACCAGCACCAGGAAGAACACCGACAGGTTGAAATTGACGAAGTCCGAGTTGATGTACTGGTTCTGCTGCGCGACCAGCCCGCCCGCGATGCCGCAGGTGATGGCGCTGATTGCAAACGCCAGGATCTTGAAGCGGTAGACGCTGATGCCCACGCTTTCCGCGGCGATTTCAGAGGTGCGCACAGCAGCGAAGCCGCGGCCGAAGCGACCGTTCAGCAACAGCGACGTCATCGCATGCAACGCCAGCCCCACCAGCACCACCACGACCACCCACTGGCGGCTGTCCAGCGTGGCGCCGTTGAAGGTCAGGCCGGTGATGCCGTAGAAGCCTTCCTGGCCCTTGAACACGTCGGTCCATTCGGACACGATCTTTTCGATCAGCAGGCCGAAGGCGATGGTGACCATGGCCAGGCTGGGCCCTTTGACCTTCAGCGCCGGGATGGCGATCGCCACGCCGAAGACGGCGGACACGCCCGCCGCGCACAGCAGCGCCAGCCACGGATTGACCTGGTAGTTCACCGTCAGCAGCGCCACGGTGTAGGCGCCCACGCCGAACAGGCCGGCGTGGCCCAGCGACTTCTGCCCGGTCTGGCCGACCAGGATGTTGAAGCCGGTGGCGGCGATGTAATAGACCCCGATGTTGAACAGGATCAGCAGGTAGAAATCGTTCAACCCCGAATAGGCGAAACCCACGGCCAGGGCGGCGATGACGAGCGGAATGAGGAGTTTGGACATGTTCACACCTTCTCCGCGTGCACGCGGCCCAGGATGCCGGCCGGGCGGAAATACAGCACGACGATGATCAGCGCGAACACGGCGATCTCGCGCAGGTTCGAATACCAAAGGCCGATCAGCGATTCCAGCAGCCCGATCAGGAAGCCGCCGAAGATGCAGCCGCGCGGGTTCTCCAGCCCACCCAGGATGGCGGCGGAAAACGCCTTGAGCGACAGCAGCGTGCCCACGAACACGGAGGCGGTTGCGATCGGCGCGATCATCACGCCGGCGATTGCGGCCAGCGCCGAGCTGATGACGAACACCGCCACCGCCACCGCGTTGGCATTGATGCCCATCAGGCTGGCGGTGGACTTGCTGAACGCCACCGCGCGCACCGCCTTGCCCATCTTGGTCTTGTGCAGCGCCCAGTCGAACACGATCATCAGGACGAGCGTGGTGCAGAACACCAGGATCTCCTGGGGACGCACGCCGGTGCCGAAGATCGTGATGATGCCTTCACCCAGCGGCGAGGCCACCGCGATCGGGGCCGGGCCCCAGATCAGCAGCGCCAGGTTCTGGATGATGATGCCAAAGCCGATGGTGCTCATCACCCATGACAGCCCCGCTTCGCCCACGAAGTGCTTGATGGCGGTGATGTACAGCACGAATCCCAGCAGGCCCAGGACCAGCATGGCCGCCAGCAGCGCGAACAGGAACGATCCCCAGGTCACGTCCTCGGGGCTGGGAAAGCCGATCAGCTTGCCCTGCGTGACCAGCAGGATCGCGCTGATGCCGATCAGGCTGGCCAGGGCCAGGAACGCGCCCTGGCCGAAGTTGAACGTCTTGGTCGTGGTGTAGGTGATGCTGAAACCGAACGCGACCAGGGCATAGACGCTGCCCATGGCCAATCCACTCAATATGGCTTGTAGTATTTGCATGCTGAAGGCCCCCTTTTGACGACTCCCCCGCAGCGCTGCCGCCGCGGGGGAGAGATCCTTGATGTACCGCTTTCCTGCCGTTTACAGCTTCAGGTCTTCGGGCTTGATGGCGCGGGTGACGTCGTCGTCAACCGTCACGACCTTGCCGTCGATCCAGCGCACCAGGCGGAAGTCCTTGACCGACAGGGCTTCGTGGTTGTCTGCCGAGAACGGCTTCTGGTAGGCCTTGATGACGCCTTGCGCCTGCGACAGTTGCTCCAGGGCGGCCTGCACGGCGGCGCCGTCCGTGGACTTGGCCTGCTCCATGGCGGCGGCGATCAGCTTGACCGAGTCATAGGCCTGCGCGGCCATCACGTACGTCGGCACGCGGCCGTCGCGCTTCATCAGCGTGTCGTACAGCGCCTTGGATTCCTTCGACGAGTCTTCGGTAATTGACGCGGTGAAGATCATCTTGCCGGCCAGCTCCGGGCCCGCGATACGCAGGAACGGTGAGCTCAGGTTGGCCCAGGACGCGAGCGTCGTCGGGAAGTAATTGATCTTCTCCAGGCTGCGCATGACGTGCGCGTTGGAGTCGGCCAGCGCATAGACGATCAGCGTGTCCGCGCCCGACGCCTTGATCTTGTTCAGCTGCGAGCTCATGTCCGTGTCCTTGGGACCGAACTTCTCGTTGGCGACCGGGGTGATCTTGTGCAGTGCCAGGATCTCCAGCGCATCCTTGGCGCCTTGCTGGCCGTAGCCGGTGGTGTCGGCGATGATCGCCACCTTGCCCGACTTGCTGGCGCGCGCCGCATAGGCAGCCAGCAGCGCGATCTGGTCGCGGTCGCGCATGGACACGCGGAACACGTAGTTCGGCGGCGACTTGGCGTAACGCCCGGTGATGTCGGTGGCGGTCGCCACCGGCGAGATCGTCGGGATCTTCTTCTGCTGCACGATGTGCAACCAGGCCAGCATGTTGCCGGAGTTCACGCCGCCCAGCATGGCGTTGACCTTGACGTTGTCGACCAGTTCGTTGGTGTTCTGGATCGCCTTGGGCGGGGCGCCGACGTCATCGCGTTCGACGATGACGACCTTCTTGCCCAGCACGCCGCCTGCGGCGTTCAGGTCATCCGCGGCCTGGCGCGCGCCGGCCAGGGCCGAAATGCCGAAGTCCGCCGAGCCGGTGGCCGACATGTCGCTGTTGAAACCGATCTTGATGTCGTCGGCAAGCGCAGCGCCGCTGGCGCCCGCAAGCGCCGCCGAGAGCAGCAAGGTCTTCATGATCTTGGGGAAATGCTTGGTGTACACGTTGTCTCCTAACGGGTCACTCGAGTGACCGCATCTTGGGTTTTCAGGAATTCCTGATCAGGTCGGCCGCCTTGTTGCCGATCATCATCGTGGCGGCGCAAATGTTCGCCGACGGCATGGCGGGCATGACCGACGAATCGATCACGCGCAGGTTCTCTACACCGTGCACGCGCAGCTGCGCATCCACCACGGCGTACTTGTCGCCCGCCGGACCCATGCGGGCCGTGCCGTTGACGTGATAGGACGACACGCCGAAACGGCGCGCGAAATCCAGCAGTTCGGAATCCGATTCGCACAGGGGGCCAGGCAGCGCCTCGCTGTCGAAGTACGGCGCCAGTGCCTGCGACTGCAACAGCCGGCGGGCCAGGCGAATGCCGCGCACCAGCGTCTGCTGATCGCGTTCGTCCGCCAGGTAGTTGGCCAGGATCACCGGGTCCTGCAGCGGATCGGCCGAACGGATGCGGACCTGCCCGCGGCTGTCCGGGCGGTGCTGCCAGACGCCCGCCGTCATGCCGGGAAAGTCGTCCAGCACCCCGACGTAGCCTTCCTTGTAGCTGGCGGGCGTGAACACGCCCTGCAGGTCGGGCGCGGTCAGTTCCGGCCGCGATTTCCAGAAATAGTGCAGCAGCGACGGGCTAAGCGCCATGATGCTGGGCCGCTTGAACAGCCAGCGGCTGATCTGGCCGGCCAGGTTCAGGCCTTTGACCAGTTCATTCATGGTCTGGCTGTTCTTCACGCGCGCCACGATGCGCACGGAATAGTGGTCGCTCAGGTTCTCGCCCACGCCGGGAAGATCGCATACGACCGGGATGCCGTGCTCACGCAGCAGCTCGGCCGGCCCCAGGCCGGACAATTGCAGCAGCTTGGGCGTGTTGATCGCGCCGCAGGCCACGATGACCTCGCGCTTGGCGCGCACCGCACGCACCCGGGCAGGATGCGCGGGATGGCAATAAGCCACGCCCACGGCCCGGGCGCCGTCGAACAGCACGCGGGTAGCCTGCGCATAGGTGCGCACGTCCAAATTCTTGCGCGCCATCGCAGGCTTCAGGAAGCACTTCGCCGTGCTCATACGCCAGCCGTTGCTGATGGTGCGCTGGAAGTAGCCCACGCCCGCCTGGTCGGCGCCGTTGTAATCGGGATTGCGCGGAAGGCCTTGCTCTACCGCGCCGGCAATGAAGGCCTCGCACAGCGGATGAATCCAGTCGATGTCGGTGACGGGCAGTTCGCCCTGGCGGCCGCGATAGCGGTCGTCGCCGCCTACCCGGCGCTCCATCGACTTGAAGTACGGCAGCACGTCCGCATACGCCCAGCCGGGGTTGCCGAGGCTTGCCCAATGGTCGAAGTCGGCCGCTTGGCCGCGGTTGTAGACCAGGCCGTTGATGGACGTGGAGCCGCCCAGCGTGCGGCCCTGCGGAATCGGCACGCGCCGCCCGTTGGTCTGCGCCGTGCCTTCGCTTGAGAACTGCCAGGCGTATTTCTTGTTGAATACCGCCTTGATGAAGCCGGCCGGAATGTGCAGGAACGGGCTATTGTCCGGCGGGCCCGCCTCCAGCACGCAAACGGTCGCGCCGTCGGCCGACAGGCGGTTGGCCAGGATGGATCCGGCCGCGCCGGAACCGACGATCACATAATCGAACGAGTCGGCGTCCCGCAGGGACGCTTGCTGGGCTTGGCTCATGTCAGGGTTCCGGAAGGGTTAGCGCGGCGCGTTGAACGACTTGCCGGCCAGGCACACGTACTTGATTTCGAGGAACTCTTCGATGCCGTACTTCGAGCCTTCGCGGCCCACGCCCGATTCCTTGATGCCGCCGAACGGGCCGACCTCGTTGGAGACCGCGCCGGTGTTGACCCCTACGATGCCGTATTCCAGCCCTTCCATCATGCGCCAGACGCGTTCCAGGTTGGCCGTGTAGAAATAGGCGGCCAAGCCGGAAGCGCTGTCGTTGGCGCGCGCCAGCACGGCGGCTTCAGAGTCGAAGGTGCTGATGCCCACCACGGGTCCGAAGATCTCTTCGTGCGCCAGTTCCATGGCATCCGTGATGCCCGTCAGCAGCGTCGGTTCATACAGCAGGGTGCCGGCCTGGCGCAGCTTGCCGCCCGCCAGCAGCGTGGCGCCATGCGCGGTGGCGTCGGCCACCAGGCGCGTCACCTTGTCGACTGCGCGCTGGTCGATCAGCGGGCCTTGCGTCACGCCGTCTTCCAGCCCGCCGCCCACTTTCATGCGGCGGATCTCGGCCAGCAGCTTGGCGTTGAACGCGTCTACCACGCTGGCGTGCACGTAGACGCGGTTGGCGCATACGCAGGTCTGGCCGGCGTTGCGGAACTTGGACAGCACCAGCCCCTGCACCGCCTCGTCCAGGTCAGCGTCCTCGAACACGATGAAAGGCGCGTTGCCGCCCAATTCCAGCGACAGCTTCTTGATGTTGGAGGCGCTTTGCTGCATCAGCAGGCGCCCCGTCTGCGTCGAGCCGGTGAACGTCAGCTTGCGCACCGTGGGGTTCTGCGTCAGTTCCGTGCCGATGGGGGCCGGGTCGCCGATGACCACGTTCAGTACGCCAGGGGGGATGCCCGCCTGCTCGCCCAGCCAGGCCAGCGCCAGCGCGGTGAACGGCGTCAATTCAGAGGGCTTGAGCACGACGGTGCAACCGGCGGCCAGCGCGGGGCTGACCTTGCGCGTGACGAGCGCCGACGGGAAATTCCACGCGATGATGGCTGCGCACACGCCGACCGGCTGGCGGATGGCCAGCATGCGCTGGTCGCTGCGGGTGTGCGGCAGCACGTCGCCGTAGACGCGCTTGGCTTCCTCGGCAAACCATTCCACGAACGACAACGCGTAGTTCAGTTCGCCGCGGGCCTCGGCCAGCGGCTTGCCTTGCTCCAGCGTCAGCAATAGCGCCAGGTCGTCGCTGTTGGCCTCGATCAGGGCATGCCAGCGGCGCAGGATGGCCCCGCGTTCCTTGCCTGTCTTGGCCCGCCATGCCGGCAGCGCGGCATCGGCGGCCGCGATGGCACGCGCGGTTTCGGCCTGGCCCAGATTCGGGACCGTGCCCAGCGGGCTGGCGTCGAAGGGATTGCGCACCGTGATGGTGGCCCGGTTGTCGGCGTCGCACCAGGCGCCGCCGATGTACGCCTGCTGCCGCAGCAGCTGGCTATTCTGCAGATTCATTGCTTTGCGCTCCATCCATCCTTCTTGCGCCGTCCGCTCAAACAGGCGGGCCGGTCGCTATTTTTGGGGAGAATAGCAACGGGCTTGCCGTCCCCAATAGCAGTCATTAACGATGCTGCCATCGCCAAACGCGATGGCAAGCCGGTGGCTCGCTACAATGGCCGTTCCCTTGCCGCCTTCGCCTGCCGCCATGCGTTTAGACCCCACTTCCCTCAAGCTTTTCATCAGCGTGGTCGAACAAGGCACCATCGCGGCGGCGGCCGAACACGAGCACATCGCCGCGGCCGCGATCAGCAAGCGCATCAGCGAGCTGGAAGAGAACCTGAAGATCCGGCTGCTGATCCGCACCAACAAGGGCATCCGCCCCACCCCGGCCGGCATTGCGCTGTCCACCATGGCGCGCCGCGCCCTGCACGAGCTGGACGAGATCGCCGTGCAGATGCGCGACTACTCGCGCGGCCTGCGCGGCTTCATCCGCGTCTACGCCAACATCTCCGCCATCACGCAGTTCCTGCCGCAAGACATCAAGCTGTTCCTGAACGACTACCCCAACGTGCAGGTGGACCTGGAAGAGAAGATCACGTCCACCATCATCAAGTCGGTGGCCGAGAACGCGGCGGACGTCGGCATCTTTTCCGGCGACGCGCCCGACGACGACGTCGAGATCCACCCCTACCGCGAAGACACGCTGGCGCTGGTCGTGCCCGCCGACCACCCCTTGCGCGACAAGCCCGGCTTCCGCTTCGCCGACGCGCTGGAACACGACTTCATCGGCCTGCATCGCGGCAGCGCCATCAACCGCATCCTGTCCAGTGCCGCCAGCGACGAAAAGCGAACCATCCGGCTCAAGGTGCAGGTCACGGGCTTCGACGCGCTGTGCTTCATGGTGAACTCGGGGCTGGGCATCGGCGTGCTGCCGCTGGACATCGCGCGCCGCTACTCGGTCATGTTCGACCTGCGCATCATTCCGCTGGCCGAACCGTGGGCACGCCGCAAGATCCAGATCTGCGTGCGCTCGTTCGAATCGCTGCCCACCGCCGCCAAGCTCTTCGTCAACCACCTGAGCCGCGGCCAGGCCTGAACCGCCCGGCCGCGCGCCCGCTTACTGCTTCAGGTCTTCGGGCTTGATGGCCTGCGTGACGGCGTCATCCACCGACACCACCTTGCCGTCGATCCAGCGCACCAGGCGGAAGTCCTTGTACGACAGCGCTTCGTGGTTGGCGCGGGTGAAGGCCGGCGCATAACTCTTGATCACGCCGTCGACCTTGCCCAGGTTCTCCAGCGCCTGCTGGACCTTTTCGCCGTCGGTGGACTTGGCCTGCGTCATGGCCGCCGCCAGGATCTTCACCGAGTCATACGCGTGCGCGGCGAACACATAGGTGGGCAGCTTGCCCTCCTTTTTCATGATGGTGTCGTACAGCGCCTTGGACTGCGGCGTGGAATCCTGCGTAATGGACGCCGAAAAAATCATCTTCTTCGCTAGTTCCGGGCCCGCGATGCGCAGGAACGGGGGGCTGAGGTTCGACCAGGAACCGAGTGTGGTCGGGTAGTAGCCGATCTTCTCCTGGCTGCGCATCAGATGGCCGTTGGAATCCGCCAGCGCGTAAACGATCAGTGTGTCGGCGCCCGACGCCTTGATCTTGTTCAGCTGCGAGCTCATGTCCGTATCCTTCGGACCGAATTTCTCGTTGGCCACCGGCGTGATGCCGTGCAGCTGCAACACGGCCGCCGCGTCCTTGGCGCCCTGCTGCCCATAGCCCGTCGTGTCGGCGATGATGGCGACCTTCTTGTTCTGCGTGGCGCGCGCCGCATACGCCGCCAATAGCGTGATCTGGTCCAGGTCCCGCATCGACACGCGGAAGATGTAGTTGGCGGGTTCCTTGCTGTAGCGGTTGGTGATCTCGGTGGCGGTCGCCGATGGCGAGATGGTCGGGATCTTCTTCTGCTGAACGATGTGCAGCCACGCCAGCATGTTGCCCGAGTTCACGCCGCCCAGCATCGCGACGACCTTTTCGTTGTCCACCAGTTCGTTGGCGTTCTGAATGGACTTGGGCGGGGATCCCACGTCATCGCGCGGCACGATGACGAGCTTTTTGCCCAGCACGCCACCGGCGGCGTTGATCTCTTCGGCGGCCTGCCGCGCGCCCGACAAGGCCGACACGCCGAAGTCGGCCGAGCCGCTGGCGGACATGTCGCTGTTGTATCCAATCTTGATTTCGCTTTGTGCCCAGGCGCCCTGCGCGGCCATTGCCAAGGCGGCAGCCAACGCGAGGCGCGTCAGCGGATTCTGCTTGTTCATTGCTTTGTCTCCAGACTTTATGTAATGGTGCTTCGACTTACCGCCGCCATCGGTCTGTACGCCGTTCGCGGTCCACCCTGCGCGCTGCTGATGTGGACACCTAGAACAACCTTTCCACTCAACCCGCTAGAGAATCAATTCGATGGGATGCTCCATGAAGTGCCGGACTTCCTTCAGGAACCGCGCGCCCAGCGCGCCGTCCACCACGCGGTGATCGGCGGACAGCGTCAGGCTCATCACGTGGCCGATCGCCAGCGCGTCGCCGTCCACCACCGGTTGGCGCGTCACGGCACCCGCGGCCAGAATGGCTGACTGCGGCGGATTGATGATCGCCGCGAACGACTTCACGCCATGCATGCCCAGGTTCGATACCGTCAGGCTGCCGCCTTCGTATTGGTCGGGCCGCAGCCGGCCACTGCGCGCCTGATCCGCCAATTGCCGGACCTGCGCCGAGAGTTCGCGCAGCCCCATGCGGCCGGCATCGCGCAAGATCGGCGTGATCAGGCCGGTCTCCAGCGCCACGGCGACGCTCAGGTCGACCTGCTCATGGCGCAGCACGCCCTCGTCGGTCCATTGCGCGTTGATCTCGGGCACGCGCGCCACGGCGCGGGCGACCGCCAGCAGCAACAGGTCATTCAGGGAATAGCGGACGGGATCGGGGCTAGCCTGCGCGCTGTCGTTCAATGCCTGCCGCGCCGCCATCATCGCGTCCATGCGGCAGTCCACGGTCAGATAGAAGTGGGGAATCTGCTGTTTGGATTGCGCCAGCCGACGCGCGATCGTGGCGCGCATCGGGGTGTGCGGGGTCAGCCTGCCTGGGGCTGTGGCGGGCGCCTTGGCTGCCGGCCTGGCATCCGCCACGGGACGATCCTGCGCGGCCTGCTCGATGTCTACGCGCACGATCCGTCCGTTCGGGCCGCTGCCGGTCAGCGCATGCAGGTCCACGCCCATGATGCGGGCCAGCCGGCGCGCCGAGGGGCTGGCAAAGAGCCGGTGCGCGGGCGGTTCGACGGCGGTGGCAGGCGGCGCAATGACTGCCTGCGTTGGTTTGGCCGCAGGTGGCGCCGGCATGGCCAGCACGGGCGCGGTCGGTTCAGCGATGGGGGCAGGCGCCTCGCGACGCGCGTCCTGCTCCGCCAGCAAGGTCGCGATGACGTCGCCCACCGGCACGGCGGTGTCGCCCGCTTCGACATGGATGCGGTCCAGCACGCCGCTGTCCACGGCCTCCAGCTCAATAACCGCCTTGTCCGTTTCGATTTCGGCCAGGATATCGCCCACCTTGACGGTGTCGCCGGACTGCTTCAACCACTGGAGAATCCTGCCCTGCGTCGTGCCCGCGCCGATCGCGGGCATCACGACTTCGATATCCATGTCTCACTCGCTTCAGGTGATGGCCAAATTGCCCGTCTTCTCGATGTAAGCCGCCGCATCGGAAATGTCCGCCACCACCGCGTCGCGCGCGCCATCGGCGTCGCGCCGCCGCAGCGCCGCCAGCAGCGCGTCGTGGTGACTGAACGATTCCCAGCTTTCGGATTTCCGGTCCTTGCTGCTCATGCTGAGCGAGAACAGGGGCGCGATCTGCAGCCAGATGTTCTCGATCATCGTGACCAGCAGCGGCATCGCCGCCGCTTCATACAGCGTGAAATGCAGGTTCCGGTTCGCTTCGATCGTCTTCAAGGTGTCGATCTTGCGCTGGTGCCCCAACTTGTCGAACTCGTGGGCGTGGCGTTCGATGCGCGCCACGGTCTCGTCGTTGATCACTTTGACGGCTTCGGCCGCGGCAAAACCTTCCAGACAGCAGCGGATGCGCACGATCTCGCGAAACTTCGGCAGGCTGGGTTTCGGAACGCGCAGGCCGCGGCTGGGCAGCATTTCCAGCGCGCCTTCGGCCACCAGCTTGTTCACGGCTTCGCGCACCGGCATCGGGCTGGTGTTCAAGGCGGCGGCCAGGCCGCGTAAGGTGATCTTTTCCCCGGGCGGCACCGCGCCGCTCATCAGGAGCTGGCGCGTCTGTTGATAGATCTGGTCCGCGACGGTCACGCGTTCCTGCTTGTCGAGCAGGCCTTCCAGGATGCTGTTGTCCATGTTCTTGCGCCTAATTCATGTAGACGCCACCGTTCACATCCAGCGTGGCGCCGCAAATGTAGCTTGCGCCATCCGAACATAAAAAGGCGATGGGCAAGGCGATCTCGCGGGGCTGGGCCATGCGTCGCAGAGGAATTCTATTCGCATCCAGGGCGGCGCCCTGCACCATGGCGGTGGCGGTCGCGCCCGGCGCCACGCTGTTGACGGTGATGCCCGACTCCGCCCCCTTGCGCGCCAGCCATTTCACGAAAGCGTGCGTGCCGCCTTTCGCCGCCACATAGTGGGGGCTGGCCGCCAGGCCGCCCATGCGCGCCGCCACGGACGACACCAGCACCATGCGGCCGCTGCCCTGCGGCGCCATCTTGGCCAGCGCCGCGCGGGTCAGGTGCATGACGCCAAGCAGGTTGATGTCGATGACCTGCCGGAACACGTCGTCCCAGCCGTCGGCGTTCCAGTCGTCCCAGGGGCAATAGCCCGCGTTGGCCACCAGCGCATCCAGCCTGTCGAGGCGTTGGACGGCGGCTTCCGCCGCGGCGCGATCGGTCACGTCGAACGCGATCGCCTGTGCCGCCGATCCCTGCGCGCGCAATTCCTCGGCCAAGGCCTCAGGGGCTTCGCGGTCGGCCAGCACGAGTGCAGCGCCCTGTTCGGCGCAGACGCGTGCCGTCTCGCTGCCGATGCCGCCGGCCGCACCCGTGATCAGGATGGTTTTGCCTTCAAGCGCGTAGGGCACGGACATTTCCTTGTGTGAGGTCCAGGGCGCTGTCGCGCCGCATGGCGGCGATCAGCGTGCGCAGGTCGTCCTCGTCCGCCAGCGCCGCGCGCTCCAGCGCCTGCGACACCGTAGGCGGCGCCCAGCGGCCCGTGACGCGCTGCACCGGCTGGTCCAGATAGTCGAAATAGCGGCGCTGGATCTCGTCGGCGATCAGCGCGCCCAGGCTGGCGCCGCGCGTCGTCTGTTCGACGATCGCCACCCGGCCCGTCTTCATGACCGAACGCCCGATGGTGTCGTAGTCGATGTCGCGCTGCGACAGCGTGCGCAGGTCGATGATGTCGGCGCGCACGCCGGTTTCGTCCACGACCTGCCGGCAGCGCTCGACCATGCTGAGCGTGGCCAGCAGCGTGATCTGGTCGCCTTCCTGCACGCGCTTGGCGCGGCCGATGGGAATGCAATAGTCCAGGTCTTTCGGCACCAGCGTCTTGCGCTTGTGCAGTTCCTGCGGCTCGATTACCAGCACCGGGTCCTGGCAGCGCAGCGCGGAATTCATCAGGCCGACATAGTCGAAGGCGTTGGATGGCGCCACGATATGCCAGCCCGGAAACAGCGCGAACACGCCGGCCGGGTCCATGGAATGCTGCGAACCGTAGCCCTCCGCGCCCGGGATGCGCGTACGCAGCACCAGCGGCACGTTGGCCGTGCCGTTGAACAGGTGGCGGATCTTTCCCGCCTGGTTCAGCAGCTGGTCGCCCGCCACCAGGAAGAAGTCGCTGTACATCAGTTCCACTACCGGGCGCAGGCCCGACAGCGCCGCGCCCGTGGCCAGGCCGCAGAAGCCGTTTTCAGTGATCGGGGTGTTCACCAGGCGGCCCGCGTAGGTGTCCGTCAACCCGCGCGTGGCGCCGACCGTGCCGCCGCCCATGTTGGCCACGTCTTCGCCGAACACGTAGATGCGATCGTCTTCGGCCATGCGCGCGCCCATGGTGCGCGACATGGCTTCGATGTAGGACAGGCTTTCCATGTCGTCCACATCGAAGTCTTCCGCCTCGGCAAAGCGCGCGCCGTCGAATTCGCGCATGTCGCTGGTCAAATGATCGTCCACGCTGGCGGCTGCCGGCCACAGCGCGGCGCGGATACGGGTGGCGGAGCCCGTGCCTTCCACGCAGGAGTCTGCGGCCGCTTCCACGGCGTCGGTGACGGTGGCGTCGATGGCGGCCAGGGTGTCAGCGTCCAGAATGCCGCGCGCGGTCAGTTCACGCTGCAGGAACAGCCAGGGATCGCGCGCCTTCCAGGCGTTCTCCTCGTCGCGCGTGCGGTAACCGAAGGCGCTGCCGGGAATCGACGAGCTCTGGTGGTAGTAGCGGTAGACCTCGGCCAGGATGAATGCCGGCCGCCCTTCGCGTTCGATATGCGCCTGCGCCCAGCGCGTGGCCAGCCAGACGGCGAAGGGGTTCATGCCGTCTACCTTGACGGCTGCGATGCCATGCGCCTGCGGACGCGTCAGCAGTTCGGTCTGGAATGTGGATTGCTCCACGCTCATCGACACCGCGTACTTGTTGTTCTCCAGGAAGAAGATCATGGGCAGGCCGTACAGCGCCGCCAGGTTCATGGCCTCGTGCGTGGCGCCCTGATGCACCGCGCCGTCGCCGAAGAACGTAACCATCAACTTGCCCGATCCGCGCTGCTTTTCCGCGAACGCGTGGCCGCAGGCGATGGGGATGCCGCCGGCGACGATGGCATTGGTGCCCATGATGCCCAGGTCGGCGCGGCGCAGGTGCATGGAACCGCCACGCCCGCCCGTCCAGCCGTCCTTCAAGCCCAGGATCTCGTGCATCAGGCCCTGGATCTCCTGGCGCATGCGCGGGGTGAGCCCGCTGGCGGCCGGGTCGAAGCCGTCTTCATACAGCGCATTGACCGCCTTGGCGACGCATTGGTGATGCGCGCGGTGCGTGCCGTTCATCAGCGTATCGATAGGCAGGGCCGCGACGCAGCCCGCCGCGCCGCCTTCCTGGCCGATGCTGGAATGCGCCGGCCCGTGCACCAGGTTCAGCTTGTCCAGTTGCAGGATCTTTTCCTCGAAGCGGCGCGCCGCCAGGAACAAGGTCGTCAACCGCATGGCCTCGGCGCGCGTCAGCTGCGCCCAATCGCTGTCTTCCACCACCAGCGTGCGCGCTTCTGTCGTCTGCCCGATGTCCTCGAAAAGCATGTCTTCTCCTTGTGCAAGACCGGCCTCTGACGGGCCGGCAGCCTGCCGTTCAGATATGCGCGGTCACGCCGCCGTCCACCACCAGGCTTGCGCCCGTCACGAAGTCGGATGCGGTGCTGGCCAGGAACAACGTCGCGCCGATCAGGTCTTCGGGTTCGCCCCAGCGGCCCAGCGGCGTGGTGGCCACCACCCGTTCGGCGTGGCCGGGAATGTCCACCCGCGCCTGGCGCGACAGCGCCGTGTCGATCCAGCCCGGCTGGATCACGTTGACGGTGATGCCGTCCGCCGCCCAGGCGCACGCCAGCGAACGCGTCAGCTGCAGGACACCGCCCTTGCTGGCGGAATAGGCCGCCGTCACGGCGTTTGACGCCAGCGCCAGGATCGAGCCGATGTTGATGATCTTGCCCTTGCCGCGCAGGCTCATCGGCGCGTGCACGGCCTGGCACATGTTGAACGTGCCCTTGAGGTTGATGTCGACGATGCGGTCCCACACGTCTTCCGCGTACAGCTCGGGCCGCATGCGCGTATTGACGCCGGCGCAGTTGACCAGCACGTCCACGCCGCCGTAGCGCGCCACCACGTCGGCCACCGCGTCCGCGCAGGCCTCGCGGTTTTCCACGCTGAGCGCGATGGCTCCGGTCTTCACGCCGGATTCGCGCAGCTCGGACGCCAGCGCGTCCAGCTTTTCCCCCGCCAGGTCGGCCAGCACCAGCGTCGCGCCGCCTTGGGCGAAAGCCCGGCTGAGCGCAGCGCCGATACCGCCCGCGGCACCGGTAATCAAAACGATCTTGTCTCGAACACTGAATAGTTGTTGGGTCATGCCTGCTTCGCCGCTGCCCGCGTACCGGCGGTTGCCGGACGCTATTTCTGATATGTGATCACAAATCTGATTCTAGGAACGGCATGTTCGGGCGTCAACAAGATCGGACTCGGGGTCTACCCGTAGAGGCTGTGCGCCCGCAGTGCAGCAAAAAAACGCCGGGGCGCATGGCCCCGGCGTCCGTCTTGCGGCCAGGCGTCCATCTCGGACGCCCTGCCTTGTCAGTACGTCATGCGCACGCCCAGCAGCACGCTGCGCCCGGGCAGCGGCGCCACCGACGAGATGAACGAGGCGTGGTTGTAGGCCAGCTTGTTCAACAGGTTGGTGCCGCGCAGATAGACTTCGTAGCCGGTCGCGCCGTAGCGGCCGCGGTAGGCGACCACGGCGTTGACCTGGTTGTAGCCCGGGGTGCTGTCTTCGTACGACGCAATGTCCTTTTGCGAGAACACGCGCGCGTATTCCACGCCGCCCGACCATTGCTGCCACGTCACGTTGCCGCGCACGCCCGCGCGCGCCGCCGGGATGCGCGGCAGATTGCCATCGCCGCCCGTCAGCTTGCCGCGCACATAGTCACCGAATACCGCCGCCGAGAACACCGGCGTGAACTGATGGCGCAGTTCGCCCTCGACACCCGTGAATTCCGCGTCGCGCTGCGTGTATTCGATCAGCCGGAAGTCTTCGTAGCGGTCGAGCGTGTTCGCGTAGATGTAGTTCTTCACGCGGTTGTGGAACACGCTGGCCGAGAACGTCGTGTCGCCCGAATGCTTGCGCAAGGTCAGGTCGATGTTGTGCGAGGTCTCGCGGCCAAGGTCTGCATTGCCCAGTTCGTACGTGTTGGTGGCCAGGTGGACGCCGTCCGCATACAGCTCCTGCGCATTGGGCAGGCGTTGCGAGCGTGACAGCGACAGCGCCACGGAATACTGCGGCGCAAAGTCCCAGATGGCCGCGGCCGACAGCGACGTGCCCGACAGGCTGCTACGCGAAGCACCGCCCGACGGCGAGATGCGCTGCCAGTCCTGGCGCGCGCCCACTTCGAAGCGCCAGTCGTTCAGCTGGTATTCCTCCAGCACGAACAGGCCGTTGGACCGCGTCTTGCTGCGCGGCAGGAAGGCCTCTTCGCCTTCGGCGCGGAAATCGCTATAGGCGTTCTGCACGCCCACCACGCCACGCCAGCCGGCGATGGGCTTGTGCTGCAGCTCCACCCGCAGGTCGTAGCCCTTGTTCTTGAAACGGGTGCCGACCTGGCCGCCTTCGATCTCATCGTGCTGGTAGTCGGTCAGGCCGCCGCGCACGCGGATCTTCTCGAAGCCGGCAAACGGGTCCTGGTACTCCGCGCGCAGGTCCAGGCGGTTGCTGCGCAGCTTCACGTACGGCACGCCGCCATGTTCATGCTCGTGATCATGGTCATGGCCTTCTTCTTCGTGGTCATGATCGTGCCCGCCGCAATGCAGATGCGTGCCGTGCGGGTGGCAGCCTTCGTATTCGTGGTTATGCCCCGGCAGGCCATACTTGCTTTCCAGATGCGTGAAGGCCAGGCCGACGTATCCGCGCGGGGTGATCCACGACATGCCGACAGAGCCCTGGGTGGATTCGCTATACGAACCTTCCAGCTTGCCACCCGGCCAATCGGGCACGTCGTAGTCGCTGGTGCGCCGCTTCATCCCTTCAACGCGCACCGCGAACTGGCCTTCGCCCGCCGTGATGCCCACCGCACCCGCACGTTCCTTGGTACCGGTCGCGCCGCGCAGTTCGGCTTCGGCCTCGATGCCCTTTTCCGGCACCGCGGTGGGGATCTTCTTGTCCACCACGTTCACCACACCGCCGATCGCGCCACCGCCGTACAGCAGCGTCGCCGGGCCGCGCAGCACTTCAATCCGCTCGGCCAGCAGCGGTTCGACCGTCACCGCGTGGTCGGGGGAAATGCTGGACGCGTCCATGACTTCAGAACCATCGGACAGCACTTTGACTCGCGGCGCGGTCTGGCCTCGGATCACCGGCCGGCTCGCGCCGCCGCCGAAGGTATCGCTGTTGACGCCGGGCAGGTTCTTCAGGGTCTCGCCCAACGTGCCGGACCGCTGCTCGATCAGGGCATCGCCTTCGAGCACCGAGGCGGGCAACGTCGTGCTGTTCAAGTCCAGCCCCAGCGGGTTGGCGGACACGGTAATGGGGGCCAGCGTCTTGGCGCGATCGGACTCCGTTTCGGCCTCGGCCTGCGCGACCGGCGCGATCAGCATCAGTGAGCAGACCAGCGGTTTCAACGCCCCCCGGCGGCTGGCCCGCAGGGCCTTCGCCCCGCCTCTTTCCTCAACCGCCCCTAGCTTCTTGCCTTTCATCTTCGCTCTCTCGGATGTTATATCATTACAAATACCTGACAAATGATATAACATTTCAAGATTGACGCAAGATGTCCAGGGTAGATTCATCGGCCGCCCATCGCAGACGGGGACCGATCTGCAACGTCCCTCCGGATGCGGACCGGCCGCATCCGGAAGCGGCGCCTCAACCCGCCTTGAATTCCTTGTTCCAGAATTCCAGCATGTCGGCCTTGCCCTCCGTCAGGCGCTTCAGGTCATAGGCGTGCAAGAGCTTCACTTCCGCCTCGGAGAAACCCACGCGCTTCAAGTTTTCCGGCAACGACGCGTTGGTCACCGTGGGCGCATAGCCCATTTTTTCGGCGAAACCGATCTGGCCTTGCGGGTCCAGCATGGCGTTCAGGTATTCCCAGGCGGCGTCCTTGTTGCGGCTGTTCTTGGCGATGCCGGCCTCGAACGACACGGGCACCGAACCCTCCTTGGGAATCACGAAACCCAACGGCAGGCCGCTGTCTTTCCATTGCAGCGCGCGCGCCTTCCACATGCACGCGATGGCAATCTCGCCGGACTTGAAGGCGGCCGCGACCGCCTCGTTGGACGGGTAGATGCGCGGCGCATTCGCCTTGAGCTTGGTCAGGAAGCGCTTGCCCCCGTCAAAACTCTTGGTGTCGCCGCCCGCGCCCAGCCCGACGAAGACGGCGTTGTACAGGTACAGGATGTCCGAAAAGCCCACCTGCCCTTTCAGTTTTGGGTCCAGCAACACTTCCAGCGAATCCGGCGGCGTCGGGAATTTTTCGGTGTTATAGACCAGCGTCATCGCGCTGAAGATATGGGGAATCGAATATGCCGTCTTCAGCGCGCCGATCGCATGCGCCAGATTGGGCAGCTTCTTCGCGTCGATCGGTTCCAGCGTGCCGGAGCGCTCGGCGTCGTACATGTCGACTTCGCCCAGCAGCGCCACGTCCATGCTGCCGCGCCGCGAATTCTTTTCGGCGCGCAACTTGGTCACGCGGCCAACGGCGTTGCCCGTGTCGTAGACGACCTTCACGCCTTGTTTGTCGACGATGGGGTTGATGATCTGCTGCAGCAGGTTCTGGTAGTCGCCGCCCCAGGTCCCCACCACGATTTCTTTTTCGGCGGCGTGCGCCATGCCCGGCACCCAGCCCAAAGCGGGAGCGAGCGCCAGGCCGGAGGCGGTCTTGATGAAGCCACGGCGAGTCAGGTTTTTCTCTTGCATAACGACCTCGTATCGAAGGGGAACTGACGACTTGCTACGGTGCGGACGCGTGGCCGGCTGTGCCCGGCCGCGCGCCCCGGTACGAAAAATGCTTCAGGCCAGCATGTCCACGGGCGCGTGGGGCGAGGACGCCCGGATCTCGCCCGCATCGATGTCGCGCGCGATCACGATGATGGCGTCGGGCGCATCGGGTTGCCGGGTCAGGCGTTGCGGCGCGCTGAAGGTGGTGCCCACCGACTGGATCAGGATGGGTTCGGCGCATTCGTTGACGCGCACCACCGCCTTGACCCGCAACAGGCGTTCGCCGCAAAGCCCGGCCAGGTTGTCCAGCCATTCCGAAAAATCCGTCCAGCTGATGCCCGCGTGGGCACGGGCCGCCATGACGCGGATGCGGGGGTGCGCGACCCCCTGCCCGCCCGCTGTCAGCATCCGCGCGGCCAGCCCCGCCAGATCCGCCACGCCTTGGGACGGGGCAAACGCGGCTTGTACGGCGCGCCGGCGGTCCGGGTCGGCAATGACGGCCGCCAAGGGGTTCAGGGCAGCGGCGCGCACGGCGCGTGCGTCCAAGGCGCCGTCGGGCAGCAAGTCCGTCTTCGTCAACACGATGCGGTGCGCGGCGCCGAACTGGGCCATGGCTTCGTCCATCTCGGCCAATGCGTCCGGGTCGCGCGCGCAGTCGTCGGTGCAGACCACCGTCAGCCGCAGGCCGCGGCGCGCCAGCTCAGGATCCGCCAGGGACGCGATGATGGGGCCGGGCCGCGACAAGCCGCTGCACTCCAGGATGACCCGCTGCAAGGGCCCTTCGCCGTCGGGGCGCGGCGCGTCCAGCAGCGCGCTCAAGGTATAGACCAGATCGCTGCGCAGCGAGCAGCACACGCAGCCGTTGGCCATCAGCGTCATCGGCACGTTGTCGCTGTCATTGGCGACGATGGCGCCATCCACGCCGACCTCGCCCGCCTCGTTGACGATCACGCCCGTGTCGCGGGACGCCGGATCACGCAGGTAGTCCACCAGCAGCGTGGTCTTGCCGCTGCCCAGGAAGCCGCAAAGCAGGAAGAGGTCGACGGCCATGTCAGGATGCCTCTTGCCCGCCGTCGCAGGGCGAGCCTGCCGGCGATCCGCCGAACGGCGGGCGCTCGCCGTCCGGGTCTTGCTCCCAGCTGTCCTTGACCATCTTGCGCACGTCGGCCAGCATTTCGGCGGTGTCATACACCACGCCCGATTTGATGGTGGTTTGCAGGCAGCGCTTCCATTCCACCTTGGCCGTGTCGTCGTTCAGGCGCATGGCGCCGGTGCCGAACAGCAGTTTGAAATCGGTCAGCGGATTCTGGTCGTGGATCAGCAGGTCGGCGCGCTTTTGCACGTCGATGGAGCCGGTGTCTTCATCGATGCCTAGCAGCGCGGCGCTTTGCGACGTGGCCGCGCGCAGCACTTCGATGGGATGGAACCCCGCTTCCTGCAGCAGTTCCAGTTCGCGCACAAAGCCGAAGCCGTAGATCTGGAAGATAAAGCCCGAATCGCTGCCGGCGCACACGCGGCCACCCAGGTTCTTGTATTCGTTGATGAACTGCATCCACAACCGGTAGTTCTGCTTCCACTCGATCTCGTTCGTGGTGCTCCAGCGGTACCAGTACGCGCCGTGCCCGCCGCGTTGCGGCTGGAAGTACTTCCAGACCGCCTTCCAGGTGTAGTCGTCGTGCCAGTCGGCGCGACGCGCGCGCATCAGGTCGCGGTTGGCGTCATAGATGTTGAACGTGGGCACGAAGGTATGGCCCAGCTCCAGGAACTGATCCATGACCTGGCGCCACTTTGCCGACCCCGGCTGCGCCGCCTGCATGAAGGTCTGGCCGGCGACGGCGAAGCGGTAGTATTCGTCGCTGTAGTTGTAGTCGGTGGGAAAGGACTGCACGATGCGATCTTCGAACAGCGCTTCCGGCAAGCCGTAATAGTGTTCGGAACTGGTCAGCCCCCAGCGCGCGGACTTCAGTGCGTTCACCCGCGTGACCGCCATCTGCGCGTGATGGCAGCCCGACCGCAGCCCCAGCTGCGCGGCTTCGTCCAATGCCGCTTCCATGATGGCGGGCGGCGCGCCGAAGAACTTGATGCCGTCCGCGCCGCGCGCCGCCAGCTTGCGCACCCATTCGCGGCCCTGCTCCGGCGTGTGGATCGTCTTGACGCGGTCGTTCACGGCGGGGAACACGGAATGCACCACCATGCGCGGCGCCGCGATCTTGTTGGCGGCGGAAAGCTCGCGCTGCTCCATCGTCCAACCCAGGCCGCCCATCGCGCCCATTTCGCGCACGGTCGTGACCCCATGCGCCAGCCACAATTTGTAGATGTAGTCGGCGGGCGGGACGATGCCGCTCATGGCGTGGTACGGCGTGCCAATGTGCGCGTGCGCATCGACGAATCCGGGGGTGACGAACTTGCCGTGGCAATCGATCTCGTGGTCGCCGGGGCCCGGCCGGCGTTTCGGGTCGATGGCCTTGTGTGGCGTGCCCACGTTGACTAGCGCGGTGATGCGGTCGTTCTCGATCACGATGTCCACCGGCCCCCAGGGCGGTGCGCCGGTACCGTCGATGATCGTCGCCCCGCGCAGGATCAGCCTGGGAAACGGGCCCAGGCCGCGGTCGCGCGAGACCGGTGCCGACGGCGGATGCCAGCCTTTGGCGGCGTTGACGTCGCGGGATTCCTCGCCGACTTCCGATTGCGAAAACGTGGGATCGCTCATGGCGCTTACACCCCCAGTGCGTTGTGTTCGATGACCCCGCCCTTCATGATCAGGGCCAGATGTTCGCCCTGCCCCAACAGGCAGGACAAGTCGCGGTACGGGTTGCCGTCCACCAGCAACACGTCTGCCAAGGCGCCCGCCTGGATGCGGCCCAGCTGCCCCACCTGGTTCAGCACTTCGGCCGCGGTGGTGGTGGCGCACTGGATGACTTCCTGCGTGGACAGAACCTCGTTGCGGATGCGGAATTCGTCGCTCTGCAAGCGCTGCGACGGCCCCAGCAAGTCCGATCCGTAGCCGATCTTCACGCCCGCCTTCTTGTAGATTTCCAGCGAATGCAGGCCGGCGGTGCGCACCGTGGCAATCTTCGCCACCGAATCCGGCGGCAGGCCGTAATCGGCCCCTTCGTTGGCCAGCGCCTCGTACGTGACAAGCGTGGGTACCACGAACGCGCCCTTCTCGGCCATGAATCGCGCCACGCGCTCGTCGACCAGGTTGCCGTGTTCAATCGTGCGCACGCCGTTGCGGATGGCGCGCTCGATGGCATCGGCCGTGTACGAGTGCGCCATCACATAGGTCTGGCGGCTGGCGGCCTCGTCCACGATGACGCGGATCTCTTCCTCGGAATAGCCGAAGGACGCGATGGGGTCGGTGGGTGACGCCACGCCGCCCGAGGCCATCATCTTGATCTGGTCGGCGCCCATCTGCAGTTCCTGGCGCACGGCGCGGCGCACGTCGTCGATGCCGTCGGCCACGCGGCCGATGTCGCCGGCACGGAAACAGCAGCCGCAAAAGCTCATCGGACGCAGATGATCGGAACGCGGGCGCGGGTCGCCATGGCCGCCCGTCTGGCTGATGGCGCGGCCCGAGATGAAGAGACGTGGCCCCTTGACCGTGCCTTCGTTCACCGCGCATTTCAGCCCCCAGCCCGCACCGCCCGCATCGCGGACGGTGGTGAAGCCCCGGCGCAGCATCGCCGCCATGATGGGCACCGCGCGCATCATGACCAGCGCATCGGGCAGCGCGCCTTGCGTGCTGAGGTTCAGCTGGGTCGCCAATACGTGCACGTGCAGGTCGATCAGCCCCGGCATCAGCGTGCGGCCCGCCGCGTCGATCACCTGCGCGGATGCGCTGGACAGGGGCTTGTCCGACACGTCCTTGATGAGGCCGTCCTCGACCAGCACGTGATGGCCTTCCAGCAGGTCGGCCTGCAAGGGATCAAGCAGGTTCGCGTTCTTGAACAATACGGATGCCATGAAAGTTCCTTGTTGGAAATGCGGAGTCAAGACGCCATGGTCTTGATGTAGCGTCGATGGATCAGCCAATTCGAGACCAGTGCGATGGCCAGCGTGCCGCACACCAGGATGACGGCCAGCGCCGCGCCGAATGGCCAGTTCGACGCGCGCGTGATCTGGTCGTAGAGCGCGGGCGCCATCATCGTCAGGCCGGAGCCGCCCAGCAGCACGGGCGTGGCGTAGGCATTCATGCACAGGATGAACACCAGCATCGTGCCGGCCGCCACGCCGGGCGCGGCGATCGGCAACACGATGCGGCGAAACGTCGTGAAGAAGCTGGCACCCACGTTGCGGGCGGCCTCCTCCACCGACAGGTCCATGCCTTCCAGCACGCTTTGCAGGGTCAGGATCAGGTACGGCATGACCACGGCGGTGGTGCCGATGACGACCGCCGTGGGCGTGTACATCAGGGTTAGCGGCTTGTCGATCAGCCCAAGCCCCTGCAGCACGGCGTTCACCACGCCTGCGTTGCCCAGCGCCACCATCCAGCCCGCCGCGCGCACCACGTTGCCCACCATCAGCGGAAACACCAGCAGGATCACGAACAGGCTCTTGTACCGGCTTTGCGTGCGCGCCAGGAAATACGCCACCGGAAAGCCCAGCACCAGCGCCAGCACGGTGCACAGCCCGGCCACCCACAAGGTCGTGAAGAAGATGTCGCGGTAGTAAGGGTCGCCGAAGAACTTGGCGTAGTTCTCGAACGTGAAGGCGGTCTGCATCAGGTCCGCCGGATCGAAATGGTTGAAGCTGTAGCGCGCCAGCTGGAGGATGGGGACCAGGATGATCACCAGCACCACCAGCGACGCCGGAAAGGCCAGCCCCGGCCCCAGCCAGCGGCTGGGCCGCCCGTCTTTTATCGCGGTCGTCATGGGGGCTCCTATTGCGTGAAGGCCACGCAGTCTTCGGGCTCGAAGCATGCGTAGACTCGCGCGCCCGGCGCCGGCTGGGCGCGGCCCGCGCCGCCGTTGACGATCTGGCTGATCATGCGATTGCCGCCTTCAAGCTGCACGCGCACTTCCAGCACCGACCCCAGGTACAACGACGATTCCACCACCCCGGCCAGCGCGTTGCCGCCTTCGGGCTGGGCGGCCAGCCGCACCCGTTCCGGCCGCACGCCCACGTGCGTGGCGCCGGCCCCGCCCGGCGTGGCGATGCGCTGGCCGGTGTCGGTGTGGAACTGGTTGTCGGCCTGCCCACGGCCCGTGAACACGTTCATCTTGCCCAGGAAGTCCGCCACGAAGAGATTGGCCGGACGCTCATACAGGGTGGCGGGCGCACCCACCTGCTGCACGATGCCGTCGTGCATGATGGCCATGCGGTCGGCGATCGCCAGCGCTTCTTCCTGGTCGTGCGTGACGAACACGGTCGTCAGACCCAGGCGCTGCTGCAGGGAACGGATCTCTTCGCGCACTTCCAGGCGCAGCTTGGCGTCCAGGTTGGACAGCGGCTCGTCCAGCAGGAACACCTTGGGCTCGATGGCAAGCGCGCGGGCGATCGCCACGCGTTGCTGCTGGCCGCCGGACAACTGCCGCGGATAGCGTTCGCGCAATTCGGTCATGCGCACCATGTCCAGCACGCGGCGGATCTTGGCGTCGCGGTCGGCCTTGGGCACCTTGTGCATTTCCAGTCCGAACGCCACGTTCTCGGCCACCGTCATGTGCGGGAACAGCGCATAGCGCTGGAACACCATGCCGGTGTCGCGTTTGTGCACGGGCAGCCGGGTCACATCGGTCTCGCCGATGCGGATACGGCCCGCGGTCGGTGTGATGAAACCGGCGATCATGCGCAGCGTGGTGGTCTTGCCGCAGCCGCTGGGGCCCAGGAACGTCACCAGCTCGCCCTCGGCGATCTCCAGTGAAAAATCCGACACCGCCACCGCCGATCCGAACTGCTTGCGGATATTCTCGATTGAGACCTTCGCCATTTCTTACACCACCTGACTGAGTTTCACGTAGCGGTCGGTCACAAGCATGATGATCCCCAACAGCAAGATTTGCACCGAAGCCACCGAGGCGATGGTCGGGTCCAGATTGAATTCCAGGTACTGCATGATGGCGATCGGCAGCGTCGTTCGGCCCGGCCCCACCAGCGACAGCGACAGCTCCAGGTTTTCGAACGACACCACGAAACTGAACAGCGCCGCCGCCACGATGGACGGGCGCAGCATAGGCAGCGTCACGCGCATGAAGGCGACCGGCGCGCTGGCGCCGAGGTTGCGCGCGGCCTCTTCGATGGAGCCGTCCAGACCGGCCATGCCGGCGGTGACTAGGCGCACCGTCCACGGAATCGTCAGGCACACGTGCGCGATGACGAGACCGCCGAAGGTGCCGATGATGTCCTGGTCCAGCATTTCTTCGGCGCGCAGGTAGAACAGGTAGATGCCCACGCCCGCGACGATGCCGGGGATCAGCAGCGGCGACAGCAGCAAGGTATTGATGCCCTTGCTGCCCTGGAAGCGGTAGCGGGCGATGCCCACCGCCGCCAGCACGCCCATCACCACGCCGATGGCGGCGGCCACCAGCGACACTTGCAGGCTGAACAGGAATCCGTTGGCGAACGCCGGGTTCTGCCACGCTTTCACGTACCAGGACAGCGTGTAGCCGGACGGGGGGAAGTAGAGGATGGCGTCCTTGAAGAAGCTCAGCCAGACCACCAGCACGATGGGGCAGAGCATGAACGCATACATGAGGACGACGAAAACGCGGTGCAGCCACGTTGCCCACGGGATCACGCGAATGGGCTTGATCCGGGCGGCCGTGACGGCCGAGTTCAAAGGAGGCGCGCTATGCAAATCCTGGTTCCTTGTCAGCGAGGTGCCGGCTCGGTTTGAAACTCCTCCGGTTGGAACTCTTCGGTTCGCTCGGTTAACCCAAGCATATCGATGGGTTGCTGGCAGGCTCAACTAGGGATAACCCAACACTGCACCGCACTTGCGGGTAATCCCTGGCGCAGGGGCGCATGCAGGTGCAACCCGCTGAGACAGAAGGCCAGAAGCAGGTGCAACCCGGATAATCAGTGCGGGTTGCGGGGCCGACGAACGACGCGATCAGCGCGCGGCTTCCAGGCCGCACAATGCTTGCAGCACGGCCACGCGGCTTTGCCCCAGCACCATGCCGTGCCAATCGTCGGTGGGGCAGTAGAACGCGTCCTGCGTGGCCTGCAGGATGTCGCGGCGCAGCGGCGCCGGCGCGTCCGGGTTGGCCCGCAGCCAGTTGCGGCCGCGCAGTGCCAGCACGATGTCGTCAAACTGCAAGGTGCCGTATTCCAGCGCCATCAGCGTCGGCGACGACTCGGGGCAGGTCTGGTAGATCAGGCCCGCCAGGTGACCGGTGATGTCGACCGATGCCGACGTGCCCTGGAACGGCACGGCGATGTCCAGGCCCCACCATTGCCGCGCGCGCGCCACTTCGGCATCGTTGCGCCGGCCCGCGTAGATCTTCTCGCCGTGCCCCCGCGGCCCCAGACCGGTGTGCACGTCGATCCAACCGATGTGGGCATGGCGGCTGGCCTGCGTTTGAAGGATGCACCGCAGGTTCGCCAGCGATGCGGCAGGCGCCGCGCCACCATAGAACAGGCCATCGTCGTGCGTGTACTGGCCGCGCGACACGGCCTGCGCAAAGGCGGCCTGCCCATGTTCCGCCACGTAGCGCGCGAGGCCCCGCTGGTTTTCTTCCGACGGCGGCCATTGCGCCGGCAGCAGCAACGGATGCAGATCGCCATAGCCGGGATTAATTGGCAGCGGCGTACCGTCGAACGGCTGGGCGTTGCGGTTCAGGTCCACATTGCCCTCGTCCGTGCGGGCGATCCACGAAAAGCCGTAAGGATTCACGGCGTGCACCAGCAGCAACGCCACGCCCGCTTGGGCGGCGCGCTTGAGCATCGGCGCATCGTCCATCAATGCGGCCTGGCAGCCTGCGCCGCAGAACCCTTCCACGCCATGCGTGGCGGACGTCATGATCAGCAGACGTTCGGCACCCGCGGCGCCGATCAGCGCCGTGTCGGTTGCCAGCGCCTCGCCTTCGCGGCCCATCGCCTCGATCGCGTAAGACTGCACGTGGGCGCCCAGGCGCGCGGCGTCGGACAGGAACCGCTCGCGCGATTCGGCGTAGCTGCGGGGGAAGTAGCTCGTACTGCTGGGCATCATGCCTCCTGCTTGTCGATTTCATGGCCGGTGCGGTCCTGGATCCAGAACAGCACCACGGTCGATAGCGTCACAGTCACCATCAAGTACCAGGCGGGCGCCATCGGATTGCCGGTGACGTGCAGCAGCCAGGTCACGAAGAACTGGGCGAAGCCGCCGAACACAGAGATACCCAGCCCATACACCACGGACATCCCCGTCGTGCGCACCGCCTTCGGAAACAGTTCGGGCAGCATGGTGATGGTGGGCGCCGTCTGCAGGGCCAGCAGGATGGCCAGCAGCGCGATCACCGTCATCAGCCGCGCGGTGCTGGGCGCGGACACCAGCCACTGGAAGCACGGCAGCAACGCGCACACGGTCACCGCGCGCGACCAGAAGATGACCCGCTTGCGCCCGACCCGATCGGCCAGCATGCCGACAAACGGCGCCAGCACAAAACCGATGGCCCCCAGCACCACGCTGGCAAACAGCGTGGACGTGGCCGGCAAGCCCAACTCCTTGCTGGCGTAGGCGGGCATGTAGAAGCCGATGATCTGCGCGCAGACCATGCCGCCGATCACCAGCAGGATGCCTTTGACGATCTGGGCCTTGTGATCGGCGAAGACGCGGCGCAGGGGCTGGTGGGTGGAGGCGGCGCGCGTCGCCGAGGGCGCCTGGGCGGGCTCCAGCGTTTCCTCCAGGTTGCGGCGAATGTAGGCGCCGACCGGCACGGTCAGGATGCCGATCACGAAAGGCACGCGCCAGCCCCAATCCTGCATCTGTTCCTTGGTAAGCGCGGCCGTCAACAACGCCACGGTCAGCGCGCCCAGCATTACGCCCAGTGATTGGCTGCCGAACTGCCAGCTGGAATAAAAGCCGCGCTGATTCGGAGGCGCGTGCTCCACCAGCAGCGTCGTGGATGCTCCCACCTCGCCGCCGGCGGCAAAGCCTTGGATCAAGCGCGCCACCACCATCAGCACCGGCCCCACCACCCCCATCTGAGCGTAGGTGGGCGCCACCGCAATCAGCCCGCAGCCCAGCCCCATCAGCCATAAGGTCAGCGTCATGGCGGCGCGGCGGCCGTGGCGGTCGGCGTAGGAACCAATCAGCATGCCGCCCACCGGCCGCATCAGGAAGCCGACGCCGAAGGTGGCGGTGGTCAACAGCAACTGGCCATAACTGGACGCGGCCGGAAAAAACAACGGCCCGATGACGAGCATCAGGAACGTGAACACGGTGAAGTCGAAGAACTCCAACGCATTGCCGATGGTCGTGCCGGCGATCACCCGCCGGCGCGCCATCGACGAATGCAGAGACTGCCGACCAGGATCGGCGGCAATGGCGGTAGACATGTTTCCCCCTTGATGTCCGTGGCGGGGCGCCGGTCCGTAGACCCGGACGCTGTGACACCCCCGAGTGGAGGAATATACGGATGGCGCACGATAAGGAAAAGACAGTATTTTTGTTCCAGTGAAACCTTTTTCTTATATCCCGATCCGTCTTCGCACTACCCCCGATCCCGGACCCTGCCCATGAACCTGCGCCAACTGCGCACATTTGTCCTGATCGCCGAACACCGCAGCATCCGTGCGGCGGCCCGTGCCCTGTTCGTCACCCAGCCCGCCGCCACGCGCAGCCTGCGCGAGCTGGAGCAAAGCGTGGGCGCCGAATTGGTGCGCCGCAGCGCACGCGGCGTAGAGCTCACGACTTATGGCGAGGCGCTATACCGGCGCGCCGTGCTGATCTTGCAGGAAGCGCGCAAAGCGCAGGAAGAAATCGGGCAGATGCGCGACGGCGAAGGCGGCACGCTGAACCTGGCCATCAGTTCTTCGGCGCTGACGGCGCTGCCCGCCGCGCTGATGGCATTCCGCGCCCGGATGCCGCGCGTGGCGGTGTCGTTCAACGAGGTCGCGCCGCCCTACAGTCACGAACAATTGGAATCGGGCCGCTACGACCTGCTGGTGCAGACGGAATACGACGGCAACATCGACGACGGCTTTGCGCGCCAGACACTGTTCACGCTGCCGATGGCGGTGGGCGCGCGGATCGGCCATCCGTTGCGCCACGCGCGCAGCCTGGCCGACATGCACGACGCGCTGTGGCTGCTGCCCGGCAACATCCAGGCGCCGGCGAACCTGCTGCGGCTGGCGTTCGACGCCCACGGGCTGCCGCCGCCGCGCGACATCATCCCCTGTCAGTCCATCGCCATCGCGCTGGCGATCATGGCCGAAAGCGATGCGCTGGGCATCTTCGTGCGGGCCCTGTTCGACCACCAGCTGATGCCGCGGCCCTTGCGCATGGTGCCGCTGGCGCACGAGCTGCCCGCCGCGCGCGTGTCCATCCTGACGCGCGCCGACTCGCCGCCCACGCCGGCCGCCCAGTGCTTCGTCGATTGCCTGATGGCGGCGCGCGCCGGGCCCGCGGCCTAGGGCCGGCGCCTAGCGCCTTTCAATGCCGACAGGCCCTGCCCCAGGCAACCGGTTATCATTGGCGCCGGACTCAGCCGCAGGCCTTCAGACCGGCCTGCCGCCTCCTCTCAGTCATCATCCATGGCGTTTCCAAGACTTCCTTCCCCTCCCACGCTGACCGACACCGTCGCCAAGCGCCTGCTCGCCGAAATCGACGAGGGGCGCGTGCTGCCCGGTGAAAAGCTGCCCACCGAAGCCATGCTGGCCGAACAGTTCGGCGTCAGCCGCACCGTCATCCGCGAAGCGGTGTCGCGCCTGCGGCAAGACGGCATCGTGGAAGCACGGCAAGGCAGCGGCGTCTTCGTCACCGGACTGACGGGCAACCGGGCGCTGCGCATCGACGCCACCGAGCTGAGCTCGCTGGACGCCGTGCTGCACATCGTGGATTTGCGTCGCGCGCTGGAGACTGAAATCGCGGCTCAGGCCGCGGCGGTGCGCAAGAAGCGCGACATGACGGATATCGACCGCGCGCTGGCCGCGATCTCGCAAGCGGTCGCCGATGGCGGCGACGGCGTGAAAGAAGACGTGGCGTTTCACCGCAGTATCGCGCGCGCCACCGGCAACCCGTACTTCCTCACCACCCTGGCTTTCGTCAGCCAGTTCCTGGAAGCCGCCACGCGCGTGACGCGCGGCAACGAGGCCCGCCATGCCAACCTGATGCGCGACGTGATGCAGGAGCACATCGCCATCGTCGAAGCCATCCGCAGCCAGGACGTGGAAGGCGCCCGCGAGGCGGCACGCATCCACATGGTGAATGCGGCCAAGCGGCTGAGCCAGGCGCATCGCTAAGCGCGTCGCCTGTTTCGCCCGCCCCGCCAGCTCGGAAACTACCCGAACGCCTTGATGAAGAAGTCCGGCGTGCCGAAGTTTCCCGACTTCAGCGCGATGCTGACGTCGTCTTCTGCCACCGGCGTGTAACCCGCGCACCAGGGAACGCCGGGATCGATCTGTTCGCCGATGGCGATCTGTTCCAGCCCCAGCGCCTGCACCACCGCGCCCGAGGTCTCACCGCCCGCCACGATCAGTTGCCGCACGCCACGTTCGACGAGGCCGACCGCGATGCGCGCGATGGCGTCTTCGATCATGGCGCCCGCCTGCGCCGCGCCCAATGCGCCCTGCGCCTGCTTGACCTGATCCGGTTGCGCGGTGGAATAGACCAGCACCGGGCCATTCTGCATGTGGGGCTCTGCCCAGGCCAGCACTTGCGCGACCACGTCCTCGCCCGCCGCGATCCGCATGGGATCCAGCGCATAGGCCGGGCGGCCGCTTTCGATGAAGGCGGCCACCTGCCCATTCGTGGCGGTGGAGCAGCTTCCCGCCACCACCGCTTGCAGACCGGCGGCGCGGGTCTGCCCGGCGGCGCTGGCCGGCGTCAGGCCCCAGTTGCCCGGCAGGCCGATCGCCACGCCGGAACCCGCCGTGACCAGCGGCATGCCGCGTAGCGCCGGCCCCAGGGCCAGCAGATCGTTATTGGACACCGCGTCCACGATGGCGATCTCGATGCCTTCCGCCTGCAAGGCCTGGATGCGCGCACGGATCGCCTCGCTGCCCGCCGCCACCACGCTGTAGTCGATCAAGCCGACCTTGCGCGACGTCTGCGCCGACAGCACACGGACCAGGTTCGGATCCGTCATCGGCGTCAGCGGATGATGCTGCATGCCCGATTCGTTCAGCAGCACGTCGCCCGCAAACAGATAGCCCTTGAAGACCGTGCGCTTGTTGTCGGGAAACGCCGGCGTGGCGATGGTGAAGGCCGTGCCCAGTTGGGTCATCAACGCATCGGTCACGGGGCCGATGTTGCCCTGCGGCGTGCTGTCAAAGGTGGAGCAGTATTTGAAGTAGATCTGCTCGGCGCCCTGCTGCTGCAGCCATTGCAGCGCGGCCAGCGACTGCGCCACGGCTTGCCCCGCCGGCAGCGTGCGCGTCTTCAGCGCCACGACCACGGCGTCCGCGTCATCGCGCAACGGCGCGCCGGGAATGCCGATGGTCTGCACCGTGCGCATGCCGGCGCGCACCAGGTTGTTGGCCAGGTCGGTCGCACCCGTGAAATCGTCGGCGATACAGCCCAGTTTGATGCTCATTTCGCCTCCGGCAGAGTAATGCCCGGGAAGATCTTGATCACGGCGCTATCGTCCTCGCGCCCATGTCCGGCGGTGGACGCCTGCATGAACATCTGGTGCGCGGTCGATGCCAGCGGCAACGGGAACTTGGTGTGCCGGGCGGTATCCAGCACCAGCCCCAGGTCCTTGACGAAGATGTCCACGGCGGACAGCGGCGTGTAGTCGCCCGCCAGCACATGCGCCATGCGGTTCTCGAACATCCAGCTGTTGCCCGCACTGTGCGTGATGACCTCGTACAAGGCGTCCGCGTCCACGCCTTCGCGCAGGCCCAGCGCCATCGCCTCGGCGGCGGCCGCGATGTGCACGCCAGCCAGCAACTGGTTGATGATCTTGACCTTGCTGCCCGCACCGGCGCTGTCGCCCAAGCGATAGACCTTGCCGGCCATCGATTCCAGCACCGCGCCGCAGGCCTCGTAGGCGGCGGCGCGACCGGCGGTCATCATCGTCATCTGGCCGGCAGCGGCCTTGGCCGCGCCACCGGAGATGGGCGCGTCCAGGTACAACACGCCCTGCTCGGCCAGCCGCGCTTCCAGCGCGATGGACCAGCTGGGATCAACGGTAGAGCACATCACGAACACGGCGCCAGCGCGCAAGGCGGCGGCGATGCCGCCTTCGCCATACAGCACGGCTTCGGTCTGCTGGGCATTGACGACCACGCTGATCACGATGTCGCACGCGGCGGCCATGTCGGCCAGTGTGGCGCAGGCCACGCCGCCCTGCGCGGCAAAGGCCGCGGCGGCGTCGGCGCGAATGTCGTAGACGTGCACGTCATGGCCGGCGCGGCGCAGGCTTTGTGCGATGCCCGCGCCCATGGCGCCCAGGCCGATGACGCCGACGCGGCGTGAAGAAGGTTGCGTAAGAGTCATGTCTTTCGTCGTCCTGGGAAATCCAAGAAGGCCGCCGTCCGCCGCTTAGCGCGGCAGGTCGTCGGCCTGGTAGGCGCGGATGATGTCCGCGAAACTGTTGTCGCCTTTCAAGCCCAGGCGAGTCGCGCGCGTGGTGTCCCAGCGGCCGGGCCAGCTGCCTACGATGCGTTCGACGCGTTCATCGGCTTGCCACGTGATGCGGTCGGCGACCTCATCGCCCGCCACCTCGCGCAGCGCCTGCGCCATGTCCGCCACCGTGACGGACACGCCCGGCAGATTGATCGGCGCGCGGTCGGCCACGGCGTCCGCCTGCAATTCACAACCGGCGATCAGCGCCTGGATCGCGCCGCGGGGCGACAGCAGCCACAAGCGCGTGTCGGCGCCGACCGGGCAGACCGCCGCTTCGCCATTCAGGGGTTCGCGGATGATGCCGCTGGCGAACGAGGACGCAGCGGCATTGGGACGGCCGGGGCGCACGCTGATGGTGGGCAGGCGCAGCACGCGGCCGTCGACGAAGCCGCGGCGCGTGTAGTCCGCCAGCAGCAGTTCGGCGATGGCTTTCTGCGTGCCGTAGGAAGACTGCGGATTCAGGGCCGTATCGTCGCGCACGGTCTCGGGCAAGGCACCGCCGTAGACGGCCACCGAGCTGGTGAAGATCACGCGCGGCTTGTGTCCCAGCGCGCGGCACGTTTCAAGCAGGGCGCGGGAGGCGTCCAGGTTGATGCGCATGCCCAGATCGAAATCCGCTTCTGCCTGGCCGCTGACGATGGCCGCCAGATGGAAAATGGCGCGCGTATCCGTGCCGATGGCCTGGCGCAGCACCGCCGGGTCGGCGATGTCGCCCACCTGCGAATTCACGCGCGGATCGGTCAGCGCGTCGGATTTCACGACGTCCAGCAAGTCGATCCGCGTGATGGGTTGCGGGCCGCTGCCATCCAGCGTCAGCGTGCCTTGCTCCAGCAGTTTGCGGGCCAGCCGCTGGCCCAGGAATCCGGCGCCGCCGGTGATCAGGATCTTCATGATGGGATGCTCAATGGTTGGCAAGATAGGGTTGGGCCCAGCCCAGCCCGGCGGACGTGCCGGCCTTGGGGCGGTATTCGCAGCCGATCCAGCCGGTGTAGCCCAGCGCGTCGATCCGCTCGAACAGGTAGGGATAGTTCAATTCGCCCAAGTCGGGCTCGTGCCGGTCGGGCACGCCGGCGATCTGAATGTGGCCGATGCCCGCCATATCGCGCTGCAGCTTCACGGCGATGTCACCTTCGACGATCTGGCAGTGATAGCAGTCGAACTGCACTTTCAGGTTGGGTGCGCCGACCTCGGCGCAGATGGCTTGCGCGTCGTCTTGGCGGTTCAGAAAGAATCCGGGGATATCACGGGTGTTGATCGGCTCGATCACGACGGTGATGCCGGCCGTTGCCGCGGCGCGGGCCGCGAACGCCAGGTTCTTCAGATAGATGTCGCGGTGCGCCGCGCGGTCCTCGCCCGGCCGGATCAGGCCGGCCATCACATGCAGGCTGCGATTGCCCAACTGGGCGGCGTACTCCAGCGCCTGCTCCACCCCGCGCTGGAACTCGCTTTCCCGCCCGGGCAAGGAAGCGATGCCGCGTTCGCCCGCGCCCCAGTCTCCCGGCGGCGCGTTGAACAAGGCCTGCGTCAAGCCGTTGTCCGCCAGGCGGGCCTTCAAGTCTGCGGCGGCGAATTCATAGGGAAACAGGAACTCGACGCCGGTAAACCCGTCTTGGGCAGCCGCCTGGAAGCGATCCAGGAAGGCATGCTCGGCGTACATCATGGTCAGGTTGGCGGCTAGGCGTGGCATGGCGAATCCTTGGGGTCAAAAGGTAAATAGCGTGGCGGCATCAGCGGTTGACGAGCTTGGCCGGCGTAAACCAGACCGCGATGGCGCCGATGACCAGCACGGCGGCCAGCACGTACATGCCGGATGCGGTCGAGCTGGTCAGGTCTTTCAGGTAGCCGATCATGTACGGGCTGGCGAAACCCGCCAGGTTGCCGACCGAGTTGACGATGGCGATGCCTGCGGCCGCCGCGGTGCCGGACAGGAAGGCCGTCGGCAGCGACCAGAACAGCGGTGCGCACGTCAGCACACCGGCCGCGGCCATCGACAGGCAGATCAACGACACCACGGTATTGTCGGCAAAGGACGCCGCCGCGGTGAACCCGATGGCGCCCGCCAGCGCCGGCACGATCAGGTGCCAACGGCGTTCACGGCGGCGGTCGGCCGAGTGGCCCAGCAGGTTCATCACGACGATGGCGCAGAGGAAGGGGATGGCGCTCAGCAGCCCGATATTGAAGGCGCCCGTGACACCGGTGGACTTGATCAGCGTCGGCATCCAGAACGTCAAACCGTATTGGCCTGCGACGAAGGCGAAGTAGATCAGGCACATCCACCACACGCGCTTGTCGGCGAACACGGCACGCAGCGAGTGCTTTTGCGTGCCCGTCTGCTTCTGGTCCTGTTCGATCTCGCGGGTCAGCAACTGCTTTTCCTCGGCCGTCAGCCACTTGGCGCTGGAGATGCCGTTGTCCAGGTACATGACGGTGACCACGCCGATCACCAGCGCGGGGATGGCTTCGATCAGGAACATCCACTGCCAGCCCTGCAGGCCATGCGTGCCGTGGAAGGCTTCCATGATCCAGCCGGACAAGGGGTTGCCGAAAATGCCGGCCACCGGAATGGCGGACATGAACAGCGCGATGATCTTGGCGCGGCGGTGAGCCGGATACCAGTAGGTCAGGTACAGGATCACACCGGGGTAGAAACCCGCTTCGGCCAGGCCCAACAGGAAGCGCAGGATGTAGAAACCGGTGGGCGTCTCGACGAACATGAACATGCCGGACAGGATGCCCCACGTGATCATGATGCGCGCGATCCAGATCCGCGCGCCCAGCCGGTGCATCAGCAGGTTGCTAGGCACTTCGAACAGGAAGTAGCCGATGAAGAACACGCCGGCGCCCAGGCCGAACACGGTTTCGCTGAAGCCCAGGTCTTGCGACATCTGCAGCTTGGCGAAGCCGACGTTGACGCGGTCCAGGTACGCGATCACATAGCAAAGCATCAAGAACGGCACCAGGCGCCAGAACACCTTGGCGTAAGCGCGGGCGGTCTCGCGGGATTCAGGCTGCGTCGCCTGAGCGGGCGCGGTCGACGCCAATTCCATCGGGGGCATGACAAGTCTCCAGGAGGGTGCGCCACCGCGATACGCGCAACACGCGTCCGGGCGGCTTTGTGCGAATGGGGGATCTATCTAGTAACGCGCCCCGAAGGTCGCGCGCAGTTCTTCAATGGCGTCGGCGGCCAGCGGCGCGGGCCGGGGGTCGCTCATCAGCCACAGGCGGGCCGTTTCTTCCAGTTCTTCCAGCGCATAGGACGCGTGCGCGACCGAGCGTTCCCATACCACCGGGCCCAGCCGCTCGAACAGCGCACCGCGCACCTGCCCCGCCACCGCGGCAACCTCGGCGGCGGCTTGCGGGTCGCCGGGCCGGCGATAGCCGATCAGCGGAATGCGGCCGACCTTCATGACCTGATAGGGAGTGATGGGCGGCAGCACTTCATCAGGCCGCCAGACGCCGGCCAGCGTCAGCGCGACCAGATGCGTGGAATGCGTGTGGATGATGCCGCGCGACTCGGGACTGGCGCGGTAGATGCCCTGGTGCAGCACCAGGGTCTTGGAAGGCTTGGCGCCCGAAACCCATTGGCCGTCCAGATCGACCTTGGCCAGTTCGGCGGGATCCAGCCGGCCCAGGCAGGCGTCGGTGGGAGTGATCAGCCAGCCGTCGTCCAGCCGGGCGCTGATGTTGCCGGCGGCGCCCACGGTGTAGCCGCGGTTGTAGAGGCTGGCGCCGACGACGCAGATTTCTTCGCGAACGCGGGATTCTTCAGTCATGGAACGCCCCTGGCACGCAGGGGCGGAACCGCGGGCGAGCCCGCGGGGAAGTCGACTTCACAACCAGCATGATGACGTGTCTCTTGAATAGAAGTTATCGGGTCATCATACAAATTATGGCTTTTGAACAGATACCGGGTAAACCCGTATCTGATGAAAAAATCCGCTGCCTTGCTGCGCTGGCTACCGTGCCGCCGGCGCGAAACCGCGTCGCCGCGCGGCTGCGTCCGCCAGGTGTTCCGGCATGACGGTGGCGGTCAGCGCGCGCGCCTGGGCCAGCGTGGCCCCATTCGCCAATTCCGGGCGGCCGCAGCCGTTGGGCGGCTCGGGCGCGTATTCCAGCACCAGTTCGATCAGGCGCGCGGTCTCGGCGCCGGCCCATTGCGCAACCATCACCAAGCCGAAATCGATGCCGGCCGTGATGCCGCCGCCGCTGGCGCGGTTGCGGTCGATGACCACGCGCCCGGCATCGGCCACAGCGCCGAACTTTTCCAGGTAGGGGCGCGCGCTCCAGTGCGACGCGGACCGGTAGCCTTGCAACAAGCCCGCCGCCCCCAGCAACATCGAGCCCGAGCAGACGCTGGTGACCCATTTGGCGCCGGCGCCCACACCTGCAATCGCGTCCAGCAGCGCGTCGTCCTGCATGGCCTCGAAAACGGGCAGGCCGCCGCCCGGCACCAGCAGCACGTCGGGCGCCTTGGCCACGTCACTGAAGTCATGCGTGGCGCGCACGGCCAGGCCGGAATCCGTCATCACGTCGCCTTTGGCGGCCGCCACGAATTCGAATTCCACCTCGGGCATCATCGACCATACGGTCACGGGGCCCACCATGTCCTGCAAGGTGAATCCGGGGAACATGAAACACACTACCTTCATCGCTGCACCTATTGATTGTTCATGCGTTATCGCCCTTTGTTTATAGTGTTGGCCGGCCCCGCCGGCCATCGTTGCCAGCCGCCCGATCCCGCCAATCGCCACGCAATTTCCGCCACCCCGCCAATCCGCCATGCCGCCCTCCCGCTCCCACCGCCGCACCGTCGCCGTCGCCATCCATGAAGGGGCAGCAGCCCTGGACCTGGCCGGGCCGATGGACGTGTTTTCAGCGGCCAACAGCCTGCTGGGAGAAGCCGGCGGCTACCGGACCTTGCTGGTCGGCCAATCCACCGCGCCGACGCGCCTGTCCAACGGCACGCGCGTGCTGGCCGATTTGTCGTATGCAGATGCGGTCCAGGCGTATGACGTGGTGTTGGCCGCGGGCGGGCCCGCGCCATCGGAAGACCCCCTGCAAGCGGAATGGCTGCGCGCGGTAGCACCGCTGGCTGGCGTGCACGGCTCCATTTGCACGGGCGCCTTCGCCTTGGGACGCGCGGGGCTGCTGGACGGGCACACCGTCACCACGCATTGGGAATACGCGGCTGAACTGGCGGCGCGCCATCCCGCCGCGCGCGTCGAACCCGACCGCATCTATGTGCGCAGCGGCGCCCTCATCACCTCGGCCGGGGTGACGTCAGGCATGGACCTGGCGCTGGCGCTGGTGGCGGGCGACCATGGCGCGGACCTGGCCTTGCAGATCGCCCGGCGTCTCGTGGTGCTGGCGCAGCGGCAAGGTGGGCAATCGCAGTTCAGCCCCTATCTCGTCGCGCCGCTGGCCGATGGCTCGCCGATTGCGCGCGCGCAGGCCTTCGTGATGGACAACATCGGCCATGCATTCACCGTGCAGGCGCTGGCGGACGCCGCCGGCATCAGCGCCCGCAGCTTTGCGCGCCACTTCCGGCAACACGCGGGGATGACGCCGCACGACTTCATCGAACAGGCGCGTATCGACGCGGCGCGCCGCGCGCTGGAGAGCACGCGGCTGCCGCTGAAGTCCGTGGCCTACGATTGCGGTTTCGGTAACGCGGACAACATGCGCCGCGTCTTCGTCAAGCGCCTGCAGGTGACGCCCGCGGATTACCGCAAGCGCTTCCTGCGGGACGCCTAGGCGTCACTCCAGCACGCGCCCCTTCGTTTCGGGCAGCAACAGCGCCGTCACGATCACCATCGCCCCGCGCTAACCGCCTACAGCGAATAGCGGTAGTTGCAGTGCAGCGTGGCCTTGAGCGGGAGGTCTGTCTGCACCCCGCCCGCCGAACGAGGGCGGGGCCCGGCCAGCTTAGCCCGGAAGCTGCCCGCGATATCGCCGTTGGCCTGCTTGGCCACCGCCACGCTGGACGGCAACGCATAGAGCGTCAGCGCGCCCCCCGGCGATGGGGCGAGCAGCGTGAACACCGATTGCGGAAAATCCTCTACCACGAGACTGTTGGCGTGCGTGTCAGAGTTGAAGTTCAGGTTCGCGTCGAAATAGCTCAACGTGATGTTCAGTTCTTCAGATGACGGCGAGGGGATCACCCCTTTCAGCGCGACCTTGCCGCTTTCCGAAGCGCAGGACAGTTCGGCCGGGGCGGACCCAGCCTGGGCGGCGCCCGCGAAAAGCATGCAGGACAGGAACCACGCGGCGCGTAGAGTCATGGGCGTTTCCTTGCGGGAGGTCGTGAACGAAGAGAGCGGCAAGTGTAGGCGGAAAGCGGGACGGACCGCCAGACGTCCTTCACAGTCCGGCCGCCCATTGCCGCACTGCGGCGGCCAGCGCGGCGGGCGCCTCCAGCGGCACGAAATGCCCGACCTGCGGCAGGCGGACCCAGCGGGCGTCCGGCATGCGGTCCGCCATTTCCTGCTGGCGGTCGGCGGGGTTGAGCAGGTCGGCCTCGCCACTGACGATCAGGGTCGGCACGCGCACGTCAGCCAGGCGCGGCAGGCTGTCGGCCCGCAGCACGGCGATGTCGGCCTGACGGCCGAACGTGTCGGCCCCCACTCGCCGTACCATGGCAAGAATGCATGACATCAGCGCATCGTCATCAAGTCGGCCGGGCGCGACGTAGCTTGGCCACAGCACCCGGCGGACATAGGCGGCCACGCCTTCCCGCTTGGCGTCCACCGCCGCCTGCCGGCGAGCCTGGGCATTGGCCGGCGCGTCTGCGCGGGCATTGGTGGCGATAAGCGCCAGCCCCGCCACGCGTTCGGGCGCCTGCGCCATCATTTCCAGCGCCAGGAATCCGCCTAGCGAAAACCCCGCCACGGCGAAGCGGCCGGGCAGGTCCGGCAACAGGTCGCGGACAGCTTCCTGCGCGGACCGGTAACGGGAATACGCCAAGATCCGCGCATGCGCCGCAAGCGCCGGCGCGGCGTGCAGCATGGGTTGCCACAAGGCGTCATCACACAGTGTGCCGCCAATCAGCACCAGGGGGAGCGGAGAGCCCATCAGGCTCTCAATTCGCCGACGCCGATCGCACTGTCCGGCAGCAGGTGACGCGGCGCGATGTAGCCATCGGGGTCCAGCGCGCAGTTCTGCCGGGCAGCCTCTTCGATCACCTCGTCAGGCCATTCGATGCGCTTGCGCTGGTCTCCCGCGCACAGCACCGCGACGACAACGGGCGATTCGCCGGCCGAGACCTCCCGCCAGACGCCGGCCGGCACGGAATACACGGCCTGCTCTTCGAGCCGCACGCGAACTTCCTGCCCGGGCGCATTGAGCACCAGGTCCATGGCCCCCTCCATGACCATCAGCACCTGCTTTTCCCGCAACCGGAAACGGCGCGTCGTCTGCCTGGGCGCCAGGCGCATCCAATCCAGCGAAAAACCATGCGGATTGCCGATGGGTGCCCGCAGCCCGCGCTCTTCACTCATGCCGTAGCCGATCACGGGTGCGAGCTCGCAGCCGCCGCCTGCGGCATTGCCGAGCCAGCCGCTGGCCGACCAGTCGCGCGCGGCGGCGGCAAGATGGCGCTGACGCATCTGATCGGGTGTGTAGCGCGGAAGCATTTCCATCTCTTGCTCCGTAAGCGGACGGATCAGTTCCGCCGCCGGAGGCAGACCCGGCGCGCCTTCCAGCAAGGTGTTATCACGCCCCAGGAACAGGCCGTGCGCGGCGGCTGCCGTCAGGATGTCCGGATGCCAGATGATGCCGCCGGTGTCATCCCCGCCCAGGGCGGTAAATATCCAACCCGTGTCCTGTCCGATATTGGAAAAACCCCGGAAGATCCAGGTCGGGATGCTCAGCACGTCGCCCGGGCCGCCCTCGATTTCGCCGGCGCCCGGGCCCGAGCCCCAGCGGAATTTCCAGCGGCCTGAATAGATCACGAAGACTTCCGCGCTGAAATGCAGATGCAGGTTGTTCGTGACGCCGGCGGGCATCGCCGCCGCACCGACGCTGAAGCCATGCGGCTCGGTCAGGTTCACGACCTGGTCTTCGGATTGCGTCACGCCTGCGCCGATCATGGAGTAGTTCTCCTTCAAATCGGAGCCAGGCAGCTTGCAGTCGATGAAGGCAAGCTTGCACGCCACCATGGCTTCGCGCGGAATCGCCCGCGCCATCGCCGCCTCGCGGTCAAGGACAATCTCAGTCATTGCTGTGCTTTCCCAAAAAAAAGCGCCTGCTGGCGCCAGGTTGGATTGAGTTGTGAAGTCAACGCATTCGAATGCAAAATAGGGCCGACCCTATCCATCGTCCTGCCTGCCTCATGCCGCCTGTTGCCAAAAACCGCCGCCCGCGCGCCACCTCCTACGACGTCGCCACGGCTGCGGGCGTTGCGCAGTCCACCGTTTCGCGCTGCTTTCAGCCCGGCAGCAACATCTCGGACGAAACGCGGGAAATCGTGCTGGCCACGGCGGCGCGCCTGGGCTACGCGCCCAACGCGCTGGCCCGCTCGCTCATCACCCGCCGATCCCACGCCGTGGGCGTACTGATCACGCGGTACACCTTGCGCAGCGCGCCGGCTCTGCTCTACACGTTGGGCGACGCCCTCGCGCGCGCGGGCCAGCACATGATCCTGCTGGCCGTCGACGACGACGCGTCGGTCAAGCCCGTGCTCCACGGGCTGGTGGGGTATCCCCTGGACGGCCTGATTGCATGCGCCACCATGGACGACGACGATGTGCGGCGCTTCACGGACCAGGGCGTCGCGGTGTTGTTCTTCAACCGGCAACCTGGGGGCATCGTCGTTGATGGGGTCTCCACCGATCACGCCGCTGGCGCGCAGGCGCTCGCGCAGGGCATGCTGGCTGCCGGCCGAAAGCATTTCCTGTGCCTGGGCGGTCCGCGGGAAGCGCCCGTGGGCCGCGAACGGATCGAAGGCTTCCAGAAAGCGCTGCGCGCGGCCGGTCTTCCCGCGTGCCAAGTGCTTGATGGCGGTTTCTCGTACGATCAGGCGCACGAGGTATTCCTGCAGGCCGTGGACAGGGGCGCCAATCCCGACGCGGTGTTCTGCGCCAATGATCAGATGGCGATGGCCGTCATCGACGCCTGCCGCCATCGGCTGGGCTGGGACATTCCCAAGCGCCTGATGGTCGCCGGCTTTGACGATGTCCCCGAAGGCGCGCGCGCCCCGTATGCGCTGACCACCGTGCGCCAGCCCATCGATGAGATGGCGCGCCGAGCCATGGAAATGCTGCAGGCGCGCCGCCTGCAACCCGGGGGACGCCCCCGCCAGGAGAGGCTGCCCGGTGAAGTGGTCTTGCGGGGATCGGCCTCGTGGCCGGCCTGACCAGAACGCCATGGCTCAATCCACCAGCCGCGCTTGGGTCGCGGCATCGAACAGATGGCAGTGTTCGCGCGGCAGGCTCAGGCCGATGCGCTCTCCGATGCCGTAGCGCAGATGGCGGTCTCCGCGCACGCAAAGCCGAGCAGCACCCACGTCCAGCGTCACCAGCACCGCGTCGCCGGTCAGTTCGAACATGTACACGACACCGTCCAGATCGCCCTCGCCGGCCGGCGTCAGTGTCACGTCTTCAGGGCGGATGCCCAGCACCAGCTCGGTGTTGTCAGGCCCTGCCAGGCCGCTCAGGCGCTGCCCCTCGACGCTCAGCCCGCCGTCGGCCATGCGGGCGGGCAACAGGTTCATCGGCGGCGATCCGACAAAGCCCGCCACGAACAGGTTGGCCGGACGGTTGTAGACCTCGGCGGGGGTGCCAACCTGCTGGATCAGCCCGCCTCGCATGACCACGACCCTGTCAGCCAGCGTCATCGCCTCGATCTGGTCGTGCGTCACATAGATCGTCGTAATGCGTAGTTCGCATTGCAGGCGGCGGATCTCGGCGCGCATCGAAACGCGCAACTTCGCATCCAGATTGGACAAGGGTTCATCCATCAGGAACACCTGGGGCCGCCGCACAATGGCGCGCGCCAGCGCCACGCGTTGGCGCTGCCCCCCGGACAAGTCACGCGGTCGACGGTCGAGCAAATGCCCCAACTCGACCTTGTCGGCGACCTCGCGCGCACGCAGGGCCCGCTCGGCACGGCCCATGCCACGCACCTTGAGCGGATAGGCGATGTTCTCGCCCACCGTCAAATGCGGGTAGAGCCCATAGTTCTGAAAAACCATGGCCACATCGCGATCCTTGGGCAAGGCGTCGGTCACGTCCCGCCCGCCGATCCAGATTTCACCCGCACTGGGTTCCTCCAGCCCGGCCACCATGCGCATCGTGGTTGTCTTGCCGCAACCCGAAGGGCCCAGGAAGACCACGAATTCGCCGTCGGCAATGTCCAGGGACTGCCGCGCGACTCCCACCACGCCGCCCCAGCGCTTTTCCACATCAATCAGTTTTACGGAAGCCATGTTTATCCTCAGCGAATCGCGCCTGCGACCAGGCCTTTTACGAAGTAGCGCTGCACGAAGCGCGAAATGAGCAGCATCGGCGCAATGATGAACAAGCCCATGCTGGCCATGATGTCCCAGGCGTCGCCCTGTTCGGTGCGTGCGCTCATCAGCGCAACCGGCAACGTCACCGCGTGGTCGCGTGTCAGCACGAGCGCGTAGAAAAACTCGTTCCACGAGACGACGAACGAAAAAATGGCGGCGGTGGCGATGCCCGGCAAGGCCACCGGCACCACGACATCCCACAGAGCACGCAACCGCGAGGCGCCGTCGATCTGAGCGGCTTCTTCCATATCCGGCGGCAAGGCGTCGAAGAAGGCCTTGATCATCCAGGTTGCGTACGGGACGACAAACGACAGGTTCGCCACCATCAGCGCCCAGGGTGTATCCAGCAGGCCCAGGTTGCGGAACACGACAAACAGCGGGATGACGATGATGACCGGAGGAAGGAACTGCGTGGCCAGCAATAAAAGCGGCCCCAGTTGTCCGCCCGGAAACCGGAACCGTGAGAACGCGTAAGCCGCCAGCGTCGACAGGGGAATGGCCATGAGCAGCGTGCCCGCCGTCACGAACAGGCTGTTCGCCAGACGCTCGCCCAGCAGATAGGGAGAACCGAAAGCGGCGACGAAGTTATCCAGCGTGGGTCGGAAAGCCAGCGCAAGGCTGTATACGTCCAGCCGGGGCTTGAAGGCGGTGGCCACGATCCAGACGACCGGCGCGAACCAGACGCCAGCGATCAACCATATGGCCAGCCGGCGCAGGACGCCGCGGCGGCGAGAGGGGCGCGCGGCGGCGCGGGCAGGAAGCGTTGCGGTTTGCGTCATCACGATGGGCGCCCCATGGCAAAACGAGAATAGATCAACGCCAGCGCCATCATTACGACAGCCAGCAACCAGGCCATCGCCGAGGCGTAGCCGATGTCGTAGAAGCGGAAGGCGGTGCTGTAGACCATATGCGGCAAGGTGTCGGTGGCGGTGCCGGGACCGCCCGCCGTCATCGTCACGACCTGGTCCAGCATCTTCAGCGAGAAAATCGTCTTGAGCAGGATGGCGATGGTGAGCACGGGCTTGAGTTGCGGCAGCACGATTTCGAAGAAGATCCTTCCGCGCCCTGCCCCATCCACTTGCGCCGCATCCAGCGTGTCCTGCGGCAACGCGGCCAACGCGCCAATGAACGTCAGCATGAAGTACGGCGCCCAGTGCCAGACGTCCACGACGATCAGCGCCGCCATCGCCAATACCGGATCGGCCAGGACCGGCGCGCCGCTCCAGCCAGGCACCAATGTCTTGAGCAGTGCATCGACCACGCCGAACTCCGGGTTCAGCATGAACCGCCATGAGATGCCGACCAACGCGGGCGACATGGCAAACGGAATCACCAGCAGCGTCCGGGCGTTGACCTGCAAGCGGCCGTCGCCCGCCAGCAGCATGGCCAGGCCCAACGCGATCACCATGGTCAACACCACGGAAGGCACGGTGAACACCAGCGTCACCCAGGCGCTGCCCAGGAACTCCGGGTCATGCAGAATCAGATCGACATAGTTGAGCAGGCCCACATAGCCTTGCGGCGTGGGTGAACGGCCCAGGTTCCAGTCGTGCAGCGAATAGAACAACGATTGGCATAACGGATACAGCAGCGTGGCGGCGCACACCACGAGTGCCGGGGCCAGCAGCGCGTACTTCAGATAACGGTCTTTCATGATCGGCTTTCCTGTCCACGCCCACGGCCGCCCGTGCGGCGGGCGATGCGGGCGACCTGGGCCGCGGCGTCATCCAGCGCGGGCCTGACAGGTTTTCCGCTGGACACAATCTCCGAAATGGCGCTTTCCAACGCCGTGGCGATTTGCGGCCACGCGGCCAATTGCGGCACCGTTCGAGCTTGCTGCAAACTCGCCAGGGCAGCGCGGTGCAGGCCGTGATTGGCTGCGTTGACGGCTTCGTCCAGATAGGTGGCCGTGTGCGTCGCGACGATGTCCGCGCTTTGCGGATCGCTCTTATCGCAGACGATGGCTTTTTCCAGGACAGGGTTGGACACCCATTTCATGAACTCCCACGCGGCCTCCTGGTGGCGCGACTGGCGTGAGATACCGAAGGGCATCACGATCGCGACGGTCGGCGACTGCGCCTGCCCCACGCGCAGCATCGGCGCAAATCCCACCTGTTCGGGCTTCAGGCGGGAACGATCACCCGTCAACACGGAATACGTCCACCACCAGACCATCATCGTCGCCGCATTGCCTTGGGCCATGGCGTTGACCATGTCGTATTCGTTGAATTGGCTGGAGCCCGGGTTGGCCACCTTATGCTTGAGCAGCACATCCACGTAGGCTTGTGTCGCCGCCACGCCTGCCGCGTTATTAAAGAGCGGCTTGCCTTCGGCATCCAGCACGTCGGAGCCATGCCCCCAAAGACAGTTGAACCACAGCCACAGGTTCTGAAACCCGCTGCCTTTGACATAGTCCATGGCCACGCCCGGAACACCTGTCTGCTTCTGCACGGCCGCGGCGGACGTCAACATGTCGTCCCAGGTCGCGGGCGGTGAAATGCCGGCCTGCTCGTACAGGTCCTTGCGGTAGAACAGCAACTGGGGATGCGCGCGGACCGGCAAGCCATAGGTCGCGCCGCTGAACTGGCAAGCCTTGCGGTACACGTCCGGATAGCGGGTCATATCGACGCCATCGGCGCGCACCTGCGCATCGATGGGGCTGAGGTAATTGGCCAGAGATGCCAGCCAGCTGTCCTGGTAGGCAACCAGGTCATAAGCCGAACTGCCTCCCACGGCTTCGGTCGTAAGCTTTTCCAGCAATTGGCCATAAGGCACGTACTGGTAGGCCACCTTGATGCCCGAGGCCGCCTCGAATTCCGGCAAGCGCTTTTCCTGTGCGCGGAACTGCGACGAGGGCGGCAGCATGATCGCCAGCCTGGTTCCGGCGTACGGTTTACCTGCCTTCAGGCCGAGCGCGTCGGCAGCGTAACTTCGGAAGGGCAGCGCGCCCAGTCCCGCGCATGCTCCTGCGCCCTGCAGAAATAGCCTTCTTTTCATTGTCGTCTCCTCTGGCGGCTACCTCGGCGCACCGGGCCCGCTCTTTACGCATTCGAATGCATAAAATGATGTTAACGAACATCCCCGCTTGCCGGAGACGCCCGGACAGGGCTTGCGCCCTGGGGATTTCCCTAGCCGGCGCTGCCCGTCCGGCCCTTCCTCACCCCGTCAATACCGCAGTTGCGCATCACGTCCGGCGCAAGCCGCCTGCGCCAGCGCGCGGGTAATGATGCTGGTCGACACGTTGGCGAAATAGCGGGCGCCGAATGCGCCGTACTTTTCCTCGTCAGCGGGCGTCAGCGCAATGATGCCCGGGCACTTCCCCGCGGAGGCGATGGCTTTGAGCCCCTGCTCGATGGCGTGTTGCACAGGCGCAGCCGTCCAATCGCTGCCATGTCCCATCGCGTGCGCCAGGTCATTCGGACCGATGAATACGGCATCCACGCCGTCCACCGCAGCGATTTCCGCGGCAACGGCGATCGCTTCCGGCGTTTCAATCATCGCGATGAACGCGATCCCGTCATTGCTGCGCTGCGTATGGCCGGCGCCGCCAAACGCGCCATAGCCCGCCGCGCGCGTGCTGAAGGCGCTACCCCTGCGCCCCAAGGGTGGATAGCGGACCAGGGACACTAGCCGCCGCGCCTGCTCGACGCTTTCCACCATGGGCACCTGCACCGCACCGGCCCCCATGTCGAGGATGCGTGGCAGATCGTGTTCAAAGCAACGCACCACCGAGGCGATGCCCGCTGCCCGGGCCGCGCGCAGCATGTGCTCGGTCACCCCCAGGTCGGCGCTGCCGTGTTCGTTGTCGAGAATGATGAAGTCAAATCCGGCGTAGGCGCACATCTCGACGATGGCCGGGCTGGGCAGGCCGTTGAACAGTCCTCGCAACGGCTTGCCGCTGCGCAGCATGTCCGGCAGACGGCCGTCCAGAGGAAAACGGGATTCGGTCATGCAAGTCTCCTGGCAAAGTTCATTAGCAGCGATCAATCGGCCTGGATGCCGGCATCCTTGATCACCTTGCCCCATTTATCGATTTCGCTGCGCTGGAATTGCGCGAACGGTTCAGCGCCGCGGCCATCCGGCGCGACGCCCAACATCAGCAGCTTGGCCCGCACGTCCGGGCTGTTGACGATGGCGGCGATCTCGCGTCCCAGACGGTCTACCACCGGCGCGGGCGTGCCGGCCGGCGCGAAAATGCCCTGCCAGGACTGCATTTCAAATCCCGGCAAACCCAGTTGCGCCAGCGGCTTGACCCCGGGCAAATCCGCCAGCGGCGCCGCCGAGGTCACGCCCAGCACTTTGACGCGCTTGGAATCGATCATCGGACGCGCCGCCGCCACGGTTTCGAACACCATGTCGATTTGACCGCCGATCAGGTCCACCATGGATTGCGAGCCGCCCTTGTAAACGATCTGCCGCAGTCGCGTTCCCGAGATGGACTGGAAAAGCTGGCCCGAAAGATGCTGCGACGTACCCGCCCCGGCGGTGCCGTAAGTCAGGCCATCGGGCTGCGCACGCGCCGCGTCGATGACTTGCTGCACCGTATTGAAGGGGCTGTCGGCCCGCACGACCAGCGCATTGCTGACCATTCCCACCAGTGCCACGGGCGTGAAATCCTTGACGGGGTCATAGCCCAGCGATTTGATGAAGAACGGATTGACGGCATGCGTGGTGATGGTGCCGCCCACCAGCGTGTAGCCGTCCGGCTCCGCACGAGCCACCAGTTGCGTGCCGACGATCCCGGACACCCCCGGCTTGTTCTCGACGATCACCGATTGTCCCAATCGGGCACTCAGTTGCTCGGCCATCAGGCGCGCCACGCCGTCCGATACGCCACCCGGCGAAAACGGCACCACATAGCGAATGGTCTTCGCCGGCCAGGCCGGCGCGCCAGCCTGGGCGTGGGCCAGGGAAGCCGTCAACCCCACCGCCGCAACGGCGGTCAGGGTACGTACAAAAATGCTGCGCATGCGTTTGTCTCCTGCGAACTGCGAATAGTCATGAGCGCGGTCTGCGCGCGCTTTCAAGGTGTTGCTGCAAATTCATTTCCAGGGCCTGCCCGGACCGTGGCGCGTTCAACCAGGCTGCACGGCACGACGATGTCGCGCGGGCGGAGTTCCGCCTGCATCTGCTCGCGCAGCAGCCCCACCGTCGCTTCCACCATCGGTTCGACCTGCTGACGGATCGTCGTGAGCCGGTACGCGCCCCACGAAGCCTGCGGCACGTCGTCAAAGCCCACCACCGCCACGTCCTGCGGGACGCGCAGGCCAAGCTCCTGGCGCAGCACGTCCAGCGCCGCAATCGCCATGTGGTCATTGCCGGCGAACAACGCGTCCGGCGCATCGTCGGCGAACATGCGGCGAACGGCGGCCTGCGCCCGATCGAAATCGTAGTGGCCCGCTTCACGGCGATGCACGGCATGGCCCAATTGGTGCAGCCCATCACGGTAGCCCCGCTCCCGTTCGATGCTGGTCGAAGAGTCTTCCAGGCCCGCCAGAAAGCCGAACCGCCGGTACCCGCGCGCAACCAGCAACCGCGCCGCCGTCTGGCCGCCCGCATAGTTGTCGGAAGTCACCGAGCTGCTGGCATGCCGCGCCAGTCCGCCCAGGATGGACACCCGGTTGAACTGCACCACCGGCACGCCGACTTCCGCGCAGCTTCGCGCCACGTTGGAAGACAGCATGGCGGAAGCCATGACGATTCCGTCTACTTGGTACTGAAGGATTTCCGCCAGCACGCCGTCGGCTGCCTCATCGACTTCCGCGATGAACATCAGCACGTGATAGCCCTCTTTCTGCAGCTTTTGCGACAGCTTTTCGATCACCAGGGGGTAGAACTGGTTCTCCAGATAGCTCATCACCAGCGCCACGATGCGGCTGCGCCGCGTGATCAGGCTGCGGGCGAGCGCGTTAGGCCGGTATCCCAGCTTTTGTGCGGCCGCAAGCACCTTGCGGCGCGTCTCTTCCGAGACGCTGGCGCCAGGGGTGAACGTCCGGCTGACGGCGGACTGCGAGACTTCCGCCAGATCCGCTACGTCCTGGGCGCGAGGCGCAGTCTTCATGCTGCCGTCCACCCCGCGTCCAGCATCAGCGCGCTGCCGGTCATCAAACTGGATGCCTCGCTGGCAAGGAACACGATAGCGCCCATCACTTCCTCCAACTGGCCCACCCGGCCCAGCGCGTTGCGCGCGCACACCCAGTCGCGAAACCCGGGCTGCTCCAGCATCCCGGCCGTCATGGGGGTTTCGATGAAGGTCGGGCACACGGTATTCACGCGGATTCCCGCCGCCCCCAACTCCCATGCCAGCGCGCGGGTCATACCTTCAAGCGCATGCTTGCTCGCGCAGTACAAGGTACGCCGGGGGCTGCCGACATGCCCCATCTGCGACGACACATTGATGATCGAACCGGGCATGCCCTCCTGCAACAGCCTGCGCGCCACGGCGCGGCTGGTATAGAACGCCGCCTTCACGTTCAGATCGAGCACGCTGTCGATATCTTCATCGGACTGCTCCACCAAGGGCTTGGGACGATTCATCCCCGCGTTGTTCACCAGGATGTCGAACGGCCCGTCTGCCGCGATCGCCCGGTCGACGGCAGCGGAATCCGTCACGTCCAGCACCAGCGGCGCACAGCCAATCGCCTCGGCGCGCAGCGCTTCGCAGACCTGCGCCAACTCGCGTTCGCGCCGCGCCGCCACCGTCACATGCGCGCCGGCGCGCCCCAGCCCGGCAGCCGCAGCCAGGCCGATGCCGCCGCTGCCGCCCGTCACCAGGGCCCGGCGTCCGTCCAGGCGGAAGTCCGGTCCTTTTGGCAGCGCAATCATGCCTGCGCCTCAACCGGCTGGTACCAGGGCAGGTCGGGCCGGTTGCCGTAGCGGCGCACGCGGATGTTGGCCTGCTCGCCATGCCCGGAGAAATTCTCCATGTGGCAAAGCCGCGAGCAATATTCGCCCATCGTGGCGCTGGCCGCATCGGTCAGCACACGCTGATAGGTGCAGGTCTTCAGGAATTTGCCTACCCATAGCCCGCCCGTGTAGCGCGCGTTCCGGTTGGTCGGCAACGTGTGATTGGTGCCGATCACCTTGTCGCCGAAACTGACATTGGTGCGTGGACCCAGGAAGAGGGCCCCATAGTTGGTCATGTTGCGAAGGAAGTAATCCGGGTCGCGCGTCATGACCTGCACGTGCTCGAAAGCCAGGTCGTCCGCTACCTGCAGCATCTCTTCGATGGTGTCGCAGACAATGACCTCACCGCACTCGGCCCAGGCCTGGGATGCGATGCCGCGGGTGGGCAGGATGGCCAATTGGCGCTCGACTTCGGCCAGCGTGTTGCGCGCCAATGCTTCGCTGTTGGTAAGCAGCACGGCGGGCGACGTGGGGCCGTGTTCCGCCTGGCCCAGCAGGTCGACGGCGCACAGCTCGCCATCCACGCTATCGTCGGCGATCACCAAGGTCTCGGTGGGACCGGCAAAGAGATCGATGCCGACCCGGCCATACAGCTGCCGCTTGGCCTCGGCCACGAACATGTTGCCCGGGCCAACCAGCATGTCGACCGGCGCCACGCTGGGCGTTCCGACCGCCATCGCGACGACGGCCTGCACACCGCCCAGCACGAGGATTTCGTCGGCTCCAGCCATGTCCATGGCCGTCACGATGGCCGGGTGCGGCTTGCCTTGATAAGGCGGGGCCGTGGACACAATGCGCTTCACACCCGCTACCTTGGCCGTCAACACGCTCATGTGCGCGGAAGCCAGCAGGGGATATTTGCCACCGGGGATATAGCAGCCAACGGCATTCATTGGCACGTGCTTGTGGCCGAGCACCACGCCCGGATAGGTCTCGACTTCCACGTCCCGCATCGAGTCCCGCTGGATCTGGGCAAAATTGCGGACCTGGGCCTGGGCGAACGTGATGTCCTCGATCTCGCGCGCCGACAATTGCTTGCGAGCCGCTTCGATTTCCGCGCGCGACAGTCGGAAGTCGGCCGGGTCCCAGTTGTCGAATTTTCGGCTGTAGTCTCGTACGGCGTCGTCGCCCCGGGTCTCGATATCGCGGATGATGTCTTCGACGGTCGCGCGTACCTTGGCGTCGTCGTCGGTTTTTACGGCGGCGGTCCGGCCGCGCTTCAGATAACGGATCATGGTCTCCTGGCCCTGCATACGTTGGGTTCAAAACAAAGTGAGCCCACTTTCGAAGCCTTGCATACGTATGCAAATAGGGAGAAACCCGCAGTCCGGGCGCAGATCTCGTCGCCTAACCGCCCATCGTCCGGCAAAACGCCTGCGCATCACCGTCGATGATCACGCCCGACGGCAGATAGCCTTCCCTTTGCTTGGTCGCACGCAGTTGCTGCGCCAGCGCGGCGTCGCCGCCGACCGCGTAGACGAACACCCGCACCGATTCCGACGCCGCGTCGCGCAGCAGCTGGGGATTGGCAGCTAGCGTCAGGGCGTCCACGTGCACGCCGACCGGCGCGCCCACGGTTTTCGCCAGATTGGCCAGCCACGGACGGGTGAGCTTGGGCGCCGTGGCGCGCTGCGACACGTACTTGCCCAAGGGGTTGGCGCTGACGGATTCGGCATTCCGGGGGTCAAAGACGATCAGCCCCAGATAGCCTTGGCGGTCGGTACCGCGCACGCAGCGCAACGCCTCTGGAAAGGCCGACGTAATCATCCAGTTGCCGTGCGGCAGCGATTGCTTCATGCCGGCGACCAGTTGGCTGACCGGCGCGCAGTCGCGGTAGACGACCTTTAGTTCGGCGTTGAACGTCTTGGCGGGTTGGGCGGCTGCAACCCGCAGCGCGTCGTCCAGGAACGGCGGCGGCGACCCGCCGCCCTGCCCCATCAGCTTTGCGCCGCGCCAATCGGCGCTGTTCAGTTGCAGCACGGCCTTGCGTCCCACGCCGCCTACCGTCCTGCCCGTAAGCACGTCGTGATGCAGCACCCAACGGCCGTCCTGCAAGCGCTGCATGTCGATTTCGACCCCGTCCCAGCCGCCCGCGTAGGCGGCGCTGATCGACGCCAGCGAATTCTCGGGCAACGTCGGCGCGCCGCGATGGGCGTGCACCTGCATGCCCAGGCAGGCGGCGCTGGCGCCGGACACGGGCAGCACGGCGGCAAGCAGCGCTGCGATCAAGCGCTTAACTCGCATCGCCGTGGTATCCATACTTGATGCCGCCCAGCACGCGTGTGCGCACCGCCTCGTTGAAGGGATAGGTATAGGCCTGCCCCACCACCACCACGTGCGCAATGTTGGCCAGCACGCGGCGGCGCAGCGCCTGGCCGGCCGACTCATCATCCCGGCCGGACTCCGCGCGCGACATTTGCTGGAACAGTTCGCTCTGGGTCACGCCGTTCTGCATGAAGGAAAACGCAGTCCAGACGCATACCAGCGTCAACACCAGCGCCAGGCCGGCTGCGCGCGTCGCAGTGCGGCCCGGCTCCTGCCCGGCAGGCGTGCGCACCCACACGACCAGCTTGGCGATCAGATACAGCAGCTTGGCGAAGTGACCCACCGCGCCCAGCAGGGAAAACAGCAATGCCACCGGCGGCACGATCGCCGCCCGCGCGGCATCCTGGCCCAGCTTGTAGTGCTGGCCGCCCCGGCCGAAGTCTTCGTTGCGGGCGGAAAAGCGCGGCATCGCCTCGTCCACGGCGCGGTCCAACATGCCGTCGTACAGGCGCTTGAAGCTGGCCGCATCGGTGTAGTTGGCGGCCACGCTCATGCTGGCGGGCACCATCAGGGTCTGGCGCAGCAGCTTCTGCACGCCGGGACGCGCCACGAAGTCCTCGTACGATAGCCCCGGCGGAATCGCGTCCCCTTCCACATGGACGGTGCGGCTGCGCATGGTCTTCCAATATTGCTGGGCCACTGCCTCGTTGAAGGTGGCGCGGTCATAAGGCTGCCAGTCGCCCGGCACCGGAATGCGCTTGCGCACGTCCTGCACCACGCGGCCCTGATAGCGCGCCGGCACGCTCTCCGGCGTCCAACCCCGCTTGGACAGGTTCCTGCGGTAATCGCTCCAGGCACGGTCCTGCTCGCGCGCCAGGCCGATGTCGTTGCCCACCGGCACGCCCGCATACTGCTTCCAGCGATCGGCGACTGACTGCATCACGCTGGTGTAGACCTGGTGATAGCCGCGGATGCCCGGCGCCGTCATGCGGACGTCGCGGCCATCAAACGTGAAGGTCTTCATCTGCCGTTGCAGATCAGTGCGGATCACCTGGCGCTTCTTGGGTTCGACCTTCTCGTCCAGGTTATCGATATTGGACAGCAGCACCTGGAACACGGCCAGGAACGCCTTGCCCTCGGGCCGCGCATAGACCTCGTCGTCGACCAGGCCGTCCAGATGCAGGTCGCCCTGCACCAGCGACCGCTGCAGCAAGCCGGCGTTGGCGGCGATACGGCGGAAATCCCCGTCGCGGCTATCCACCAACACGTTCACAAGCCCCTTGATGGCGCTGAACACCAGCAGCGCGGTCACGACGCAGGCAACGCCTATCTTCAGGTATGACGGCTTTCCGCCGGTGCGCAGGCGCCGGGTCAGCAGCAATTGCAGCACTACCAGCGCGGCGGCAATGCCGGACAGCGTGCGGCCGAAGAACTCAAGCTCTTCGATGTCGTGCGGCGTGGCGCGGCTGCCCACCACGTCCAGCAGGCGCGCATTGAATCCCAGCTCGAAGCTGAGATAGATGACCGTCAGGACGATCAGGAAAAGAAGTTGGCGAATCTGGGCTTGCCGCACGTCAGTCCCTCAGGTCAAGACGGGTCGAGGTGATTTCCTCATCGGGCAGGTCCAGCTTGGCGGGCGTGCGCGATGCGCTGCCCGCGCGCGGCGCGGGGCTGGCGGCCGTGGCAGGCCCATCGCCTCCCGGCACGCGCTGGGGCGGCGGCGGAACGACTCGGCCGGCGGTCTGCGTTTGGCCCTGGGACTGACTGCCCGCCGGGTTGTCGACGGGCGCCGTCCTGGCGGGCGCGTCCGGCGTGGCGGGCCGTCCGGGCTTGGGCGTTTTGCCCGGCTTGCCGGATTTGCCGGTCTTTGCAGCCGGGGCCGCAGGCGGCGGGTAGACGCCGTACAGGCGCAGCGAGTCCAGGTACCCCGGCGGGTATAACGATTCGTCGGCAAAGGGCTTGGCGCGCGGATTCAGGCCGGCCACCGCCTTGACGTCACCCCGGCGCATGCGGCCGTCCTGCGTGTAGACGAACCGCTCGATGTTGGATCCCTTCGGAAAATCGAAGGTCATGGCGCTGCGGTCGTCCTGCACCAGCACCGCCGGCCGGTCGCGGCAATTGCCCAGGTCCCACGACAACACGTCCGACCCCTCGATCGCCAGCACCGTGTAGCGGTAGTCGCAATTGCGCCGTTGCGTCTCGATGACGACCACGGTGCGCGGGCCCACGTTCTCGGTGCGCGCGACGCGGGCCGAGTCCACGTTGTTCAAGGGCACCACGCGCTGGTTGCCCGACAGCTTGACCGAGAAGTTCTTGCCCTCGCGGCGCAGCGTGCCCTGCCCGCCGTCCTGCAACGGGAACTGGCCGATTTCGGTACCGAAGAGGGCGGCGGTGTCGACGCCATAGACCAGCCCGCCACGGGAATTGGTCTTGACCGCGCATGCGCTCAACCCTCCCAGCAACAACAGCATGGTCACAAGGCGAAAGATCAGGGAACGGAGTAAGAGCGGGCGCATCGACATCATGATGGTGGCCGGATATCGCGCAGCGGCAAGGCGCAATTTCCGTCAAAGCCCTGCAATGTATCTCAAAGTTACAGCGCAGGGCCAGGGTTGTTTCAATTCCGCGCGGCCGGCGCGCGTCTCAACCCGCAGCGGCCTGCTTGAGTTCCAGCGCGTCTTTCACCAGTTCGCCAGCGCAGTGGCGGATGGCCGACACGCAACGCGTCACGATGGCGCGCAAGAGCACTTCGGCGGGCAGCGTATCGGACGGGGCAACAAAGCTCTCTACGGATGCCGACACGCGTCCAGGCTTCGGACCGCGGTCTTGCTGCAGGCTCAGCTTGACCGCCTTGCAGCGGTTGTTCACCGCATTGACCACTTCCAGCAGTTGCGCACGGGTCAGGCCCAGTTCATCCGCGTCCACGAAGCTCGGGTAGACCAGGCGCAGGAATTCCGGATCCGACTCGCTCAGGCTGAAGAACATGGTGCCCAGGTCGGGGTAGCGAAACAGCACGTCGCCATCTTCATCAATACGGGCGACCAGGCCCAGTTCTTCTTGCACCACGGTCTGGTACAGGGCGGTCAGCGGGGTGGGGTTGGACATATTTCGACTCTCCGTGTGGATGGATGGCGGCGGGAAAATCCGCGCCCTTGTCCCCTGCTACGCACCAAGCCGGGAAAGGTTCGAAAAATTTCTTCGAAAAATAAATCGAACCTTTTCGTGCGCCGCGCATAGCGACAGATACAGGCATCCCCGCCCGAACCAAAAAGGAAAGACCATGCAAGGCAAAGAGGCACGCGACGTATTGAACCAGGCCAAGACCCACGGCGCCCGCTGGGCCGCCACCGCCGCCCAGCGCGTCAATCGGGGCGACGCTGCAGGCGCGCTGCTGTTCCTGCTGGCCACCACGGTGTTTTCGGTGATCACGGTGCGCATCATGGGCTCGAACGCCAGCCTCAGCTTCTATGACATGCTGCGCATGCAGAACGGCGGCAATATCCAGGGCGCGCACGGCACGGGCGCCGGCATCTATGCACTGTTGTGGCTGCTGGCGGTCGTCGGCCCGTTGCTGCCGTCCCTGCTGCCACACCGCGCCGCCCGGTTCGGCTATTTCGTGCCGCTGGCCTTGTGGCTGATCGTATTGGCCGGCGTGGTCTCGCAAGTGCGCGAAATCATGGACGCCACCCGCCAGTTCGCCGGCTTCATGGGCAACTCCCGCGCCAGCCGCAACATGGCCGGCGATATGGCGTCGTCATTGTGGAGCAGCCTGAGCTTCGGTTTCGGCTTTTACCTGTCGTTGGCCATCGTCGTGGCCTTCACCGTCCGCGGCGTTGCCGTGCTGCGCCGCCGCGCTTGATTTTCCGCCCCTGCGCGGCTAAGGTGCCGCAGCCCTCGCCCCGGAGGGCTGCGGCATTTTCCGCCGATGGGCTGACGTTCCGCGTCCAGTTCGACACCAAGAATCTGAACCATGAACACGCTCGACCCCAAGCGCTACGTCATCAACAACGTCGACGCGCTGCTGCGCATCATGCATGCCGATCCCCGCTACGCGCTGGAATTCCGCAACAAGGCCGAGCAGCACATCACGTTGAAGCTGCGCAAGAAATTCTTCAACACCTCGCCCGAAGGCGTGGTGGACGCCTTCAATAACGCGCTCATGAAGTTCCTGCAAACGCGCACGTTCAAGGACGAAGGCTTCCAGCACGGCCAGCCGGCCGGCGGGTGGGCCGCGCACGAACTTGCGGTCAGCAAGCTGGGCGGCTATCTGTATCGGGGCTCGCTGCACGAACTGATCCAGATGCATCGGCGCACGCGGCTTGAAGTGCAGTGGACCCGGCCCGAAGGCGACGGCGGACAGGACGACAACATCTTCGACGACGCCGAAGACGTGGGGGACCCCTCCCCCTTCGCCGACCCCGCACACGCGTACGAGCACCTGTCGCTCGTCAAGCGGATGCGCGATTGCCTGAACAAACTGAGTGACACCCTGCGCGCCACGATGTTCCTGTATCTGGACGAGATACCCATGGAGCAGATCGCCCGCCAACAGGACTTGCACGTGCCTACCGTCAAAAGCCGCCTGCACGCCGCACGCAAGCTCGTGGCCGAATGCACGCGCAAAGGAATGGACTGATCATGTCTGAAGACCGAGTGCTGTCCTATTTGTCGGGCGAGCTCGACGGCGACGCCCGCCGCGCCTTCGAAACCGACATGGCGCGCAACCCCGCCCTGCAAGCCGAGGTCGACGAATGGCGCAACCTGGCCCAGGCGCGCCAACTGGCCCATAACGACATCGGCCGGGCCGACCGCGATTCCGCGTTCCTGCGCGCCTTGGCCGAACGCCCGCCCCCCGCGCAGCCCTTGCCGTCCCGCGCCCGCCGGTTGTGGCAATGGCGATGGCCCACGCCCGCCAGCCCGCTGATGCCGCTGGGCTGGGCGCTGGCGATCATGCTGTCGGTCATGGTGGTGCAGCAAGCGCCTCTGGACGTGTCGCCGGATTTGCCCGCGTCCGACGGCGTGCTGACGCGCGGCGGCGGCTCCTGCCCGCGCCTGGTGGTGGACCTGCCCGACGCGCTCACCGCCAAACAGCTGCGCAACACCTTGTCCCAGTACGACGTGTCGATTGTGGACGGCCCCGACGCCGACGGCCGATACGTGCTGAGCGCCGCGCGCGAATCTTCGTTGCAAGACGCCGCCCACGCGCTGGGCGTGCTGTCCGCTACCCCCGGCCCGGCCGGCGTTTGCCCCCGTCAATGAGGCCAGGCATGAAGACGAATCCGTTTCCGGTTGCAAAGTCCGAGGCGATGCCCTTGACCCGCCGACGGCTGCTTGCCGCCATGTTGGGCGCGGGTCTGTTGCCGCTGCACGCGGGCGTGATGGCCAACCCCGCACCCACCGCCGCCAAGCGTCGCTACGCGCTGGTCATCGGCAACGCCCGCTACGCGGTGCCCGCCAACGCGCTGGTCAACCCGGTCAACGACGCTCGCCTGATCGCCGAGTCGCTGCGCAAGCGGCAGTTCGACGTCACGCTGCTTACCGACCTGACCACCGCCCAAATGGAAACCGCCGTCGACGAGTTCGCCACACGCGCGAAAGACGCTGATCTGGCGCTGGTGTACTTTGCCGGCCATGCGGTGGCCGTGGACGATGTGAACTATCTGTTTGGCGTGGACCTGGCGTTGCCCCTGGGCGAAGTCCGCATCCGCACCGCACAGCAAAGCTCGCTGAGCATCAAGCGCGTGTCGCAGGCGCTGCGCCGGGCCGACGTGCGCGCCAGGCTGATGGTGCTGGACGCGTGCCGCACGAATCTCACGCGCGGCGCCCCCTCGGCGGGCCTGGTTCACACCGTGCCGGCGGGCGGCGAACTGATCGCGTTTTCGACGCAGCCTGGCGCCACGGCCGAAGACGGCTTTGGCAACGAAGGGCCGCGCCATAGCCCGTACGCGTATTACTTCGCGCAAGGCCTGGACTCCCTGCCCGCGTCCGCCCCGGTCGAGAATTTCTTCAAGCAGCTGACAGGCGATGTGCAAGTCGCCACCGCCTACCGGCAGATTCCGCACTACGCCAGCAGCCTGGTGGGCACGGTCACCTTCACCACACTGGCCGACGGCCAGACGCCCGCCGTGCCGGGTGGCAAGCCCGGGCAAGCCGGCCGCGGTCCCTCGCCCACGTTGGGCCGCGACTTGATCAAGGCGCGCATGAGCGCGTGGGAATTTGAAATTGAACGGGGCGCGAAGTACTTGGACGAGCCCAGGCTGGCCTCGCTGCAAGCGCGTGCCAAAGCGGGTGACGTGGTCGCCATGACCACATTGGGCCTCATCGCCGAAAACGGCGAACACGTGGAGCAGGACTACAAGGTGGCGGCCCGGTGGTATCAGCGCGCTGCCGACCAGGGCTTCGCCCCCGCGCAAACGTACCTGGGCGAACTGACCGGCATGGGCCGGGGCGTGCCCAAGAACTACAACGTGGCTGAACGCCTGTTCCGCGAGGCCGCGGAAGCCGGCCACCGCCGCGCCGCGCTCGACCTGCTGGACGTGCGTGCGCGCATGGGCGAACCGATGAACCCGCAGGAATGGATCAGCGTGCTGCAAGACGCTGCGCTCAATCCCCTGGGCATGCCCGCCCCAGGTATGCCGCAGATACAGGGGCTGCCCGAAATGCCCTGGATGCGCCCGCCGGTCATGCGTACGCCCGGCCGGCCCTGAACTCGTCGGCGCGGCGCACTTCGGCTAGGATGGAGCTATTGTCCCCGCCAAAGGAAACTGCCATGCCCTTGATGAAGCATCTGGCCTGCGCCGCCGCCCTGGCCTTGTCGCTGCCCTTGGCCGCGCACGCCGAAACCGTCACGCTGCAAGCCGCCAGCGCCACGCCCAGCGCCGACCCGCACACCGGCGCCCGCGTCGTTGACGTGGCATTGAAACCCGATAGCCAAAAGGCCCTGGCCGACTTCACCCGCAACCGCGTGGGCAAACGCATTCAGCTGCGGTCAAACGGCGTGCTGCTCACGTCCGCCACCTTGCAAAGCCCGCTGGAAGGCGACAGCTTCCGCATCACGGCAGGCGAACACGGCTTTGCCGGCAAGAGCGCCGAAGAGATCGCGCAAGGCATCATGAAAGACGGCGGGCTGACCGTGGACGACGAGAACGTCGCGAAATAACGCCCTGCGGCCATCCCCTCAGGGAGTGATTTCGAACAGGCCGGCTGCGCCCATGCCGCCGCCCACGCACATCGTCACCACCGCATAGCGCACACCGCGCCGGCGGCCTTCGATCAGCGCGTGCCCCGCCATGCGCGCCCCCGACATCCCGTAGGGATGGCCGATGGAAATGGCGCCGCCGTTGACGTTCAGGCGCTCGTCCGGAATGCCGAGTTGATCGCGGCAATACAGCACCTGGCAGGCAAAGGCCTCGTTCAGTTCCCACAGGCCGATATCGTCGACCTTCAAGCCGTGCCGCGCCAACAGGCGCGGCACGGCATGCACCGGCCCGATGCCCATTTCTTCGGGGCCGCAGCCGGCGACCGCCATGCCGCGGTAAGTGCCCAGCGGCTTCAGGCCCCGCCGGCGCGCCTCGGCGGCTTCCATGACCACGCAGGCCGATGCACCGTCCGAGAGCTGCGACGAATTGCCGGCGGTGATGTGCTGGCCGGCCTCCAACCGCTGGCCGTTCTTGAAGACGGGTTGCAGCTTCGCCAGGCTGTCCAGCGAGGTATCCGGGCGGTTGCCTTCGTCGCGCGCCAAGGTCATCGACTGGGCCGACGTCTGGCCTGTTGCGCGGTCCGTCACCAGCATGACGGCGGCAAGCGGCACGATCTCGTCGTCGAAGCGCCCGGCGGCCTGCGCGGCGGCCGTACGTTGCTGCGAGCGCAACGCATACGCGTCCTGCGCGGCGCGGGGAATGCCATAGCGGCTGGCCACGATCTCGGCCGTTTCCAGCATGCTCATGAAGATTTCGGGTTGCTCGCGCATCAGCGCCTCGTCGAACCAGCGGTGGCGATTCATCGTGTCGTTCTGCACCAGCGAGATCGACTCCAGGCCTCCGGCCACGACGATATCCATGCCTTCCTGCGTCACTTGCCGCGCGGCCGTGGCAATCGCCATCAGCCCTGACGCGCATTGCCGGTCCAGCGTCATCGCGGGCACCTGCGCGGGCAGGCCCGCGCGCAGTGCCGCCTGGCGCGCCACGTTCATGTGCGTCGTTCCTTGCTGCAAGGCGGCGCCCAGGATCACGTCCTCGACCTCGCCCGGCGCCACCCCCGCGCGCGCCACGGCGTGCGAGATCGCGTGGCCGCCCAGCGTAGGCGCGGTCGTGTCGTTGAACGCGCCGCGATAGGCCCGGCCGATGGGCGTGCGGGCGGTTGAAACGATGACGGCTTCTCTCATGATGGTTTCCTGTGTCTTAGCGATGCCAGACGGTGTGGCTTTGTTCGCGTGCGAATTGGGCGACGTAGTACGGCCCCAGGCCGCCCTTGCCGGTCATGCCTGAACCCTTCCAGCCGCAGAACGTCTGGATGCCCGGCCAGGCGCCCGTGGTCGCTCCGCTGGCCCGGTTCACATACAAGGCACCCGCCTGGGCCCGGTTCAGGAACCTGTCGATCTCATCCTGCTCTTGCGCATAGCAGCCGGCGGTCAGGCCGTAGTCCACCGCATTGCCGTCGTCGAGCGCTACGTCGAAATCGGTGAACGGCAGCACCGAGACGAAGGGCAGGAAGAGTTCCTTGCGGTTCAGCCGGTGGTCGGCCGGCAAACCGGCCGCGACAGCGGGCCGCACATAATGGCCATAGGCCAGCTCGCCCGCGCTCAGGCGGCGTCCGCCCGCCAATAGCCGGCCGGCCGCCCTGACGTCTTCGCAGGCCGTGCGGTAGCGCCGCCACGCTGCTTCGTCGATCACGGGCCCCATGAAGACGCCGCGCTCGCGCGGGTCGCCCACGGACACGTCCTCCGTGGCGGCGCAAAGCCGGTCCAGGAAGGCGTCGTGGATGCTGGCGTGCGCATAGACCTTGGACCCCGCCGAACACTTTTGCCCTTGCAACCCGAAGGCAGAACGCACCACGCCTTGCACGGCCGTATCCAGATCGGCGCTGGCGGTGACGTAGGTCGGGTTCTTCCCGCCCATCTCTGCGATGACGGGCCGCGCATGGCGGCCCGACGCCACCGCCTGCAGCAAATCCATGCCCACTTCAAGGCTGCCCGTGAACGCATAGCCGTCGACGCCCGCGTGATGCGCCAGCATCGCGCCCGTCTGCGCCCCGCCGAATACGCCATTCACGCAGCCCGACGGCACGCCGGCACCGTCGCAGGCGCTCAACAGCAACGCGCCGGTCAGCGCGGCGCGGGGCGACGGCTTGTAGACCACGGCATTACCTGCCAGCAGTGCCGCGCACACCATGTTCACGGACAACGCCAGCGGGAAGTTGAAGGGCGCGATCACCGCGAACACGCCGTAGGGGCGCAACACGTCGTGCGTGCTTTCATTGTCGAAGGCGCGCGCCAGTGGCTGCCGGTAGCCGTCGCTGCGTTCTGCCTGATCGCAGTAATAGCGGATCAGGTCGACGGCTTCCTCAGCTTCGCCCAGCGCTTCCAGCCGCGACTTGCCGATTTCGATCATCGTCGCCATGGCGAAGTCATACTTGCGTTCCGACAGCACCATCGCCAACCGGCGCAGCACGGCGATGCGCGCCGCCCACCCCCGCGCGGCCCAGGCTGGTTGGGCGCGGCGCGCACTGGCAATCGCCTGGTCGACCGTGTCCGCGCCCGCGCTGGGAAAACGTCCGACCAGCAACCAGTGATCGATCGGCGAATACGACTCCTGCAAGGGCTCGCCCGCCACCGCGCGTCCATCGAAGCGATGCCGGTAATCCAACCCCAGCATGCGCGACTCGAAGTCAGGCAGCCGCTTGTCCAGCAGGTCATGCACGGCGGAGAAGTCCGTGTGGATGTTCGAGTACGTGACGCGGGGCAGGGTGTGGTCGATCACGATCGCTCCTGGGCGGCCGTTCAGGCGGGCGCCGACACGCGCAACAACGGCTCCAGCGCGCGCCGCAAGACAGGCGGCAATTCAACAGGCTGGTTGCTGGCGCGGTCGACATACGCGTGGGTGTAGCTGCCCTGTGCGGCTGCAGTCCCGTCTTCGCCGCGGAACAGCGCGAACTCATAGGTCACGCTGGTGCGGCCCAGGCGGCCCACGCGCAACCCCAATACGACGCGGTCGGGAAACGACACGGGACGGAAGTACGAGGTCTGGCTATGCACCACCAGGCCGATCACGTCGCTCTTGTTCAGGTCCAGCACGCCCAGTTCAACCAGCGTCTGGTTGACCGCCGTATCGAAGTATTCGTTGTAGACCACGTTGTTCATATGGCCATAGACGTCGATGTCGCGTAAACGCGTGGTCATCGGCAGCAGGCGCGGATACTCGCTTCGGGCGTGCGGCGCCGCGCGTGGCGGCTGCGTGGGGGATTGCGACGGGGCATGGGCGTTCATGCCGCCTCCTGCGCGCGCTTCAAAATGCGGGCGACGTGCGCCAGGCCCTCGGGCGGCTCGATCATGCGGGCCAGGCTGGCGATCTCGTCGAAATGCGCGGCAATGCTTTCGGGCGTGCGTTCGCCTTCAGGAAAATAGACGCCTTCGCTTTCCACGATGGCAAGGCGCGCATAGGTCCCCGCGCCGGCCAGCAGCGCCGTGCGGCTGGGCGCGGCCTCGGCCACCAGGAACAGGGCGGCGGGCGTCACATAGGCCGGGTCCAGCGCCCGCAGCGCGTCCGCATCGAACATTTCGGCCGTCATGCGAGTGGCGGCGGTGGGCACCAGCGCATTGACGTGAATGCCATGCTTCTGGCCTTCCAGGTGCAGCACGTTCATCAGGCCGACCACACCCGCTTTCGCGGCGCCATAGTTAGACTGGCCGAAATTGCCATACATGCCCGACGTGGACGTGGTCATCAGGATACGGCCGTAGCGCTGCTCGCGCATGATCGGCCACACGGCACGCGCGCAGTTGGCCGAGCCCAGCAGATGCACGTCGATCACTGCGTTGAAATCGTCGGCGCTCATCTTGGCGAAGGTCTTGTCGCGCAGGATGCCGGCATTGTTGATCAGGATATCGACGCGGCCCCAGGCATTCATCGCCCGCGCCACCATGGCGTCCATGGCAGCGCTGTCGCAGACGTTGCCGCCATCGGCGATGGCCTGGCCGCCCGCGGCCAGGATCTCGTCGGCCACGGCCTGCGCCGCGCCCCCGAAGTCGTTGACCACCACGCGGCAGCCGCGCGCGGCCAACTGCAGCGCATGGCTGCGGCCCAGCCCCTGGCTGGCGCCGGTCACGATGGCGACGCGTTCATCGAAGCGAATGCTCATGGGGTTCATCCTTGAAGAATGGTCATGGTGATCCAGTCGGCCACCAGCGCGGGACGCGCGGCGCCCTCGATCTCGACGGTGACGGCATACCGGGTGGTGAACTCACGCGCGTTGCGCGGCGTGAACTCGCTCAGCACGAATCGGCCGCGCACCCGCGCGCCCACCGGCACCGGCGTCAGGAAACGGACCTTGTCGAAGCCGTAATTGATGCCGATGGCGCCCTCGAAGGTCGGCAACACCTTCTGGCTCAGCGCGGTCAGCAACGACAACGACAAAAAACCATGCGCGATCGGCCCGCCGAAGGCGCTTTCACGGGCGGCGCGTGCCGGATCCACATGGATGAACTGGTGGTCGCCCGTCGCGTCGGCGAACAGGTCCACCTGCGCCTGCGAAATGGTCACCCACTCCGACACGCCGATTTCCTGCGACACCTGGTCGGCCAGGGCTTGAGGGCTGGAAGGGGCTTGAACAAGGTCTGTGGTCATGGGCAGCAAAGGAATGGCGAGAAACGGGCGCGTCGCGGACCGCCACATGGGCGCATCAGGACGCGAAAACATACCGAGTAGTATAAACTTCGATTTTCTGATTTGTACAGCCGGTCGGACCGTCCCGCGAGTCCGTGCAAACCCGCCCGCCACACGGTGTGGGGACAGGCAATTGGCTAAACTGGCGCTTTGCCGCAACGCATGGATGGAGAAAGGCGCATGAATGGGGAACCTACGGTGACGGCTGCACGCGATGACGGCATGGGCAATATCGAACTGCTGACCGCGGCGGCCGAGTGCTTCATGGAGCAAGGGTTCCACGCCTCCAGCATCGACGACGTCGCGCGCCGGCTGGGGGCCACCAAGGGCCGGGTCTATCACTACTACCGGTCCAAGACCGATCTGTTTTTCGACGTGCACCGCGAAGGCATGCGGCGCAATTTCGAAGCGGTGCGCCCGGTGATGAAGGAAAAAGGCACCGCCGCGCACCGGCTGGCGCTGATGCTCAAGCACCATGCGCTGTCGATGATGGAGAACCTGGCGTTCGAAACGGTCGTGGTGCAGGGCGTGCACATGCACCGCCTGGGCGCCACCACACCGGCCCAGCGCCAGACGCTGGCCGAACTCATGACCATCCGCGACGACTTCGAAGCGCTGTTCAAGCGTGTGGCCTACGAAGGCGTGGAAGACGGGTCGCTGGCCATTGACGACGTCTCGGTCGCGGTCAAGGCGGCGCTGGGCGCCATCAATTGGCTGGCCGTCTGGTACCGGCCGCGCCTGGGCGAAACACGCGACGACCGCGAAATCCTGGCCAACAAGGTCGTCCACACCATCATCGCCGGCCTGGGCGCCCGCGCCTGAAGGCGGCGGCCCCGCCCCGTCTCGGGGCAGAGGACGCCCCCCCCTTCACGCCAGCCGTTCGCGGCGCAGTCGTATGCCCGCCGCATCCCGGTCCCACGTACCGTCGGCCAGTCCCTCGCTGCGCAGCACGTGCTTTTGCAGCTTGCCGCTGGCGGTCTTTGGCAACTCCTCGACCACCCTTACATAGCGCGGCACCATGTAGTGCGGCACGCGCTCGGCCAGCCAGCCGATCAACGCGCCGGGCTCCACCTGCGCCCCCTCTACGGCCGTCACCACCGCCAGCACTTCGTCCTCCCCGTGCTCGCTAGGCACCGCCACGGCCACGGCCTCGCGCACAGCAGGATGCGCGCAGATCTCGCCCTCCAGCTCGAACGACGAGATGTTCTCGCCCCGCCGGCGGATCACGTCCTTCAAGCGGTCCACGAAGAAGAACGTGCCCGCTGCGTCGCGCCGGAACGCGTCGCCCGTATGGAACCAGCCATTGCGCATTGATGCGGCGGTGGCGTCGGGATTGCGGTAATAGCCGGTGAACAACGCCCAGGGCCGATGCGACCGGATCAGCAGTTCGCCCACCTGGCCGTCCGGCACCGCGCGGTCCTGCGCGTCGCCCACGCGCAGCTCGAACCACGGCCGCGGCTTGCCGCAGCGGCCCGCTTCGGTCAGCCCGGGGCCGGCGCTCAAGGGGCTGGCGATTTCAGTCATGTTGTAGACCGTGTACAAGTCCACGCCGAAACGCGCCTGGAATGCCGGGGCGTCTTCCCCGAACGGCACGATGAACGCCTTCTTCAGGGTGTGCTCGCGGTCGCGCGGCGACGGCGGCTGCTTGAGCAGGAAGTTGGCCATGACGCCCAGCAACAGCACCACCGTACTCTCGGTATCGCGGATCGCGTCCCAGAACTCAGCAGTACGGAACTCCGGCACCATGGCGATCGATCCGCCGTAGGCCAGCATCGCGTACACGTACAGAGTGCTGCCGCAGTGAAAAATGGGGCCCGCGATCATGCAGCGATCATCCGGGGTGATGCAATCGAAGGCGTCTGGCCCCATGGTGTAGAGCTGCACGTAGGACGTGACGACACCCTTGGACAGACCCGTGGTCCCGGACGTGTACATGATGGACTGCATGTCCCAGGGTTCGATCGGCGCCTCGGTCGCCAGCAGATCCGCCGCGGGTTCCCCCACCCCGTCCACCAGCCCCGCGAATGACACGCCGGGCGGCGCGGCGGGCGGCGCCGCGCCCTCGCCCGTCAGCAGCACGCGGGTCAGCGCGCCGGGCGACAGCGCCTGCAAGCGCTCGACCAGCGCCCGATGCGCCAGCATCAGCGAAGCCTGGGCGTTCTCCAGCACGTGCTCCAGGGGCCGGCCGCGCAGCGCCGTGTTCAGCGGCACGTACACCGCTCCCAGGTAATTGATGGCGAACCAACTGGCCAGCAGCTCCGGCCCGTTGCCCATCCAGCACAGCACCCGGTCCCCCTGCTTGACGCCTTCGCGGCGCAGCGTGGCCGCGCGCTGGCGAACCTGGGCCAACGTCTGCGCATAGGTCCACGTTGGGCCGCCATAAAAACGGACGAAGATTCTTTCCGGTATCTTTTTGGCCTGACTCTCCAGCAGATAGCGCAGCACGCACACCTGGCGTTCGGGAACGGCCGCCCGAGCCTCGTCGTTCATCAATCGTCTCCTCGTTTTGTTATTTCGCTTTATTTTTCATGACTTTTCCGCCGCTATCCAGGACTGGCGAATGCGGACTTACCCGCACACTCCCTGCCAGACAGCCGGCGAAGTCTTGCGACTTTCAACATACTTGGTAGTATATCCACGAACTAAACGCCAAGGACAGCGAATGAGCATGGTTTCAATCGAGCGCGACGAGGACGTGGCGGTGGTGCGCTACGACCGCGGCGGCAAGGCCAACGCCCTGAATCTGGCGGCGATCGACGCCTTGATCGACGCCGCCGGCGAACTGGCGCGCGACGACCGCGTCCGCGCCGTCGTGCTGACCGGCACGCCCGCCGTCTTTAGCGCGGGCATCGACCTGAAAGACCCCGCACTCTGGAACCACGACGATCCCTTGATGACGCAGCGCGCGTTGGCGCGCGGCGAGGCGTTGTGCCGCGCCTGGAGCGAGCTGCCTCAAGTGACCATCGCCGCCATCGAAGGCGCGGCGGTCGGCGGCGGCGCCGTGCTGGCGCTGGCTTGCGACTGGCGCGTGCTGGGCGCCGACGCGTTTCTACGCCTGCCGGAGGTGCGCCTGGGGCTGCCGCTGGCCTGGGGCGGGCTGCCCCGCCTGGCCAGCCTGGTCGGCCCGGCGCGCGCCAAGCGTGCGCTCTTCACCGACTTGCGGCTGGATGCCGGCACCGCCGAAGACTGGGGGCTGGCCGACCGCGTCACCCCCACCGGCGAAGTGCTGCGCACCGCCACGGACCTGGCGCGGGAAGCCGCCGCCTGTCCGCCGCTGGCGCAGCGGCTGACCAAACGCGCCATCGACGCCCAATTCGACGCCAACGCCTACGCCCACGCGCAGACCGATCAATTCCTGTTGTGCCATCTGCTGTCCCCCGCCACTGCCGTTTAGATCCGCCTTTTAGACCCGCCTCAGAGCGGGCACCCATCCTGGAGGAAAGACATGAAACCACTGCTTAGCGCCCTGCTCGTCGCCTGCGCCTTCGCGCTGCCGGCCGCGCATGCGCAGTCCGACAAGCCCATCCGCATCGGCGTCCTGACCGACCTGTCCGGCATGAACGCCGACCTCTCGGGCCAAGGCTCCGTCGAAGCCGCCCGCATGGCCGTCGAAGACTTCGGGTCCACCGTGCTGGGCCGCAAGATCGAAGTCATCGCCAGCGATCACCAGAACAAGGCCGATATCGGTTCCGCCACCGCGCGCCGCTGGATCGACCAGGACAACGTGAAGGCCATCGTCGACGTGCCGACCTCCTCGGTCGCGCTGGCCGTGCAGGAAATCACGCGCACGTCCAACATCGCGTTCCTGGCCTCGACCGCCGGCACCTCGGACCTGACGGGCAAAGCCTGCTCGGCCTCGACCGCCCAATGGACCTACGACACCTACGCGCTGGCCAACGGCACCGGCCGCGCACTGACGGAGTCCGGCATCAAGAAGTGGTACTTCCTGACGGCCGACTACGCGTTCGGCCATGCCTTGCAGGCCGACACGGAAAACGCCGTCAAACAGGCCGGCGGCCAGACGCTGGGCGCGGTCAAGCATCCCCGCGCCTCAAACGACTTTTCCTCGTTCCTGCTGCAGGCCCAGGCTTCCAAGGCCGAGATCGTGGCGCTGGCCAATTCCTCCGGCGACACCACGATGGCCATCAAGCAGGCCAATGAATTCGGCCTGATCAAAGGCGGCCAGAAGCTGGCCGGCCTGCTCATGTTCATCACCGACGTTGACGGCGTGGGCCTGGAGCAAGCGCAGGGCCTGGTGCTGACCACCGGCTTTTACTGGGACATGGACGATCGCACGCGCGACTGGACCAAGCGCTACGCGGAACGCATGAAAGGGCGCGTGCCCACGATGGCGCAGGCCGGCGTCTACTCTTCCGTGCTGACCTTCCTGAAAGGCGTGAAGGAAAGCAACTCACTAGAGGGCGACGCCGTCATGAAGCAAATCCGCGGCATGAAGATCGACGACATGTTCGCCCGCAACGCCTACCTGCGCGAAGATGGCCGGCTGGTGCACGACATGTACCTCGTCGAAGTGAAGAAGCCCTCGGAATCCAAAGCGCGCTGGGACTACTACAAGATCCTGCGCACCATCCCGGGTGAGAACGCGTTCCGCCCGCTGAACCAGGGCGGCTGCCCGCTGGTCGCGGCCAAGTAGGCGCCCCGGGTCAGCGGACCGCGAACCAGTCGCCGGACAGGCTGCCGTTCATGCCGCAAAAAGGCGGGCCGAAGCCGTCGTCTTTGCCACCGGCGGGCGGCACTTCGCGAACCACCAGGACGGCGCCGCGGCGCGTCAGCGCGAGCACCCATGGCGCACCGTCCTGATAGGTGACGTTCAGGGTGTCACCCGAGACGTCCGCGTTGCCGCTCAAATCGCAGACCCAACGGCCGTTGTAGGGTTGGGCCGAGTTGGCCGCCACGAACAGCTTGCCGTCGGCGGTCTGCGTGATCTCGATTTCACCTTCGATGTTTTTCCACTTGCCGACAAAGCCGGCAGGCGGCTGCGGGTTGATGGCCTTCAGGAACCGCAGGCGGTGATCCATGCTGGTGGCGATCTCTTTGAACGGCGTGCTGCCCGAAAAAGGTTCGGCATAGACCCTGTCGCGCACGCTCAGGAAATAACGCTGGTCGGCAGTCAGCGATTTGGCCGCATCGGCGTCAAGCTTGCCGCGCACCGCGTTGTATTGCTGCGCGATGGCCGCATCCTGGCCGCCCAGCACGGAATTCCCGCAAAGCGACTTTTCGACCGGCGTGGTGGCTTTGGCGCAGTTAAACGAGGGCGCAGCCGCCGCAGCGCCGCTCGCGATGGCCAACGATGCTGCAAGGACCAGATGACGGATCACGGTGTGAAGTTCTCTAGATAGTAGAGACGGTCGACAGCTTACTTCCCGCTGCCTATCGACAGCGGCACGCCCCAGATCGGGTCTTCCATGCCCTGCTTGCCCAATGGCGTGATCTGCATGGGTTGCAAGGTGGACAGCAGTTGCCGGTGCGCATCGCTCAGGTCGCGCTGCGCGATGAGCTTCTGGGTGAAGTCCATGGGCGCCGGGCGCGTATAGACGGTGAAGTCTTCGAGGGGGCACTCGATCTTCTTCGGATCGACCGCGCGGCAACCCGACTGCTTGTACTGGTAGCTGGGCGTCTTCATGTGCACGCGTTGACTCAGCACAAAGTGGCCACCCTTGAGTGTGAAGCTGCCCAGCGCCAGCTTCGGCGCAAGGCGCGACGCCACCTTGATTGCGGGAATGTCCCGCGAATCCGTTTGCTCGTAATAGCCGGCGCGAGAGCCCTGCGTGGTCTCGGTGTATTGCTCTTCGCCCCAACTGACGCAGGCGCCCGTGCCCCGATGCACCGCCGTGCAGACCGTGCGCGTCTTGAGCTGGGTGCCAGTGGTGCCTTCGTGCCAGTTGGTCTCTTTGTAGTATTCGCGATAGAGCTCCGGCGACAGATACGCGGTGCCCTTGGCGCCACGCCCCGAGCCTGCCGGACCGCTGCGCGCGCCCACCTGGTCCAGCAAGGCATTCAGCTTGTAATCGTCGCCACCCGTCAGCAGGTATTTACCGGGAGGCAAGATATGCACCTCGAACGCCTTGAACAGATACGTGGCGTCCTTGTCGCGTTGCAGCGCATTGTTCTGGAACTTGCGGCCGAAGGTGATGTTCGGCATCTGCTCATGCGTGAAGATCACATTGCCGGTCCATTTCATCATGGACTCCGCGTCGTTCAGCGTGGCATGCGGCATCACGTCGGCCACCAGCACCACCGCCATGTTCGATTTCAGCGCCTTATCGATCAAGTCCAGCAGCTGCGCATAGCGCGGATCATCCATGGTGCCCTCGCCGTGCGAATCCGGCACGGTCACGCACCCCGACAAGGCGAGCGCAAGCATCAGGGCGGAAAGGGCAACTCGCGGTCGCGGCAGCGTCATGGGATCGGTCCTTGGATGAGGCAGAGTCAGATGCGTGACCGCGCATCCTACTGATTTGGAATGACGCCGCAACCACCGGATCGCGCAAAGAAACATGGCCCGGCCGGCCGTCACGCGCACCTTTAGACATGCCCCCGCTTGCCTGCGCGAAGGGACGCCCCGCTGGAATCAAGCCCTGGCGCGGGCTGCGCCTATGCCGAGGGCCACGGACGGCGCCATGCGGGCGCTGACGACCCATCACGAAGGGCGTAATTTATTGTTGCGAGTGTTTCGCACGGGCCGGCGATAACGGTCCACAGAGGGCCCACTGCGCTCTCGCACCGCCCCTGCCTTGCCCCCTTACATCCGTTCACCCGGCAACTGGCTGGCTTGTCTGACCCAATCGCTGAATTGAGCCTCGTCCAGCACATCGTCTTCGCGGATATCCAGATACCGCGTGTCCTGGCTCTTGGAGGCTCCGGGCGGCACAGGCTGCAGCGACTGCCCACGGAAGAAGGCGACTTTGACGTATTTGGTGAAGCAATGAAGGCTGAGAAACCAGCCCTCGCCCTTCAAACCGTAAAACGGCGAATTCCATTTGACGGCTTTATGCACGTCCGGAATGGCCTTCACGATCAGCGCATCAAGCCGACGGCCCAGGTCGCGCTTCCAGCCCGGCATGGCCGCAATATAGGCTTGCACCGGACCATCGCCTTCGCCTTTGGGAATTTGCGGGTTGCCGCCAGACAGCAGGACGGGTTCGGCAGGCTGCGCGCTGGGACGCTTCGCGGCCTTGATGGACCTCGCGGGAGGGTTTTCGGCCACGGCATGGCTCCGGTCGCTGATAAGCGTCGAAAGTAAACCGAGGGCTGCTGAATGCCAAGTGGGCCATCTATCGGCTTCATTGCGTACAGGCGTTTGCCAACCTTACAATGTATATTCCAAGCGTATATCCCAAGGAGAATACCGTGGACCAAGGATCTGTTTTCAAGAGCAACCGAAGCCAGGCAGTGCGCCTGCCTAAGGCCGTCGCGTTGCCGCCTGACGTCACGCGGGTCGACATCATCGCAATCGGTCGCGCACGTCTGCTGGTGCCCTCCGGCGAAAGTTGGGACACATGGTTCGACGGCGAGTCGGTGACCACCGACTATCTGGTCGACCGCGAGCAGCCTGGCGATCAGACACGCGAGGGCTTCTGATGCTGAAGTTCATGCTCGATACGAACATCTGCATTTTCACGATTAAGAGCAAGCCGGATGCGGTGCGGCAAGCCTTCAATCTGCGGCAAGGACAATTGTGCGTAAGCACGATCACCGCAATGGAACTCATCTACGGTGCGGAGAAATCAGCCGCACCCGCGCGCAATCAAGCCGTCGTTGAGGGTTTCCTGGCTCGCCTTGAAGTCCTCGACTACGATCGCGCCGCTGCCGCCCACACCAGCCAGCTCCGGGCGGAACTGGCAAAAATTGGCACGCCCATTGGTCCTTACGACGCAATGATTGCGGCTCACGCCCGGTCTCAAGGCTTCGTCCTCGTGACGAACAACACCCGCGAGTTCGCCCGCGTGCCCGGCCTTCGTCTGGAGGATTGGACGGTCTGATTGCCGGGAAACCAGCGCCGCGACCGGCATACCGTCGATCCCGAACGACCAGAGGCCGACCGTCATCCCCGGATCGCTGGCCGCCAGCACTGACACGGGCCCGGCTATCAACGCGTCGAATCAGGCCGATCTGCGCCGCGGTCACACCGCACCGTGTAACGTTCGCGTACCAGCTTTCCCCGACACCCACCTACCTTATGACTCCAGACCAACAACTCCTGCACGCGGCAAGCAAGAACGACACCGCGGCCATCGAACAGGCGCTTCTGCTGGGCGCGTCCGTGAACACCCTCAACGACTTCGGCGGCACCGCGCTGTTCTGCGCCGCCACAGATGGCGCGGCCGATGCCGTCCGCGTCCTGCTCGCCCACGGTGCCAACCTGTCCTGCCGCGCCGGCCACGGGCTGACCGCGCTACATCAAGCAGCAAGCTGGGACCGAGAAGCCGTGGTCGCCTTGCTGCTGGAGGCGGGCGCTGACGTAGACGCCGTCATGGATGACGGCGGCACGCCGTTGATGGCTGCCGCGGCGCGCGGCAATCTGAATATCGCGCGGCTGCTGCTCTCCCACGGTGCCCAAGCAGACGTACGTGACAACGAAGGCTGGAACGCCTGGGCCTGGGCTACCGAAAAAGGCGCCGACGAGCTGGCCGACCTTCTGGAAGAGGCAGGCGCGGAACCCGCGTTCCCAGATGAGTGAGCGCCTGGATCGCCATGTGAAAGGAGAGCAAACGCAAAAAAGCCGGCCCGCTTGCGCGATACCGGCTTTTAGCTAAAAGTGTCGGGAAACACTTTCAAAAATTCGACCACATCAAGTGGTCGGGGCGAGAGGATTCGAACCTCCGACTCCTGCGTCCCGAACGCAGTACTCTACCAGGCTGAGCTACGCCCCGAGTCTTACTATTTAGGCATCTCTGCCTACTTGCTTGCTCGGCTACGCTCAGTGCAACCAAACATCTTGCTGTTTTTCACTATCAACAGCGACCGCTATTAGAACCTAAATTCAGTTTTTTTGAAAATCGGGTTTTTCAACCTCGCTTTTCAATTCCCCGAACCAAGTTTCCGCGCTAGCGATCTCTATTCACCGCGAAAGCGCAGAATTCTAGCAGAGAATTCAAGAAAGGGGAAGCGGGATAGGCGGACAGGGCTTCCCGGGCCCGATCGGCTTCGGCGACGGCGGCCAGACGCGCGTGTTCCAGCGCGTCGGTCGCCTGGATGGCGGCGGCCACGGCGGCGAAGTCGGCGTCGCCCGTCTTGATGGCGTCGCGGATCAGTTGCTGCTGCTCAGGCGTGCCCACTTCCATCACGCGGATCAGCGGCAGCGTCGGCTTGCCTTCGCGCAGGTCGTCGCCCACGTTCTTGCCCAGGGCGGCGGCGTCGCCGCTGTAATCCAGCACGTCGTCCACCAGTTGGAAGGCCGTGCCGACGTGGCGACCGTAGGCGGCCGCGGCGGCTTCCTGTTCGGGCGTCGCGCCCGCCAGGATGGCGCCGACTTGGGCGGCGGCTTCGAACAGCTTGGCGGTCTTGTAGCGCACCACTTGCAGGTAGCGCTCTTGCGAAACATCCGGGTCGTGCACGTTCAAGAGCTGCAGCACCTCGCCCTCGGCGATCACCGTGGTGGCCTGCGACAGGATGCTCATGATGCGCATCGAGTCGGCCTCGACCATCATCTCGAACGAACGGGAATACAGGTAGTCGCCCACCAGGACGCTGGCGGCGTTGCCGAACACGGCGTTGGCGGTGTCCCGGCCGCGGCGCAGGTCGGATTCGTCGACCACATCGTCATGCAGCAAGGTGGCGGTGTGGATGAATTCCACGACGGCGGCCAGCAGTTGGTGATGCGTCCCTTCGTACCCCAAGGCGCGCGCCACCATCAGCACCATGGCCGGGCGCATGCGCTTGCCGCCCGCGCCAATGATGTAGTCGCCAATCGTGCGGATCAGGACCACATCGGAATTCAGCCGCTCGCGGATGACCGCGTCGACAGCCTTCATATCGTCAGCAATGGGGGCAATAAGCGCGGGGAGATTCAAGACGTATCCGACAAGTGAAACGAGCCGCGTGGGGGCTCTTACCGCTGGGCCCGCCACGTGCGGCGGGGGATTCGACCAGCGATTATACGGGGTGTACGGGCAGCAGGCGGCCACGGCCGCCCCACCTCCGCCCCACTTGCGCCCCTGCTCCGGCCCCCGATCCTGTTACAGGCCGCGCCCTGCCAGATTGGCGTACAGCGCGCGCACGCCAAAGGTCCAGGGCGCGATCTCGGTGGACAATTGCACCTCGTTGACCAAGGCGCCGATGCGCTCGGAGGCGATCACGACGCGGTCGCCCAGCTTGTGCGTGAATCCCGTGCCCGGGCCCTTGCGATCCTGGCTCGGCGAGAACATGGTGCCCAGGAACAGCATGAAACCGTCGGGATACTGATGATGCGCGCCGCAGGCCTGGCGTGCCAGGTCGAGCGGATCGCGGCTGATTTCCCGCATGTGGCTCACGCCGCTCAACGCGAAGCCGTCGTCGCCGTCGATGCGCAGCGACACGTCGGCCTGGCGCACGCTGTCCAAATCGAAGTCGCCGTCGAACAGCCGGATGAAGGGGCCGATGGCGCAGGATCCGTTGTTGTCCTTGGCCTTGGTCAGCAGCAAGGCGCTGCGGCCTTCGATGTCGCGCAGATTGACGTCGTTGCCCAACGTGGCACCCACTACCTCGCCGCGGCTGTCCACAGCCAGCACGATTTCGGGTTCGGGGTTGTTCCATTCGGATTCCGGCAGCACGCCGATCTGGGCGCCAAAGCCCACCGAGGCCATGGGCGGCGCCTTCGAAAAGATCTCGGCATCGGGGCCGATGCCCACTTCCAGGTATTGCGACCATTGTCCGCGTTCAAGCAATTCGGTCTTCAGCTTGAGCGCCTGCGCAGAGCCGGGACGCAAGCGCGAGAGGTCCGAGCCGATCAGCGCCTGCATCCGCACGCGGATCTCGTCGGCCCGGCTCGCGTCGCCGCCGGCTTCTTCTTCGATCATGCGTTCCAGCAGGCTGATGGCAAAGGTGACGCCAGCCGCTTTGACCGGTTGCAGGTCGCACGGCGCCAGCAAACGCGGCCCCTCCCCGCCTTGCAACGTGGCGGCCATCAGTGCCCGCACGTCGCCCAGCGATTCTCCGTCGGCGCTGCGCGCTACCGCCACGCGGTCGGCCCGGTCCAGCAAGTCGGACACGGTGGGCGCCGTGGCGGTAACGTCGAAAACCTCGCCGTCGCGCACCACCACCACGCTGGGGCCGTTGACCGGTGCCGGGCGCCAGACCCGGCCCACCAGCAACGCCTGGGATAGATCGGAAGGCAGTGTGTCGTGCTGCGGATTCATGTTGTCTCCTCGCGTTGTGCCGGTCATCGCCTGGGATGCGGCAGGCCGTTGATGCAGGACGAGTCTAGGAGAATGGCCTTATCATGTCCAATATTATGATTTTCATTCCAACATATTGGAAATAATGCGCCGTGGCTATCGACTATGACGTTCCCGCCATCCGGCGCACGCACGACATCCTGCGGGTCCTTGCCGGCCGTCGCACGCCGGTCAAGGCGGCGGAACTGGCCGACAACTGCAAGTTGGCCAAAAGCACCCTCTACCTGTTGCTGGACTGCCTGGAACAGCGGCGCTGGATCGAACGCAAAGACGGCGGCTACCTGATCGGCATCGAACTGATGGCGCTGGGCGCCGCCTATCTGCGCCATGACGGCCTCGAGGCCGCCTTCCACGCGGCCGCCAGCGATTTCGTCGCCCGCTGCAACGAGGTGGTGCAGTTGGCCGTGCTGGACGGTTTCGACGTGGTCTATATCGCCCGCGAGGACGCCCGCCGCCCCGTCCGGCTGGTGTCGGAACTGGGCATGCGCCTGCCCGCCCACGCCTGCGCGCTGGGCAAGTCGCTGCTGGCCAGTCTGACCCCCGAAGCATTGGCGGCCTGCGTGCCGGCTGAGTTGCCGCGCGTCACCGACCGCACGTTGGCCACGCGCGAGGCGCTCTACCAGGAACTGGATCTGGTGCGTCAGATGGGGCTGGGCCAGGATCTTGAGGAAGTAGCGACGGGCCTGGTCTGCTACGCGGCCTATATCGGGGCGACACCATTGGGCAAGCGGGTGGCAGTCAGCACGTCGATCCCCACCGACCGCCTGGACGACGCCCACCGACGCGACGTGATGGAAGGCATCCGCCAGGTGGCGCGCGACATCGCGTTGCGGGTGATTCCCGCGGCTTGAAGCCTGAGCGCCACACCTAAGCCCTTAGCCTGCAACGGCTTTTTGACTTTTGAAAAGTCCCGGGCTAATATCCTGAATTCGGTCAGCAATGCCCGAATTACGTCGGTTGTTCGCGTAAACCCTCTGGGTACTTTCCAAGCACTACGCTTGAAAGCACATAGGCGCTTTCCTTCTTGCCAGGTTCTGGCATCAAGACATGAAAGCGATCTTTCCAGGGCGGCAATCCCACCCAGCAGGGCGGGTCGCGCGGATAGACCCATTTACCTATTTAAGGAACACCCCATGTACGCGGTCGTAAAAACCGGTGGCAAGCAGTATCGCGTTGCCGCTGGCGAAAAACTCAAGATAGAACAGATACCGGCAGACATTGGGCAAGAAATCACCCTGGACCAAGTGCTGTCCGTGGGCGAAGGCGACCAACTGAAAGTTGGCACGCCCCTCGTCTCCGGCGCTGTGGTCAAGGCAACGGTTCTTGCGCAAGGCCGCCACGACAAGGTCAAGATCTTCAAGATGCGCCGTCGCAAGCACTATCAGAAGCGTCAGGGCCACCGTCAGAACTACACCGAAATCCGCATCGAAGCCATTACGGCTTAAGAAGCGACTCGGTACCACTTAGCAGGAGCTAAACATGGCACAGAAAAAGGGCGGCGGCTCTACGCGAAACGGACGCGACTCAGAATCAAAGCGTCTGGGCGTCAAGACCTTCGGCGGTGAACTGATTCCCGCTGGTTCGATCATCGTGCGTCAGCGCGGTACTCGCTTCCACGCTGGCGTGAACGTCGGCATGGGCAAGGACCACACCCTGTTCGCGCTGGTCGACGGCAAGGTTCAATTCGGCTTCAAGGGCGCATTGAACAAGCAGACCGTTTCGATCATCGCTGCCGAGTAATCGGACAAGCACGGTCAGCGCAACGCGGTTTACCGCGTTGCCGAACGGCAAAAGCCCTGTCGCATGCGGCAGGGCTTTTTTGTCGCCGGGCCGCCCCAAGACAAAATGCGGCCCCCTTGGGGGGTAGCAAGCACACGAAGTCTGTGCAGCGTGGGGGGCTTTTTTGTTTTAGGGCAATTGGCGAGTAAGCTTTCCAATGCCTCCTGGCGGCGCCCCCTGGGCGCCTGCCCCATTACCCACTACACGCGCAAACACCATGAAATTCGTAGACGAAGCCACCATTGAAGTGGTCGCCGGCAAAGGCGGCAATGGCGTGGCGAGCTTTCGCCGCGAAAAGTTCATTCCCAAAGGCGGTCCGGACGGCGGCGACGGCGGACGCGGCGGCACCATCTATGCGGTAGCCGACCGCAACATCAACACGCTGATCGACTTCCGCTACGCGCGCCTGCACCGCGCCAAAGGCGGCGAGAACGGCCGCGGCTCCGACCAGTACGGCGCAGCCGCCCCGGACATCACCTTGCGCGTGCCCGTGGGCACGGTCATCCATGACGCCGAAACCGGCGAAGTCCTGTTCGACCTGGACACGCACGAGCAGAAAGTCGTGCTGGCCGCCGGCGGCCAGGGCGGCATGGGCAACATCCATTTCAAGTCCAGCCTGAACCGCGCGCCCCGCCAGTGGACGCCCGGCAAGGAAGGCGAACACCGCTACCTGCGCATGGAACTGAAGGTGCTGGCGGACGTGGGCCTCCTGGGCCTGCCGAACGCCGGCAAGTCCACGCTGATCACCCGCATCTCGAATGCGAAGCCGAAGATCGCGGACTACCCATTCACCACGCTGCACCCCAACCTGGGCGTCGTGCGCACCTCGCCGTCGCGCAGCTTCGTCGTGGCCGACATTCCCGGCCTGATCGAAGGCGCCTCCGAAGGCGCGGGCCTGGGCCACTTGTTCCTGCGCCACCTGGCGCGCACCCGCGTGCTGCTGCACCTGGTGGACGTGTCCACGCCGGATCCGGACGCCGACCCCGTCGAGCAAGCCGTGATCGACGCGCGCGCCATCGTTGAAGAACTGCGCCGCTACGACCCGGAACTGGCCGAAAAGCCGCGCTGGCTTGTCCTGAACAAGCTGGACATGGTGCCGGACCCCGAAGACACCAAGCGCCGCTTCCTGGAGCTCTACGACTGGAAGGGCCCCGTGTTCGCCATTTCCGGCCTGACGGGCGAAGGCACGCAAGACCTGCTGTACGCGCTGCAAGACTACCTGGACGCCGAGCGCGAAAAGGAATACGTGTCGCGCGACCAGGCAGACGGCACCTACGTGGCGCCGGACCCCCGCTTTGACGACACCCGGTCGGATGCCGACAAGCCCGCCGCGCCGCGCGCCGGCGACGAATAAGCCATAATCGCAGTCCTTACGATTACGTCTTTTTTCGCCGCAGCCGGCGCCCATCATGTCTGCTGAAACACCTGCCGTTTCCGTCGTCACCCACGCCCAGCGCCTCGTCGCCAAAGTCGGCTCGTCGCTGGTCACCAACGAAGGCCGAGGCCTGGACCGCGCCGCTGTCGCGCACTGGGCCGCGCAGATCGCCGCCCTGCACAAGCAGGGCAAGCAGATCGTGCTGGTCTCCAGCGGCGCCATCGCGGAAGGCATGGCGCGGCTGGGTTGGCGCAAGCGCCCCTCCGTCATGCACGAACTGCAGGCGGCCGCGGCCGTAGGCCAGATGGGCCTGTGCCAGGCCTACGAAGCGGCGTTCGCCGAGTACGGCCTGCGCACCGCGCAGATCCTGCTAACCCATGAAGACCTGGCCGACCGCCACCGCTACCTCAACGCTCGCAGCACGCTGTTCGCCCTGCTGCGCCTGGGCGTGGTGCCGATCGTCAACGAAAACGACACCGTCGTCACGGACGAGATCCGGCTGGGCGACAACGACACGTTGGGCGCACTGGTCACCAACCTGATCGAGGCCGACACGCTGATCATCCTGACCGATCAGCGTGGCCTGTACGACTCCGATCCCCGCAAGAACCCCGAAGCCAAGTTCATGTCGCATGCGCAAGCCGGCGACCCGTCCTTGGAAGCCATGGCCGGCGGCGCCGGCAGCGGCATCGGCACCGGCGGCATGCTGACCAAGGTGTTGGCGGCCAAACGCGCGGCCCACAGCGGCGCGCACACCGTCATCGCCTCGGGCCGCGAACGCAACGTGCTGACGCGCCTGGCCCAGGGTGAATGCATCGGCAGCGAATTGCGCGCCGTGCTGCCCGTGTGGTCCGCCCGCAAGCAATGGCTGGCCGACCACCTGCGGCTGCGCGGTCGCGTCGTGCTGGATGACGGCGCCGTGCAGGCGCTGCTGCGCGAAGGCAAGAGCCTGCTGCCGATCGGCGTGACGGAAGTGGAAGGCGAGTTCGGCCGCGGCGACGTCGTCGCATGCGTGGACAGCCAAGGGCGCGAATGCGCCCGCGGCCTGATCAACTATTCGTCCGTGGATACGCGGCGCATCCTGCGCCAGCCGTCATCCCAGATCGCCCGCATTCTGGGCAGCATGACCGACCCCGAGCTGATGCACCGGGACAACCTGGTCGTGCTCTAAGGGCTTTGCACACGCGGCGTTTGGCGCAGGGTTCCAGCCACCCTGCCGCGTCGCGCCCGGGTCGTGCTGCAGGAAGATGTAGCCCCACCCGCGAACGGCGAGTACCGGCAGGTCGATATCAAGGCGGCGCGCCTTGCTGCGCAGCCGCGACACCAGCACATCCACGCTGCGCGCGCCCTCTTGCGGGTTGCCCGGAAAGAACCGTTCGCGCCGCAGGCATTGGCCGGGCGCATTCAACAGGCGGATAAAAAAAGTACGCTCGGTCACGGTGAGCGGTAGCCGTTCACCGGCGGGCCCGGACAGCACCCGCTCTCGGCCGTGGACCCGCCACGCCGGCCCGTCGGTGGCGGGTGGCAACAGCCGTCGGCGCACATTGCGCAGCAACGCGTCCCATTCGGGCGCTTCCATGCGCACTGAGCTGTAGGCATCCACGCCGGCCTCCAGGGCCTCGACACGTTCGCGTGGCGTAGCGGCGGGCGCCTGCCACACCACCACCGCATCCGGCGCCGCACGACGCAACGCGGCAATCAGCTGCGGCATCCGCTTGCCCCGGCCACGCAGCACCATCGCATCGGCATCCTCCGTCTGCAGGTGCTCTAAGAGTTCGGCCGGCGATTCGAACGCGCTGACCTGCCATTGGAATTCACGCAAGGCAGTGACAAAATTATTGTTCGTCATTTCATCAAGTTGCACGACGAACACATTGCCCCGTTCCTGCATGCCAACACGCCTCCCGAATTATTACTTAAGTGATTCTTATAGCCACCAAAGTAGATGACGAGCAAGCTTCAATCGATGCGTGAAGACATTTTCAGACCGATTGAAGCAAGCCCGTCTTCTGCGTGGCCACACGCAGAAGACGCTCGCGCGTCTGGCGCGGATTTCGCAAAGTGCAATCGCCAGTTACGAAAGCGGGCTTCGGCACTCCAGCCGGTCCGTACGCAAGCTTGCTCAGATTCTGAAAATCGAAGCGGAATGGCTTGAAACCGGCAAGGGCCCCATGGAACTACCCATGGAAGGCTATGACCTGTCCGATACGCTTCCGCCGGCCGGCGTTGCCGAAACCATGCCGCGCCTGCCCAAGCGGCGCCGCCCGCATGCGCCGTGGCCTTATCCCAATATCGCGCCGTCGCTGTTCGATGGGCTATCACCCGAAGACCGCGTGCAACTCGAAGCGCTGACGCTGACTTTCATCGAAACCGCGCACGCCCGCCGCACCGTAAAGCCCCGCGGACGCAAGCCCGGCTGATCGCCACATCTCCCTGCCTTGAATACCTACGCCTGATTCGGGCAAAAAAAATCCGCATCGTTCGATGCGGATTTTTTTATGTCTTGCGTAAGCGGGGCAGGCCCGCCTGAAGATCAGGGCTTGGGCGCGGGCGCCGTGCCGTTTGCGGCCGGAGCCGGTGCGGCATCGCCACGGATCTTGGCAGCGATTTCAGAGGCGGCCTGGGCCGATGCCACGCCAAATGCCAGCACGCCGCGGTTCAGCGGTTCAGCGATGCTGGGGGCAGCGACCAATTCCTGGTCGATCACCAGGGCCAGGCGGTTGCCGACGTTCTTGGTGCTGACGTCCGTCAGCTTGCGTGCGCCGGCTTCCGAGAAGCGCAGGCCCACGAAGTTCTGGCCTTGGCGATCCACCAGCGCGGCGGCGTCGGTCAGATCAGCGCGCGTCAGCACGGGCGTCTGCTGCATGTAGAGCTTGCCGTCGGGCAGCGCGATCTCGCGCAAGCCCGGCGCGGGCTGCTGCTGCGCCAGGTAGAAGTCCACCGACGAGGCGGTGGCCGGCTGCGTTGCCTGCTGGCCGGCTTCGGGCGTGGCCGCAGCACCGGACGACTTCGTCGGGGCGGTCTTGCAACCTGCTAGCGCCAACGTCACAACAACCAGGGCGGGCGCCAATTTGCGTAGGGTCAGTTGCATGCTCGATTCCTTCTTAAGTGGGCTGGTCCCGACAAGACGACTGCCTGCCGGGCGTTTCATTGAAAAAGTGTACCGAACCTGAATGACAGTGTCGCCCCAGACTGAATCCAAATGTAAAGCAGTAATACCAGCCCTCCTCGCAGTGGCTCTATACTTCGCTTTCGCGCAGGGGTACTCGTCCCGCCTTTCCGGCAGGACGTGTTGAGAGAGTCCCTTCGTACCAGTACGGATAATGCCGATGCTGGGAGCCGTATTTCCGCCACGTGTCCCCGCACGCCTGGCGGAAGTCCATTCCCGATCGGCTCCAACAACTCGCTTGGAGCTTTCCATGAACGCCAATCCCAAATTCCTGGCCGCTACCGCCGAAGTCGACGCGGCGGCCGTCGCACCGCTGCCCAAATCGCGCCGCGTGTATGAAACGGGCTCGCGCCCCGACATCCGCGTCCCTTTTCGCGAGATCGAGCAGGACGACACGCCGACAATGTTCGGCGGGGAAAAGAACCCGCCACTGACGGTCTACGACTGCAGCGGCCCCTACACCGACCCCGACGTCAAGATCGATATCCGCCGCGGCCTGCCCGAACTGCGCCGCGCCTGGATCGAAGAACGCGGCGACACGGAAGTGCTGTCGGGGCCGACCAGCGACTACGGCCGCGAACGCCTGACCGATCCCAAGCTGACGGCCATGCGCTTCGACCTGCAGCGCCCGCCGCGCCGCGCCAAGTCCGGCGCCAACGTCTCGCAGATGCACTATGCGTGCCGCGGCATCGTCACCCCCGAAATGGAATACGTAGCGATCCGCGAAAGCCTGCGCCGCGAGCACTATCTGCAAACGCTGCGCGACAGCGGCCCCGATGGCGAAAAGATGGTCAAGCGCCTGCTGCGCCAGCACCCGGGCCAATCGTTCGGTGCCGCCATCCCCGCTGCCATCACGCCGGAATTCGTGCGCGACGAGATCGCACGTGGCCGCGCGATCATCCCCGCCAACATCAACCACCCCGAAGTCGAGCCCATGGCCATTGGCCGCAACTTCCTGGTGAAGATCAACGCCAACATCGGCAACTCGGCCGTCAGCTCCGGCATCGGCGAGGAAGTCGAAAAGATGACCTGGGCCATCCGTTGGGGCGGCGACACCGTGATGGACTTGTCCACCGGCCGCCACATCCACGAAACGCGCGAATGGATCATCCGCAACTCACCCGTGCCGATTGGAACGGTGCCGATATACCAGGCGCTGGAAAAGGTGGACGGCAAGGCTGAAGACCTGACGTGGGAGATCTTTCGCGACACGCTGATCGAACAGGCCGAACAGGGCGTGGACTACTTCACGATCCACGCCGGCGTGCGCCTGCCGTTCATTCCGATGACGGCCGACCGCATGACCGGCATCGTCTCGCGCGGCGGCTCGATCATGGCCAAGTGGTGCCTGGCGCACCATAAGGAAAGCTTCCTGTACGAGCGCTTCGAAGACATCTGCGACATCATGAAGGCCTACGACGTCAGCTTCTCGCTGGGCGACGGCCTGCGCCCGGGCTCGGGTTACGACGCCAACGACGAAGCCCAGTTCGCCGAACTGAAGACGCTGGGCGAACTGACGCAGGTCGCCTGGAAGCACGACGTGCAGGTGATGATCGAAGGCCCCGGCCACGTGCCGATGCAGATGATCAAGGAAAACATGGAGCTGCAGCTGGAACACTGCCACGAGGCGCCGTTCTACACGCTGGGCCCCCTGACGACCGACATCGCCCCCGGCTACGACCACATCACCTCCGGCATCGGCGCCGCGCTGATCGGCTGGTACGGCACGGCAATGCTCTGTTATGTGACGCCGAAGGAGCACCTGGGCCTGCCGAACAAGAAGGACGTGAAGGACGGCATCATCACGTACAAGATCGCCGCCCACGCCGCCGACCTGGCCAAGGGCCACCCCGGCGCCGCGATCCGCGACAACGCCCTGTCAAAAGCGCGCTTCGAGTTCCGCTGGGACGACCAGTTCAACCTGGGCCTGGATCCGGACACCGCCAAGGAATTCCACGACGAGACGCTGCCGAAGGACTCCATGAAGGTGGCGCACTTCTGCTCGATGTGCGGACCGCATTTCTGCAGCATGAAGATCACGCAGGACGTGCGGGATTACGCGGCGGCGCAAGGGGTCAGTGAGAAGGATGCGTTGCAGAAGGGAATGCAGGAGAAGTCAGTGGAGTTCGTTAAGAAGGGGGCTGAGGTTTATCAGCGGCAGTAGGGGGTTGTTGGTGATGGCGTGTGGCGGGGGTCGAGTTCTTTAGGCGTCCGTCGCGTTGGGGGTCTGGGGTGCGAGTGGCAACGATTGCGGTCCGGAGCCTTCGCTCCGGACTGCCCCGTCGTCATCTTCGTCACTGCCTGCGGCAGCTCCTTCAGATTCCCTCGGGCTTATCGACGCCCCTCGCACCCCAGACCCCCAACACACCGGACTCCACTAGCCGCAATCTCACGGCGGCTGGGGAGGTCGGCGTGCTTAAGGTTCTTCTCCACGGCGGGGCGTGGTGGAAGATCTTGCGGTGCCCGCTCCCGGCCGGCCGCGCGGGCGGCCTTCGGGCGCTTACGCATCGTCTTGCGTCGTCGCGTGTTTCGCTTCGCGTGTGGGTGCAAGCATGCGGATCATGCTCCGTAGGATGGGTGGAGTGCGTTCCGGTTTACGCAAGTACACGGAAGGCATGCCGCACGTAACCCATCACCGATGCATGCCGACACGATGGGTTGCGCGCGGCATGCGTCCTGATTCTTATGCCGCATTTGCCGCGCTCCACCCATCCTACGATTGACGATCAATTCGTCAGAGGAACGACACATCGCCGGATCCCATCACCGGCCTCCCATTTGGACGGGTGGCGCGCGGGGGGCCTTCGGGCGCTTACGCATCGTCTTGCGCCGTCGCGTGTTTCGCTTCGCGTGTGGGTGCAAGGATGCGGATCATGCTCCGTAGGATGGGTGAAGTGCGTTCCGGTTTACGCAAGTACACGGACGCATGCCGCACGTAACCCATCATCGATGCATGCCGACACGATGGGTTGCGCGCGTACAGGTCTGGACAAGCAAACAGCTATCCGCCGTGCGCCACCCGTCGCTCCACCTCCCCCTCTGCGGGGCAATAGAAAACCACTCGCCCCCCGCGCGCAAGCGACTACCACCCCGACGCATCAACGACGCGTATGCCGAATGCGGCCGCCCGCGCGGACGCATGAGGCGGGCCCCGAAAATCCCGTCAGTAAACAGCGCTCTAGCAGCGCATCGAACTCAGACGGCGCAGCTCGTCGCCGGGGTCGGGTGGGTGGCGCGCAACCTTGATGCGCCCGAGGGAATCTGAAGGGAAGGCCGCAGGCCTGGACGAAGATGACGACGGGGCAGTCCGGAGCGAAGGCTCCGGACCGCAATCGTGGGCGCGCGCCACCCACCCGACCCCGGCGACGAGCGTCCCACGAAGCCACGACAACGCGACAACGCGATAACCCTCAAGCCGCAACCGACAACACCCCTACAGCAACTTCCCCGGATTCATGATCCCCGCCGGATCCATCACCTTCTTGATCTCACGCATCAACCGCAACTCCACGGCATCTTTGCTATGCAGGAAATGGTCCCGCTTCAGCTGCCCGATCCCGTGTTCCGCGGAAATGCTGCCGCCATAGCGATTCACTTCATCAAGAACCGCATCCGTGATTGCCGCGCCATTCACGGCCACCCAGTCGCGGTCGGCGCCTGCGGGACGTGACAGGTTGTAGTGCAAGTTGCCGTCGCCGAAGTGGCCGAAGATGAACGGGCGGATATCCGGGTACAGCGCGCGCACGCGCGCTTCTGCTGACACCATGAAATCCGGGATGCGCTCGATCGGCAGCGACACGTCGTGCTTCAAGTGCGGGCCGTCGGCGCGTTGAGCTTCCGAGATTTCTTCGCGCAGCTTCCACAGCGTCTGCAGTTGCGACAACGACGCCGACACCGCCGCGTCCAGGCACAGGCCCCGTTCCAGCGCCGTGCCGATCACGTTTTCCAGCAGCGTCGTCAGGCCCGCCTCGTCCGCCGTATCGGCCAACTCCACCAACACATAGGCCGGGTAGCGCTGATCGAATGGCTCTTGCACGCCTTCCGCATGCGTCAGCACCAGGTCCAGGCAATCACCCGAAAAGTATTCGAACGCCTGCAGCCGCGCGCCGCATTGTTCGAACAGGATCTCGAACAACTGCAGCGCCTGCGCGGGCGACTCCACGGCGGTGAGCACCACCGAACGCACATCGGTGCGCGGAAACAGGCGCAACGCCACCGCCGTGATCACGCCCAGCGTGCCTTCGGAGCCGATCAGCAACTGCTTCAGGTCGTAGCCGGTGTTGTCTTTGCGCAGTGTGCGCAGGCCGTTGAAGATCTCGCCCGTGGGCAGCACGGCTTCCAGGCCCAGCACCAGTTCGCGCGCCATGCCGTAGCGCACCACGTTCACGCCGCCGGCGTTGGTGGCGACGTTGCCGCCGATCTGGCTGGAGTCTTCCGCCGCCAGGCTCAACGGCAGCAGGCGCCCGGCGTCCTGCGCCGCGCGGCGCAGGTTGCCCAGGATGGCGCCGGCTTCGGCCACCATCGTGTTGGCTACCGTGTCGATGGAACGCACGGCGTTCATGCGGTCCAGGCTAAGCACCACGTTTTTCGCGCTGCCATCCGGCGTGGCGCCACCGCACAGGCCGGTATTGCCGCCGCGCGGCACCACCGGCACGCCCTCTTGCTGGCACAAGGCCAGGCAGGCGGCGACCTCCGCAGTGGTGCGCGGACGCACGACGGCCTGCGCGTGGCCGTTGTACAGGCCGCGCCAGTCGGACAGCCAGGGCGCGATGTCCGCATCGGCGGTGTAGACGGTATCAGGGCCCAGGGCCTGGGTCAGGCGTTGAGTGAAATCGGATGCGCTCATGGTGTCTGCGTTGCCGCGGAAAAGAGGGGATCGAGTTGCAGGCGGCTGGCCGCCTGCTGCAAGTGGAAGACCGCCGCCTGGCGGGCCTGTTCGGGATTGCCGGCGCGGATGGCCTCGAAGACGGCGACGTGCTCCTGATGCACGGTCGCGGTCAGGCCGTCCTGCAAGCGGCTGTTGGATCTTGCGGTGCGTACTGCCAGCCGCAGTTGCAGGTTCAGGTACTGCAGCAGTTCTTGATAAGTGCTGTTGTGCGTCGCCGCGGCAATGGCCAGGTGGAACGCCACGTCGTGCTCCACCCCTTGTTCGGGATGTTCAAGATGGGCCTCCAGGGCGGCCAGCGCCTCGGCCATGGCGGCAAGATCGGCGGCGTTACGGCGCAGGGCCGCCAATGCGGCCGCCCCACCCTCCAGTTCCATCCGCAATTCGTAGACGTTGGCCAGCTGGGCGCGGTCCACGCCGATGCCGCTGGACACCTGGAAGCCCTGGGCACCCGTGCGCGACACCACCGTGCTGCCGGAACCCTGGCGGCTTTGGATCATCCCCTGGGCGCGAAGGCGTTCGGTCGCTTCGCGGATCACGGCGGCGCTGACGCCGTACTGCTCGGCCAGGATGCGACCAGGCGGCAGTTTGGCGCCCACGGGATGCACGCCGTCGGCAATGTCTGTCGCAATCTGGCGGGCGACCTGTTCGGTCAGGGTCAGGGTCTTGGTCAACATGGATCGATTATAGGGCTACTTTTCAGGTTATCTGATAACTTTGGTCCAAAAAAGCCACTGATGGCCTGCCGGCGCCCCCCTATCAAGCCGTGGCAGGCTCTCCGTTGCCGCTGGAAAGCGTGGCGTCTTCAACTTCGGCGCCCCCGACGATCTCGCAGCAGCGGCCGCCCCGCGCCTTGGCTCGGTACAAGGCAGCGTCCGCCGAATCCAGGGCGGCCTGCGGACTGCGATTGGCCGCCGAAATGATCGAAATGCCGATCGACAGGCCCACGCTGACCCGCGTGCCGTCCGCCAGCGCAATCGGCTGGGAGGCGTCGCGCAGCAGGTGTTCTCCCAAGCGCAACGCCGCCGTGGCGTCGATGCCGGTCACCAGCACGATAAATTCGTCGCCCCCGATCCGGGCCGCCACGTCGTCCACCCGCAGCATGCCGCGCATGCGTTGGGCGATGGTGGTCAGCACCTGGTCGCCCGCGGCATGGCCATAGGTGTCGTTGATGCGCTTGAAATCGTCCATGTCCATGTACAGCAGCGCGGCGTGGCTGTCGTGCCCGCGCGCGCTGGCGCACACCCGCTCCAACGCCACCTGCAATCCGCTGCGGTTGGCCAGGCCCGTCAGTGCGTCTTCGCTGGCGCGGCGCTCGCTGGCGCGCTCGGCCAACATGGTGGACACCAGGATGCGGTTCAAGCGATGCGAGGCGATGCTCATGCTGACCAGATAGAACGGGATCTGGATGAAGACGATGGCCGTGACGTATTCGCCCGTGAACAAGGCGCCCAGGCACATTGGGCCCAGGCTCAGGAAGATCATGGCGCCGACCAGCCGGGGCGCGCCGTAGTTGCGAAAGCAGATGCCGCCCGCCATCGCGCCGCAGGACACGCCCGCCAGGGTGGCGGCCAGCCAATCCCCATTGAGGAAGGTGATGAATACGCCGTAGCCCACGCTGAACGCCCACAGCAGCGCAAGCAGAATGTAGAGGTCGGTATGGGTGTTGCCGCCCTTGGGCGCGGCGCGCAAGGCGGCCCGCAGGATCGTGACCCGGATGATGGCCAGCACCAACTCGAGTACCAGCCACGAGATGTACAGGGGCTCCGGGCGACGCCAGGTGACCACGCCGGAAATCATCAGGGTATTGATGACCCCCCCGGCAAAGATGGGAAGCGTGCCGAACAGGCTGGCGATCAGCGCCGCGCGGATATCGGGAGGCGTGTCTTGCCCGGCGTGCGTCAACCACCGCGTCAGGCGCCACCGAGGCAAGCTGAACTTCAGTCCTGTGTCCACACCGTCACGTCCATCGCCATCACCAGAATTAAGTAGGCTGGCTGGCGTTATAGCAGGTATTTCAAGCCTTTAATATTGTCCCCGAGGGCAATAAGGGCACGGCGTGAGACGAATTTTCGCTTGGCGTGAGACGAATTTTCGCTTGGCGTGAGACGGCTGGGTCAGTGCCCGCGATGGCCGCAGACCGCGCATTCCGGGTCGCGCTGGACGTTGACGCTGCGCCATTGCATGGTGCGCACGTCCAGCCACAGCAGGCGCCCGGACAGGCTTTCACCCACGCCGGACAGCAGCTTGAGCGCTTCGGCCGCCTGCATGCTGCCGATGATGCCGACCACCGGCGCGAACACACCCATCGTGGCGCAGTTGGCTTCCTCGACGTCGTCGGCTTCCGGGAACAGGCAGTGGTAACAGGGCGCGTTGTCGTCGCGCAGGTCGTAGACGCTGACCTGCCCATCAAAGCGGATCGCCGCGCCGGACACCAGCGGCTTGCGATGCTGCACACAGGCGCGGTTGATGGCGTGGCGGGTGGTGAAGTTGTCGGTGCAATCCAGCACCAGGTCGGCTGCAGCGACGGCGTCGGACAGCGCCTGGTCTTTCAGGCGCTCGACGCGGGCATGGACCTGCGCTTGCGGGTTAAACGCCGCCAGCATGTCGCGCCCGGACTCGGCCTTGGGGCGGCCAACGCTGGCGGTGGTGTGGAGGATCTGGCGTTGCAGGTTGCTGAGCTCGACTACGTCGTCGTCAGCCAGGGTGATGTCGCCCACGCCGGCGGTGGCCAGGTAGAGCGCAGCGGGTGAACCCAGTCCACCCGCCCCTACGAGGAGCACACGCGCCGCCAGCAGTTTTTCCTGCCCTTCGATTCCCAGCTCGTCGAGCAGGATGTGGCGGGCGTAGCGCAGCAGTTGCTCGTCGTTCATTTGTCCTTGCTGGGCTCGACTCCGGTCGGCGTGATCTTCATGCGCGTGGGCGTGCCACCGCCGGCCTTGGCGTCAGCCTTGGCTTGCGCGCGGGCCGAACCCTTTTGCACCGGCTTGCCGGCCAGCACGTTCAGCGCTTGCTGCAGCTGGAAGTCGTCCTTGCCGCCGAATTCGAACACCTTGGTGGGAACGTCGACGTTGTCCTGATCCGAATTGGACTTCACTTCGTTCGACGTGCCCGGGTTGGACAGGTGGCGTTGCAGGTCGGCTTCGCGCGGCAGGCGGAACAGGTCGCCGTCGGCCGTATCAGCAACGACGTAGTCCGGTTCGATACCCGTGGCCTGGATGGAACGGCCGTTGGGCGTGAAGTAGCGCGACGTGGTCAGCTTGACCGCAGTGCTTTCCGACAACGGCAGGATGACCTGCACCGAGCCCTTGCCAAACGTGCGGTTGCCCAGCACCTTGGCGCGCTTGTGGTCCTGCAGCGCGCCGGCCACGATCTCGGAAGCCGAGGCCGAACCGACGTTCACCAGCACCACCATCGGCACCGTCTTGGTCCAGGCCGGCAGGCCCGCCAGGTAGTTGCTTTCACCGCGGGCATATTCCGACGGCGTAGCCAGGTACTTGTGGCGGGCGTCGGGCGTGCGGCCGTCGGTAGACACCACCAGGGCGTCAGCCGGCAGGAAGGCGCCGGACACGCCGATGGCGCTGGTCAACAGGCCGCCCGGGTCATTGCGCAGATCCAGGACCAGGCCCTTGAGCGGCTCTTTGGCGCCCAGTTCCTTCAGTTCCTTGGCAAGGTCCGAACCGGTTTTTTCCTGGAACTGCGCAACGCGGATGTAGCCCACGCCGTTGTCCAGCATCTTGCTGCGCACGCTGCGCACCTTGATGATGTCGCGGACGATCTTCAGCACGATGGGCTGGGGACGGTCGGCGCGCATGATGGTCAGCGTGATCGGCGACTTGGGTGCGCCGCGCATGAGCTTGACCGCATCGTTCAGCGTCATGCCCTTGGTGGGCGTGTCGTCGATCTTGATGATGAGGTCGCCGGCCATGACGCCAGCGCGCGCGGCGGGCGTGCCTTCGATCGGCGAGATCACCTTCACGAAGCCGTCTTCCGCGCCGACCTCGATGCCCAGGCCGCCGAACTCGCCTTGCGTGGCCGTCTGCATTTCGCGGAAGGCGTCGGCATCCAGATAGGCGGAATGCGGATCCAGGTTGGAGACCATGCCCGAAATGGCATTGTCGATCAGGGTCTTGTCGTCGACCGCCTCGACATAGTTGTTCTTGATGGCCGCGAAAACACTGGTCAGTTGCCTGAGCTCGTCCAGGGGCAAGGGACTGCCGCGCTGGGCGACGGCTGTCACGCCAACACTAAGCAATACGCCAGCCACCGCGCCGATGGCAATCAGACCGAAACCGCGAAACTTACGAGTGCCCATGCACACTTCCCGAATTTTGTTTTCGCCGATGGGGTTTGGTAATTCACCAACGGTTTTTTACCAACGACAATTTTGCCAATGCCCCTTACTGGGCCAGCCACTGGGCCGGATCCACAGGAGCGCCACGATGGCGAATTTCAAAGTATAGGCCGGATTCCACTTGGCCGCCGGTTGCCCCTACCGTAGCAATAGTATCGCCACCTGTCACCGAATCTCCCACTCGCTTGAGCAGACTTTGGTTGTAAGCATAGACGGTCAGGTATTGCTGGCCATGATCCACAATGATGAGGTTGCCGAAGCCGCGCAGCCATTCCGCGTAAACGACCGTGCCCGGCGCCACCACCTTGACGGGGGTGCCTTCCGGCGCGCGCAGCACCACGCCCCGCCAGACGCCGCCATCCGGGCGGTCTACCCCGAAACGGCCCTGCACCTGCCCGCGCACCGGCATGGCCAGGCCATGCTTCAAGCCGTTGCCGCCGCCTAGCGGGGCAGCACGGGAGGCCTGCTGGGCCGATGCACTGCGGGTTGGAGTGGTTTCGGCTTCGACTGGTTCCACCTTTTTGGGGGGATCCGCGGGTTTTGCCGGGGCCGGCGTGTCGGCCGGGTCGGTCAGGCGGGTGTGCCGCTGTTCAGCCGGACGTAATCCGGCGGCGTCCGGGTCGGCCACGGCGACCGGGCCGCGGTTTTGGCGCGACGCCGCTTCCACCTGTTCGCGGGCCTGGGCGGCTTCGCGCGCATCGCGGCTGTCACGGTCGCGCCGGGCAGCGTCATCGGCTGCCAGCTTGCGGTCCGCCTCGGCCTTCTTGCGGGCTTCGTCCGCGCGGCGTTGCGCCTCGGCGCGCTTTTTGGCCTCTTCGGCGGCGCGCCGGGCTTCTTCCACCCGGCGGGCTTCCTCGGCCTTCTTGCGCGCCTCTTCGGCTTTACGGGCCTCTTCGATCTGCTTGGCGATCGCCGCGTCCAGGTCGGTAATCAGGCGCGACAGGCGCTGGTCGTCCCGGCCCAGCTTGTTGGCTTCGGCGCGCTGGGCGGCGATCTGCCCTTCCAGCTGCGCCAGCAGCGTAGCGCGTTCCTTCTGCTGGCCGACGAGCGCGGTCTTCTGCTCGGACGTTTCGGCCACGACTTTTTCAATCTCGCTGCGACGCGCGTCGGCGCGGGTCTGCAGCGCCGCCAGGCGTTCGATGTCGGCCCGTAGCGCCTGCACGGCGTTGGCACGGGCCTGGGACACGTAGTCCAGATAGCCCAGATTGCGGCCCAGCACCTGAGGATCGTCGCCGGACAGCAGCGCCGTCCAGGGCGACAAGCCGCTGGTGTACTGGGTGCGCAACTGGTCGGCGAGCTCCGCGCGGCGCTTTGCCAGCACCACCTCTTGCGCGCCGATCTGCTTTTCCAGGCCGGTCAGGTCGGCCTGCGCCTGGCGGTTGGCCTCGGCCAGCTCCCGCAAGCGCAGGTTGATCTTGGAAATAGAGGATTCCGACTGCTTGAGCGCGTCGGCCGCTTCCTTGCGAGCCGCCTCACGGCCGTCGATATCCTTTTGGAGGTTTTCGATGCGGTCCCGCAAGGCGGCCTGCTGACGTTCGGCGTCGGACTGGCGTCCGGCAAGGTCGTTGGGCGCAGCGCGAGCCGACAGCACCCCACCGGTCAACATGACCGCCAACAACACCCCTGCCGTGCGACGCATAGAAATATCAGTCCTTCTTAGCCTTGCCTTGGGCTGCGACGGCAGCCATGGCCGCCTCGATCTCGGCGGCATCGCCCAGATAATAGTGGCGGATCGGACGCAGGTCATCATCCAATTCGTAGACCAGCGGCTGGCCGGTAGGAATGTTCAGGTTGACGATGTCGTCATCGGACACATTGTCCAGGTGCTTGATCAGGGCGCGCAAGCTGTTGCCGTGGGCGGCGACCAGCACCTTGCGGCCGGCGCGGATGGCCGGGGCGATGGAATCGTTCCAGAACGGCAGCACGCGTTCCACGGTGTCTTTCAGGCACTCGGTGGCCGGCAGCTGGTCGGCCGGGATCTTGGCGTAGCGGCTGTCGAAACGCGGATGGCGCTTGTCGTCCAGCGACAGCGGTTCCGGGGCGATGGCGTAGGCGCGGCGCCAGATCAGGACCTGCTCGTCGCCGTACTGGGCGGCGGTTTCAGCCTTGTTCAAGCCTTGCAGGGCGCCGTAGTGGCGCTCGTTCAGGCGCCAGTTCACGCCCACCGGGGTGTACATGGCGTCCATGGCGTCCAGCGCGATCCACAGGGTACGGATGGCGCGCTTGAGCAGCGACGAATAGGCCAGATCGAAGGTGTAACCCTCTTTCTTCAGCAATTCACCGGCCTTGCGGGCCTGTTCGCGGCCGGTTTCGGTCAGGTCGACGTCCGTCCAGCCGGTGAAGCGGTTTTCCAGATTCCACTGGCTTTCGCCGTGGCGCATCAGAACAAGTTTATGCATGGTTTGGCACGCTTTCCGCGCGGGTTAAAGTTAAGGGATGGTTAAAGAATGCGCTCATTTTATAATTGAGTGATTTTGCCCTTGATTTTGCCCCGGCGCACCCGTCCATTTCCCTGGCGCGGCACCTAAGGGGACGCCAAGGGTTCGCCCCTACCAGGCTTGTCGCCGTACTTCAGGATGCCCCGTGGATCTTCTGCAATTCTTGCTCGATAAAAACAACGTCTTCATCGTCGCCGTCGCCGTCATCTCCGGCGTGATGCTGGCCATTCCGGCGCTCCGCAAGGGACGTACCGGCTCGGCCGTCAGCACCGGCGAAGCCATCCAGATGGTCAACCAGCGCAACGCCGTCTGGGTCGACGTGCGCCCCGCCGAGCAATTCCAGGCTGGCCACATCGCCCAGGCCCGCAACGTGCCGGCCGCCGACATCGAACAGAAGGCCGGCTCGCTGCCCAAGAACAAGCCGCTGGTCGTGGTTTGCGACAATGGCCGTGATTCCGCCCGCGCCGCCGCCAAGCTGCGTGCGCAAGGCTTCGCCGACGTGGTGCCGCTGGATGGCGGCATGCGCGCCTGGTCGGCCGCCAGCCTGCCGGTCACCCAGAAGGGTTGAACCGGGGCGCCCGTCCCCTTCCCTTTTCCTTCCGAATCGCAGGAGCGCCTATGAATAAAGTTGTCATGTACAGCAAGGACTATTGTCCTTATTGCGCCCGCGCCAAGGCGCTGCTCGAGCAACGCGGCGTGACCGACCTGGAGATCATCCAGATCGACCGGGACCCGTCCCAGCGCGATGTCATGATCGAACGTACCGGCCGGCGCACCGTGCCGCAGATCTTCATCGGCGATACCCATGTCGGCGGTTGCGACGACTTGATGGCCCTGGACCGCTCGGGTGGCCTTGCCCCCTTGCTCAACGGCTAATCGCCTTATTTTTGCCCCTCCCACCAACGGAAACACTCATGGCTGATCAAGACCAAAACACCCAGCAAGAAGGCGGCAACGACGCGCCCTCGTTCAATCTGCAACGCGTCTACCTGAAAGACCTTTCGCTGGAAATGCCGAACGCGCCCCACGTCTTCCTGGAGCAAGAAGCGCCCCAGGTTGAAGTGAGCATCACCGTGGGCGGCCAGCGTCTGGCCGAAACCGTGTTCGAGACCACGGTCACCGTCACCGTCACCACCCGCATCAACGACAAGGTCGTGTACCTGGTCGAAGGCACGCAAGCCGGCATCTTCGAAGCCGCGAACATCCCGGAAGAGCAGCTGGATCCGCTGCTGGGCATTGTCTGCCCGACGATGCTGTACCCGTACCTGCGCGCCAACATCGCCGACGCGATCACCCGCACCTCGATGCCGCCGCTGCACCTGACGGAAGTGAACTTCCAGGCCCTGTACGAGCAGCGCCTGGCCGAGCTGCAACAGCAGCAAGGCGCCGCCAACGGCAATGGCGCCGGCAGCGACTCGGGCATCATCCTGCCCCCCAGCGCCACCCGCCAATAAGCACGCCGCGCCCCGATGAACAATCCCACTGAGCCGCGCTTGCGCGTCGCCGTCCTGGGTGCGGGAAGTTGGGGCACCGCGCTGGCGGCGGCCTCCAGCCGCCGCCACGCCACCCTGCTTTGGGCGCGCGACGCCGCGCAGGCGGCCAGCATGGCCGACACGCACGAGAACGCGCGCTACCTGCCTGGCATCGCTTTGCCCCAGGCCCTGAATTTCTCCTCCGATCTCGACGCCACGCTGCGCAGCCTGCAAGACGAGGGCGCGCGCCGCCTGATCGTGCTGGGCGTGCCCGTGGCCGGGCTGACCGCCATTTGCGGCGAACTGTCGCGCCGGCTGCCCGCCCTGGGATTGCAGGACACCCCCATCGTCTGGACGTGCAAGGGCTTTGAAGCCGACACGGCCAGGCTACCCCACGAAATCATGCGCCAGGCGCTGCCTGGCGCCGTTGGCGGTGCGCTATCCGGCCCGTCCTTTGCCCGCGAAGTCGCGCAGGGGCTGCCGGTGGCGCTGACCGTCGCCAGCACCAGCGCCGCCCTGCGCGAGGCCACCACCACCGCCTTCCATGGCGCCGCGCTGCGCGTCTACGCCAGCGCCGACCTGATCGGCGTGGAAGTGGGCGGTGCGCTGAAGAACGTGATCGCGGTCGCCTGCGGCATCGGAGACGGCCTGAAGCTGGGCACCAACGCCCGCGCCGCGCTCATCACCCGCGGCCTGGCCGAGATGACGCGCTTTGGCGTCACGCTGGGCGCCCGCCCCGAAACCTTTGCCGGCCTGACCGGCCTGGGCGATCTGGTGCTGACCGCCACGGGCGAACTGTCGCGCAACCGCCGCGTCGGCCTGGAAATCGGCGCCGGCCGCAAGCTGGCAGACATCCTGGCCAGCGGCATCACGGCCGAAGGCGTGCGCTGCGCGCGCGCCGCGCTGGACCGCGCCCGCGCCATCAATGTCGAACTGCCCATCACTGAAGCCGTCTGCGCCGTGCTGTTCGACGGCGTGGCACCCATGACCGCGGTTTCCGCCCTGCTGGCGCGCGACGCGCGCGACGAAAGCGCGGATGCCGGCGGCCCGCTGGACCCGTCGCTGGGCGGCCATCTTTGACCCCTCCCTGACAACAAGACTTCCGCACGATTCCGAGGAGACATCCTTCATGACGCAAACCCGCAAGTTCCGGGTCGGCCCGCTCCTGCGCGGCCTGTGCCTCAGCCTGGCCGCCGTGCTGCCGGCCGCCGCCCATGCTGACTGGCCTGACCACCCCATCCACATGGTCGTGCCCTTCCCGCCCGGTTCGTCGCCCGACATCCTGGCGCGCACGATCTCGGAGCCGCTGTCGCAGGCGCTGGGCCAGCCTATCGTCATCGACAACAAACCGGGCGCGGGCGGCAACATCGGCACGCGCATCGTGTCGCAGGCCAAGCCCGACGGGTACACGCTGCTCTATACGATCAACGGGCCGCTGGTCACCGCGCCCACGCTGTACAAGAAGACGCTGGGCTACGACCCGCTCACCGACCTGGCTCCCGTCTCGCTGGTGGGCACCAGCCCCAACGTGCTGGTCGTGCCGGGCAGCCTGAAGGTCGACAACGTCCAGGACTTCGTCAAGCTGGTCAAAGGCCGCGGCAATTCGCTGAACTACGGTTCGGTCGGCCCGGGCAGCTCGGCCCACCTGGCCATGGAGATGTTCAAGGAAAGCGCGGGCGTAGACCTGGCGCACATCCCCTACTCCGGATTCCCGCAGGTCATCACCGCCATCATCGGCGGCGACGTGCAAGCCGGCTTCATGGTGCCGGCCATCGCCGTGCCGCAGGCCCGCGATGGCAAGGTCAAGCTGCTGGCCGTGACCAGCCTGCAGCCCAGCGAAGCGCTGCCGGGCATCCCGACGATGGCCTCGCAAGGCTATCCCGACTTCGAAGCCATTTCGTGGAACGCGGTGCTGGCCCCGGCCGGCACGCCGACGCCGATCATCGAACGGCTGAACAGCGAACTGGCCCGCATCATCGATAGCGAAGCCGTCCGCAAGCAGCTGGCGCTGCAGTACTTCACCCCCGCGGCGTCCACCCCGGAAGCCCTGACCGCCCGCATCAAGAGCGAAAAGGCGCGCTGGGACCAGGTGATCGAAAAGCTGAAGCTGTCGCTGGATTGAACGCGCCCGGCGGGGCTTGCCCCTCGGACGGCGGATCGTAGGATGGGTGCAGCGCGCGCTGCACTCGGAAAGAACGCCGATGGCTAGCGCGCGAAACCCATCAAGCAGCGGTTGCGTTGTAACTGAAGCAGCCAAGAATCCACCGCTGCCTGATGGGTTACGCGCGCTGAAGGACGGAATTCATGGCGCCGCCCCCTCGCGCTTCACCCATCCTACACGCCGCCTTCGAAGCCTTGTTGACGCCAGGCTTCGAATACGGTCACCGCGACGGCGTTGGACAGGTTCAGGCTGCGTTGGCCTGCGCGCATCGGCAGCCGCAAGCGCTGCTGGGGCGCGAACATGGCTTGATGTTCGGCCGACAGCCCGGCCGTTTCGCGGCCGAACACGAACACGTCACCCGGTTTGAAACCGATGTCCGCCACGCTGCGCTGCGCCTGCGTCGTCAACGCGTAGATGCTGGCGGCGTCGGCGCCGGTGTCGTCCAGCGCCTCTTGCAGCGTGTCGTGCACACGCACGGGCTGCCACTCGTGATAGTCCAGGCCTGCGCGGCGCATGCGCGCGTCATCCAATTCGAAACCCAAGGGGCGCACCAGGTGCAATTGGGCGCCGGTATTGGCGCATAACCGAATGGCGTTGCCGGTATTGGGAGGGATCTCGGGGCAGACGAGGATGACGTGGAACATGGCGGATAAGGAACAAGGACGGCTTGCGGCGCCAGATTGGCCGCTCAGGCGAATTGTCGCCGATTTGCCGACGGGACGCGCTGGCCGGCGCGGCAACCCGGTGCCTCAAGGCGTACGCGCCACCACCAGAATGGTCACGCTGGCCGCGCCAGCCGCCAACAAGGCTTCGGCGGCGGCCTGGACCGTGCTGCCCGTGGTCATGACGTCGTCGACGACCGCCACGTGGCGCCCGCGCACCCGGGGCGATCCGACGAACAGCCCCGCCGCGCCCGTCTGGCGCGCGCGGCGCCCCAGCGACGTCTGCCTCGGGGTTTCGCGGCGCCGCCGCAGCGCGCCGCGCGCCAGGGGCAGCGCCAATTCGGCGGCCAGGCTCCGGGCGATTTCGCCTGCCGGGTTCATGCCCCGCAGCCGTAGCGACGCGCGGCTGGCGGGCACCGGCACCAGCAGGACGCCGGCGGGCAGTCCCCCTTCGCGCCGGATCGCGGCGGCCAGCAGACGCGCCAAAACAGGCGCCATGCTCAGGCGCAGGCGGGTCTTCAGCATCTGGATCAGGGCGTCGGCAGGTGGCGTGTAATCGAAGGCGGCCACCGTCCGCCCATAGGCCCGTGGCGTACCCAGGCAGGCCGGGCAAGCCGACGCGGTGGCGGGCAGCCTCAGCGCGCAGCGGGAGCACCGGGGCCGCTCCCCCGGCGTAGCGGTGATGTCGTCTTCACATCCGCGGCATAGCCGCGCGCCCGCCACCCGCGCGCCGCATAGTGGGCAATCGCAGCCGATCTGGGACCACAGCCGCCGCCCCATGCCCTGTAGGGACAATCGGACCCGGCCGCCGGGATGCGCAATAATGTGTGCCATCCCTCATGAAATCATGTTCCGCCCCGCGGCGAAGACGCGGGCGCGACCGAAATGTCCCTGCCAGAATCCGCACCGCTTCCCTCCCTTCCCCTCGTCAGCGCCGACGTGCCCCGGCAGTTCGCCCGCCGCGGCGACTTGTCCGACGCGCAATTCCTCTATGGGGAAGTGGCCCGCCGCATGCTCGGCCGCCTGCAATACATCCGCGTGCAGCCTCAGGCGATGCTGGACGCGGGCTGTGGCGCGGGCGACAACCTGCCGCTGCTGCGCGAACGCTATCCGGACGCCAGCTACACCGGGCTGGACAACTGTGACCCGCTGCTGGAACGGGCCAGGAAGCGCCATGCGCCCGCGGGCCTGGGCGCCTGGATCGGCAAGCTGGCCCGCCGCGGCCCCGCTGCCCCCGCCTTCATCCATGCAGACCTGGCGGATACGGGCCTAGCCCCCGAATCGCTGGAACTGGTGTGGTCCAACCTGGCCATGCATTGGCACCGTGCCCCGCACGCCGTACTGGCCGAATGGCGCCGCATCCTGAAGGTGGGCGGACTGGCGATGTTCTCCTGTCTGGGGCCGGCCACCCTGCGCGAATTGCGCCAGGCCCTGACCGATGCCGGCCTCGTGACCGCCACGCCGTCCTTCGTGGACATGCATGACTTTGGCGACTTGCTGGTGGAAAACGGCTTTGCGGACCCGGTCATGGACCAGGAACTGCTGACCCTGACCTATCGCAGCCCTGAAAAGCTGCTGGCGGACGTGCGTGCGCTGGGCGGCAACCCCGCCGAGGGGCGCCGCGGCGGACTGGTCGGCCGCGACTGGCGCGACCGGCTGTGCGCCGCGCTGGAAGCGCAACGCCGGCCGGACGGCCTGATTGCCTTGACGATTGAAGTGGCCTACGGCCACGCCTGGCGCGCCGCTGCACACCGCACGGTGGCCGGGGAAACCCGGCTGTCCGTCAGCGCGATCGGCGGCCGGCACCGCGGGAACCCCTGAAACCAGGGGCCCGCAGCGGGCTGCTTAGTGCAGGCGTTCCGGCAGAGGCACGCTGACCCCGGGTTCAGAGGCCGACAGCGGCTGCATAGGCTCTGAATTGGCGCGGATGCGCCGGCGCAGCACGGCCGTGGGTTCCGCCGGGGCGGCCGCAGCCGCCTCGCCGCGCCAGGCGTGCGTCATGGCGTCCACCACCAGCGGCAGATCGCGCAGGCGATGGAACTGGCTGCGCAGCCAACGGGCGTCGTTGCCGCTGCGCATGGCTTCGTCGCGCAGCGCGGCGATCATGTCGCCCGTACCCAGTTCTTCGGCCACCGGCATCAGCCGCTGGAACAAGGCGCGCAGATGGTCCATCAGGCGCATACGCTGGCCTTCCGGCGTGACATAGCTGCCCTGCAGGCCGAAACGGCAGGCCTGGAAGTGGTTGCTGCGATAGGACAGCCAGGCGTTGTCGCTGGGGTCATCCTCGCGCATCAGCAAGACCGCCAGCGCCTGTGCGAAGGCCGCGATCTGGCAGGCGCGCTCGACCGTCAAGGGGGTATCGCAGACGCGGATCTCGACCGTGCCGAACTCCGGCTTCGGGCGGATATCCCAGTACAGGTCCTTGATGCTTTCGGCCAGGCCATAAGCGCGCAGCTGCGACAGGTGCGCCTCGAACTGGTACCAGTCCTTGACCTCGGGCGGCATGTGGCCGGCCAGCGGGAAACTGTTCACCGCGTTCAGGCGCGAGCACGAAAACAGGGTGTCCACGCCTTCGCAGTACGGGGACGAGGCCGACAACGCAATGAAGTGCGGCACATAGGGCGAGAGGCGGCGCAACAGTTTGATGGAATCGTCGCCGCTCTTCACGCCCAAATGGATGTGTTGGCCGAAAACCGTAAATTGACGCGCCAGGTAACCGTACATTTCGGCCAGGTACTGGAAGCGCGGGGTGTCCGAGATGGACCGCTCTTGCCAGCGCATGAAAGGGTGGGCGCCGCCGCCGGCGACCGATACGCCGACCGCGTCGGCCGCTTCGACCAGGGCGTCGCGCATCTCGCGCATTTCGACCAGGAGGCCCATGGGGTGCTCATGCACCGAGGAGTTCAGTTCGATCATGGACCGCGTGATTTCCGGTTTAACGCGGTCGGCAATGGGATGGTTGGCCATTTGGGCCAGCAGCTCGTCAGAGGCTGCAGTCAAATCAAAACTACGGGGGTCGATCAGTTGCAGCTCGAGTTCGATGCCCAAGGTGTTGGGGGCCGACGAAATGAACGGGATCTGTTCCATCTCGGACTCCTTTGAATGTTTGATGAGGGACGCGCCGTTCGACCTTGAAGCCCGGTAACTTCCCGGGGGGCACTAGACGGCGACTTGTGAACGCATGATAGCCGCAGGTTTGTGGCAAAACGATTGAAAATCGTGACATTTGTGTGCAACATCGCGATGCAATCGGTTTTGCCCTCTGAAGAGAAGTGAGCAAGCGCTTACAACATAGAAATGGCGCGGGTTGCGGGCCGATGGCGGCCGCAATGGCAGTCGCGAAGCGGTTTTCGAGATGGGATGGGATAACCCTTACGAGGGTTATCCCTTAGTATTTTTCAGGCCCGATGGCCCTTATTTGCGCCAGAAAATGGGCGTGAACAGCACCAGGACGGTCAGGAGTTCCAGGCGGCCGATCAGCATGGCGAAGGTGCAGACCCAGATCTGGAAATCGGACAGCACCGCGAAGTTGCCCATGGGGCCCACAGGCCCCAGGCCCGGCCCGGTGTTGTTGACGCTGGCGAAAACGGCCGAGAACGCCGTGATGGGGTCCAGGCCGGAGAGCAGCAGCAAGCTGGTGAAAACCGCGATAGAGAGCCCGTAGAACAGCATGAAGGCCAGCACGGAAGACATGGTCCGGCTTTCCACTGCTCGGCCGTTGATGCGCACCGGACTGACCGCATGCGGGTGCAACATTGTTACAAGCTCGTTCTTCGCCTGTTTGACCAGCAGGATGGCGCGGATCATCTTGATCCCGCCCCCCGTCGACCCGGCAGACGTCGCGAATCCCGACAGCAGCAGCATGGTCAGCGGCGCGAACAGGGGCCACTGCGCAAAGTCGGTATTGGCGTAGCCGGTGGTGGTGGCCATGGAAATGGTGTTGAACATGCCGTAGCGCAGGGCCTCCAGCGGCGAGCCGTAGACGCCCTTCACGTACAGGAACACCGAAATGACGAGCCCGACGCCCAGGACGACGACCAGGTAAGGCACGGCTTCCGGGCAGCGCCAATAGGCGCGCACGCTGCGCTGGCGGAACGCGTTGAAGTGCGTGGCGAAGTTGATCCCGGCAATCAGCATGAACACCATGGCCACCATCTCCACGGCCACCGAGTCGAAATGGGCGAACCCGTCATCCCACGTCGAAAACCCGCCCAGGCCCATCGTGGTGGCCATGTGGCACCAGGCCTCGAACCAGGACAGCCCCACGGCCCGGTAGGCCAGGAAACACAGGATCGAAAACACGAAATACACCGCGTACAGGGCCTTGGCCGTGCTGGCGATGCGCGGCGTCAGCCGCTCGTCTTTCATGGGGCCCGGCGTTTCGGCCCGCACGACCTGGTGGCCGCCCACCCCCAGCAGGGGCAGAATCGCCACCGCCAGCACCAGGATGCCCATGCCACCGATCCAGATCAGCGTGGCGCGCCACAGGTTGATCGACGCGGGCAAGGCGTCCAGATTGGTCAGGACCGTGGCGCCGGTGGTCGTCAGCCCCGACATGGCTTCGAAATAGGCGCCGGTGAAAGACAGCGGCAGTCCGGCCCCGTGGAAATACAGCATCAACGGAATGGCCGCCAGCAGCGGCAGCCCGGCCCAGACGGCCGAGACCAGCACAAAACCGTCGCGCGCGCGCAGTTCGCAGCGGCTGCGCCGGGTCAAGGCGGCCAGCGCCCCCCCGATGCCCACCGAAATCAGGAAGCCGTTCAGGAAGGCCTGGCGGGCCGCGTCGCCGCCCACATAGGCGACGGTGAGCGGAATCAGCATGGTGAGGGCGAACATCACCATGGTCAGGCCCAGGATATAAAGGGTGCCCAGAACGCGCTTCATGGGAGCCTATCCGGCGGCGCAATGCCCGCGGCGGAGCAGAGAGAGGGTTGGCATCAGAAGAACGACGCCGAGACTTGGAACAGCTTTTCCACGCGCGGCATCTGCCGGCGCGACGGCACGAAGACGATCACGTGGTCGTCCGTTTCGATCACGGTGTCGGCGTCCGGCAGGATGATTTCGTCGCCGCGGACCAGCGCGCCGATGCTGGCGCCCTTGGGCAGGCTGATCTGCCCAACCGGCCGGCCCACCACCTTGGAGGTCGAGCGGTCGCCATGGGCGATGGCTTCCAGCGCCTCGGCCACGCCCTGGCGCAGGCGGTGCACGGCGGCCACGTCGCCACGGCGCACGTGGCGCAGCAGTTCGCTCATCGTCGCCTGCGACGGCGACACGGCGATATCGATATGGCTGCCCTGCATCAATTCGCCATACGCCTGGCGGTTGATCAGCGCGATCACCTTGCGGGCGCCCAGGCGCTTGGCCAGCAGCGAGGACATGATGTTGTCTTCGTCGTCGCTGGTCAGCGCCAGCCACGTGTCCATGTCTTCGATGTTCTCGCGTTCCAGCAAGGCTTCGTCGGTGCCGCTGCCGTGCAGGACCAGCACGCTGTCGGGCAACTGGGTCGCCAGGTATTCGCAGCGCTTCAGGTCGCGTTCGATGATGCGGACGCTGTACTTTTCTTCGGCCAGCTGGCGCGCCAGGCGCAGGCCGATGTTGCCGCCGCCCGCGATCATCACGCGGCGCACGGCGCGTTCGGCTTCGCGCAGCTGGCGCACGGCCCGGCGCGCGTCGCGCGAATCCACCACCAGCACGACCTCATCGCCCGGGGCGATCACCGTGCCGCTGCCGGCCCGTAGCGGACGCCCGCCGCGCAGCACGTCGATCACCCGCGCCTTGACGTCGGGCCACACGTCGCGCAGCTTGTCGACGGAGGAATGCGCCATCGGGCTGCCATGCCCTACCCGCACGGTCACGACGCAAACGCGGCCTTCGGCGAATTCCACGACCTGCAAGGCCTCCGGGAACTCGATCAGGCTGTGCAGATAGGTGGTGACGCTGCGTTCGGGGCTGATCAGGGCGTCGATGCAGAAGCCGTCTTCGCTCATCAGTTCCGGGTGTTCCGGGAACTCGGCCGAACGGATGCGGGCGATGCGGCGGGGGATGTTGAATAGCTGGCGGGCAATCTTGCACGCCACCATGTTGGCGGTGTCGGAGGCCGCACAGGCGATGAGCAGGTCGGTGTCGGCGGCGCCGGCCGCTTCCAGCACCGACACCTGCGAGCCGTCGCCATGGACGACGCGCAGGTCGAAGTGTTCCTGCAGGTATTGAAGCTGCGTGGGATCGGAGTCCACCACGGTGATGTCGTTTTCTTCGGACACCAGGTTTTCGGCCACGCTGGTGCCTACGCGACCAGCGCCCATGATCAGGATCTTCATGTGCTGCGCTTGCGCGCCGACTCGATGCCCAATTGCTTGAGCTTGCGGTAGAGGTGAGTACGTTCCAGCCCGGTGCGTTCGGACACGCGCGTCATGCTGTGGCTTTCGCGGACCAGGTGGTATTCAAAATAGATACGCTCGAATTCGTCGCGCGCTTCACGCAGCGGCTGGTCCAGCGAAATGCTGCCCAGTTGGCCGTTGGACGTGACCGGCACTTCGTTGGCGGGCGCCACCGTCAAGACCGGGGGATCCAGCTCGTCTTCCAGCGCCACGGCGGTGCTGACAGCGGCAGGATGCGCGGCGGCAGGTGCCGGATGCGGGGCGCGCCCGCGCGCCAATCCCGCCGCAACGGTCTTCAGCAGACGTTGCAGCGTGATGGGCTTTTCCAGGAAATCCATGGCGCCGATGCGCGTGGCCTCGACCGCCGTATCGATGGTGGCATGGCCGCTCATCATGATCACAGGCATGTCGAGCAGGCCTTGCGAACCCCACTCCTTCAGCAAACTTACGCCATCGGTGTCGGGCATCCAGATGTCCAGCAACACCAGATCAGGACGCATGCGAAGGCGAGCGGCGCGCGCTTGCGCCGCGTTTTCGGCCAATTCGACCGTGTGTCCTTCGTCGTAAAGGATCTCCGACAAAAGCTCGCGTATACCGACTTCGTCGTCAACCACCAGAATTCTGGCCATAAAGCATCCACCTATTGCGTAGCCGCATTATCCTTTTCTTGCGCGGTCGCGTCCATAGTATCTGCCCCGGGAGCCAACCGGGTCAACAAGATGGAAATCCGCGCGCCTCCTTCCTTGCGGTTGGCAAGGTCGATCCGTCCGCCATGCTCTTCCACAATCTTGCGTACGATTGCCAATCCTAACCCAGTCCCGTGGGACTTGGTGGTTACGTAGGGCTCGAACGCGCGCTGCATCACCTGCGGCGGGAAGCCCGGCCCGGTGTCGGCAACGGTAAATCTCAGTGCCTGCTGATCGGCCCGGTCGGGCTGTTCGCTGCGCATCAGCTGGGTCGTGACGCTGACCCGGCCTTCGCCGCCCAGCTCGGCGATCGCGTCGCGGGCGTTGGACATCAGGTTGTGGATCACCTGGCGCAGCTGCGTGGGATCGCCCTCGATCGCCGGCAAATCCGCCCCCAGGTTCACGTCCAGGTTCAACACCTTGCCGGTCAGGCGAGACGAACCGCCCTCCGGCTCCCAGCCATACAGCGACAGCACGTCGGCCACCAGCGCGTTGAAATCGATGCGCTGCATGACGGCCGGCGGCGTGCGGGCGTATTCGCGGAAGTCGTCCACCATCTGCTTGAGCGACGCCACCTGGTTGACGATGGTGTTGGTGGAGCGCTCGACGATCTGCGCTTCGGCAGGCTGCAGCTTGCCTTCCAGCTTCATGGCCAGACGTTCGGCAGACAGCTGGATCGGCGTCAGCGGGTTCTTGATCTCGTGGGCCAGCCGGCGCGCCACTTCGCCCCAGGCCACGGTCCGGTTGGCCGAAATCACTTCGGTGATGTCATCGAACACCACCAGATAACCGTTGCCGCGCCCGTCCACTCGCAGGTGGGTGCCGCGCGCCAGCAGGGTCAGCGGCTGCGGCGCGGCGGGCGCGTCGCCCTGGGCCGGGCTGATCTCGAACTGCTGCTGCCAGTGCTGGCGCTCCGATCCCACGGCCGCGTGGGTGGAAAACGCCTGGCGCACGATATTGGCGAACTCCAGCATGCCGTCCACGGTTTCCAGCGGGCGGCCGATCACCGAACGCAAGTCCACGCCCAGGATGGTCTGGGCACCCTGGTTGACCGTGGTGACGCGGAACGACTCGTCGAATACCAACACGCCGGAGGACAGGTTGGACAGCACGCTTTCCAGATAGACGTTGGAGCGTTCCAGCTGCTGGCGGTTGCTTTCCACCATGCGCCGGGCCTCGTCCAGTTGCCGCGTCATGGCGTTGAACGACCGCGTCAGTTGGCCGACTTCGTCGCGTTCAGGCGGTTCGGGCAGCGGCCGGTAGTCGCCCACGCCCACGGCCTGCGTGCCGCCGGCCAGGCTCAGCAACGGCCGCACCAGCCGCTTGGACAGGGACAGCGCCACCGCGATCGCGCCGAACGCGGCCAGCAGCAGCGCCAGCGTCAGCGTAATGCCATAGAGCTTGCGCAGCCCCAGGCGGGACAGCGCCAGCTCTTGATAGTCGCGAAAGCCCTGCTGCACCAGATTGGCGTTGTGCGCGATCTGCTCGGGCACGGGCTGCAGCAGTTGCAGCCAGCGCGGTTCGGAAGCCGCGCCCAGCAGGTTGTCGTAGCGGTCAGGCCCGGTCAGCGGAATCACCACACGCAGATGCAGCCCGCCTTCGGCACCCGCCGTAATGGGGTCATCGGCTTCGGCCGCGGAATAGCCGCGCGCCAGCCTCAGCTGGTTCATGACGGTAGACGGCGGCATCGCCGGCATCAACTGGCCATATTGGCTGGTGGAAAACGCCACCATGCGCCCGCTGCCCGTGAACACCATGGCCTCTTGCACGCCATTGGCCTCGCGTAGCCGGGTCAGGGCCAGCGTCACGCCGCTGTCGGTGCTGCGGTTCAGCTCCATGGCCATGGAGCGCGCGCGGGCATCCAGGTCGGCCAGCAGGGAGTCCAACGCGGCGCGGCCCAGGTTCAGGCCCGCTTCCAACGCCGTATCGACCCGCACGTTGAACCAGGATTCGATGGAGCGCGACATGAACTGCACCGACACGGTGTAGATCAGGGCCCCGGGCACCACGCCGATCAAGGCGAAAGCCAAAGAAAACCGCGCCGTCAGACGCGCGCCAAATTGCCGGCGCCGGATCTGGCGCGCCAGCCGCACCGTCAGCGCCACCACCCAGATGAACAGCGCCAGGGCGAAAATGCCGTTCAGCACCAGCAACGTGTCGTAGTAGCGCGCAAAGCGCGAGGCATTGCCCGTGGACCATGCCAGCAAACCCAGCAACGCCAGGCCGCTTACGGCACCCACCATCAGGGCCAGCCGGAGCAACAGCCTCATGAGGGATCTTTCTCCTTGCCGCTCAGCGTGAACGAGAAGTCCATCCAGGGAGTCCCCTGCGCCCACGAGCTGCTATTCAAGGCGTTCACCTGGAACGGGCGGGGCAAGAGCGAGGTGTCCAGGCGCAGCCGGAGCTGGCCGCCGTAAAGCACCCCTTCGTCGAATTCGCCGGCGTCCGCCACCGGCCAATTGCGGATGTGGCGGATGACGCTCATGGCGTCGTCCAGCGACGCCACCGGGAAGGACAGTTCGCCCACCCCCGCGCGCCATTGCCGGGTCAATGCGTTATAGACGACCCGCCACGTGCGGGACGTATCCACCAGGGACTTGTCGAACCACCACCAGCGTTCCCGCGTCATGGTGAGATCGGCCGTGAAATACAAGGGGACGCCGCGCTGGGCAGCGTCGCGCAACTGCTGGTTCAGTTCGAATTCGATGTCGGCATCGATCTCGAGGCGGCCGTTGCGCACGACCGGATCGACCCGTACGACCTTCGGTTCAGCGCCATATGCCTCGCCGCCCGGCACCAGGGAAAGCAAGGCAGATACCAGCAACAACCCAAGAAATAAACGCGAAATAATGGACATACGACACCGAAACACCGTCATGCCCCTATTCTTGGTGATTCAGGACTGCTTGGCAAACAAGGCGTAGAAAAACCCGTCATGTTGGGCTGCCGGTGTTGCATCGACCGCAACAGGCAGCAATTGGCCCGGCGCGTCCAGCCGCTGGGCCTCGGGGTGGCGCTGCAGGAACTCCAGGGCCTGGCGGGCGCCCTCGATCGGGAAGACCGAGCACGTCACATAGAGCAGACGGCCGCCGGGCGCCACGGTCTGCCACAGGGAATCCAGAATCTTGGTCTGTAGCGTGGCGGTGCGGCGCACGTCGTTTTCGCGGCGCAGCCAGCGAATGTCCGGGTGGCGGCGCACGATGCCCGAGGCCGTGCAGGGCACGTCCGCCAGCACGGCATCAAAGGGCTTGCCGTCCCACCAGGCGTCCAGGTCTGACGCATCCGCCGCTTTCATCTGGACGCGATTGCTTGCCAGACCCAGGCGGTCCAGATTCTGTTCCACGCGCTCCAGGCGCTCGCCGTCGGCGTCGAGAGCCAGCAAGTCGATGTCGGCCAGTTCCAGCAGGTGGGCAGTCTTGCCGCCAGGCGCCGAGCAGGCGTCCAGCACGCGCATGCCGTCGGCCGGCGCCAGCAATTCAGCCGCCAACTGCGCGCCGGCGTCCTGCACCGACCACCAGCCTTCGGCAAAGCCGGGCAACTGGGTCACCGGCTTGGGGCTGCTCATCACCAGGCCGGCCTGACCCACGGGTTCGGCCGACAGGCCAGCTTCCTGAAAGGCGGCCAGCACCTGTTCGCGGCTGGCGCGGCGGCGGTTGACGCGCAAGGTCAGCGGGGCGGGCACATTGGCCGAGGCCAGGATCTCGCGCCATTGCTGCGGATAGGCCACGCCCAGCTGCTTGACCCACCAACCAGGGTGGTTCCACTGGGCCTCGGGGCTGTCGGCCACCGCGGCTTCCAGCGCCGCGCGCTCGCGCAGGAAGCGGCGCAGGCAGGCGTTGAGCATGCCCTTGAAGGTCGCCAGGGCGCGGGTATTGGAGGCAGCCGTCACGGCCTGGTCCACGACCGTATGCGGCGCGTACACCGGCATGCCGGGCAACGCGGCGGCGGCATCGCCCTCTTCTTTCAGCAAGGTCAGGGATACCAGGAGCAGCGATTCGAACAGCACGCTGGGGTAGCGCTGGACCAGTTCACGGCCCACGGCATCGGCCCAGCCCAGATAACGCATGGCATGGAAGGACACGGCCTGGGTGGCCGGGCGCAGGGCGGAACTCACGTCCGTCAGCGCGTCCGTCAGGGAACGGCCGTCCAGCACGCCCTCGACCACCCCCGCGCTGGAAAGAAGAACGGAGGAAAGCGGGGGAGCCAGATGGGGGGAGTCGGAACGCGTGGACATGGTGGGAATTCAGAGGATAAGACCGATATGGTAGCCGGACCTGGACGAATGGCGGCGCGCGCGTCAAACTGGCCTCTCCCTGGGAGCGCTTTTCTTATGACTACCGCCACGCTGCTGCTGTTCATCCTGGCTTCGGCCGTCGCCATCGTGACACCCGGCCCGACGACCCTGCTGGCCCTGAACAACGGCTCGCGGCACGGCGTGCGCGCCGCAGGCTGGGGCATGGCCGGCGCCGTGCTGGCCGATCTGATCCTGGTGGGCTGCGTGGCGTCCGGCCTGGGTGTGGTGCTGGCGGCCTCCGAAGTCGCCTTCCAGCTGATCAAGTGGGTGGGCGCGGCCTATCTGGCCTACCTAGGCTGGAAGATGCTGCGCTCAGACGCGGCGCTGGTCCTGCCGTCGGCCGCATCCGCTGCGGACCGGCCCGCGGGCCTGACGCTGGGGTTACGCAGCTTCATGGTGGCGCTGACCAATCCCAAGGCGCTGCTGTTCATGTCGGCGTTCCTGCCCCAATTCATCGACCCGCAAGCGCCGCTGCTGACCCAGTATGCGATCGTCGCCTGCGTGCTGGCCACCATCAATATCCTGACCATGCTGGTCTACGCCACGCTGGGCGCCAAACTGGTGCGCGCCTTCCAGGGATCGGGCCTGCGCTGGCTGAACCGCGTCTGCGGCAGCCTGATGATCGGTCTGGCGGGGACGCTGGCGCTGTACCGACGCGGGGCACCGTAAAGGGCAAAAGGGATCAGGGCGCCCAACAATCAGGGACGCACCATTGCTGATCGTTTCCGCTATCAGCGCCCCCGGCGTTGCAGAGACGTCCCCTGCACAACGCCCAGCCTACGCCACACCGCGGAACCCTTTCGCTATCGCCCCCTACGGCATTGCCGTATAATTCCCCGCTTCCCCGCAGTGGCTGCCCCGCGCATCGCATGAACCCAGGCGATGGCGAGCGGCCGCCCTGCCCGTAAATTGAACGAGTCATGAAGAAAGTAGCTCCGCCGGCGCTTCCCGCCCGGTGGCAGGCGTCGCATATCAGCGAAGCGCGCAGCCGCGTTGGTTTGCCGCAAGCGGATTTCGCGGAATTGCTGGGCGTCAGCGTGCGCACCTTGCAGGATTGGGAGCAGGGCCGGCGTAATCCGTCCGGCGCTGCGCAGACCCTGCTGCAAGTGGCCATCCTCCACCCGGAAACGCTGCGCGACCTGCCGCCCCGCCAACCAGGCAAACCCGCCTGAACCCGAATATTTGACGAATACCCCGCCGCACCGCATGAGCCGGTGCGCGAACCTACGGTGAACCAGATTGGAAATTCTTGAGCAATCCCGGCCCGGCAAAGGCGCCGGCACTTCCGCCAGCAATGGCAGCAACTCGACGCTGGAGGCCATCACGGCAGCCGCCCAGGACGCTAATCCGGGTCGCGCGCCGCGTGTGGGCTTCGTGTCGCTGGGCTGTCCTAAAGCCCTGGTGGACTCCGAACGCATCCTGACCCAATTGCGCACCGAAGGATACGAAGTCACGCCCGAATACAACGATGCGGACGTCGTCGTCGTCAACACCTGTGGATTCATCGACAGCGCCAAGGCGGAATCGCTGGAAGCCATCGGCGAAGCGCTGGCCGAGAACGGCAAGGTCATCGTCACCGGCTGTATGGGCGTTGAGGAAGCGGTGATCCGCAAGGTGCACCCCAGCGTGCTGTCGGTGACCGGTCCCCAGCAATATGAAGAGGTGGTGCGCGCCGTGCACGACGCCGCCCCGCCCAAGCAGGACCACAACCCCTACCTGGACCTGGTGCCGCCGCAAGGCGTCAAGCTCACGCCGCGCCACTACGCCTACCTGAAGATTTCCGAAGGCTGCAATCACCGCTGCAGCTTCTGCATCATCCCGTCGATGCGCGGCGACCTGGTCAGCCGTCCGGTGGGCGATGTGCTGAGCGAGGCCGAGCGCCTGGTCAAGGCCGGCGTGAAGGAAATGCTGGTGATCTCGCAGGACACCAGTGCCTACGGCGTGGACGTGAAATTCCGCAGCGGTTTCTGGAACGGCCGCCCGGTCAAGACCCGCATGACGGAGCTCTGTCTGGCCTTGTCCGAAATGGGCGTCTGGACGCGCCTGCACTACGTGTACCCGTACCCGCACGTGGACGAAGTGATCCCGCTGATGGCGGAAGGCAAGATCCTGCCGTACCTGGACATCCCGTTCCAACATGCCAGCCCGCGCATCCTGAAGGCCATGAAGCGTCCGGCCTTCGAAGACAAGACCCTGGCCCGCATCAAGCGCTGGCGCGAGATCTGCCCCGACCTGACCATCCGTTCGACCTTCATCGTCGGCTTCCCCGGCGAAACCGAGGAAGATTTCCAGTACCTGCTGGACTGGATGCAGGAAGCGCAGCTGGACCGCGTGGGCTGCTTCCAGTATTCGCCGGTGGAAGGCGCGCCCGCGAACCTGCTGGACAACCCCGTGCCGGACGACGTGAAGCAGGACCGCTGGGAACGCTTCATGGAATTGCAGCAAGGGATCTCGACGGCGCGCCTGGCCCGCAAGGTCGGCCGCGAGATCGACGTGCTGATCGACGAAGTGGACGAAGACGGTGCCGTGGGCCGCAGCAGCGCCGACGCGCCGGAAATCGACGGCTGTGTCTACGTCAGTTCGGACAAGCCCCTGAAGGCGGGCGACATGGTGCGCGTGCGCGTCACCGATTCGGACGAGTATGACCTCTGGGGCGACGCGATCTGATCGATGCAGCTAGGCGTTGGGCGCCACTGCAATGAGAAAACCCGGCCTCGCGAGGCCGGGTTTTTTTATGCCGTCTTGCTTACGGCTTGACCAGAAGGTCCGACATGTCGTCGGCGTGTTCCTCTTCCACCGCCAGGATCTCTTCCAGCATGCGGCGCGTGGTGGAATCCTGTTCGCCCAGGTAATCGATCATCTGCCGGTAGCTGTCGATGGCGATGCGCTCGGCAATCAGGTTTTCCTTGATCATCTCTTCCAGCGTGGCGCCTTCCACGTATTCCGAATGGCTGCGCTCCAGGAGGCCCTTGGGCGACAGGTTCGGTTCGCCGCCCAGTTGCACGATGCGCTCGGCCAGGCGGTCCGCGTGTTCTTGTTCCTGCATGGCGTGTTCGGCGAACTCTGCTGCCACCGGCTCCGCATTCAAGCCGCGGGCCATGAAGAAGTGGCGCTTATAGCGCAGCACACAGACGATCTCGGTGGCCAACGCTTCATTCAGCAGCTTCAGCACCGTCTGCCGGTCCGCGCGGTAGCTATCGGTGACAGCCCCCGATTCAATGTCCTGGCGCGCCTTGGCACGGATGGCCTTCACGTCCATGTCGAAAGGACGGTTTGCCTTCTGGGTGTTTTGGGTTGCTTGTTCCATATCGTTAGCTCCTCGGGTTAGTGAATGCACTACGACGCTGGATTTCCAGTCGTACCGAACAACTCAGTCTACCGATCATGGGCAATCTTGCTGTGTCCAAACATTGCTCCTGCCCCCGATTAGCCATGCCGCCCGGGCCGCGGGAACCCTGCGCAAACCTTGCGTAAACTATCGGCTTCCCGAAATGCCCGTGACGCAATCTGTAACGGGACAGGCAATCTCCGACCTTTTATGACTCTGAAGAACATTTGCGTGTATTGCGGCTCGAACCCCGGCACCCGCCCGGACTACATCGAGCAGGCCCGAGTGCTGGCCCGCGAATTGGTCAAACGGGACCTGGGCCTGGTGTATGGCGGATCGGTCGTCGGCATCATGGGCGTCATCGCCAATGAAGTGCTGGCCGGCGGCGGCCGCGTGATCGGCGTGATTCCCGAGATGCTGCAAAAGAAGGAACAGGCGCACCTGGGCCTGACCGAACTGCATCTGGTGCAGAATATGCACGAGCGCAAGGCCATGATGATCCAGAAGGCCGACGGATTCATCGCGCTGCCGGGCGGCGCCGGCACGCTGGAGGAATTCTTCGAAGTCTGGACGTGGGCACAGCTGAACATGCACCAGAAGCCCTGCGGCCTGCTGAACATCGCGGGATACTACGATGCGCTGGTGCAGTTCGTGGACCATGCCGTCGACGAAGCGTTTATCCGCCCCCAGCACCGCGACATGCTGGTCGTGGAAGAAGACCCCGCCGTCCTGCTGGACCGCTACGCGATCTACGAAGCGCCCAATGTCTCGAAGTGGTTCGACCCCATCAAGGCGTAAAACCGCCCTTTCATGCCTTCCACGGAAGCCTACGCAATGATCCTCGATTCGTTGTCCCCTTCCTCTACCGAGTCCGTGCTGCGCGACTATTTCCACGCCAAGGACGAGAACCGCCCGCATTACATGGCGCGCGCCTTCGCGGACGACGCGGTGCTGAAAATGGCCCTGCGCACGCAGGCCATCGCCTTCCCGCCTGAATCGCATGGTCTGGCCGCGATCGCCGATACGCTGGTGCGCAAGTTCGGCCAGACCTACGACAACGTCTACACGTTCTACCTGTCTCGGCCCGAGCCGGGCGCCCGCTTGCCCGATTACCAATGCGACTGGATCGTGGCCATGACCGAAAAGGCCACGGGCAATGTGCGCGTGGGCTGTGGCCGGTACGACTGGAAATTCCAGGCCGAACCCTACCGCGCCACCGACCTGACCATCACGATCGAAACCATGGTGACGCTGCCCCCGGGCGACATGGCCGCCGTCTTCGGCTGGCTTCTCGCGCTGGACTACCCGTGGACGAACGCCGCGCGCGTCGTGGCCAGCGCCCCGCCGCTTGAAGCGCTGGCACCGGTCGTGCACTATCTGCTTCACCCCAACGGCTTGTAGCCCCGTCTCAGCCGGCTAATGGATCCTTACTTGAAATACGACATCGCAGCTTTTGATTTTGACGGAACCCTGGCGGACACCATGCCCTGGTTCAATTCCATCCTGAACACCGTGGCCGACAAGTACGGCTTTCGCAAAATCGACTTGTCGGAACGCGAAAACCTGCGCCACCGCGAGGCCTCGGAAATCCTGAAGTACCTGGGCATCCCGCTGTGGAAGCTGCCGGCGATCATGTCGCACGTGCGCACGCTGATGCAGGACATCGATCCCAGCGTGCATCTGTTCGACGGCATCCCCGACGTGCTTGCGCGCCTGAAGGCCGCCGGACTGCGTCTGGCGGTGATCAGTTCGAACTCCATTGAAAACGTGCAGCGCGTGCTGGGCCCGGACGCAAGCGCCCTGTTCGACGACTACGAATGCGGCACCGATCTGTTCGGCAAGGCCGCCAAGATCGACCGCCTGATGCGCCGGCACGAAGTCGCCCCCGAACGCTTCCTGCTGGTAGGCGACGAAATGCGCGATATCGACGCCGCCCGTAAGGCCGGCGTGCAAGTGGGTTCGGTCGCCTGGGGTTATAACCATGTAGACGCCCTGCGCGAACGCGGCCCCGACGAGATCTTCCTGGCCGTCGACGACCTGCCCGCCATCCTGGCCTGAACCCGGACCTCCGCCATGCACACCGATCCCGCTCACCTTGTCACCGACGCCGCCGCCTTGCAGGCGCTGTATGGCTCGCCCGGCGAAGCCTCGCTGAAGAAGGAGGTGGATCACGTGCATCCGCACTATCGCGCCTTCATCGAAGCCGCGCCGTTCGCGGTGCTGGCCACGTCGGGCCCCGGCCGGCTGGATGCCTCGCCGCGCGGCGACCCCGCCGGCTTCGTCGTGGTTGAAGACGAAAAGACGCTGCTGCTGCCCGACCGCCGCGGCAACAACCGCATCGACAGCCTGCTGAACATCCTGGCCGATCCCCGCGTGGCGCTGCTGTTCCTGGTGCCGGGCGTGGGCGAGACCCTGCGCGTGAACGGCACGGCGCGCATCAGCGTGGAACCCGCCCTGCTGGCGCGCTTCGAGATGGACGGCAAGCTGCCGCGCTCCGTGCTGATCGTCGACGTGCAGACGGTCTACTTCCAATGCTCGCGCGCCTTACTGCGCTCACGCCTGTGGGACCCGGAGACGCAGGTGCCACGCAGCGCGCTGCCTAGCGTCGGCCGCATCCTGTCCGACCTCACCGCCGGCACCTTCGACGGCGCCACCTACGACCGAGACCTGCCGGCGCGCATCACCAGCACGCTGTATTGATCCACACCGAAGGACGCCCCATGGCCCGCAACGTCGAAATCAAGGCGCAAGTCGACAGCCTGGCGGCCATCGAGCCCCTGGCCGCTGCGTTGTCCGGGCAGGAGCCCGTCTCCATCGCCCAGGACGACACCTTCTTCACCTGCACGCATGGGCGGCTGAAGCTGCGCGCATTCGCCGACGGCACGGGCGAACTGATCTTCTACCAGCGCGCCGACGATATGGGCCCGAAGGAAAGCTTCTACGTCATCTCGCCGACCGATTCGCCCGACACCTTGCGGGAAGCGCTCACGCACGCTTACGGCGCGATCGGCCGCGTGAAGAAGCAGCGGACCGTGTTCATGGCCGGACGCACCCGCATCCATCTGGACCGGGTGGAAGGCCTGGGGGAATTCCTGGAATTGGAAGTGGTGCTGCGCGACGGCGAAAGCGCCGCGGCCGGCATGGAAGAAGCCCGCACCCTGATGGACGGGCTGGGCGTGGCGCCCACCCAGTTGCTGTCAGGCGCCTACCTGGACTTGCTGGCCAGCCGCCGGCCGTAACGCCTTAGTCCGGCTGCCAGCCGCGCACGAAGACGTCCACCTGCTGGCGCTTGCCGCCGGCTTTCTGCAATTCAAGCAGCCGCAGCACGCCGTTGCCCGTGGCGATATCGATGCCGGACGCATCGGCGCGCAGCACGCGGCCGGGTTCCGCCGTGGTGGGGGTCGCCAGCGCCTGCGCACGCCAGACCTTCACCGGGTCGGGCAAGCCGGGCAAGCGGATGCTGGCGCCGGGCACCGGGTTGAAGGCGCGCACGCGGCGTTCCAGCAGTTCGGCCGGCTGCGTGCAATCCAGGGCAGCTTCGGCCTTGTCCAGCTTGGCCGCGTAGGTCACGCCGGCTTCCGGCTGCTTGGTGGGCGAAAGCCCGCCTTGGTCCAGCGCATTCAATGCCTGGACGATGGCTTCGCCGCCAGCCAGCGCCAGCGCGTCGTGCAATTGCGCCGCGTTGGTGTCGCCCGTGATGGGCACCACGCGTTCCAGCAGCATATCGCCCGTGTCCAGGCCCTCGTCCATCTGCATGATGGTCACGCCGGTCTGCGCATCGCCGGCTTCGATTGCGCGCTGGATGGGCGCGGCGCCACGCCAGCGCGGCAACAGGCTGGCGTGGATGTTCAGGCAACCCAGGCGCGGCAGGTCCAGCACCCATTGCGGCAGGATCAGGCCGTAGGCCGCCACCACCATGACGTCGGGCGCGACTTGCTCCAGCAGCGCACGGGCCTCGGCGGCTTCATCGGGATAGCGGCCGTCCAGGCGCAGGCTGCGCGGCTGGGCGACGGGAATGCCCGCGTCCAGCGCGGCCTGCTTGACCGGGCTGGGCGTGAGCTTCAGCCCGCGCCCGGCAGGACGGTCGGGCTGCGTCATGACGAGCGCAATGTCGTGGCCCGCGGCCCGCAAGGCGTCGAAGGCGATACGGGCGAATTCCGGCGTGCCGGCAAAGACTAGGCGCATGAGATGAAGAACTAAGAATGAAAGTGGATTCCGGGGCGCCGCGGATCCGGCTTTGCCGGCCAGCCGGAGCCGCCCCTCGGCGGAAACGACGAGGGATTTCCCGTCAGTCGCGCAGCGCTTCGCGCTCGGCCTTCTTCAGCTTGGTCTTGATGCGGTTCTGCTTCAGGTTGGACAGGTATTCGACGAAAACCTTGCCTTCCAGATGGTCGAGTTCGTGCTGCACGCACACGGCCAGCAGGCCATCGGCTTCGAATTCAAAAGGCTTGCCGTCGATGTCCAGCGCCTTGCAGCGGATACGCGAGGCGCGTTCGACCTCGTCGTAGACGCCGGGCACGGACAGACAGCCTTCTTCGTAGATCTTGTGGTCGTCGCTGCGCCAGGTGATCTCGGGATTGATCAAGGTCAGCAGCTGATTGCTGTCCTCGGACACGTCGATCACGACGACGCGCTCGTGCACGTCCACCTGGGTCGCGGCCAAGCCGACGCCCGGCGCGTCATACATGGTCTCGGCCATGTCGCGCACCAGTTGACGGATGCGGTCGTCGACTTCGGCTACCGGCTTTGCCTTTTTGTGCAAGCGCGGGTCCGGGTAGCGAAGGATAGGAAGTAAAGCCATTGCAGGGGTGTCGCCAGTGATTGAATGCTTACTTAAGAGTTTAATTCATTAGAGTCTTGATTTCTAATAGTTTTCGGCTAAGTCGGGCATTGCGGGCATTGCTGCGTCCCCGCTTATTGAGCCGTTCGTCGAGGGCATGGTGTGACCGTATTGTCCCGCTCGCCCAGCGTCGCCTGCCCCGCATGCGACACTCACGCACCCGTCGACGCTTCACGCGCTTGCCCCATGCCGCTTACGCATTCTTCCGCCGAACTGTCCGCCTGGCTGCGGCTGTCCCTGGAACCCAACATCGGTTCCGCCACCGCCTGCATGCTGCTGGGCGCGCTCGGCCTGCCCGAACAGATCTACGCGCAGCGCGCCACGGCGCTGGTCCGCCAGGTTCCCGAAGCGCTGGCGCGCCAGTTGGCCGCGCCCATGCCTGAGGACATGGCGGCCCAGGTGGACAGCGCGCTGGAATGGGTCAGCGCCCCCGGCCGGCACATCCTGACGCTGGCCGACCCGACCTATCCGCAAAGCCTGCTGACTATCGCCGACCCGCCCATCCTGCTGTATGTGGCGGGCGACCCGGCCTATCTGCAAGGCCCGTCGCTGGCCGTCGTGGGCGCCCGCAACGCCACGCCCGGGGGCCAGGAAAACGCCCGCGCCTTCGCCCGCCATCTGGCCACGCACGGCTGGCGCGTCGTCAGCGGACTGGCGCTGGGCATCGATGCGGCGGCGCATGAAGGCGCGCTGGACGCCGGCCCGGACGGGGCGGGCACGGTGGCGGTCATGGGCACCGGCATCGACCGCATCTACCCCGCCCGCCACCGCGATCTGGCGCACCGCATCGCCGCGCAGGGCGCGCTGGTTTCCGAGTTTCCGCTGGGCACGGGCGCCCTGCCCCCGCACTTCCCCAAACGCAACCGCATCGTGGCCGGACTGGCGCGCGGCGTGCTGGTGGTGGAAGCGGCGAAGCAAAGCGGGTCGCTCATCACGGCGCGGCTGGCGGGCGAAAGCGGACGCGAAGTGTTCGCCATCCCCGGTTCCATCCATTCGCCGCTGTCGCGCGGCTGCCATGCGTTGATTCGCCAAGGCGCCAAGCTGGTGGAGACGGCCGCCGACATTACCGACGAGCTGGGCGGCGGCCCAATGCCCGGCGTGCGCGGCGCCCCCCGCCCCGAAGCGTCGCTGCCCGCCCACCCCGTGCTCGAGGCGCTGGGCTTCGACCCGCTGCACCTCGATACCCTGCAGGCGCGCTTGACGCTCAACACCGGCGACCTGCAAGCGCAGCTGGTGGAACTGGAATTGCAGGGCCGCATCGCCCGTCTGGATGACGGCCGTTACCAGCGTCTGAAGTAGGGTCGCATTCCCCCGCCCCGTGCAAGCGGAGTGCCGCGCGATGGCGCTAATATTGGCGCAAGCGCCGCAGCCTTGCGCGCCGCGTCACCCAATACCGAACCAGGAAGAGACATGGCTTTGCCCTCCCGCGTGAAGATCGTCGAAGTGTCGCCTCGCGACGGTCTGCAGAATGAAAAGGAATTCGTGCCCACCGACATCAAGGTGGAACTGGTCAACCGCCTGGCCGCGGCGGGCTTCCCCAATGTGGAAGCCGCCTCATTCGTGTCGCCCAAGTGGGTGCCGCAGATGGCCGACGGCGCAGACGTGATGGCGCGCATCGAACGCCGTCCCGGCACGATCTATTCGGTGCTGACGCCGAACATGAAGGGCTTTGAAGGCGCACTGGCCGCCGGCGCGGACGAGATCGTGATTTTCGGCGCCGCCAGCGAGGCGTTCTCGCAAAAGAACATCAACTGTTCCATCGCCGAATCCATCGCCCGCTTCGAACCGGTGGTGCAAGCTGCGCGTGAAGCCGGCATCCGCGTGCGCGGCAGCATCAGCTGCGCGCTGGGGTGCCCGTACCAGGGCGACGTTCCTGTGGAATCGGTGGTGGATGTGGCGCAACGCTACCTGGCGATGCAGGTCGACGAGATCGACGTGGCCGACACCATCGGCGTGGGCACGCCGCAGCGCGTGCGCGACGTGATGACGGCGGTGACGCGCGTGGTCGACCCGGCTCGCGTGTCCGGCCACTTCCACGACACCTACGGCCAGGCGCTGGCCAACATCCTGGCCGCGCTGGAAACCGGCATTTCCATCTTCCATACCTCGGTCGCCGGCCTGGGCGGCTGCCCCTACGCCAAGGGCGCCACCGGCAACGTCGCCACCGAAGACGTGCTGTACATGCTGCGCGGGCTGGACATCGACACCGGCGTGGACTTCGACGCCGTGGTCGATATCGGCCAATGGATGTCGGCCCACCTGAACCGCAAGGGTTCCAGCCGTGCCGGCAACGCAATCGCCGCCAAACGGGCCGCATGACCTTGCCTGACACCGCCCCCGCCGAGCAAGACCGGGCCGCGCTCCTGCGCGAGATCGGCCCGCTGCCGCTGTCGGGCCAGGCATGGCCCGACTGGGTGCGCATCCTGGCCTGGGTGATCCTGGCGGTGCTGGGCGTGCAGGTGGTGACGACCGCCATCCGTGCGCCCGCGCAGCCGTTCGATACCGTGCTGGCCGTGGTGGTGGTGCTGTGCTTCGTGGGGCTGCTGTTCGTGTCCTGGCACATGCAGACCTCGATCACCACCATCGATGACCGCGGCCTGCGCCAAACCTGGTTCACGCGCCGCGAAGTCGCCTGGGAAGACGTGCGCTATGCGCGTTTCGTGCCCATGCTGTTCTCGAAACGGCTGGTGGTGTTCACCCACCGGGGACGGCCCGTGATCCTGCAGGGCGGCACACGCGAATTGCGCAGCGCCTTCGTGAAGATCGCGCAGGTGTACCGGCGGGGGTGATGGTTGCGCGCGATCGGCGGCGATCCTTGCCGACGAATCCGCGCGCTCCACCATCCTGCCGATATTGGCCATGCCTTGTATTTAACGGATCGGCAACGCGTACATCAAACCGCCCTGCGTCCATTGCGCATTCAGGCCGCGCTTGATCTTCAACGGGCTGCCTTGGCCCACGTTGCGCTCGAAGCTCTCGCCGTAGTTGCCCACCTGCTTGACGATGTTGTAAGCCCACTTTTCGTCCAGCCCCAGGTTGGCGCCGCCGCCGGGCGTGACGCCCAGGATGCGCTTGATGTTGGGGTTGGCGCTCTTGGCCTGTTCGTCCACGTTCTTGGATGTCACGCCGTATTCTTCCGCTTCGATCATCGCCGACAGCGACCAGCGCACGATGTTCAGCCACGTGTCGTCACCCTGGCGCACGAAGGGACCCAGCGGCTCTTTCGAGATGATCTCGGGCAGCACGACGTAATCGTCGGGATTCTGCAGCTTCGAGATGCGGATGGAAGCCAGGCCCGATGCGTCCGTGGAAAAGACGTCGCAGCGGCCCGCGGCGAACGCGTTGACCACTTCGTTGAACGTCTCGATCACCACCGGCTTGTACGTCACGTTGTTGGCGCGCGCCCAGTCGGCCAGCGTGTTCTCGTTGGACGTGCCGGTCTGCAGGCAGATCGTGGCGCCGTTGATCTCTTTGGCGCTCTTCACGCCCAGCGACTTCGGCACCAGGAAACCCTGGCCGTCGTAGAAGTTGATGCCGGCGTGGATGATGCCCAGCGCGGTGTCGCGCTGCTGCGTCACGGTGGTGTTGCGCGTCAGCACGTCCACTTCGCCGGATTGCAGCGCAGTGAAGCGTTGCTGCGAATTCAGCGGAACGACCTTGATCTTGTCGGCATCGCCAAAGACCGCCGCGGCGATGGCGCGGCAGAGATCCACGTCCAGCCCCTGCCATTTGCCTTGCGCATCGGGCGCCGAGAAGCCCGCGAAGCCCGTGGTCGTGCCGCACGCCACCGCGCCGCGCTGGCGCACGACGTCCAGTGTTGCCGCCTGCGCGCCTTGTGCCGCCGCCATCAAGAGCGCCGCGCCCACCAACCCTTTTGCAATGTTCATGACCTGGATTCCTGTTATGCCGGGCGCGGGGACGCGCCGAGGCGAGAAGCTTATAGACATGAAGCGCCCGCGCCAAATAACAAGCGCTTATTTAGGTATATCCGCCCGCACCCCGCATGCGGGCGCCGGCGGACAGGTTCCCAGCATAACCAAGGCTTGCGCGGCCGGGCTTGGCCGCGGTCAAGCCACGATCACGCCGCCAGCGAGATCGAGACGGGTTCGTTGGCTTCGCAGGCTTCCAGCGCGCGGCCCAGCCGGACCATGCCCTGGGCGATCTGGCTTTCGTTCATGGTGGCAAACGACATGCGCATAGCGAAGAGATCAGCCTGGTCGGCATTGGCGTAGAAGGCCTTGCCCGGCACGTAGACCACTTCGTGCTCGATGGCGTACGGCAACAGGCGCGTGGCGTCCACGTCACCCGTCAGACGCGCCCAGAAGAACATGCCGCCTTCGGGCTTGCTGAAGCTGATGCGGCCGTTGAGCTCGCGGGCCAGGGACTCGGCCATCGCGTCGCAGCGCAGGCCGTAGGCGGCGCGGATGCGCGGCACGTGCTCTTCATAGCGGCCGTTGGCCAGGTACTGCGCCACCGTTTCCTGGATCCATGCGGACGAGGCCATGTCGTCGGCCGCCTTGGCACCGACGCAGCGGCGGCGGATCTCGGGCGGCGCGACCAGCCAGCCGATGCGCAGCGCGGGCGCCATGGTCTTGGACATGCTGGCCAGGTACACCGCCCAGTGGCGGGCTTCGCCTTCGGCCAGGGCCGCGATGGGCGGCACCGCTTCGCCGGCAAAGCGCAGTTCGCTGTACGGGTCGTCTTCCACGATCAGGAAACGGTGCTTGACCGCCAATTCAAGCAGGCGCAGGCGGCGCTGGCGCGTCAGCGTGGCGCCGCAAGGATTCGAGAACGACGCGACCACGCAGACCATCTTGGGCTTGATGCGGGCCGCCAGTTCATCCAGCGCGTCCACATCGATGCCGTCGGGGCCGGAGGGAACCGTATGCACCGTGGCGCCCGTATAGCGCAGCGCCTGGACGGAATTCGGGAACGCGGGCGACTCGATGATGGCATGGTCGCCGGGTTGCAGCATCACGCGGGTCAGCAGCGCCAGCGCCTGCTGCGATCCGCCCGTCACCATCAGTTCCGTGTCGGCGTTGCACTGCAGGCCGCGCGCGGCGGACAGGCGCGCCAGTTCGTGGCGCAGGCTGGCCTGGCCGTCGATGTTGGAATACTGCAGGCAGGCGCCCAGGCGGGCCAGGACCTGCGTCGACGCGATCGACAGGCCCTCCACATCGAACAGCTCTTGCGCGGGGTAGCCGCCCGCAAGCGAAATCGTGCCCGGCCGCATGGCGTAGGGCATGAGCGATCGGATGGGGGATGCGGGGGGATTCAGGAAAGGCGTGGCAAAGGCGTATTCTGGCGCAGCGCTGGACATGGCGGGGGACTGGAAAGGTGGGAGACCGTGTCGCCCGAGGGGCGGCGCCGGGAGGGCATAGAACATTGAAATATAAACAAATCTCGGTAAATTCTAAGCCTGGCGATTACGCAGGGTCAACGGCGAAAGCGGCCGGTGTGGCGAAACGATCCTGCAAGAGTCCTACACTATGGGACATCCTGTTCCTGCAAGAGAGCTGCATGACCGTCGAAGACACCATGGCCGGGCGCCTTGCCCGGATTCAACAACGCATCGCCGACGCGTGCGCGCGCGCCGGACGCGCGCCCGGCAGCGTCGTCCTGCTGCCTGTCAGCAAGACCTTCGATGTGGACGCGATCCGCGAAGCCATGGCGCTGGGCCTGAACCGGTTCGGCGAAAACAAGACGCAGGAGATCCGCCAGAAGGCCGCCGCGCTGGCGGGCCAAGGCCTGGAATGGGTGCTGATCGGGCACCTGCAGACCAATAAATCGAAGGACGCCGCCCGCGACGCGACCGAAGTCCAGTCGCTGGACCGCCCCGACCTGGCCGAAGCCCTGCACCGCCGGCTGCTGAACGAAGGCCGGACGCTGGACGTGCTGGTGCAGGTGAAAACCTCGACCGAGCCCAGCAAATTCGGCATGGCCGCCGAAGACGTGCCTGCCTTCCTGCGCCGCATCGCCACCGAATTCCCCACCCTGAAGGTGAAGGGATTGATGACGCTGGCGGTGAACTCTCCCGACCCTGAGGCGGTGCGCGCGTGCTTTTCCGCCCTGCGCCAGCTGCGCGACCGCATGCGGGACGAGGACATCGCCGGGATCTCGCTGGACCGCCTGTCGATGGGCATGAGCGGCGACTTCGAACTGGCGATCGAAGAAGGTTCCACCGAAGTGCGCATCGGCACGGCCATCTTCGGCGCGCGCACCTACCCCGATCCGCAGTAGCCGGCGGCGTGGTGCACTGCGGGAAAACCGGGGGGCACAAGGTCCCCTTTCGGACGGGCGCGCGAGGCATAATAGCGTCGCAAAAATAGCGACGCAGACCGACGGCGCAAGACACGACGCCGCCGACGTCGCGCTCAATACAGACCCCGCACGAGGAGACACCCCATGCAGAACCCCGCACGGCGCCTAGTGGCGCTGGCCGCCCTGTCGCTGGCCGCCGCCACCGCTTCCGCCCAATCCTGGCCCACGCAGCCCATCCGCTGGATCGTGCCCTACCCGGCCGGCGGCGGCACCGACGTCGTCGCCCGCACGGTTGCCAGCGGCCTGGAAAAGCCCCTGGGCCAGACCATCGTGGTCGAGAACCGCCCCGGCGCCGCCACCATCATCGGCGCCACCGCCATTGCGCAATCCGAACCCACCGGCTACATGATCGGCACGGCCGACTCCGGCACGCTGGCGTTCAACTCGTCGCTGTACGCCAAGCTGTCTTACGACCCGGCCAAGTTCACCTACATCGGCGGCATCGCCAAGTTCCCGCTGCTGCTGGCCGTGAACGTCAACTCGCCCTACAAGACGGTCGACGACGTGCTGGCCGCCGCCAAGAAGGAACCCGGCAAGCTGACGGCAGCCTCCGCCGGCGCGGGCTCGCCCCACCACCTGGCGCTGGAGCTCTTCAAGCAGCGCACCGGCGCCAACCTGCTGCACGTGCCCTACAAGGGCGCCGCCCCCGCCATCCAGGATCTGCTGGGTGGACAGGTGGACGTGATGTTCATCGACCTGGCCTCGGGCCTGCCCAACGTGAAGGCCGGCAAGCTGCGCGTCCTGGCAGCCGCCACGCCCGAGCGCGTATCGGTGCTGCCCGACACCCCGACGATGGCCGAGCAAGGCGTGGCCAACTTCACGGCCTACGCCTGGCAGGGCCTGGTAGGCCCCGCCGGCGTGCCGGAAGCAGTGGTCAAGAAGCTGTCCGCCGACCTGGACGCCACGCTCAAGACCCCGGCCGTGTCGCAGAAGATGCTGGACATGGGCGTGATCCCGATGCCGATGTCGGCGCAGGATTTCAAGGCCTATGCCGAGCAGGAGCGCAGCGCCTGGGCCGACGTGATCAAGAAGGCGAACATCAAGCTGGAGTGATCGCGCCGCTGCCCGACCGGCCTAGGAAAAAAGCCGCAGCCCTTTGGGGCCGCGGCTTTTTTTTGTGCCTGCCGGCGTGACGCCCGCGTCAGTCCGCCGTGACGGGGATGCGCCGGGCCTGCGCCTCGCGCGCACGCGGAATGCGAAGCGTCAGGACGCCCTGCTTCAGGCTGGCGTTGATCTGCGCCCGGTCGAACTCCTGGCCAAGCCGGAACGCGCGCCGGAACACAGGCGCGCGCAGTTCGCCCAACACCAGTTGCAGATCTTCCGGCGTCGCAACAGATGCCTCGCCTTCGATCACCAGCACGTCAGACTCGACATTGATGTGCAGCCGTTCTTTGGACACGCCGGGCAGGTCTGCCACCAGCGTGATGGCTTGCGGGTCTTCATAGACGTCCACGGCGGGCACGGTGACTGCCCTGTCTGCGCGCTTGGCCGAGTCGTCCGCGGTCACGGTGAGATCTTTACGTTCATTCATGATCGGTACTCCTTATGCGGTTGGCGGAACTTACTCCACGGGCACGACCCGCGGCTTGGACGACTCCTTGCGCTTGATCGAAATGGCCAGGCAGCCGTCCGTGTAGCGCGCCTGCACTTGGTCTGGATCCACGTCGGCAGGCAGCTCGATCACCCGCGTATACCGGCCGACTGCCCGTTCTCGCGCGTAATAGCGGGCGTTCTCCGGCAATGCCGGCTGGGTTCGTTCGCCGCTGATGGTCAACACACGCTTTTCGAGCGTGACGTTCAGGTCGTCAGGCTGCATGCCTGGCACAAAGGCGACCACTTCAACCGAGTCGCCAGACACCCCGACATTCACCGGGGGGAACAAGGCTTGCGGGGTGGCGCGCAAGGCCGCCGGCACGCCGGCGCTGCGCAAGACGCGCCCCATATGTTCCTGAATGGCGTCGAAGGCCGACGCAAAGCCGCTATCGCTGAATGGAAAGTTGCTCATGTTGGTCTCCCGAGTGGAAAGGGACAGATCAGGACACGACGCAATCGCGGCTAGTGCGACCGCAGGTCTGATCGCCTCAGGACCAATGATGGGAGCAATTTCGCCGACTTCAAGAGTCGGCGAAATGGGGAAAAAAGGGATCGTCCGCCCTGCGCCACCGCGTGGCGCAGGGGGTGTGAAAGCGGCGTGACGCCTACACCAGCACGCGCTCGATGCCGCCCGCGTTGGCGCGCTTCACGTAGTCTTCCATCCAGCCTTCGCCCAGGATGTGGCGCGCCATCTCGACCACGATGTAGTCCGCGTCCATGCCGGTGTCGCCTTCATAGCGCGACAATCCCTGCAGGCACGACGGGCACGAGGTCAGCACCTTCACGTCGCCGGCAAAGCCGTCGCTGCGCAGCGCGGCGTCGCCCTTGAGCAGCTCTTCCTGCTTGCGGAAACGCACCTGCGTGGAGATGTCCGGCCGGCTCACCGCCAGAGTGCCCGACTCGCCGCAGCAGCGGTCGCTCTTGATGGCGTCGTCGCCCACCAGGGCGCGCACCGTCTTCATGGGCTCCTGCAGCTTCATCGGCGTGTGGCAGGGGTCGTGATACATGTAGCGCACGCCCTTGGCGCCTTCCAGCTTGATGCCCTTTTCAAGCAGGTACTCGTGGATATCGATCAGGCGGCAGCCGGGGAAGATCTTGTCGAATTCATAGCCCGACAGCTGGTCGTAACAGGTGCCGCAGCTGACCACCACCGTCTTGATGTCCAGGTAGTTCAGCGTGTTGGCGACGCGATGGAACAGCACCCGGTTGTCGGTGATGATCTGTTCGGCCTTGTCCGTCATGCCGTTGCCGCGCTGCGGATAGCCGCAGCACAGGTAACCCGGCGGCAGCACGGTCTGCACGCCCGCATGCCACAGCATGGCTTGCGTGGCCAGGCCGACTTGCGAGAACAGGCGCTCGGAGCCGCAGCCCGGGAAGTAGAACACCGCTTCCGTGTCGGCGGTGGTCCCCTTGGGGTCGCGGATGATCGGCACGTAGTTCGCGTCTTCGATGTCCAGCAGCTTGCGCGCGGCCTGCTTGGGCAGCCCGCCCGGCATCTTCTTGTTCACGAAGTGCACGATCTGCTCGCGCAGCGGCGGCTTGCCCACGGTGGCGGGCGGCTTGGCCGTCTGCTTCTTCACCAGGCCCGAAAACAGGTCGTGCGCGGCGCGCTGAACCTTGTAGCCCACGCCCACCATCGCCTTGCGGGTGGCGTTGATGGTGGCCGGGTCTTTGGCGTTCAGGAAGAACATGGCGCTGGCCGTGCCCGGGTTGAACGACTTGCGTCCCATGCGGCGCAGCACGGCGCGCATGTTCATCGACACGTCGCCGAAATCGATGTCGACCGGACAGGGGTTGTAGCACTTGTGGCAGACGGTGCAGTGGTCGGCCACGTCTTCGAATTCTTCCCAGTGCTTCAGGCTGACGCCGCGACGGGTCTGCTCTTCGTACAGGAAGGCTTCCACCAGCAGCGACGTGGCCAGGATCTTGTTGCGCGGCGAATACAGCAGGTTCGCACGCGGCACGTGAGTGGCGCATACGGGCTTGCACTTGCCGCAGCGCAGGCAGTCCTTGATGGAATCCGAGATGGCGCCGATGTCGCTTTGCTGCATGATCAGCGACTCGTGGCCCATCAGGTTGAAGCTGGGCGTCCAGGCATGGCGCAAGTCAGCGCCCGGCATCAGCTTGCCGGCGTTGAAGTGGCCGTTGGGGTCGACGCGGCGCTTGTAGTCCTGGAACGGCGCCAGTTCGGCTTCGGTCAGGAATTCGTACTTGGTCAGGCCAATGCCGTGTTCGCCCGAGATCACGCCATCCAGGTCGCGAGCGATCTGCATGATGCGGTCGACGGCCTGATGGGCCTCGCGCAGCATCTCGTAGTCGTCCGAGTTGACCGGGATGTTGGTGTGCACGTTGCCGTCGCCGGCATGCATGTGCAGCGCCACGAACACGCGGCTTTTCAGCACGCGGCCATGGATGGCGACCAGCTCATCGACGATCTTCTTGTAGGCTGCGCCCGAAAACGCGCGCTGCAGGCCGGGCAGCACTTCCACCTTCCAGGACACGCGGATCGTGCGGTCCTGCACGATGTCGAACACGCGGGCGCCGGGTTGCGCGGCCAGGCGCTCGGAGAGTGCGGCATGCACGTCGCCCAGCCCCAGTGCCTGCAGTTCCGGCAGCGCCTGGGCCAGCGGCAGGTCCAGGTTGTCCAGCAGCCATTGCCAGCGTTGGCGCGTGGCGCCCAGCAGTTCCAGCGCCTGACGCGTGCGTTCGGCCAGCACTTCGGCGCGGGTGGCGTCGATATCGGCGTCGTCCGCCTTGCCCACCGGCAGCGGCGTGCACAGGTACGCATCCAGCGCGCCCAGCAGCTTCAACTTGTTGCTGGTGGAAAGCTCGATGTTGATGCGTTCGATGTGATCCGTGTATTCGCCCATGCGCGGCAGCGGAATCACGACGTCTTCGTTGATCTTGAAGGCGTTGGTGTGGCGCGCGATCGCGGCGGTGCGCGAGCGGTCCAGCCAGAACTTCTTGCGCGCCTCCGGGCTGACGGCCACAAAGCCTTCGCCGTGGCGCGTGTTGGCCAGGCGCACGACTTCGCTGGCGGCAGCGGCCACCGCGTCATCGTCGTCGCCCACGATATCGCCGATCAGGACCATCTTGGGCAGCACGCCGCGCTTGCTCTTGGTGGCATAGCCCACCGCGCGCAGGTAGCGTTCGTCCAGATGCTCCAGGCCGGCCAGGATGGCGCCGCGGGCACGGCCTTCGCCGTCCAGGTAACCCTTGACCTCGACGATCGACGGGATGGCGTCGCGCGCCTGCCCGAAGAATTCCATACAGACCGTGCGCGTGTGACGCGGCATGCGGTGCAGCACCCAGCGCGCGGACGTGATCAGGCCGTCGCAGCCTTCCTTCTGGATGCCCGGCAGGCCGGCCAGGAACTTGTCCGTGACGTCCTTGCCCAGCCCTTCCTTGCGGAACACGCGGCCTTTGATTTCCAGCGTTTCGGTCTTGAGCAGGCGCTCGCCGGGCTTGCCCTTGCCGTCGAACCACTTGAGCTCGAAGCGGGCCATCTCCACATCATGGATCTTGCCCATGTTGTGTTCCAGGCGGGTGACTTCCAGCCAGTTGCCGTCCGGATCGACCATGCGCCACCAGGCCAGGTTATCCAGCGCGGTGCCCCACAGCACGGCCTTCTTGCCGCCCGCGTTCATGGCGATATTGCCGCCCACGCACGACGCTTCGGCCGAGGTCGGGTCCACGGCGAACACGAAGCCGGCGGCCTCGGCCGCTTCGGACACCCGCTTGGTCACCACGCCGGCGCCGGCATGGATGACGGCCACGGGCTCCGTGAGCCCGGGCAAAATACAGGACTCGACCTTACCCAGCTTGTCGAATTTTTCGGTATTGATGACGGCCGACTTCCACGTCAGCGGGATGGCGCCGCCCGTATAGCCGGTGCCGCCCCCGCGCGGGACGATGGTCAGGCCCAGCTCGATACAGGCGGTGACCAGCGCGGCGATCTCGTCTTCGGAGTCCGGCGTCAGCACCACGAAGGGGTATTCCACCCGCCAGTCGGTGGCATCCGTCACGTGCGATACGCGCGACAGGCCGTCGAACTTGATGTTGTCGCGCGCCGTGATGCGGCCCAGCACCTTCTGCGCCTGCTTGCGCATCATGGCGGTCTGGTCGAACTCGCCTTCGAAGGCGGCAATGGCGGACCGGGCGCGGCCCAGCAGGCCGACGACCTTTTCGTCGCGATGCGGATCGTGGCCTTCCTCGGTGGGGGAGCCCGGCTCGCGGCGGCGATCGATCTCGCCCAAGCGGTGATGCAAGGCGTCGATGAGCTGCTTGCGGCGCTTGGGATTGTCCAGCAGGTCGTCCTGCAGGTACGGGTTGCGGCGCACGACCCAGATGTCGCCGAGCACTTCGTACAGCATCCGGGCGGAGCGGCCGGTACGGCGTTCTCCGCGCAGGTCGCCGAGCAGGCTCCAGGCGTCTTCGCCCAGCAACCGGCCGACAATCTCGCGGTCGGAAAACGACGTGTAGTTGTAGGGAATTTCGCGCAATCGCGCGGGTGCTGCGGGCGGCATCGCCCCGTTCAAGATGTGGCTAGCGAGTGGGGCGTTCATGGCGGCAAGAGGGGCCCATAAAAAATTATTTTATGCCATCGGGCGGACTTGACCCCAAATACCCCTAGGAAGCCGGCCAAAAGCAGCAGGAAACGGCGATTATCCGTCCCTATTTAAGTGTGGTGTCAGTTTCAGAGTTGGCCGGGAAAGAACCACAGCAGGCTGGCGGTCATGACCAGATAGCGCAGGAATTTTCCGATCGCCATATAGACGACGCATGGCCAGAAGGGCAAGCGCAGCCAACCGGCTACCGCGCACAGCGGGTCGCCGACTGCGGGCAACCAGGACAGCAGCAGCGCCGGCGGACCCATCCGGTGGATCCAGTCGTGCGCGCGCTCGTTCCAGCGTCCGCGCATGCGGCCGCCTTCGGTCGCGTCGGGGTGCGGGTGGGGATGTTTCTCCCCGCCGGGCCGCCCCAAGGGGAGAACGCCCCCTTGGGGGGCAGCAAGCCCGCTTTGCGGGTGCGGCGTGGGGGCCTTCGCCTCTTTCCAGCGTTCGACCGCTTTTTCGGCACCCAGGCCCATCCAATAGCTGATCGCACCGCCCACGGTATTGCCGGCCGTGGCCACCAGGACGGCCGGCCAGAACATGTCCGGCGACAGCTTGATGTAGCCGAACACCGCGGGTTCGGAGCCCAGCGGCAGCAGCGTGGCGGAAACGAGCGACACCGTGAAGATGGCCGACAAGCCCACCGAGGGCAGTGCCAGCATCCCCAGGAGCCAGTGAACAGCAGATAAGAGGCTTTCTTCCATGATGAGCGAGTGTAGCCGCGCGCAAGAGGACCCAGGTCGGAAACGATTGGAGCCTTTCCCTGCAATAATCGTGCCCACGTCCCCACTCTTGTCCCTACGCGCGGTCCATGTCCACTGATTATCTGAAACGCATCCTGACTTCCAAGGTTTACGACGTCGCGGTCGAGTCGCCGCTGGAAATAGCGCCCCAGCTTTCCCAGCGGATCTCGAACACGGTCCTGCTCAAGCGCGAGGACACGCAGGCGGTTTTCAGCTTCAAGCTGCGCGGGGCGTACAACAAGATGGCCAACCTGACGCCCGCGGTGCGCAATCGCGGCGTCATCGCGGCCTCGGCCGGCAACCACGCCCAGGGCGTGGCGCTGGCCGCCAGCCGCCTGGGTTGCCGCGCCGTCATCGTCATGCCCACGACCAGCCCGCAGGTGAAGATCGACGCGGTGCGCCGGCTGGGCGGCGAGGTCGTGCTGGCGGGCGAGAGCTTCACCGACGCCTATGCGCACGCGCAGATCCTGGAAAAGAAAGAAAAGCTGACCTTCGTCCACCCCTTCGACGACCCCGACGTGATCGCCGGCCAGGGCACGGTGGGCATGGAGATCCTGCGCCAGCATCCGGGCCCGATCGACGCCATCTTCGTCGCCATCGGCGGCGGCGGCCTGATCTCCGGCGTGGCCGCCTACATCAAGCAATTGCGGCCCGAGATCAAGATCATCGGTGTGCAGACCGAAGACTCCGACGCCATGCTGCGTAGCGTGCGCGCCGGCCGACGCGTGCAACTGAACGACGTGGGCCTGTTCTCGGACGGCACCGCCGTCAAGATGGTGGGCGCTGAAACCTTCAAGTTGACCCGCAAGTACGTCGACGACTTCGTCGTGGTGGACACGGATTCGATCTGCGCGGCGATCAAGGACGTCTTTCAGGACACCCGCAGCGTGCTGGAACCGGCAGGCGCCATGGCGGTTGCCGGCGCCAAGCAGTACGCGGCCGAACACCATCTGAAGGGCAAGACGCTGGTGGCCATCGCTTGCGGCGCCAACATGAACTTCGATCGCCTGCGCTTCGTGGCCGAACGCGCCGAAGTGGGCGAAATGCGCGAAGCCGTCTTCGCCGTGACGATGCCCGAACAGCGCGGCAGCTTCCGCCGCTTCTGTGAATTGGTGGGCGAACGCAGCGTGACGGAATTCAACTACCGCATTTCGGATGCGGACCGCGCCCACGTTTTCGTCGGCATCCAGGTGTCGTCCGCCACCGAACCGGACAAGATCGCCGCGAACTTCCGCCGCCACGGGTTCGACACGCTGGACCTGACGCACGACGAAATGGCCAAGACCCACCTGCGCCACATGGTGGGCGGGCGTTCGGCGCTGGCGCGCGATGAATTGCTGTACCGCTTTGAGTTCCCGGAACGCCCGGGCGCGCTTATGCGCTTCCTGAACGCGATGAACCCGGACTGGAACATCAGCCTGTTTCATTACCGCAACCAGGGCGCCGACTACGGCCGCATCCTGGTTGGCATCCAGGTGCCGGCGGCCGACAAGAAGCAGTTCCGCACGTTCGTGGCCGAACTCGGCTATCCGCATTGGAACGAGACCGACAACCCCGCCTACAAGCTATTCCTGTAGCAGCGGCGCCAGGCCTCCTACCGCCGCCCCAATGCGAGAGGGCCTCCTTGCGGAGGCCCTTCCCTTCTGACCGTCAAGCGCGATCGACCGAACCCATGTAGGGGGGGCTCGCTGTCACTCGGCGGCTCACGGAGATAAGCCGCGCATTCAGCAAGGTCCGGCCGGGCGCGTTGCCGCTTAGAACCGGTGACGAATACCCATCGCGACGGCGGTGTCGCGCGCATCGTGCTGGAACGCGTAGTTGTCGCCGTAGGAGGCGTACGCGTACAGGTTGGTGCGCTTGGTGAAGTCGTAGGTGTAGCCCAGGCTGTACACGTTGAACGTGGCGTCGTCGCCCGTCAGCTTGTCGTTGCCCGGCGTCGCACGCTGCCACGAACCGAAGATGGCGTGGCGGCCCAGCGGAACGGTGGCGCCGATCAGGTACGAGTTGGCGCGGAAGCCGTCAGCCAGCTTGAACGAACCCAGGTTGTTCATACCGTCGGGCGTGGTGCCCATGTTCTGGCCCACGAACCAGCCGTCGCGGGTCTGGCCGAAAGCGGCAGCCAGCTTCACGACTTCAAAGTCGTACGAACCGCCGACGATGTATTCCTGGATGCGCGCGGCGTCTTTGCCGCCAACGCGCTTGTTCGTCGGGTCGAAGCGGTCATAGGCGACGGCCAGGTTCAGCGGGCCGTTGACGTATTGCACGCCGGCGGTCAGCACCCGGTTGTTGTCGCCCGTGGCGAAGCCGGTCTGGGTCGTGTCGCTGACGCTGTCGTCTGCGCTGAACGAATAGCCCACGCCCGCCTTGAAGCCGCTCAGGCTGGGGGTTTGATACAGCACCATGTTGTCCAGGCGCATTGTGTTGGCGCTGCCGAACGTGGTGCCCATGTTGGCGGTGTTGTAGCTGATCGAGAACGGGTCGATCGAACCGAAGTACTTCGACGCCAGGTTCGTCTGACGGCCGAATTCCAGGCGGCCCCAAGAATCGCTGTCCAGGCCCACGGTGGCTTGACGGCCGAACAGGCGGCCATTTTGCAACGACTTGCCGTTCATGGGACCGAAACCGCCTTCCAGCGTGAACACGGCGCGCAGGCCGTCGCCCAGATCTTCCGTGCCGCGCAGGCCGAAGCGCGAGCCGCTGCTCACGCCCTGCACACCGCCGAAGCGGCTTTGCGACACCCCATTGAACTTCACCTGCTCGTAGCCGACACCGGCGTCGATCAAGCCGTACAGCGTTACGGAGTCGGCGGCTTGCGCGGCGCCGGCAAAGCCTGCCAGCAACGCGACGGCCAATAGCGTCTTCTTCATGTAAATCCCCAAAATGGCGAGATGAAAGGCATCCGCAAACGCGCCGTCCGAACGACGGGGCCTTCGCGTGCCGCTGCGAACCAGCAGGCGGCGTCTGCACTGAATCTAGTGTCCGGCTAGCGGCAACCCGAAGTAACACGGATTTCGACGAACTACTTTCCATGGTTGGGATAATGACGCGCAGCTGACTCTTCTCCAGGCGTGGAAATCTGCCTTAACGCCTTGAAAATAAATATGAATCTTTGCTCGCAAATCGAACAACCGATGCGTTCGGCCCGCTCGGCAGCCTGGATTCATCGACAACATTTGTTGCCGCGAGCGCACAGTTTTGCGGCAAAAATGCCACACTGGGTCGCCGCCGTGCAGCTGTGCGGGCAATAAAAAAACCCCTCGGCGTCTCAAGGGGTTTCTCGTGACCATCCCGGGGCGGGACTTACTTGCCCTTGGGCGGGTAGTCCAGTTCACCGAAGGTGTATTCACCGCGGGCCTTGGCTTCGGCCAATTCCTGGCGGACTTGTTCGCGCGTCTTGCCGCCCGATTGCGACACGGCGGCACGCGGCGGGTAGTCCAGTTCGGCGGTCGTGACCTGGCCGGCGGCCTTGGCGCTTTGCAGTTCTTGCTGAACCTGGTCGCGCGTCATGCTGGTTTGCGTCGCGGTGGCGGGCGGGTAGTCCAGTTCACCGAACGTGACCTGGCCTGCGGCCTTGGCGGCTTGCAGTTCTTGTTGAACCTGTTCACGCGTCTTGCCATCGGCGTGGGCGGCAGACATGCCAACCAAGGTTGCGGTAACCATAAGTGCAGTTGCTAGGGCTTTCATTGTGATGACTCCATCCTAAACCTTGCACACCGTCTTCTGCCAGGCTGGCAGGTGCGATGTGACTGTTTGATTGCTGGGACGAAGTATCTGGCGATTGGCGCCTAGTAAAAACCCTTATTTTGGTGAACATATTTTCACCGATGGGACAATTGCACGATGTATCTGGTGCAATCTGCGCCATTATTGCGCAGCCCCCTGTTAGAGCAAGGTGCTGCAAGCCTTGCAGGCATTCAGCTAGAAGCAAGCTAGGTGACGGTCTGTGCGCCCACCACGCAAGGCATGAGATGTTCCGTGTGGATAAATAGACATTTCTGCTGGCGGGACAATAATTCCATTTATCATACAAATCTGCCAGAAATGGAAATTTGAGTTTAGAGGGCACTATGGATATCCAGCTTAACGACATCGCGCTTTTTGTCGAAGTCGCCAAGCGCAAGAACTTCAGCCACGCGGCGGAAGCCTTGAATATTCCAACCTCCACGCTCTCGCGCCGCGTCAGCGAACTGGAACGCAGCGTCGGCATGCGCCTGTTGAACCGCAGCACGCGCAAGATCGACCTGACCGAAGCCGGCGCCATCTACTTCGAACGCTGCCGGCACATTGTGGAAGAAGCGCGCATTGCGCACGACCAATTGCTCGACATGGCGGTGCAGCCCAAGGGCCGCCTGCGCATCTCGCTGCCCACGAGCCTTGCCCAGCTGTTCCTGCCCGCCGTCATCAGCGAATTCCGCGAGCAGCATCCGGACATTGAATGCGATTTCGATCTGAGCATGCGCCCGATCGACCCCATCAGCAATCCGTTCGACCTGATCCTGAGGTTCGGCCAGCAGCCGGATTCCAGCCTGATCTCGCGCAAGATCGTGCTGATGGCGCACCAGCTGTATGCCTCGCCCGACTATCTGGCCCGCCATGGCGAACCGCGGGTGCCCGCCGACCTGACGCACCACGAATGCCTGCGGCCGACCATGCGTGAAGAGTCATCCTTCTGGATGCTCCATTCGGGCGACAAGGTCGAACGCGTGCAAGTATCCGGCCGCCTGTCGGCGAACAATGTGGGCATGCTGGGACGTCTGGCCGGCCAGGGCCTGGGCATCACCCCGCTGCTGGTGTTCGATGCAATGGAACGCGCCATCAAGCAGGCAGGGCTGGTGCGGGTGCTGCCCGACTGGAGCCTGACGCCCCTGCCCCTGTTCGCGTTGCTGCCCTCGCGGATGCTGCCCGCCAAGACCAAGGCGTTCCTGGACTTCATCCAGCCCCGCTTATCGGATTCGTAGGATGGGTGGAGCGCGCGGGTTCTTAAGCAAGAACGCAGGTGCTCAGCGCGCGAAACCCATCAAGCAGCCAGTGCGTTGTGGCTGACGCTGGCAAGAACCCACCGCTGCTTGATGGGTTTCGCGCGCTGAAGGTCGGAGTTCTTGGCACTGAACCCTCGCGCCCCACCCATCCTACGCCCTGCAATCGGGGTCGCTTACGGCGTTGCGTCGCCGTACTGACAGACGGTATAGAGCGGCGTGCCGGTGGCAGCCACCTTGGCCGAGCCGCCCAGGTCGGGCAAGTCGATGATGGCGGCCGCTTCGACCACGTTCGCGCCCAGGCGCTGCAGCAGTTTGATCGCGGCCAGCATGGTGCCGCCCGTGGCGATCAGGTCATCGACCAGCAACACGCGTTGGCCGGTGCGCACGGAATCCGTGTGCATCTCGACGGCGGCATTGCCGTATTCCAGCGAGTATTCCTCGGCTACGGTGCGGTAAGGCAACTTGCCCTTCTTGCGTATCGGCACGAAACCCAGATTCAGTTCATAGGCCAGCACGCTGCCCACGATGAAGCCGCGCGCGTCCACGCCTGCCACCAGGTCAAGGCGCTGGCGCATATAGCGGTAGACGAACAGATCGATCAACACCCGGAATGCGCGCGGGTCTTGCAGAACCGGCGTGATGTCGCGGAACACGACACCGGGTTGGGGCCAGTCCGGAACGCTGCGGATGGTGCGCCGGATGTACTCGGCGTTGTCGGTCTGCATGGAAGGCGGCCCTGAAGAATTGAAGCAAGGCGAACTATAACCTTGCCACCGCGCTTAAGCCAGGATTGCCGCCGGTGACAAGTCATGTAATTGCGCGCCGCGCAATTCATAGCAGCGATCGACCGCGCCGGGGGGTAACGCCGCATGGGTCGCCAGTACCACGGTGCGTCCCCGCACCGCGCGTTGCAGGTCGTTGAAGAAGTCGGCTTGCGCCGCGGCGTCCAGGCCAGCCGTCGGTTCGTCCAGCACGATGACCGCCGCCGGCGACAGCAGCGCCCGCGCCAGGCACAGGCGGCGCGCCTGGCCCGCCGACAGTTGCGAACCGGTCTCGCCCGCCCAGGTATCCAGCCCGTCGGGCAGGCCCCGCACGAAATCGCCCAGCCTTGCCGCGTCCAACGCGCCCCACAGGGCCGCATCGTCGGCCTGCGGGTCGCCAATCAGCAGATTGGTGCGCAAGGTGCCCAGGAAAACGGGCGCGTCCTGGGACAGCAAGGCAATGCGCCGGTGCCAGTCCGCCTGCGCGCAATCGCGCGCGTCGCAGCCACCGAAACGCACGTGTCCCGCTTGCGGGTCTTCCAGGCGCAATATCAGATGAAGCAGCGTGGACTTGCCCTGCCCGCTGGCCCCCACGATAGCGACGCGTTCGCCGGGCTCCACCCGCAGGTCGATGCCGTCCAGGACGACCGGGCGCGCACCCTCCGCCCGGGCCGGATAGCGGAACACCACCCCGTCCAACTCCAGCGCGCCGGCGGGCGGCAGGGCGCGTACGGTGGCCGCGTCCTGCATATCGGGCTGGGCTTGCGTCACCTCGCGGATCCGCGCCGCCGCCGACATGGCCGACCCCATGCGGGACGCGCCGCGCATGATGGGCCCCGCCACTTCGAAAATGCCGATGACGGCCAGCAGCAGACCCGCCAGCACAGGTCCCTCGATCTGCCCCGCTTCATGCGTCCCCAATCCGAACCACAGTAACGCCAACACCGAAACGCCGGCCGCGACTTGCAGGAACCATTGCCCGCGTGCCGCCACCCGGGCCTGGCTGCGGCGCGCCAGTGCGCTGGCTTCGCAAAGCCGTTCGAAATGCGCGGCGGTGGGCGCCTGCGCATGCAACGCCACCATGTCGGCGTGGCCATCCACCGCGTCCAGCGTGGCCGCGCGCAGGCCCGCCGCACTCTCCTGAGCAGCGGCCCCCGGCTTGCGCGCCGCCCGCAGCAGCCATGCCGGCACCAGCACACAGGCCGTCAGCAACGCCAGCGCAAACGCCAGCGCGGCGGCAGGCACCCACATACCCAGAACCGCCGTCAGCACGGCGCCCCCCAGGATCGCGGTGGCCAACGGCGCCAGCACGAACAGGAAGACCGTATCCAGCGCGTCGACGTCGCCCGTCATGCGCGCCACCAGGTCGCCGCTGCAGTACTTCGCCAACTGGCGCGGCGTCAGCCGGATCAGCGCTCCGAATACGGTGGCGCGCAGATCTGCCAGCAGGCGCAACGTAGCCGAGTGGCCCACCACGCGGTCGGCATAGCGCGACACGATGCGCAAAAAGGACAACCCACGCACCAGCGCGGACGGCGCGAACAGGTTGAAGACCCCGCCCGCGCCCGCCAGGGCTGCGCCCGTCAGGAACCAGCCGGACACACCCAGCAAGCCGACGCCCGCGGCCACCGTGGCCAGCGCACAGAACAATGCGAGCAAAAGCCCGCTTTTTCGGCGTGCGTACAGCGGCAGCAGCAACAACAGATTCTTCATGCGTCTTCCACTTTCCCGCCCGCCACTCGTAGCACGCGGCCGAAGCGGGCCGCCACCACGGGCGCGTGCGTCGCAAGCAGCAAGGTGCGGCCTGCGGAGAATTCCAGGATTTCATCCAGCACCCGGGCCTGGGTCGCCTCGTCCAGGTGCGCCGTGGGCTCGTCCAGCAGGATCAGCCCGGGGTCCCGCAGAAACAGGCGTGCCAACGCCACGCGCTGTGCCTGTCCGCCCGACAGGCCATGGCCCCGGCTGCCCAGCAGCGTGTCCAGGCCTTGCGGCAGCGCGTCCGAAAACTCCAGCACACAGGCGCGCCGGGCGGCTTCCCGCAGATCGGTGTCGGATGCGCCCGACCGGCCCAGCCGGATGTTGTCGGCGATCGACCCGGCCAGCAATTGCGGCCTCTGCCCGATCAGCGCCACGCGCCGGCGCAAGGCGGCTTCGTCCCAATCGCCCAGCGGCACGCCGTCGATGCGCACGTCGCCCTCGAATGGCCGCAACCGGGCAATGGCTTCAATAAGCGTGGACTTGCCGATGCCGCTGGGGCCCATCAATGCCACTTGTTCGCCCGGCACCAGCCGCAACGCGGCGTCGGCCAGCACCAGCTGCCCACGCCCCGGCGCCGTCACGCGCAGGCCCGTCACCTCGACGGGCGCGCCGGCTTCTGACGCCGACGGCACGACGGTTCCGCGCCCAGTGGGCGTCGGCTTGGCGGCGTCGTCTTGCGGCAGGCCATCGAACAGCACAGCGATCTGCGTCACGGCGGCGAGTGCCGTGGCGCGGTCGTGATAGTGCGCGGCGAACTGGCGCAGCGGAGCATAGACTTCAGGCGCCATCAACAGACAGAACAGGCCCGCCTGCAAGGTCAGGGGCGACCACCGCACGTCCAGGAACCCCAGATAGGTCAGCCCGATATATACGGCCACGCCCGCCACGCCCAACGCGGCGAAGAACTCCAGCACGGCGGACGACAGGAAAGCGATGCGCAGCACCGACATCGTGCGCTGGCGCAGCGCGTCGCTGGCGGCCACCACGGAAGCCGCCTCGGCTTCGGCGCGGCCATACAGCTTCAGGGTGGACAGCCCGCGCAAGCGGTCGGCGAAGAAGCCGGACAAGCGGGCGAACGCACGCAGGTGCCGGCGGCTGGCGCCTTGCGCGCCCCACCCCACCAGCGCCATGAACAGCGGAATCAGCGGCGCGGTGATCAGCAGCACCAGGCCCGCGATCACGTCCACGGGCAACAGCAACACGGAAAACGCCACGGGCAGCATGGCGGCGGCGGCCATCGCAGGCAGGTACTTGGCGAAAAAGCCGTCCAGCGCCTCGACCTGGTCCACGACTGCGCTGGCCAGTTCGCCAGACGCCTTGCCGCGGCTCCAATAGGGGCCTTTCGCCACCAGCCGGGAAAACAGCGACTGGCGCACATGGCGCTTGATGCGTTCGGCTGCGTCCGCCCCCGCGCGTTCACCCGCCCAGGTGATGCATGCGCGCAGCAGCATCAACCCGGCGATACCCAGGATGCTTGCCAGCAATTCCTGGCGCGGCGCCTGGCGGACGATGGCCGCATCCAGCACGCTGGCCAGCAGCCAGGCCTGCACGACCAGCAAGGCGCCGCTGACCAGCGGCGCGGCGCCCGCCACCATCAACGGCACCCTTGCCGCCTTGGCAAGCGCCATCAACCACCGCGACTGTTCGCGCGGCGGTTTCTGCAGGCTGGCCGACGGGTCGTGCTCGAGGGTGCTAGCGCCGCCGCTCACTCGTCGCTACGGCTGGCGCGTGGGTCATGCGAATGCCCTTCACGCAGCTCGAACCACATTGCATTGAGGATAGCGAACGCACACGCCAGACCCAAGCCGAGTATCCACGAGAAATACCACATGGTGGAGGCTCCTTTATCAGTAAGAGTTGGGCGTGTCGCCCACGGAATCATGGGTGACCTTGCCGCGCATCACGCGATACACCCAGGCGGTGTAGAGCGTCACGATCGGCAGGAAGATGACCACCGCGATCACCATGATCCACAGCGTCAGGTGGCTGGACGACGCATCCCAGACCGTCAGGCCGGCTTGGGGATTGGTCGACGACGGCATCAGGAACGGGAACAGCGAGAAGCCCACCGTCAGGATGACGCCGGTGATCGACAGCGCGGACGCCAGGAACGACAGGACGTGCGCCCGGACGCTCAACAGCAGCAGCACCAGCACCGCACCGGCCACGCCCAACGCGGGCGCGATCCACATCAGCGGCCATTTCGCGTAATTGGCCATCCACGCACCTGCCTGCACGGCCACGGTCTTGAGCATGGGGTCCGATGGACCCTTCATGTCGACCGCGCTGGTGATGACGTGCCCACTCAAGCCGCCCGCCACCCAGAAACCGCCCACGACAAAGAGCGCCACCGTCAGCAGCGCCAGCAGGCGCCCCCAATTGCGGGCCCGCGACGAAATGGGATCTTCCGTACGCCAAGCCAGCAGCACCGCGCCGTGCATGGCCAGCATCACCACGCTAAGCACCCCACACAGCAGGGCAAACGGTGTGAAGAGCTGGTAGAAATGCCCTTCGTACACCATGCGCAGCGCCGAGCCCTGGAACGTGAAGGGCACGCCAAGAATGATGTTGCCAACCGCCACGCCGAACACCAGCGAGGCCACGACGCCCGAAAAGCACAGCACGCCGTCCCAGCTATTGCGCCAGCGCGTGCCTTCCATCTTGCTGCGGTACTTGAAGCCCACGGGACGCAGGATCAGCGCGATCAGCGCCAGCATCATCGCCAGGTAGAACCCGGAGAACGACGCGGCATACAACAGTGGCCAGGCAGCAAAAATCGCGCCGCCCGCCGTGATCAACCAAACCTGGTTGCCTTCCCACACCGGACCCACCACGTTGATCACCACGCGGCGCTCGGCGTCGGTCTTGGCCACCACCGGCAGCAAGGCGGCCACGCCCAGGTCGAAGCCGTCCATGACGGCGAAGCCGATCAGCAAGGCGCCCAGCAACGCCCACCAGATCACGCGCAAGGTGCCATAGTCAAAAGGAATAAGGGTATCCATCTGCTTCTCCCCCTCAGGCGCGCACGGCGGCGCGCACAGGATCGGCGGCGGCGTTGCCCGCCACCGGCCCATCGGATTTCGGACCCGCCTTGATGGCGTGCAACATCACCTTCACGCCGATGATCAAGAGGACCGTGTACAGCACCAGGAAGATAGCCAGGCTGATCGCCAGGTCGGCGATCGTCAGGCCGGATGCGGCGTAGTACGTCGGCAGCACGCCTTCGATCACCCAGGGCTGGCGGCCGTATTCGGCCACGAACCACCCGCTTTCAATGGCGACCCACGGCAACGGCAGGCTCCACAGCGCCACCTTGAGCAGGCCGCGGCGGCTGTCCAGCCGGCCGCGCGAGGCCAGCCAGAAGGCCACGCCGAAGAACAGGATCAGGTACATGCCCACCGCCACCATGATGCGGAACGCCCAGAACAGCGGCGCCACATTGGGCACGGTATCCACCGCGGCCTTCTTGATGTCGGCCTCGGTGACCTTGCTCATGTCTTCCTGGTAGCGCTTGACGAGCAAGGCGTAGCCCAGGTCCGGCCAGGTCTTGTCAAAGGTCATGCGCGCATCCGTGTCCTTCGGGTTGGCGCGGATCTTCTGCAAGGCCTCGTAGGCCACCATGCCGTCGCGGATGCGGTTCTCTGCACGCAGGATCAGGTCGTCGATGCCCAGCAGCGGCGTGGTCAGGGAACGCGTGCCGATGATGCCCATGACGTACGGGATCTCGATGGCGAAGTCGTTCTTGCGCTCGGCCTGGTTGGGAATCGCGATCAGGTTGAAGGACGCGGGCGCGGGTTCCGTGTGCCACATGGACTCCATGGCCGCGATCTTCATCTTCTGGTGTTCGGTCGTGAGATAGCCGCTTTCGTCACCCAGCACCACGACCGACAGCGCGCCGGCCAGGCCGAAGCTGGCGGCCACCGCCATCGAACGCTTGGCCAGGTCGGTATGACGGCCTTTCAGCAGGTACCAGGCGCTGATCGACATCACGAACATGGCGCCGGCAACGTAGCCCGCGCTGACGGTGTGCACGAACTTGGCTTGGGCCACCGGGTTGAAGATCACCGCCGCGAAGTCGGTCATCTCCATGCGCATGGTGTCGGGGTTGAAGATCGCGCCCACCGGGTTCTGCATCCAGCCGTTGGCGATCAGGATCCACAGCGCCGAGAAGTTCGTGCCGAACGCCACCAGCCAGGTCACCACCAGGTGGCTGACCTTGGACATGCGGTTCCAGCCGAAGAAGAACAGGCCGACGAAGGTGGCTTCCAGGAAGAAGGCCATCAGCCCCTCAAGCGCAAGCGGCGCGCCGAAGATGTCGCCCACATAGTGGCTGTAGTAGGACCAGTTCATACCGAACTGGAACTCCATCACCACGCCGGTGGCGACGCCGAGTGCGAAGTTGATGCCGAAAAGCGTGCCCCAGAACATGGTCATCCGCTTCCAGATGGGGCGGCCGGTCATGACGTACACGCTTTCCATAATGGCCAGGATGAACGACAGGCCAAGCGTGAGTGGGACGAACAGGAAGTGGTAAAGCGCGGTCGCGGCAAACTGGAATCGCGACAGATTTACAACGTCGAGATCAATCATTGGGGCGCTCCCAAGCAGTTGAGGTGCCGCGGCAACCGGCATGGTTCCCAGGCCGTCTCTCGCGCCATGTTACGGGCGATAAATACAACTTCATAGAGGTTTCCTGAAAAATCGGGGCGCATGGGGATTTAGCCCTTGCCCCGCAATTTGCCGGCGAAGCCCAGCACTTTCTGCACTTGCGACCCCAGTCGCATGAGCTTTTGCACGGTCTCCGGGGGCAGGCGTTGAACCTCATCGAACCATCCGGAAGACAGTTCGATGAGCTCCAGCATTTCGGTCATGCGCTGTTGCGCGTAGGCGTCGTTGGGGCCCGAGGGAGTCTCGAGCAGGGTGTCGCGCAGCAGGGTCAGCGTGGGATTGATTTCGCGTTTGCGCTTTTCTTCCATCAGGATGCGGAAGATCTCCCAGACGTCTTTGGGCGTCTCGAAGTAGTCGCGGCGGTCGCCCACTTGATGGATCAGCTTGACCAGCCGCCAGGATTGCAGCTCTTTCAAGCCCAGGCTGACATTCGAACGCGAAAACCCGAGGGTTTCGGCAATGTCGTCCGCGTTCAACGGTTCGGGGTGCAGGAACAGCAAGGCGTAGATCTGGCCGACGGTGCGGTTCACGCCCCAACGGCTGCCCATTTCGCCAAAGTGCAGCACGAAACGTTCGTTTTGGGGGGTAAGAACCATGAGTATCGACGCCAGCAAGTCAGGACGGCGGTTGGGCTGATATACACAGTTACACCGCTTTCAGTAATTCCTGAAATTATCGAACAAACTGTGAGAAAGCGCAAACCACACTGCCCGCAGGGGTAATGGCGCAAAGCCCGCCCCGCAACCCGCACTGGCTAAGTTACCCACCGGATGTGACCGCCGCAGGCGCCCCAATGCAAACAGCCACCGGCTTGTGAGGCGGGTGGCTGTAAAGGAGGACGGCGCCCCCGGCAGCGATTAAAGGGGACGGGCCATGCCCGCCGGCGTCAGCCGGCCTTGACCGACACGGCGGCGGAAACGCGCTTGGCCTTGGCGCGCGCGGTCGCCACGTCCTCGGCAACGGCCAGGCCCACGCCCATGCGGCGCTTGACGAAGGATTCCGGCTTGCCGAAGAGACGGATGTCGGTGCCGGATTCGGTCAGCGCTTCAGCCACGTTGTGGAACGTGACCGCGGTGGCGTCCACCCCGCCATAGATGACGCTGCTGGCGCCCGGCTGACGCAGGGTGGTGTCCACCGGCAAACCCAGCAGCGCGCGGGCATGCAGTTCGAACTCGTTCTGGGTCTGCGTGATCATGGTGACCATGCCGGTGTCGTGCGGGCGCGGGCTGACTTCCGAGAACCAGACCTGGTCGCCGGCCACAAAGAGTTCGACGCCGAAGATGCCCAGCCCGCCCAGGTCGGACGTAACCGCCAGGGCGATTTCCCGGGCGCGCGCCAGCGCGGCGGGCGACATGGGGTGCGGCTGCCAGCTTTCGACGTAGTCGCCGTCGACCTGCTTGTGGCCGATGGGTTCGCAATAACGGGTCTCGATCTTGCCGTCGGCGCCGCGGGCGCGCACGGTCAGCAGCGTGATTTCGTAGTCGAAGCGGATGAAGCCTTCGACGATGGCGCGGCCCCCTCCAACCCGGCCGCCTTCCTGGGCGTAGCGCCAGGATTGCGCCACGTCATCCGCGCTTTTGATCACGGATTGCCCCTTGCCCGACGAGGACATGACCGGCTTGATGACGCAGGGGTAGCCGATGCCGCCGTCGATAGCGGCGCGCAATTCCGCCTCGGTATCGACAAACTTGTAGGGCGAAGTAGGCAGGCCCAGGGTCTCGGCCGCCAGGCGGCGGATGCCCTCGCGGTTCATGGTCAGCTGGGCGGCGCGGGCGGTCGGGGTGACACGCGCCACGCCGGCCGCTTCCAGTTCCACCAGCAAACTGGTGGCAATGGCCTCGATTTCGGGGACAATAACGTGCGGCCGTTCCTGTTCGATGATCTTCTTCAGGGCGTCCGCGTCGGTCATCGAAACCACGTGTGCCCGATGCGCCACCTGATGGCCCGGCGCGTCGGCGTACCGGTCCACCGCAATGACTTCCACGCCCAGCCTCTGCAGGGCAATGATGACCTCTTTGCCCAATTCGCCTGATCCGAGCAGCATGACTCGGGTGGCCAAGGGGGACAGGGGCGTGCCAAGGACGGGGCTGGAAATGCTGGACATGGAGCGGGCCTGGATAGAAGGATTGAAAGCCGTTGAAAACAGCCGCCAGGATGCCATACGCCCCTGCCGGGGGCAAACCCGCATACTGATATTAAAATCGCCGCATGACTGATCATCCCACCACATCGTCCGATACCGCGCTGGCATCTGCACGCAGAACGCTGCAAATCGAAAGTCAGGGTCTGCTGGACCTGTCCGCGCGGCTGGACGACACCTTTACCCAGGTCGTCGCCCTGCTGTTGGCATGCCGCGGCCGCGTGGTCGTCACCGGCATCGGCAAGACCGGCCATATCGCCCGCAAGATCGCGGCGACGTTCGCCTCGACCGGCACGCCCGCCTTTTTCGTGCATGCCGCGGAGGCCGTCCATGGCGACCTGGGCATGATCACGCAGGATGACGTGGTCATCGCCATCTCATATTCGGGCGCGGGGCAGGAACTCCTGACCATCCTGCCCGTGGCGCGCCGCATGGGCGCCAAGCTGGTGGCGATCACCGGCAACCCCCAATCGGAACTGGCCCTGCTGGCCGACGTGCACCTGGACGGCAGCGTGGCCCAGGAGGCCTGCCCGCTGAACCTGGCGCCCACCGCCAGCACCACGGCCGCGCTGGCCCTGGGCGATGCGCTGGCGGTCGCCTGCCTGGAAGCCCGCGGCTTCGGCCCGCAGGATTTCGCGCGGTCGCATCCGGGCGGCGCCCTTGGCCGCCGCCTGCTCACCCACGTACGCGACGTGATGCGCCACGGCAGCGCCCTGCCGATCGTGCTGGCCGGCACCCCCGTGTCCCAGGCGCTGGAAGTCATGTCCGCCAAGGGCATGGGCATGACGGTCGTGACCGACGCGCAGCACCGCCCGCTGGGAATCTTTACCGACGGCGACTTGCGCCGCCTGATCGCCCGGCACGGCGATATCCGCAGTCTGACCGTGGAGGCGGGCATGACCCGGTCGCCACGCAGCATCAACCCCGACGCGCTTGCCGTCGAGGCCGCCCAGCAGATGGACGAACAACGGCTCAACCATATGCTGGTGCTGGACAATGACGGCGCGCTGCTCGGCGCCTTGCACATGCACGATCTGATGGCCGCTAAAGTGGTATGACTATGAATCTTCCTGCTTCCGTGACTCACCCGGCCGAAGCGCTGGTCCTTGCCCGTATCCCCGCCACCGTGCGCGACCGCGCCGCGGCCGTGCGCCTGATGGTGTTCGACGTCGACGGCGTACTCACCGACGGCAGCCTTTACTATGGCGAAAGCGGCGAACTGCAAAAGCGCTTCAACGCACTGGACGGCCACGGCCTGCGCCTGCTGATGGAAGGCGGCCTGACGGTGGCACTGATGACCGGCCGCTCGGGCCCCATCGTGGCGCGCCGCGCCGCGGAGCTGGGCATTGCGGAAGTCACGCAGGGCGTACGCGACAAAGGTGCCGCCCTGACAGAACTTGCGCAGCGCCTGGGTGTCCAACTGAACCAGACCGGCTATATGGGCGATGACATCATCGACCTGCCGGCCATGCAGCGCGCGGGCTTCGCCGCCAGCGTGCCCAACGCCCCGGGCTACGTCAGCCAGGCGGCGCATTGGGTCTCGACGCAATCCGGCGGCAGCGGTGCGGTGCGCGAATGCTGCGACCTGCTGCTGGCTTCGCAGGGACGCCTGGGCGCGTTCCTGGCGGCGCCGGGCCTGCTGGGCCCGGGCGCCATCCAATGACCCTCTTGAACACGCCTACGCCTTTGCGGCGAACCTGATGAAAGAACGTTTCCCCTCACTGATCGCGCTGTTCCTCCTGCTGGTGCTGGTCACCAGTTCGTGGTGGGCGGCCGATTACGCGCAGCGCGCCATCCAGGTGGACCCGCCGCGGCGCCTCACGCACGAGATGGACGCGTGGTCGCGCAATTTCGTGATGCTGCGCACCGACCCGTCAGGGCGCCCCATCAACCGCCTGGAAGGCGAGTACGCCGAGCACTTCCCGGACGACGACTCGTACCACATCACCGCGCCCCGCGCGGTGGGCCAGCGCGAAGCCAACCCGATCACGGTGGGCGTCTCGAAGACCGCCGTGATGGAGCAAGGCGGCAAGCGCATCGTCATGAACGGCGACGCCCACGTGCATCGCCAGCCCGACGCCAACAACGACATGCTGGACGTGCGCAGCCAGCAATTGATTATCCTGCCCGATGATGACGTGGTCTTTACCGACCTGCCCGCCGAAGTCATCAAAGGCCGTTCGCGCATGAACGGCAAGGGCATGCACTACAACAACAAAACACGCCAATTGCAGGTATCCGCGTCGACGGACGTCGAGATCGCCGGCTCCGAAGGTAAGCAACAGCGCCGGACCGAGATACCCGCCAACAACCCTGATCAGAAGAAACCATGACCGACCTCCGGATTCTCCTTGCCCCGACGACCCGCCTGATTGGCGCCGTCCTGCTGACGGCATCGGTGCTTGCGCCGGTGCACGCGCAGGACGCCGCCGCCAAGCCCGCGGCCGGCGCCAGCAAGGCGGCAACCCCCGCCGAGGAGCCCAGCACGCTGATCCTGTCGGACACCCTGCACTACGACGACGTGAAGAAGCAAAGCGTCTTCACGGGCAACGTCAACATGACGCGCGGCCTGATGACGCTGACCTCCGACACGCTGGAAATGCACGAAGACGCCCAGGGCGGCCAATACGGCACGGCCACCGCCAACAAGGGCAAGGTCGTGACCATCCGCCAGGAGCGCCCCGAGACCTTCGAACTGATCGAAGGCAAGGGCCTGCGCGCCGAATACGACGGCACCAAGAGCACCTTCGACCTGATCGGCCAGGCCGTCGTCATCCGTTACGTCTGTGGGAAACCGTTCGACACCATTCGCGGCGAACGGGTACGCTACAACGAGAAAACCGGCACGTACGAAGCCCAGGGCGGCCCCAACTCCGCCGCAGCCGGCGGCCGGGTCCGTTCGGTTGCCGAACCGCGCGCCAAGTCGGACGCGGCAGTCGCCGAATGCCGCAAGCAGCAAGCCGCCAAGAAAGGGCGCTAAGCCGCTCCCCACGCAACACCACTCGCAGCCACGATGAACCAACCCTCTGTGCCGACCCCCGTGACCTCCGCCCCCTCGGGGGTCAAGCAGGGCAGCCTGCGCGCAACCGGTTTGCGCAAGACCTATAACGGCCGGACCGTGGTGCAGGACGTCTCCCTGTCCGTGGTCAGCGGCGAAGTCGTGGGCCTTCTGGGCCCCAACGGCGCCGGCAAGACCACCAGCTTCTACATGATCGTGGGCCTGGTGCCCGCGGATGCCGGCCGCATCGAAATCGACGGCTCGGTCATCACGGCGATGCCGATCCACAAGCGCGCGCGCATGGGCCTGTCGTACCTGCCCCAGGACGCCTCGGTGTTCCGCCGCCTCACGGTGGAACAGAACATCCGGGCCGTGCTTGAATTGCAGGTCGGCGAGGACGGCCGCCCGCTGTCCACGCCCAAGATCAACGAGCAGATGGAGTCCCTGCTGGAAGAGCTCCAGATCGGCCACATCCGCAGCAATGCCGCGATCTCGCTGTCAGGCGGCGAACGCCGCCGCGTCGAAATTGCGCGCGCGCTGGCGACCAGCCCGCGCTTCATCCTGCTGGACGAGCCCTTTGCCGGCGTGGACCCCATCGCCGTCATCGAAATCCAGCGCATTGTGCGGTTCCTGAAGGGCCGCGGCATCGGCGTGCTGATCACCGACCACAACGTGCGCGAAACGCTGGGCATCTGCGACCGCGCCTACATCATCAGCGAAGGCAAGGTGCTGACCGACGGCCACCCTGACGAAATCGTGGGCGATCCGGCCGTGCGCCGCGTCTATCTGGGCGAGCACTTCCGCATGTAACAGGCACCTGGGGAAGACCCCTAGCCCTCTCTCGGGCAAGGGGCAATACGCCCCAGGGACTCCGCCATAAAAATGCCATGTTCTTGCGCTAGGTCAGCTTGTTTTATCGGCCCGAGTCTATACACTAGTACTTAACGAAGCCACCCAATCAAGGAGAACGCCTAACGACCTCACCGCGCATTTTGCGCACCCTTTTTTCTCTTTTAGAAGGAGAGCACACTATGAACCTGAGCATCTGCGGTCGTCACCTCGACGTCACCCCGGCAATCCGGGAATATGTCATGAACAAATTGGCGCGAGTGCTGCGGCATTTCGATCACGTCATCGATACCCAGGTCATGCTCTCAGTAGAGCCCCTGCGGCATAGAGCCGAAATCACCATGCGTCTAAGCGGTAAGGACATTCATTGTGAAGCAACCGATGAAAACCTCTATGCAGCCATAGACCTTCTTGCTGACAAAGTCGACCGTCAGGTCATCAAGCACAAGGACAAGGTACGAAGTCACTCAGCGGAGTCCGTGAAGCGGCAAGCGGCGAGCCTTTCGCCACCCCAGCAGTAATGCGCTTCATGATCACTCGCCCTGGGCGATCAAGCTAAACAGCGATTGTAAAAATCCTGCCTAAGTCCCGGTGTCCCGCTAGACGTCAGTCCAGCCGGGGCATCGGCAAACTCCCCGCACTACCCCCTCTCCGCATCACTCCCCCAAAGCTTCGTCCCCCAATTCCCGGTTGTTCCGGCGAATCGCATGCGCGTTGTCGTTTTCTGGCATTTCGTGGCCAATCAAGCCGAATCCGCCATTTGAAGACCACATCTCCCCCAGGAATGCCCACAATCCCGCGTGATCAGTCTATGCTGTCGCTCTTGCCGTGCCGTCGTCCGCCCTCGCAATGGGCGCGGCGCAAGGCCAATTTATTGCACTGCGTCATATAACCATATAATGATCCGATGAATCATTTGTCGCGCATCCTACCCGCCGGCAACGTCGTGCTCGATATGCTCGCCACGAGCAAGAAACGGGCGTTCGAACAAGCTGGCCTTCTTTTTGAAAACAACCATGGCTTGGCACGCGCGCTCGTGTTCGACAGCCTGTTTGCCCGGGAACGTCTTGGCTCCACTGCCCTTGGGCAGGGCGTAGCCGTTCCCCACGGCCGCGTGAAGGGGTTGGAGCAGGCGCTGGCGGCATTCATCCGCCTGGCGCAGCCCATCACCTTCGACGCGCCCGACGGGCAACCGGTGTCGATGCTGCTCTGCCTGCTGGTGCCGGAAACGGCCACCCAGCAGCACTTGGACATCCTGGCCGAACTCGCTCAACTCATGTCCAACAAGGCATTGCGCGAGGCTCTGGCCACGGAGGCCGACCCGGCCATCGTCCACAAGATGCTCACGACCGGCCAACTCTGACCCCTCCGCGGAAACGCTGCCATGCTCACGGTGCAGGAACTCGTCGACGACAACGCCGACAAAATCCCCTTCAACTGGATCTCGGGCCAAGGCGCCGCTGACCGCGCGATTCCCGATGACGGCATGGCGGCGGCCGACCTCGTCGGCCACTTGAACCTGATCCACCCGTCGCGCATCCAGGTGTTCGGGCAGGAAGAACTGGCGTACTACACGCGGTTCGACCTGCGCCGCCGCATGCACCACATGGACGAGCTGCTGATCGGCGGCGTGCCCGCCATCCTGCTGGCCGACGGCCTGACGCCGCCGCAAGACCTGGTCGACCAATGCGACCAGCATCAGGTGCCGCTCTTGTCCACCCCGGTGGCGGCCGCACAACTGATCGACCTGCTGCGCATCTACCTGGGCAAGAAGCTTGCGCCCACCACCACCGTGCACGGCGTCTTCCTGGACGTGCTCGGCCTGGGCGTGCTGATCACCGGCGAATCCGGCCTGGGCAAAAGCGAACTGGCGCTGGAACTGATTTCGCGCGGACACGGCCTGGTGGCCGACGATGCCGTGGAGTTCTCACGCACCGCCCCCAACATGATCGAAGGCCACTGCCCGCAGCTGCTGCAGAACCTGCTGGAAGTGCGCGGCCTGGGCTTGCTGGACATCCGCACCATCTTCGGCGAAACCTCGGTACGCCGGAAGATGCGACTGAAGCTGATCGTGCATCTGGTGCGCGCCACCGCGCAAGACAAGTTCGAACGCCTGCCCCTGCAGGACATCACGCAAGACATGCTGGGCCTGCCCGTGCGCAAGGTGATGCTGCAAGTGGCCGCCGGCCGCAATTTGGCGGTGCTGGTCGAAGCCGCCGTGCGCAACACGATACTCAAGCTGCGCGGGATCGATACGCTGGGCGAGTTCATGGAACGCCAAGCCATGGCGATCCTGCAAAGCAGCAAATGAACGCGCGTCGCCACGCGGCACCGTGAGCCTGTACGAGACCCTGGCCGCCGAGATCGCCAAGTCGATCCGCGACGGCGTGATGCGCGTGGGCGACAAGCTGCCGTCCGTGCGCGACGCCTGCGCCGCGCGCGGCGTCAGCCCCTCCACCGTCTTCCAGGCGTACTACCTGCTTGAAGCCCAGGGCCTGATCCGCGCCCAGCCGCGTTCGGGCTACTACGTCCACGCCCCCGCGGAATCCCTGCCGCCTGAGCCGGGCGCGTCGTGCCCCGGCGGTGACTCCACCGAACTGGCAATCAGCGAACGCATCTTCGACATCCTGGGTTCCGTGCGCAACCGCGACGTGACGCCGCTGGGCTCTGCCTTTCCCTCGCCCTTGCTGTTTCCGCTGCCGCGGCTGGCACAAGCGATGGCCTCGCACCTGAAACGCCACAACCCGCTGGATACTGTCGAAGACCTGAGCCCCGGCAATCCGGGCCTGCGCCGCCAGATCGCACTGCGTTACCTGATCGGCGGCATCAACGTGCCCGCCACCGATATCGTCGTGACCAACGGCGCGCTGGAGGCCTTGAACCTGTGCCTGCAAGCGGTCACGCAGCCGGGCGACACCGTCATCGTGGAAGCGCCCACGTTCTATGGCGCCTTGCAGGCGCTGGAGCGGCTGGGGCTGAAAGCGCTGGAAGTACCCACCCATCCGCGCACCGGCATCGACCTGGACGCGATGCAAGCCGCCATCCAGCGGCATGCGCCCAAAGCGTGCTGGCTGATGACGCAGTTCCAGAACCCGCTGGGCAGCCTGATGCCCGACGACAAGAAGCGGCAACTGGTCGAATTGCTGGCGCGCCACGACATCCCGCTGATCGAAGACGACGTCTACGGCGAACTGTATTTCGGCGCCGCACGACCTGTGCCCGCCAAGGCCTACGACAAGCAGGGGCTGGTGCTGCACTGCTCGTCGTTCTCGAAATGCCTGGCCCCCGGCTACCGCATCGGCTGGGCCTCCGCCGGCCGCTACGCGCAGCGCGTGCAGCGGCTGAAGCTGACCTCCACCCTGTCCGCCTCCGGCCCGGCGCAAGGCGCCATCGCCGAATACCTGGAGCAAGGCGGCTACGACCGCCATCTGCGCCGCCTGCGCGAAACGCTGCAGGCGCAGCAGGAGCGCATGGCCGACGCCATTGCGCGAGAGTTCCCGGCCGGCACGCGCGTGACGCGTCCGCAAGGGGGATTCTTCCTGTGGTTGGAACTACCCGCCGCGGTGGACGCCCTGGCCCTGCACCGCGATGCGTTGGCGCGCGGCATCAGCGTGGCGCCGGGCCCGATATTTTCGGCAAGCGGCCAGTTCGCCAGCGCCTTGCGCCTGAACTATGGCCACCCCTGGGACGCCGCCCACGACACCGCTATCCGCGTGCTGGGCGAACTGGCGCGGCAAGCCTGCGCGCGCGCCGTCCGATCAAGCTAGCCCGGCGTCAATTCAACGTCGATGCCGCCCGCGCTCGTTTGACCTCCAGCGCGGTGACGCCGCCGGCCTCATTGCCCCAGCTATTGCGCAAGTAGGACACCAGCATGGCGATATCGTTGTCGTTCAGGATCTGCCCGAACGGCGGCATGCCGTGCGGCCGGGGATTGGCGGCCGTTGCCGGCGCATAGCCCCCATCGAGCACCATGCGTATCACGTTGACCGGCGACGGCGCCGTGACCGTGGGGTTACCCGCCAGCGCCGGCCAGGCGGTGCCACTGCCCTCGCCCTTGGCCTGATGGCATTGCGCGCACTGCTGTTCGTAGATCTTGCTGCCCAGTTCCATCGCGGCTGGCGCCGCCGCCACCTTCTGCCGCTGCGTGGAGGCCGGCGTGGCCGGCAGCGACTTGATGTAGACGCCGATCGCCAGCGCGTCGTCATCCGTGAGGTGCTGCGTGCTGCCCAGCACCACTTCGGCCATCGGGCCGCTGGCGCTGGAATGCGCCGAAATGCCTGTCTTGAGCAAGGCCGCGATATCGGCCGCCGTCCAGCGGCCCATGCCCGTCTGCATGTCGTTGGTGAGCGGCGGCGCGTACCAATCCAGCACGGGAATGACGCCGCCCGTCAGCGATTCGGACGAACGCGTCGCGCCCAGGCTGTTGCGCGGGGTATGGCAGGCGGCGCAGTGCCCCAGTCCTTCCACCAGATAGCGCCCGCGATTCCACTGCACCGACTGGCCCGCGTCGGGCTCCTGGACGCCCGGCTTGAAATACAGCGCGCGCCACGCGGCCAGCAAGGCGCGTTGGTCGTAGGGGAAGTCGAGTTCGGGTGGACGGTTGGGCTGGCTGACGGGCGCCACGCTGCGCAGGTAGGCATAAAGCGCGTCGGCATCGGCGCGCGTGACGCGCGTGTATTCGGTGTACGGGAAGGCCGGATACAGCAAGGTGCCGTCTTTGGACTTGCCGTTGTGCAGGGCCTGCCAGAAATCGTCGGCGGTCCAGGTGCCGATGCCCGTCTTGTCGTCCGGCGTGATGTTCGGCCCATACACCGTGCCAAACGGCGTCGGGATCGGTGTGCCGCCGGCCAGCGCCTTGCCGCCCCGGCTGGTGTGGCAGGCCATGCAGTTGCCCGCCAGCGCCAGGTAGCGCCCGCGCTCGATCAGCGTGGAGGCGTCGGCCGACGCCGCGGCAGGCCCCGTGCTGGTGTCATCGCGCGTGCCCAGCCAATACAGGCTGCCTGCGGTGACAACCGCCGCCAGCAACACCACACCCAGGATTCTCTTCAGCAGTTTCATCGGGGCCCCCTCTCAGCGTTGCGCCTGGCTGCCGCACTCGGCGGGCAGGCGCAGCGATCCGGCGGCCTCGGGCGCATAGGGCTCGACGACCGGTTGCGACGACAGCCACGCCGCCAGGGCGCCGATGTCGGTGGGGGTAAGTTTGTCGGCGATGTCTGCCATGCAGTCGGGCGCGGCGGCGCGGCGCAAGCCGTTCTTCCAGCTGCCGATCTGCGAGCCGATGTAGTCGCGGGGCAAGCCGAGCAAGCCCGGGATGGCCGGCATCAGGCCACTGAGGGCCGCGCCATGACAGGACGCACAGGCGGGCAGGCCGCGGGCCGCGTCGCCGTTCAAGGCCAGCGTGCGGCCGGCTTCCATCGTGGCGCTGGAGACCTGCGCGCGCGTGGGCGCCGGATACGGCACGTGCTGTTCGGAGAAATACGCGGCCATCTCGCGCAGGTAGTCGTCGGGCAAACCGGCCAGCAGATGCGCCATGGGGCGGTACTGGCGCCGGTCATCGCGGAAATTCAGCAGCTGGTGATACAGGTATTCCTGCGGCTTGCCGGCCAGGCGCGGGTAGTAGCCGTCGGTGCCGGCCCGGCCCTGCGCCCCATGACAGGCCGTACAGGCCGCGACCCGGGCCGCCATGGTGTCGGGGCGCAAGGTGTCTGGGGAGGCCGGCTGCGCCAGCGCGGACGTTGTCATAAAGGCAACAACAGCCGTGGCCATCACGCGGAAAATCGCCCCAAACCGCGGCAGTGAAACACTACGAAAGGAAATGAGGGCTAACATCTATGTCGAATTCCAATCCCCCGAAGCGCATGACGGCGGGGCGCGTAAGTGAATCGATCAAAGTATCCGGCCCCAAGCTTACGCCAGGGCAGTTGAAACGGTACAGGCGCAGATTCCCAGTTTACGGCCATATCAGATGCCATCCCGCCGGCATCGTCCTGGAAAAAGCGTGCCACAATCATGTCCATGTTGAAAGTCGTCCTTGTCACCGGCATCTCAGGCTCAGGCAAATCCGTTGCCCTGCGCATGCTCGAGGATGCGAGCTACACCTGCGTCGACAACCTGCCGGTCCGCTTCCTGACCGAGTTCATCGCCAATGCGCGCGATGACGGCCTGGAGCGCGTTGCCGTCGCCATCGACGTCCGGTCCCCCGGCGAATTGGCGGAACTGCCCGATGTGGTCACGGCCCTGCGCGCCATGGGCACCAGCCTGCGCGTGGTCTTCCTGGACGCCAACACCGCCACGCTGGTGCAGCGCTACTCCGAATCCCGCCGCCGCCATCCGCTGACCGATCGCCTGCAGCGCGGCGGCACCGCGCCCTCGCTGACCGACTGCATCGCGCTGGAGCGCGAACTGCTGGCGCCACTGCGCGAACAAGAGCACGTGATCGACACCTCGGACCTGACGCCCGGCCAATTGCGCGCCTGGGTCCGCGACCTGATCCAGGCCGACCGCGCGCCGCTGGTGCTGACGTTCGAATCCTTCGCCTACAAGCGCGGCGTGCCCGGCGACGCCGATCTGGTGTTTGACGTGCGCTGCCTGCCCAACCCGCACTACGACCGCAACCTGCGGCCGCTGACCGGCCGCGACGAGTCCGTAGCCACGTGGCTGGCCGGGTACGAGCAGGTCGGGCAGATGATCGACGACATCGCCGGCTTCCTGAACCGCTGGCTGCCGCAGTACACCCAAGACACCCGCAACTACCTCACCGTGGCGATCGGCTGCACCGGCGGCCAGCACCGCTCGGTCTATGTGGTCGAACAGCTGGCGCTGCGCTTTGCCGACCACGATCCCCTGCTGGTGCGCCACCGCAACCAATTGCCCGTCGAATCCGCATGACCCTGTCCCGCCCGCTCCACCTGATCCTGATGCTGTTGCTGGCCATTGCCGTGGCCGGATGTTCTTCCACCGGTGGACGCAAAAAGGGCGGCGGGTATTACAAGGACGACGGCCCGGATGCGAATCCCCCGTCGAACCTGGACCAGGTGCCCGATGCGGTGCCGCGCATCGAACCCTACGCCAGCGGCGCCAACCGGCCGTACGTGGTGTTCGGCCAGCGCTATGTGCCCGACACCAGCGGCCAGCCGTACAAGCAGCGCGGCATCGCGTCCTGGTACGGCAAGAAATTCCACGGCAATTCCACGTCCATCGGCGAGTCCTACGACATGTACGCCATGACGGCCGCCCACACGACGCTGCCGATCCCCAGCTATGCGCGCGTCACCAGCCTGGTTAACGGCAAGACGATCGTCGTACGGGTGAACGACCGCGGGCCGTTCCATAGCGACCGGATCATGGACCTGTCGTACGTCGCTGCGTACAAGCTGGGCATCATCGGGCCGGGCAGCGGTCAGGTGGTGGTAGAGAGCATTCCGCAGGAAGAAATCCGGCGCCTGGCCTCGCAAGGCGCCCCGGCCGCACCGGAACCCGCATCGGCCACGGGTTCGATGCCTGTAATGGCACCAGTGGCCGCCACGCCCGTCGCGCTGACGGCCGAGCCGCTGCCAGACCCCGCGCCCGGCTCCGCGCCGGTGCGCCAGGCCCCGTCGGGCGGCACCGGCACGGTGTATCTGCAAGTCGGCGCGTTCAGCCAGCCGGCCAACGCGCAGTCGCTCGTCGCCCGCATCAATTCGCAGTTGGGCGCAGCGGGCGCGCCGCCCGCCCAGGTAGAACAGTCCAACAACCTGTACCGGGTCAGGATCGGGCCCTACCCCGATCGGCAAAGCGCCATGAACGCCGTGCAGCTGGTCTCGGACCGCATCGGCATCCTGCCGAGCATCGCCACGCAATAAGCGACGGGCTCGCCCGCGGCAGCCGTTATGCCTACCAGGGCAATTCGGCCTGTCCGTCGCAGACGCGGCGCGCCCGCGCGTTGCGGCTGACGTACCGGTTGCCTTCGTGCGCCAGCAGCGCCTGCTTGCGCGGCAATCCGCCGCCGAATCCCGTCAGCGAGGTATCGGCCCCGATCACGCGGTGGCAGGGGATGATGATGATGATCGGATTGCGGCCGACCGCGCCACCGACCGCCTGGGCGCCTTTGGGCCGCCCCACGGTGCGCGCCAGGTCGCCATAGCTGGCGAGCTTGCCGAAATCCAGGGCACACAACGCATGCCAGACCTTGTGCTGGAACGTCGTGCCGACTGGGTCGAGCGCCACGTCGAAACCCTGGCGCTTGCCCGCGAACCACTCTTCCAGCTCGCGCCGCGCCTGTTCCAGGATGGGATCGGTTTCCGTATGCGTCCAGCCTTCGGCCGAGGGCAGCAATTCCTGATCGGTGAACCACGCGCCGCGCAGGCCCTTGGGGCTGGCTACCAGACGCAGTTCGCCCAGCGGCGTGGCCATGTCGCGGTAAGCGATCGGTTCGAGGGGGTCGGCGGGTTTGTTCGACACGACCGTTGAATACACCATGCCTTACTCCGACGACTTCTTGCGGGCCAGCGCCCGGTTGTACAACACGTCGCGGGCCACGCCCGTGACCTTGGCGGCCACGCGGGCGGCGTCGCGCACGGACATCGATTCCAGCAGCGCATCCAGCAGCACGTCGGTGCGCGGGTCGGCTTCCTCGTCAACGTCCTGTCCGGCCTGGGCGTGCGCGATCAGCACGAATTCGCCTTGTTCACGATGCGAGTCGGCCGCCAGCCAGGCCGCGGCTTCGCCCAGCGTAATGGTGGCGATTTCTTCGAACCGTTTGGTGAGTTCGCGCGCCACGGTCAGTTGGCGGTCGGGGCCGCAGACTTCCAGCAGGTCGGCCAGCGTGGCGGCCAACCGGTGCGGCGATTCGAACATGACGACAGGCGCAGGCAAGGCGCACCACGAACGCAGCCAGCGTTGACGGGCCACGGCCTTGGGCGGCGGGAAGCCGGCGAAGGCATAGGCCGGGTTTTCGTCGGTGGTGACGCCGCTGCCCATCAAGGCCGCGATCACCGCACTGGGACCCGGCACCGGCACGACGGTGAAACCGGCCTCGCGCACCGCGCGCACCACGCGGGCGCCCGGATCGCTGACGGCGGGCGCGCCCGCATCGGACACCAACGCCACGCGCTGGCCCTGGGCCAGGCGTTCACAGATGGCTTGGGCAGCGGCGGCCTCGTTGTGGCGGTGGGCCGCCATCAGCGGCGTGCTGACGCCCCAGGCGTCCAGCAGGGTACGGCTGGCACGCGTGTCTTCGGCCGCGATGACATCGGCGCGTTGCAGGGCATGCCAGGCGCGCAGCCCCAAGTCGCCCAGATTGCCGATCGGCGTGGCCACCACGTACAGGGTCGACGCGGGCCAATGCTGCCCGGCCACGCGTTCGGCAACGCGGCTCCAGGCATCGCCGGCAGGCGGGGGTGAGACATTTTGATTCATTGCAGCCTACTGACACGGAAAACCATGTCAGTGTAGCCGCCAATGCCCGCCTATTTCGGAAGCCCCCCATGACGGACGACACGCTGCGCCTGGCCTGTGAACTGGCGCTGGCGGCCCGCCGCCGCGCCGACAAGCGCCGCCGCCGTGCCCGGCAGCGCGCAGCCCCCGGGGACACGCCCCCGCGCCGCTCGCCCATGCAACGCCGCGGCGACCAGCACGAAGACGCCGCGTTGCGCCTGCTGCAGGCCCAAGGCCTGGTGCTGCTGGCCCGCAACCTGTGGACCCGGGCGGGCGAGATCGACCTGGTCATGCGGGACGGCGACACGCTGGTCTTCGTCGAAGTCCGAGCCCGGGGTCCGACGCGCTTTGGCGGTGCGGCGGCCAGCATCGGCCGGGACAAGCAGGCCCGGCTGGCCCGCGCTGCGGCGCAATGGCTGCCGGAACTGGCCCGGCGTCACTGGCAGGGAAGGCAGCCGGCGGCGCGCTTTGATGCCGTGGTGTTTGACGCCGGCCAGCCGCAATGGCTGCGCGGCGCGTTCCTGCTGCCCTGATTGCGCTTGCCGCCTGGCGCGTCCCGCCGCTGGCCCGGCGTCCCCGTAACGCCCTGCCGCAACGTCGTTACGCATCGACAGAACAGCGCGACCGCCCCGTGAGATAATCGCGCCCATGGATATGACCTCTCGTATGACGTCGCACTTTCGCGACGCCATGGCTGCGTGCGAACAAAGTATGAACGTCCTGGCCGAACCGCTGGCAGTGGCGGTGGACGTGCTATTCGGCGCCCTGGCGAACAACGGCAAGATTCTGGCTTGCGGCAACGGCGGATCCGCCGCGGACGCACAGCATTTCATCGCCGAACTGGTAGGCCGCTTCGAACGCGAACGCCTGCCGCTGGCGGGCATCGCGCTCAATACCGACACCGCGATCCTCACCGCCGTCGGCAACGACTACGGCTTCGACGAAATCTACGAACGCCAGGTCAACGCCTTCGGCCAGGCCGGCGACGTCCTGGTGGCGATTTCCACCAGCGGCAATTCCCCCAACGTGGTCCGCGCCATGGAAGCCGCCAGTGCGCGCGAAATGCATGTTCTTGCCCTGACGGGCAAGGGCGGCGGCGTCATGGGGGAACTCATTACGCCGATGGACGTCCATCTATGTGTTCCCAGCGATCGCACGATGCGGATCCAGGAAGTCCATATTCTGCTGCTGCACGCACTGTGCGACGGCATCGACGCTCTTCTGCTTGGAGACACCGAATGATTTCTGACGTCAGAACCGCAGTCCGCCCCCTGATGCTCGCGGCCGCACTGTCCACCGCGGCGCTCTCGCTGACGGCCTGCGCACCGCTGATCGTAGGCGGCGCTGCCGCCACCACGGCGGTCGTGGTCACGGACCGCCGCACGTCAGGTATCCAGCTGGAAGACCAGAACATGGCCTTCAAGGCGCAAAGCCAGATCTCGCAGAAATTGGGCGATACCGCGCGCGTCAACGCCATGGCCTACGGTGGCCACCTGCTGCTGACGGGCGACGTCCCCACCGAGGAAGCCAAATCCCAGGCGACCGCCATCGCGCAAGGCGTCGAGAACGTCAAACAGGTCATCAACCAGCTGAATGTGGGCCCCATCGCTTCGTTCGGCACCCGCTCGAACGACACCTGGCTCACCTCCAAGGTGAAGACCGCGCTGATCAACACCAAGTACGTGCCGTCCGGCACCATCGCGCTGACGACCGACCACAGCGTCGTCTACCTGATGGGCAAGGTCACCCAGGCCGAGGGCGAGTACGCCGCCAACGCCACCGCCGATGTCGGCGGCGTCGCCAAGGTGGTTAAACTGTTCGAAACCATCAGCCGCGAGGAAGCGATCCGGCTGTCCAACAGCAGCACCCGAGACGCCTCCACCGAAACCAAAGCGCCCATTCAAAGCGGCGCCGGCGCAGCACCCAGCGATAACAACGCGGCCGGCACGAGCAATGGCGTTGAAGCGATGCCCATCAAATGAAAAAAGCCATCGTAGCCCTGGCCGTGCTGGTCGCGGTCGGCATCGGCGCCTGGTTCGTCTGGCGCCCCGCCCAGACGGCGCCCGACGTCACGTTCACCACGCTGGAAGGCAAGACCTTCTCTATGCAGGACCTGCGCGGCAAGGTCGTGCTGGTCAAGTTCTGGGCAACCAGCTGTGTGACCTGCGTGAAGCAGATGCCGGAAACCATTGCCGCCTATAAAGAGTACGCCGCCAAGGGCTACGAGGCCGTGGCGGTCGCCATGGATTACGATCCGCCCAACTTCGTGCTGAACTTCGCTGAACAGCGCAAGCTGCCCTTCCCCGTGGCGCTGGACACCAAAGGCGACATCGCGCGCGCCTTCGGCGACATCCGGCTGACGCCCACGGCGTTCCTGATCGACAAGCAGGGACACATCATCAAGCGCTATCTGGGCGAATACGATGTGGCCGAATTCCACGCCACCGTGGAAAAGGCGCTGGCGGCAGGTTGATGCCCGCCGCATCGCCCGCTTAAGAAGACCGCCTTTTGGGCGGTTTTTTTTTCTGGCCGAGAGGGTACTGCCTGCCGCCCGTTGGCTCCCGCCCAAAGAAAAACCGCCCGGCAAGCGGGCGGTTCCTGCGGTAGACAGCCGAGAGCGGCCTTAGAAAGCCGGAACCACGGCGCCCTTGTACTTTTCCTGGATGAATTTCTTCACTTCGGGGGTGTGCAGCGCATCGACCAGCTTCTTGATGCCCGGCGCATCCTTGTTGTCCGTGCGGGTCACCAGGATGTTGGCGTAGGGCGAATCGGCGCCTTCGATGAACAGCGCGTCCTTGGTCGGCACCAGCCCGGCTTCCAGCGCGTAGTTGGTGTTGATCAGCGCCAGGTCCACGTCATCCAGCGAACGCGGCAGCATCGCGGCTTCGAGCTCGCGGAACTTCAGCTTCTTGGGGTTCTCGACCACATCGGCGGCGGTCGCCAGGATGTTGGACGGGTCCTTCAGCTTGATCACGCCCTGCTTTTGCAGCAGCACCAGCGCGCGCCCGCCGTTGGACGGGTCGTTCGGAATGGCGACGGTGGCGCCGTCTTTGAGTTCGGCCAGGCTCTTGATCTTCTTGGAGTAGCCGCCAAAGGGCTCGACGTGGACCAGCGCCACCGGCACCAGCGTGGCCTTGCGGTCCTTGTTGAACGAATCCAGGTAGGGCTTGTGCTGGAAGAAGTTGGCGTCCAGCTGCTTGTCGACCAATTGCAGGTTGGGCTGCACATAGTCGCTGAACACCTTGATGTCGAGCTCGACGCCCTGATTGGCCAACTGCGGTTTCACCACTTCCAGGATCTCGGCATGCGGCACCTGGGTCGCGCCCACCACCACTTTTTCAGCATGGGCGGCATTGGCTGCCACCAGGAAGGCCGATGCCACGAGGGCAGCGCGGACGAAGTTCAAACGCATGTGTTGCCTCTTATAAGGATAAAAATGGGGGCCGATGCCCACCCGGATGCGGATTCGCCCCCTTTTGCGGGGCGCCACGTGCTCGAAAACGCCCCCAATTTACCTGAATGCCGGTTATTTGTCGGGCATATGGACATAGGTTTTAGGCATATGAAACGCGTGGGTACTACAATCCGTCGTATGCTTGCGCTACCGCGTTCCGAACGCGATTTTGTGCAGGCATTTTTTCTAACCTCTCATACTTATTTTGCCGACTTAGCTGCCATGACCGACACCCCCGACCCTGCTGCCGTTTCGTCCCCCGCTGTCAAAGCCGCTGTGCTGTCTGAAGCACTGCCGTATATCCGACGATTCCACGGCAAGACCATCGTGGTCAAGTACGGCGGCAACGCCATGACGGAAGAGCGCTTGCAGCGCAGTTTCGCGCACGATGTCGTGCTGCTGAAGCTGGTGGGTCTGAACCCGGTGGTCGTCCACGGCGGCGGTCCGCAGATCGACGACGCGTTGCGCCGCATCGGCAAGCAAGGCACCTTCATCCAGGGCATGCGCGTGACCGATGCCGAGACCATGGAAGTGGTCGAATGGGTGCTGGGCGGCCAGGTGCAGCAAGACATCGTCATGATGATCAACGAAGTTGGCGGCAAGGCCGTGGGCCTGACCGGCAAGGACGGCGGCCTGATCCAGGCCCAGAAGAAGCTGATGGCCAACAAGGACAACCCCAACGAACCGATCGACATCGGCTTCGTGGGCGACATCACGTTGGTCGAGCCGGCCGTCGTGAAGGCCTTGCAGGACGACCAGTTCATCCCCGTGATCTCGCCGATCGGCTATGGCGAAGACGGCACGGCCTACAACATCAACGCCGACGTCGTCGCCGGCAAGATGGCCGAAGTGCTGGGCGCTGAAAAGCTGCTGATGCTGACCAACACCCCGGGCGTGCTGGACAAGGCCGGCAAGCTGCTGCGCAGCCTGTCCGCCCAGACCATCGACGAACTCTTCGCAGACGGCACGATCTCGGGCGGCATGCTGCCCAAGATCTCGTCGGCGCTGGACGCCGCCAAGAACGGCGTGAACTCCGTGCACATCGTCGACGGCCGCGTGCCGCACTGCCTGCTGCTGGAAATCCTGACCGACCAGGGCGTCGGCACGATGATCAGCTCGCACTGATGCCCCTCCCGCAGCACTACGCGCTTCCCGCCAGGGGGCGTCTTTGATGCTGGCGCGCCGGCAATTGCTGCGGCCGGCGGTGCGCGTGCGCCGCTCGCGCCGAACGGCCACGGGCGTTTCCGAACGCCTGTGGCTGTTCGATCTGGACAATACCCTCCACGACACCTCGCACGCCATCTTCCCCAAGATCGACCACGGCATGACGATGGCCGTGGCCGAGGCCTTGAATGTCGACATCGACACGGCCAACGACGTGCGACGGCTGTACTGGAAGCGCTACGGCGCCACGATGATCGGCATGGTTCGGCATCACGGCGTGAACCCGCATGACTTCCTGCACCGCAGCCACGACTTCGACGTCAACCCGCTGGTGCGCGCCGAAAAGGCGCTGGCCTACAAGCTGCGGCAACTGCCCGGCCGCAAGGTGCTGCTGACCAACGCGCCGCTGCATTACGCCCGCGCGGTGCTGTCCCGCCTGGGCATCCTGCGCCAGTTCGACAGCCTGTGGGCCATCGAGCACATGCGCCTGCATGGTGAATTCCGCCCCAAGCCGTCGCCCGCCCTGCTGCGCTACGTGCTGGCCCGCGAAGGCGTGCCGGCCCACCGCGCGGTCCTGGTGGAAGACACGCTGGCCAACCTGCGCGGCGCGCGCCAGGCGGGTGTGCGTACCGTGCACGTCTATCACCCCGGCACGCCCTTTTCCCGCGGCCGCTCGCATCGTCCGGCCTACGTCGACTTGCGGGTAAACTCCGTCAGTGATTTGTTGTTACGCCGACGTCCCCTGCGGGGATAGCGGCGCGCTCCTCCCTCCCCTTCACCGTCAAGCCTGCGCGAGAGCAGTCCCTTCCATGGCGAGCAAACCCGGCGAGCGCAAGACCCAGATTCTGCAGACACTGGCCGAGATGCTGGAGCAGCCGCATGCGGCCCGCATCACCACAGCCGCCCTGGCCGCGCGCCTGGAAGTGTCGGAAGCCGCGCTCTACCGGCACTTCGCCAGCAAGGCGCAGATGTTCGAAGGGCTGATCGAATTCATCGAAACCAGCATTTTCACGCTGGTGAACCAGATTGCCGTCGCCGAACCCTATGGGGTGCCGCAAGCGCACAAGACCGTCTCCATGCTGCTGACCTTTTCGGAACGCAATAAGGGCATGACGCGGGTGCTGACCGGCGACGCGCTGGTCACGGAAGACAATCGGCTGCAAGAGCGCATCAACCACATCAATGACCGCATCGAAACGTCGCTGAAGCAGTCGCTGCGCATCGCCATCACGGACGGCGGCTTGCCGCCGGACGCCAATGTGGCCGCGCATGCCAGCCTGCTGACGCACCTGGTGCTGGGCCGGTGGCTGCGGTATGCGCAGAGCGGCTGGCGCGTGGCGCCCACGCTGCACCTGGACGAGCAGCTGCGCCTGGCGCTGGGTTGATTGGCGCATTTGCGCCATAACACGAACGAATTAACGTAAGAATGTCGCGGCCGTCGCCGCGGCCTCGGCACAATTGGCGTGCATTTATGCAACATTCCAAGACTTGCGACCAGCGAGGGCGGACGAGCATAATGCCCCACGTGGGTTTTCCACAAGCGCAAATCTTCTTCGGTTTGACCCACATCAATACGGGTTTTCCTCAATGCCGTCACGATCATCCTGTAGCACCGACACATCGAATTGAATAACCCGTGCTCGCGGGAAGTGTGTCGGTAGTTTGACCTTAACCGGAGATGGATATGACCGCGCCAGCCGCTGTCCCTGCCTCGCAAGCCCCAAAGAAAGCAAAAATCCCAATCGGACTCGTCGCCGGCATCCTGGTGATGATCGGGGTGTTGATGATGCCCCTGCCTGCCGACCTGCCGGTCGCGGGACACCGCATGCTGGCGATCCTGGCGTTTGCCGTGGTGGTCTGGATTACCGAAGCCGTGTCTTACGAAGCCAGCGCGATCATGATCACGACGCTGATGGCTTTCCTGTTGGGCACGGCTCCGACAATCAAAGACCCAAACGTGCTGTACGGCACGTCGGCCGCCATCAGCATGGCGCTGACCGGCTTTGCAAATTCGGCGCTGGCGCTGGTCACCGGCGCCCTGTTCATTGCCGCCGCCATGACCTTCACCGGGCTGGACCGGCGCATCGCGCTGGTCACCCTGTCCAAGGTCGGCACCAGCACGCGCCGCATCCTGATCGGATGTATCGCCGTGACGATCGTGCTGAGCCTGGTCGTGCCCAGCGCCACCGCCCGCAGCGCCGCCGTGGTGCCCATCATGATGGGTGTCATCGCCGCTTTCGGCGTGGACAAGCGCTCGAATATCGCCGCCGGCATCATGATCATCGTGGCGCAAGCCACCAGCATCTGGAACGTCGGCATCCAGACGGCCGCCGCCCAGAACCTGCTGACGGTCGGCTTCATGGAAAAGATGCTGGGCGAACGCGTGGCGTGGTCGGACTGGCTGATCGCCGGCGCCCCCTGGTCGCTGATCATGTCGGCTGTGCTGATCATCGTGGTGCTGAAGATGCTGCCGCCGGAAAGCGACAGCATCGCCGGAGGCAAGGAAGCGGTCGAAAAGTCGCTGCTTGAACTGGGCCCCATGACGGGTGCGCAAAAGCGCCTGATGGCGGTGTCGGTCATGCTGCTGCTGTTCTGGTCGACCGAAGGCAAGCTGCACAAGTTCGACACCACGTCGACCACCTATTTCGGCCTGGTCCTGCTGATGCTGCCGCGCTTTGGCGTGATGACGTGGAAAGACGTGCAATCGCGCATCCCATGGGGCACGGTGATCGTGTTCGGCGTGGGTATCAGCCTGGGCACCGCCCTGCTGACGACGCAAGCGGGCCAATGGCTGGGCAACCAGGTCGTGGCGCACACCGGGCTGGATCACCTGGGACCGCTGGCCATCTTCGCCATCCTTGCCGCGTTCCTGATCGTCATCCACCTGGGTTTCGCCAGCGCCACCGCGCTGACCTCGGCCATGCTGCCCATCCTGATCTCGGTGCTGGCCACGCTGCCGGGCGACTTCAGCCGCCTGGGCATGACAATGCTGCTGGGCTTCGTCGTCAGCTACGGCTTCATCCTGCCTATCAACGCGCCGCAGAACATGGTGTGCCTGGGCACGGAAACCTTCAACGCCAAGCAGTTCGCCAAAGTCGGCATCATCGTCACCATCGTGGGCTACCTGCTAATGCTGGTGATGGGCGCGACTTACTGGCGCTGGCTCGGCTGGCTCTAAGGAGTACGCATCATGAAACTCTCCATTGCCCAAGCCAATGAATACGGCCGCCGCGTGCTGATGGCGCAAGGCGTGCCCGAAGACATCGCCCGCGACGTGGCCGAACACCTGGTCGAGTCCGACCGGGTGGGCTATACCAGCCACGGCCTGTCGATCCTGACGAACTACCGGCGCGTGCTGTCCGAAGGCCTGGCCAAGCCGGACGGCCGGCCCGAACTGGTCAACGACCGCGGCGCCATGCTGGCCTACGACGGCCACCACGGCCTGGGCCAGTACGTCGGCAAAGTCGTCATCGAAAAGGCCATCGAGCGCACGCAGGAACACGGCCAATGCATCGTGACTCTGCGCCACAGCCACCACCTGGGCCGCATGGGCCACTTCGGCGAAATGGTGGCAGCCAAGGGCCTGATCCTGCTGGCCTTCACCAACGTGATCAACCGCTCGCCCACCGTGGCGCCGTTCGGCGGCGCGCAGGCGTGCCTGACCACGAACCCGCTGTGCTTCGCCGGCCCGCTGCCGGGGGGCCGTCCGCCCTTCATCGTGGACATGGCCACCAGTTCCATCGCCGTGAACAAGGCGCGCGTGCTGGCGGCCAAGGGAGAACAAGCGCCCCCGGGATCCCTGATCGACGCCGACGGCAACCCGACGACGGATCCGGGCGCCCTTTTCACCGACCCGCCCGGCGCCCTGCTTCCTTTCGGCGGCCACAAGGGCTACGCGCTGGGGCTGGTGGCCGAACTGCTGGCAGGCGTCCTGTCTGGCGGCGGCACGATCCAGCCCGAACACCCGCGCATCGGCGTGGCGACAAACAACATGTTCGCGCTGCTGCTGGATCCGCAGGTGGACTTCAACACCGACTGGCGAACGATGGAAGTCGGCGCGTTCATCGACTATCTGCACGCATGCAAGCCGCAACCCGGCGTGGAATCCGTGCAGTATCCGGGCGAATACGAAGCCCGCAACCGGGCGGTGAATGCCGATTCGGTGGAATTCGATAGCCGGATCTGGGATGGCTTGAAGAAGCTGGCAGCCGACCTGGGTGTGCCGGAGGCGTTACCGGGTTGACGGTATGTATGTAGTGACGGGTGCTGGTTCTTAAGACGCCCGTCACGGCGGAGGCCTGCCGTGCGCGGGTCAACGATTGCGGTCCGGAGCCTTCGCTCCGGACTTCCCCTTTGTCATCTTCGTTGTTGCCTGCGGCAACTGCCTTCAGATTCCCTCGGGCTTATCGACGCCCCGCGCACGGCAGGCCTCCGCCGCGACGGGCTCGCGCAGTTGCAACCTGACTTCCACGGGGGGAGCCGTGTGCTTAGGGTTCTTGCACGCGGTATTGGGGTGAGAAATATCTTGCGGGGCCCGCCCCCGGCCGGCCGCGCAGGCGGCCTTTGGGGGCTTACGCGGTGTCTTGCGTCGGAAGCAAGCCGCTACGCGTGTAGGCCGGAGCGTTGTTCGCCCTTCGTAGGATGGGTGGAGTGCGTGCGGACACCGGCAAGAACACGAGCGTTCAGCGCACGTAACCCATCACGAAGCATGCCAAGAGATGGGTTACGCGCGATCGAGGCAATCGTTCTTCCCAAAGCCCAACCGCGCTTCACCCATCCTACAAGCTTCGTCAGTTGAACCCTGCTGCCGGATGGGCGGCTTGCCGCCCATCTCTACCCACCCCCACGTGATTGCGGACCCATCAGCACGCCCCCCCACGCAAGCGCGCAAGCGATCACCACCCCCACGACGCACAGCACGTATGCCGATTACGGCCGCCCGCGCGGCCGCAATCGGCGGGCCACGCAAACCTCGAAACTGAACACAGGTCCAGCATCGCACCAAACCAAGACGGCGCGAGCCCGTCGGTGTGGGCGACATGGACGCGAGCAACCTCGATGCGCCCGAGGGAATCTGAAGGCAGTTGCCGTAGGCAACAACGAAGATGACGAAGGGGAAGTCCGGCGCCCGGGCGCCGGACCGCAATCGTGGGCGCGAGTGGCCATGACGCTCACACCGACGGGCAACCTACGAAGCACGATCCCCAGCAAGAAGAATCACGCCCCGCAGTAAGACGAACCCGACCCGCAGCACCACCAAGCCCCTCAACGAATCCCCAGCCCGCCCGACACCAGCAATCAAGCCTTAACCGACCGATGTCGGCTAATACTCATCATGATCCCGAATGCGATCCCCATCGTAAACAACGCCGTCCCCCCGTAACTCATGAACGGCAACGGCACGCCGACGACAGGCAGGATCCCTGTCACCATCCCCACGTTCACGAACACATAGATGAACAGCATCATCGTCAGCGCCCCCGCCAGCAAGCGGCCGAACTGCGACGATGCGCGCGATGCGATCGTCAGGCCGCGTGCCATCATCAGGCCGTACAGCACCAGGATTGCGATACCGCCGTACAGGCCGAATTCCTCGGCATACACCGCGAAGATGAAGTCGGTCGTGCGTTCGGGGATGAAGTCCAGGTGCGTCTGCGTGCCCTTCATGTAGCCCTTGCCGTAGACGCCGCCCGAACCCACCGCGATCATCGACTGGATCGTATGGAAGCCCTTGCCCAAGGGATCGGAGCTGGGATTCAACAGCGTGCAAACCCGGTGCTTCTGATAGTCGTGCAGCACCACCCAGTCCACATCTGGCTCGCATAGCTGGTCTTCGTAATACACCAGCGTGCCAATCGCAATGATGCCCGCCAGCATCACCGGCACCAGCAACTTGAACGACAGGCCCGCGAAATAGATCACGAAGAAACCCGCGCCGAACACCAGCAGCGCCGTGCCCAGGTCAGGCTGCAGCACGATCAGGCCGAACGGCGCGGCCAGCATCGCGGCAGCCGCCAGGAAGTCGCGGATACGCACGGCGCCTTCGTGCCGCTGGAAGTACCAGGCCAGCATCATCGGCACGGCGATCTTCATCATCTCGGACGGCTGGATACGCGTCACGCCCAGGTTCAGCCAGCGGGTCGCGCCCTTGCTGGTTTCACCGAAGAACTCCACGCCCAGCAACAGCACCACGCCCACTACATAGAACGGCAGAGCCAGCTTCATCAGCCACTTGGGCGGGATCAGCGACATCGTCCACATCGCGAAGAACGCGATGATGAAATTGCGTGACTGCTCCGCGAAGCGCCAGTCCGTGCCGCCCACCGCCGAATGCATGACGGTCAGGCCCAGCGCGGCGAACATCATCAGAATCGCCAGCAGCGGCCAATCGAACGCCGTGAACACGCGTAGCAGGATAAGGCCCAGGCGCTTCATTGTTGGCGCACCACGTCGGAAGTAATGGATTCAACGGAGGCCAGCGGATCGGCCCGGTCCGGCCGTACGATCTTGTCCTGCCGGTCTTTGGCCAACCAGTAGTCGAACACCTTGCGCGCCACGGGCGCGGCCACGCTGGCGCCCCAGCCTGCGTTTTCGACGATCAGCGACACGGCAATGCGGGGATGCTCCAGCGGCGCAAATCCCATGAACAGCGCGTGGTCGCGCAGACGTTCGTCGATGGCGCTGGCGCGGTAGTGGCCGCCGCGCAGGCTGAACACCTGTGCCGTGCCCGTCTTGCCTGCCGCCTGGTAGGGGGCGTTGGCGAAAGCGCGCCGCGCCGTGCCGGCCCGCACCACGTCCCCCATCGCGTTCTTGATGACATCCACGTTGGCCTGCTTCAACGGAATCCGGTAATCGGGTGCGGACTCGGTGGGCTTGGCCACGCCCGTGCGCGGGTCGCGCACCGCGTGCACCAGATGCGGGCGGCGATACAGGCCATTGTTGGCCAGCGTCGACGTGCCCTGCGCCAGCTGCAGCAAGGTAAACGCGTTGTAGCCCTGGCCCACGGCGACCGAGATGGTTTCGCCCGCGTACCAGCGCTGGCGGTCCTTGTCCTTGTAGGCAGAACGCTTCCAGTCGGTGGACGGCAGCACGCCGCGCTTTTCGCCTTCCAGGTCGATGCCGGTGATCTGGCCAAAACCGAACTGCTTGGTGAAATCGTGCAGCGCGTTCACGCCGATCTCGGGGCCCAGCGAATAGAAATACGTGTCCGACGACACCACGATCGCCTTGTGCATGTCGGTCATGCCGTAGGCCGCGCCGCCCGCGTTGCGGAATTTCTGTCCGCCGAATTCGTAATAACCGGGGTCGGAGATGCGGTCGGTTGCGCGACGCTTGCCCAGCTCCAGGGCGGCCAAGCCCACGAAGGGCTTATACGTCGAACCGATCGGGTAGGTGCCGTACAGCGGGCGGTTGATCAGCGGGTGGTCGGGCGACTCGTTCAGCATCCGCCAGTTGTCCACGTCGATGCCGTCCACGAACAGGTTGGGATCGAAGGACGGTTGCGACACGAAGGCCAGGACTTCACCCGTGTCGGGGTCGATCGCGACGAGCGCGCCGCGCTGGCCCTCGAAGGCTTCTTCGGCCACCTTCTGCAAACCCAGGTCGATGGACAGCATGATGTCCGATCCCGGCACCGGGTCGATCCGCCGCAGCGTGCGCATGGGGCGTCCGCCGGCAGTGACTTCGACCTCTTCGAGGCCGGTACGGCCGTGCAGTTGTTCTTCCCAGGTCTTCTCGATGCCCTTCTTGCCGATGACATCGGTGCCGCGGTAGTTGCCCAACTGGCCGGCGCGTTCCAGTTCTTCGTTGTCGCCTTCGGCGATGCGGCCGATGTAGCCCACCACGTGCGCGGCCGACAGGCCCTGCGGATACTCTCGCACCCAGCGCGCCCGCAGCTCGACGCCCGGGAACTGGAACGAGTGCGCGGCGAACCACGCGGCCTCGGTCTCGTTCAGGTTATTGCGCAGTTGCAAGCTGGCGTAGCGGCTGGACTCCGCCGCGCGCCGCTTGAAGCGCCGCTGGTCGGTGGGGCTGATGTAGACGACTTCGGTCAACCGTTCGAAGAGCTCGTTCATGTTGCCGGCGTGGGCGGGTACCACTTCCAGCGTGTAGGTACGGTAGTTGCGCGCCAGGATTTCGCCGTTGCGGTCCAGGATCTCGCCGCGGCGCGGCGGGATCGGCACGACCGCGATGCGGTTGCGGTCGGCGCGTTCGGACAGGCCTTCGTAACGGTCGACCTGCAAATACCAGAACCGGCCCACCAGCACGCCGAAGCACGCCAGGGCGAACACGCCGCCGACCCAGGCGCGCAGGCGAAAACGCTGCTTCTGCTGCTGGCCGGTTTTCTTGAATTCAAACATGAGGCGACGCCGCCATCAGGCGGAGGAGGATTCGGCGTCGTCGGCACCGCGCTGCGGCAAGTGCAGGACCCAGCCCGCCAACGGCCACAGGGCAGCCGTGATGGCCACGCTGATGCACCAGTCCCAGCCCGGCCATTTGCCGGCCAGCCAGGCGTGGATGATCTGGGTCAGGAAGCGGGCGATGAAGAAGACAGGCAGCATGTGCATCGCCTGGCTCCAGAGGTCGAACCGTTGCAGGCGGCGATGCAGCACCACGGCGCCGTAGGCGACCAGCGTGTACGACAAGGCGTGCTCGCCCAGCGGACCCGCGTCGTGCACGTCCATCAGCAAGCCAAAGAAGAACGCGGTGAAGAGCCCCACTCGGCGCGGCTCGTGCACGCACCAGAAGGCGATGATCAGCAGCAGCACGTCGGGCGCGCCCTGCCACAAGCGCCACGGCAGCAGCGAAACCAGCCACACCAGCAGCACCGTGGCCCAGACGAAAACGCCGTGGGCCGGACCGGACAGGCGGTCGGGATGCACGTTGCTGGGGGTACCCAGGCGGCGCCTGGGTTGCGATTGATTAGTCCGATCCACCGGAATCGACCTCCTGACGGTTGGACTCGGCGCGGGCCACATCCACCTGCAAGACCAGGAAGTGGCGATAGCGTTCGGGGTGGGCCAGCGGTTCACACACGGCGCGCGCGAAACCGGAAGCGGTGTCGCGTTCGACCGAGGTCACTTTGGCCACAGGCAGGCCGGCAGGGAACAAACCGCCGACGCCGCTGGTAACGATAGTATCGCCTTCCTTGATGTCGGCATTGGCGGCAAGGTAACGGACTTCCATCTTGCCCGGCGAATTGCCGCCGAACGCGATCAGTCGCAGCCCGTTGCGCAGCAGCTGGACGGGGATGGAGACCTGCTCGTCCGTCACCAGGGCCGCTTCGGCCGTCATCGGCGTCACGCGCACGATCTGGCCGACCACGCCGCCTTCGTCGATGACGGGCATGCCCGGCGCCAGGCCGGCTTTGCTGCCTTTGTTGAACACCAGCCGCTGGGTGAACGCATTGGTGGGTTCGTACATGACCTCGACCACCACGGCCGATTGCGCCACGGTGTCGGTCACGCCCAGAAGGCGGCGCAGTTGCGCGTTTTCGGCGGCCAGTTGCGCCGCATGGCTGGCCACCTGGGCCAGTTCGATGCGCTGGCGCTGCAAGGCTTCGTTTTCGCTGCGGATGAGGTTGGCCGCGTTGACCCACTCATTGACTTGCTGGACGAGGTCGCGCGGCGCCATGACGGCACGCTGGAAGGGATAAAGCGCGACGGACATCGCACGGCGCGCCGGTTCCAGCATGCGCCATTGCGAATCCATGATGATCAGGGCCAACGCAAGGACGACCAGAACGACCAGCCGCACCTCCGCAGGTGGGCCGCGCCTGAATAGGGGGGGGGTCCCTTGTCGTTGCATGAATCTCAGCCCGGGCACCCGCGTCCGTAGCTCCCGCAGCGGCCGGAGCCGTGAAAAAGCGGGGCTCCGGGCTGGCGGGCGGTATTAGTCGTTGATGAAGATGGCGCCCAGTTTCTCAAGGTGTTCCAGCGCTTCGCCGCAACCGCGCACGACGCAGGTCAGGGGATCGTCGGCCACCACGACGGGCAGGCCGGTCTCTTCCTGAAGCAGGCGATCCAGATCGCGCAGCAGTGCGCCACCGCCGGTCAGGGCGATACCCTTGTCGGTGATGTCGGCACCCAGTTCGGGCGGGGTCTGCTCAAGGGCGATCTTTACCGCGGACACGATTTGGTTCAGCGGGTCGGTCAGCGATTCCAGGATCTCGTTGGACGAGACCGTGAAGCTGCGCGGCACGCCTTCGGCCAGATTGCGACCCTTGACTTCGATTTCGCGGACTTCGGAACCCGGGAATGCGGACCCGATTTCCTTCTTGATCAGTTCAGCGGTGGGCTCGCCGATCAGCATGCCGTAGTTACGGCGGATATAGTTGACAATGGCTTCGTCGAACTTGTCGCCGCCGACGCGCACGGAACCCTTGTAGACCATGCCGCCCAGCGAGATGACCGCCACCTCGGTGGTGCCGCCGCCGATGTCGACGACCATGGAGCCGCTGGCGTCGGAGACGGCCAGGCCGGCGCCGATGGCTGCGGCCATGGGTTCTTCGATCAGGAAGACGTGGGACGCGCCCGCGCCCAACGCCGATTCGCGGATGGCGCGACGTTCAACCTGGGTGGAGCCGCAGGGCACGCAGACGATAATGCGCGGACTGGGCGCCAGCATGTTGCGGGGGTGCACCATGCGGATGAATTGCTTGAGCATCTGTTCGGTGACCGTGAAGTCAGCGATAACGCCATCCTTCATGGGCCGAATGGCCTCGATATTGCCGGGAACTCGGCCAAGCATCTGCTTGGCTTCGTGGCCGACGGCCTGGATGATCTTTTTGCCGTGAGGCCCGCCTTCATGACGGATTGCGACCACGGAGGGCTCATCGAGCACGATGCCCTTGCCGCGGACGTAAATCAGCGTATTGGCGGTACCGAGGTCGATCGCCATATCGCTGGAAAAATAACTGCGCAGGAATCCGAACATGGGAGCTCAGCTAAATTCTGGGGGGAATTGGGTTCATGCCATGGGGCGTTTGGCCCGAAAAACGTCGGGTCCGCCTGTCATCACGGCGATTAAACCGTGAATCATAACTTATAATTTCACCGGAAATAGCGCATAAATGCAGGCTATTCAAGCTTTGTAACGGGTTTGGCGCATGCATACTGCCCAGTCCCGCCCTTCGGCCTTCGCTTATCGATTTTGCAATCCCTATGGCGCTTAATGACACAGATGTGGCCCGCATTGCCCGGCTGGCCAGAATCGAACTGACCCCCGACCAGCGCACCGTCGCGCAGGCCGAGTTGAACGGCATCCTCCACCTGATCGAACGGCTCCAGGCCGTCGACACCCAAGGCGTCGAACCCCTGGCCCACCCCCTGTCCGCCCATGAGGACATCGTGCTGCGCCTGCGTGAAGACGCCGTGACCGAGGCCAGCTCGGAAGCCCGCCGCCAGGCGCTGCTGGCCAACGCCCCCGACGCCCAGGAAGGCTTGTTCCTGGTCCCTAAAGTCCTGGACTGAGCCATGACGAAACCTGCCTTGCACACCCAATTCGAGGGGATCGCCGCTTTGCGCGCGGCCCTCGCCCAACGCCAGGTCAGCGCCGTGGAACTGGCGCAAAGCGCCCTGGCGGCCGCCGATGCGGCCAGCGGCCTGAATTGCTTTTTACATATTGACGCTGAATTGACGCTGGCGCAGGCCCGCGCCGCCGACGCCGCCCTGGCCGATGGTACGGCAGGCCCGCTGGCCGGCGTACCCATCGCCCACAAGGACGCGTTCGTGACCCGCGGCTGGCGCACCACCGCCGGCAGCAAGATGCTGGAAGGTTATGTCAGCCCGTTCGACGCCACCGTCGTCGAACGCCTGGGCGCGGCCGGCGCCGTGTCCATCGGCAAGCTGAACTGCGACGAATTCGCCATGGGTTCCGGCAACGAGAACTCGGCCTACGGCGCCGTGAAGAACCCCTGGGACCACGCCGCCGTACCCGGTGGCTCCTCGGGCGGTTCGGCCGCCGCCGTGGCCGCCCGCCTGGTGGCCGCCGCCACCGGCACCGACACCGGCGGTTCGGTGCGCCAGCCCGCTGCCCTGTGCGGCGTGAGCGGCATCAAGCCGACCTACGGCACGGTCTCGCGCTATGGCATGGTGGCCTTCGGCTCCAGCCTGGACCAGGCCGGCCCGCTGGCCGCCAGCAGCCGCGACCTGCTTGAACTGCTGGATGTCGTCAGCGGCTTCGATCCGCGCGACGCCACCAGCCTGGAAAAGTGCGACGCCGCCGTCAACGAACCGGGCCGCGTCCGCCGCGACTTCGATTCGGCCCAGGCCGCATTTGACGCCGCCGGCAGCCAGCCCCTGAAGGGCCTGCGCATCGGCGTGCCGCAAGAGTATTTCGGCGCCGGCCTGGCCGCCGACGTGGCCGCCGCGGTGGAAGCCGCCCTGGCCCAGTTCGAAGCGCTGGGCGCCGTGCGCGTGCCGGTGTCGCTGCCGCGCACCGAACTGGCCATTCCCGCTTACTACGTCATCGCCCCCGCGGAAGCGTCCAGCAACCTGGCCCGCTACGACGGCGTGCGCTACGGCCACCGTACCGAGCAGTACGGCGATCTCACCGAGATGATCAGCCGCTCGCGCGCCGAAGGCTTCGGCAGCGAGGTCAAGCGCCGCATCCTGATCGGCACCTACGTGCTGTCGCACGGCTATTACGACGCCTACTACCTTCAAGCGCAGCGCCTGCGCCGCCTGATCGCGCAGGATTTCCAGCGCGCCTACGCCGGCCAATGCGACGTGATCATGGGCCCGGTCACCCCGACGGTCGCCAAGAACATCGGCGACAACCGCGACGACCCGACGGCCGACTGGCTGGCCGACGTCTACACGCTGGGCGTCAGCCTGGCCGGCCTGCCCGCAATGTCGATCCCGTGCGGCTTCGGCTCGGGCCGACCGGTCGGCCTGCAGATCATCGGCAACTACTTCGACGAAGGCCGCCTGTTGGCCATCGCCGACCGCTACCAACAAGTCACCAACTGGCATAAGCAATCGCCAGTAAAGCAGGACGCCTGACATGAACTGGGAAATCGTAATCGGCCTGGAAACCCACACCCAGCTTTCCACCGGCTCCAAGATTTTTTCGGGCAGCAGCACTGAATTCGGCGCCGCGCCCAACACGCATGCCAACGAAGTGGACCTCGCCTTGCCGGGCAGCCTGCCGGTCATGAACCGCGGCGCGGCCGAGCGCGCCATCCGATTCGGCCTGGCCGTGGGCGCCACGATCGCGCCGCGTTCGGTCTTTGCGCGCAAGAACTACTTCTACCCCGACCTGCCCAAGGGCTACCAGATCAGCCAGTACGAGCTGCCGGTGGTCGTGGGCGGTTCGCTGTCGTTCTTCGTGGGTGAAGAAGAAAAAACCGTCAACCTGACGCGCGCCCACCTGGAAGAAGACGCCGGCAAATCGCTGCACGACGACTTCACGCTGGCCAACGGCTCGCCCGCCAGCGGCATCGACCTGAACCGCGCCGGCACCCCGCTGCTGGAAATCGTGACCGAGCCCGAAATGCGCTCGGCCGCCGAGGCCGTGTCCTATGCCCGCGCCCTGCACAGCCTGGTGGTCTGGCTGGGCATCTGCGACGGCAACATGCAGGAAGGGTCGTTCCGCTGCGACGCCAACGTGTCGGTGCGCCCGATCGGCCAGAAGGAATTCGGCACCCGCACCGAGATCAAGAACGTCAACTCGTTCCGCTTCCTGGAACGCGCCATCGTCTATGAAGCGCGTCGCCAGATCGAGCTGATCGAAGACGGCGGCACGGTCGTGCAGGAAACGCGCCTGTACGACGCCGACCGCGACGAAACGCGCAGCATGCGCAGCAAGGAAGATGCGCACGACTACCGCTACTTCCCGGACCCCGACCTGCCCACGCTCGTGATCTCCAGCGCCTGGGTCGACGAAGTGCGCGCCGCCATGCCCGAACTGCCGGCCGCCCAGCGCGCCCGCTTCGAATCGGAATTCGGCCTGCCTGCCTACGACGCCGCCCAACTGACCGTCAGCCGCGATCTAGCCGCCTACTTCGAAGCCGTGGCGCGCGCGCTGCCGGCAGGTCAAGCCAAGCTGGCCGCTAACTGGGTCATGGGCGAAGTCGCTGCCGCCTTGAACAAGGACGAAAAGAGCATCGCCGATTCGCCCGTGCAGGCGCCGGCGCTGGCCGCCCTGATCGGCCGCATCATCGACGGCACGATCTCCAACAAGATCGCCCGCGAAGTCTTCGGCGCCATGTGGGCAGGCGAGAACGGCGGCGACGCGGACGCCATCATCGACGCGCGTGGCTTGAAGCAGATCAGCGACACGGGCGCCATCGGCGCCATGATCGACGAGGTGCTGGCCGCCAACCCGGCCATCGTGGAAGAGTACCGGGCCGGCAAGCAGAAGGCATTCAACTCGCTGGTGGGCCAGATCATGAAGGCCGCCCGCGGCAAGGCCAATCCGCAGCAAGTAAACGACCTGCTCAAGCAGAAGCTCGACAGCTGATCGTTCCTTCGGGAATCAGACGGATAAAAGGCCGCGGCACATTGCCGCGGCCTTTTCTTTTGCGAAGAATGGGGAGGGTCAACGGTTGAGCGGCTGGCACGCACCCGCCAGCCCTTTGCCTCACCCCTTTTTACTTCACCCCGTACTTCGTCCGGTACGCCTGCACAGCGTCGCGGTTTTCAGCGAACGATGCGTCGTCTTGCAACAAAGCCATGATGTCCGACAGCGACGCGATTGCCACGACCGGGATGCCGTAGGTCTTGGCCACGTCCTGCACCGCCGAATGCGCCGACAGCGCATCGTCCGGGCCGGCGCGTTCCATGCGGTCCATGGCGATCAGCACGGCGGCCGGTTCGGCGCCCGCGCTGCGGATGATCTCAACGGATTCGCGCACCGACGTGCCTGCCGTGATCACGTCGTCAATGATGACGACCTTGCCCTTTAGCGGTGCGCCGACCAGGGTGCCGCCTTCGCCGTGGTCCTTGGCTTCCTTGCGGTTGTAGGCAAACGGCACGTCGCCGCGGCCTTGCATGGCCGGGTGGCCGGCCAGCGCCACGGCCGTTGCGGTCGCCAACGGAATCCCCTTGTATGCCGGGCCGAACAGCATGTCGAATTCCACGCCCGAATCCAGCAGCGCCTGCGCGTAGAACTGCGCCAGCTTGCCGACCGAACCGCCGCTGTTGAACAGGCCGGCATTGAAGAAATAGGGGCTGATCCGACCCGATTTGACCTTGAAACTGCCAAAGCGCAGCACGCCTTCGTTCAGGGCAAAGCGGACAAAATCGAGGGAGGTGGCGGAAGAGGTGGCGGCGGGCATACGAGGGGGATCCGATAGATGGCAAACCCCGGCATTTTATCCGGTGTCAGGGCTATTGCCCGGCCCCGCCGCCGAGTCGGTTAAATTCCTGACATTGTTCCGGCCCCCACGGCCGCTCTACAGGAGTCTCGCTTTGCTGCGCATCACGTCCATCAATCTCAACGGCATCCGTTCCGCCTTCCGCAAGGGCCTGCAACCCTGGATGGACAAGCATGCCGCAGACGTCCTTTGCCTTCAGGAAATCAAGATCGCCGACGCGGACCTGACCGATGACCTGCGCCACCCGCCCGGCTATACCGGCCACTTCCACCACGCGGTCAAGAAGGGCTACAGCGGCGTGGGCATCTACCTGCGCGACGCCGCCGAACGCGTGAACGTCGGACTGGACTGCGAGGAATTCGACCCCGAAGGCCGTATCATCCGCGCCGACTGGAAGAACCTGTCGGTGATCAGCGCCTACCTGCCCTCGGGGTCCAGCGGCGACGAACGGCAACAAGCCAAGTACCGTTTCCTGGACCGCTTCGGGCCCTGGATCGACGCCCTGATGCACGAGCACAAGACCACCGGCCGCGAGTTCATCATCTGCGGCGACTGGAACATCGCGCACAAGGAAATCGACCTGAAGAACTGGAAGGGCAACCTGAAGAATTCCGGTTTCCTGCCCGAGGAACGCGCCTGGCTGACCGACGTGTTCGACAAGCGCGGCTTCGTGGACGTGTTCCGCACCATCGACGACCGGCCCGACCAGTACACCTGGTGGAGCAACCGCGGCCAGGCCTGGGCCAAGAACGTCGGGTGGCGTATTGATTACCAGATCGCTACCCCCGGCATCGCCGCCCGCGCCCGTAACGTGGCCATCTACAAGGACGAGCGCTTCTCGGACCACGCGCCGCTGACGATCGACTACGACGCCACGCTCTGAATCGGCCTGGCGTCGCTGCCCTCCGCATCCGGCAACGACGCCGCGGCCTCCTGGCGCAGCCATGCCAGAAACGCCACCGCCCGGGGATCGTCCCCGTACGGGCGTGGCGACAGCAGGAAGTACGCCGAACCGTCGCGGAGGAATCCGCAAGGCGCCTCCAACCGACGGTCGCGCAATGCGTCCTGAACCATCAGCGCCGAGCCGATGGCAACGCCCAGACCCGCCGCGGCGGCCTGCAGGCTGAGATAGAAATGTTCATAGACGGGTCCGGCCTTGCGCGGGGCCTTGTGGCCCGAAGCCTGGGCCCATTGCCGCCAAGCCCCCGGCCGGGTTGCGCTCCCTAAAGCCGCCGCACCGTTCCACGCTTGCTCGCCCGGACTGCCCGCCACGCCCGGCCGGCAGACCGGGCCCGTCCATTCATCGCATACGCGCTCGGCATGCAAGGCCGTGTTCCATTCGAAATCGTTGCGCCGCAGCGCCACGTCCACGCCCTGCGCCGCGAAGTCCACGGGGCCGCCGGCCGCATACAGATGCACCTGGATGCCGGGATGCGCCCGCTGGAAATCGGGCAGGCGCGGAATCAGCCACATCATGGCGATCGTCGGTTCGCATGAAAGCACCAGCGGCGCATCGGCAGCAGGTTGACGCAGTTGCGCCAAGCCAGCCGCCAACTGCTCGAACAGGCTACGCGTCAGAACCAGCAGCTGGCGCCCGGCATCGGTCAGGAAAACAGCCCGATTCCGGCGTTCGAACAAGACCAGCCCCAGCGCCTGCTCCAGCTGCTTGATCTGGCGGCTGACCGCGCCGTGTGTGACGTGCAGCTCTTCTGCCGCGCGGCCGAAGGCTTCATGGCGGGCCGCGGCGTCGAAGACACGCAGGGAGCCGAGCGGGGGAAGTTTCATCGCTATAGGTGATTTTTTCTAACGGATATCAGGCATTAAAAATCGTTTTTCATTGCCGCGCCAGCATCACAGAATGGGCACCCTTTCCGAAGCCTCTATTGCGCGCCGTTCCCGCCGCCGCTGCCATGACCGAACTGATCGCCGTTGCCCTTATCACCGTCCTTGCCGTCATCAGTCCGGGGCCGGACTTTGCAATGGTGACCCGATACAGCTACCTGTTCGGCCGGCGCACGGGCCTTGTCTGTGCGCTGGGCATCGCCCTGGGCGTGCAGGTCCACGTGTTCTATACGATGTTCGGCGTGAGCTTGCTGGCCCATTACGCGCAGCCCGTGTTGCAAGGCATCAAACTGGCCGGCGCCTGCTATCTGGTCTATATGGGTTGGAAGACCTTCTTCAACCGCACGCCGGTCAGCCGGGACCTGTCCGCACGCCCCCCGATTTCGGCCTGGCAGGCGCTGTACAGCGGCTTCCTGACCAATGCGCTGAATCCCAAGACCACCCTGTTCGTCATCAGCACCTACACGCAGGTGGTGGCGCCGGGCACGCCGTTGCCCCAGCAGTTCGGCTACGGGTTGTTCATGTCCTTTGCACATTGGGTGTGGTTCAGCGTGGTGGCGTGGTCGGTGTCGTCGGTCATCCTGCGCCGGCTGCTGCTGGACCACCAACGCACCGCTGACCGGGTAGTGGGCGCCATCTTGATGGCTTTGGGCGCAGCGCTGGCGGTCGTCCAGGTCTGACTCCGCGCCAATTCAAGTGATCTTTCTAAAATAATTAATGGGGACACATAAATAAGAAAAAACGGGGTGCAGGACACACGGATACCGCTGCGAGCCCCTTATTTCTTGACGGACTCGCTATTCTGCAGCCCTCTCACATGAAGCCATAAAATGGGGACATATTTATTTTCCCTGTAAATACAAGGCTAATACCTTTGGATCCCGTCTTCCCATCTGTAAACGCAGGTCCCTGTGATTTCATACGTCCCTAATATATCGCGCAAAAAAGTGCTTAGATATCAAGGTGATGGCGGCGTTTCCGGCTTTGCGCAGGGCAACAATTTGCCCCTACAATTCCGCACCATGCTGGTGCGATAAATGCACCAGAACAAATAATTCGCGCCCCAAAACGGCGCACACCCGCACCTGTTCGAAGCACCCCCGAGGAGATCATGTTGAAAGTGCAGAGTCTGGACGACTTCCTGCGTGGCGTCGCCGCGCGCGACCCGCAGCAGCCTGAGTTCATGCAAGCCGTCCAGGAGGTGATGCTGAGCCTGTGGCCTTTCATCGAAAAGCACCCTCACTATGCCGAGCACGCCCTGCTCGAGCGTCTGGTGGAACCGGAACGTGTGATCCAGTTCCGCGTGTGCTGGACCGATGACCAGGGCCGTGCCCAGGTCAACCGCGCTTTCCGCATCCAGCACAGCTCGGCCATCGGCCCGTACAAGGGCGGCATGCGTTTCCATCCCTCGGTGAACCTGTCCATCCTGAAGTTCCTGGCGTTCGAACAGACGCTGAAGAACTCGCTGACCACGCTGCCCATGGGCGGCGGCAAGGGCGGTTCGGACTTCGACCCCAAGGGCAAGTCCGATGCTGAAGTCATGCGCTTCTGCCAGGCGCTGATGATCGAGCTGTATCGCCACCTGGGTCCGGACACCGACGTGCCGGCCGGCGACATCGGCGTGGGTGCGCGCGAAGTCGGCTTCATGGCCGGCATGATGAAAAAGCTGTCGAATTCCACCGCCAGCGTCTTCACGGGCAAGGGCCTGACCTTCGGCGGCAGCCTGATCCGCCCCGAAGCCACCGGCTACGGCACCGTGTATTTCGCTGAAGAGATGCTCAAGCGCGTCGGCAAGTCGTTCGACGGCCTGCGCGTGTCGGTCTCGGGGTCGGGCAACGTGGCGCAATACGCCATCGAGAAGGCCATGTCGCTGGGCGCCAAGGTCGTCACCGTGTCGGACTCCAACGGCACCGTGGTGGACGAAGCCGGCTTCACGCACGAGAAGCTGGTCGCCCTGATGCACATCAAGAACGACCTGCGCGGCCGCCTGGACACGTATGCCAAGCAATTCGGTTTGACGTACGAAGCCGGCAAGCGCCCGTGGCACGTGCCTGTCGACGTTGCCCTGCCGTGCGCGACGCAAAACGAACTGGAACTGGCCGATGCGCAAACGCTGATCAAGAACGGCGTGCTGTGCGTGGCGGAAGGCGCCAACATGCCGGCCACGCTGGAAGCCGCCAAGGCCTTCATCGCCGCCCGCGTGCTGTATGCCCCGGGCAAGGCCACCAACGCCGGCGGCGTGGCCGTATCGGGCCTGGAAATGGCCCAGAACTCCGCCCGCCTGGCCTGGACGCGCGAAGAGGTCGACGCCCGCCTGCACGCCATCATGCGCGACATCCACGAGAACTGCGTGCGTCACGGCCACAGCGAGCGTGAATACGTCAACTACCTGGACGGCGCCAACATCGCTGGTTTCGTGAAGGTGGCCGACGCGATGCGCCAGCAAGGGCTGTATTAACCTCCCCCCCCCCCGCAGCGCTGCGCGCTTCCCCCCCAGGGGGGCGCCGCTGCGGACCGGCGAAGCCGGCTCCGCGCGGCCCCGATTGGGGGTGGACCTGCCTCTGATCGGGACAGACTTGCCCGATTGAGAGTCTGTTCAGGTGAAACACACCCGCGCCAGCAGGCGCGGGCAGCGCGGGCGCTTAGTGTTTCATCGCGCCGTGGTCCATGCCGCCGTGGCTCATGCCGGGGTTGTGCGAGGCCGGCTTGACCTTGAATTGCACCGCGACTTCGCCCGCCTTTTCGAACTTCAAGGTGGCCGGCACGGTCGCGCCGTCAGCGAACGGCGCCTTCAGCTTGATGAACATGACGTGGTAGCCGCCCGGGCTGAGCTTGACCTCGGTATCGGCGGGCAGCGCAATACCGCCTTCGACCTGGCGCATCTTCGACACGCCGTTTTCCGTCTGCACGTTGTGCAACTCGACCCGCTCGGCGGCCTCCGACGACACCGACAGCAGGCGGTCTTCCGTCTTGGCATCGTTGTCGATATCCATATACCCCGCACCATTGGACTGGCCCGGCGCCGACGCGCGGACCCAGAGGTCGTCGATTTCGATCTGGCCGACCTTGTAGTCCTTCGCCCACGCCGAACCGGCCGTACACAGGCCCAGGGCGGCAATGAGTGCGAACTTGCGGATGTTCATGGGGTGTCCTCCTAGTGGGTTAACGCCGCCGGACCAAGCTGCGGGCGGCCGACAGAACCGAATCGGTCAAGGCTTCCATCGCCTCGGAGTTTACCCGCCAATGCTGCCAATACAGCGGCACATCCTCCCAGGCGCGGCCCCGAAGCAGCATCAGCTGACCGGCATCAAGGTGTTCCTGGACGAGCGGCAGTGGATTCATGGTCCAACCCAGCCCGCCGAGCGTGGCCTGCACGAATGCGCGCGTGGATGGCACCCACCAGACGGGCGGCTGCCACGGCGCCGGGTCTGAGATCTTGTGCGCGAATCGCGCCTGCAGGGCGTCCTTGCGGTTGAACACCAGCACCGGCGCTTCCGCCAGCGTCTGCGCGTTGACCCCGTTGGCGAAATAGCGGTTGTGGAAATCCGGCGTGCAGGTCGCCACGTAACGCATGCTGCCCAGCGCGTGGATGCGGCAGCCCTGCACGGGATCGGCCAGCGTGGTCACGGCGCCCAGCACCGAGCCGTTGCGCAACAGCGCCGCCGTGTGGTCCTGGTCTTCGGACAGCATGTCCAGCGTGGCCCGCGTCCGGGCCGAGAATTGCAGGGCCGCGTCGACGAACCAGGTTTCCAGACTGTCGTGGTTGACCGCGATGGGGATGCTGGCGTGGGGAACCTCGTCGTCCGACACGCCCAGCCGATTCAGTGCATCGTGTTCCAGGAGCGCCGTCTGTTCCGCCAGTTGCACCAGCACCTGGCCGTCCGCCGTAGCGGCCGCCGGCACGGTTCGCTGGACGAGCAGGCGGCCCATGCGGTCTTCCAGCGCCTTGATTCGTTGCGACACCGCAGACGGCGTCACGCTCAGGGACAGCGCGGCCCGCTCGAAGCTGCCTTCGCGCACAACGGCGGCCAGCGCCCGCAAGTTGCCGTGATCGAGTTTCATGAATTAGTTTTACTTAATATAGTGAAGGAAAATTAGCTGTATTTCATCTGTCGCGCAAGGGAAAATACGCTATCACCAGAGTGCGCAATGCCTCTGGAACCATCATCAAAGCGCCGCCACAGGCGTTGCAGTTACAGGTATTTGCATCATGTTCGCCACCTTGTCATCCCCCCTCTTCCTGACCGCCTGGGCCAGCGGAACCGCCACCGGGCTGGGCCTGTTCGCCGTCGTGGGCGCGCAAAGCGCCTTCATCCTGCGCCAAGGCCTGATGCGGGCGCATCTGCTCAGCGTCGTAGCCATCTGCGCGCTGATCGACGCCGTGTTCATCTTCGCCAGCGTTTCCGGGCTGCAGGCGCTGACGGCCTGGTTCCCCTGGCTGACGACCGCCGTGCTGTGGTTCGGCGTCGCCTTCCTGACCTGGTACGCCGTGCAATCGGCCCGTCGCGCCTGGACGGCCACGGGCGGCTTGGCCGCCGCGCGCGACGTAGTGCCGTCGCGCCGCGCCGCCATGCTGGGCGCGCTGGGCTTTTCGCTGCTGAACCCCCATTTCTGGCTCGACATGGTGGTGGTGGGCTCATTGGCGCACGGCTTCGAGGACGCCCGCATGGCGTTCGCCGCCGGCGCCTTCACCGCCAGCCTGCTGTGGCTGGCCGTGCTGGGCATCGGCTCGCGCCTGTTCGCCCGCTTCTTCGCCAGCGCCTCGGCCTGGCGCATCCTGGACGGCGTCATCGCCGTGGTCATGGCCGGGCTGGCGGTCAGCCTGGCCATCAAGGGCGTCTAAGCCCCGCTTTCCGCATCAGGGCGGCGCGCTCGGACGGTGCGCCGCCATCACTTTTATAATCTCTCCGTTGCCACTTTTTCGTCGGGCGCACGGCCGGCCCGCCAGACGATCATGCGCGGACCCTCTCCTTCCAAAGATGTGCGGCTGCCGCCGCTGGCTGCCATCCAGGCATTCGAAGCGGCCGCCCGCCTGGGCTCTTTCGAACGCGCCAGCGAAGAACTTTTCGTCACCGCCAGCGCCATCGGCAAGCGCATCGCCGCGCTGGAAGCCTTGCTGGACGTCTCGCTCTTCATCCGCAGCAGCCGGGGCGCCACGCTCAGCGCCGCCGGGCGCGACTACCTGAACCAGGTGCGCACGGCGCTGGACCTGCTGTCGGACGCCTCGCTGCACAAGCGCGGCGACCCCAAGCCGGAACCGCTACGCGTCGTCTCGACACCCACCTTTGCCCGCCAGGTGCTGATCCCTTACCTGCCCGGCTTCACCGCCGCGCATCCGGACGTCGAGCTGGAGATCATGCTGTCTATCCCCTATCTGGACATCATGCCGCCCAACGCCGACGTGTGGGTACGGTTCGGTAGCGGCAAGTATCCCGGCCTGCACGCGCGCCAGCTCACGGCCGACCCCGTGTTCGCCGTCTGCTCACCGTCGTATCTGGCCAAGCACGGCCCCTTCAATCGCCCCGCGGACCTGGCCCACGCCGACCTGCTGCGCTGCCCGATGGAGCCCTGGCGTCCCTGGCTGGACGCGGCCGGCCTAGACTGGCCCGAACCCTCGCGCGGGGTCTGGCTGGTGGATCTGGGGATGATGCTGGCCGCCGCCCGCGCCGGCCAGGGGCTGGCACTGACCCGCCGCACCCTGGCCGCGGAATGGCTGGATGAGGGCAAGCTGGTGCGCGTGCTGGACATCGACATCCCCGGTGAATCCCAGTACCACCTGTGCACCGAAATGTCCCGCCCGCCGGGCCGCGCCGTCCAAGCGTTTTCCCTATGGCTGGAAGACGTCTGCAAACAGGCATCCCAATGGCCATGCGGCCTGCCGGCCAGCCAGGAATAAATTTCCAGTGAAGGGCGGAATGAAATTCCGCGCGCCTGCTGCCCACGCTGGCTAGCATGCGGCCAACGCGGCTGTCCGCCCGTCGCACGCCTTGACGCCCCGCAAGACCCCGCTTGCAAGTCCTGCCCATGCTGCGTTGCAACGCATGGCCCGCGCCCCTTGCGCCCGTACTAGGTATTTACGCGGAAAACCCCCGCCGGGTCAGATTCGCGTAAGCGATTAAGCAGACAGTCACAACACGCAACACAGGAGAGCGCCGCAACATCAGATTTCCCGCCGTCTGGCGCCGGCAACCGGTTTTCCACGCAGTTCATCTAATTACAACGGAGACATCCATGGATTTTCGTTTGAAGCTGCTAGCAGGAACCCTTGCATTTGCCGCATCGGCCGCGTCCTACGCCGCCGACCCCATCAAGATCGGCGTGGCCGGCCCCTACACCGGCGGCTCCTCATCCATGGGCGTGAGCATGCGCGACGGCGTGCGGCTGGCCATTGAGGAAATCAACAAGAATGGCGGCGTGCTGGGCCGCCAACTGGTGGCCGTCGAGCGCGACGACGAAGCCAAGAACGAACGCGGCGTGCAGATCGCGCAGGAATTGATCAACAAGGAACAGGTCGCCGCCACGGTCGGCTACATCAATACGGGCGTGGCGCTGGCCTCGCAGCGCTTCTACCAGGACGCCAAGATCCCCGTGTTCAACAACGTGGCCACGGGCAGCGTGATCACGCACCAGTTCAAGGCCCCAGAATTCCCCGACAACTACGTGTTCCGCAACGCGGCGCATGACAGCATCCAGGCCCCGATGATCGTTGAAGAAGCGATCACCCGCCGCGGCTACAAGAAGGTCGCGATCCTGGCTGACTCCACCAACTACGGCCAACTGGGCCGCGAAGACCTGGAAAAGGCCCTGGACGCCAAGGGCATCAAGGCCGTGGCCGTCGAAAAGTTCAACATCAAGGACGTCGACATGACGGCCCAGCTGTTGAAGGCCAAGGCCGCCGGCGCCGAAGCCGTGCTGACCTACGGCATCGGCCCCGAACTGGCGCAGATCGCCAACGGCATGACCAAGCTGGGCTGGAAGGTGCCGATCATCGGCAGCTGGACGCTCTCGATGGCCAACTACATCGACAACTCGGGCGCCAATGGCGAAGGCGCGCGCATGCCGCAGACCTTCATCCAGGACCCGGACACCCCCAAGCGCAAGGCGTTCATCGACGCCTATCTGGCCAAGTTCAAGCCCAAGAACAACCGCATCGATTCGCCGGTGTCGGCGGCCCAGGGCTATGACTCGATCTTCCTGTTGGCCGCGGCCATCAAGCAGGCCAACTCCACCGACGGCCCGAAGGTCCGCGAAGCGCTTGAAAACCTGCAAACGCCGGTCGAAGGCGTGGTGATGACCTACAACAAGCCGTTCACGCACGACAACCACGACGCGATCACCGCGAAGGAAGTGGTCATCGGCGAGGTCAAGGGCGGCCGCGTCGTCAAGGCCAACTAAGCCTGGAACAAAGCAGGAAGGCGGCGGCTTCCCGGCCGCCGCCGCCCGCGCCCCGAGCATCGGGCGCGGGGCATGCAGCCGCCTGAAAACAGCGTTCTGCCCAAGGGGGTTGGGACGGAACACAGCGCCTCAAGACACACACCATGATTCTTCTACAGCTTATCTATAGCGGTATCGCGCTAGGCATGATCTATGCCGTCATCGCGTTCGGATACCAGCTTACTTTCGCCACCTCGGGCACCTTGAACTTCGGCCAGGGCGAAGCCCTGATGCTGGGCGCGCTGGTCGGGCTGACGCTGGTCGGCCTGGGCGTGAACTACTGGGTCATGATTCCCATCGTCTGCATATTCGGCTTTGCGCAAGGCGCGCTCGTCGAACGGGTCGGCGTGCGGCCGGCCATCAAGACGCGGTCGGAGTTCGGCTGGATCATGGCCACCATCGCCTTGGGGATCATCTTCAAGAACGTGGCCGAGAACATCTGGGGCCGCGACGACCTGCGCTTTCCCTCCCCGCTGCCCGAGGCGCCGATCCAGGTGCTGGGCGCGAACGTGCTGCCCATGGAGCTGCTGGTTGTGTTCGGCGCGCTGGGCATGATGATCCTGGTCGAAATCTTCAATCGCAAGTCCATCTACGGCAAGGCCTTCGTGGCCACCTCCAACGACCGCGACGCGGCCGGCCTGATGGGCATCAACACCGGCATGGTGATCACGTTCTCGTACGCGTTGTCGTCGCTGACCGCGGCGTTCGCGGGCGTGCTGGTGGCGCCGCTGACGCTGACCGGCGCCACCATGGGCGCGGTGCTGGGCCTGAAGGCGTTCGCCGTGGCGATCATCGGCGGCCTGTCCAGCGGAATGGGCGTCGTGGTGGGCGGGCTGATCCTGGGGATCGCCGAGACGACCACCGGTTTCTATCTTTCGACGGGGTACAAAGACGTGCCGGGATTGGTGTTGCTGCTGCTCGTTCTGACCTTCAAGCCCGCCGGCCTGTTCGGCAAGACCGCGATCAAGAAGGTGTAAGCGATGAAACCCTTGCACCTATTGCTATCCGTCGTGGCCGTGGCCTGCCTGGCCGCCGTGCCGCTGGGCGTGACCAACACGTATTATCTGCACCTGATCGAAACGATCATGATCTATTCGATCCTGCTGTTCGGGCTCGATATCGTGGTGGGTTACACCGGCCAGGTGTCGCTCGGCCATGCCGGGCTTTTCGGCATCGGCTCGTATGTCGCCGGCGTGCTGTTCTTCCATCTGCAGATGCCTATCTGGGTGATACTGCCCGCCGCAATCCTGATCGCGGCGGCGTTTGGCGCGGTGCTGGCGCTGCCGGCGCTGCGGGTCACGGGGCCTTACCTGGCCATGGTGACGCTGGCGTTCGGCACCATCATCCAGATCCTGATCAACGAGATGACCTTCATGACCGAAGGCCCCTTGGGCATCAAGATCCCCAAGCCGTCCATCGGCGGCCACATCCTGACCAAGAGCGAGTACTTCTGGCTGGTGGGCGCGCTGCTGGTGATCTCGCTGATCGTTGTGCACCGCATCCTGAAGTCGCACCTGGGACGCTCCTTCGAGGCCTTGCGCGACAGTCCGATCGCGTCCGACTGCATGGGCGTGTCGGTCTACCGGCACAAGGTGTTCGCCTTCGTGATCAGCGCCGGTTTCGCCGGCCTGGCAGGCGCGCTGTACTCGTACTCCGAACAGTACATCTCGCCCAACACGTACAACTTCGAACTGACCATCCTGTTCCTGCTGGCCATCATCATGGGCGGCCGCAAGAGCCGCACGGGCGCCCTGCTGGGCGCGTCCATCATCGTGCTGCTGCCCAAGATGCTGGACGACATCGGCACCTTCCGGCTGATCGCACTGGCCGTGGCCATCCTGGTAACGGTGGGCAGCATCGTCGCGGTGTCCAAGGGCCGCGCCGAACCGCGGCGCGTGGTGGTGCCCGTCGTCGGCACCATCGTGCTGGCGGTCTTCTCGTATTGGCTGGACGCCGTGACCGACTGGCGCCTGACCATCTTCGGCGCCATGATCCTGTTCGTCGTGTATTACCTGCCCGACGGCATCGTCGGCTTCGTCCGCAACCTGTTCTTCTCGACCCGCCGCGCGGCGCTGACGGTCAAGACGGATCTGGTGAAGGAACAAGACGCGGTACCCGAAGCAGCGGCCGTGGCCGGCAAGGGCGAAACGCTGCTTGCGGCCAAGAGCGTACTGATGCAGTTCGGCGGCCTGAAGGCGTTGAACGAGGTGGACCTGACCATCAAGCGCGGCACCATCCACGGCCTGATCGGCCCTAACGGGTCCGGCAAGAGCACCATGATGAACGTGCTGACCGGCATCTATGTGCCGACCGCCGGCGCGGTGGAATTCTCGGGCAAGTCGCTGGTTGGCCTGGCGCCAGCGGACATCGCCGCCGCCGGCATCGCGCGCACCTTCCAGAACGTGCAGCTGTTCGGCGAGATGACCGCGCTGGAGAACGTGCTGGTGGGCCTGCACCACACCTTCACCACGGGGCTGGCCGGCATCGCGCTGCGCACGCCCAAGTGGAAGGGCGAAGAACAAGGCGCCCGGGCCCGCGCGATGGCGCTGCTGGAATTCGTGGGCCTGGAGTCGCTGGCTAGCGAGGAAGCCCGCAACCTACCGTATGGCAAGCAGCGCCTGCTGGAAATCGCCCGCGCGCTGGCGCTGGACCCGCAGTTGCTGCTGCTGGACGAGCCCGCGGCCGGCCTGACCGCGCCCGACATCGTCGAGCTGCTGGCCATCATCCGCAAGGTGCGCGACCACGGCATCACGCTGATCCTCATCGAACACCATATGGATGTGGTGATGGGAGTGTGCGACACCGTGTCGGTGCTGGACTTCGGCCAGAAGATCGCCGAAGGCCTGCCGAACGAAGTGCAAAGCAACGCCAAGGTTATCGAGGCGTATCTGGGCGGCGCGCCCGCCTGACGCCAAGAGGACAACAAGATGCTATCGATCAAGAATCTGGAAGCGGGTTACGGCAAGGTGAAGGTGCTGCACGGCATCAGCATGGAGGTGCCGAAGGCGAAGGTCGTGACGCTGATCGGCTCGAACGGCGCCGGCAAGACCACGACGATGCGTGCACTGTCCGGCATGATCCGCCCGACCGCGGGCGAGGTCACGCTAAGCGGCAAGCGCATTGACGGCCTGGAGTCCCACCGCATCGCACGATTGGGCCTGGCCCATTCGCCGGAGGGTCGTCGGGTCTTCCCGACGCTGTCGGTGACCGACAACCTGCTGTTGGGGGCTTTCCCCCGCCTGACCGGCAGCCGCCCCAAGGGCGACGTGCAGGCCGACCTGGGGCGCGCCATGGACCTGTTCCCGCGGCTGAAGGAACGCCGCGAGCAATTGGCCGGCACGCTGTCGGGGGGTGAGCAGCAGATGCTGGCAATGGCGCGCGCGGTGATGCTGAATCCTGAACTGGTGCTGCTGGACGAACCGTCGATGGGGCTGGCGCCGATCCTGGTTGAGGAAGTGTTCCGGATCATTGCGCGGTTAAAGGACGAGGGCGTGACGATGCTGCTGGTGGAACAGTTCGCGGCGGCGGCGTTGAATGTGGCGGACTATGGGTATGTGCTGGAGAACGGGCGGATTTCCGTGCATGGGAGCGCGGAGAAGTTACGGGATGATCCGGCGGTGGTGGCGGCTTATCTGGGGGGTGGGCATTAGAGGGGTTTGATTTGCTGGGGCGAGGTTCTTAAGACGCCTGACGCGCCGGTGGCCTGCGGGACGCGGGTCAACGATTGCGGTCCGGAGCCTTCGCTCCGGACTTCCCCTTCGTCATCTTCGTTGTTGCCTACGGCAACCGCCTTCAGATTCCCTCGGGCTTATCGACTCCCCGCATCCCGCAGGCCACCGACACGACAGGCTCTGGAAGCTGACATTCCACCGCAGCTGGGGCGAATGGTTTTCTTTGGCTTCGCATCAATGGTGGGGTTTGGTGGAGGGTCTTGCGGGGCCCGCCCCATGCCGGCCGCGCGGGCGGCCTCATGGGGCTTACGCGAAGTCTTGCGTCGGGGTGCTGCCGCTTCGCGTGTGGTGCGTGCGTATTGCTGTTTTTCGTAGGATGGGTGGAGTGCGTTCGAGTCTAGCTACGAAGACCGCAGCATGCCGCACGTAACCCATCATCGACGCATGCCGGACATCGCTTTCATCATCAATCAATAACGGCACGATGGGTTGCGCGCGATGTCTAGCATCGTTCCTGTGACGGATTTGCCGCGCTCCACCCATCCTACGGCGACTGCGAGAGACGGGTGGCGCGCAAGCGAGCATCGCCACGACGCCCAGAAGCGCGTATGCCGATTGCGCGCCGCCCGGGCGGCCGCAGTCGGCGGGCGACCTACAAAGCCCACCCACGCGCCCTAAAAAACCCGACGATCAGACAATCGTCAACGTCACATCAATATTGCCACGCGTCGCATTCGAGTAAGGGCAAACGATATGCGCCGCGGCTACCAGCTTCTCGGCCAACTCGCGCTCCATACCGGGCAGCGAGATCTTCAATTCGACTTCGATGCCGAAGCCCGTGGGGATCGGGCCGATGCCGACGATGCCGTTCACCGACACGTCCGACGGAATGGCGATCTTGTCGCGGCCGCCGACGAACTTCATGGCGCCCAGGAAGCAGGCGGAATAGCCCACGGCAAACAGTTGTTCCGGATTGGTGCCGGCTGCGCCTGCGCCGCCCAGTTCGCGCGGCGTGGTCAGCTTGACGTCGAAGTTGCCGTCATCGCTGACGCCACGGCCTTCGCGGCCGCCGGTTGCGGTGGCATTGGCGCGGTAGAGGACTTTTTCGATAGACATGGTGTGTTTCCTTTGTAGGATGAAAGTTGAACTGCCTCGCCGGGCGGGCCCTCCCGCTCTGGCGCTTACCGATGACATGCAAACCTGCTGACTATATTAATAGCACACAATTATATAGTGCACTATTTATTTAAGCGGATGACGGCGCGCGTCACCCCTCACTTCAAATACTGTCGGCCAGCTTTTCCCGCAGCGCGTGCAGCGTCTTCATCATGCCCTGCGCCTCGTCCAGGGTGCATTGTGCTGCACCGGCGATGGCGTGGGGCACGGTTTGGGCCTGCTCGCGCAGGTCGCGGCCTTGCTTGGTCAGCGACACGATCACTTGGCGCTCGTCGTCCACGGCGCGCTTGCGGCTGACCAGGCCTGCGGCCTCCAGGCGCTTGAGCAACGGCGTGAGCGTCGCGGAATCCAGGAACAGGCGGTCGCCGATATCCGTCACCGTTATCTCGTCGCCCTCCCATAGCACCAGCATCACCAGGTACTGTGGATAGGTCAGGTCCAGACCGCGCAGCAGCTTGCGGTACACCTTGTTCATCGCCAGCGAGGTCGAGTACAGGGCGAAACACAGCTGGCTGTCCAGCAGCAGCGGGTTGAAAGCGCCTTTCGGTTTGGGTCTGGATTTCATTGCGCAATATTAAATAGCGCGCTATTTAACGTCAAGCGCTTTTTTCAAAAAGAAATCTGCACCCGCTCAGAGCGCCTGTTCGCCCTCGACCGCGCTGCGGTCGGAGCCGTACAGTTTCAGGCCGTCAAGATCCAGCACGCGCACGGCGCCGTACTCCACGTTCAAGAGACCCGCCTCTTCCAGCTTGCGCAGCGCCTGGTTCGCGCGCTGGCGCGACACCCGGGCCAGATAGCCGACTTCTTCTTGCGTAATGGTCAGGCGCATCCCCATGCCGGGATACAGCAAAGGGTTGAAGAGCTCGGCCAGGCAGCGGGCCACGCGCGCATCCGGATCCAGCAGGCGGTCGTACTCCGCCTTGCCGATGAACTGCGCCACGCGCTCGTTCAGTTGATGGAGCAGATAACGGTTGAACGGGATGCTGGTGTCCAGCAGCCAATCGAAAGTAGGAGCCGGCAAGCGCGCCACCACCGAATCGCGCAGTGCGACGATGTCGTACTTGCGGACCTCGCGCTTGAGCAACGAGCCTTCGCCGATCCAGCCGCCGGCGGGCACGCCGGTCAGCGACGCGACCTTGCCTTCCGCATTGCCGACCGACACCTTGACCAATCCGGCCAATACGCCAATCCATGCCTGGGCGAGTTCACCTTTGCGCTCTATGATCGATCCGGCAACGGCTTGCTGCACAGTCAGGTCCCGCTCGACGCGCGTTTGCTGTTCGGCGTTGAGCAAACGGAACCAGGCCGCGGCGAGTTGCAGGGAGTCGGCTAGCTGCATCGGGAATACCCTAAAAGTTCCTTGAATGTCGCGATGGTGACAGTTGGTAGCAACCCAACCTTATACCTTAACTCCTGCCGTAAATCTAAAACCAACTGGTCAAGCCCTTCATCGCCACTGCCGCTCCCGCGGACCCCTGGCGCGATGTGCCCAAACCGGAGGAGACAACGTGGCACATTCATCGCCCGCATCTGCACAGGTGCCGGCGGCGCTGGACACCTTTCCAGCGCTGCTGTTCGCGCATGCCAAAGTTCGTGGGTCGCGGCCCGCGATACGTGAGAAAGATCTGGGGATCTGGCAAACCCTTACGTGGTCCGACGTGGCCGAACATGTCCGGCACGTGGCGAACGGCCTTGCCTCGTTGGGCATCCGGCCCGGCATGCACGTCGCTGTCATCGGTGAAAACCGTCCGCGCCTGTATATGGCGATGATGGCCGCGCAGTCGCTGGGCGCAATCCCCGTGCCGCTCTACCAGGATGCCGTCGCGCAAGAAATGGTCTACGTGCTGCAAGACGCCGAGATCAGCGTGGCCGTCGTGGAAGACCAGGAACAGGTCGACAAGATGCTGGAAGTGCGCGAGCAGTGCCCGGCGTTGAAGCACGTGGTGTTCGACGATCCGCGCGGCCTGCGCCATTACGCGGACCCCATGCTGCTGTCTTATGAGAAGCTGGAGACGCTGGGCCAGGAATACGCCGCCCAGCACGCCGACTACCTGGACCGCGCCATCGCCGCCGTGCAGCCGCACGACCCGGCCGCCATGTTCTATACCTCGGGCACCACGGGCAAGCCCAAAGGCGTGGTGCTGACCCACCACGCGTTGATCGACCGCGCACGCGCCGTGTCCGACATGGAGAAGCTGACCGACCAGGAAGACGTGCTGGCCTATCTGCCGCCCGCGTGGATCGGCCAGAATATGTTCTCGTATACGCAGCTGCTGGTCACGGGCTTTACTGTGAACCATCCCGAATCGCCGGACACCGTGTCGATCGACATGCGCGACATCGGCCCCACCTACTACTTCGCGCCGCCGCGCGTGCTGGAAGGCCTGCTGACGCATGTGATGATCCGCATGGAAGACGCGGGTTTCATCAAACGCAAGCTGTTCGGCGCCTGCATGAACCTGGCGCGCCGGGTGGGCACCAAGATCCTGGACGGCGAATCCGTCAACGCCTGGGACCGCCTGCGCTATGCGCTGGGCAACGTGCTGATCTACGGCCCCTTGCGCAACGCGCTGGGCATGAGCCGCGTGCGCGTGGCCTACACCGCGGGCGAGGCCATCGGCCCCGACCTGTTCGTCTTCTACCGCTCCATCGGCATCAACCTGAAGCAGCTGTACGGTTCGACCGAAACGTCCGTGTTCGTTTGCGTGCAGCCCGACGGCCACGTGCGCGACGATACCGTCGGCCCGCCGGTGGCCGGCGTGGAGATCCGGGTGGCGGACAACGGCGAGATCCTCGTCAAGAGTCCGGGCCTCTTCAAGGAGTACTACCGCAATCCGGACGCGACGGCCGAAGCACGCAGCGCCGACGGGTGGTTCCATACCGGCGACGCCGGCTACCTGGACACCGACGGCCAGTTGAAGATCATCGACCGCGCCAAAGACGTGGGCAAGCTGGCCAACGGCAGCCTGTTTGCGCCCAAGTACATCGAAAACAAGCTCAAGTTCTTCCCGCACATCAAGGAAGCCGTGGCCTTCGGCGCGGATCGCGAAGATGTCTGCGCCTTCATCAACATCGATCTGGAAGCCGTGGGCAACTGGGCCGAACGCCGCGGGCTGCCCTACGCCGGCTATACCGACCTGGCGGCCAAGGACGAGGTCTATCAGCTGATCGCGGAATGCGTGGAACAGGTCAATGCCGACCTGGCCACCGACCCGAAGCTGTCGGCCTCACAGGTCAGCCGCTTTCTGATCCTGCACAAGGAACTGGACCCGGACGACGACGAACTGACCCGCACGCGCAAGGTGCGCCGCGCCTTCATCGCGCAAAAGTACGGCGTGCTGATCGACGCCCTGTTCGGCGGCAAGCAATCGCAGTTCATCGAGACCGAAGTGAAGTTCGAAGACGGACGCTCCGGCAAGATCTCGGCCGACCTGAAGATCCGCCCCGTCAAGACGTTCCCCGCCATCACTGCCAAGGCCGCGTAGAGATCATGAGCAACAACGACCGCGACCAGCGTATCGGCGACGTCATGCTGGACATGCAGAACATCTCCTTGTCCTTTGGCGGCGTCAAAGCGCTGACGGACATTTCCTTCAATGTGCGCGAGCACGAGATCCGCGCCATCATCGGCCCCAACGGCGCGGGCAAGAGTTCGATGCTGAACGTCATCAACGGCGTCTACACGCCGCAGCAAGGCGGCATCGCGTTCCGGGGCGAGCGCTTCTCGAAGATGAACCCGCGCCGCGCCGCCGAAATGGGCATCGCGCGCACATTCCAGAACCTGGCCTTGTTCAAAGGCATGAGCGTGCTGGACAACATCATGACCGGCCGCAACCTGCGCATGAAGTGCGGGCTGCTGTCGCAAGCCTTCCGGTTGGGGCCAGCCGAGCGCGAAGAGACGCAGCACCGCGAATTCGTCGAGAACATCGTCGACTTCCTGGAGATCCAGGCCTATCGCAAGACGCCCGTCGGCCGCCTGCCCTACGGCCTGCAAAAGCGTGTGGACCTGGGCCGCGCGTTGGCGATGGAGCCGCGCCTCTTGCTGCTGGACGAGCCGATGGCCGGCATGAACATCGAGGAAAAGCAGGACATGAGCCGCTTCATCCTGGATGTGAACGACGAATTCGGCACGACCATCGTGCTGATCGAGCACGACATGGGCGTGGTCATGGATATCTCGGACCGCGTGGTGGTGCTGGACTACGGCAAGAAGATCGGCGACGGGCGTCCGGACGAAGTCCGTGCGAATGAAGACGTCATCCGCGCCTACCTCGGCGTCTCGCACTAAGGCGAACAGACATGGGATTTTTTCTAGAGACCTTATTCGGCGGCCTGATGAGCGGCATGATGTATGCGCTGATCGGCCTGGGCTTCGTCCTGATCTTCAAGGCGTCGGGCGTCTTCAACTTCGCGCAGGGCGCGATGGTGCTGGTCGCCGCGCTGTCCATGGCGCGTTTTTCGGAATGGATACCGCGCTGGCTTGGCTTTGACAACATGATCCTGGCCAACGTGCTGGCGTTCATCGTCAGCGCCATGGTGATGTTCCTCTTGGCCGTGGCCATCGAACGCTTCGTGCTGCGCCACCTGGTCAACCAGGAAGCCACGACCCTGTTGATGGCCACGCTGGGCATCAGCTATTTCCTGGACGGCCTGGGCCAGATCACGTTCGGCAGCTCGGTGTATTCCATCAACGTGGGTATGCCCAAGGATCCGATGATGATCCTGGACACCGTCTTCGAAGGCGGGCTGCTCATCAACCTGGAAGACCTGACGGCCGCCGTCATCGCCGCCCTGCTGGTGGCCGTGCTGGCGCTGTTCTTCCAATACACCTCGACCGGCCGCGCGCTGCGCGCGGTGGCCGACGACCACCAGGCCGCGCAATCCATCGGCATCCCGCTGAACCGCATCTGGGTGATCGTGTGGTGCGTGGCGGGCCTGGTCGCGCTGGTGGCCGGCATCATCTGGGGGTCGAAGTTCGGCGTGCAGTTCACGCTGTCCACCGCGGCGCTGCGCGCATTGCCGGTGGTGATCCTGGGCGGCCTGACCTCGGTGCCGGGCGCCATCCTGGGCGGCCTGATCATCGGCGTGGGGGAAAAACTGTCCGAGGTCTACCTGGGGTCGCTCGTGGGCGGCGGTATCGAAATCTGGTTCGCCTATGTGCTGGCGCTGGTGTTCCTGCTGTTCCGTCCGCAAGGGCTGTTCGGCGAGAAGATCATCGACCGCGTGTAACCACCAGGCCCTCTAGGATAAAAACATGTTCTATCGCGAAAACGGCCAATTCAAGACCAGCTACCGGGCCGACCAGCAGATCTTCCCGATCCGCCAGGACCGCATCTTCATCTGGCTGCTGCTGGCCGTGGCGTTCATCGCCGTGCCGGCGCTGTCGTCCGACTACCTGCTGCGCGCCATCCTGATCCCGTTCCTGATCCTGTCGCTGGCCGCCGTGGGCTTGAACATCCTGGTCGGGTACTGCGGGCAGATCTCGCTGGGCACCGGCGCCTTCATGGCGGTGGGCGCCTATGCGGCCTGGAACTTCGGCGTGCGCTTTCCCGGCATGCCGCTGGTCATCCAGATCCTGCTGGGCGGCTGCTTCGCCACGATCGTGGGCGTGATCTTCGGCATCCCCAGCCTGCGCATCCGGGGCCTGTACCTGGCTGTCGCCACGCTGGCCGCGCAGTTCTTCGTGGACTGGGCGTTCCTGCGCATCCCGTTCTTCACCAACTACTCATCGTCGGGCAACGTGTCGGTGCCGCCGCTGACGGCCTTCGGCCTGCCCGTGCAGAGCGCGCTGGAGAAGTACCTGTTCGTGCTGATCCTGGTGGTGATCTTCAGCCTGCTGGCCAAGAACCTGGTGCGCGGCGCCATCGGCCGCCAGTGGATGGCGATCCGCGACATGGACGTGGCCGCCTCCGTCATCGGCATCCGGCCCATGTACGCCAAGCTCACCGCGTTCGCCGTCAGTTCGTTCATCGTCGGCGTAGCCGGCGCCTTGTGGGGCTACATCCACCTGGGTTCGTGGGAGCCGCTGGCGTTCGACCTGACGCGTTCGTTCCAGCTGCTGTTCATGGTGATCATCGGCGGGCTGGGTTCGATCATCGGCAGCTTCTTCGGCGCGGCCTTCATCGTGCTGGTACCCGTGGCGCTGTCGAACATCCCGCACGCGCTCGGCATCCCGCTGTCGGTGGACACCGCCGCGCACATCGAACACATGGTGTTCGGCGCGCTGATCGTGTTCTTCCTGATCGCCGAACCGCACGGGCTGGCGCGATTGTGGAGCATTGGCAAAGAAAAGCTGCGCATCTGGCCGTTCCCGCATTGACCGTATTTTGATTTCGCATTGATTTCTGCGGACCGCGGCGGCAAAAGTGCCGCGGCCCACATCCTGAATACCCGGCTCAAGACCGGGCCAATCCCGGTGTCCCAGGGTTTACTGCCCCAAACACCACGCAGGAGGTAAATGGAGATGAAGCGTCTTAACCTGAAGTTGGCGGCAGCCCTGGTGGCCGCAGCCGGCGCCGTCGGCGCCGTGGCCACGCCGGCAATGGCGGCCGAAGAGCAGTTCGTTCCGTTGCTGGTGTATCGCACCGGGTCGTTCGCGCCGTTGGGCATTCCCTGGGCAGATGGCAAGCTGGACTACCTGAAGCTGGTCAACGAACGCGATGGCGGCGTCAACGGCGTCAAGATCACGTACGAGGAGTGCGAGACCGCCTACGCCACTGACCGCGGCGTGGAGTGCTATGAGCGCCTGAAGGGCAAGGGCACGGGGGCTTCGGGCTTCGACACCCAGTCCACCGGCATCACGTTTGCGGTCAGCGACAAGGCCATGGTCGACAAGGTGCCCGTCGAAACGATGGGCTACGGCCTGTCGCAGTCGGTGGACGGCAGCGTCTTCGAGTGGAACTTCCCGCTGCTGGGCACGTACTGGACCGCGGCCGACGTGATGATCCAGGACATCGCCAAGAAAGAAGGCGGCATGGACAAGCTCAAGGGCAAGAAGATCGCCCTGGTCTACCACGACTCGCCCTACGGCAAGGAACCGATCCCGCTGCTGCAGAAACGCGCCGCCAAGGAAGGCTTCGAGCTGGTGCTGTATCCGGTGACGGCGCCGGGCGTGGAACAGAAGTCCACGTGGCTGCAGATCCGCCAGGCGCGTCCGGCCTATGTGTTGCTGTGGAGCGCGGGCATCATGACGCCGACCGCCATCCGCGAAGCCCAGGCCAGCGGCTACCCCCGCGAGAAGATGTACGCGATCTGGTGGGCCGGCTCTGAAGGCGACGTGAAGGACCTGGGCGATGTTGCCAAGGGCTACAACGCCATCACCGTGCACAACAGCGGCGCCGAGCACGACAAGGTCTATGACGACCTGAAGAAGTTCGTCTACGACAAGGGCCAGGGCTCGGACAAGACGGCCAAGAACACGCTGGGCACCATCGCCCACACGCGCGGCATGATGATTTCGATGCTGCAGGTGGAAGCGATCCGCACGGCGCAAGAGAAGTTCGGCAAAGGCAAGGCATTGACGCCCGACCAGGTGCGTTGGGGCTTCGAGAACCTGAACCTGACGCAAGAGAAGCTGGACAAGCTGGGCTTTGGCCAGATCATGCGCCCGGTCAAGACCTCGTGCAGCAACCACAAGGGTGACGACTGGGCCCGCATCGTGCAGTGGGACGGCGCCAAGTTCAAGGTCGCCTCCGACTGGTATCAGGCCGACAAGACCATTCTGGACCCGATGGTCAAGGAAGCCGCGGCCAAGTACGCCAAGGAAAAGAACATCACGCCCCGCACTTGCGAGAACTGATGTGAACCGGCGGCGGGCGCCTTTGCCGGCGTCCGCCGCCACCACGCCGCAGGAATCGTCATGACCGCTGCAACAACTGCTGCATCCATTGCCCCCTCCCCCGCCGAAGCGCCCAACGTGCTGCTCGACGTGAACGGGATCGAGGTGATCTACAACCACGTGATCCTGGTGCTCAAGGGCGTGTCCCTGCAGGTGCCAGAAGGCAAAATCGTGGCGTTGCTGGGCGCCAACGGCGCGGGCAAGACCACGACCTTGCGCGCCATCTCGAACCTGCTCAAGGGCGAGCGCGGCGACGTCACCAAGGGCCATATCCAATACCGCGGCCAGCGCATCGAACGGCTGTCGCCGGCCGAACTCGTCAAGCGCGGCGTCGTGCAGGTGATGGAAGGCCGGCATTGCTTTGCCCACCTGACCATCGAAGAGAACCTGTTGACCGGCGCCTACACCCGCAGCATGAGCCGCGGCGATACCGCGGCCGCGCTGGAACGCGTCTACCAGTACTTCCCGCGCCTGAAGCAGCGCCGCGCGAGCCAATCCGGCTATACGTCGGGCGGCGAACAGCAGATGACCGCCATCGGCCGCGCGCTGATGGCCAACCCCAACATGATCCTGCTGGACGAACCGTCCATGGGCCTGGCCCCGCAGATCGTGGAAGAGATTTTCGAGATCGTGCGCGACCTGAACCAGCGCGAACGCGTGAGCTTCCTGCTGGCTGAACAGAACACCAACATCGCGCTGCGCTACGCCGACTACGGCTACATCCTGGAAAACGGGCGCGTGATGATGGACGGCGCCGCGCTGGACCTGGCCCAGAACGAGGACGTCAAAGAGTTCTACCTGGGCATTTCCAGCGGCGAAAGAAAGAGTTTCCGCGACAACAAGTTCTACCGCCGCCGCAAACGCTGGCTGGCCTGATCCCTGGAGCGGCAGCGCCGGTGTGGACCGGCGCCCCGCCGGCAACGACACCGCAGTACGGCACACGAGAGGGTGCGATCCCATGTCCGAGTTTTTCGATGTCCTGGAAACCCGAGCGCCCGAGCAACGCGAGCGCGAGCTGATGGCCGCCTTGCCCGGCGCGATTACGCGAGCGATCGCGCGCGCCCCGGCAATCGCCGAACAGCTGCGCGGCGTTGACCCCGCCACCATCACGTCGCGGGCGGCGCTGGCCCGCCTGCCCGTGCTGCGCAAGCACGAACTGCTGGAACGCCAGCAGCACAGCCGCGACGATGCGGCGGCGCCTGCGGGCCCGGCCAAAGCCTTCGGCGGATTCTCCGCGATCGGCTGGGGCGAAGCGATGCGCGTCTTCGCCTCGCCCGGCCCCATTTACGAACCGGAAAGCGCGCGCGCGGATTACTGGCGCTTTGCGCGTGCCCTGTATGCGGCCGGCTTTCGCGCCGGGGAACTGGCGTACAACTGCTTTTCCTACCACTTCACTCCGGCCGGCTCCATGATGGAGACGGCGGCGCACGCCGTGGGCTGCACGGTCTTTCCCGGCGGCACGGGTCAGACCGAACAGCAGGTGCGCGCCATTCAGGACCTGGCGCCCAGCGGCTACACGGGCACGCCCAGTTTCCTGAAGATCATCCTCGAGAAATCCGACGAACTGGGCGTGAAGCTGGATTCGCTGCGGCGCGCGCTGGTGTCGGGCGAAGCCTTTCCGCCGTCGCTGCGCGACTGGCTGGCGGCCCGCGGCATCGAAGGCTATCAGGCCTATGGCAGCGCCGACCTGGGCATGATCGCCTTCGAGACGCCTGCCCGCCAGGGGCTGGTGCTGGGCGAAGACATCATCGTGGAAATCGTGCGCCCCGGCACCGGTGAACCCGTGCCGGACGGCGAGGTCGGCGAAGTAGTCGTCACCACGCTGAACCCGGACTATCCGCTGGTGCGTTTCGGCACTGGCGACCTGTCGGCCGTCATGCCCGGCGTCTCGCCTTGCGGGCGCACCAACACCCGCATCAAGGGCTGGATGGGGCGCGCGGACCAGACCACCAAAGTGCGTGGCATGTTCGTTCACCCCTCGCAGGTCGCGGACGTGGTGCGGCGCCACCCTGAAATCCTGCGCGCCCGCCTCGTCATCAGCGGCAGCACCGGTTCGGACCGCATGGTGCTGAAGGTGGATTCGCGGGTACGCGGCGAAGAGCTGTCCAACCGCATCGCCGAATCCGTGCGCGACGTGACCAAGCTGCGCGCTGACGTGGAATGGGTGGACGCCGACGGCCTGCCGAACGACGGCAAGGTCATCGACGACGTGCGCACCTACGAGTAGCGCAGGTTCAGTTGCCCAGCGGCCGCGCCAGCCATTCGCGGCCGCGCAGCATGCCGTTCCAGTAGATCCACGGCAACAGCGTGGCCTTCAGGAACCACGCGCTCTTGCGAGGCACCGTCGGGTCCAGCGGGAAGGTGGGCAGCAGCTTGCCGCCGTAGCCGAACTCGGCCAACACGATGCGGCCGCGCTCGACCGTCAGCGGGCACGAGCCGTAGCCGTCGTACGTGACGGGCATGGCGTGGCCTTCGCGCACCGCGATCAGGTTTTCGGCCACGGTGACGATCTGCTTGCGCGCGGCGGCGGCCGTCTTGGCGTTGCTGGTGCTGATGCCATCGCCCAGGCCGAACACGTTGTCAAAGCGCACATGCCGCAGGCTGCCGGGGTCAACCTCGCACCAGCCGGCCGCATCCGCCAGCGCGCTGTCGCGCACGACGTCATGCGGCATTTGCGGCGGCACGGCGTGCAGCATGTCGAAAGACTTCTCCACGCGCGACACACTGCCGTCGGCGCCCTTCACATCGAACCAGGCCTTGCGCGCCGGCCCATCCACGGCCACCAGCGCGGAATTGAACGCCAGGTCGATGCCATAGCTCTCGACATAGCGCATCAGCGGCGGCACAAACGTGGGCACGCCGAACAGCGCCGCGCCCGCCAGATCGAATTCAACATGCATGCGGTCCAGCACACCGGTCCGGCGCCAATGGTCGCAGGCCAGATACATCGCCTTTTGCGGCGCGCCCGCGCATTTGATCGGCATGGCCGGTTGGGTGAATAACGCCTGCCCTTGCCTCATCGACCGCACCAGTTCCCAGGTGTAGGGCGCCAGGTCGTAGCGATAGTTGGACGTCACCCCGTTCTGGCCCAGCGCGTCGGACAGGCCGTCGATCTTGTCCCAGGCCAGCCGCAGGCCGGGGCATACGATCAGTTGCTGGTACGTGACACTGCCGCCATCGGCCAGGCGCACCCGGTTCGCTTGCGGCTCGAAACCCGCGGCCGACGTATGCAGCCACGTGGCCCGCGACGGCATTACCGAACGGGTCGGGCGCATGGTCTTCTTCACATCGAACGCGCCGCCGCCCACCAGCGTCCAGGCCGGCTGGTAATAATGCTTGTCGCTGGGTTCGATCACGGCAATGCGCAAATCCGGCCGGCGCCGCAGCAAACTGGCGGTCACGCCGATGCCTGCCGCGCCTCCTCCTACCACCACGACGTCGAAATCGGCGGATGCGGCGGGTGCTGACTGTACCTGGGGCATGCTTGTCTCCGCGCCGGGTTACCGGCTTTTGAATGGTTCAACCGCCGAGAATACCCCCATGCCGACAATCATCGCGGCCACGAAGATCAGCGCCTCGGTCACGCCCGCCGACGCAGCCACCAGCGCGGGGCCCGGACAGAAGCCCGCCAGCCCCCAGCCCGCGCCGAACGCCAGGCTGCCCGCAGCCAGGCGCAGATCGATGCGAGTGGCCGTGGGCCAACGCAGGGGCTCGCCCGACAGGCTGGCGCGTCGGCTTCGCAGCGCCGCGAAGCCCGCCGCCGTGGCGAGCACCGCGCCGCCCATCACAAAAGCCAATGACGGGTCCCAGGCGCCGGCGACATCCAGGAAACCCAGCACCTTGGCAGGATTGGCCATCCCGGACACGATCAGGCCCAGTCCAAAGACCAGGCCCGAGGCGAAGGCGATCAGCGCCGCCATATCAGCCTCCCGCCAGATGTCGCATGGCGTAGACGGTGGCAAAGCCCGCGGCCATGAACAAGGCGGTCGCCACGAACGAGCGCCGCGACCCGCGCGACAGGCCGCAGACGCCATGACCACTGGTGCAGCCCGAGGCGAAGCGCGTGCCGATGCCCACCAGCAGGCCCGCCACGATCAGGCGCGGGGTGCCGGCCTCGACGGCAACTGGCGGCAGCGCGGCACCCAGTTGGTACAACCAGGGCGCCGCGCACAAGCCCAGCAGGAACGCCACACGCCACAGGCCGTCGCGCTGCGGCGGCAGCAAACCGCCCAGGATGCCGCTGATACCCGCGATGCGCCCCGCGCCGGCCATCAACAGCACGGCGGCGGCGCCGATCAACAGGCCGCCTGCGGTGGCCGACGCCGGCGTCAGGGCGGACCAGTCTGGATTCACGCGAGTGACTCCATTGCGCGGCCGCAGTACAAACTGGATAGCGTCTTCATGACCTGGCTGACTTCGAAGCTGGCCATCTGGTAGTAGACGTACTTGCCGTCGCGGCGCGTCGTAACGAGCCCTTCGTCGCGCAGCACGCCCAATTGTTGGGACAAGGTCGGTTGGCGGATGCCGGTCAGCGATTCCAGTTCACTTACGTTGCGTTCGTTCTGCACCAGTTGGCACAGCAGCAGCAAGCGGTCTTCGTTGGCCAGCGCCTTGAGCAGCGCGCAGGCCTGGGCGGCGGATTCGCGCAAGACGGCAAGTTCGCAATCAGTCAGGGCGGCATTCATAAGGCGTATTGGCAGGTCGGATAGTCGCGGATCATTATATTGACTGATAAATTATCAAACAATATTATTTAAATATATATATTGTTAGCTGCTGGCGGCCATGAATCCTCACATCCAAGCCTTTTTCGATCCCGTCACCGCTACCGTCACCTACGTCGTGCACGACGGCAGCGCCTGCGCCATCATCGATTCGGTGCTGGACTACGACCCCAAATCCGGGCGCAGCAGCACCGCCAGCGCGGACGCCGTGGCGGCTTTTGTGCGCCAAGCGGGGCTGACCACCCAATGGCTGCTGGAAACCCACGCCCATGCGGACCATCTGTCGGCCGCCCCCTATCTGCAGCGGCAGTTGGGCGGGGTCATCGCCATCGGGCAAAGCATCCGCGCCGTGCAAGGCGTGTTCAAGCAGATCTTCAACCTGGAACCCGAGTTCCAACTGGACGGCTCCCAGTTCGGCCACCTGTTCACCGACGGCGAGACCTTCCGCATCGGCAAGCTGGAAGCCACCGCGATCCATGTGCCCGGCCACACGCCGGCCGATATGGCCTATTTGGTGGGCGACGCCGCCTTCGTGGGCGACACGATGTTCATGCCGGATGTGGGCACCGCGCGCTGCGATTTCCCGGGCGGCGACGCGCATCAGCTGTACCGATCGATCCAGCGGCTGCTGGGCCTGCCGGGCGGCACGCGGCTCTTCATGTGCCACGACTACCCCCCGGCGGGGCGCGAAGCGCACTGGCAGACGTCGGTGGCCGAACAGCGCGCCGCCAACATCCATGTGCATGACGGTGTCAGCGAAGACGAGTTCGTCGCCATGCGCACCCGGCGCGACGCCACCCTGTCCATGCCCACCCTGATCCTGCCCGCCATCCAGGTGAACATCCGCGCCGGCCATTTCCCGCCTCCGGAGGACAACGGCGTGCGCTACCTGAAAATCCCCATCGACGGGCTCTGACTCGGGCGCCCGCGCCGCACTTGCGCGCCGGGCGCTTATCCCGCAAGATCGGCCGATCTCCCGATTGCCGATCAGACGGATTTCCCATGTTCGCAGAAGCCGAAGCCGACCCCAGCCTATCCAAGGAAGCATTCAAACCGGTGGAAGCGCGGCTGCGCGTCGCCCTGCTGAACGCGCAGTACCAGCGCCTTGAAAAGGCGGAAAAGACGCTGCTGATCGTAGTGGCGGGGATCGACGGCGCGGGCAAGGGCGCCACGGTCAACCTGCTGAACGAATGGATGGACCCGCGCCACATCAAGACGCTGGCCTACGGCCCGCCCGAAGGCGACGAGCAGGACCGGCCGCCTTTCTGGCGCTACTGGAAAGACCTGCCGCCCAAAGGCAGCACGGGCATCGTGTTCGGGTCCTGGTATGCGCCGCTGATCATTGAATCGGCACGCAAGAAGCCCAACCAGGACGCCATCGAGGCGCAATCCGCCGCGATCCGCCGCTTCGAAGCGATGCTGGCCGCCGAAGGCGTGCAGATCGTCAAACTGTGGTTTCACCTGTCAGCCAAGGCGCAAAAGGAGCGGGCAGAGCGCCTCCTGGCCAGCCCCGAAACCTCGTGGCAGGTCAGCCCCGTCGACTTGAAGGTCTACAAGAAGTACGACCGCATCCGCGCAGGCGGCCAGGTTGTGCTGAACCACACCGACAGCGGCCACGCGCCCTGGGTAGTCATTCCCAGCGCCGACGAGAACTTGCGGTCGGCCCGCACCGCCGAGGCGGTACTGGCGGCAATGCGCCAGCGCGGCGTGCCCCGCATTCCGCAATCGTTCCTGGCGCATTCCGCGCCCGCCCGCATTGTCGACCGCCTGGGCGAACTGGATTACGAAGCCCGCGTCGACAAGGGCGACTACGAGTCCGAACTCGGCCTGCTGCAAGGCCGGCTGGCCCGCGCCGCGCGGTCCAAGAAATTCCAGGATCGTTCGCTGGTGCTGGTGTTCGAAGGGCAGGATGCCGCCGGCAAGGGCGGCGCCATCCGGCGCGTGACCCATGCGCTGGACGCCCGGCAATTCGACATTACGCCGGTCGCCGCCCCGAACAGCTATGAACTGTCACGCCCTTATCTGTGGCGCTTCTGGCGCCAGTTGCCGCGCCATGGCCGCGTCGCGATCTTCGACCGGTCCTGGTATGGCCGCGTGCTGGTCGAACGCGTCGAGAAGCTGACCGCGCCCGCCCACTGGCGCCGCGCCTACGCCGAGATCAACGACTTCGAGGAACAACTGGCGGCCAGCGGCGCGATCGTGCTGAAATTCTGGCTGGCCGTGACCGCCGACGTGCAGCTGGAACGCTTCAAGGAACGCGAGAAATCGCCCTTCAAGAATTTCAAGATCACGCCAGACGACTGGCGCAACCGCGACAAATGGAAGGAATACGCGGCCGCAACCAACGAGATGCTGGCCCGCACCGACATCGCGCACGCGCCATGGCATCTGGTGTCCGCCAACGACAAGCGCTACGCTCGGCTGCAAGTGCTGCGGCACGTCGTCGAAGCGATGGAAAACCAACTTTGAATCCCGACAGGAGACCCTGCGCCATGAGTACCGCCGAAATCCGCCCCATCGTCGCTGCCGACTTCGAAGTCTGGCTGCCGCTGTGGAAGGGCTACCAGGAGTTCTACCGCGTCAGCATCGACGACGCGGTCACCCGCAACACCTGGGCGCGCTTCCTGGACCCCGCCGAGCCGATGCACGCGGCGCTTGCCTACGACAGCGGCCGCGCCATCGGCATGGTGCACTGGATTTTCCACCGCTCCACCTGGACCGCAGGCGACTACTGTTATCTGCAGGACCTGTACGTGGACCCGGACGTGCGCGGCACGGGTGCGGGCCGCAAGCTGATCGAACACGTCTACGCCCAGGCCGCCGCCAACAACTGCGCGCGCGTGTACTGGCTGACGCACGAGACCAACGCGACCGCGATGCAGCTGTACGACCGCATCGCGGACCGCTCCGGCTTCATTCAGTACCGCAAGGTGATGGCTTGAGCGCTCGCGACCCGAACTGCCCCCTGTGCCAGGAAGACGGCGGCACGCTGCTGTGGCGTGGCCCGCACCTGCGCGTGATCGAAGTGGGCGATGCTGACTATCCCGGCTTCACGCGTGTGATCTGGAACGCCCACCTGGCGGAAATGACCAGCCTGTCCACGCACGGGCGCGATCTGCTGATGCGCGCCGTGTATGCGGTGGAAGAAGCGCAGCAATCGGTGCTGACACCGGACAAGATCAATCTGGCGTCGCTGGGCAACATGGTGCCGCACCTGCACTGGCATGTAATTCCGCGCTGGCGCGGCGACCGCCATTTCCCCGACCCGATCTGGGCAGCGGCCCGCATTGCGGCCGGTTCAGAGCCTGCGGAATGGCACGAACGGCAGGCCCGTACGCAGGCCCTGCTGCCGCGTTACCGCAACCGCGTGATCGAGGCGATGAACGCCTTGCTCATGCACTGAACGCCGGCGCCCGCCGGTAGATAACCCCTCAGGCCACGCGCACGGGCCAGCCCAGTTCGGCCAGCCAATGCGTGTAGGCGTGTTCCACCTGGCCCGCGGTGCGCTCGGCGGAAAACAGGCCTTGGCCGCGGATCAGCTCGCGGCCCGCGTCGCCCATGCGGCGGCGCAGGGCCGGGTCCGCCAACAGGGTTTCCAGCGCCGCCGCCAGCGCGGCGGGATCGCGCGGCGGCACCAGCAGCCCGGTCTCGCCCGCCAGCATGGTTTCCGGCACGCCGCCCACGTCCGTGCCGATGACGGGCACGCCCATCGCCGCGGCTTCGATGAACACCGTGCCCAGGGCCTCCCGGTGGGTCGGCAAGGCAAATACGTCCAAAGCCATCAGCACGTTGCCGATATCGTGCCGGCGTCCGGTGAAGTGCACCCGGTCCATCAGCCCCAACGCCGACACCTTCGCCTGCAACTGGTCGAACAAGGGCATGCCGTCGCCCACCAGGACCAGATGCGCCGACGGGAAGCGGGAGCAAACCAGATGGAATGCGTCGATCAGATCGCCGTGGCCCTTTTCGGCCCGCATCACGGCAACGCAGCCCACCACCAGCGCGTCCGGGGGCAGCCCCAGCTCATCGCGCACGCAAGCGCCTTCGCGTACCTGCGGCAACACGACCGGCGAATGGATCGTCGCGACCGACTCCGGCCGCGCGCCGCCCTCCAGCAATTGCTTGCGCACGTAGCGGCTGACGGCGATCACCCGATGCGCCAGCCAGGTGTAGGCGTAGAGCGAATTGATGGGCTTGGCCAGATGCCGCGTGCGCACGATCAACGGCGTGCCGGCCAGGCGCGCAGCCATGGCGGCCAGCACGGTGTCGCGGCGGCTGTGGGTGTTCACGACGTCGAAACGCTCGCGCCGCAGCAGGCGCCGCATGAACATCACGCCGCGCAGGAAGTTGCCCGCACCGTCCATGACGATTCGGTGCACCGTGAAGCCGGCCTCGCTCAGGCGGTCTCCGAGTTCGGCCCCGGGCTGGCAGACCAGCTCCAGGTGATGGCCGCGCTCGCGCATGGCGATCATCTCTTTGTAGATGCAGAATTCCTGCCCGCCGAACGACGTGGCCGCCTCGGTGTGCAGGATGCGCAGGCGGGCGCCGGTGTTGCCGGCATGCGGTTCAGCGGGTGTGGGCATCATGGGCGGACAAGTCTTCAGCAGCGTTGAGATCGTTCCAGCTGCGGTTCTGCCACAGCAGGAAGGCTTCGAGGTAGGCGACGTCCTCCGGCTCCAGCGGGAGCGCGGATTGCGCCTGGCAGTCGTTCACGCAATCGGACGCCGCCAATTCGCGGCCAGTCCACACGCGGATACCGCCTGTGCGAGCAAAATCGAAGCGCGCCCCCTCGCTTTGCCAGGTCAAAAGGCGCATGCTGGGCGTCAAGCGCTTAACGTGATAGCGACCATGCCCAGGCTGAGCGGCCGGCGGATCCAGCGCCTCGCCCACATCGACCAGACGACTCGTGGCGCCGGGCTTGGCAGGCGTGTAGATCAGCACCGATAGAGAAGGCAGGGTCATGGAGCTAGCAGGTGTCGCCAGGCGGCATCGCTAGCCACAAACTGGTCAAGATGTTCAAGAAAAAAGCCGTTTCAGAAATCGACTGAAATACTTATTACGTGTCGACGCACCGCGGATCGGAATTTAGTCGAAATCTCTATGGAAGTCATCGGTAGGGACCGCAATGCCCACGCCCTCGGTTTTTTCCAATTCCGCTAATTTTTGCAACAATTCATGGAAAATAGCCGACGTTAGACTGCAAAGCCAAATACTGTAATTTTGTTCAGTTAAAATTCAGCTTGAATTTGACATCTTAACAAAACATTACCAAGGAGGCCCAGTGACCCAGCAGGTTCCGGCTCATTCCCGCCGCCCCTCGTTTCTCCAGGCTTTCCTGCAATCTGAAGCGCTGGGCGGCTATGTGCTGATGGTCGCAGCACTAGCAGCCCTGATCATCGCCAACAGCCCGGCCGCTCCCCTCTACTTCGAGGTACTGGGCACCAAACTGGGCTTTCACACGGGGCCCGTTATGCTGCGCGAAACCGTGCTGCACTGGATCAACGACGGCCTGATGGCCGTGTTCTTCCTGCTGGTGGGTCTGGAGATCAAGCGCGAGGTGCTGGATGGCCAATTGCGCGGCGCCGCAAGAATTGTCCTGCCGGGCATCGCCGCGCTGGGCGGCATGCTGGTGCCGGCACTGATCTACGTGCTGGTCAACCTGGGCAACCCCGACACCCTGCGCGGCTGGGCGATCCCCGCCGCCACTGACATCGCCTTCGCATTGGGCATCCTGGCGCTGCTGGGCAGCCGCGTGCCGACCTCGCTGAAAATCTTCCTGACCGCACTGGCGATCCTGGATGACCTGGGCGCCATCGTCATCATCGCGCTGTTCTATACCTCGCAACTGAAAGTCTTCGCGCTCATCATGGCGGGGGCCTTGCTGGCCTGCCTGTTCTGCCTGAACCGTGCAGGTGTACTGCGGTTGACCCCCTACCTGCTGATCGGCGCCGTGCTCTGGTATTTCGTGCTGAAGTCCGGCGTGCATGCCACGCTGGCCGGGGTCGCGCTGGCGCTGACGATCCCGCTGCGACCCCGCAATGCCGGCCAGCCGCAGGCGCATTCGCCGCTGCATGACCTGGAACACGCGCTGCACAAGCCCGTGGCGCTGCTGATCGTGCCGGTGTTCGGCTTTGCCAACGCGGGCGTCTCGTTCGCCGGCATGGGGCTGGACAGCCTGGCGCAGCCCGTGCCGCTGGGCGTGGCGCTAGGCCTGTTCCTGGGCAAACAACTGGGTGTGTTCGGCTTCGCGTGGCTGGCCATCAAGACCGGCGTCGCCAGCCTGCCGCGCCACGCGTCGCTGACGCAGTTGTACGGCGTGGCGCTGCTGTGCGGCATCGGCTTCACGATGAGCCTCTTCATCGGCGCGCTGGCCTTCACCGACGCGGCAACCGTAGACGCCACCAAGATCGGCGTACTGACCGGTTCGCTGGCTTCGGCGGTGGCCGGATTCCTGCTGCTGCGCCTGAGTGGCAAGCCGCCGGAAACCGCCAAGATGAGTCCTCGCTGACCCAGTCGCCGCCGCCGACGATCTGGAATTGAAAGATCGAAGGTGGCGGCGCTGTCGCGTGCCTTGCGCTACGGCTGCTGGCAGGCGTGCGCACCATTCGCGATCGCCTGCGCCACCCGCTTGACGACCTCAGGGCGGGCCAGGCGGCGTTCCTCGTCCGGATTCACGATCACCCCCACCTCTACCAACACCGCGGGCATCGGCGCCGTCTTCAACACCGCCAACCCATCGAAACGGTGCACACCCAGGCGGCGGTCCAACAGCGGCCGGTTTTCGCCGGCGATCGGTTCCGCGTGATACAGCGACGGCTTCTCGCCCGCGGCCACCAACTGCTCGCCGATGGCGCGCGCGCAGTGCAGGCTTTGTTCGTACCTGGGATTGCGTTCCGACACGAACACGGAGAACCCCGCAAACTCGCGCTGGCGCCCCGCATCGATGTACTGCTGCTGCATCGAGTCGTGATGGATCGAGACAAAGAAATCCGCCGTCGGCGCCACGCGTGAACGCTTGCCCAGTTCGACTTCGGCGCCATTGGCCGCCACCTGGGTCACGCGGTGGCCGGCGGCGCGCAGATCGGCCGCCACCAGATTGCTGACATCCAGGTTGTACAGGTACTCCACGCGCCCGCTGGCGCCCGTCGCGCCCGGCCGGTTGGGGGTGTGCCCGGTATCCACCATGATGTGCGCGGCTTGCGCGGGCAATCCCAGCAGAACGCCCGCGCATACCGCCACGCACGCCGCTGCGCCCAGGAAACGATGGATGAAAGCTGATGCCACGCTGATGACCGCCTGCAAGAAGGGAGGGCACCTGGGTAAGGCCCAGCCGCCGGAATGGGCCAGATGTTACCGGCAACCGGCGGCCCGAGTGGCGTTCAGGCGTTGCTCAAGCTGAAGGACTACCATCCAGAGATGCTCCTTGCGGCGGGGCTGCGCCCCCGCGCCTTCCCCGCAAGGCCTGTTGCCGGCCCCGCCACGATGCAGCATGCGCGGGCCTGCCGGCATTTCTGAACCGGAGGTTGCAGCATGAGCCAGTTGAATGGAAAAGTCGCCGTCGTGACCGGCGCCGCCAGCGGTATCGGCAAGGAGATCGCCCTGACGCTTGCACGCGCAGGCGCGACCATTGCGATCGCCGACCTGAATCAGGCCGGCGCCGACGCCGTCGCGCGCGAAATCGAGCAGGCTGGCGGCAAGGCGATGGGCGTGGCGATGGACGTCACCAGCGAAGACGCCGTGAACCAGGGCATCGACAAGGTCGCGGCCGCCTACGGCAGCATCGACGTCCTGATCTCGAACGCCGGCATCCAGATCGTGAACCCCATCGAGAACTACGCCTTTTCGGATTGGAAGAAGATGCAGGCCATCCACGTGGACGGCGCCTTCCTGACGACCAAGGCGGCGCTCAAGCACATGTACCAGGACAATCGCGGCGGCGTGGTCATCTACATGGGATCGGTGCATTCGCACGAAGCCTCGCCGCTGAAGTCCGCCTACGTGGCAGCCAAGCATGCGCTGCTGGGCCTGGCCCGCGTGCTGGCCAAGGAAGGCGCGGCGCACAACGTGCGTTCGCACGTCATCTGCCCGGGCTTCGTGCGCACGCCGCTGGTGGAAAAGCAGATCCCCGAGCAGGCCCGCGAACTGGGCATCAGCGAAGAAGACGTGGTGAAGAAGGTGATGCTGGGCGATACGGTGGACGGCGTCTTCACTACCGTCGAAGACGTGGCGCAGACCGCGTTGTTCCTGTGCGCCTTTCCCAGCGCGGCCTTCACCGGCCAATCTTTCGTGGTCAGCCACGGCTGGTTCATGCAATAGGCGAACGGATGCGCCGAAGTTGATACCCTTATGCCGTTGAGCCGGCGCGCGGCGTTGCGCGCTGGCCGTAATCGGCCTGCCTGCGGGCATAAGGAATCCCATGTCTTTCAGCTCTGACGCCTGGGCGCGCAACGCCGCGCTCTATGAAAAAACGCGCGACATGCCGTTCAACCAGGAACTGGCCAGCGGCCAGCTCGACGAGAACGCATTCAAGCACTACATGATCCAGGACGCGCACTACCTGGTGGCGTTCGGGCGCGCGCTGGCGATCGCGGCCGCCAAGGCGGACGACGCCGACGGCGTCGTGCAATTCGCGGACGCGGCCAAAGGCGCAGTGGTGGCCGAGCGTTCGCTGCACGCGGGCTTCATGAAGCAGTTCGGCATCGATGCGGCCACTTTCGAAGCCACCCCGCTGACGCCCGCCAGCCATCACTACACCAGCTTCCTGATCGCCACCGCCTGGAGCGCGCCCTACCCGGTGGCGCTCGCCGCCTTGCTGCCGTGCTTTTGGATCTATGCCGAGATCGGCCGCGAGATCCATGCCCGCGCGACGCGTCCGAATCCCTACGCGGCGTGGATCGACACCTATGCCGGCGACGATTTCCACGCGCTGGTGCGTTCCGTGATCGCCTCGGTAGACCGCGCCGCGGAAACGGCGTCGGCGCAAACGCGCGAGGCCATGCACCAGGCCTACACGCACGCCGCCCAGCTGGAATGGATGTTCTGGGACTCGGCCCACCGCCAGGCCGGCTGGCCGGTCTGAGTCCGGCACGGGCGGGGGTCTGCCTGCCCCGTCGGGCGTGCCGGCCCGTGCTTAGAACTGATAGCGCGTGCTCAGCAGGAAGCTGCGCGGCGTGCCGTAGTAATTGCCGCCATTGTTGCCCTGCATCGACTCAAAGTAGCGCTTGTCGAACAGGTTGTTCACGTTCAGCTGGATGTCCAGCTGGCGATTGACCCGGTAGCCCGCCACCAGGTCCACCAGCGCGTAAGGCGATTGCTTGATGACGTACCCAGCGCTGCCGGTCAGCGATTGCGTGGTGATCTTGCTTTGCGCTCGCAGCGCGCCGCCGACGCGCCATTTCTCGTAGGCGCCTGGAAAGTGGTACATCGCGGCCAGCTTGAACTGGTGCTGCGGGATATAGCTGGCGTAGGGCTGGCCCGCTGCGCCGTCCACGCCGCCGCTGGACACCTTGGCGCGCGTGTAGGAATAGCCGATGCCCACATTCAGGCGCGGCAGCAGCTCACCGTTGATGTCGATCTCCACGCCCTCGCTTTTCACCTCGCCCACGGCACGGTAGCAGTTGGTGGCGACAAAGCAGGACGCGATATCCGTGACGGCCTGCGGCAGGTTCGTCTGCGTGGTCGAGAACAGCGCGATGGCGGCGTTGACGCGCTCGTCCAGGTAACTGCCCTTCAGGCCGATCTCGTAGTTGGTGCCCTCCACCGGCTTGATCACGGTGCCGGACGTGTCCAGGTAGTACTGCGGCTTGAAGATGCTGGAGTAGCTGGCGTAGACCGAATGGTTGTCGTTCAGGTCGTAGATGAGTGCGGCGTACGGCGTGAAGTGGGCGTCCTCGCCGAACTTGCGGTGGCTGCTCCAGCTGCCTTGGGTCTGCTTGTTGTCGAAGTCGAACCAGTCCATGCGCGCGCCCAGGATCATGCTCAGGGGATCGGCCAGGCTGAAGCGCCCCGTGGCGTAGCCCGAGGTCAGCTCGGAGCGCTGGTCTCGGCGCCACATGGTGTCACGCACAAAGTCCTGGCGGCGCAGCGAATCCGGATTCCACGTGTAGGGATTCACGCCGGACACCATCAGGTAGCCGCCCGGCTCGTCCAGATAGCTGTAGCCGTTGTCCAGCCACTTGTCGTTGCGATAGCTCGCGCCCACCGCGATCTCGTGCTCGCGGCCGAACAGCATGATGGGGCCTTGCGCGGACACGTCGAAGCTGCGCTGCTTCTTGTCGTAGTCGTAGCGCCCACCCATCACGTCGTACACGATGCCGCCTTGCGCGTCGTAGTCGCCCGAGACGAAGTACGCTCCATCCAGCGACGATTTCCCATTGACCCCGCGGGCCGCGGCGCGCGCGATCCAGCCGTTGTCGAAGGTGTGCTTCAGTTCGGCGAACAGGCTGTACTCGCTCTTGTCCCAATAGCTCCATGACGGCGAGAACCGACGCGAACGCCGGATGTCCAGCGGCGAGCCATCCGGCGCGGTGGGCACGCCCATCCATTCGGAACCGGGGTTGTCTTCGCGGTTGGAATGCCCGCCCAGCGTCAGCGTGGTGTTGTCGGTGATGTCGATGTCCACCACCCCGTAATACAGCTGCTTGCGGCTGCTGTAGCCGTCGGTGAAGTAGTCCCGCGATTGCTGCGACGTCACGAAGCGGCCGCGCACGGAACCGCTGTCGTTCAGCGGGCCGCTGGCGTCGAATTCGCCCGAGAAATTGTTCCAGGAGCCCGCACGCGCGGTGGCGATGAATTGGGCGGCATCGGTCGGCTGCTTGCGCACGAAGTTGATGGTGCCGGAGGGGTCGCCCATGCCGGTCATGAGACCCGTGGGGCCGCGCACGACTTCCACGTGGTCGTACATGGCCGTGGTGCTGTAGGTGGACGTGTCCGTCTCGTACGACACGGGCAGGCCGTCCATCAGAAAGGTGTTGATGGTGAAGCCGCGCGAGAAATAGCGCGAGCGATCGTTGCTCCAGTGGTTCACCGTGACGCCGGTGGTGCTATTGGCCACGTCATCGATCGTCTGCATGGCAAAGTCGTCCAGCTTCTGCCGGGTGACCACGCTGACCGACTGGGGCGTTTCCTGGATGGTCAGCGGCAGCTTGGTCGCCGTGTTCATGGCGCCGGTGGTGTAGGAGCCCGTGTCTTCGGTGATCGAGTTGCCTTTGCCCACGACCGTGATGGTGTTCAACATGACGCTGGACGTGTCGCCCTCCGCCTGGCGCGACACGGACACGCTGCTGCCAGACCGTTCGAACACCAATCCCGTGCCCGCCAGCAAGGCCCGCAACGCCTGGTCCGGCGTCAGGGTGCCCGACACCGCGGGCGCCTTCAGGCCCCGCACGGTGTCGGGCGCGTAGGCCAATTCCAGCGCGGCCTGCGTCGCCAGTTGCGTCAACGCGCCTTCCAGCGATTGCGCGGGGATGTTCAAGGACAGCGACGCCTCCTGCGCCTGGGCGGCAGGCTGCGGGATGGCCAGCGCCAGCAGCACGGACACGGCCAGCACAGTCAACCCGCGCGTCGGCACAGCCAGGCGCGCAGCGGCGCGGGTAGAGGGTCCAGAAGGGATACGGTTCACGGGACTAGCATTCCTGGAGGGGTCTTGATACAGGGCTCGCCAGTCAGCCGGATGCGGAAGATTCTGGCGGCGCAGCGGCATCGGATCGATGCCCTTGGGAGACAAGACGCCTGTCGCGGTGAAATCCCTGATGGAAAACTGCTGCTGAATAGTAACTATTCGTAATTTCATTCGCCGTGCACGGTGGCGGCGGGCCGTCGGCCTTGCTTGGCTAACGGCGGACGATCAGGGACGAGCCATCCGGGCCGGCTTGCACGCGCACCGGCGCAATCGCGGGCAACAAGTCCAGGAACGCCCGGGGGTTGTCGACGCTGAATACGCCCGACACCCGCATTGCGGCCACGTCCGCGCCGGACACGCGGATCGGCGCGTGGCCATAACGGTTCATCTCGGCCACAGCGTCGGCCAGCGGGACATCGCGGAACACCGCGCGGCCGGCGTGCCAGGCCAGCAGGTTTGGCACGTCCCATGTTTCGGAGGGCGACAGGCGCCCCTCCTCGACCGTGCGGGTGCCCTGCCCCGCGCTCAACAGCACCTGGCTGCGGTTCCACCAATGCCCGGCCTCGACCGCCACCGTGCCGGCCTCGACGGCCACGCGTACGGCGTCGCCGTCGCGCCGCACGTTGAATCGCGTGCCGGTCACGCGGACGGTCGCGCCGCCCGCTTCCACGTAGAACGGCCGGCTGGCGTCCGGTGTCACCGAAAACGTGGCCTCTCCGGCAGCAAGCGCCACCACGCGGCGGTCGTCATACAGCGCCACCGACAATTGCGTGGCCGTGTTCAGGTCGACGACCGACGCATCAGGCAACGTCACGTGCTGGCGTTGCCCCGGCTGCGTGGCGTACTGCGCCGAGTAACCGGGATCCCCCGCGATCCATCGTGGCAACACCACGGCTGCCACCACAGCGGCGGTACAGGCCACCGCCACGCCCGCCATGACACGGCGGCGCGACGATACGGCACCGGGTCGGCGGGCGGCGGCGGGCGCCTCTTGCAGCAGCGCGCGCAACCGGTCTTCGCCCAACTGGCTGCTGGCGTTCCAGATGCCGCGCGCGCGCCGGTACTCCAGGTCGTGCGCGGGGTCGGCCCGCAGCCACGCGTCGAACTGCTGGCGTTCGGCCTGGCTCATCTGTTCCGAATGCACGCGGGCGAACCAAAAGGCCGCCGCGTCGCGGGGATCAGTCAGGGTGTCTGGGTCGATGGGGTCTGTCATTGCGCGGCGGATCAATCCGGGCAGAAGTGTTTCAGCTGTTCGCGGATTTCTCGCGTGGCGTCCATGATATAGCGCTCGACCGTGTTCAGCGCCAAGCCCATCCGGGCAGCGACTTCGGGCTGCGTATAGCCCTCAAGGCGGCACCAGACATAGGCTTGCCGCTTCTTCAACGGCAGGTTGGCCAGGGCGCATTCCAGTGCATCGGCCAATTGGCGCGCACGCGCGTCGGACTCCGGATCATGCCACTGCGCAGGGTCATCCGCCGCCCACGCCTCCAGCGACACCTCGTCATGCCGCGTCTGCCGCCGGATCTCGCTGATCAGCCGGTTCTGCGCGGCGCGGAACAGATAGGACTTGCCATTCAATACGCCGCTGTTTGCCCCGCTCAACAAACCGGCCATCACGTCCTGGGCCGCGTCCTCGGCGTCGCAGGGCCTGGAATTGCGCTTGGCCCACGCGCCCACCAACTCGCCGTAATGGGCGAGCCAGGCTTTCAGGCTGCTGGGGGGACGGGACATGAGGGCGACTGCGGCAAAGGCACGAAGGCGGCAATATTAACAATGATTCTCAATTAATAAACAATATCCCGCGCTTGCCGGCACGCCGGCACGCGGCGCCTTGCCTATGCCAAAATCGCGCCCATGCCGATCGATAACCGCCTCGTTCCCCACGCCCTCGCCGCCCAGACGGCGCAACTTCCCGACGCCTGGGCCGCCGCCTTCGGTAACCGTGCCGTCGCCGACGCGCTGGCCGCGGTCGCCGCCCACGTCGAAAAGCGCCTTGCCGAAGGCGCGGTGGTCTATCCCGCCACGCCGTTCCGGGCCCTGCATGGGCTCGCGCCATCGGACGTGCGCGTGGTGATCCTGGGGCAAGACCCGTATCACGGCGCGGGCCAGGCCCAGGGCCTGGCGTTTTCGGTGCCCGACGATTGCAAGCGTCCGCCCAGCCTGCGCAACATCTTCAATGAGATCGCACACGAGTTCCCGGGCACGCCCGTCCCGGCAGGCAACGACCTGAGCCCGTGGGCGGACCAGGGCGTGCTGCTGCTGAATACCGCACTGACGGTGGAAGACGGCCAGCCCGCCTCCCACGCCAAGCGCGGCTGGGAAACCGTGACCGACGCCCTGATTTCGCTGGTCGCCCGCGACCCATCGCCCAAGGCCTTCCTGCTGTGGGGCGCCCATGCCCAGGCCAAGCGGATGTTGCTGCCCGACAACAGCGGCCACCTCGTCCTGATGTCCAATCATCCCTCCCCGCTTTCCGCCCGGCGTCCCCCGGTGCCTTTTCTGGGCTGCGGCCACTTCCGGGCGACCAACGACTGGCTCGTCGACCAAGGGAAAAACCCTATTGATTGGGGACTGGACAAAAAAATAATTCCCTTGCAAGGCGAATTCGGGTTATGATCGCCGCACTGCACAAAACGAGTTCGGCATTTACCGCCTTGATTTAGCGGAATTTTTTGCAGTCTGCCGGGCAGCCTACGCCCCGGCCCCATGCCGAACTATCATCGATTCCTGACCTCCTTTCCTTTCGCCCTGCGTTCCACTCTGTATACGAGAACGCGCCACGCGCACGGTTGATTCGGTCGGCACGATGCTCCATCAACCGTCGCCTGGATCCGGCCGCCTAATCCCCTGGCCCGACCAAGCACTGCGTCGCATTGATTGCGGCAAGGGAAAGTAATGTCTTTCGAAAACCTGGGTCTTGCACCCGCTCTGTTGTCGGCCGTTCAAGAAGCTGGCTTCAGCACCCCCACCTCCGTCCAAGCCGCTGCCATTCCGCAAGCGCTGGCCGGTCACGACCTGATGGTGTCCTCGCAGACGGGCAGCGGCAAGACCGCCGCCTTCATGCTGCCGGCCCTGCACCGTATTGCCCAGATGCCCGCCAACAAGGGCGTCGGCGTGCAAGTGCTGGTGCTGACCCCGACCCGCGAACTGGCTCTGCAAGTCACCGAAGCGACCGAAACGTATGGCCGCAAGCTGGCTGACCTGCGCACCGCTACCGTCGTGGGCGGCATGCCTTACGGCGCGCAACTCAAGGCGCTGTCGCGCCGCGTTGACGTGCTGGTCGCCACCCCCGGCCGCCTGATCGACCACCTGCAATCGGGCCGCGTCAAGCTGAACACCGTGCACACGCTGGTGCTCGACGAAGCCGACCGCATGCTGGACATGGGCTTCATCGAAGATATCGAAACCATCGTCAGCCGCCTGCCGGAAGATCGCCAAACGCTGCTGTTCTCGGCCACGCTGGACGGCACGATCGCCAAGCTGGCTGCCAAAATGATGCGCGACCCGCAGCGTATCGAAATGGCCGGCGCCAAGGAAAAGCACACCAACATCACGCAAAGCCTGCTGTACGCGGACGATGCCAGCCACAAGATGCAGCTGCTGGATCACGTGCTGCGTGACGCCAAGCTGGACCAAGCCATTGTCTTCACGTCGACCAAGCGCGGCGCCGATGACCTGGCCGACCGCCTGGCCGACCAAGGCTTTGCCGCCGCTGCCCTGCACGGCGACATGAACCAGCGCCAACGCACCCGTACGCTGTCGCAACTGCAACGCGGCCAGCTGCGTATCCTGGTTGCCACCGACGTGGCTGCCCGCGGCATCGACGTGCAAGGCATCAGCCACGCCGTCAACTTCGACCTGCCGATGCAAGCCGAAGACTACGTGCACCGTATCGGCCGTACCGGCCGCGCCGGCCGCAGCGGCCTGGCGTTCACGCTGGCCACGCACTCCGAACGCCACAAGGTTCGCCGTATCGAGCACTACATCGGCCAATCGATCACGCCTGAAGTGATCGCCGGCCTGGAACCCAAGCGCACGCCGCGCCCGTCGGCTGGCGGCAGCGGCGCCCCGCGTGGCGGCAAGCCGTTCGGCAAGCGTCCCGGCGGCTTCGGTGGTTCGCGTCATGAAGGCGGCTACCAAGGCAACCGTGAAAACCGTTCGTTCGGCGGCCCGCGTGACGGCGCCCCGCGTGGCGAGTTCAAGCCGCGTGAAGGCGGTTACCAAGGCAATCGCGACGGTGCGCCGCGCGAAGGCGGCTACCAAGGCAATCGTCCTTTCGGCGACCGCCCGGCCCGTTCGTTCAGCGACCGCCCCAGCTTCGGTGATCGTCCCCAGCGCGAAGGCGGCTACCAGGGCAATCGTCCCTTTGGCGACCGTCCCCAGCGTGAAGGCGGCTTCCGTGGCGGCGACCGCGATGCGCGTCCCAGCTTCGGCGGCGACCGTCCCAGCTTCGGTGATCGTCCCCAGCGCGATGCCCGCCCGTTCAGCGAGCGTGCTCCCCGTGAAGGCGGTTTCCGCGGCGGTGACCGTGACGCCCGTCCGAGCTTCAGCGATCGTCCCAGCTTCGGCGACCGTCCCCAGCGCGAAGGCGGCTTCCGCGGCGGCGACCGTCCGGAAGGCGGTTTTCGTGGCGCCAAGCCCTCGTTCGACAAGCGCCCCGGCGGCCCCGCCAAGCGCTTCGCCAAGCCGGCTGACCGCCGCGGCTAATTCGCCCGCTTGACCCCAAACAAACCCCGCGCCTGTCGCGGGGTTTGTCTTTTCAGGCCGGCAAACGCGCGCAGCAGGGCCGTTCTTTTTTTGGGAAAATGCCGCAATGACCACGCCTTCTTCGACCATGCAACGCCCCGCTCCCGCCAATCTTCCCCCGCTGTCCGCCGCCGCCCAGGAACATAGCGACGCCGCTGCCGCGCACCTGCGCGCCGCGATCACGGCCAACGGCGGCTGGCTGCCGTTCGACCACTGGATGGCGGAAGCGCTGTATGCGCCCGGCCTGGGCTATTACGCCGCCGGCAACGTGAAGCTGGCCGACGGCGACGACGACGCCAAGACGCCCGCGGGCGACTTCGTTACCGCGCCGCAACTGACGCCATTGTTCGCCCGCACGATGGCCCGGCAGGCGGCCCAGGTGCTGCGTCAGACGCAGACGCAGGCCGTGCTGGAATTCGGCGCGGGCACCGGCGCGCTGGCCGAAGGCGTGCTGCGCGAGCTGGATGCGATGGGGCTGGACCAGACCCGGTACCTGATCCTGGAAGTGTCCGCAGACCTGCGCGCCCGCCAGGCGGCGCGCCTGGCGCCGTTCGGCGATCGCGTGCAATGGCTGGATGCGCTGCCCAATGCGTTCGCGGGCTGCGTGCTGGCCAACGAAGTGCTGGATGCAATGCCCGTATCGCTGTTCACCTGGGACGCTGCCGGCGCCGTGCAGGAACGCGGCGTGGCGCTGGATGCCGGCGGGGGCTTCATCTGGGAAGACCGCCCCGCCCCGGTCGCGCTGGCCTCGGCGGTTGCCGCACGCATGCCGGCGCTGCCGGGCTACGTGTCGGAGATCAATCTGCAAGGCGAGGCGTGGATCGCCGCGATGGGCAGCTGGCTGGAGCGCGGCGCGGCGCTGCTGGTGGACTATGGTTTCCCCCGCAGCGAGTACTATCATCCGCAGCGCGCGGGCGGCACGCTCATGTGCCATCTGCGTCACCATGCGCATGGCGACCCTTTCACTGCGCCGGGTTTGCAGGACATCACCGCGCACGTGGATTTCACCGCCATGGCCGACGCGGCGCTGGAATCCGGCTTGCAAGTGCTGGGCTACACGTCGCAGGCCCGCTTCCTCATGAACGCCGGCCTGATGGACTTGCTGGCCCAGCTGGACCCGTCAGACGCGCAGCAATACGCGCAAGCTGTGGCGCCGGTTCAGAAGCTGCTGTCGGAAGCCGAGATGGGCGAACTCTTCAAGGTGCTGGCCGTGGGCCGAGGCGTGACCGAGCCGCTGGCCGGGTTCGCGCGCGGCGACCGGCTGGGCAAGCTGTAGCGGCGGGAGGGCCGGGCGGCCTCAGCCCGCTTGCAGCTGTTCCAAACGCTCAAGGCGCGCCTGGCGCACGCTGTCCTTGATGCGGGCCGGGTCGCCGGCACAGGCGCGGGCAATCGCCCCCGCGTCCACGCCGCGCACGGCGTCCGCACGCGACTGCCAGGCGGCCATGTCCACGGGTTGCAAGACTGAAGCCGTCTTCAAGAGATCGAAGAAACGTTCGGGTTTGCGCAGCGCGTCGGCGCGCTCCATCAGCGCCAGTTGCGCATCCGCACCGCCCCCTTCGGCGGCGTCCAGGCCCGCCAAAACCTCGGGCAGCAGGCGGGCGTAATCATTGCATTCGGTGGGCACGCGCATGCGCCGGCCCAACGCCTCGCGGTCGGGTGTCAGCCGGCACAGCAAGGCATAGCGCCCCGCGAGCGATAACGCCTGCGCCGCTGCGCGGTCCACGTCAGCGCCTACTTCATTCACGCCTTGCAGTTCAGGCATCACGCGGGCGAGCGCGCCGGAATCCTGCAGCACGCCGAGCATGCGCGACGGTTTCTTCGCCATCAGGCCGCGCGACAATTCCTTCCAGACGCGCTCGGCCACCAGGGCGTCGGCCTCGCCGGCGTCCACCATGCACCGGCACAGGGCCAGCGTTTCGGGGGCCACGGTGAAGTCGGGAAAGCGCGCCGCGAAGCGGCCCAGCCGCAAGATGCGCACCGGGTCTTCTTCGAATGCTTCGCCCACGTGGCGAAAGACGCGCGCGCGCACGTCGGCCTCGCCGCCCAGGGGATCGACCCGTTCGCCGTCCAGCGTCTGGGCGATGGCGTTGACGGTCAGGTCGCGGCGGCGCAGGTCTTCTTCCAGCGTCACGTCGGCGCCGGTGTAGAACGTAAACCCCTTGTAGCCGCGGCCGGACTTGCGTTCGGTGCGCGCCAGCGCGTATTCCTCTTTGGTGCGCGGGTGCAGGAACACCGGAAAATCGCCGCCGACCGGGATGAATCCACGGCGGACCATGTCTTCGGGCGTGGCGCCCACCACGACCCAGTCGTGGTCGCCCGGTGGCAGGTCGAGCAGCGCGTCGCGCACCGCCCCGCCCACGATATAGACCTGCAAGCCGTCGATGGCCGGATCCCGCGTCATGGAATCGACGTGCTCTCGGCGCCGATCGGCACGATATTGCCCAGCCGTTCCTTCAGGGACTGCGACTGCCCGCTGAACATCGCCGCGTAATAGACCGCGTTGGACATCACGTTCTTCACGTAGGTACGCGTCTCATTGAACGGAATGGTCTCGGCGAAGATCGCGCCTTCGACCGGATGCGTGAACGTCGAGCGCCAGTTGTGCGGCCGCCGCGGACCGGCGTTGTAGCCAGCGCTGGCCAGCATCTGCGACCCGTTCAGGTCGCGCAGCACCATGTTCAGGTAATTGGTGCCCAGCACAGTGTTGGTGTCGAAGTCGTTGACGCTGGCCGGGGTGAAATCGGTCATGCCGATCTTGCCCGCAACCCATTTGGCGGTGGCCGGCATCAGCTGCATCAGGCCCGAGGCGCCCACATGCGAGCGCGCGTCCATGATGAAACGCGATTCCTGGCGGATCAGGCCGTAGACCCAGGCAGGATCCAGCGCGATGGCGTTGGCCTTGGCGGTGACGCGGCCTTCGAACGGCGCGATGAAGCGCTGGCTGAAGTCGAATTCCTTTTCCGTGCGGTCGGACGTGTTGACGACGCGGTCGTAGATGTTTTCGGCGCGAGCCAGCTCGGCGGCCGCGATCAACTGGCGGTCGCTCATGCCGCGCAACGTGAAGTTCCATTCGGGCACGGCTTCGCCGCGCCAGCCCAGGCGGAACAGCTGCACGGCACGCTGCAGGCCGGGATTGGCGCGAGCCTCGGCGATTTCGCGGTCGCTGACGGGTGCGGGGCGAGGCGGCACATTGATGCGGCGGCCCAGTTCCTCGGCGGACAACTGACCGTAGAAATCGAAGCGGTCGGCGATGCTGGCGTACAGGGCGTTGGCCTGGTCCTTGCGGCCGGTCGCGGCCAGGCCGCGTGCCTTCCAGTACACCCAGGAGGGGTCATCGCGTTGCGACGGGGGCATCTCGTCGATGGATTCGATGACCCACTTCCAGTCGATCTTCGGTTGGCGCAGCGCGGCGCGCACCTTCCAGCCGGCGTTGTAGTCCGTCATGCGGATATGGCCGGCTTCGTGATACCAGTCGTCGGCGCGGCTATCCAGCCTCAGGGCGGCCATCAGCGCGTACTGCCCGCGCACCCAGGCCAGATTCGGCTTGGACATGGACTTGGCCCATTCGCGGCGCAGATAGGAATCGGCCACGCTGACGTCCGAACGCGCCAGGCGTGCCAGCGCGATAGTCACCAGCTCTTTTTCGTTGCGACCCACTGGCATGCGGTCTTGCCGGGTCAGCCACTTCATCGGATCCTTCATCAGAAGGTCGTAGGTCTTGATATCGCGCGCCTCGAACATGTATTGCACGAGCTTGCGCGCGTCGGCGGTCTTGTCGGCCTCGATGGCGTCGCGCAGCTGCGGCTCCAGCTGTTCCCAGCCCAGGATGCTGTCGGCCACCAGCTGGTCATACAGCGCCCAGCAGGCGCCGCCCGGCGCGAACACCGCCGTGGCTTGCGCCGCCGTGGCGCGCTGGCCGGTCATGTGCTTGGCGTCCAGGATGGCGCATTCAATCTGCGCGTTGCTGTTCTTCACGGGCGCCAGTTTGCGCACGGTTTCGAAATCGCCGCTGCGTGCGGCCGCCAACAGCCAATCGCCGCGCAGGCGGTCGGCCAGGTAAGCGTCGCCGTTGCTGCTGATGAAGCGCTGCAGATCGGCCGTGGGCCGGCCGGTGGCGGGCGGGGTCCAGAGCTGATAGCGCAGCAACCAGTATTCGGGGTACATGCCCAGCGTGTCGGACTTGGCCTGCGGCACCAGCGCGCCCAGCACGGACCACTGCTTGCGGTTCATGGCTTCGCGCGCGGCCACGACGGCGGCGAGAGCGGGCGTGTCGGCGGTGGGCGGCAGGCCGGCCAGCACGGCGGGCGGCACCGAGATGATGGGTTGCGTGGCCTGGACGGCCGGTTGCGGCTGGGGATTGACGGCGGCGCTGCGCTGTTGCGCGTCAACCGGCGCACAGGCGGCGGTGAACAGGGCCAGCAGCGGCAGCCAGCGGCGCAGCCCCGCACGGGGGTCCGAAGCGATGGCGCCGCCCGGGGATTTCCGGCCGGTTTTCTGATACCGTCGAACTTGCAGAATCTGTGTCATGCCGCGTCCCTCATTTGCCGTCATACACCGGCCCTGCACGCCGGCATGCCGACTGGCGTTTCAGATTCCTGCATGCCCGATTCCAGCATGTTCGCCTTCATTGTCCACCCCCATCACAGCCACTGCATGACTACGCAAAATACTCCAGAGGATACCGCAGTCCAGCACCGCACGCGATTGCGGAAACTGCGTGCCGAAATGCCCGAAGACCAGCGCAGCCGTGGCGGTTTGCTGATGCGTGCGCGTCTGTTCACCTGGCTGAATGTGGCGCGCGACGAAGCGGCCCGAGCCGGCCGTCCGGCGCCAGCCACCGTGGCGGCTTTCTGGCCCATGGCGGACGAACCCGACCTGCGCCCCCTGCTGTCGCAATGGGTGGAAAACGGCGTCGCGGTGGCGTTGCCCGTGGTGCGCGAACGCAACGCCCCCCTCGCCTTCCTGCCCTGGACCCCTGATGCGGAACTGCGCGCCGGCCCCTACGGCATCCAGGAACCGGTGGCTGGCGCCGAAGTCCTGCCCGACGTGGTTCTGGTGCCGACGCTCGGTTACACGGATCAGGGTGACCGCCTGGGTTACGGCGGCGGCTATTACGACCGCACCCTGGCGGCGCTGCGCGAACGCGGCCACCCGTTCGTCACGATCGGCATCGCCTGGAGCTGCGGCGAACTGGACGCCGACTATGTCCCGGCCGCGCACGACTACCCGCTGGACGCCGTGCTGACGCAGGACGGCTGGGTGCCGCATGCGCCGCTGGAACAAGGCGCCACGAGCGGCACCACGCTACACACGTACCGGATGAACTGACGCACCAGATAGGCCCGGCGGCATGCACCAATACGGTGCATACAGTACCGCTGGTGCCCTACGCGCGGCGGGGGATGGCGTTTCGGCGCCCTTGGGAGGATATTGTGCCCAAGGCCCCGGCTTGCCCGAAAAGCTGGCATGCGGGTTGCTTATTCTTTGGGACTGGCCACGTATCGGCCGGGTAATGACCGTGTGCAAGGCCGCCGCCTGCCGGCCGGCCGCAGCACCCAGCATCGGAGGAGCCATGAAGGACAGATCATCCCGTCCAGCCGCTTTTGACGAAATGCGCGACAGCGCCGGCGGCATACGCTCCCAATACCAGGCCTTCGAGCGCTGGCACCAAGAGCAATCGGCCGAAGCCATGGCCGTGCGACGGCTCGAAGCCGACCTGAGTTTCCGCCGCGTCGGCATCACTTTTTCGGTCGCCGGCGACGCCGCCGGCACCGAACGCCTGATTCCATTCGACCTGATCCCCCGGATCATCCCCGCCGACGAATGGCGCCACCTGGAAGCCGGCTTGAAGCAGCGCGTGCGCGCGCTGAACATGTTCATCCATGACATCTACCATGGCCACGACATCGTGCGCGCGGGCGTCGTGCCGGCCGAACAGGTGTTCCTGAATGCCCAGTACCGCCCCGAAATGCAGGACGTGGACGTGGCGGAAGACATCTACTGCCACATCGCCGGCGTGGACATCGTGCGCGCGGGCGCGGGCGAGTTCTACGTGCTGGAAGACAATCTGCGGGTGCCCTCCGGCGTGTCCTACATGCTTGAGAACCGCAAGATGTCGATGCGCTTGATGCCGGACGCGTTCAGCCGCATCAAGGTCGAACCGGTGGCGCACTATCCCGACCTGCTGCTGGACAACCTGCGCGAGGTCGCCCCGCACGGCGGCGACGACCCCACGGTGGTCGTGCTGACGCCCGGCATGTACAACTCGGCCTACTTCGAGCATGCCTTCCTGGCCCAGCAGATGGGCGTGGAACTAGTCGAAGGCCAGGATCTCTTCGTGGAGCAGAACACGGTCTACATGCGCACCACGCAAGGTCCGCGCAAAGTGGACGTGATCTACCGCCGGCTGGACGACGACTTCCTCGATCCCCTGTCGTTCCGCGCGGATTCGGCGCTTGGCGTGCCGGGTCTCTTGTCGGTGTACCGCGCCGGCCGCGTCACGCTTGCCAACGCGATCGGCACCGGCATCGCGGACGACAAGTCCACCTACCTTTACGTGCCGGACATGATCCGGTTCTATCTCAGCGAAGAGCCCATCCTGTCCAACGTGCCGACCTGGCGTTGCGGGCGGCCGGACGAACTGTCCCACGTGCTGGCCAACATGCACGACCTGGTGGTCAAGGAAGTGCACGGCGCAGGCGGCTACGGCATGCTGGTCGGGCCCTCCTCCACGCGCGCCGAAGTCGATGCGTTCAAGGACCGCGTGCGCGCCAACCCCGCCAACTACATCGCGCAGCCGACGCTGGCGCTGTCCACCATCCCCACCTATGTGGAATCGGGCGTCGCGCCGCGGCACGTGGACCTGCGTCCCTACGTGCTGTGCGGCAAGGACATCCGCACCGTGCCCGGCGGCCTGTGCCGCGTGGCGCTGACCGAGGGCTCGCTGGTGGTCAACAGCAGCCAGGGCGGCGGCACCAAAGACACCTGGGTTCTGGAGGACTGAACATGCTGAGCCGAACCGCCGACAACCTGTTCTGGATGTGCCGCTACACCGAACGCGCCGAGAACACCGCGCGCATGCTGGACGTGAACCTGCAGATGTCGCTGCTGCCGCAAGACACGCAGACGCGCGAGGGCTCATGGCTGGGCGTGCTGCGCATCTCTGAACTGCAGGGCCTGTACCAGAGCAAGTACGCGGCCATCTCGCCGCACGACGTGCTGCAGTACATGGTGCGCGACCCCGAAAACCCCTCGTCCATCTATTCGTGCATGCGTGCCGCCCGCGAGAATGCGCGCGCGGTGCGCGGCAGCCTGACGACCGAAGTCTGGGAGACCTACAACACCACCTGGCTTGAACTGCTCAAGCACCTGCACACCGGCCTGCTGGAGCGCAACCCGGGCGAATTCTTCGAATGGGTGAAGTTCCGTTCGCACCTGGCGCGCGGCGTCACCATCGGCACGATGCTGGAGGACGAAGCGCTGTACTTCCTGCGCATCGGCATGCACCTGGAGCGCGCCGACAACACCGCCCGCATGCTGGACGTGAAGTTCCATGAACGCGGCGGCAACGGGTCGCAGAGCGCGTCGCAGAACGGCACGCAAGAGGCGCGCCCCGAACCGAGCGGTACCGCCGCGCTGCAAAGCGAGTTTTACCGCTGGTCCGCCCTGCTGAGCTCCGTGTCCGGGCTGGAGATCTACCGCAAGGTGTACCGCGACGTGATCACGCCGGACCGCGTGGCCGAACTGCTGATCCTGCACGGCGACATGCCGCGTTCGCTGCTGGCGTCGATGCGGGCGGTGGCCGACGATCTGGCGCGCGTCTCCAACCAGCGCTCGACCGAAACGCAACGCCGCGCCGGCATGCTGTGCGCCGAACTGCAATACGGCCGCGTCGAGGACATCCTCGACAGCGGGCTGCACCAGTATCTGGACCACTTCCTGGACCGCATCAACGACCTGGGCAACCGGATCAGCCAGGACTTCCTGGTCCCGCTGTCGGCATAACACGGAGACAGCAATGAAACAGTTCATCACCCACGTCACCCATTACCGCTACACCGCGCCGGTCACCTACAGCATTCAGACGCTGCGGCTGACGCCGCGCGACGACGAGCACCAGCGCGTGCTGCGCTGGCACATCGAAGCGCCCGGCGCGCTGGAAAAGCAGGTGGACGCCTACGGCAACATCACGCATACGCTGACGCTGAACCACCCGCATACCGACATCGAGCTGCGCGTGGTCGGGCAGGTGCAGGTCGCGCCGCTTGCGCGCGGCTTGCTGGGCGGCGAGGACAGCCGTCTGCCCGTGCATGCCTATTGTGTGCAGACGCCACTGACGCAGGCCGACGACACGATCATGGCCTTCGTGCGTGAGGTCTTGCCCGGCGGGCTGACGACGCCGGACGACATCCTGGCGCTCGCCAACGCCATCAGTGACCGCGTGGCCTACGAACCGGGCACGACCGATGTGACCACGGCCGCGGGCCAGGTGCTGACCATGGGCCATGGCGTCTGCCAGGACCATGCCCACCTGTTCCTGGCCTGCGTGCGCGGCCTGGGCGTGCCCGCCCGCTACGTCAGCGGCTACGTGCACACCACGACCGAACACTCGGCAAGCCACGCCTGGGCCGATGTCTGGCTGGCCGACATCGGCTGGACCAGCGTCGACATCACCAACCGCCAGTTTGCCTCGGACAGCCATTGCCGGCTGGCCGTAGCGCGCGACTATGACTCGGCCTCGCCGGTGCGCGGCGTGCGCAGCGGCGGCGGCGAGGAATCCATGGAGATCAGTGTGCAAGTCCAGACCTCCGGGCAGCAATAACCGCCGCAACCGCGCCGCAATACAATGCGGCGTGGTTTTTTCAAATTTTCGATCATGACTTACTGTGTAGCAGCCCGCCTCGACGCCGGCTTGGTTTTCCTGTCCGACTCCCGCACCAACGCGGGCGTCGACCAGATCAGCGTCTTTCGCAAGATGACCGTCTTCGAGCGCCCGGGCGAGCGCGTCATGGTCCTGATGACCTCGGGCAACCTGGCGGTCAGCCAGGCCGTGCTGCATGTGCTGACCCGCCAGCACGATGAAGGCGGCGACACCATCTGGAACGCGGCCGACCTGTTCGAGGCCACCCGCTGCGTCGGCGCCGCCGTGCGCGAGGTCTATCAACGCGAAGCCCCCGCCTTGCACGAGCAAGGCGTGGACTTCAACGTCAGCATGATTTTTGGGGGACAGATAGGCACCGAGCGCTGCCGGCTGTTCCAGGTGTATTCGGCCGGCAACTTCATCGAAGCCGGCCAGGAATGCCCGTACTTCCAGATCGGCGAAGCCAAGTACGGCAAGCCCATCCTGGACCGCGTGCTGCGTCCCGACACCTCGCTGGACGAGGCCGCCAAGTGCGCGCTGATCTCAATGGACTCCACGCTGCGCTCGAACATTTCGGTGGGCCTGCCGCTGGACCTGCTGGTCTACGACACGAACGCGCTGCGCGTCACGCACTTCGCCAGCATCGACGAGCACAACGAGTACTTCCGCATGATCCGCGGCACCTGGGGCGAACGCCTGCGCCAGGTCTTCGCCGAAATCCCGGACCCGCTGTGGACCAACCCGGATGACCCCGGTTCGCTCGTGCCGCCCAGCCGCGTCCACCAGCCGCTGCGCATCGAACCCGTGAACGCCCCGCAGCCCAGCTACCCGACCCCGCAGGTGTTGGCTGAGGATCCGGGCAAGGATCAGGCGAATTAAGGCCTGCTTTCCGGTATCTGGTTTGCGCAAGACCGCGTAAACCCGCCTTTCCCGCTGCCGAAGCCCGGCTTGTGAAACGGCAAATTCTCATCCTTGGCATGACACGCCACACTGGCTGTGGTCCGCGATGCGTTCGCGGGTCCGAGAAAACCACAAGGAGCGAGACATGCCCCCAATTTTCGCGCGCGCGGCGACGCGTGCCGCCTGGCCCATGCTGGCCCTGTCCTGCCTTGCCTGGGGTTCCGCCAGCGCGCAAGGCGCGTATCCGAACCATCCCATTTCGCTTGTCGTGCCGTTCGCGGCGGGCGGCCCGACGGACGTGGTCGCGCGTAGCCTGGGCGCTTCCATGGCCAAGACGCTGGGCCAAAGCATCATCATTGAAAACCGCACGGGCGCGGGCGGCACGTTGGCATCCCAGCACGTCGCGCGCGCGGCGCCTGACGGCTATACCTTCCTGATCCACCACAACGGCATGGCCACGGCGCCGGCGCTGTACCGCAAGCTGTCGTTCAATCCGCTGACGGACTTTGCGTATGTCGGCCAGGTGGCGGACGTGCCCATGACGCTGCTGGGCCGCAAGGACCTGCCCGCCGACGGCATGGCGGGCTTCATCAAGTACGCCAAAGAGAACGGCAATAAGGTCAACCTGGCCAACGCCGGACTGGGCGCCGTGTCGCAGCTGTGCGGCATGTTGCTGCAAGAGTCGCTAGGGGTGCAGTTCACGACCGTGCCCTACGCCGGTACGGCCCCGGCGATGACGGCACTGCTGGGCGGCCAGGTCGACGTGCTGTGCGACCAGACCACGCAGACCATCCCGCAGATCAAGGCGGACCGCGTGAAGCTGTATGGCGTCACGACGCTGGACCGCATCAAGGCGCTGCCGGATTCGCCGACCCTGCAGGAAGGCGGGTTGAAGGGCTTCGAGGTCAAGGTGTGGCACGGCGTCTATGCGCCCAAGGGTACGCCGCCCGAGGCCATCGCGAAGTTCAACGCGGCACTGCGTACGGCGCTCAAGGATCCGGCATTCTCGCAAAAGATGGCCGAGCTGGGCGCCGAGATCGTGCCCGAATCCAAGCAGACGCCGGAAGGCCTGCAGACCTGGCTGCAATCCGAAGTCGACAAATGGGGCGGCATCATCAGGAAGGTGGGCGTGTACGCGGATTGAACCTGGGCCACGCACCCTTCAAGCATGAAAAAAAGGCCGGCATTTCTGCCGGCCTTTCCCATTGCGTACGCGACGCAACGACTACAGCGACAGCTCCTTCCACACCGCCAGCGGGGCTTCCGCATGGTTCAAGGTGTAGAAGTGCAGGCCCGGCGCACCGTTGTCCAGCAGGGTCTGGCACAGTTCGGTGACGACGTCCACGCCAAAGGCGCGGATGGAAGCCTTGTCGTCGCCGAACTCCGCCAGGCGCAGCCGGATCCAGCGCGGCACTTCCGCGCCGCACATTTCGGAAAAGCGCAGCAGCTGCGTGTGGTTCGTGATGGGCATGATGCCCGGCACGATCGGTACACGCACGCCCTTGGCCTGGGCCCGGTCGACGAAGTCGAAGTAGGCATCGGCGTTGAAGAAGTACTGCGTGATGGCCGCGTCGGCGCCGGCCTTCACCTTGGCCACGAAATGGTCCAGGTCGGCCGACGGATTGGACGCCTGCGGATGCATTTCGGGATAGGCCGCCACTTCGATGTGGAACCAGTCGCCGGTCTCTTCACGGATGAACGAGACCAGTTCATTGGCGTAGCGCAATTCGCCCGCATCGCCGCCCATGCCCGAAGGCAGGTCGCCGCGCAGGGCGACCACGCGCCGCACGCCTTCATGCTTGTAGGCCTGGAGGATGTCCCGCAGATCCTGGCGCGTGGCGCCCACGCACGACAAGTGGGGCGCCGCGTCGCAACCCAGGTTGCGCAGCGTGCGCACGGCGTCTGCCGTGCCGGCGCGCGTGGAACCGCCCGCGCCGAAGGTCACGCTGACGTACTTGGGCTGGATCGCCAGCATCTGCTTGGCCGCGCGGACCAGCCGTTCCTGACCGGCCAGATCGCGCGGGGGAAAGAATTCCAGACTGAAGGCGGGAGAAGTCGAGTCGGACATTAGGGGATCAGTTTGGTAAGCAGACCAGAGATGATGCTGTACAGAATCGCACCGCCCACGGCCCACCAGAACCCGTTGACCTGGAAGCCCTTCAGCACGGAGCCGACGAACCAGAACAACAAGGCGTTGATGACGATGAGAAAGAGCCCGAGGGTGACGATCGTGATGGGCAGCGTCAGCAGCACAAGCACCGGTTTGACCAGCATGTTCACCAGGCCCAGCACCAGCGCGGCAATCAGCGCAGATCCGAAGCTGGCCACGGCGATGCCGGGCAACAGGTAGGCAACGGCCAGCAGGGCCACTGCATTCAGGATCCAGACGAGTATCAAAGTCACCATGTTCGTTCTCCTGTATTAACGCTCCGCGGCCCCTTGATCGCCAGGCGAGCCCGGGGGAGCTCCGCGGTTCGGAAAGCCCGCGCCAACATGGCGCGGCACCTTCCTATTTTGCTACATGCATCAATAGCGGTAATGGTTGGGCTTGAAGGGGCCTTCCACCGGCACGTTGATGTAGTCGGCCTGATCCTGGCGCAGCGTCGTCAGCTTCACACCCAGCTTTTTCAGGTGCAGGCGGGCGACCTTCTCGTCCAGGTGCTTGGGCAGCACGTAGACTTCGCCGGACTTGTACGCTTCGTTGCGCGTGAACAGTTCGATCTGGGCGATGGTCTGGTTGGCGAACGACGACGACATCACGAACGAGGGGTGGCCGGTGGCGCAACCCAGGTTCACCAGGCGGCCTTGGGCCAGCAGGATGATGCGCTTGCCGTCCGGGAAGATCACGTGGTCGACTTGCGGCTTGATCTCTTCCCACTGGCAGTCGGCCAGGCCGGCGACGTCGATTTCGTTGTCGAAGTGGCCGATGTTGCAGACGATCGCCTGGTCCTTCATGGCGTTCATGTGCTCACGCGTGATGACGTGGTAGTTGCCGGTGGCGGTAACGAAGATATCGCCGTGGGCGGCGGCTTCTTCCATCGTCACGACCTTGAAGCCTTCCATCGCGGCCTGCAGGGCGCAGATCGGGTCGACTTCGGTGACCCAGACTTGCGCGCGCAGCGCGACCAGCGCCTGGGCGCAGCCCTTGCCCACGTCGCCGTAGCCGGCCACGACGGCGATCTTGCCGGCGACCATGACGTCGGTGGCGCGCTTGATGCCGTCCACCAGCGATTCGCGGCAGCCGTACAGGTTGTCGAACTTGGACTTGGTGACCGAGTCGTTGACGTTGATGGCGGCAAAGGCCAGCTCGCCCTTTTGCGACATCTGGTACAGGCGGTGCACGCCGGTCGTGGTTTCTTCCGTCACGCCTTTGATCAGCGCGAGGCGGGTCGAATACCACTTGGGATCACGCTTGAGCGTTTCCTTGATGGCGGCGAACAGGATGCGCTCTTCGTCGCTGCCCGGGTTGGCCAGCACCGAGAGATCTTTCTCGGCCTTGGTGCCCAGGTGCAGCATCAACGTGGCGTCGCCGCCGTCGTCGAGGATCATGTTGGCGTTCTGGCCGTTGGGCCATTCGAAGATCTTGTGGGTGTACTGCCAGTACTCTTCCAGCGTTTCGCCCTTGACGGCGAAAACCGGCGTGCCGGACGCGGCGATCGCGGCGGCGGCGTGGTCTTGCGTGGAGAAGATGTTGCACGAGGCCCAGCGCACTTCGGCACCCAGGGCAACCAGCGTTTCGATCAGCACGCCGGTCTGGATGGTCATGTGCAGGCTGCCGGCGATACGCGCGCCCTTGAGCGGCTGCGCAGCGGCGAATTCCTCGCGGATGGCCATCAGGCCGGGCATTTCGGTTTCGGCGATGGCCAGTTCGCGACGGCCCCAGCCTGCCAGCGACAGGTCGGCAACCAGGTAATCGGAGAAGGATTTATCAGTCACAGCGTTCATGGTGTGTGTAGGCTCCACGTGAATATCGAACGGCGCACGATATGGCCGGACAACGCGAATACACCACGACAGTCGAGTGCTCGCCTTTCCCGCCATATGCGACAAAGGTGAGCGCCGTTGCTGTAGCGACGCGCAGGGCGCGGCGCTTGAACAAGGATTCCTGAGCCTGGCGAGCCGGGTTCCGCGTGGCGTGGCTGTTTTGGATCACAGCACGGCGGGAACGGCAGGGTCGTCGCAACGCTCCTCAGGATTGCGAAGGATTGTACCGGTTTGGGGTGCGGTGCGGAAACCCGTCCCCCAAAAATTCCCCCAAGCCTCACCCGGCGCGGGCCAGCGACGGCCGCGACGGCGCGCCCGCCACGAGCGGCACCAGGGAATCCAGCAGGTCCGACGCCACCGAATCCCAGCTGCGGGTCAACGCGTGCGCCCGCACCGCGTGGCGGTCCAGCGGCAGTGCGGCGCGGCAGGCGTGGGCCAGGTCGTCGTCCAGGCAGCCGGTGACGCCCTGGGTGACGACCGCCAGCGGCGCCTCGCTACGGAACGCCGCCACGGGGGTGCCGCAGGCCATCGCCTCCAGCATCACGAGGCCGAACGTGTCGGTCAGGCTGGGGAACACGAAGACGTCGGCGGCAGCGTAGAACCCTGGCAGCGCATCGTCCTGCTGCATGCCCAGGAACACCGCGCCGGGGAATTTCTTTTTCAGCCGCGCCTCGTCCGGGCCTGCGCCCACGACCACCTTGCTGCCTGCAAGCTCAAGCGAGAGGAAGGCATCCAGGTTCTTTTCCCGCGCGACGCGGCCCACGCTCAGGTAGACCGGCCGCGGCAGGTGCGCGAACGCCGCGCTGTCGGCCGGCTGGAATTTGCGCGGGTCCACGCCGCGCGACCAGACCCGCAGGTTCGCCAGCCCGCGCTGCACCAGGATGTCGCGCACCGTGGGGGTCGGCACCAGCACGCATTGCGAGGGCCGGTGGAACCACCGCAGATAGCGCCACGGCAAGGCCGCGGGGATGCCCATGCGCGCTTGCAGGTAGTCGGGGAACATCGTGTGGAACGAGGTGGTGAATTGCCAGCCCCGGGCCAGTGCCATCCGGCGCGCGGCCAGGCCCAGCGGGCCTTCGGTGGCGATGTGCAGCGCGTCGGGAATGGTGTCGCCCAGGATGCGCCGCAACTGGCGCCCCGGCTGCAGGCATAGCCGCAGGTCCGGCTCGGACGGGGCCGGAACGGTCCGGCTGCCCTGTGGGTTCACCACGATCAGCTCGTGGCCCCATTCACTCAGGATCTGCTGCATGGTCGTCCAGGTGCGGACGACGCCGTTGACTTGCGGATGCCAGGCATCCGTAACCAGGACGATGCGCATGATAGGGCCGGAAGTGGGCGATAACGCGATTTAGCCCGCGCGATATGACATGCCCAAGACGGCCGGAAAATCCCGGCCGCCGCCCGCGCTCAGTTGTTGCGCCGGGGATACCCTTGCGCCTTGATGCGGATCCAGACTTCGCGCTTTTCCTCTTCCGTCATGAACACCCAATTGGCGACTTCCATGGCCGTACGGCCGCAACCGCGGCAGATATCGTCGAACAGGGTCGAGCACACGGCCACGCAGGGGGAGTCGGTCGCCTTGAAGACGCGTTGGGCGTCTTCAGGCTCGGGCAATTCGGAAAGATCGGCGAAGTAACGATTCATGGGGCGAAGGTTAACACCAGGGGTGTGTCCCCTTTTGGATAGCCCTATCGCCCGCCGTGGCTTGATTGACAGCCGCCCGCTACCGCCATCCGAAGAACGCGCCGGCCTCGCCCAGCAGCGCGTCGGGGGTCTCTTCGGCCAGGTAGTGCGCCCCGGGCAACGGCGCGCCCGAGACTTCGTCGGCCACGGCGCGCCACAGCTCCAGCACGTCGAAATTCTTGCCCACCGCGCCGCGCTCGCCCCACAGCGCCCGCACCGGCATGCGCAGGCGCTCGCCAGCGGCGCGGCCCGCGCGGTCGTGATCCAGGTCCAGCGTGGCCGAGGCGCGGTAGTCCTCGCAGATGCCGGTGGCCCAGCCCGGCTGCCGGGCCGCGCGTTCATATTCCGCCATGGCTTCGTCGGAAAAATGCACCAGCCCGCCCGGCCGGCCGCCCATCACCGAGCGCAGGTAGAACACGGGGTCGTGCTCGATCATGGTTTCGGGGCCGGGCGCGGGCTGGATCAGCCAGAACCAGTGGTAGTACGCCTGGGCGAACGCCCGCGTCGTACCCTCGTACATGTCCAGCGTGGGCGCGATGTCCAGCAGCATCATGCGGGACACGGCATCGGCATGGTCCAGCGCCAGCCGGTGCGCCACGCGGGCGCCACGGTCGTGCGCCAGCACCTCGAAACGCTCATGGCCCAGCGCGCGCATCACCGCGATCATGTCGGCCGCCATCTGGCGCTTGGAATGGGCGGAGTGGTCCGCCGTGGCCGCGGGCTTGCCGCTATCGCCGTAGCCGCGCAGGTCTGCGGCCACGCACGTGCGGTGCCGCGTCAGTTCGGGCCATACGCGGTGCCAGATGGCATGCGTCTGCGGATGGCCGTGCAGCAACAGCAGCGGCGGCCCCGACCCGTCGATGCGCGCGGCGATTTCAATGCCATCGCCCTGGATGCGGCGCACGGGCAAGTCGAAGAATGCGGTCATGGGTACTGCCTCCTGTTGCGTTTACTCGTGCCCGGCGTCCAGGCGGTCGCGCACCGTGCGCGCCACGTCCTTCATCCAGGGATGGCGCGCCCAGTGGGCGGCTTCGAAGCGTTCCACCTCGGGCAACTGGGCCAGCGACGCACCCACCATGTCCTGGCCTTGCGCGAACATGCGGCGATGCCGTTCGGGCAAGGTGAAGTTCGCCGTCCAGCCGTCGGCGGCGCGGACCTGGCCTGCCATCACGTCGACAGCCACGCGGTTGCCGCCGGCCAGATCCGTATTGGACACCCGTGCGAGCAAGGCGTCGACCTCGGCCGGCGGCAGGCTGACCAGCAGCAGGCCGTTGTTGACGGCATTGAAGTAGAAGATCTCGCCAAAGCTCGGCGCGATCACGGCGCGGATGCCGAACTGCTGCAGGCCCCACACCGCATGTTCACGGCTGGACCCGCAACCGAAGTTCGGGCCGGCCACCAACACGGACGCGCCCGTGTAGGCCTGCTGGTTCAGCACGAAGCCGGGACGGGGCGCGCCATGCTCGTCAAAGCGCAGGTCATACAACAGGCCGCGGTCCAGCCCCGCCTTGTCGATGATACGCAGGAACTGCTTGGGCATGATCTGGTCGGTATCCAGATTGGAGAACGGCAACGGCGCGGCGATGCCTTCGATCAACGGATTCATTTGGCTTGCTCCCAGTCGCGGGCGTCAACGATGCGGCCGGCCAGCGCGGCTGCCGCCGCCATGGCCGGACTCATCAGGTGCGTGCGCCCTGCCCGCCCCTGGCGCCCTTCGAAATTCCGGTTGGTGGTGGAGGCGCAGCGCTCGCCGGGGCGCAGCACGTCGTCGTTCATGGCCAGGCACATCGAACAGCCCGGCTGGCGCCATTCGAAGCCGGCGTCGATCAATTGCGCGGCCAGTCCTTCGGCTTCCGCCTGCGCGCGCACGGCGCCCGAACCCGGCACGACCATCGCGCGCACGCCGACGGCGACCTTCCGGCCACGCACCATCGCGGCGACCACGCGGAGGTCTTCGATGCGGCCGTTGGTGCACGAGCCGATGAACACGCGGTCGATCGGCACGCCGGCAATCGGCATGCCCGGCGCCAGGCCGATGTAGTCCATGGCCTTTTCCAGCGCCAGCCGGGCCAGCGTGTCGGGCTCGGCCTGCGGATCCGGCACGCGGCCGGTCACCGGCATGGCCTGGTCGGGGCTGGTGCCCCAGGTGACGAACGGCGCGATGTCGGCGGCGTCAAACGCGTGCTCCACGTGGAAGGCGGCGTCGTCGTCGCTGCGCAGCGTGGACCAATAGGCGCGCGCGGCGGCTAGCGTTTCGCCGCGCAGTTGCGGCGCGTGGGCGGTGACGTACGCGTCGGTCACGGCGTCCGGGGCGATCAGCGCGGCGCGCGCGCCGGCCTCTACCGTCATGTTGCACAAAGTCATGCGGGCCTCGGCCGACAGGGCGTCGATCGCCGTGCCGCAGAACTCCACCGCGTGGCCGCGCGCGCCTTGGGCGCCGATGCGGTGGACCACGTAAATGACCAGGTCCTTGGCCGACACGCCCGCGCCCAGTACACCGTCGACACGGATGCGCATGTTGCGCGCGACGCGGTAGACCAGCGTCTGCGTGGCCAGGATGTGCTCGACTTCCGACGTGCCGATGCCAAAGCCCAAGGCGCCCAAGGCGCCATAGGTGGTGGTGTGGCTGTCGCCGCAGAGCACCACCATGCCGGGCAGGATCATGCCGTGCTCGGGCGCAATCACGTGTTCGATGCCCTGCAGCGGGTCGGTGGTGTCGAAGAGCGCGATGTACTGTGCGTCGCAATTGCGCTTCAGGTTCAGCGCCTGGCGCGACGAGGCGTCGTCGGGGATCACGCGCAACGCCGCCGGCACCGGGTGCGTGGGGATGATGTGGTCCACCACCGCCATCTGCTGGCCGGGACGCAGCACGTCCCGCCCGCGTGCGGCCAGGCCGCTGAAGGCTTGCGGGCTGGTGTATTCGTTCATGATGTGCAGGTCGACGTACAGCAGGATGTGCTCGTCGTCGATGCGGGCCACTTCATGGCTGGCCACCAGTTTGTCATACAGCGTCATGCCGGGCATGTCTTTCGTCCTTGATTGCGGCGCCCGCGGCGGAGCGAGGGCGCATCTTGCGGTCTAGTTGGCCTGGATGCCGGCGTCCTTCACGATGTCCGCCCAGCGCGTCATCTCGGCGGCCACCATGTCGTCCGTCTTGGCCGGCGTGGAGATCAGGGGATCGAACCCTTCCTTCTGCATGCGTTCTTTCAACGCGGGTGACTGCAACGCTTCGGCCAGTTTGGCGTTCAGGGTATCGATCACCGGCTGCGGCGTGCCCGCCGGCGCACTGACGACGAACCAGGTGTTGAACTCGTAGCCGGGCAAGCCGGATTCCGCGATAGTGGGCACGTCGGGCAACAGCGGCGACCGCGTGGTGCCGGTCACGCCCAGCGCGCGGAGCTTTTTGCCGTCGACTTGCGGCTTGGCCGCGGACAGCACCGGAAAGCTCATCTGCACCTGGCCGCTGATGGTGTCCACCATGGCCGGTCCGCCGCCCTTGTACGGCACATGCAGGATCTGCGTCTTCGATACGGACTTGAACAGTTCCGCGGCCATGTGGAACGTGCTGCCCGTGCCGGCGGAACCGAAGCTCAGGTCATTGGCCGGCCGCGCGCGCACATAGGCCAGCAGCTCGCTCACGCTGGCGACCGGCAAGGCGTTGGTGACGGTCAGCACGTGCTGGGACGTGCCCACCGTGCCCACGGACCGCAGGTCCTGCTTCGTGTCGAACGGCATGTCCTTGAACAGCGCGGGATTGATGGCCAGCGACATGGTGTTGATCGCCAGCGTGTAGCCGTTGGGCTGGGCGCGCGCCACGGCCGCCATGCCGATGTTGCCGGACGCGCCGGCCCGGTTCTCGACGATCACGCTCTGGCCGAGAGCACGGCCCCAGGCGTCCGAGATGAGCCGCGCGGCGATATCCACGCTGCCGCCGGGCGCGAACGGCACGACAAGCGTCACCGCGCGTTCGGGAAACGCATTGGCGGCCACCGCCGGAAAGGTCCAACAGGATGCGGCGGCAAGGGCCGCGCACACGGCGCCGGCCACGGGTTTGATCTTCATTCCTGGTCTCCTCGGTTGGCCGCGTCATTGCGGCTCTATATCGGTAAGGCCAGTGTATAAGCCGGTTTAATTCTTATAATTACTGATCAAACTAAATCTTTATTAAATTAGATTTATAAATAGCGGCTGGAGGCCCCCATGGACGCTCTTTCCGATCTCGCCTTCTTTTCGCTGGTGGTCAAGCACGGCAACCTGTCGGCCACCGCGCGCGAACTGGGGTTGACCCCGCCCGCCATCAGCGCCCGGCTGGCCCGGCTGGAGCAGCGGCTGGGCGTCCGGCTGCTGAACCGCACCACGCGCCGCGTCAGCGTCACGCAAGAGGGCGAACTGTATCTGGCCGAGGGCGGCCGCATCTTGGCCGACCTCGAGGCGCTGGAACGGTCGGTCTCAAGCGCCCGCGCCCAACCCCAGGGCCTGCTGCGGCTGAACGCCACGTTCGGTTTCGGGCGCGCCCACATCGTGCCGGCCGTGTCGGATTTCGCGCGCCAGTATCCGGACGTGGAGGTATTGATGCGGCTGACGGACCGGCCGCTGAACCTGATCGAAGAAGGCTTCGACGTGGCGGTGCGTTTCGGCGACCTGCCCGACGCCCGGCTGACCGCACGCAAGATCGCGTCCAATCGGCGGCTGCTCTGCGCCTCGCCGCGTTACCTGGATACTTATGGCGAACCGCGCACGCCGGGCGACCTGCAACGCCATCGCTGCATCGTGGTGCGCGAAAACGACGTGGCCTACGGTACGTGGCGGCTGGAATCCGGCCAGCGCGCTGAAACCGTGAAGGTGCGCGGCCCGGTCAGCTCCAATGACGGCCAGAGCGCGCTGGAATGGGCGCTGGACGGCCACGGCATCGTGATGCGGTCCGAATGGGAGACCGCGGCCTACCTGCGCGCCGGCCGGCTGCGCGAGGTGTTGACGGATTGGCGCACGCCGCCCGCCGACATCCATGCGCTGTACCCCGAACGCCTGAACCTGCCGGCCAAGACCGTTGCGTTCGTGGAGTTCCTGTCGCAGCGCTTCGCCCGGCATCTGCGCACGCCGGGCGGGCACGACGCCGTGTGGTGAGGGCCGACCGGCTCAGATCTCGTCGATGGCCGTGCTGGCCGACGTGCCCGCCGGCGCATCGCCCGCGCCGATCGCGTAGCGGTCCCGCGTGGTGACGTAGAAGCTGGCGCCGAAGCGGCCCACCGGAAAGTAGTCTTGCAGGCGCACGCGCCAGGTTTCCGTGTCGATCAGGCCGTCGCGCGCGTGCAGCCAGCGCACCTGCCCGATGAAGATCTGCCGGCTGGCGGTTTCCATCGTTTCGTACAGCGTGCATTCGAAGGCCACGGGCGCCTGCACGATGCGGGGCGGCTTGACGTGGTGGCTGGGCGCGGCGTCCAGCCCCGCGTGGGCCAGCTCGCTGACGTCCGCCGGCAGGCGGTCGCCGCAGCGGTGCATCTTCTCGGCCATCGCCTCGTCGGTCAGGTGCACCACGAATTCCTTGTCGCGGGCAATGTTGCGCGCCGTGTCCTTCAAGCCGCCGTCTTCCAGGCGGTTGATGCTGACCATGACGATGGGAGGGTCCTCGCCCAGCATGTTGAACATGCTGAAGGGCGCCGCGTTGACCACGCCGGTCTCGGACAGGGTGGTGATCAGCGCGATCGGCCGGGGCACGATCAGGCTGGCCATCAGCTTGTAGCGCTGGTATTCGGTGATTGCGTCGAAATCGATTTCCATGTCAGGCCAGTCCCAGCATCTGGGCAAGGGTTTGGGCGGGCTGCGGGCGCTCCAGGCTGATGCGCCGCTCCAGGTCCGCCAGGTGGTTGTCATTGATCTTCACGGCCTCGGCCACGTCGCCGCGTTCCATCAGGTCGACGATCAGCACGTGCTCGCCGTGTTCGCAGGCGGCGTTGCCGGGCGGTTCGTACAGCGCCACGATGAGCGAGCACCGCGACACCAGTTCCGCCAGGTACCCGTGCAGGATGGCGTTGCCCGACAGTTCGCCTAGCCGCACGTGAAACGCGCTGGCCTGGCGCGCCCACGCGGGCTGGCCGGCCCGATGCAGCAGGGCGTGTTCGTCGCGCAGCTGCTTGCGCAGCGAGGCGTAGTCGGCCTTGGTGGCGCGGGCCACGGCCAAGGGCAGCAGCGCCGCCTCCAGCGCGCGGCGCGCCTGGAAGATCTGGCGCGTGTCTTCGGGCGTGGGTTCGGCGACCACCGCGCCACGGTTGTGATGCAGGTCCACCACGTGTTCGTGCGCCAGCCGCTGCAAGGCCTTGCGCGCCACCGAGCGCGACACGCCGAACAGCTCGCAGATGGCGGCCTCGGGCAGTTTGGTGCCGGGAGTAAGCCGCTGGCTCATCACGCTTTCATACACCGCTTCGCAGATGCGGCGCTCCATGTCGCTGTCCGGGACCGCCTCGGTACTGCCGGCGGCATCCGTCGCGGCGGGCTCGACGGCGATCCTGCTGCGGGCCGCGGGCTTGGCGCGGGGTTTGGCTGTTGGACGGGTAGGCATTGCGGGACTCGAATGGGCAGACGGAAGAAGGGATAGGAACGCAGGAAGCTCAGCGCGCGCCGGACGGCAGGATGTCCACATGGCGGCAGATTTCGCCGGGCGTGGTGAACCAGATCTCGCCCCGGTCGCGGGCCGCGGCCAGCGGCGCCAGCGCCCGGCGCAAGTGCCGCAGCCGGTACGGCTGCCCGACGATATACGGATGCAGCGCGATGCCCATCACCAGCGGCTGGCGTGCGGCCTGCGTACGCATTTCCTCGAACTGGTCAAGAATCATATCGGCAAAGTCGCGCGCATCCATCTTGCGGCCCATGATCATCGGGATGTCGTTGAGCTCCTGCGGATACGGAATCGCCCACAGGTCACCCGCGCGGGTCCGCATGCGCATGGGTTGATCGTCATGGCACCAGTTCAGCGTATAGCGGTAGCCCGCTTCGGCCAGCAGGTCGGGCGTGGCGCGGCTTTCCGAAATCCACGGCGACAGCCAGCCCGCCGGCGCGTGGCCCGCGTGCTGGCGGATGCGGTCGCGGCAATGCGCCAGCAGCGCGCCTTCTTCGGCTTCGGGCAGGCCGCCCTGCCGGTGCGCATTGCTGTAGCCGTGCCCGATCAGTTCATCGCCGCGCGCCAGGAAGGCGTCGATCAGTTCGGGGCAATGCTCATACAGCGCGGTGTTGAGCAGCACGCCGGCGGGCAGGCGCAATTCCTCGAACAGCTCCAGGCAACGCCACGCGCCCACCCGGTTGCCGTATTCGCGCCACGCGTAGTTGAGCACGTCGGGATGCGGCGAGGCCGGTCCCAATTCCGCGCCCAGCCCTTCCCCGAACGCGAAATGCTCGATGTTGAAGCCCAGGTACACGGCCAGCCGCGCCCCGTTCGGCCACGCATAGTCCCCTCGCCCGGTGATCGGCTGGTAGGCGAAGCGGCCATGGCAGGCCAGCGGCGCGGGCGTCCACGCGGACGCGTCGCCGCGCCCCGGATTAGTGCTTGAAAGCAAGGTTGGATTCATTTTGGTGCAAATCCTGATGCATGATTGTTAACAAAATCCGTGAGCCTTTGGACACAAAATTTGAATCTGATGCGGACAAACCACGGCCAAAGACGCTGCATCCCTCTCGTAGCGGGGTGATCGCCGCCCCCGGCGACCGACTTGGACCAGATGGCATGGATCTTGCATAGGGAAGCAAAGCAGCACTTAACCCCATGCAAGATCCGTTCCACTTTTCCAGGAGTGCCCGATGGTCCCGACCCGCCGTTCCTTTCTGCTTCGCGCCACCGCCGCCGCCCTCTTCACGGCCGGCCTCGCCCTGCAACCGGCGCTTGCCGCCGACCCCATCAAGATCGGCCTGATCACGGCACTGTCCGGCGAGTCGGCACGCGCAGGCGAAGCCCTGACGCGCGGCATGACGATCGCCATCGACGAGATCAATGCGAAGGGCGGCCTCCTGGGCGGCCGCCAGATCGTGCTGGTGCGGCGCGACGACGAAGGCAATCCCGCCAAGGGCATGGCGGCCGCGCGCGAACTGATCTTCAAGGAAAAGGTCGCCGTGCTGTTCGGCGGCCTGGACACGCCGGTTTCCATGGCGATCGTGCCCATCGTGAACCAGGAGAAGGTCCCCTTCATGGGGCCGTGGGCCGCCGGCACGGCGATCACGCAGAACAAGGGCAACCCGAACTTCGTGTTCCGCGTGTCGGCCATGGACGAGATCGTGGACAGCGCGATGGTCCAGTACGCGCAAAAGACGTTCCAGAGCGCCAAGCCGGGCATGATCCTGGTGAACAATCCCTGGGGCGAATCCAACGAGAAAGGCTTGAATGCCGCGCTGGCAGCGGCCAAGGTCACGCCCGCCGGCGTCGAAAAATTCCAGCCCAACGATCTGGACGTGGTGCCCCAGTTGAGCCGCCTGAAGGCCGAGGGCGCGGACACACTGTTCCTGGTGGGCAACGTCGGCCCGTCGGCGCAGGTCGTGAAATCGCTGGACCGCATGGGCTGGAAAGTGCCGATCGTGTCGCACTGGGGCCCCGCGGGCGGCCGCTTCACCGAGCTGGCCGGCCCCAATGCCAAGAACGTGCATTTCGTGCAGACCTACAGCTTCTTCGGCAAGCAAGGGCCGGTGGGCGACAAGGTGATGCAGGCGCTGAAGGCCAAGTATTCCGATATCAAGGGTCCGCAGGACATCACGCCTGCCGTGGGCGTGGCCAACGCGTATGACGGCATGCAGCTGGCTGCGCTGGCCATCGCAGCAGCCGGTTCGACCGACGGCGACGCGGTGCGCCAGGGCTTCTACAAGATCGGCAAGTACGATGGCCTGATCAAGACCTATGAACAGCCCTTCACGCCGGCCTCGCACGACGCGCTGCGCGAGAACGACTACGTGTGGACGCAGTTCATCGACAACCGCATCCTGCCCGTCAAGGGCGCCCAGTAAACGGCACGTTCACGCGGGAGACGCGCATGTTGTTGATGTCCGCCATCGTCAGCGGCCTGGGTCTGGGAAGCATGTACGGACTGATGGCCCTGGGCTTTTACCTGACCTACGCCGTGTCGGGCACGGTGAACTTCGCCCAGGGCAGCTCCATGATGCTGGGCGCCGTGCTGACCTATACGTTCGCGCAGACGCTGGGCTGGCCGCTGGCGCCCGCCTTGCTGGCGGCCTTCGCGCTGTGTGCGCTGTACGGTCTCGCGGTCGAACGGCTGGCCGTGCGGCCGTTCGCCAGCCGGGGCTCCAACGCCTGGTTGATGTCCACGGTGGCGCTCGGCATCGTGCTGGACAACGTCGTGATGTTCACCTTCGGCAAAGAGCCGCGCAGCCTGCCGTCGCCGCTGGCGCAAGCGCCGCTGGAGATCGGCGGGCTGGGCCTTGGCATCTATCCGCTGCAGCTGTTGATTCCGCTGGTCGGCCTGGTGCTGGCGGCGGCGCTGCACACCCTGTCGCGCCGCACTCGCTGGGGCGTGGCGCTGCTGGCGGTGGTGCAGAACCCCGGCGCCGCGCGGCTGATGGGCATCCCGGTGCGCCGCGCCATCATGGCCGCCTTTGCCGTGTCCACGCTGTTCGCCGGCGTGGCGGGCGCCCTGGTCGCACCGCTGTTCAACGTGCAGGCCGACATGGGCACGCTATTCGGCCTGAAAGCCTTTGTCGTTGCGATTCTGGGCGGCATCACCAGCGCCTGGGGCGTGATGATCGCCGGACTGCTGTTCGGTGTGGTCGAAGCGCTGATCACCGTGGCCCTGGGCTCCGGATACACCCAGATCATCAGCTTCACGCTGGTGATCGTCATGTTGGCCGTGCGTCCCAATGGACTGTTCGGACGCGCCGATGTCAGGAAGGTCTGATGAATAAACGACTTGCATCGCGCTGGCTCCCGCTGGCGCTCTACGCCCTGCTGGCCGTGGCCGGCCTGGCCCTGGCGGCCACCGTCAACGGCTATTACGTGTTCGTGCTGGGCAACGTGGCGCTGCTGGCGCTGGCCGGCATCGGGCTGAACGTGCTGCTGGGGCTGACCGGGCAGATGTCGTTCGGCCATGCGGGCTTCTACGCCATCGGCGCGTATACCGTGGCCATCCTGACCGGCCAGGCCGGCTGGAGCTTCTGGCTGGCCTGGCCGGCGGCGGCACTTGTGGCCGGCGCGTTCGGGCTGCTGCTGGCGCTGCCCGCGCTGCGCGTGAAGGGCCCCTACCTGGCGATGATCACCATCGCCTTCGGTTTTATCGTCGAGCACGCGCTCATCGAAGGCGGCGACGTTACTGGCGGCCAGAACGGGTTGATGGGAATCGTGCAGCCGTCCGTTGCCGGCATCGGCGGGGACCGCGGCGTGGCCATGCTGGCCATCGTGGCGGTGTTCGTGGCGCTGGCGGCCTACGCGCTGCTGTCGCGCGGTACCTGGGGTGCGGCGATGCGCGCGGTCAAGGACAGTGAAACGGCCAGTGAATCCATCGGCATCAATCCGCTGGCGGTCAAGGCCGTGGCCTTCATGGTGTCGGCGGCGGTGGTAGGCCTGGCGGGCGGACTCTACGCGCCGCAAGCCGGCATGATCACGCCGCACAACTTCAATTTCATGCAGTCCATTCTGTTCGTGCTGGCGGTGACGCTGGGTGGCGCGGGATCGCTCGCTGGACCCTTGCTGGGTGCGGTCGTCGTCGGCCTGCTGCCGGAAATGCTGTCCAGCCTGGAGGAATACCGCCTGCTGTTCTTCGGCGTCTTCCTGCTGGTGGTGCTGTGGGCTGCGCCGGACGGCGTGGCCGGGTTGGTGTCGCGCTGGCGCCGCCATTCAGCGGGCCACGCGCTGACGCCCCGCCAGGGCGGCGCCATGCCTGCCGGTGGCCGCCCCCGGCGTGTGCTGCGCGCAGACGCGTTGACCATGACGTTCGGCGGCGTGCGCGCCGTGCAATCGGTGTCGTTCACCGTGCCGCCGGCCGCCGTCACGGCGCTGATCGGGCCGAACGGCGCGGGCAAGTCCACGGTCATCAACATGCTTAGCGGCTACTACCAGCCCACCAGTGGCGGGGTCGCGCTGGGCGACGCGCCGCTCACCGCTATGCCCGCCTACCGCGTGGCGCGCAGCGGCATCGGCCGCACCTATCAGACCTCGCAACTGTTCGACACGCTGAGCGTGGAAGACAACGTGGCGCTGGGCATGGTGCGCGGCCGGCTGGGCGGGCTGCTGGCGTCGCGCCGATATCTGGCGCCCGACGTGCGCGAACGGGCACGCGCCCTGCTGGCGTTTTGCGGCTACGAGGGCGCGTTGGACGTGCCCGCCGCCGACCTGCCGCACGTTGACCGGCGCCTGGTGGAGATCGCCCGCGCGCTGGCTACCGATGCCGACATTCTGCTGATGGATGAACCCGCTGCGGGCCTGTCGCGCGAAGACAAGACGCGGTTGGCCGGCCTGCTGCGGCGCATCGCCGAGGCCGGCGCGGGCGTGCTGCTCGTCGAACACGACATGGCGCTGGTGATGGGGGTGTCGGACCACATCGTCGCCATCGACGCCGGCCGCGAACTGGCGCAGGGCAATCCTGCCCAGATCCAGCAATCGTCCGCCGTACGGCAGGCCTATCTGGGCGACGAAGCCGCCCGTCGCGCGCCCGCCGCGCGGCAACGCCCCGCAGGCGCCCCCATCGCGCCGGAAGTCCTGGGCGTGGGCAATCTGGTCACCGGCTACGGCGCCAACCCCGTACTGCACGGCATTGACCTGCAAGTGCGGCAGGGCGAGATGGTGGCCCTGCTGGGCGCCAACGGCGCGGGCAAATCGACGTTGATGCGCACGCTGGCCGGACTGCACCGGCCGGCGCAAGGCGGCATGCATCTGCAGGGGCAAGAACTCAACGGCCTGGCGGCCGATCGCATCGTGGCACGCGGCCTGGTGCTGGTGCCCGAAGGCCGCCAGGTCTTTCCGGGCCTGAGCGTGCTGGACAACATCCGGCTGGGCGCTTTCCTTCACCCGCAAGACCGCGAGGCGCGCGTCGAAGAGATGCTGACGCGCTTCCCGCGCCTGCGCGAACGCCTGCATCAACGCGCCGGCCTCTTGTCCGGCGGCGAACAGCAGATGTTGGCGATTGCGCGCGGCCTGATGTCCAAGCCCGTCATCCTGCTGCTGGACGAACCGTCGCTGGGCCTGGCGCCCAAGATCATCGACGAACTGTTCGATGCGCTGGACCGGCTGCGCGCCGAGTCCATGACGATCCTGCTGGTGGATCAGATGGCCGCGCTGGCGCTATCGCTGGCAGACCGCGCCTATGTGCTGGAGTCGGGCCGCGTCGCCGCGCAAGGCACGGCCGCGGAAATTGCAGAGGACGGGGCACTGGCCCGCGCCTACCTGGGCGCGTAGCGGCGCGAAGTCCCGGCTGCGCGCCCCTGGCCGGCGGACGTTATTCGGCGTCCGCCTCCAGCCGCGCGCCGGCGCGCACGATGCCGCAGCGCTTGTGTGCGCGCATCACCACGCCGACTTCACTATTGAGCACGCCGTCCAGTTCCCCCAGCCGGCGCGTCACGACGTCCCACAGATGCAGGCTGTCGCGGCACAGCACGTGCCAGAACAGCTGCGACGCGCCGCTGGTGCCGAACAGGCAGCGCGTGTTCGGATCCAGCGCCAGATGCGCGGCCAACGCGTCCACCGCTTGTGGGCGCACCTGCACCGAAATCACGGCCTCTACCGGAAACCCCACCAAGGCCGGCTCCACTTCCACGCGGAAACTCAGCGCGCGCCGCTCGACCAGATGCTGCAGCAGACGCTGCGCCGTGGGTTCGCTGACGCTGGCGTGCTCGGCCAGTTCGGCCAGGCTTGCCCGCCCGTCGCGCATCAGATGGGCGACCATGCGTTGTTCGGGTTCCGTCAGCGCAGCCGGTGGCTGCGCCTGCGGCGCTTCCGGGGCAGCGTCCGGCTGGGCCTGGATGCGCCATTGCCCGGCGCGGCGGAACGGGCGCAGCACCAGCCGCGCCTCCACGTGCTCGACGCCGTCGATGGAGGGCAGCACGCGCGTGACCACATCCGGCATGTCGGCAGCATCCGCCAGCGTCAGTTCGGCCATCAGGTCCGCGGTACCGGCCAGGGTGACCACCAACTGGCTGATGTCCAGCCGCGCCAGCTGCTCGGCCACGTCCGGCACGCGGCCCGACCGGCAGCGCACCCAGGCGTGCAGCACCACCCCCTGGCCCATGGCCAGCGGGTCGGGCTCGGCGATGACCCGCAGCGCGTCGGCGTCCATCAGGCGGCGGATGCGGCGCGCGACGGTCCGCTCGGCGATGCCGGTGGCCGCACCCAGTTCGCGCCAGGACGCGCGGGGATCCGACTGCAAGGCAATCAGGCAGGCCAGATCGGTGTCATCGAGCGCTGGCATTAGGGACTTACCCTTACTTGACGTGACCATATCCATTAATCTAACGTTCGCGCATTGATAAAAACACAAAATTAAACGGTCTTTTTGACCAAAAATAAATTCTTATTTTGAGGACGTCATGAGCAGCCCATCCGCGACCTTGCGCAGCAAGCAAGGAGCAAGCGCCGCATCAGCCAGCGCAGCGCCCGTATCCCGCGCCCGCACCATCCTGGCCGGTAGTGTAGGCAATGCAGTCGAATGGTTCGATTGGACCATCTACGCCTCCTTCGCCATCTTCTTCTCCAGCCAGTTCTTCCCGCCTGGAAATGAAACCACCGCGCTCCTGGCCACCTTCGGCATCTTCGCCGTGGGCTTCTTCATGCGTCCGGTGGGCGGCTGGGTCCTGGGCATCTTCTCCGATCGCTACGGCCGCAAGGCCGCGCTCGGCCTGACGATCCTGATGATGGCGGGCGGCTCGCTCATCATCGCCATCACCCCCACCTACGCCACGATCGGCATTGCCGCCCCGCTGCTGCTGACCGGCGCCCGCCTGCTGCAAGGCCTGTCGCTGGGCGGAGAGTATGCCTCGGCCACGACCTTCCTGGCGGAAATGGCCCCGCCGGAAAAGCGCGGCTTCTATTCCAGCTTCGTCTTCTTCAGCGCCGCCGTCGGCATCCTGGCCGCCTCCGCCGTGGGCTGGATCCTGACCTCGACGCTGACCAAAGCGGACATGGCGTCGTGGGGCTGGCGCATTCCCTTCCTGCTGGGCGCCCTGGGCGGCCTGGCCGGCATGTGGATTCGCCGCGCCATCCCGGAAACCGAAGCCTTCTCGCACGCCAAGAAGGCCGGCGTCGAAAAGCAGCCGTTGCGCACGCTGCTGCGTGACCACCCGCGCGAAGTGCTGCGCATCGTGGGCTTTTCCATCCTGACGACCTTCGCGTTCTACATCTTCGTGGCCTACGTCCCCACCTACGCCATCCGCCAGGTGGGCGCCGACCCGAAGACCGCGTTCGCCGCCAACACCGTCGCGCTGATCGTGTTCATGCTGGTCCAGCCGCTGTTCGGCATCCTGTCCGACCGCATCGGCCGCAAGCCGCAGCTGATCTTCTTCGCCGCCGGCTACCTCGTGTTCTTCTACCCGTTGATGACGACGCTGGGCCCGTCCTTCGGTTCGATTCTGGCAGTGGAGCTGTTCGGCCTGGTGCTGTATGCCATGTACACGGCGATCGCCCCGGCCATCATGTCCGAGCAGTTCCCCACCAGCGTGCGCGCCGTCGGCATCGGCACACCCTACAACCTGGTTGTCGCGCTGCTGGGCGGCACCACTCCCTACCTGCTGACCTGGCTGCAAAGCAAGGGCATGGAGCGCTGGTTCTTCTACTACGTGCTGGCAGGCGCCGTGATCACGCTGATCACCTTCATCCGCATGCCCGAGACCAAGGGCCAGACGCTGAAGTAGCGGCCAGGCACCCGTGTAAACGCTTTCCGGCTCCGCAAGGGCCGGAAAGCTTTTTCTTTTTCCATGAGACCCATGCCAGAACAAGACCACACCGACCTGCATTTCCGAGACGCCCGCGAACTTGCCCGCGCCATCCGCCAACGCGAGCTGAGCTCGCGCCAGGTCACCACGCACTTCCTGGACCGCATCGAACGCGCCCCGGCGCTTGCGGCCTATAGCGAAGTCACGGCCGAACGCGCCCTGGCGCAGGCCGACGCGGCGGACCGCCTGCAAGACGCCGGCATTCTCATGGGCCCGCTACACGGCGTGCCGGTGGCGGTAAAGGACAGCATCCAGTGGCAAGGCACGCCAGCCACCGGCGGCTCGCAGACCCGCCGCGGCGTCATCAGCGGAGAGACCTCGGCCGCCGTGCGCGCGTTGGCCGCGCAAGGCATGGTGATCCTGGGCAAGACGCGCATGACCGAATTCGCGTTCGGGCTGTCGGGCCAGAACCCGACCCAGGGCACGGCGCGCAATCCGTGGGACGCCCGCGTCGCGCGTGCGCCGGGTGGGTCCTCGAGCGGATCGGGCGTGGCGGTGGCGGCCGGGCTGGCGCCGATCGCGCTGGGCGGCGACACGGGCGGCTCCGTGCGCGCCCCGGCAGCATTGAACGGCGTGGTGGGCTACAAGCCGTCGACCGGCGTGATCAGCCGGGCCGGCTGCCTGCCCCTGTCAGACACGCTGGACGTGCTGGGCCCCTTGGCCCGCAACGTGGCGGACGCTCGTCTGCTGACGCAACTGCTGGCCGGCCCTGATGTGGACGACGCCACGACCCTGGCGTTACCCGCCGCCTGCTTCACCGCGCTGCGCCACCCTGCCCCGCGCCGGCCAGGCGCAGTCGCCGTGCTGGCCCCCCAGGCCTGGCCCGCGTCGCTGACCGAAGCCGGGCTGCAGGTCTGGCATCAGGCGCAAGCGCGCCTGGAGCAAGCCGGCCTCACCCCCACCGCCTGGCACCCGCCCGCCTCGCTGTCGTTTGCGCGCATGGCGGACGACAACTCGGTGGTGCTGGCCTACGAGGCCTATCGCTACTATGGCGCGCTGGCCGAGAACCCCGCAGCGCCCTTGTGGGACATCGTGCGTGCGCGCATCGCGGCAGGCGGCCGGATATCGCGGGCCGACTACGACGCCGCACTGCGCCGCCGCCAAGCCGACATGGCCGCGTTCGCCAGCGCCATGCAGGGCGTCGACGCCCTGCTGATGCCCGCCTGCGACCAGGGCGCGCAAGCGCTGGACGCCGAAGACGTCCGCCACGTCGGACTGGGCAAGCTGCTGCGCCCCGCCAACTTCCTGGGCGCGGCCGCGATCTCGCTGCCGGCGGGCTTCGACAACGAAGGCATGCCCATCGCCGTCCAGCTGCTGGCCCCCGCCGGTTGCGACGCCGCCCTGCTGGACTGCGCCGCCGCGCTGGAACCCGTGCTGCTGCCCGCGCCGCGCGTGCCGGACCTGTCGGCCTGGGGGCTGTAGGCGCGTCACGCGAAAGCCGTCCCACCCGGCGTAGCCCGGGCGGGGTGCAAGACGAAAAAAAGCCCCTGCGAACCTTCCGCAGGGGCTTTTTCTTTGAAGAACCGGCTTACAGCGCTTTCTTCAGGTCCTGAACCTTGTCCGTGGCTTCCCACGAGAATTCCGGTTCCGAACGGCCGAAGTGGCCGTAGGCGGCGGTCTTCGCGTAGATCGGACGCAGCAGGTCCAGCATGTTCACGATGCCCTTCGGACGCAGGTCGAAGTGCTCGCGAACCAGCTTGGCGATCTCGTGGTCGGGGATGACGCCGGTGCCTTCGGTGTAGACGGTGATGTTGATCGGCTCGGCCACGCCGATGGCGTAGCTGACCTGCACCTGGCACTGGCGCGCCAGGCCGGCGGCCACAATGTTCTTGGCCACGTAGCGCGCGGCGTAGGCGGCCGAACGGTCGACCTTGGACGGATCCTTGCCCGAGAACGCGCCGCCGCCGTGCGGGCATGCGCCGCCGTAGGTGTCGACGATGATCTTGCGGCCGGTCAGGCCGCAATCGCCTTGCGGGCCGCCGATGACGAAGCGGCCAGTCGGGTTGACCAGGAACTTCGTATTCGGGGTGATCAGGCCTTCGGGGAAGCTCGGCTTGATGATGTCTTCAATGACGGCTTCGCGGATGGTCTCTTGCGTGACTTCCGGGGCGTGCTGGGTCGAGAGCACCACGGTATCGACTTCCGCCGGGCGGCCGTCGACATAGCGGAAGGTCACTTGCGACTTGGCGTCCGGACGCAGCCACGGCAGGCGGCCATCCTTGCGCAGTTCGCTCTGGCGCTGCACCAGGCGGTGCGCGTACCAGATCGGGGCCGGCATCAGGTCCGGCGTTTCATCGCACGCGTAGCCGAACATCAGGCCTTGGTCGCCCGCGCCCTGGTTCAGATAGTCTTCCGAGCTGCGGTCCACGCCTTGGGCGATGTCGGGCGATTGCTTGTCGTAAGCAACCAGCACGGCGCAGCCCTTGTAGTCGATCCCGTACTCGGTGTTGTCGTACCCGATGCGGCGGATGGTATCCCGCGCGACCTGGATGTAGTCGACGTTGGCGGTGGTGGTGATTTCACCGGCCAGAACGACCAGGCCCGTGTTGCACAGCGTTTCGGCTGCGACACGCGCGTTGGGGTCCTGCGTGAAGATGGCGTCCAGGATGGAATCGGAAATCTGGTCGGCAACCTTGTCGGGATGCCCTTCAGAGACGGATTCGGAGGTGAAGAGAAAATCGTTATTGGCCACAGATGCGTCCTTAGTGTCCGGCTTGGCCGGCGCATAGGTTCACGAGGCGCGTTGCACCCCGGACTGCATGGCATACGCTAATCTGGGCGCGACGCTTTAGCGGATTCAGCAAAGGCCGCGCATGGCGCCGCACCCTTGCCGTCGCCCCGCAAGTTGTCGGTTAACTCGGCGACTGAGCCCATTTTAAGCGAAAATGCCGTTCTTATGCTTACGCCCGGGGTGTAAACATATTCCCGGAAACCCGGCATCCCCCGGCATGACCGTGCCCGCCCTTCTCCATTTACCGAATGCTGCTTGCCCTGTTCAGACTCTTCGCCGCCTTGCCGCTACCCGTCGCGCACGCCATCGGGCGCCTGGCGGGGCTTGCGGTCTACGCCTGGCCCGGCAAGTACCGCCGCCGGCTCCAGGCCAACGCGGCCCAGGCCGGCTACCCTGGCGCGGCGTTCGCCCGCCAGGCCGCCGCCGAGACCGGCGCCATGATCCTGGAGAACCCCCGGGTCTGGTTCAAGAATGAGCAAAGCCTGGCGCAGGTAGTGTCTGACGACAACGACGTCGTCACGGCCGCCCGCGCTGAAAACCGCGGCATCCTGTTCCTGACGCCCCACCTGGGCTGCTTTGAAATCACCGCCCGCTACCTGGCGCGCCAGATGCCGATGACGGTGATGTTCCGCCCCCCGCGCAAGGACATCCTGGCCCCGCTGCTGGAAACGGCGCGCAACAGCTCGGACGTCAACGCGGTACCGGCCACCATGCAAGGCGTGCGCGAGTTCGTGCGCGCCCTGCGCCGCGGCGAATCCGTCGGCATGCTGCCGGACCAGGCGCCCAGCGTAGGCGACGGCGTGTGGGTCCCGTTTTTCGGCCGCCTGGCCTACACGATGACCCTGCCCAGCAAACTGGCCACGCAAACCAATGTGCCGATCATCCTGACCGCGGGCGAACGCCTGCCCCACGGCCGTGGCTGGCGCATCCACTATGTGCGCGTGCCGGAGCCGCTGCCTGCCGACCCGCAGGCACAAGCCGCCTTGATCAACGCCGCGATGGAAACGCTGATCCGGCGGTGCCCCCAGCAATACCTCTGGAGCTACAACCGCTACAAGACCCCGCGCGGCGCTCCGGCAGCGCCCGATGCTGGCACGGCGCCCCCGGCCGCTCCCTGAAAGCCCCGCCGTCCCAAGTAGCCCGGTCTTACCCCCACTACCCCATGAACGAATCGAAAACGCGCACGCTGGTCACCCTGCTGAAATGGTTCGGCCGCATCAAGCCGTCGACGCGCCAGCGCATCGGCGCTGTCCTGGGTTGGCTGGCCCCCCGCCTGGCCCGGTCCCGCGCCCACATCGTGCGCCGCAATCTGGAACTGTGCTTTCCTGACCAGCCCGCGTCCGTGCGCGAACAATGGGTTGCTGATCACTTCCGGGCGCTGGCGCAATCCATCGTGGACCGCGGCGTGCTCTGGTACGGCACGCCCGAGGCCGTCAAGGACCTGGTCACGCAAACGGGCGCCGACCGCATCAACGCACTGACGGCCCAAGGCCGTGCCGTGATCCTGCTGGCGCCCCACTTCATCGCGCTGGACGCGGCCGCCACGCGCCTGACCATGGAAGTGCCCAGCGCGGCCACCATGTACACCCCGCAGAGCGACCCGCACATCGACGCGGTCGTGGCCGCCGGGCGCGCCCGCTTCAACGAGGTCTTCCTGGTCAGCCGCAAAGACGGCGTGCGCGACCTGATCCGCCACCTGCGCGCCCCGCGCCCGGTGTATTACCTGCCCGACATGGATTTCGGCCGCCAGGGCTCGGTGTTGGTGCCCTTTTTTGGCGTGCCGGCCGCCACGCTGCTGGCCACCGCCCAGCTGGCCCAGAAGTGGAACGCGGCCGTGCTGCCAGTGGTGGGTTTCTGGAACCCGCAGACCGGTCGCTATCACGTGGACGTGCTGCCGCCGCTGGAGGACTTCCCGGGCGAAGACTCGCTGGAAGCCGCCACCGCCCGCCTGAACCGCGAACTGGAATCCTGGGTGCGCCGCTGCCCCAGCCAGTACTACTGGGTGCACCGGCGCTTCAAGACCCGCCCCCCCGGCGAACCGAAAGTCTATTGACCTCCCGGCGCGGGCTGCCCGCACCCCAATAATGGGCGATAATCCAGGCATGAACTGGAACTTCACCAAAATGCATGGCGCGGGCAACGATTTCGTCGTGCTCGACGGGGTCCGCCAGACCATCGACATGACGCCCGAACGGGCGCGCGCCTTGGGCGACCGGCACTTCGGCATCGGCGCCGACCAGATCCTTCTGGTCGAACGCGCCACCCGACCGGACGCCGATTTCCGCTATCGCATTTTCAATTCCGACGGTAGCGAAGTCGAACACTGCGGCAATGGCGCCCGCTGCTTCGTACGCTTCGTGCACGAGCAAGGCCTGTCCGACCGCAATCCGCTGCGCGCCGAAATCGCCACCGGCATCCTCGTCCTGGACGAAGGCGACGACGAACAGGTCACGGTTGAAATGGGCAGCACCCGTTTCGATCCCGCCGCGCTGCCGTTTGACACCGCCGGCCTCGCCTCGCAACGCCAAGGCGAAGACACGCTCTGGGAACTGGAACTGGACGCGCCCGCCGGCGTGCCCGCCAAGGTGCTGCTGTCGGCCGTGGCCATTTCCAATCCCCATGCCGTGCAAGTGGTCGACAACGTCGACACCGCGCCCGTCGCCGTGCAGGGCCCGCTGATCGAAACCCATCCGCGCTTCGCGCGCCGGGTCAACGCGGGCTTCATGCAAGTGGTGGACCGCCACAACATCCGCCTGCGCGTGTTTGAACGCGGGGCGGGCGAAACCCTCGCCTGCGGCACCGGCGCCTGCGCGGCCGTCGCGGCCGGCATCCGCCGCGGCCTGCTGGAATCGCCCGTGCGCGTGCAAACGCGCGGCGGCGTGCTCACTATTGCCTGGAACGGCGAACAGCTGCGCATGACCGGCCCGGCCGAGTCCGTCTTCACGGGGCAGGTCGACATCGACAAGCTCGTCTTCTCCATGGCGCTGAACCGCTGACCCTATGACTGATACCGCATTCACCGCCCAGGACATCGCCGCTTTCCTGCAAGAACACCCCGGCTTCTTCGACGAGCACGCTGACGTCTTCGCCACCATGCAGGTGCCCCATCCGCACGGCTCGCGCGCGATTTCGCTGGGCGAACGCCAGATCCTCACGCTGCGCGAACGCAATCGCGAACTGGAATGGCGCTTGAACGAGCTGGTGCGCAACGCCACCGCCAACGAAAGCATCGGCACGCATGTGGCCAAATGGTGCAGCCGCCTGCTGTCTGAAAACGACGCCCAGCGCGTACCCGGCGAAATCGCCCTGGGGCTGGCTGAACAGTTCGAACTCAACCACGTGGCGCTACGCCTGTGGAACCTGTCCGAGCTGCCCGCCACCGGTTACGGCGAACCCGTCTCGCAAGACGTGCGCACGTTTACCGACAGCCTGAAGACGCCGTATTGCGGCACCGATACCGCGTTCGAAGCCGCGGGTTGGCTGGACAGCACGCCGAAATCGCTGGCGCTGGTGCCCCTGCGCCTGGAAGCCGACGGCGCCGCTGTCGGCCTGCTGGTGTTGGGCTCCGACGACCCCGAGCGCTTCACCCCGGAAATGGGCACGGCATTCCTCGAATCCATCGGCCAACTGGCTTCGGCGGCGCTGCATCGCCTGAATCCGGCGTCGCCGAAGGCGTAAGACAACGCCAGGGCGGGCGGACATGAATTCCACCACGCGCGACGCGCCCCCGCCCGACTCCCCGCCGCCTGTAGCGGGCGGGCAAGCCTTGCCCGATCCGATGGACGCCTGGGTGCGTCATCTGGAAACCAACCGCCGCTATTCTCCCCACACGCTCGACGGCTATCGGCGCGAACTGCACTTCCTGCGCGAACTCGCCGAAAAGGCCCGTCTGCCGCTGGACAAGATCGCCAACGGCCACATCCGCCAGTTCGTCGCGCGCCTGCATGCCCAGGGCCGCGGCCCGCGCAGCCTGGCACGCACGCTGGCGGCCTGGCGCGGCTTCTATCAATGGTGGGCGCCGTCGATCGAACTGGCCGGCAACCCCGTGGCCGGCGTGCGCGCCCCCAAGGCGCCGCGCGGCTTGCCCAAGGCCTTGTCGGTGGAACAGACGCAGGCGCTGCTGGACCGTGCGCCGGCCAAGGTCGCGAACGAGCCCGCCGCGCTGCGCGACCAGGCCATGCTTGAACTGCTGTATTCCAGCGGCCTGCGGCTGTCTGAACTGGTGGGGCTGGATCTGCGCTACACGCGCTCGGCCGACTATGAATCCCGCGGCTGGCTGAAACTGGACGAAGCCGAAGTCGAAGTGCTGGGCAAGGGCGGCAAGCGCCGCTCGGTGCCGGTCGGGCAGGCCGCCGTGGCGGCGCTGCAGAAGTGGATCGACGTGCGGGCCCAACTGGCGCCGCCCGCCCCCCAGCCGGAAGACGCCGCGGCCCTGTTCCTGGGTGCCCGCGGCAAACGTATTTCGCCCCGCGTCGTGCAGCTGCAACTGGCGCGCATCGCGCAAGACGCCGGCCTGCCCACGCATGTGCATCCGCACGTACTGCGCCACAGTTTCGCCAGCCACGTGCTGCAATCGGCGCAGGACCTGCGGGCCGTGCAAGAAATGCTGGGCCACGCCAACATCTCCACGACCCAGGTCTATACCCGGCTGGATTTCCAGCATCTGGCCAAAGCTTACGACCAGGCGCACCCGCGCGCCGGCCGCAAATCCTGAAGACCTAACCGCCTGCCGCCACCATGCCGCCCAGCAGCATGACGCCTAGCAACAGCACCACCAACGCCGCCAACGCTTCCACGCCGTAGCGCAAGCGCGCCGCGCCCGTGCTGGACAGGCGGTGGCCGATACGCGTTGCGGCGCTGCCGGCCGCCACTGCCAGGCAGGCCAGCGCCGCGACGGTCAGGCCCGTGCCCAAGCCCATCGCCAGGGCCGACGCCACGCCGGCCAGGAAGAAGCCTTGCGACAAGGCGAACACCAGCACGATCAACGCGCCGCTGCACGGCCGCAATCCCACCGCCAATACCGCCGATCCCGCGCGACGCCAGTTCAACGGGCCCGCAACCTGATCAGGCGCCGGCACGTGCGCGTGGCCACAACCGCAGTCGTCATCGTGGTGATGGTGATGTGCAGGCGCCGGCGCGGTGGGCGCATGCACGGCAATCGCCCGCAATGCGGCAGCGCCCTTCAGCGCGGGTGCGGCAGGCAAAGGCGCAGCGACGGCCGGCGCCGGCGCGACTTCTTGGCCTGCCCGGCGCCGCAGCAACGGCCGGATCGCCTTCACCCAGACCAGCCATGCGCCCAGCAGCGTCACCAGTGCATAGGACGCCAGCTCCAGCCAACGCGTCGCCTGGTTCATCGTCGCCGCGGTGGCGTTGAACACCAACGCCAGCACCGCCACCATCGCAATCGCAACCAACGCCTGGATCAACGCGGAAGCCAGCGCCAGCAGCGCGCCGTTGCGCGCCGTCTGCCGGTTGGCCAGCACATAGGAAGAGATCACCGCCTTGCCATGCCCGGGCCCCAAGGCGTGGAACACGCCATAGGCGAAAGACAGGCCGATCAGCGCCCAGGCCGCGCCGCCTTCCGCCTGCCAGGCCCGCACTGCGCCCGTCAGCTGACGGTAGAAATGGCTTTGCCAGACCGACACCTGCCCAAAGAAGCTGGCCAGCCATCCCGGCCCGGCCAACCCCGAACCGCTTTCCGGCACGCCAAAGGGATGTGCACCCTGCGCGACGGCCGCGCCCATGCCCCCCAGCAGCACCATAGCCACCGCGAACCGCAGCGCGGCGATCGCGGCGACGCTCGGACGTCGTACTACGGGCACCGCACTTCGATGCGGTGCGTCAGCCCCTTGGTGATGGCGAAAAGCTCGTCGGGCAACGCGTCCGGGTCGGCCGGGATCGCGGCCAGTTGCTGCATGGTCTTCCAATCCAGTTCCTTGGGCTTGCGGTATTCGGACGTGCACGCCGCGGCAGCCGGGCCGCCCAGCGCCACGGCACCTTTTTCATCGAAGGCGTACGCGACGAAATACGTGGGGTCGTAGATATCGACTTGCGCGCCGTCGGCACCCGGCGCCACGGGCGCGGCCAGCGGCAACGTGAACGACAGCGTCAACCGTTTGGTCTTCGCATTCCAATCGACGCGCGCATCGCGCGGAGCTGCGAACGCGGCCATCTTGCCGTCCGCGGTGACCCGGGTGAAATAGTGTGAGATCGGTTCGCCCAGCGCCTTCATCCAGTCATCGGCCATGCCCTTCAAGGTTGCGGCGGGCAAGGAACCGTCCTTGCCCGTCTTCAGGCCTTGCGTGGCATAGGCGCCGAACATCTCGTCAAACAACCAGACCTGGCGGACTGCCGTGATGCGGTGCTGCGCGTCGATATCGATGGTGGCGCGAGCGTCGATCCACATGTGCGGATGCGCGCTGGCGGCGCCCGCCGCCAGCATGGCCGTCACGGCGCTCAGGGTTGCAAGGCCGCGGCAAGCTGACGTACGTTCCATTCAAACATTTCCAGATAGGTGGCGCCGGGCTGTCCGGACTTGGACAGCGCATCGGAATAAAGCGTACCACCCACCTTGGCGCCGGTCTCGCGCGCGATCTGCTGCACCAGCTTGGGGCTGGTGATGTTCTCGACGAAGACGGCCGGCACGCGTTCGCGCTTGACCTGTTCGATGATGGCGGCGACTTCGCCCGCCGACGGCTCAGCATCCGTCGACACACCCATTGCCGAAATGAACGCCACGCCGTAGGCGTCGCCGAAATAGCCGAAGGCGTCATGCGAGGTCACGACCTTGCGCCGCTCGGCGGGAATGGCGGCAAACGTCTTCTTCACATTGGCGTCCAGCGCTTGCAGCTTGGCGATGTAGGCGTTTGCACGCTGGCGGTAGTCGTCGGCATGCGCCGGGTCGGCGGCGGCCAGGCCCTCGGCCACATTGCGCGCATAGATCACGCCATTGGCCAGGTTCTGCCAGGCATGCGGGTCAGCATCGCCGTGATGATGGTGGCCGTCCTCGCGGTCATGCCCGTGTTCGTGGCCGTGTCCGTGGTCATCGTCATGGCCGTGATCGTCGTGCTTGTCCGCATCGCCGTGCCCGGCGAACTTGCGCGGCGTCACGCCCTGCGAGGCCACCACGGTCTTGCCCGCAAAGCCCGAGGCCTTCGTCAGCTTGGGCAGCCAGGTCTCGAAATCCAGGCCGTTCACGAACAGCACCTGCGCGGCGGACAGCTTCTTCGCGTCGCCCGGAGTGGGTTCGTATTCATGGGCATCGCCGTCGGGGCCCACCAGCGTGGTCAGGCTGACGTCGTTGCCACCCACTTCGCGCACGATGTCCCCAAGGATGGAAAAGCTGGCGACCGCCTTCACGGGGTCGGCGGCGTGCGCCGCGCCGAAAACGGCCGACAGGCACAGTCCGGCAACGGCCAACAGGGCGCGGCGGCGCGCCGGCAGAATGGAACGCATAGCGAATCTCCTAGTGAAGTCAGGCCCGGCGCATGCGGCGCGGCGCCCGCAGCAACCCGCCATGCGGGCCGCCAACGATGGAAAACAGGTAACAGGCGCCGGCGGCCAGGATGATCGAGGGCGAGGCCGGCACGTTGTAGTGGTACGAGACCAGCAGCCCGCTGACGGACGCCAGCACGCCAAACGCCGCGGCCAGCGGAATCTGCCGGGCCGCCGAACGCGCCCAGAAGCGGGCAGCGGCCGCGGGCAGCATCATGATCCCGACCACCATCAAGGTGCCCAGCACCTGAAAGCCCGCCACCAGGTTCACGACCACCAGCACCAGGAAGCCCATGTGGACCCAGCCGCCCCCGCCGCCACTGGCGCGCAGGAAGCCGGGGTCCAGGCATTCGGCCACCAGCAGGCGGTAGATCGCCGCCAGCACCAACAAGGTCGCGCTAGCCGTGATGGTCACCAGCAGCAGCGCCGCGTCATCCAGGCCCAGCACCGTGCCGAACAGCACGTGCAGCAGATCCATATTGGAGCCGCGCAACGACACCAGCAGCACACCCAGCCCCAGCGAGATCAGATAGAAAGCCGCAAAACTCGCGTCCTCGCGCAACGGCGTCAATCGCGCCACGAGTCCCGCCAGGAGGGCCACGGCCAGGCCGGTGGCGATGCCGCCCAGCATCATCGCGCCCAACGACAAACCCGACAGCAGAAAGCCGGCCGCGACGCCCGGCAGGATGGCGTGCGACATGGCGTCGCCCATCAGGCTCATGCGCCGCAGCACCAGGAATACGCCCAACGGCGCGGCGCCCAGCGACAAAGCGCTGGCGCCCGCCAGCGCGCGCCGCATGAAGCCGTAATCCAGAAAGGGCGAGACCACCCATTGCGCCAGACTCATGCGTAGGCCCTCGCGTGCCATTGCCGCGCCATCTTCAGATGCGCGTCGTTCAAGGTGTCTTGCGTTGCGCCCCAGGCCACGACCGAGCCGCACAGCAGCAGGCAATCGGGGAAGTGGTCACGCACCAGTTCCAGGTCGTGCAGGACGGCGATCACCGTCCGGCCCTGGCCGTGCAGTCCGCACAGCAACGCCATCAAGTCGTCGGCGGTATGGCTGTCCACGGCTGCGAACGGTTCATCCAGCAGCAGCACCGGCGCATCCTGCATCAGCATCCGCGCAAACAGCGTGCGCTGCATCTGACCACCCGACAGCGTATCCACGCCGCGTCCGGCGGCATCCGCCAGCCCCACCGTTTCCAGCGCATCCATGCAGCGGTCAAGTTCTTCGCCGCCATACCGGCGCCATCCGCCGACTCGGCGCCACGCCCCCATCGCCACCAGATCCAGCACCGTCACGGGGAACGACCGATCCAGTTCAGCCGCCTGCGGCAACCAGGCCAGCTCGGACCGGCCCGCGCCGCTGATGCGCACGCTGCCGGTCATGGGGCGCAACACACCCATGATTCCCTTGATCAACGTCGACTTGCCGGCCCCGTTGGGGCCCACCACCGCCGTCATGCCGCCGGCGGCAAACCGGCCCGACACCGATTTCAACGCCGGATGGCCATGCCAGCCGAACGACGCGTCATCCAATTCGATGTGCACCGGCGTCACGCTCATCGCGGCCACCAATCCAGCGCCCAGCCGGTCAGGGCCCAGAGGGCGGCGGCCGCCACCAGTGCCGCCGCCATGCGGCGCCAGGCGGAAACCAGGAAAGCGGAACGGGGGATGGCGCCTTGCCGGGGCGCGGCGCCGGGCCGGCAAGGCAGAAGCGAGAAGTGAGACATGGGAAAGCGGTGTTCGAAAGGCGGCGGAATTGCGATGCCGCGTGATTTTATTATGTTATATCATAACTAATAAAGCTTGAATCCGCCCTGGATGCCCGCATATCCATGTTTTCTGCTACCTTCCAGGCATCTCGCGCGCGTCGCGCGCGTTCCTCATTCAGGTAAAGCCCGCCATGCCCGCTCCGCCCCGATCCCCCCGCAGCGACACCGTCGGCGCTCAGCTCAGCGTCGCCGAGACGCTGTGCGAGCAGCGCGGACGCCGCCTCACGCCCATCCGCCGCAAGGTGCTGGAACTGTTGCTGCGTCACGGCCGCAGCCTGAAAGCCTACGAATTGCTGGACGCCATGCGCGAAGTCCACCCGGGCGCCGCGCCTCCGACGGTGTACCGGGCGCTGGACTTCCTGATGGACGAAGGCCTGATCCACCGGCTGGACGCCGTCAACGCCTGGAGCGCCTGTCATGACGCCGGCGGCGCCCCCCATGACCTGCTGGTGGTCTGCACGGGTTGCGGCGCCGTGGCGGAAGTGTCCGATCCGGCCATGAGCCGCCAACTGGCCGAGCGCGTCGCCCAAACGGGCTACGCCCTGGCCACCCACGAAACCGAGATCCGCGCGTTGTGTCCCCAATGCCAGCAGAAGCAGCCCGCTGACGCCGGCCATCACCACCATCACCACTAGGCATCGGCGCCATCCGGCGGACGGCGTCCGCCTGGCGCGCCCCGCCCGCGGCAGGACGGACGCCTCACCGCCCTCTGTCCCTCATCGGGCCAGGGCCGCCGCCGCCCTTGAAATCCGGCAAACCGCCCCAAAATAGTGATATCGCCCGATACTTGACGGCGTACAGCCGCGATCCGGACGGCTTCGGCCCCTGGGTTGACCCGGGGTTTGCCCCCTGCCCCCGACTGTGCTGTAATCCTGCGTCCGGCCGCTGTTGGCGGCCTTCGCAGCCTGTGGCAAACATCATCCTGCACGGGAAAAATCCCCTGCCAGGCCCATGAGTTGAATGCCTAGACTTCAGCCTTGACCTCACGCTAGCAGCTTCGCCATGAACACCCCGCGCAGTTTGGACAAAATGGTTCCCGTCACCATCCTCACCGGCTTTCTCGGTGCGGGCAAGACCACCCTGCTCAAACGCATCCTGACCGAATTCCACGGCCGCCGCGTTGCGGTCATCGAAAACGAATTCGGACCGGAAAGCATCGACAACGACCTGCTCGTGCAAGACAGCGATGAAGAAATCATCGAACTGTCCAACGGCTGCGTCTGCTGCACGGTCCGTGGCGACCTGATGCGCACCCTGTCCGAGCTGCGCGCCAAGCGCGAAGCCGGCGAACTGAATTTCGAACGCGTCATCCTCGAGACGACCGGCATGGCCAACCCCGGTCCCGTTTGCCAGACGTTCTTCATGGATGACGACATCGCCGAGTACTACCGCCTGGATGCGGTGGTGACGGTGGTCGACGCCAAGCACGGCATGGCCACGCTCGACGCGCAACCGGAAGCCCAGAAGCAGGTTGGTTTTGCCGACCGCATCCTGATCTCCAAGCGCGACCTGGTCAACGAAGTCGACTACGAAGCGCTGCGCCACCGCCTGGTTCACATGAACCCGCGCGCGCCGATCACGCCGGTCAACTTTGGCGAAGTCGACCTGAAGTCCATCATCGACATCAGCGGCTTCAACCTGAATTCCATTCTGGACATCGACCCGGAATTCCTGGCCGATGAACACCCCGACGCCGCCCACGACCATGGGCATGACCACGGGCACGATCACGGCCATGCCCACGATCACGACCATGATCACGACGGCGACTGCGGGGCGCATTGCAATCATGCCCACCATCATCACCACCACCAGCACGACGACGAAATCGGCGCGTTCGTGTTCCGTTCCAACAAGCCGTTCGATCCCGCGCGCCTTGAGGAATTCCTGGGTGGCGTGGTGCAGGTCTATGGTCCCGACCTGATGCGTTACAAGGGCATCCTGTACATGAAGGGCATCAACCGCCGCATGTTGTTCCAGGGTGTGCACATGATGATGGGCGCCGAACCCGGCAAGCCGTGGACCGCGGCCGAAAAACCGTCCACCAAGATGGTGTTCATCGGACGTAAGCTGCCCCAGGAGATTTTCACCCGGGGCTTGGAGCAGTGCCTGGCGGGGTAATCCCCCTTCCCGACGTGACGCGATGCGACGAAGGCAGTACTGTGAGGTACGAATAGCGTAAGCAGCAAGCAACACGGACTGGGAAAGGACGCCCGCGCCAGGATCGATTCATAGTGGAGTGTTTTCATGGCTACCAAGGCAGCAACCAAAAAATCAAGCAAGTCGACGAGCGATACGGCGATTGATCTGCCCAGCGAGAAGGAATTGCTGGCCATGCCCGAGTCCGACTATATGAACGAACGCCAGCTGGCTTTCTTCAAGGAACGGCTCAAACAACTCGAACAGGACATCCTGGCCAACGCCGGCGAAACCACTGAGCACCTGCGCGAAACGCAGTTCGTGCCCGATCCCGCCGACCGCGCCACCATCGAGGAAGAACACGCCCTGGAGCTGCGCACCCGCGACCGCGAGCGCAAGCTGCTGAAAAAGGTGCAACAGTCCATCGCCCGCATCGACAGCGGCGAATACGGCTGGTGTGAAGAAACGGGCGAACCCATCGGCGTACCCCGCCTGTTGGCCCGCCCCACGGCCACCCTGTCGCTGGAAGCGCAGGAACGCCGTGAAATGCGCCAAAAGCTGTACGGCGACTAATCCGTCCCGTATTTCACGCCCTGCCCTGAAAGGCTATGCTGGTTTCCGGCATAGCCTTTTTTATTGCCCTTTTTGCCGACCCGGAGGATGCGCGCCCGCAGCCTTGATTTCCGGTCAACCGCCCCCAGCTAGTCCTTTCAAAGGAAGGAACGCATGGAACAATTTCACGCCACCACCATCGTGTGTGTGCGCCGCGGCAACCGCGTCGCGCTCGGCGGCGATGGCCAGGTCACCCTGGGCAACATCGTCGTCAAGGGCACGGCCCGCAAGATCCGCCGCCTGTACCACGACAAGATCCTGGCCGGTTTCGCCGGCGCCACCGCCGACGCATTCACGTTGCAGGAACGCTTCGAAGCCAAGCTGGAAAAGCACCAGGGCAACCTGATGCGCGCCGCGGTCGAACTGACTCGCGACTGGCGCACCGACCGCGTCCTGCGCCGGCTGGAAGCCATGCTGATCGTCGCCGACACCGAGCACACCCTTGTGTTGACCGGCAACGGCGATGTGCTGGAACCCGAACACGGCCTGGCGGCCATCGGCTCCGGCGGCGCCTACGCCCAATCGGCTGCCCTGGCGTTGCTGCGCAACACCGATCTGTCGCCCGAGACCGTCGTCAAGCAATCGCTGGAAATCGCCGGCGACCTCTGCATCTACACCAACCAGAACCACGTCATCGAAACGCTGGGCGACTGACGCCCGCCACGCGGCGCACCCCGTGCGCCGCGGCCGCCTCCCCAGCCCGCCCTAGCTTCAAGGATTCGCCCTCATGTCCGCATCCAACATGACGCCCGGAGAGATCGTCTCCGAACTCGACAAATACATCGTCGGCCAGAACCGCGCCAAGCGCGCGGTCGCCGTCGCCCTGCGCAACCGCTGGCGCCGCCAGCAGGTCGCCGAGCCCCTGCGCCACGAAATCCACCCCAAGAACATCCTGATGATCGGCCCCACCGGCGTGGGCAAGACCGAGATCGCGCGCCGCCTGGCCAAGCTGGCCAACGCGCCCTTCATCAAGATCGAAGCCACCAAGTTCACGGAAGTGGGCTATGTGGGCCGCGACGTCGACACCATCATCCGCGACCTGACCGAATACTCGATCAAGCAGACGCGTGAACTGGAAATGCGCCGAGTGCGTACCCAGGCCGAAGACGCCGCCGAAGACCGCATCCTGGACGCCCTGGTCCCGCCCGCTCGCGGCGCCTCCGGCGAACCGGAACGCGGCGAAGACAACAGCGCCCGCCAGACATTCAGAAAGCGTCTGCGCGAAGGCAAGATCGACGATCTGGAAATCGAGATCGAAGTGGCCCAGGCCGCGCCGCAGATGGACGTCATGACGCCCCCCGGCATGGAAGAAATGGCCGAGCAGCTGCGCGGCATGTTCGCCGGCATGGCCCGCGACAAGAAAAAACCCAAGAAGATGAAGGTGCGCGAAGCCTTCAAGCTGATCGTCGACGAAGAAGCCGCCAAGCGCGTCAACGAAGAAGACCTGCGCACCGTGGCCATCAACAACGTCGAGCAGAACGGTATTGTCTTCCTGGACGAAATCGACAAGATCGCGGCTCGCCAGGAATCGGGCGGCGCCGACGTGTCGCGCCAGGGTGTGCAGCGCGACCTGCTGCCGCTGGTTGAAGGCACGACCGTCAACACGCGCTACGGCATGGTCCGCACCGACCACATCCTGTTCATCGCGTCGGGCGCATTCCACCTGGCCCGCCCGTCGGATCTCATTCCTGAGCTGCAAGGCCGTTTCCCGATCCGCGTGGAACTGGAATCGCTGACCGCCGAAGACTTCGTGCGCATCCTGTCCGACACAGACGCCTCGCTGACCAAGCAGTACACCGCGCTGATGGCCACCGAAGACGTGCAGTTGGAGTTCACGGATGAGGGCGTGCGTCGCCTGGCCGAACTGGCCTACGACGTGAACGAAACCACCGAGAACATCGGCGCCCGCCGCCTGTACACGGTGATGGAAAAGCTGTTGGACGAACTGTCGTTCGACGCGACGTCCAGCCAGGACAAGCACGTGAAGATCGACGCCGCCTACGTCAACTCGCAGTTGGCGGAAGCCGCCAGCAGCCAGGACCTGGCGCGCTACGTGCTGTAAGTCGGGCGGCGCGCCTGGCGCGCTCCCTTCTGATCAACGCCGTTTATCGCAATCTTGCGGTAAACGGCGTTTTTCATGGCGCGGCGTCAGTTCGTGATCGCCGTCACGACATACTTGCCGTCCTTGCGGGTGGCCGTGAAGCGGACCTTGTCGCCCGCCTTGATCTTGGACAGCAGGGCCGGCGGATCGGCCTCATAGACCAGCGTCATGGCCGGCAGGTCCAGGGCCTTGATCTCGTCGTGCTTGATCGTGACCTTGCCCGCGGCCGGATCGACCCGGCGCACTTCGCCGCTGGCGTCGGCCGTTTGCGCGAACGCCAAGGGCGTAGCCAGGGTCACGACGGCCATCGCGGTAGCGATGGCCATGGGCATTGCATATTTGCGGTCAAAAGCCATACAGGCGTCCTCCATTGACAGCGAAAGCCGAAGGGGCCGAAACGCGCGCCCTTGCTGCTTTCCACAATGCTAGGATACCGCCGTTATGCAACAGTTCCGGCGGGGTCGACGCAACAATCCTTACAGTTGATTGCGAAGCGGCCGTCCGCCCGGGCGTGCGCTTACCCCCGGACGCAATCCGCCCCTTCCTTTTCCCCGATTCAGGACACTCCCCATGGCCAACCGCTTATCCGTCATTGCCACCCGCACCGGAGACGACGGCACGACAGGGCTGGGGGACGGATCACGCGTTCCCAAGGATGGCCCCCGCATCGCGGCCCTGGGCGACGTGGATGAATTGAACAGCGTCATCGGCCTGCTGCTGACTGACCCCCTGCCGCCCGAGATTTCGCTGGACCTGATGGCGATCCAGCACGACCTCTTCGACATGGGCGCGGAACTCTGCATTCCCGGTCACGCCGCCGTGACTGACGCGCAAATCGCCCGCCTGGATGCGCGGTTGGCGCACTACAACGCCACGCTGGCCCCGCTGCGCGAATTCATTCTGCCGGGCGGCACCCGCGCCGCAGCGCAGGCACACGTGGCGCGTACGGTGTGCCGGCGGGCAGAACGGGCGGTGGTGGCGCTGGCGGGGGCCGAATCTGTGAATCCTCCGGTGCGCCAGTACCTGAACCGGTTGTCGGACCTGATGTTCGTGCTAGCCCGTTGTATAAACCAGCATGCGGGGCAGAAAGACACGTTCTGGGCGGGAGCCCAGGCGCGCCGCTAAGGCGTGGCCGCGACACGCCGGACCTCCCCGGCCTTCAGATTTCCAAGCACATGAGCATTATCGTCACCGGCGGCGCCGGCTTTATCGGGTCCAACTTCGTCCTGGACTGGCTTGCCCGCAGCGACGAACCGGTCGTCACGCTGGACAAGCTGACCTACGCCGGCAATCTGGACAATCTGGCATCGCTGACGCTCGACGCGCGGCACACGTTCGTCCACGGCGACATCGCCGATCAGGCGGCGGTGTCGGCGCTGTTGCACACGCACCGCCCTCGCGCGCTGATCAATTTCGCCGCCGAGACCCACGTCGACCGGTCCATCGCCGATCCGGGCACGTTCCTGCAGGCGAACGTCGTCGGGACCTTCCACCTGCTGGAGGCCGTCCGCCACTATTGGTCGACGCTGGACGACGGCGGCAAGGCGAATTTCCGCTTTGTGCATATTTCCACCGACGAAGTCTATGGCTCGCTGGACGAAGACGCCCCTGCGTTCACCGAGCTGACCTGCTACGCGCCGAACAGCCCCTATTCCGCCAGCAAGGCGGCCAGCGACCACCTGGTGCGTGCCTATCACCAGACTTACGGCCTGCCCGTCCTGACGTCGAATTGCTCGAACAACTACGGCCCGCGGCAGTTTCCGGAAAAGTTGATTCCCCTGGTAATCCACAACGCGTTCGCCGGCAAGCCGCTGCCGATCTACGGCGACGGCCTGCAGCGGCGGGATTGGCTGTATGTGGCCGACCACTGCGACGCCATCCGCCGGATGCTGCAAGCCGGTGTTCCGGGCGCGACGTACAACGTGGGCGGTTGGAACGAAAAGACCAATCTGGATCTGGTGCGCGGCCTGTGCGCGCTGCTGGACGAGCGCCGGCCGCGGGCCGACGGCCAGTCGTACGCATCGCAGATCGTCCACGTGCCGGACCGGGCCGGCCATGACCGCCGCTATGCCGTGGACGCAACGCGCCTGCAGCGCGACCTGGGATGGATACCGGCCGAGACTTTCGAATCCGGCATCCGCAAGACGGTGCAGTGGTACCTGGACGAAGCGCAATGGGTGGCAAATGTTGCGAGCGGCGCCTATCGCACCCCCTCCACGATTTAGCGGAACCGCGTGAAGATCCTACTGCTGGGCAAAGCGGGTCAGATTGGTCAGGAACTGCGGCACGCCTTGCCCGCACTGGGCGAGGTCGTCCCGCTTGGCCACGGCGACGTCGACCTGCGCGATCAGGATGCCTTGCTGCGCGCCTTGGCTGCGCACCGTCCCGATGTAATCGTGAACGCGGCGGCCTATACCGCCGTCGACCAGGCCGAAACCGATCGGGAGGCGGCTGATCAGGTCAACGCGCAGGCGGTCACCGCGCTGGCGCAATACGCGAAGGACGCAAGCGCCCTGCTGGTGCACTATTCCACCGACTATGTCTTCGACGGCGACAGCGACCAGCCGTACACGGAAACCGATACGCCCCGCCCGTTGAATGTCTATGGCGCCACCAAGCTCGCGGGGGAGTCGGCAGTGCTGGAAAGCGGCTGCGACGCGCTGGTGTTCCGCTGCAGCTGGGTCTACGCGCCGCATGGCCGTAACTTTCCCACATCCATCTTGCGTCTGGCCCGGACCCGGGACCGTCTGGATGTCGTGGCAGACCAGATCGGCGCACCGACCTCCGCCTCGCTGATCGCCGACGTCACAGCACAGGCCGTGGCCCGCCACCGACAACAGCGGCTGCCGGCCGGCATCTATCATCTGGCTGCCGGCGGCGCCACCAGTTGGCATGCCTTCGCGCGCTATCTGGTTTCCGGCGCTGCGGCGCGGGGCGCGGCCCTGGCACTGACTCCGGATCGGATCCGCGCCATCGCCTCGAAAGACTACCCCGCCGCGGCCAAACGCCCGCACAATTCAAGGCTGGACACCACGCGGCTCTCGGCCGCACTGGCGCTGCGGCTGCCCTCCTGGACGCAAGGCGCGGACCGCTTCCTGGATCAACTTTCGGCGCGCGGGGAATTCACATGATGCGTAAAGGCATAGTGCTGGCCGGCGGCGCCGGCGAACGGCTGCATCCGGCGACGCTGGCGGTCAGCAAACAACTGCTGCCGGTCTTCGACAAGCCGATGGTCTACTACCCCCTCACCACGTTGATGCTGGCGGGCATCCGCGACATCCTGATCATCTCGACGCCGCAAGACACGCCGCGGTTCCAGCAGTTGCTGGGCGACGGATCGCAATGGGGTTTGAATCTTGCCTACGCGGTGCAACCCTCGCCCGACGGGTTGGCGCAGGCGTTCCTGATCGGCGCACCCTTCATCGGGCAAGACCCCTGCGCGCTGGTCCTGGGCGACAACATCTTCTACGGCCACGAACTGCCCCGGCTGCTGCAAAACGCCAACGGACGCCCAGACGGCGCCACCGTGTTCACCTATCACGTGCAGGACCCGGAGCGCTACGGCGTGGCCGAATTCGACCGCGACGGCAAGGTGCTGTCCATCGAGGAAAAGCCCGCCCGTCCCCGGTCCGGCTATGCCGTCACCGGCCTGTATTTCTACGACAACGATGTGATCGACGTTGCGCGCGGCATCCGGCCGTCCGCGCGCGGCGAACTCGAGATCACCGACGTAAACCAGCACTACCTGAAGCAAGGCAAGCTGAGCGTGGAGATCATGGGACGCGGCTTTGCCTGGCTGGACACCGGCACCCACGAATCGCTGCTGGAAGCCAGCCAGTTCATCGCCACGCTGGAACACCGCCAGGGATTGAAGGTGGCGTGTCCGGAAGAAATCGCCTTCCGCCAGCAGTGGATCAGCGCCGACGCCCTGGAAAAGCTGGCCGCGCCCTTGTCCAAAAGCGGCTATGGCCAATACCTGATGCGTGTCCTGGTGGATAAGGTGTTCTGATGAAAGCCCTTGCGCAAGCCATCCCAGACGTGCTGGTCCTGGAACCCCGCGTGTTCAACGACGCGCGCGGCTTCTTCTTCGAGAGCTTCAACCAGGAAGTTTTCGAAGCCGCGACCGGCCTCTCGCGCCGCTTCGTGCAGGACAACCATTCGCGCTCGGCCAAGGGCGTCTTGCGCGGCCTGCACTATCAAGTGACGCAGCCGCAAGGCAAGCTGGTGCGCGTATGCGCGGGCGAGATATTCGACGTGGCGGTCGACGTTCGGCGCACGTCGCCGACCTTCGGGCGATGGGTTGGCGTGGTGCTCTCGGCAGAGAACAAGCGCCAGATGTGGATACCCGAAGGATTCGCCCACGGTTTCCTGACGCTGTCGGATTCCGCCGACGTCCTGTACAAGGCGACGGACTACTACGCCCCGCACCATGAGCGCTGCATTCGCTGGGACGATCCGGCCGTGGGCATTACCTGGCCGGGCGGCCTGACGCCGTTGCTGTCCGCGAAGGACGGTAACGGCGTGTCCCTGGACGACGCCGAAACAGGCTGACTCAGGCTGACTCAGGCTGACTCAGTTCACGCCAGCCGCGTGCGCCTGCTCGTCCGCGTGATACGACGAACGCACCATCGCGCCCACTGCCGCATGCGAGAAGCCCATCGCATAGGCTTCACGCTCGAACATGGCGAAGGTGTCCGGGTGCACGTAACGCAGCACGGGCAGGTGGTGCTCCGACGGCTGCAGGTACTGGCCGATCGTCAGCATGTCCACATTGTGTTCGCGCATGTCGCGCATCACTTGCAGGATTTCTTCGTCGGTCTCGCCCAGGCCCAGCATCAGGCCGGACTTGGTGGGCACTTCCGGATGCAGCTTCTTGAATTCAGCCAGCAGCTTCAAGGAGTGCATGTAGTCCGAACCCGGGCGGGCCTGCTTGTACAGGCGCGGCACGGTTTCCAGGTTGTGGTTCATGACGTCCGGCGGGCCGGCGTTCAGGATCGCCAGCGCACGGTCCAGGCGGCCGCGGAAGTCAGGCACCAGCACCTCGATACGCGTGGTGGGCGACAGTTCGCGGATGTGCGTGATGCAGTCCACGAAGTGGGCGGCCCCGCCGTCGCGCAAGTCGTCGCGGTCGACCGACGTGATCACGACGTAAGACAGCTTCAATGCGGCGATGGTGCGCGCCAGGTTCTCGGGTTCTTTGGTGTCCAGCGGGTCGGGGCGTCCATGGCCCACGTCACAGAACGGGCAGCGGCGCGTGCACTTGTCACCCATGATCATGAACGTGGCCGTGCCCTTGCCGAAGCATTCGCCGATGTTCGGGCAAGACGCTTCTTCGCACACCGTGTGCAGGTTGTGTTCCCGCAGGATGCGCTTGATGTCGTAGAAGCGCGAGCCGGGCGCGGCAGCCTTCACGCGGATCCACTCGGGCTTCTTCAGACGTTCGGCAGGGACAATCTTGATGGGGATGCGTGCCGTCTTGGCCTGCGATTTCTGCTTTTGCGTCGGATCGTAGGCCGAGTCCGCGGGTGCGGCGGCGGATTCGTTCGAGGGAACAGGAGACTCGGCGAGCGTAGACATTGGGCACCTTCGAAACCGGGGCGCAAGACGGCCCGGTCTGAGACAAAAGAGGCATTTTACCCCCGCGCGCCGGGATCCGCCGCGATCGCCCGCCCGCGCCCGGCGGCGCCTGCCCGCCTGGGTTATCGTCACGCCTGACGAATCCCCTGAAATTCTCTATGTCCTCCCTGCCTACGCTGCGCCCCGTGGCGCTCATCGCGCCCCGCCTGGATGCCGGGCCCGCTGGCCGCGCCATCCAGGCCTGCGCTGAACGCCTGGCGCCCGCCGGCCATTACCTGGCCGCCGGCCCCTGGCACGATGCCGCCATGCTGCCCCAGCTGGCCGTCCTGCGCCCGGCCGCCGCCCTGGTCATCGGCCCTCTGGACGAGCCCGTCCTGCGGGCCGGCCTGGCCGCGCTGGAAATACCGGTGGTGGAAACCTGGAGCGCCTCGGCCCGGCCGCTGGACAGCGCGGTGGTGATCGACAACGAGGAAGCCGGACGCGCGGCGGCGCGTCATCTGGCCGAAAAGCGCCACGCGATGGTGGCCTGCATCAGCGCCGATAACCCGTGGGAGCGCGCGCGGCGCGACGGTTTCCTCAGTACGGCTGCCGCGCTGGGCCTGGACCGGGTTGCCGACATCGTGCAGCCCGAGGTACAGCAGATGAACGACGGCCGCATGGCCTTCCTGCGCTTGCTGGCCACCAACACGATCTTCGACGCGGTGTTCTGCACGTCGGACCTGCTGGCAGCCGCCGCGGTCTCCGAAGCACACAACCGCGACCTGCACGTGCCGCAGGACCTGGCGGTGCTGGGTTTCACGGACGATGGCAGCGCGGCGCAATGGGCCCAAGGCCTGACGACGCTGGGCGTGGATGCCGCCGACCTGGGCAGGCGGGCGGCCCAATTGCTGCTGGACCGCCTGGCCGGCGTACGCGGCGTCGGCCAGGGCGACACGCTGGAAACGGTCTTCGAAACCCGGTTAAGCACGTAGGATGGGTGTAGCGCGAGCGTTCTGACTGCCGGGCTACTTCACACCTCGTACAGCGCCGGGAACCCGCAGTCCTGCAGCATGGCGTTGGCTTCCTTCAGAAACGCCGGGGTGGATGTTTCCGGCACGCGGACAAGCCACTGCACCCCCTCTTCTTTCTTGCCGCGCAGCAACAGCAGGCGCCCCAGGTGGAACATGCCCCGGAAGTCACCGCCTTCGGCGCAACGCTGGTAGCAGTCGAAGGCGCGTTCCAGGTCTTGTTCGACCACATCGCCCGCTTCATAGAAGCGCCCGACCACGCCGATCGACTTCACGTGGCCGGTCTGCGCCGCCTGCTGGTATAAGGCCAGCGCCGCGGCCTTGTTCTGCGTGACCCCGCCCCGGCCGCTGCGCAGCATGTGGGCGTAGTTGTACATGCCCCAATCCAGCCCGCGGTCGGCGGCCAGGCGGAACCAGTACGCCGCCACCGTATCGTCGCGCGGCACGCCCCAGCCGTTTTCGTAGCAGCGGCCCACCATGTTGATGGCCATCGGGTGATCGGCGTTGGCGGCGCGCTTGAACCACCCCAGGCCCTCTTCCGGTTGGCGTTCGACGCCCACGCCGTCCAGCAGCATCTGCCCGTAGATCGTCTGCGCTTCAACGAGCCCGAGTTCGGCGGCCGCCCGGATCCAGGCGGCGTAGTCGTCGGGCGGCCCTTCACGCAGGCGCGCCAGCTGTTCCGGGGACGTCGCGGCGACGTCGGCGGCGCTGAATGTCTTCATATCGGGTTCCTTGCGCGGCGCCAGGCGGCCGCCAGATTCTGCGCCAGCGCGTCGCCCACGTCGGTAGGCGCGCGTCGCACGCCACAGGCCGCCATGTCGACGGTGCGCAGCCCTTCGTAGCCACAGGGGTTGATGCCTAAAAAGGGCCCCAGGTCCATCGCCACGTTCAGCGACACGCCGTGATAAGCCCGCCCGTTGCGGATCTTGATGCCCAGCGCGGCGATCTTGGCCAATTCGCCGCCATCGGGATCCGGCACGTATACGCCCGGAGCGCCAGGCTTGCGGCAAGCACCGTCGACGCCATGCTGGGTCAGCGTGTCGATGACGGCGCCTTCCAGCAAGTTGACGTATTCCTTCACGTACATGTCCACGCGGCGCAGGTCGAACAACGCGTACGCCATTACCTGGCCCGGGCCGTGGTAGGTCACCTGGCCGCCGCGGTCGCAGTGGACGATGGGGATGTTGCCGGGGTTGAGCACGTGCTGCGGCAGGCCGGCCTGGCCCAGGGTGTACACCGGCGCGTGCTCGCACAGCCAGATCTCGTCAGGCGTATCGGCGCCGCGCTGGTTGGTGTACGCCTGCATTTCCTGCCAGACCGGCAGATAGTCCGCCGGCCGCGCGAGCCACTTGATCACGGCGATCCCGCTTACAGAACGATGGACACCATCGGGTGGCCGTGCAGCGCCTGGTAGAGGCTGTCGAGCTGTTCGCGCGAGGTCGCGCGCACGGTAAAGGTCAGGCCCATGTAGTTGCCGCCCTTGCTGGGGCGCATCTCGACCGTGGCGGCATCGAAACCCGGGTCGAACTTCAACACGACTTCGGTCAGCGTCTGCGCGAATTCGGGATGGTGCTTGCCCATGACCTTGATGGGAAAGTCACTGGGATATTCGATAAGCGATTCTTCGGGCGGAATATGCATGATTTGCCTAGAGTGGGTGTTGCCCCTGAATGTTCTTATATGGGGGCAAACGGTGCGTTGGCAAGTGTCCGCTGGGTGGCGGACGGCCCGGAGGGCCGCCCGGAACAACGGTCTACAGCGCGGCGATGCGGGCATCATAACCCGCACGCAATTGCTCGAAAACGGGGCCGGGCTTGCCGGATCCCACCGGTTTGCCGTCCAGCGCCACGATCGGCAGCACTTCCTTGGTGGCCGACGACAGCATCAGTTCGTCGGCGGATTCCACCTCTTCCCGCGTGATGCGGCGCGCCTCGAAGGGAACGCCGGCCTCGGCCGCCAGTTCCCCCATCAGGCCGTAACGGATGCCTTCCAGGATCAGGTTGTTCTTCGGCGGGGCTAACAGCTTGCCGCCCGAGACCACCCAGATGTTGGTGGACGACCCTTCGGTCAGGTAGTCGTCGCGGAACTGCACGACCTCGTCGGCGTCGGCGTCCACGGCCTGCTGCTTGGCCAGCACGTTGCCCAGCAGCGATACCGACTTGATCTCGCAGTGCAACCAGCGTTCGTCGGGAATGCTGATGGCGGTCAGGCCGTGCGTGCGCTGCGCGGCCGACGGCGGCGCCCACGGTGAAATCATGCCGAACACCGTAGGCGTGACCGGTGTGGCCGGGAACTGGTGGTCGCGACGGGCGACGCCGCGCGTCACCTGCAGGTACACGATGCAGGTCTCCAGGTTCGTGCGCGCCAGCAACTGCTCGATCAGGTTGACCCAGCCTTCGCGGTCGAAGGGCTGCGCGATGCGCAAGGCGGCCAGGCTGCGGTCCAGGCGGTTCAGGTGCTCCGCCATGCGGAACGCGTTGCCCTGGTAGACGGGCACGACTTCGTAGATGCCGTCGCCGAAAATGAAGCCGCGATCCAGGACGGAGACCTTGGCCTCGTCCACACGCAGGAACTCACCGTTGAGATACACCTGGCTTTCGCCCGGCACGCCCGGAATCATGAGGCACTCCTGTGAAATGGCGAAGGACGGACCGCCCGGTCCGTCCCAGAATGGAAAACGGGCGTTTCGCGTACGAAACGCCCGCTGCTAGCTTACACCCGGGGCCGCGCCTGTGGCGCGCCCGCTTACTGGAACCAGCGCTTGACGGTGTCGACCATGCGGCCGAAGAAGCCGGCGCGTTCGACGGCGTCCTGCACCACCAGCGGTTCGGTGCGCAGCACCTTGCCGTCCAGCGTGAACTGCAGCGTGCCGACCTGTTGGCCCTTGGCCAGCGGGGCGATCAGCGGATCCGTGCGCTGCGCCACCGGCTTCAGGTCGCCGGCTTTGCCGCGCGGCACGGCGATCGACACCGGGTTAGGCGGGCCCAGCTTGACGTTTTCAGCCGTGCCTTCCCAGACGCGCGCATCGATGCCCGGCTGGCTCTTGTCGAACAGCTTCACGGTGTCGAAGTTCTGGAAGCTCCAGTTCAAGAGCTTCAGGCTTTCTTCGGCGCGCGTGGCCTCGCTGTCCGTGCCCACCACGACCACCAGGATGCGGCGGTCGCCGCGCACCGCCGTCGACACCAGGCAGTAGCCGGCCGAATCGGTGTGGCCGGTCTTCATGCCGTCCACCGACGGATCGGCCCACAGCAGGCGGTTGCGGTTGGGCTGCGTGATCTTGTTGTAGGTGTAGCTCTTCTGCTTGTAGTAGTGGAAGAAGTCCGGGTGATCGGTGATCAGGTGCGACGACAAGGTGGCCAGGTCGCGCGTGGACGTCATGTGCTGCGGGTCCGGCAGACCGGTCGCGTTCATGAAGTGCGTGTTCTTCATGCCCAGGCGTTCGGCTTCCTGGTTCATCAGCGACGCGAAGGCGGCTTCGCTGCCGCCCACGGCCTCGGCCAGCGCCACGGAGGCGTCGTTGCCCGACTGGACGATCATGCCCTGGTTCAGCTCGTCGACAGTGACGGGCTTGCGCGGCTCGATGAACATGCGCGAGCCGCCGGTGCGCCAGGCGTGCTCGGACACGGGCACGGTCTGCTCCAGCGTCAGGCGCTTTTCATCCAGCGCGTTGAAGACGACGTAGGCCGTCATGATCTTGGTCAGCGAAGCCGGCTCGACCTTCATGTCGGGGTTGGAGGCAGCCAGCGTCTGGCCGCTGTTCACGTCGATCACGATCCAGGCCTTGGCCGCGATGGTGGGCGCCGGCACGGACGACACGTCACCCACCGGCACCGCACCCGAAGCCGTCGGAGCCGGCGCCGTGGCGCCTGCGGCGGCCGGAGCAGCGGCGGGCGCCTGTTGTGCCCAGACCGGCATGGAGGTCGCGAGCATCGCCGACAGCACCGCGCCAGACAGCAAGCGGCGGGTCAAGACAACGGGGGATTGAGCGGAGTAAGGCAAATTCTTCATCGGCAACGTGGGTCCAGGAAAGACGCCCGCCGGCGCGGGGCTAATGGCTGACAATTATAGGCAGCCCATTGGACCGGTCCGCCCCGCGCAGGGTTCCGCAGCATTTAAATCATGCAACCTGATGCAACCTGCGGCCCGGCCGCAACGGTCGATCAGTCCAGCGCGACCTTCAGGCGCGCCTGCACCAGCTGGCGCAGCACCAGCAGCTTGCCGTGGAAAAAGTGCGACGCGCCCGGCACCACCACCACCGGAATTGAACGCGGACGCGCCCAGTCCATGGCTTCGGACAGCGGCACGACTTCGTCTTCTTCGCCATGCACCATCAGCGTGTCGTCAGGTACCTGCACTTCGTGTGACTGGAAGCGGTTCACGGCCGGGCCCATCAGCATCAGCGCCGCCGGCAACACCGCGTCGCCGGCCTCAGCCAGCGCCGCGTAGGTTTGTGCCGCGACCGCCGTGCCGAAAGAAAAGCCCGCCAGCACCCACGGAGCGGCGGCCAGTTCCGGATGCAGCTCGCGCATTTGCGCAACAACCGCCAGCATGTCCTGCGTTTCGCCGACCGATTTGTCGAACTCGCCTTCCGACTGACCGACCCCGCGGAAGTTGGGGCGCACCGCCACCAAGCCATGCTGCACGCAGGCGCGCGACAACGTGGTGACGACCTTGTTTTCGCGCGCGCCGCCTTGCAACGGATGCGGGTGCAGGACAAGGGCCCAGCCGCGCGGCGTGCCGGCAGGCCAGTCGACGGCGCAATCGATGCGGCCGGCGGCCCCGGTAAAGGCGTGGGTATCAGTACGAGCGGAGGACATGGCAGGACTCAACGTGCAAAAAGGAAAATCGATTTAATTGGCGGACCGCGAGGCGCCGGAGGACTGGGCGGGGATATCGAATGCCGGTTCGTACGACGGGCCGGGTCTGGGGCCGAATCCGCGTCGAGGGGTGGATTCGGGTGCGCCTTGCACCACCTCGGCCAGCCATTGTGCCAGTTGGTCTGCGGCCTCATCCGTGGCGTGCCGCAGCGCTGCAACCCCACCCGCCGCGTCTTGCGTGGGCGCGGGCGTCTGCACCTGAATGCGCTTCTGAGCCACGACGGCGCGACCATTCAGCAGCACCGCCTGCAACAGGATGCGGCCTTCGCTGGACTGCCCGTCTTCGGCATACACCTGTTCAAACTGCATCAACGACAGCTGCAATTGCGGCATCTGCAGGTTGACGCGATCAGCCAGCACCGGCCCCTGGCGCGACAGACGGTCAGTGATGCGCTGGCGCACCAGCTCCGACGGCGACGAGGCCCAGCGATACGTCGCGTAGGCCTTGGGCGCGGCGCTGTCACCCACCCGCCAGATGACGCTGGTATCCGACAGCGCCGGCACAGCCTGCAGGTTCAGCGCGATGGGCGCGCGCGCCGGCAGCGTCGGCACGGGCTTGGTGTCCAGGCCCAGGTCGAATACGGAGGGCGGCGCGCCCACGCGGCCAATGCCGCAACCCGCCAGGGTCACGGTCAGGGTCAGGATCAAAACGGCGTGACGCATCTTCATTTGGGCTGTCTCCCGAAACCGGCAAATCCGGCTTCGCCGGGTCCGGGCGCAACAGGCGCCGGGCCGAACAAGAACGATTGCGGCGTGCTGTCCACACGGCGCAGGGTAACCGTCGCGCCCCGCGCGGCGGCGCTGACGTTGGCGGCCATATTGGTCACGGCGGGCAGGGTCTCGCCATCCAGCCGCGCGGCGGCGAGAGCAATGTCGTTCAAGCTGCGCGTGGCCACCGACAAGGGGCCGTCGGGCGCATTCAGCCGCGCCAGCGCCTGCCGCGACTGCTGCGCCAGATCGGCGATCTCGCGCGCGGCGCGGTCCGCCTGGCGCGACGTGTTGCCTAGCGAATCCATCAGCGGCCCCAACTTGGCCAACGTGGGTCCAAGATCACGGCTGGCATCGCGCAGCGACTGCGTGATGTCGGTGGCGTTTTGCAGGCTGGCAGTCAGCGCCTGCACGTTCTGTTCGCTCAGCACGCGGCGCAGCTGCTCGGTGGCTTCTTCCACGTTCGAAATCAATTTGCCGCCGCGCTGCTCGATACGGTCCAGGAAACCCGGACGCAGCGGAATGGCAGCGGGATGTTCGGCCGACGAGGCCAGGCGCTTGAGCGAGGTGCCGTCGTCACGCAGTTCCACGTTGGCCATGCCGGTCACGCCCTGCACGCCCAGCTCGGCCCAGGTGGACTCGGTGATCGGCGTATTCGGCGCCACGCCGATGCGGATGCGCACCTGCCCCGGCTTGTCGGGGTTCAGCGCCAGCGACTGCACCTTACCCACCGGCACGCCCTGATAGCGCACGGCCGACTGCGGATTCAGCCCGCTGACCGCCGTGGCCGACACGATTTCGTACGTTTGCAGCTTGGTCCGGTCCCGGCCGATCCAGACGGCCACCAACGCGGCGGCGGCAAGCAAGACCAGCGTAAAGATCCCGGCCATGAGCGCATGACTACGGTTTTCCATGATGCATTCCCTTCGGCGCCAGATCCCCAAGCGCGCGCAAACCGCGTTCGCCCAGGAAGAATGTATGAATGAACGGGTGGTCGACCCTCAGTACTTCCGGCACCGTGTCGCACACGATCACCCGCTTGTCCGCCAGCACGGCGACACGCGTGGCCAACGCCAGCAGCGTGTCCAGATCGTGCGTCACCATGACGACGGTAAATCCCAACTGCCGGTGCAGGCTGCGCACCAGGTCCACGAATTCGTCCGACCGCAACGGGTCCAGGCCGGCGGTGGGCTCGTCCAGGAACACCAGTTCGGGGTCCAGCGACAGCGCACGCGCCAGCGCCACGCGCTTGACCATGCCGCCGGACAGGTCCGACGGCCGCTTGCCGGCGTCCTGCGCCGACAGGCCCACCATCGCCAGCCGGCACATGACGACGTCGCGTACCAGGTCTTCCGGCACCGTGCGCAGCTCGCGCAGCGGCAGGGCCACATTGTCGAACACCGACAGCGCCGAGAACAGCGCCCCCGCCTGGAACAGCATGCCCCAGCGATAGGACAGGCGCCTGCGTTCGGCGGGCGACAGCTCGAACAGCGAATGCCCCAGCACCTTCACGATGCCGGCCGCGGGCTGGTCCAGGCCGATGATCTGGCGCAGCAGCACCGTCTTGCCCGTACCCGATCCGCCCACCAGCACCAGGATTTCGCCCGGGAAGACGGTCAAGTCCAGATTGTCGTGGACCACGTGGTCGCCAAAAGCGGTGCGCAATCCGCGCACCGAGATGACGGGTTCGACGGTGACGCTGTCGTCGGTGAATAACCGGTGCTGGGCGGCGCCGTTCATCAGATGCCCACCGAGCTGAAGATGATGGCGTACAGCGCATCCAGCAGGATCACGCCGGTGATCGAGGTCACGACCGACGTGGTGGTGCCGCGGCCCAGGCTTTCCGTGTTGGGCTGGATGCGCAGGCCGAAATGGCACGCGATCAGTGCGATCAGGATGCCGAAGGTCACGCCCTTGAGGATGCCGATCCAATAATTGGTCAGGGAGATGGCGTCCGGCAGCGATGTCAGGAACCACTGCGCCGATACGCCCAGCTGCATCTGCGCGGCCAGCATACCGCCCAGAATCGCCATGGCGTCCGTCCACAGCACCAGCAGCGGCATCGTCACGGCCAGCGCAAGCACCCGCGGCAGGATCAGCCGCTGGCCGTGCGAGATGCCCATGACCAGCATCGCATCCAGTTCCTGCGTCACGCGCATCACGCCGATCTGGGCCGTGATGGCCGACCCCGACCGCCCTGCCACCAGGATGGCGGCCAGCACGGGCCCCAGTTCGCGCACGATGGACACGCCCAGCAGCCGCACGATGAAGCGGTCGGCCCCGATCATCTGCAGTTGCTGCGCCGACAGGTAAGACAGCACCACCCCGATCAGGAAGCCGACCAGCGCCGTGATGCCCAGCGCCTGCGCGCCGGTGCGGTACACCTGCGCCGAGATCTCGCGCCAGGGGCCCAGCCGTGGGCGGCGCAGCATGGCGCCGAAATCCAGCACCAGCTGGCCCAGCATGACCAAGAGCGCCCGGCCATTTTCGGCGCCCCGGAAGATCGCGCCGCCCAGGGCGCGCACCCACCCCCAGGATTCGGCTTTGGGCTCGGGCGCCCGGGCGCCGCCCTTGTTCATGGCCAGCGCGTTGAAAACGTCTTGCTGGCCGGCCGACCAGCGCACCCGTTCGGGCAGCTTTTCGCCCCAGGCCTGCCAGATGAGCAAGGCGCCGATGGTGTCCAGCCGGCTGATGCCGTGCAGATCCCAACGCACGCCGTCCTGGACGGCGCGGGCCAATGCCGAGCGCCGGCGTTCGACTTCGCCCGCCTCGGCCAGGGCCAGGACGCTCCAGTCGCCCGCGACGTGGCATGCGTTCCCGTCCTGACGGAATGGTGCGGCGGCGGACGCGGGTGAAGCGGTTTGCGGCATGTAGGCAGGGTACCGATGCAAAATGTATCGCCAATCATAAACGCTTGAAGGCCGAAAGGCCGCGTGAGGGGGGCCGCGTGCCCTACAATCGCCGCCATGTCCGATCACGTCCGCCCTATCGACCTGCCCGCGCCGGAAGCCCTGGCCCGGGAGCTAGGCTCGCGCCTGCCCGTATTCCAAGACATTGCCTGGACAGACAGCACCGGGTCGACCAACGCCGACCTGCTGGCCCGCGCCCGCTCGGGCGCCGGCGCCGGCAAGCCTTGGCTGCTGGGCACCCATCTGCAGGAAACCGGCCGTGGCCGCGCCGGCCGCCCCTGGCAGAACCGATCGGGCTCCACGCTGATGTTCTCGTGCGCGTTCGACGTGCACCTGCCGGCCGCGCAATTGCCCGCACTGTCCCCGCTGGCCGGCGTCGCCGCCTGCGAGGCCCTGCGCACCGTCGCCGGCCCGGACGCCCGCGGCCTGTGCATGAAATGGCCCAACGACGTCCAATGGCATGACGCCAAACTCGCGGGCGTGCTGGTGGAAACCACCCGCAACCCCGGCGGCCGCGAGGCCGGCTACACCGTCGTCATCGGCATGGGCGTGAACCTGATCGACGCGGCCGAACTGTCCCGGACGCTGGGCCGCGAGGTCGCCGACTGGACGCAGGTGCAGGCCCAATCGCACCGGCTGGTCACCGCCGCCGACCTGATCTGCGCCAGCGCCACCGCCTGGCACGAAGCCGTCCAGACGCTGGAGCGCAACGGTTTCGCGGCATTCCGGCAGCGTTTCGACCAAGTGGACGCCCTGGCGGGCCGCACGGTCAACGTGCTGGAAAAAGGCGATATCCTGCTTAGCGGCGCCGCCAGCGGCGTGGACGAGCAAGGCCGCCTGCTGGTGCGCACGCCCGAGGGCGCCACACCGATTTCGGTCGGCGAAATTTCGATTCGACGCCAAGCATGATTATTCTCATCGACTCCGGCAACAGCCGTCTCAAGGTGGGTTGGCTGGACGCCAGCAACCCCGACATGCCGCGCGAACCGGCAGCGGTTGCGTTCGACGGCCTGGACCTGGATGCGCTGGACCGCTGGCTGGCCGCGCTGCCGCGCCGCCCGGTGCGCGCGGTGGGCGTGAACGTGGCGGGCGACGCCCGCGGCACGGCCATTTCCGCCATCCTGCAAAAACACGGCTGTGCGGTCACCTGGTCGCCTTCACAGGCCTGCACCTTGGGACTCGTCAACAGCTACCGCGTGCCCACGCAACTGGGCGCGGACCGCTGGGCTTCGCTCCTGGGCGTGCTGTCGCGCCTGCCCGGCGCGCACCCGCCCTTCCTGCTGGCCAGCTTCGGCACCGCCACCACCATCGATACGGTCGGCCCCGACAACGTCTTCGCTGGCGGCCTGATCCTGCCCGGCCCGGCCATGATGCGCACGTCGCTCGCCCACGGCACCGCCAACTTGCCCATCGCCGAGGGCCAGGTCGTGGCCTACCCCGTCGACACGCACGAGGCCATCGCCTCGGGCATCGCCGCAGCCCAGGCCGGCGCCGTCGTGCGCCAATGGCTGGCTGGCCGCCAGCGCTACGGCCAGGCCCCGCAGATCTACGCGGCGGGCGGCGGTTGGCCGGAAGTGCATCAGGAAATCGAACGCCTGCTGGCGGATGCCGGCGGCGCGTTCGGCGCCGCTCCGGTGCCGGTCTACCTGGATCACCCCGTCCTGGACGGCCTGGCCGCGGTGGCGCGCGCCACCCTGGACGCCAACGCCTGAGCGAGGCCCGCCATGCGAGTGCTATTCATCCTGATCTTGCTGGCCAATCTGTGGATAGCGGCGCTGGGCCAAGGCTGGATCGGCATACGGCCCGAAGACGAAGGCCGCGACACGCGCCGTTTCAGCCAGGAGCTGAACCCGGGCGCGGTGACGCTGGTTCCCCGTAAAGCGCCGTAGGCCTGCCCCCGGGACAAGCCCGATCAGGTGCTGCCGGGTCGGTCCAGCCAGGGCGCAAGCGCGGCCAAGGTCCGCCGCGTTGCCCCGGCATGCGAATCAAACCAGGCACGCGCCGCCTGACTCGCTGCCTGCCGGCGCGGCGCATCGGCAAGCAAGGCCATCGCGCTGTCCACCGCCTGCCCCGTATCCGCCGCGCGCAAGACCGCGCCCGCTGCGATCGCGTCTTCCGCCGCCTGCTTGAAATTGAACGTGTGCGGCCCGACGATGACGGGCACGCCGGCGGCGCAGGCTTCGATCAGATTCTGGCCGCCCAGCGGCGCAAAACTGCCCGCAACGATGGCCACGTCCGACGCCGCGTAATAGAACGCCATCTCGCCCAGCGTATCGCCCAGCACCACCACGGTGTCCGGATCGGGCTCGGTGCCCTCAGAACGCCGCACGAACGCCAGCCCCGCCTCCGCCAACTGGCGCGCCGCCTCGTCAAAACGCTGCGGATGCCGGGGAATCAACAGGAGCAACGGGGAGTCCGGCGCCCGCCGCGCGGCGGCATGCCGCTTGATCGCGCCGATGAAACCGCTGTCCTCGCCCTCGCGGGTGCTGGCCACGGCCAGGACGGGCCTGCCCAACTGCGCCCGCCACGCCCGGCCCGCCTGCACCTGCGGCGCCGGCAAGGCCAGATCGAATTTCAGATTGCCCGTGACGATGGGCGCGGCGGCCCCCGCCTGCGCCAGCCTGCCTGCGTCTTCGGCAGTCTGTGCCAGCACCAGGTCCAGGCCGGCCAGCGCTTCGCGCATCACGCCGCCCATCCGGCCCGCCTGGCGCAGCGACGAGGCCGAGAACCGGGCGCTGACCAGCGCCATCGGCACGCGCGCGCGCCGGGCCGCCGCCAGCAGGTTGGGCCAGATCTCGCGTTCGATCAGCAGGCCGCACCGGGGGCGATAGCTATCCATGAAGCGACGCGTCGCACGGGGAAAGTCGTAGGGCAGCCACGTCTGGCGCAATTGTCCGCAAGCAATGGCCTGGGGAAACAGGCGCTGGCCCTCGGCGCGGCCGGTCGCGGTCATGTGGGTCAACAACACGGGCAGGCCGCGGTCAAGCAACGCCTGCAGCAGTGGTTGGGCGGCGCGGGTCTCGCCCAGGCTGACGGCATGCACCCACACGGGCGCCGTCCAGGACAAAAAAGGCACGGCGTCGGCTGCCGCTGGCGACGGCGCTGCGGCATGGCCAAACCGTTCCGGCGAGAAGATTCCCCATTCGCCGCCGGCGCGCCTGGCCCGACGGGCCATCCACAGCCAGACCAGCGGTGACAATGCCCTGAGCGCCAGAGAGTAGACGCCGCGGTTCATGTCACTGGGCGGCCAATGCCTGCTCCACCGCCGCCATCACGGCTTCACGCGACGGCGACGCGCCGCGGTCTCCCAGGCTGGCGGTGTAGTTCGAACCGACCAGCGGAGTTCTCACGGGAGTGGAGGCGCGGTAGATGCCGATGGTGGGGCGGCCCAGGGCGGCGGACAAATGGGTCAGGCCGCTGTCCAGGCCCACCATCAGGCGCGAACCCGCCAGCAGGCGGGCCACCGAACTCAGATCCATGCGGGGCATCACCTCGGCCCCATCCATGCCGGCCACCAGCAGGCCGGCGCGCTGGGCTTCAGATTCATTTCCTGCCAGCAGCTTCAAGGTGCAGCCGGCTTCGCGCAACCGGCGAAAGACCGCCCGCCAGTCCTCTTCGGGCCACAATTTATCGTCGCGGCTGGCCGAAGGCATGATCACTGCGTAGCCTCGATCGGTATCCAAATGATGTAAACGTGGCAGATCCGCCACATTATTTTGGTCGACAATATCGGAAACATCGCGCGATTGTGCCGCCAGTCGCGCGAATTCTTGCAATCCGAAATCAGGCAAACCAGCATGTTGGTAACCGAAAGTCAGTGCCGCCAATTTACGTTGCCGAATGACTGCGGGCTGCCAAAACTCCACACGATGTCGCACGTTGTAAAACAACGATGCCAACGGTTCGCGTGCGGATCGCCAATCCAGACCGTGGCGAACGCCGCGTGTTTGACGCACCAGCCAGGCGGACTTCAGTAAGGCCTGCATATCCAGCACGACGTCATATTGCTTTTCGCGCAGGCGTTCGCGCAACGCTTTACGTTCTGCCCGCACCTGCTGCGACCACCAGGCTTTTCGCCACCGGCGGTGTGCCACTTTGATCACGGAACTCACCGCAGGGTGCCACGACGGGATCTCGGCAAAAGCCTCTTCCGCCACCCAATCTATCTCCGCGTCCGGCACATGGCGGGCAATATCGGTAATAGCAGGCAACATATGCACTAGATCGCCAAGTGACGATGTTCGAACGATGAGAATGCGAGTAGGCATCAATAAGAAATTGGATGTTTACATTCGTGGACACCCAGGGGATTCAAGTATTATTACTGTCTAACCCCGGGTGGGTCCAAATAACCCCGGCAATTTACATCAAAACAATCTGATGACCATCAATCCCGTTACTGACCGGAAGCTGCGTTTTGCCATTGTGGGCTGTGGACGCATCTCCAAGAATCACATCGGCGCGATCACCCAGCACGGGGACAGGGCCGAACTGGTAGAAGTTTGCGACACCAACCCTGACGCATTGAAGGCTGCCGCCGAAGCGACGGGCGCTACCCCCTATTCCTCGTTGACCGAACTGCTGGCCAACAGCACTGCTGACGCCGTAATCCTGGCCACGCCCTCTGGCCTGCACCCGTGGCAAGCCATCGAGATCGCCCAGTCCGGTCGCCACGTCATCAGCGAAAAACCCATGGCCACGCGCTGGGAAGACGGCAAGCGCATGGTCAAGGCCTGTGACGAAGCCGGGGTCCGCCTCTTCGTCGTCAAGCAGAACCGCCGCAATGCCACCCTGCAGCTGCTGAAGAAGGCCATCGACCAAGGCCGCTTCGGCCGGATCTACATGGTCACCGTCAACGTCTTCTGGACGCGACCGCAAGATTACTACGACGCGGCCCGTTGGCGCGGAAAGTGGGAGTGGGATGGTGGCGCATTCATGAACCAGGCCAGCCACTATGTCGACCTGCTCGACTGGCTGGTCGGCCCGGTCGAAAGCGTCTATGCCTTCACGGCTACCCTTGCGCGCCGCATCGAAGCGGAAGACACCGGTGTAGCAGCAGTGCGCTGGCGCCATGGCGCCATGGGCTCGATCAACGTCACCATGCTGACCTACCCGCAGAACCTGGAAGGCTCGATCACCATCCTGGGCGAGAAGGGCACTGTCCGCGTGGGCGGCGTGGCCGTCAACCGAATCGACGAATGGAAATTCGCTGACGAGCACCCCGACGACACCAAGATCCGCGAAGCCAACTACGAAACGACTTCGGTCTACGGCTTTGGCCACCCGCTGTATTACGACAACGTCATCCGCACGCTGCGCGGCGAATGCGAACCGGAGACCGACGGCCGCGAAGGCCTGCAGTCCCTGGCGCTGCTGACCGCCATGTACCGTTCCGCCCGCGATGGCGTGCGCGTTCCGCTGCCGCTGGACTGATCCAATGAGCATCCATTCCACTGCTATCGTTGATGACGGCGCCCAAATCGGCACGACCAGCCGGGTATGGCATTGGGTCCACGTCTGTGGCGGCGCCGTTATCGGCGAAGGCTGCTCGCTGGGCCAGAACGTGTTCGTCGGCAACAAGGTCAAGATCGGTGATCGCGTCAAGATCCAGAACAACGTATCCGTCTACGACAATGTGACGCTCGAAGACGACGTGTTCTGCGGCCCGAGCATGGTGTTCACCAATGTCTACAACCCGCGGGCGGCCATCGAACGCAAGAACGAATACCGCAACACGCTGGTGCGCCAGGGCGCCACGCTGGGTGCCAACAGCACGATCGTGTGCGGCGCCACCGTAGGACGCTACGCCTTCGTCGGCGCGGGCGCCGTCGTCAATAAAGACGTGCCTGACTATGCCCTCGTTGTGGGCGTGCCTGCCAAGCAGATCGGCTGGATGAGCCGCTATGGCGAACAGCTCGACCTGCCCCTGACCGGCAACGGCCAGGCCACGTGCGCACATACGGGCGAAACCTATATTTTGAAGGATGGCGTCTGCCAACAGGCGTAAACACCATGCAATTCATTGACCTGAAAAAACAGTACCAAGTCCTGCGCGATCCGATCAACTCCCGTATCCAGAAAGTCCTGGATCATGGGCAGTACATCATGGGTCCCGAGGTCAAGGAACTGGAAACCGCCCTGGCCGCGTACACCGGCGCCAAGCATTGCATCACGGTAGCCTCGGGCACCGAGGCTTTGCTGATTGCGTTGATGGCACTGGGCGTGAAGGCGGGCGACGAAGTCATCACCACGTCGTTCACGTTCGTCGCCACGGCCGAGGTCATCGTGTTGCTGGGTGCCGTGCCGGTGTTCGTCGACGTCGAGCCCGACACCTGCAACATCAAAGTGTCGGAAATCGAAGCCAAAATCACGCCTCGCACCAAGGCCATCATCCCCGTCTCCCTGTACGGGCAGTGCGGCGACATGGACGAGGTCAACGCGATCGGCGCCAAACACGGCATCGCGGTCATCGAAGACGCGGCGCAGAGCTTTGGCGCCTCGTATAAGGGCAAGAAAAGCTGCAACCTGTCGACCATCGGCTGCACCAGCTTCTTCCCGAGCAAGCCGCTGGGCTGTTATGGCGATGGCGGCGCACTGTTCACGAACGATGACGAGTTGGCCCAGGCCATGCGCGAAATCCGCGTGCACGGCCAGTCTGCCCGCTACTACCACACCCGCGTCGGCGTCGGCGGCCGCATGGACACCCTGCAATGCGCAGTGGTGCTAGGCAAGCTGGAACGCTTCGAATGGGAAGTCGAACAACGCCTGAAGATCGGCGCCCGCTACCAGCAGTTGCTGGCAGATTTGCCGGACGGGGCGCGTACCGTGACGGTGCGCCCGGACCGCGACAGCGTCTGGGCCCAGTTCACCGTCATCGTGCCGAACCGCGAGGCCGTGATCGCGCACCTGAAGGAAGCCGGCATCCCGACGGCGATCCACTACCCGCGCCCTATTCACGCGCAACCGGCGTATGCAGCGTTCGCGGACGGCGAAGGCGCGACCCCGGTTTCGGACATGTTGGCGGAACGCGTCATGAGCCTGCCAATGCATCCCGATCTTGACGAGGCCACGCAAGATCAGATCGTCGCTACCGTCCGCGCCGCACTCGCCCGTTGAATATGACCAAGAAGATCCTGACCGTCCTGGGGGCCCGCCCGCAGTTCATCAAAGCCAGCGTGGTGTCGGCGGCCATCGCCCGGCACCCGCAGCTATCCGAAGTGCTGGTCCATACGGGCCAGCACTTCGACGCCAACATGTCTGATGTGTTCTTCGACGAACTCGGCATGAAGCAACCCGAGCATCAGCTGGACATACACGGAGGCGGCCACGGCGAGATGACCGGCCGCATGCTGATCGAACTGGAACGCGTCGTGCAGGACGAACGTCCGGACGCGGTCCTGGTCTACGGCGACACCAACTCGACGTTGGCCGGCGCCCTGGTGGCCGCCAAGCTGCATATCCCGGTGGCCCACGTCGAAGCGGGACTGCGTTCGTTCAATATGCGCATGCCGGAAGAGGTCAACCGCGTTCTGACGGATCGCGTGTCGCGCTGGCTCTATACACCGACGGATACCGCCACTGCGCACCTGATCCGAGAGGGCATGGATCCTTCGCGCATCATCCAGGTGGGCGATGTCATGCTGGACGTGGCCCGTTTCCAGGGCACCCGAGTCAACGCCGAAGGCGGCGCACTGGCGCGCTTCGGATTGACGCCGGGGCAGTACATCCTGGTGACGATCCACCGCGCCGAAAATACCGACGATCCCCAACGGCTCGGCATCATCGTCGATGCATTGATGCAAGTTGGCGCCGACCATGAAGTGGTGTGGCCGCTGCATCCGCGCACACGCAACATCCTGGAAAAGCTCGGCCTGCGGGACAAACTCGCAAGCCGCATCAAGCTGGTCGAGCCCGTCGGCTACCTCGACATGGTGCAACTGGAGAAGTACTGCAAGCTGGTCCTGACCGACTCCGGCGGCGTCCAGAAGGAAGCATTCTTCCATGAGCGGCCCTGTGTCACTGTGCGCGACGAAACCGAATGGACGGAACTGGTCGACGCCGGCTGGAACCGCTTGGCGCCCCCGACATCGGTGGAGGGCATCCTCTCGGCCATCGGGATGGCACTAACTCATCAGCCTACGCCTACCAGCCCATATGGCGACGGTAGCGCAGCAGACAAAATAGCCGAGAGTCTGGCTGAATAACGCAAGGGCCTTCGGGCCCTGTTTTCCTTCCTGCGACCCCGAATCTTCGCTATCCATGATGGCACTATGCGTCAATTACAAAACTCCATAAGGCACGCATTCGTCAACCTGCCGCGTCGCATCAAGCAAATACTGGCTATTGGGCTTGACGCGTGCCTGCTGCTCTTGGCGTTTCAGCTCGCGCTTTGGCTGCGCTTTGAACTGTTCTTTTTCGACGATCACTACATCCTGTTCTCGATTGTCGCCAGCGGCACCGGCGTGCTTGCGCTTGCCGCGCTGGGCCTGTACCGATACATCCTGCGCTACATGAACGAGCGCGTGGTGTTGTCGGTCATGGGCGGTATCATCGTATCCCTGATGGCCGTGGTCAGCGTCGACCGTTTCCTGGAAATCGGCCGCGGCCTGTCGCGCGGCGTGCTGACCATCTACTGCCTGCTGGCGTTGGTGCTGCTGCTGGGCTCGCGCCTGCTCGCGCGCCGTGTGCTGTTCCCGCGAGCCGGCATGATGTCGGCCGAGCGCTATGTACCGGTGATCATCTACGGCGCGGGCGGCGCCGGATCCCAGCTTGCAACCGCACTGGACGCCGGCCCGCATTACCGCACGGTCGCGGCGCTGGACGATGACCCGCGCAAGCAGGGGCTGATGATGGCGGGCATCCGCATCCATGCCCCCTCGAAGCTACCGGAACTGATCGAACGCTACACCCCGCACCAACTGCTGATAGCGATGCCCTCTGCTTCGCGCGGGCGCGTTCGCGAAATCGTCGAAAGTGTCGCCGATTACCCGTTACGGATTCGCCTGGTACCCAGCATCCGTGAACTGATCGTCCCGACCGACGGGCCGCGCCTGCGCGACCTGCAGATCGAAGACTTGCTTGGCCGCGACCCTGTGGCGCCGCAGCAGGAACTGCTGGGTCGCTGCGTGACCGGCCGGGTGGTCATGGTCAGTGGCGGCGGTGGCTCGATCGGATCCGAACTATGCCGCCAGATCGTCAGCCTGCGCCCCCGCAAGCTCGTGATCCTGGAAGTTTCCGAGGCCGCGCTCTACCTCGTCGATCAGGCGATCCGTTCACTGCCCGACGCCCGGCTGCTGGAGGTCGTTTCGGTGCTGGGGTCGGTGCGCGACGCCAAGCTATGCAAATCGGTATTCCGCGAACACGGCGTCGAGACCATCTACCATGCGGCCGCTTACAAGCATGTGCCGATCGTCGAGCACAATCCGGCAGAAGGCATTCTGACCAACGCATTTGGCACGCTCACGCTGTCGACGGCGGCAGTGGAATGCGGCGTGCAGGACTTCGTGCTGATCTCGACCGACAAGGCGGTGCGGCCCACCAACATCATGGGCACTTCCAAGCGCCTGGCCGAACTGATCCTGCAGGCCTTGTCGCAGACACAGACCGGCACCCGCTTTTCGATGGTCCGCTTCGGCAACGTGCTGGGTAGCTCGGGCAGCGTCGTGCCCCTGTTTCAGAAACAGATCCTCGCAGGGGGCCCGATCACCCTCACCCATCTGGAAATCACACGCTACTTCATGACCATCCCCGAAGCCGCGCAGCTGGTGCTGCAGGCCGGGTCAATGGGCGAGTCCGGGTCAGTCTTCGTACTGGATATGGGCGAACCGGTGCGCATCGTCGACCTCGCCTACCGCATGGTCCGTCTGTACGGCCTGACGGTACGCGACGAAGACCACCCCGACGGCGATATCGAGCTCCTCGTGACCGGCTTGCGCCCGGGCGAGAAACTCTATGAAGAATTGCTGATTGGCGGCGACGTGACGGAAACCGAGCATCCTCGCATCCTGAAAGCACGCGAGCGGGACATCCCCTATGCCGAATTGATGGTGGCCCTGGAAGCGCTCGGCCAGTCCCTGGTAACCAACGACCGCCTCGCCATCGTCACCATGCTGCAGCAGTTGGTGCCGGAATACCAACCGACGGCGGCAACATGACCCGGGCTTGCACCCACAGCACGGTCAGGAGTTCCGCTTGAGCTTTCGCAAGAACGTCATTGCGATGTTGTCAGGTACGGCCGCGGCCCAAGCGATTCCGCTGGCCATGTCCCCGGTATTGACGCGCCTGTACAGCCCCGAAGCTATCGGGCTGCAAACGCTTTTCATGGGATGGACGGCCGCGCTCGGCGTCGCAGCGACGTGCCGTTACGACCTGGCGGTGGTGCTGCCTGATTCGGATGACGAGGCCGACAGCATCGCCGCCGTTGTCCTGGCCATCGCCACCTTCGTGCTGCTGGCACTGGCTGTAGCCGTAGCGCTTGCCGGCGGTGACCTGGCAAACCTGTCCGGATATGCCGGCCACACTGCCTGGCTGTGGTTGCTGGTGCCCATGGTCTTCGGTACCACGCTCACCTTGCTGGGTACTGCCTATGCGTCCCGCGAGCGCAGTTTCACCCGCATCGCCAAGGCCGCTGTGCTGAATCAAGCGGGCTATGCAGCCATCGCCGTCGGTATCGGCTTGCTGGGCGCGCACGCCGAGGGTCTGGTCTGGGCCAAGATGGGCGGCCAGTTGCTAGGTCTTGCTGTCATCCTGGGTGGTGTCGGATACGCGCTGCGGCGCGTCCTTCAGAACTGGGATTGGACGCGAATGCGCACTGTAGCGCGCAGCTACCGCCAGTTCCTGTACTACAACACCCCGTACAGCCTGATCGGCACAATCGCCCGCGACATGCCCATTTTCGTGTTTGCCGCCATGTCCGCCACCGCCGCCGCCGGCTTTTACGGCCTGACGCGCACGGTGCTGCTGGCGCCCACCTTGCTGGTGTCCGGCGCGCTAAGCCAGGTTTTCTTCCGCGAGGCAGTGGCGCTGAAAGGCACCCCTCGCTTGGCGGAATTGACCGAAGGTCTACTCAAGCTGGGCCTTCTGGCGGGTGCACCATTGTTCGCATTCTGCACCGTCTGGGGCGACGTGCTGTTCGAGAACCTGTTCGGCGCCAACTGGTCGCAGGCCGGTCATTTCGCCATGATCATGGCGCCGGCTGCCTGGATGTCATTGCAGACAGGCTGGCCGGAACGCCTGTTCGAGGTTTCGATGCGCCAGGATGTCTCATTTAAGGTCCAGATCGCCGCGGATATAATCACGGCCGCCGCAGTCATCACTCCGCTGGCGATGGGTATGGACGTCATTGTCTCGATTGCCGCGTTCACTGCGGCCAATCTGCTCTACCACAGCATTTACCTCATCGCGATCTACCGCGTGAGCGGCTTCGCGTCCAATCGGCTGGGCCGGCTTCTGGGCCTGGGATGGATGGCTTTCGGGTTATCGTGCCTGGTGCTGGGTGCCTTGCGCCTGCTCCCGGGGCCTAGCCTGGCTATCGCGGTTGGCGCAGCAGTCATCGCTTCCGCTGCGGCGGCCCTGACGGGCCGCAAGCTGTGGCGAAATGTCGCTCTAATCATGCACGTGAAGGAAACAGCAACATGATCGCCATCGTTGATTACGACGTCGGCAACGTCGGGTCCGTCCTGAACATGCTCCGCAAGGTCGGCGCGAAGGCCGAGATCACCAGGGACCCCGCAGCCTTGCGCGCGGCCGACAAGCTGGTGCTGCCTGGCGTAGGCGCCTTTGACGAGGCCATCGCCCACCTGCGCCGCTTCGAACTCTGGGACCTTCTCAATGAACTGGTCCTGACCGAGCGCAAGCCGATCCTGGGCGTCTGTCTCGGCGCCCAGCTGATGACCCGTTCCAGCGAAGAAGGCGCTCAACCCGGGTTTGGCTGGCTGGACGCGCACATCCAGCGCTTCCGCGTTCCTGAAGGGGCGTCCCTGCGAATCCCCCACATGGGTTGGAACATCGTCAAGCCTACTCGGCCCGACATCGGCATCTTCAAAGGCGTGGCCGACCCCATGCGCTTTTACTTCGTCCATTCGTACCACATGGTCGCCGACTCGCCCGATATTGCCCTCGGTACCACCCCTTACGGTCAGGAATTCGTCAGCGTATTGGGTCGGGACAATATCCTTGCCATGCAATACCATCCGGAAAAAAGCCACAAATACGGCCTCCAGATCTATCGCAACTTCGTCGAGCAATTTCAATCGTGCTAAAGACCCGCATCATCCCCTGCCTGTTGCTGCGCGGCCGCGGTCTCTATAAGACCGTCAAGTTCAAGGACCCCACCTACGTCGGGGATCCTGTCAACGCCGTGAAGATCTTCAACGAAAAGGAAGTGGACGAACTGATCCTGCTCGACATCACCGCGACACAGGAAAAGCGCGAACCGAATTTCGAGCTGATCGAAGATATCGCGAGCGAATGCTTCATGCCCCTGAGCTATGGCGGCGGCGTCGCCTCCATGGAGCACATGCGCCGGCTGTACCGGCTCGGCGTCGAAAAGATCTCGCTGAACGCCGCGGCGTTCACCAACCGCCGGCTGGTGCAGGAAAGCTGCGCCGCCTTCGGCAGTTCCAGCGTGATCGCCTCGATCGATGTCAAAAAGACGTTCCTGGGCAAGTACGAAGTGTGGATCAACGGCGGCAAGACCAACACCAAGGAAGACCCGATCCGCTATGCCGAAGACTTGTCCAAGGCCGGCGTAGGCGAGATCCTGGTCAACAGTGTCGACCGCGATGGCACGATGTCAGGCTACGACGTGGCATTCCTGGAAAAAATGTCCGCCGCTGTGGACACGCCGATCATCGCCTGCGGCGGGGCAGGCAACCTCCAGCATATGCGCGAAGCCGTGGACAAGGCCCATGTACCGGCGTTCGCAGCCGGCAGCATGTTCGTCTTCCACGGCAAGCACCGAGCGGTGCTGATCAACTACCCTAGCCAGAAAGAGTTGGACCAGCTGTTTTCATAACGGCCCCTTTTTTTCCAAGTTTCAAATCGCAGCACCCACTTACGCGCTGGATTGGTCCAATCGTTGACGGTCAACGACGGACGCAGACGTAACCGGATGACCGCCACCGCCCGGCGGATCGATACAGGCGGCAAAGGACCCCGGTGGCGCCAGGCGCGACCGCCCCCACCGCCTCGATCCCAAGCGAGCATCCGGAACTCGGCTCCCGGCTTCTACAAATTGCTATGCCCGCACAGCCAATGTGCAACAGGACCTTATGAATACCCGTACCTACCAGAGATGTACGAGCTGTGTCATGGACACCACCGACCCGGACATCACGTTCAACGAGCAGGGCGTTTGCAACCACTGCCAACGTTACGACCTGCTGGTCCGCGACGTTGTCGACCGCGCCACTCGCGGCGAACGCACGCAGGAACTGGACGCCATGGTTGCGCGCATCAAGGAAGCGGGCAAGGGCAAGGATTACGACTGCATCATGGGCTTGAGCGGCGGCGTCGACAGCTCGTACGTGGCCTATACCGCCAAGCGCCTGGGGCTACGCCCACTGGCGGTGCACTTCGACAGCGGCTGGAACTCGGAACTGGCTGTCAACAACATCGAGAACATCGTCAAGCGCCTGGGCATCGACTTGTACACGCATGTCGTGAACTGGGACGAAATGCGCGACCTGCAACTGGCATTCTTCAAGGCGTCGGTGGCCAATTGCGACATTCCGACTGATCACGCTTTCCCGGCCATCCTGCTACGCCAGGCTGCGCGCCACGGTATTAAATATGTGCTGTCGGGCAGCAATTACGCCACTGAATTCATCTTGCCGTCGTCCTGGGGTTACCAGTCGGGTGACCTGAGGCATTTGAAGGATATTCAACGGCAGTTCGGCCAAGGCCGACTTCGGGATTATCCTACTATCGGATTCTTCAAACAGTACATCTGGTATCCGTATATCCGCGGAATCAAAACGGTTAAACCACTCAATTATCTGCCGTATAACAAGTTCGATGCCAAGCAGACCATCATGAATGAGTTGGGCTGGCGCGATTACGGCGGCAAGCACTATGAGTCGATATTTACACGATTCTTCCAGGGTTATTATCTCCCCACGAAGTTCGGTTACGACAAGCGCTTGGCGCATTTGTCTTCGTTGATTAAATCGGGGCAGTTGTCGCGCGAAGCGGCGCTGGAGGAATTGCAGCAGCCAACCTATGACCCCGCGCTGCAGGAAGACGATAAGAAATTCGTCGCCAAGAAGCTGGGCGTGACCGTTGCTGAGTTGGAAGAGATATTTGCCCGGCCCAATAAGGACTATACCGACTACGCGTCGTATGCCAAGTTGTTCGATATTGGGCTGCGTGTGAAACGAGCGATAACCAAACTATAAGGGCGCCGTATGCTGGGTCTGCTGTCACGTCACCGCGTTTTTGTCGCGTATTGCGCGTCACTGTTATGGCTGCTGGCCGCGAGCCTGTGGTTCGCGGAATTGACCAATAAGGGGCTGGGTCATGCACCGGTCGTGGCCGCCATTATCGGCGGCGCCGTCATATCGTATGTGCTGATCTGGAAAGCCCTGTCGTTGGCAGCCCCGCGCCTGACCAACTGGCCCAGCGAAACGCACCTCGTCCCGCCGCCGTTATCCCGCACCAAGTCCATGGTGCTTTTGGCGCTGGCCCTGCTGTTTGCGGCCGTGTTCATTGCCCACATGGTGACCCTGGGCAACGTCCCGATCCTCGCGGCACTGTCTTCCACGGACGACTACGGCATCAGCGTCATCCGGCAGGAAGGCTATTTCGGCTTGCCGCTGTGGCTACGCTACATGAGCGACTACAGCTTCAAGGCGCTTGGGCCGGCACTCCTAGTCATCACCTACCTGTACCGCAAGCGGCTCTTCTGGTTCGTTCTGCTGGTGGGCTCGCTGTATTCCCTGGCAGTGTTCGTGCGCATCCTGCCCGCCATTTTCCTCACCCCTCTGCTGCTGTTGCTGCTGTTCCAGCGCCGCTGGCTGCACCTGGTGCTGACCGCAGCGCTGCTGGCTTTGCTCATCACGGTAGCCACCTCGGCGTCCGCGCCTGGGATCCGCACCAGCTTCGTACCGGAAGAAAGCAAACCCCTGATCAGCCAATCCGACAAGGAAGTGGCCTCTGGCTACACCGCCGCAAAGGCGCCCGAAAAAGACTGGCGGACCGGATCGGCCCTATATGCCATCTTTGAACGCGCCCTGTTCGTGCCCGGGCAGGTGATCGACCAGTGGTTTTATTTCTACAGCCGCCCGGAAGTGCGGGAACACGGATGCGGATACCGGACTCTGGCTCGCTTCATGGGCTGCGAATACGTGCCCGTTCCCAGCAAGCTGTATCAGGCCTTCTACCAGGAAAACACACAGCGGGGCATGCAGGGCAGCCTGAACGCCGTGTCGTTCATGAGCGATTACGCCAACTTCGGCCCCATCGGCGTGGTCGTTTCCACGATCCTGACCGCCCTGCTTTTCTGCGTGATCACGATCGTCTATCGAGACCATCCGCTCGCACTGCCGCTGAATATCCCGCTGGTCATGGTCTCGATGGAGACCAGTATCATCACCGCCTTGAATTCAGGTGCAGGCTGGCTGGCCATGACTGCGCTGTTCCTATACTTCTTCCGCACAAAATAACGCATGACTTCCAGTCAATTCCTCCAGCGGCCCTATCAGCAATGCACCCGATGCCTGATGGACACGTCCGACCCGGATATCGTCTTCAACGATGAAGGCTGTAACCACTGCACGCGCTATTTCTCGCGCGTGGCCAATGAAGTGCACCGCGGCGCGCAGGGCGAATCCATGCTGGCCCAGGTGGTCGAGCGCATCCGCGCAGAAGGCAAGGGCAAGGACTATGACTGCGTCACGGGCGTCAGCGGCGGCGTGGACAGTACCTACGTCATCTACAAGCTGAAGGAACTGGGCCTACGCCCGCTGGCCGTGCACTTCGACAATGGCTGGAATTCCGAGCTGGCCGTCAACAACATCAAGAACGCGCTGGACAAGCTGGGCATCGATCTGCACACCTATGTGGTCGACTGGGAAGAGTTCAAGGACCTGCAGATGTCCTTCCTGCGCGCGTCTGTGCCGAATTGCGAGATCCCCACGGATCACGCCATCACGGCAACGCTGCTCAATACGGCCAAACGGGTAGGCACGCCTTACGTCATCAACGGCAGCAACGTCGTTACCGAAGGCATCCTGCCGATTTCATGGGTGTATTACAGCCACGATCTCAAGCACATCCGGGCGATCCATTCACGCTTTGGCAAGACCCGCCTGAAGACGTTCCCGCAGATCGGGCTGCCTGCGTTCACCCTGCGTATCCTGACCGGCAAGTACCGCATGGTGAACTTGCTGAACTACCTGGATTACGACAAGGCCGCGGCCATGCACGTGATGCAAGACGAGCTTGGCTGGCAATACTACGGCGGCAAGCACTACGAATCCATCTACACGCGCTGGTACCAAGGCTATTACCTGCCCACCAAGTTCGGTTTCGACAAGCGCCGCGCGCACTTGTCGGCCCTGGTGTGTGCCGGCCAGATCACCCGCCAGCAGGGCCTGGAAGAGATGGAGCAGGATCCCTACGCGAGCAACGACTTGGCCAGCGACACGGAATTCGTGTTGAAGAAATTCGGCATAACGCGTGCGGAACTCGACGCCATCATTGCCGCCCCCAACCACAAGCACACCGATTACCCGAACCAGAGCCAGTTCATCGAAGGGTTGTCCGGCTTGCGCACGTACATCCGCCGGCGGGCCAAGTCGATCTGATCCGCCATGGCTTCCCTGAATATCCACATCTACCCTTCGCCGTTGACCCACGAGAGCCGGATCCTGCGCATCACCGATGCGCTGGCACGGGCCGAGGTGTTCGATCAGATCGAAATCTACGGTGTCAGCGCACCCGGCCTGCCGGACAGACAACCCGTGGACGCAAAGCGCACCTTCCTGCGTTACCCGCGCAAGCTCTTCGGCACCCGCGACGGGTTCGTCGCCAAGGTCGCCAAGAACCTGGAATGGTCGGCACGTATCCTAGCCAGCCTGCGCGGCCGTAAAGTCACCTGCGTCAACGCGCACAGCCTGGCCGTGCTGCCCCTGTGCTACCTGGCCAGCCGCATGACCGGGGCCCGGCTGATCTACGACACGCACGAACTTGAAACCGAGACTACGGGTTACAAGGGTGTGCGACAGAAGCTGGGCCGCTTCATCGAAAAGCGGCTGATCGGCCGCTGTGACGATGTATTCGTGGTCAGCGACGCTATCGCTGACTGGTATGCAAACCGCTACGGCATTGCACGCCCCCACGTTACGCGCAACATCCCGCAATTCACCGTCCAGGCCTCTGCCGCCGCCGATCAGCATGGCCTGCGTGAAAAAATGGGGGTGAAGCCGGACGATCTGTTATTCATCTACCAGGGTGGCTTCATCGCCGGCCGGGGCATCGAACGGCTGCTCAGCGTGTTTGCGCAGATGCCCGCCAGCACGCACCTGATGTGCATGGGCAGCGGCCCGCTGCGCGATCAGATCGCCGCGGCCGCTCAGGCCAATCCGAATATCCATCTGCTGCCGCCAGTCGCCCCGCAGGAAGTGCTGGGCTATACCAAGGCGGCGGATGTCGGGATCTGCTTGACCGACAACTCCTGCCTGTCCCACTACTATTCCCTGCCCAACAAGGTATTCGAGTACCTGCATGCGGGGCTGCCAATCATCGTGAACCCGTTGCAGGAACAGCAGCGCATCATCGAGCAGTATCAGTGCGGCTGGGTCGCCCCGGAAGACGATGCGGCGTTGGCTGCAATGCTGCGCGGCGCCACGCGTGAACAGCTGGCGCAACGGCAAGCGGGCGTGGCCGAGGCCGCCGCGGCATTCAACTGGGAGATCGAGGCGGCGAATCTGGTGCAACGCTACAGGAGCCTCAACCTTGGCTGAGCACTCCGCTGGCGGCAAGCCCAACATCTGGTACGTACACCCCTACGCGGGCGGTCCGGGCGTGGGCCGATACAGCCGGCCCTATTATCTTGCCCGGCAATGGTTGGAGGCGGGCGCCCGGGCGACGGTATTTACCCCGTCGTTCCATCATCTGCTGGACGCGGCGCAGACCGCTGGCACCCGCGACATCGCCGGCGTGCCCTACGAATTCGTGCCTGCCCGCGCCTACCAGGGTAACGGCGCCGGCCGATTGCTGCACATGGCGGCGTTTACGTTGCAAATGCGATTGCATGCGGAAAAATTCGCCCGCCTGCACGGACGTCCGGACATCATCGTGGCTTCCAGCCCGCATCCGTATGTGTTCCTGGCCACCCACGCACTGGCGCGCAAATTCGGCGCGCGTTCGGTCTTCGAAGTACGTGACCTGTGGCCGTTGAGCCTTACAGAATTGGCGGGCGTCTCGCCGACGCATCCACTTGTGCGCTTTACCGGCTGGGTCGAGCGCTATGCACACCGCCACGCCGACACGGTCGTGTCCCTGCTGCCCTGCACGCTTGAGCATATGACGGCTACCGGCCTGGCGCCGGAACGCTGGCGCTACATCCCCAATGGCGTGCACACTGATGAAGGCGCCCCCTCCGCCAGCGCCGAGGAACAACCCAGCGTCAAACTGGCGCGGCAGTGGCGCGAGGCAGGCCGCAGCGTGGTCGTCTACGCAGGCGCGCTAGGCCGGCCCAACCATGTGGATTCACTGGTGCAGGCCATCGCGCATCTGCGCGACCAAGGTGACGACAAGGTGTCGGCCATCATCGTCGGCCGCGGCGAGCTCCAGGATGCGCTACGCACCCAGATCGCCGAACGCAATCTGGGGGACCGCGTCGCCCTATTCGAACAGATGCCCAAGCAGGCCGTCCTGGCGTTGCTGGCACATGCCAGCATTGGCTATATCTCGCTGCGTCCCGAGCCCCTGTTCCGTTTCGGCGTCAGCCCCAACAAGCTGTGGGACTACATGCTGGCACGCCTGCCGGTGCTGTTCGCCCTGCATGCTGGCAACGACCCCGTGCAGGAAGCACGGTGCGGCATCTCGGTCGACCCCGGCGAGGTTGGCGCAATCGCCGAGGGACTGCGCACACTCGCTGCGCTCAGCGAGCCGGAACGCGCCGCCATGGGCGAGCGCGGTCATGCCTACGTTCTGACACATCACAGCTACGAGGCGCTTGCCCAGGCCTATCTGCAGCTGGACCAGCCGCGGGAGCAATGACCATGCGGATTGCAGTGACCGGCGCGTCCGGATACATCGGCCTGGCCCTGTTGCGCTATCTTGACGGCCAGGGGCACGACATCATTGCCTTCACCCGCCACGCGACGCCTGCAGGCACCACGCGAGCCCAATGGCGCATCAAGGCCGACGGCCAGCCTGTAGCGACCGACCTGCTGGGCTGCGACGCCGTGGTCCACTTGGCTGGACGCGCCCATACCCGGCTGGCATTGCAGGACGGCGTCGACCTGTTCGACCAAGCCAACCACCAACTGGCCTGCGCTACAGCGTCCGCCGCGAAAGCCGCCGGTGTGCCGCGGTTCGTGCAGGTCAGCACGCTGGGCGTGCACGGCAGCTGGTCGGCCGATCCGATCACCGAAACCTCGTCCCTCAGCGGCGATACGCCCTACGCGCGGTCAAAGATCGCGGCCGAACGCGAACTTGCCGCCCTGTTGTCCGAGGGCGGCACCCGCCTGACCATCGTACGGCCGCCCATGGTCTATGGCGCGGCCTGCCCAGGAAATTTCCCGCGCCTGATCAAGCTCGTCAAGAGCGGCATCCCGCTGCCTTTCGGCAGCGTGCGAGGCATCCGCTCGTTCATCCACGTCGACAACCTGGCGTCGTTCCTGACTTTCTGCGCCGCTGGGCCAGCGGCGCCGGGCGTGTACATCGCCGGCGACGGGTCGGACTTCGAATTGCCTGACCTGATACGCGCCATCGCCGCCGGCATCGGCGCCCCGGCACGGTTGCTGCCGTTCCCCCCCGCGCTACTGCGCGTGGCCGCAGGGGCAATCGGCCGTCAACGCGAAGTCGACAGCCTGACGCGGCCGATGCCCGTGGATTGGTCCAAGGCGCGCGCCGCAGGCTGGACGCCGCCGACTGCACCGGCTCGCGCCCTGGCCGACTCGCTCAATTCCGTTTCGCCCGCCGTTTAACGACATGTCCACGTTCTATTTCCTGCTTATTGCCGTTTTCGTGGTCGCAGTGGTGGCGACACGGGCCAGCATCGCCTGGGCCCATCATCGCAACATTCTCGACGAACCGAACCACAGAAGCTCGCATTCGCGCCCGACACCGCGCGGTGGCGGCATCGGGGTAGTGACCGCCTGCATTGTCGGCATCGCCGGCGCAACGGCAATGGGGCTCCTGTCGCACTCGGCGGCCGGCGCCCTCGCCTGCGGGCTGCCAATCGCGGTTATCGGCTATATCGACGACCGCCGCTCGCTGTCCGCGCGCAGCCGGCTGCTTGTGCAAGTCGCAAGCGCCGCAGGTGCCCTGTGGTTCCTCTCGCCGCTGCCCGCCCTGACCGTCTTCGGATTCACGCTGCCCATCGGCCTGACGCTCGCCTTCTACCTGATCGGCATCGTCTGGATGACCAACCTGTACAACTTCATGGACGGCATTGACGGCATCGCCGCGGCCCAGGCCATTGCGATCGGCCTGTGCTGGGCCGTCGTGGCCGGTCCGGCGCCCGCCGTTGCCGGCCTGACGCTCGCCCTGGCCGCGGCAGGCTTCCTGGTCTACAACCGGCCGCCGGCCAAAGTGTTCATGGGGGACGTAGGCAGCGCATTTTGCGGCTTCTTCATCGCCGTCGCCGCCTTGCAAATGCAGCAGGCCGTGCAGCAGAGTTTGTTCCTCTGGCTGCTGCCCGCCGCCCCGTTTGTGTTGGACGCCACCGTAACGCTTTTGGTGCGCCTGATCCACAAGCAGCGCCCGAACGTCGCACATCGTTCGCATGCCTACCAGATCCTGGCACGCAAGTGCCGGGCGCACGGTCCGGTCAGCCTCGGCTATTTCCTGGTCGCCGTGCTGTGGTTCGGCGCCGTATTGTGGTGGGGCTATCATCACAATCAAGCCTTGGCGCCCGAGACGCTCTTCCTGTTGGCCGGCTTGCCGTTCGTGATAGTGGCAGCGGCATTGGGCGCGGGCCGTAACAATAACTAGACCGAGAGGCAACACCCGAACGCGCAACCCGCTCAAAGCGCAGCGGGCCAAAAGCCAGCATCTTTGCAGATGCCGACACACCCGATCCCACTTCTTGCTAAATTTTCTAGGAAAGCCATGCAGTTCAGACACCCCGTAGCCATCGCATCAATCGTTGCCATACTTGCATTGGGCATTGGCTACCTTGCTGTCGGCAAATCGGGGGCGCCTGTGCTTGAGCAAACGACCGAGGCACCCATGCCTGCCCTGAAGGCCCCTGATCATTCTATTGTCCGGTGGTCCGATGAAGCGCTCGCACCGTATCTCTGGACGTGGATGGATGAAGTCACCCTGACGGAAGAAGGGCTTCAAGCTACCGCTGCAAAAAAAGATCCCCTGCGTCCGTTCTTCCTGGCATTTCGTCTGCTTCACATCTACGACCGCACCCATGACGAAAAGGTAGGTGCCGCGGCGAAGCGTGCACTCGACTTCATGCTGGATGAGTATGAGCCCGCCGAGCGCTCACCCACGGGCTACCGCTGGTTCTACGGCTTCCCTTACGAGAATCTTCCCGCCAACTGGTGGTCGAGCATGGATGCGCTGTTCGGCCCCTTGGTGCTCTATGCTGGCTGGCAACAGTTCGGCATCGAACGCTATCGCGATGAAGCCATCAAGAGCGCCAAGCGCAGTCTTGTTCCTCCTACCGAGGGCGGCGTGTTGTGGCGCTCACCTAAAGGATGCTGGCTGTCTGAGTATGCGTGGGCTTCCATGACTCAGGAGCAGGAGTTCCATGTGCTGAATGGGCACTTGTATGGTTTGCAGGCGCTGGCCATGCTTGCGGCGCAGACCCAGGATCCCGCACTGACCGAAGCCTATAGTTGCGCGCGCGACGGCACGATTGCCCGACGCGGCGAGTTCATGAATGCTGACCATTCCTGGACGCTGTATCAAACCACGCCCCCCACGATCAATCCGACGCACTATCTGCTTTTTGAAACGGCGCAATTCCGCGCGCTGGAATTGGTGACCGGCGATCCGGCATGGCGCAAGGATGCCGACGTCCGCTCCCAGGACTTCCAACAGCAGTATCCCTTGCAACTGTCGCAGAATGCCGATAATTCATACACGGTCATGTTCTCGATGGTGGGCGCGCCACATCCATATTGGACGGACACGTATCCGGTCACGGTAAGCTGCAGCGTCGATGGCCGCGAGGTGTCCGCAAAGAGCCGAGGGCACTACAACCAGAGCCTCCCGTTTGACGACAGGTTCTTCGTCTCGCTGCGACTAGACAAGACTCCTCAACAATGCTCGGTCTATGTGCATCCCCTGCCCAGCGGTCGCACGCTTGCCTACACGCAGTCGGCATTCACCGTCGAAAAGGTCCTGCCACCGGAGAACCTGCCCCTGGATATGGAAGCCTCCTATAACGCTTCCAAGGCAAACGAGGCGGCGGGAGACCTTCGTATAAACCCGGCGGGAGGGCACACGGAAGGACGCATCGAGCTCAAGTTGAATCGTCCCGTCACTAGCGGCGACACGATTGCCCTGATCATCAACAGCGCAGCAGACCACCAATTGGGAATGTTGCTTTATGACAAGGAAGGGCACTCTGCTACCCGCGAGTACAACGATATCAAGGCAGGTAAGGACAACATCGTTATGCTCAACCGCCTCGGATTCAATCGCGGCGACAAGCTCACGGACAACCTAGGCTCTTTGTACCTGCGGATCTACACGAAAGCGACCGACAAGGCCTTCAACGTCTCGATCAAGCAATTGAACATCTTGAAGGACCCCGCCCAGCTGAAAGCATTCTTCGAACAGCACAAAGACGCTTACTTCCATCAGCAGTAGAGGGTCTGGCGCCGCGTCAACTCAGCATCGGCGCAGGATCCGACCTATGAATCGAATGCTGATTTACGCACGCTCAATGACACTCCCGTGATCAAGTACCGCCCAGATATCGACGGCCTGCGCGCGCTGGCCGTGCTGCCTGTCGTGCTGTTCCATGCCGACATCAATCCGTTCCACGGCGGCTTTGTCGGGGTGGACGTTTTCTTTGTCATCTCTGGCTACCTGATCACGCTGCTGCTGTTGCAGGATTTCGCCGCACAGCGGTTTTCGCTGCGCCATTTCTACGTGCGGCGGGTGCGGCGCATTTTCCCTGCGCTCCTGGCGACCGTGGCGTTCACCTTGCTGGCCAGCGTCTTCCTGTTGCTGCCCGGCGAATTGACGGAAGTCGGCCGAGCCACGCAACGCGTCGCCTACTTTTTCTCGAACCACTTGTTCTGGCACACGCAGAACGATTACTGGCAGCAGAATGCGCTGTCGAACCAGCCCTTGCTCCACACTTGGTCGCTGGCAGTCGAGGAACAGTTCTACGTAGTCGTGCCCGGCCTGCTGGCGCTGTGTTTCTGGCTGGGCCGTCACAGCGACAGGCAAGGGCATGGCCGGGAAGCGCTGCTGTGGACCCTGCTGCTGGCGTCGCTCGGCCTCAGCCAATGGATGCTGGCGCGCGACCCCGCCGGCGCCTTCTATCTGTTGCCGACGCGCGCCTGGGAATTGCTGCTGGGCAGCTTGCTGGCGTCAAGCACTCAGCGGGGCAAAGGGGTACCGCGCAGCGCCGCCATGGCGCAGATCGCGGGCACGCTTGGCCTTTGCCTCATCCTCTGGAGCGTCTTTGCCTATACGGGAAAAACCGTCTTTCCGGGGCTGAACGCGCTGGCACCGTGCCTGGGGGCCTTGCTGATCATCTATTCCGGCGCCCGCCCGGGCGGCAGCTGGGTAAGCCGCATGCTGAGCTTTCGCCCCATTGTCTTCATCGGACTGATTTCCTATTCCCTGTACCTGTGGCATTGGCCTCTGCTTGTGCTCATGCGGTCCACAGGGTGGTATGCCTGGGGGCTACCACCGGTACCGGTCTGGTGGCTGCTAGGGGTCATCCTCGTGGCGTCCTGGGCGTCCTGGCGCTGGATTGAACGGCCGTTCCGCGCCGCTGGCGGTGACGCCCTCGCCGAACGCCGCACGCTGGCTTGGGCGGCATTCGCCCTGGTTGCGTGCTGGGCATTGGGATATGGAGCGCAGCGCGTCGGCGAAGCCGGCCAGCCGTTCGCGCAGCCGCTGCCGCAAGCCATCATCACGCTGGGCGCCGACACGCTGGCTACGCCGGGCGCCCGATGCGAAGGCAATCCCTCGCTGCAGACAATCCGCGACGGCAAAGGCGGCTGCGCGTTGGGCGATGCGGACGCAGGCGCGCCCGCCTTCGCGATCCTTGGAGATTCACACGCCCGGATGTGGACATCGGCCCTGGACGTCCTTGCCTACGAACAGCAGCAACCCGGCATCGGCCTGACCTATTCCAGCTGCGTCCCCTTGGCTGGGGTCGTGCCGCCGACCCGCCGGGAATGCGTGGATATCACCGATGCCGCGCTGGACTATCTGGTGCGTTCGCCGATCAAACGCATTGTCATCGCCGGCTACTGGACCGACGCCGCGGAAACGGTGACTGAACTGCGCGACGGCCAGGCCGAACCCGGCCGTTCGCTCTTCTACACGGGCCTGGACCGTACCCTGGCGCGGCTGTCGAAGGCTGGAAAGACAATCGATCTGGTTTTGGACGTACCGGAGCTGCCATCGGACCGCACCCCATACGGCAAGGTGATCGAAAGCCTGCGGCACGGCGGCGAAGCGGTTTACGGTCCCACCTTGGCCCAGCACCAGCTGCGGCAACAGGCCGTGAACGCAGATATCGAGGCGCTGAGAACCAAATATGGCTTCACCGTCCTGGATCCCGCCGCACTGCTTTGTTCCGCTCCCGGCTGCCTGGTCGCCGACCATGGCCGCACGCTGTACCGCGACAAGCACCATCTGACCGATGCGGGCACGCGCCGCTTCCGCGAGGCCCTCGTCCCCGTCTTCCAGCCCCTGCCCTAGTGTCCCCTTGCCCGTGGCCGATACCCGGCCGCGGCAGCCAATACTGGCATCTGCCCGAAATTGGAGCGAGAATAGGTTCACAACGACAGGCATAAGGAGACAGCCATGCGCATTGCCGATGCCCAATGGATTCCTTCGACGCAGCACCAGACATGGGATGCGTTGACCGACCCGAGAGTGTTGCAGAAATGCATACCGGGCTGCGTGGAAGTCGCGATGCGCAGCCCGACCGAGTATGCCGTCACCCTTCGAGCCAATATCGCGGGGATCGATACCGACTACGAGGGCGAGATCCTGCTCTCTGACGTCAATGCCCCCGACAGTTGTACCCTGGTGTTCGAAGGCAAAGGCCGCGCCGCCTGCCTGGCCATCGGCACCGCCCAGGTCAACCTCAGCACCAAAGACCAGGGCACCCGCGTGGCCTACACCGTGGCCGGCATGGCGGGCGGCAAATTGGCCGAATGCGGCGAAGGCCTGCTGCTGAAAGCCGGCGACAAGATCATCCAGAAGTTCTTCGCGGCCTTTATCGACCACATGGCCAAACAACCCCGCGTGGCGCCGCCGCCCCCTCCCCCCGAGCCCGAACCCCGCGGACTGTCCAATTCGCGCTGGTCGTGGGTGCTGGTGCTGCTGGTCGTCGCGGTATTCTGGGGTTACCACTCGTTCTACAAGTGAAAACCCTAGTGGGCCGGTGATATCCTAGGCGGCATGACGCCGCCGCCATCACCGACCCCGCCAGCCACCGACCCCGCCCACTCCCGCAGGGACCTCTTGATGGCCATGGCGGGGGTGTCGGCGACCGTGGTGCTTGCCGCGCTGGATTCCACCATCATCAGCACAACGCTGCCGCGCGTGGCCGAAGCGCTGAACGGCATGGCCCTCTACGCCTGGGTCGGCACCGGCTACCTGCTGGCCACCGCGGCCTCCATCCTGATCTTCGGCCGCCTGGGCGACATGTTTGGCCGCAAGCCGCTGATGCTGGTCTCAGTGCTGATCATCGCGCTGGGGTCCATCGCCTGTGGACTGGCGCAGTCCATGACCCAGCTGATCGTGTTCCGGACCTTGCAAGGGATCGGCGGCGGCATGATGATCGCCACCGCGTTTGCGGCGCCCGCCGACCTGTTTCCCGACGCCAAGCAGCGCGTGCGCTGGATGGCGCTGGTGTCCGCCGCCTTCGCCATGGCCAGCGGCATTGGCCCTGTGCTGGGCGGTGCGGCCACGCAGGCGCTGGGTTGGCGCGCGGCGTTCTTCATTTCCCCGATCGCGGCGGCCGGCGCCTTCTTCCTGCTGGCGCGCTACTTCCCCCGCATCCGCCCCATTCATGACGGCAGCCGCCGGATCGACTGGTTGGGCGCCATCCTGCTGGTGCTGGCCGTCGGCGCGCCGCTGGCAGCCCTGGAGCTGGCGTTTGCGCGCGGCGAACACGCGCACCCGCTGCTGGGGGGCATCCTCGCCCTGATCGGCGTGGCCGCCATCGCCATCCTGATCCCCACCGAACGCCGTGTGAAATCACCCATCTTTCCGCTGCGCGTCCTGGCCGGCGGCGATTCCCAGCTGCTGAACCTGGCCGCGATGATGGTCGGCGCGGTGATGTTCGTGCTGATCTTCTACAGCCCCCTGCTGCTGCAGCAGGTGCTGGGCTATACGCCCAGCGAGGCCGGCCTGCTGCTGACCCCGTTGGTCGCGGCGATCTCGGTCGGCAGCATCGTCAACGGGCGGCTGTTCCCCAAGCAGACCGAGCCGCAGCGCCTGATGGTGTTCGGCGGACTGCTGCTGGCCGCCGGCACGCTGATGGTGCTGCTGATTTCTCCGGGCACCTCCGCCTGGTGGATCCTGGCCGCCTTCTTCGTCAATGGCTGCGCACTGGGCTTCCTGTTGCCCAACCTGACGCTCTTCATGCAGATGCTGAGCGAACGCCGCGACGTGGGCGTGGCCTCGGCGCTGGTGCAGACCACCCGCGCCATTGGCAGCGCCCTGGGCACGGCCGTGGTGGGCATCATCATTTCCCACAGCACGGTACTAAACGGAGTGCGGGCCGGGCTCGTCCTATGTATCGTCCTTTCATTGGCCTGTGCGCTACTGGCGTATCGGGTCAAGATGAAGAATCTGGTCACTAGCCGGAAATAGGCGCAAGCCCAGACACGCCCCCTAAAGGCAAACCCGAGACAAACCATGCGTCAACGCAATCTGCTGGACCTGCTGCTGCTTGCGGCGGTCTGGGGCGGCTCCTTCCTGTTCATGCGCGTCGCCGTCGGCGATTTCGGTCCGATCGCGCTGATCGAGCTTCGTGTCGGCCTGGCCGCGCTGTTCCTGCTGCCCGCGGCGATGTGGCGCGGCAAGCTGCCGGTGATCGCCCGGCACTGGAAGGCGCTGCTGGTGGTTGGCACCCTGAACGCCGCCATACCTTTCCTGCTGTACGCCTACGCGGCCCAATCCCTGGGCGCCGGCTTCCTGTCGGTGGCCAACGCGGTCACCCCCGTCTGGGGCGCGGTCGTCGGATGGCTTTGGCTGAAGGACAGGCTGCCATGGATGCGTTCGCTGGGCCTGATGATCGGGTTCCTGGGCATTATCGTGCTGGTGTGGGACAAGCTGAACTTCCAGGCGGGCGGCACGGGGCCGGCGGTGCTGGCCGCCGTGTCGGCGCCCATCTTCTACGGCATCGCCGCAAACTGGACCAAGCGCTTCCTGACCGGCGTGGACGCCCTGGCCAGCGCCACCGGCAGCATGATCGCCGCGTCGCTCGTGCTGCTGCCGCTGGCCATCTCCGCCTGGCCGGAAACGCCCGCCTCGATGGCGGCGTGGATCTCCACGATCCTGCTGGCTGTCGTGTGCACCGGCGCGGCCTACATCATCTTCTTCCGCCTGATCGCCAACGTCGGCCCGACCGGCGCCGTCAGCGTGACCTTCCTGGTGCCGATCTTCGGCGTGGTGTGGGGCGCGTGGTTCCTGGACGAGCGCATCACGCCGTCCATCGCGGTGGGCGCCGCCATCATCCTGGTGGGCACCGCCCTGGCGCTGGGGCTGATCAAGCGGCGCGTGTGAACCTCGCGCTTGAGACGCGCGCTTAGTACTTATCCGACGTACCCGTCAGCGCCACACCGATGCGCAGCAGGGTGTAGGACGCCGCATCCACCCAGCGCCGCACCCAGCCGCGGCGCTGGTATTCCAGCGGGCGGATGAAGTGGCCGCCGTCTCGGATGGCCGTCTCCAGGCGCTCCTGCAAGTCCCAGGCGAAGGGCTGGTCGTCCACGACGACGTTGGCCTCGCGCGCCAGCAGCAGGCTGAAGGGGTCCAGGTTGGACGAGCCCACGGTAGCCACGTTGTCGATCACCGCGACCTTGGCGTGCAGGTAGCTCGGCATGTATTCATAGATCTCGATACCGTCGCGCAGCAGCTGGTCATACAGCGAGCGGGTGGCGTGGTACTGCATGCGGTATTCGACCTTGCCTTGCAGCAGCAGCCGTACCCGCACGCCGCGGGCGGCGGCTTTTGCCAGCGCACGGCGGAACTGGCGGCCCGGAAAGAAGTACGCGTTGGCGATCAGGATGTCGCGGCGCGCCTGCGTGATGCCGTACAGGTAGGCGCGTTCGAACGTCTGCCGGTAGCGCAGGTTGTCGCGCAACACCAGCGCCGCCCGCAACGTGCCGCATGGGGCGACAGGGGCATGGTGCGGCTTAGTCAGCCGCATGCGGTTCCAGTCGCGCGGATGGCGCCGCAGGCGCGCCCAGTTCAAGCGCACCCACAGCAGGTCTTGCGCGTAGGCCGCATCGGTGACCAGCGGCCCTTCCACCTGCACGGCGAAGTCGAAGCGCGGCGCCGCGATGCCGTCCGTGGGGTCCAGATCGTCGTAGTCGTCGATGACGTTGATGCCGCCGATGAACGCGACGCGTCCATCCACGATAGTGACCTTCCGATGCAGCCGTCGCAAGCGGCTACGAGACGGGATCAGGCGTGCGAACCACCGCGGTTCGGGCCGGAAAATGCGGCATTGCGCGCCGGCTTCAAGCAGCCTTGCGCGTACGGCGTCGACGTTCATCGCGCTGCCGAAGCCATCCAGCACGACACGCACCTTCACCCCACGGCGGGCTGCCGCGGTCAGGCATTCCAGCACCCGCAACCCGGTGCGGTCCAGCATGAAGATATAGGTTTCCAGATGCACGCTGAACTGGGCGGCATCGATGGCCGCGCACAGCGCGGGAAAGAAGTCGGCGCCGTTCTGCAACAGGCGGATGCTGTTGCCGTCGGTCCATTCCAGCTTGACCTGCTCGGCCTTCACGGGAGTTCCAGTTCGGCCAGCAACGGAGAGTGATCGGATAGCCGCGCCCATTCGCGGCCGCGCAGCACACGTGCGCTGCGCACGGCGAAGCCGCGCTGGTAGATGCGGTCCAGACGGAACCACGGGAACACGGCCGGGAAGGTCCGGGGCGGCGGCAGCAGCAGCCGCGAACTGCCCTCCATGCCCAGCTGATTGTTGCGTTCCATGACGGACAGGCCGCTATTGGGCAGACCCCGCAGCGCATTGCTCAGCCGTTTGACGGAATCACGCAGGCGCGGCAATTCACCGCCATGGCTACGCGGTGCATGCGAGAACACTTCGTATAGGCCAAGCTGCTGCACAAACAGCGGCGCAAGCCGGTCGTTCCAGTCGTTGAAGTCGCCCGCGATCAGGATGGGCTCGCCGTCCGGCACCATGCGCCGGATACGCTCGGTCAACGCCAGGACCTGGCGGGTGCGGCTGCCGGCGAACAGGCCCAAGTGCACCACGAAGCAATGCACCGCTCGGCCATCGAGCTCGACGCGCGCATGCAGCAGGCCGCGTTGCTCCAGCCGATGGTCGGAGATGTCCAGGTTTTCGTGGTCAAGAATGGGAAAGCGCGACAGCAACGCGTTGCCATGGTCCGTCGCGTGGCGGATGGCGTTGCGGCCATAGGCCACATCCAGCCGCAAGGCGGCGGCAAGGGATTCGTGTTGGGCATCGAGCAGGGATTTCTGCTCGTTGCGGCCTTGGACTTCCTGCAGGAAGACCAGGTCGGGGCGCAGGCCGTAAAGCCCTAAGCGCAGTTCATTCAGGGAGTCGCGCCGGCCCAATGCCGAACGGCCCTTGTGGATGTTGTAGCTGACGACACGGATGAGCGACATAAAAGCGATGGCGCCTTTGAAAGCAGAGGAACCACTAGCCAGGCCCAAGAGCGACTCTGGCAAGCACCGCCGGAAAGCGACGTTTGCCAGATTACTCCAATTCAGCGAACCCTTGCCGCAACAGAACACCAACGAGCAGCGACGCCACAAAAGCAACGCAACACACCGCAAGCAAGTGCCGCCGCACAATCCGGGCCGCCGAGGATCCGGCTCCGCCGGTCCCGCGAGGCGCCCCCCTGGGGGGGAGGCGCCCCGGCGCCTCCGGGGGGATTACTTCGTTTCGACGTTACGCAACCGAATGTGCAATTCGCGCAGTTGCTTTTCATCGACTTCCGACGGCGCTTGCGTCAGCAGATCCTGCGCGCGCTGCGTCTTCGGGAAGGCGATCACGTCGCGGATCGATTCGGCGCCGGTCATCATCGTAACGATACGGTCCAGGCCGAAGGCGATGCCGCCGTGCGGCGGCGCGCCGTATTGCAGCGCATCCAGCAGGTAGCCGAACTTCTCGCGGGCTTCCTCGGCGCCGATCTTCAGCGCGCGGAACACCTTGCTCTGGACTTCTTCGCGGTGGATACGGACCGAGCCGCCGCCGATTTCCCAACCGTTCAGCACCATGTCGTAGGCCTTGGCGAACGCCTTGCTGGGATCGGTTTCCAGGAAGTCTTCGTGGCCATCCTTCGGGCTGGTGAACGGGTGGTGGGCGGCGGTGTAGCGGCCGTCTTCCTCGTCGTATTCGAACATCGGGAAGTCGACCACCCACAGCGGCTGCCAACCGGCTTCGAACAGGCCGGTCTTCTTGCCGAATTCGCTGTGGCCGATCTTCACGCGCAGCGCGCCGATGGCGTCGTTGACGACCTTCTCGCGATCCGCGCCGAAGAAAATGATGTCGCCGTCTTGCGCGCCGGTACGCTTGACCAGTTCAGCCAGCGCAGCGTCGTGCAGGTTCTTGACGATGGGCGATTGCAGGCCGTCACGGCCCTTGGCCACTTCGTTGACCTTGATGTAGGCCAGGCCCTTGGCGCCGTAGATGCCGACGAACTGCGTGTAGGCATCGATTTCGCTACGGGACATTTCCGCGCCACCGGGCACGCGCAGGGCGACCACGCGGCTGCCGGGCGCCGTGGCGGCGGCGGCGAACACCTTGAAGTCCACATCGCGCATCACGTCGGTGATGTCGGTGAATTCGAGCTTCACACGCAGGTCCGGCTTGTCCGAACCGTAGCGGCGCATCGCTTCCGTCCACGGCATGATGGGGAACGGCGACGCCAGGTCGACGCCCTGCACCACCTTGAACACGTGGCGGATCAGGTTTTCGAAGATTTCACGGATCTCGAACTCGTTCAGGAACGAGGTTTCGCAGTCGATCTGGGTGAATTCGGGCTGACGGTCAGCGCGCAGGTCTTCGTCGCGGAAGCACTTGGTGATCTGGTAGTAGCGGTCAAAGCCCGACACCATCAGCATCTGCTTGAACAGCTGCGGCGATTGCGGCAGCGCGAAGAAGTGGCCGGCGTTCACACGCGAGGGCACCAGGTAGTCGCGCGCGCCTTCGGGCGTGCTCTTGGCCAGCATCGGGGTTTCGATATCGATGAAGCCCAGCTGATCCAGGAACTTGCGCGTTTCGATCGACACGCGGTAGCGCAGCATCAGGTTGCGCTGCATCTGCGGGCGGCGCAGGTCCAGCACGCGGTGCGTCAGGCGGGTCGTTTCCGACAAGTTGTCGTCGTCCAGCTGGAACGGCGGCGTGACCGACGCGTTCAGGATTTCGACTTCCTTGCACAGCACTTCGATTTCGCCCGAGGCCAGTTCGCTGTTCGCGGTGCCAGCCGGACGTTCGCGCACGAGGCCGGTGACGCGGACGCAGAATTCGTTGCGCAGGCGCTCGGCGGTGGCGAAGGCGGCGTTGTCCGGATCGAACACGATCTGGGCCAGGCCCGCGCGGTCGCGCAAGTCGATGAAGATGACCCCGCCGTGGTCGCGGCGGCGGTTCACCCAGCCGTACAGGGTGACGGTCTGGCCGAGATGGTCACGGCAAACCTGGCCGGTGTAGCAGGTACGCATGCGGGATGACTCCGTTGTGTGCTTAGTTTGAGCGTAAGGGTTACGAATCGGCGCGAGGCGCGTCTTGCACGCCAGGCGCCGGAGAGAGCGGGGCCGGCCGGTCCTCGGGCGCGAGCGCCTGGGCCGGGGCGACCACGCCCATGGAAACGATGTACTTCAAAGCCGCGTCCACGCTCATCTGAAGATCAATCACTTCAGTGCGAGGCATCATCAGGAAGAAGCCGGACGTGGGGTTCGGCGTCGTCGGCACATACACGCTGATGTGGTCACCTGGCATCAGGCCGGCCACTTCACCGCTGGGCGTGCCGGTGACAAAAGCAATGGTCCAGGAGCCCGCGCGCGGGTATTGCACGAGCACCGCGCGGCGGAACGCTTGGCCGTTCGGGGCAAGCACCGTATCGCTGACCTGCTTGACCGAGTTGTAGATCGAGCGCACGAGCGGGATGCGGCCCAGCAGGGTCTCCCACTGGTCCACCATGGTACGACCGATCAAGTTGGCCGCGAAGACGCCGGTCAACAGTACCACCACGATGACCAGGACGAAGCGGAAGCCGGGGATGTCGATGCCGAACAGCGATTCGGACGACAGAAAGCCAGGCACGAACCCTTCCAGGGTGGCGACCAGCAAACCCAGCACCCACACCGTGATGACCAGGGGAACCCAGATCAGCAGGCCGGTGATGAAGTACTTTTTGATCAGGCGCATCCGCATCGCGTAGGCCTAGGCGGCGGGGGTTCCGCCAGCCGGCGCGGGGGTGGCGGGGGCTGCGGCAGGCGCCGAAGCCGCCGGCGCCGCAGCGGGCGCGGCGCTGTCCGACGGGGCCGGCGTGCTGGTCGGCGCAGCGCCGCCCGAACCGTTGCCGCGGAAATCGGTGACGTACCAGCCGGAACCCTTGAGCTGGAATCCAGCCGCGGTCACCTGCTTGGAAAACGTGCTTTGGCCGCATTCGGGGCAAACCGAAAGCGGCGCATCGGAAATCTTCTGCAGAACGTCTTTGGCATGGCCGCAGGCGCTGCACTTATAAGCGTAGATGGGCATCAAGGGCTCCCAGGCGCGGGCCCGGCAAATCAAAAGCCGTCAGTCGCCGGACGAGGGCGTCCGGGGCGGCGGGTGGGCAAGGCCGGAAAAAATACGGGGAAAGTCTTGAATTTTAGCGGTTTTTCATGAACCGTCGGTGTCCGGCCCGCCGGGCGGGCGGCAAGCGCCGTCCCGGGGGCCGTCCCCGGGCGCGGCGGCGCCGTTCCCCCTAGACGGGAAGCAGGAACATCACGGCCGCCACCAGGGTCGGCCCCAGGGCGGACAGGAACAGCCGGCCAGACGAAATGCTGCCGTCCGGGAAGTGGTTCTTCAGGATGGCGAAACCCGCGGGGTTTGGCGCATTGGCGATCACGGTCAGCCCGCCCCCCGTCACCGCGCCGGCCACCAGCATGTAGCGCCACGCCTCGTTGGTGCCTTCCACCAGCGATCCCAGGTAGGTCAGCGCCGCGTTGTCGGTGATGGCCGTCAGCGCGGTCGCGCCCCAGAACAGCACAAAGGGTTCGAGCCCGCCCAGCAAATCCTGCAACCACCATTTCTGCAGGCCGCCCAGCACCACCAGCCCGGCCAGGAAGAAGCCCACCATCAGGCCTTCCTTGATCAGCAGGCGGTTCTGGTGACGCTTGTAGGCTTCCGAGAAGCCGATGAACATCATCAGCAGGCCCAGGAAGATCGCCGGATGGTGCGCGGTCAGCACCACGGCCACGAGGAACACCAGGTGCACCAGGATGACGATGGCCGGCACCGGGGGACGCGAATCCGCCCCTTCCGGCGCGTCCACGCCCCCGCCCGTGCCCACCGAGCGTTCCATCAGCGCCTTGCGGCAGATGAAGGTCAACAGGCCAGCATTCAGGCAGACGGCAATGGCCGCGCGCCAGCCGAAGTGCTGCACCATGAAGGTCGAATCCCAGCCAAACGTGGACGCCACCATCAGCACGGGCGGCGCGGCGTAGGACGTCAGCACCCCGCCAATCGACACGTTCACGAACAGTACGCCCAGCGTCAGGTACTTGAAGCCCGCGCGGCCGCTCGTGCGGAAATAGGCGTCGCGCAACAGGATGGCGGCCAACGTCATGGCGGCCGGCTCGGTGATAAACGAGCCGCCCAGCGGCACCAGCGCCATCACGACGAAGAACGTGGCCAGTTCGCGCGGCAGCGGCAGCAAGCGCGCCACGATGCGCACGATCAGCCCCACCATTTCCAGAATCGGCCGGCTGGCCGCAACCACCATGATCACGAAGACGAACAGCGGCTCGGTGAAGTTGCGCGTGTCCATGTAGTTGATGGCGCTGGCCGGGCCCGACAGCGCGGCCATGGTCACGATCAGCGCGAAGGCCCACACGCCGAACACGGCTTCCACTTCAGAGAACAGATGCCAGAAGCCCGCATGCGGTCCGCCACGATGCGCCAGACGCGCAAAAACTGGCACCGAGAACGTGTGAAGAACCGCCACGGCGAATAGAACGGTGGCGATGACTTCAATAGGCTGAGGCATAAGAGGCACTTCCGGAATCAAGACTCACGCAACGGAGAATCACGCGATGCGAACGCGGTCCGGCGCCGCTCGCCGAACAAGGGACGCAATATAGCGCAGGCTTTTTCCCCTGTAACGCAGGGTCTACACCAAGTTGCGCCCTGTTGTGCACGTATTGCTAGGCAATCGGCGCCGGCGGCTCCGCCCCCTGTTGCGCCGCCTTCATCTCCATCAGCAAGCTGTGCAGCATTTCCGTCGACAAGCCGTGCAACACCAGGCGGTAGCCCGCGCGCAATGTCGACATGGGCACCAGCGGATGGCTGTTGTTGACCAGGATCAGATGCTGCGGCGCGCCCAGCAATTTGGCGGCGTAGATGCCGATGGTTTCGTCCAGCTGCAGCGAATTGCACGCGCGCCAGAAATCGTTATCGGTCAGCATCAGCTGATACAGCGGCGTGAACAGTTCGATGGCGCTTTGCAGGTCCAGGAAGTTCAGCTTGCCCTGCGGCATGTCTTCGAGCTTGAGCGGCGGGTCCTGGATCATCGAGAAATCGACGGATTCCGGCGCGTGCATTTCCACGCCCGCCTCGCGCAGCGCCTGGTTCAACCGGATGACGAAGTTGAAGAGGTTCAGGTCGTGTTTGACGAACAGCTCGTCCTTCAAGTCGTCGATCTCTAGCGGTTCCAGCGGATGCGTCGTGATCGGCACGGGCGAATTCGCGGCGATGAACGCCAGCGCCTGCGCGCCCAGATGGAAGTGCCGCAGGATCAGCCAGTTGGCTTCGGGCGACACGAAGCGCTTGAGGCCCCGCGCCAGGATGCGGTGCAGCAGCTTCGAATGCGACCAGCGGCGCGGCAGGAACGTCTTGATCACCTGGATCAGGATGATGAAGGCGCGTGCCAGCGGCCGCAGGAACGGCAGCAGGTACTGGCGCGACGCGCAGCTGGAATCCGTCAGCCAGGCCTTCTTCACCTTGTCCGGCAAGGGCGTGCTGCGGTCCAGGTACAAGGCCAGCCACGGGCTGGGGTCAGCCGGATCGTGCGCGCGGGTCAGGAATTCGGGTTCCTTGCTCATGCCGTGTCGCCCTCCATCACGTGATGGAACTGCATCAGGTACAGCGCGGCCGTGCGGCGCGCGGTATCCACGATGCGTTGCTCGGCGCGGCCATCCTCGTCGCAGTCCAGCGCCAGCTCCACCGCCGACAGCCAGCGCGCCAGATGGTGCTCGTCGTTGTGGCCGTGGTATTCCAGGAAGCGGAAGGCGTCGGGCGGCAGCGTCAGGCTGGCCTTCAGCAGCGGCAACAGCGCGGGCACGATGCGCTGGCCCGTGCCTTCGATGATGTAGATCGCGCCCAACAGGCCGATCGGATCGCGCGTGGCGGCCAGGCTGTGCAGATACGCGTTCAGCGCCTCGCCGCCCGGGTTGCGGCGCAGCGCATCGATGTTGTCCACCGTACCGCCCGCGTTGCGGTAATCCTGGAACAGGATCTGGAAATCGTTCTGCTCTTCGCCCGCGTGCATGTCGATCAGCGCAGCCAACGGCGCGTACTGCTCGGAAAGCGAAGCCGCGCCTTCGCGCATCCACTTGCTGCCTTCGCGCACCTGCGGAACCCAGTTTTCCATCCAGTTCAGGTAGTCCGCCGTCTGGAATTGGCGGTTGCGCAACCGGCGCACCACCGGCGTGCGCCAGACGCGCGACCGGTAGTCGTGCCAGATGGCGGCCAGCTCGGTCAGCAACTGGCCCAGCCCTTGCGGCGCCATGTCGGGGTCATGCGGCGGCGCGATCGCATCGGCGTCGCCGCTTTGCGCGTCCGCGCGCACAGCCACGGGCGCCCCCGCTGCCTTGGCGCCCGCGACGGCTAGCGGCGCATGCACGGCTTCGGCCTCCAGCAACATGTAGGCGGCCATGAAGCGGCCGGACTCGGGGATGTAGCAGAAGATCTGCTCGCCCGGCTTGACCTCGCGCGTCTCCAGGAATTCGGCCAGCATGATGAGGATGGATGCCGCGCCCGTGTTGCCGCGCCACGCCAGGTTGCTGAACCAGCGTTCGCGCGGGATCACCAGGCCCGCCTTCTCCATCAGGTCCTCGACCACCGGGATGAATTTTTCGGACGAGTAGTGGCACAGGAAGTGATCCACCTGGTCCGGGTCCAGCCAACCGTCGCGCACCAGTTTCGCGTATTCGTGGATGCCGATGTCGAACAGGTGCGGCAAGAGCCGGATGTCCTGACGCAAGGACAGCGCGCCGTCGGCCTCGGCCTCGTTCCAGGACGGGTAGTCCAGGTGGCCCTTCTGCCGGTCGGCCGACAGCCCCAGCTGCATGCACACCGGATAGTCGCCCGAGAACGAACGCTGGTGCACCCACTTCAGCTTGAGCCGCACGTCGCTGGAGGCGCCCGGCAGCGCGCGGCCGGTATTGCCCAGCAGCAGCGCACCCGCGCCGTCCGACAACATCCAGCGCAGGAAGTGCGCATCGAAATCCGCGTCGTAGCCGCGCGCCGCAAAGCGCGAACGCTTGAACAGCCGCGACGGCAGCTCACTGGCCACGGCCAGGGCGCTGGCGTGCCCGCCCATTTCCACGCCTTGCGCGGCCGCCTGGATCGCCGACACGCCGGCGGCGCAGATGCCATGCACCGACAGCGTCTCCATCGGCTGCGCGGCCAGTTCGCCCTGGATCATGTTCGAAAAGCCCGGCATCAACGCGTCGCCACCGGACGAGCCACTGGTCAACAGCGATACGGCCGACAGATCGCTATCGTTGCGCCGCAGGCAATCCCGGATCGCGTTGGCGGCCAACTGGGCGTTGGTGAACACGGTGGCGCCTTCGGGATCGATGGCGTAATAGCGGTGCTTGATGCCGTTCTCCGCCAGGATGCGGCTCTTGATGCGGCTGGACATCCGGTTCAATGGCGCGATGTAGCTATCCATGGCGTCGTTGGACACGGGCTCGCCCGGCATGAAATAGCCGGCGCTCTCCAGGTAGACACGATTGAACGCGATAGGCATGTGGCGGGTCTCTAGTGGGAGTGTGGATGCGGCGCTAGCGGATGTGCTCGGGCGCCATGCAGGAACGGCTGCGAAATCGCGGCACGAAGGTGCCCAGCACGAAGACACGGAACATGTAGGGCGTTAGCCCCATTTCGTTCAGCGCCGGATCGACGTGTTGGCGATAGTGCTCGCGGTGCAGCCGGGTCAGGTCGGACCAATGCGCGCGCGGATGCTCGTGATGCGCGGTATGCAGGCCGATGTTGAACAACAGCGGGTTGACCAGCCCTTCGAAATTGCGTGCATAGTTCAGCCCGGCGACCGCCCGCGGCCCCCCGTCGGCATGCGCGTGTTGCAGGTAGTTCGTGGCCAATAGCCAGTGCAGCCCATGCAACTGCGGCACGATCACGAACACCAGCGCCTTCACGGGGTTCACGGCCATCAGGCCGCCCCACAAGCCCAGCCACACGCCGTACTGCGCCATGCAGTAGCGCCACGCACCGGGCCAATGGCGGCGCAAGCGGCCCAGCCACGCGAAGAACAGCGGGTACAGCACCCAGCCGGCCTGAATGGGATGGATCAGGTAGCCCCACAGGTGGTTCGTATCGCCGCCGAAGCGGTAGGTGCGGGCGACGTCGCGCGCGCCGTGCTTGAAGCGGTGGTGATTGGCCACATGCGCGGGGTAGAACACGAAGGTTGGGTGGCCCTGCAGCAGCGTGATCCAGAAATCGGTCGCGCGGTTGGTCCAGCGCCCGCGCCACATCCGGATGTGCGTGTGGTTGTGGTGGATGACGCCGATACCCAGCGTCAAGAACAGCATCAACGCGTACAGCGGCCACCAGAATCCGTAGACCCATTGCCAGGCCGCCAGCGCGGGCAGCGCGGCCAGATAAGCCAGGCTTTGCCAGTCGCGTCCGTTGCGCAGCGACGGCAACCGGCGCTTTGGACTACGCCCGTCCGCCAAGCGATTCTCGACGCTGGAACGCGTCCAGCTGCGGGGCCGCCGCCTCGGCTTTGAGCCGGGTGCGGAACAGGCGGTCCATGAAGGTGAACTGGAAACCGTAGTTGCCGTTGTAGCAGGCATGGTGCAGATGATGCCGGCGGCTGGCGGCGAACCAGTGCGCATACGACACCTTGGGGAAGAAGTCGTAATTGGCGTGCCCGATGCAATTGAAGAACAGGCTGAACAGCGGCACTGACGCCAGCGCCCAGAAGCTGAAATCATGCAGCAGCATGGGCAGCAGGATCACGTTGCCCAGCATCAGGGCCTCGATGGGATGGAAGCTGTAGGTGGAGAACGGCGTCGTCACGACCGAACGGTGATGCGGCAGATGAAATCGCCGCAGCGGCTTGGTGTGGAGCAGCCGGTGGTTGATCCAGAAATGCACGTCGTTCCAGGCTACCAGCACCAGGATTTCGACCACTACCTTCTGCCAGCTGGGATCCGGGTCCAGGTGCGCCCACCCCAGTTGCAGCAGGCCCCACGGGAAGATCATGCCGGTACCGAACAACAGGATCGACAGCCCCGACTGGGCGAACTCGCGCCGCAGCTGGCCTGGCGCCAGCGGCCGCGGGTCCAGCGGGCGCCCCATGCCCAGCGCCGGCAACACGTGCTGCGTCAGCAGCCAGGTCGCCGCGCCGAAGACCAGATAGATGCCGCTAAAAAACAGCAGCCCCGCCAGCATTACCTGCCAGGCGGACAAGGCTTCAAAAGCTTGGGCCATAAACGTTTGGTTTTACCCCGAGAATGGCCGCATCATAAGCAATCCGTCAGCATCCCGGTAGGCCATTTATTACAAAATGAATCCGGGCACCACAAAGCTGGCTGATGGCGCCCCGGCAACGGCCTAACTTCCGGCTACTGGCAGGGATATAGCCGGTTCAAGCCTGCAACGGCCGCATCCATGCGCGCCGCCAGCGCCGCGCTTGCAGCCGGCATCGGCAGTCGCAGCTCTTCGCTCAAGAGGCCCTGGCGGCCCAGTTGCGCCTTCAACGGGCCCGGATTCGGCTCCTCGAACGCCAGTTGGATCACCGGCACCAGCGCCTGGAACAGCCTGCGGGCAAGATCCAGTTGCTGCGCCCGCACGGCCTGGTGCATGGCCACGAACAGATCGGGCCGGATATGCGCCGCGGCGGCGATCATGCCGGTGCCGCCCAGGCACAGCGTCGACAGCGATTGCAGGTCTTCCCCAGCCAACACGTTCATCTGGCCGTCGGCGATGAGCGCCAGCGTCTTCGCTAGCGACCCGCCGCAATCCTTGATGGCGGCAATGTTCGGATGCGCGGCCAGCGACAGCAAGGTCGCCGTATCCAGCGTCGTGCCGGTGCGGTAGGGAATGTCGTAGAGCACCAGGGGAAAGCGCGAGGCGTCGGCCAGACAGCGGAAGTAGGCGGCGGCGCCTTCCTGCCCGGCGCGCACGTAGTAGGGCGCGGGCGCCAGGATGCCGGCCAGCGGCCGGGTGCCGAATGCGGACAGGCGCTGCATCACGTGGCCCTGGTGGTTGCCGGCCAGACCCATGATCACGGGCAGGCGGCCGGCCTCGTTCAGCACCGCGTCCAGCACAGCCAGCTGCTCGGCGTCATCCAGCGACGCGGCTTCGCCCGTGCTGCCGCACACGACCAGCCCGTCCACGCCGGCTGCGGCATAGTGGCGCACCAGGCGGCGCAAGGCGCCCCCGTCCACGGCGCCGCCGGAAAACGGCGTCACCAGCGGCACCCAGACGCCCTGGAAAAGTGAAGATTGCGATGACATGGGAACACTCCTTCGATGTAAGCGGACCGTGGTGGTTGCCGTACAGAAGTGCTCGGGATATCAGGGGGTGCGCGCGGAGGCGCCAATGCGCCGCCAGGAGGCCGCTGTTCCGTCGCCCATCTGACGGAACAGCATGCTCCGGTCAGATGAGCGGCTGTTTTTTGGATTTCAGGCCGGCAGCAGCCAGCACCACGCCCAGGGCGCGGATGCAGGAAGCAGATTGGAAGGCCTGATGAATCATGAATGAATGGAACGCGCGATAAGCGACGGATGCAGAAATCTACCGGGCGCCCGCCGCCGTGTCAACGGCGGCAAACGCCCTGCCCGGTTCAGCCCAGGCTGGCCAGGAACACGGCGCAGAGCGCCTGCATGCCCTGGCGGTCGTCTTCGTCGAAGCGGTCGGGGATGGGGCTGTCCACGTCCCACACCCCGATCAGTTCGCCCTGATGCACCAGCGGCACGACGATTTCGGAACGCGAAGCGGCATCGCAGGCGATATGGCCGGCAAACGCGTGCACGTCCGGCACCAGCTGCGTCTGGCGCTGGCTGGCGGCCGCGCCGCACACGCCGCGGTCAAGCGGGATACGCACGCAGGCCGGCTTGCCCTGGAAGGGGCCCAGCACAAGTTCCGTACCGTCAAAGAAATAGAAACCTGCCCAGTTCAGATCGGGCAGGGCCTGATAGGCCAGCGCGCTCAGGTTGGCGGCGTTGGCGATGCGGTCGGGTTCGCCTTCCAGCAAGGCACGGGCCTGGACGACCAGTTCGGCGTACAGGGCGGCTTTGGAGTCGGCGACGATCGGGGCGGCTTCAAACATGGCGTCAAATGTAACTGTACAGGCGGTTATCGATGCAGGTGATTTTAGGGGTTCCGCGCGTTAAAGGGGCCGGGCTGCTACCGTATGGGACAATAGTTTTTTACCGCAGTCCCCCTCACACGCCTCTCCCTTTACCCTTCTTGATCAAGAAGCAATCCATGGACAAGCCTTTCGAACCTGCGTTTTCCTTCTCGGAACGCGCTCAGCAACTTACCAGCTCCGCCATCCGCGAAATCCTCAAGGTCACCGAGCGCCCCGAAGTCATTTCGTTCGCTGGCGGCCTGCCGGCGCCCGGCGGCTTCCCGGTAGAAGTGGTACGTGCTGCATTCGACAAGGTATTGGCCACCAACGGCCGCGCGGCCCTGCAATACGGCCCGACCGAAGGCTACGCGCCGCTGCGCCAATGGGTTGCTGAAGACCTGAACCGCGCCGGCGCCAATGTCGCCGCCGACCAGATCCTGATCGTCTCGGGTTCGCAACAGGCGCTGGACCTGCTGGGCAAAGTGCTGATCGACAAGGACAGCAAGGTCCTCGTCGAAGACCCCAGCTACCTGGGCGCGCTGCAGTCGTTCAGCCTGTATCAGCCCAAGTTCGTGCCGGTGCCCACCGACGAAGGCGGCCTGATCCCGGAAGCCATCACCCCTGAACTGGCCGACGGCGCGCGCTTCCTGTATGCGCTGCCCAACTTCCAGAATCCCACGGGCCGCACGCTGAACCTGGAACGCCGCATCGCGCTGGTCAAGCGCGCCGCCGAACTGAACCTGACCATCGTCGAAGACGATCCCTACGGCGAACTGCGCTACGCCGGCGAACCGCAGCCGGGCCTGATCGCGCTGGCCGCCGAACACGGCGCCAACGTCGTGCGCCTGGGCACGTTCTCGAAGGTGCTGGCCCCGGGCCTGCGCCTGGGCTACATCGCCGCCGCGCGTCCGCTGATCAACAAGCTGGTGCAGGCCAAGCAAGCCACCGATCTGCATACGCCCACGCTGACGCAGATGGCCGTGTACGAAATCGTCAAGGATGGCTTCCTGGAAGAGCATCTGCCCAACGTGCGCGAAATCTACCGCGCCCAGGGCAGCTGCATGCTGGACGCCATCAAGCGCGAATTCCCGTCCACCGTCACCTGGACCAAGCCGGAAGGCGGCATGTTCATCTGGCTGACGCTGCCGGCGCACATCGACAGCACCAAGCTGCTGGAGAAGGCTATTGCGCAGAACGTGGCCTTCGTGCCGGGTGCCCCGTTCTACAGCGGCGCCGGCCGCGCCAACACGCTGCGCCTGAGCTTCGCCACCGTGCCGGAAGACAAGATCCGCACCGGCATCGCCATCCTGGGCAAGCTGCTGAAAGAGGCATAAGCCCCCCCCCGAAGCGCCTGCGGCGCCTCCCCCCAGGGGGCGCCGCGACGGACCGGCGGAGCCGGATCCGTGCGGCCCCGCTTGCGTTGCATCGACGACCTATGAAGGGAGTGCCTCGCAGGGGCAAGCTCGGCACGGCGGAATATTAGGGTGGCCGGGCTTAATGCCCGGCCGTTGTTTTATGCTGTCGGCTTTCCCGACCATTTTCCGACCGTGACAGTGAGCGCCCCGCAACAACCTCCCGTCGACTTGAGCGACATCGTCTTCACCGACTGGGTCGAGCGCTGGCTGCCCAAATCGTGGCGGCCCTACGCCCGCCTGTGTCGCCTGGACCGCCCCATCGGCACGTGGCTGACACTGCTGCCGGCCATCGCCGCGCTCGTCCAGAGCGCGGGCGGCCTGCCGGACTTGCAGCGGCTGATCGTCTTCTCGCTGGGCGCCCTGCTGATGCGTGGCATCGGCTGCACGGTCAACGACATGTGCGACCGCAACTTCGACAAGCACGTCGAACGCACGCGCTTTCGCCCGTTGACCAGCGGCCAGCTGACGATGAAGAACGCCGTGTGGTTCCTGCTGGGCCAATTGGTGGTCTGCGGTTCGCTGCTGTTCTTCCTGAACGAAATGAGCCGCTGGCTGGCTGTCGCCGTACTGCCCTTCGTTTTCATCTACCCGCTGTGCAAGCGCGTCACCTACTGGCCGCAGGTGGTGCTGGGCATCTGCTTTAACTGGGGCATGCTGATGGCCTGGTCCGACACGCAGAACCACGTACCGCTGGCCGCCGTGGCCATGTGGTTCGGCGCGGTGCTCTGGCAGGTGGGCTACGACAGCATCTACGCCTACGTCGACGTGCGCGACGACCGCAGCCTGGGGCTGCATTCCACCGCCATGCGCTTTGGCGACCAGGGCAAGCTGTGGATCGGCGGCTTCTACGTTGCCACCGTCCTGCTGTGGGCCTGGGGCGGCTACGCCATGGGCTTGTCGTGGGCATATCAGGTGGGCATGGCCGCCGTTGCGGTGCATCTGGCGTGGCAGTTGAAGGTGTTCGACATCCAGCGCCCCGACCGCAATTTCATGCTGTTCCGCGCCAATCTGTGGCTAGGCGCGCTGCTGGTGGCGGCCGCGTTGGCCGGCACGCTGATCCGCTGAGCCGTTGCCAGTGATGTGCAGCGCCATTGACGCTGCACATTGCCGGCAACGCCCGATCGCGCGATCATGGTGTCCCCGCCTCGCTTACGGAGACACCGCATGCCTTCTTTGATCAAATCCCTGACAGCCGCGGCCGCCGCATGCGCCCTGTTCGGCGTGCTGCCCGCGCAAGCCGCCACCGACTGCTCGGCCCAGCGCGGTTGTGCGGCCAAGTTCTGCGAGATCGAAAACGACATCGCCGCCGCCAAGGCGCAAAACAACACCCGCCGCGAAGCCGGCCTGCGCAAGGCCCTGGCGGAAGCCAAAGCCCACTGCACCGACAGCCGCCTGCAATCGCAACGCGAGGCCGACGTGCGGGACAAGCAATCCAAGGTGTCCGAACGCGAGCAGGAACTGAAGGAAGCGCGCGCCAAGGGCAAGCAGGACAAGATCGACAAGGCGCAGCGCAAGCTGGAAGAAGCCCAGTCCGAATACAACGCCGCGCTGGTTGAACTGAACCGCTGACACCGGCATCGCAAGTCCATTTCCCCTGCCAGCCCCGGGCTCGTCCCGGGGCTGCGTCTTTTTTGCGCCCCCAAAAGCCGTCCCGCCCGCCTGCCCGGACCACCACCTATTGCGTCATCAAATGGAAATATCGCCACCTATGGTGTCATTTGGAAGAATCCAAATCGATTAGTACAGATTTTGGAAAGATGTTTTCAGGTAATAAGGGTTTATCCCAGGGTTGTTTGAGCACAGAATGCATCTCATCGGGACACAGCAAGCGAACCCCCAGCAATGAGGCCAGAGGTTCGGATCCCAAGCTCACAAGACACCGGAGGTCTGCTATGAAAACCCTTGCTACCGCATTGATGCTGTCCATGTCCGTTCTGGCTGCTGGCGCCCAAGCCGCTGAAGCCGACCAAGGCCCGTCGCGCGCCCAGGTTCAAGCCGAACTGCAACAAGCCAAGGTATCGGGCCAGTACACGTTTGGCGAAGAAGGCTACCCCGCCGCCATCGCCCAGAAGTCCAGCCTGACCTCGCAACAAGTGCAAGCTGAACTGGCGCAAGCCAAGACCGCTGGCGAAGTCACCTTCGGCAACCTGGACTACCCGCCCGTCGCCACCGCTGAATCCGCCACGTCGCTGACCCGCGCCCAAGTGGAATCGCAACTGGCTCAAGCCAAGGCAGAAGGCCTGGTCACCTTCGGCAACATGGACTACCCCCCCATGGGCAGCTGATCCCCGGGCCGGCAAAGGCCCTGCGATCACCCCTCGAAAGCCCTACGGCCCCAAGCCGGAGGGCTTTGTTTTTGACGTTTCGACATCGTATTAAGTCATATCGACGTTAACTTAAGCCGTTACGACACTTTCAGATCTACAAATCGACAGCACTCCCGCATAGGATGAGGCCAACCCATCCCCCCCTCATCGCAGGAGTCGCACCATGTCCACCCTCAACCGTCCCATCGTTCTGCTGGGCGCCGGAAAAATCGGTTTCGCCATCGCCCTGATGCTGGAACGCAGCGGCGATTATTCCGTGCTGGTTGCCGACCAGGACCCCGCCCGCCTGGCCGTCCTGGCCGAACTGGGTTGCGAGACGCGCCAGATCAGCGACGACGCCTCAGTGGCGCGCGCGATGGAAGGCGCCTATGCCGTGGTCAACGCCCTGCCGTTCCATCGCGCCACCGCAGTGGCCGGACTGTGCGCGAAGGCCGGCGTGCATTACTTCGACCTGACCGAAGACGTCGCCAGCACCCATGCCATCCAGGCGCTGGCCGAGAACGCGCGCAGCGTGCTGATGCCGCAATGCGGCCTGGCGCCCGGCTTCATCGGCATTGTCGGCAACGCGCTGGCGCGACGCTTCGACACCTTGCTGGATTTGCGCATGCGCGTCGGCGCCCTGCCGCGCTATCCCTCCAACAGCCTGCGCTACAACCTGACGTGGAGCACCGAAGGGCTGATCAACGAATACTGCAACCCGTGCGAGGCCATCGTGGACGGCCAACTGACTAGCGTGCCCGCGTTGGAAGGCTATGAGACGTTCGCGCTGGACGGCGTGGAATACGAAGCCTTCAACACGTCGGGCGGCCTGGGCACCCTGCCCGCCACCCTGTTGGGCCGCGCGCGCAACGTGGACTACAAGTCGGTGCGCTATCCCGGCCACTGCAACATCATGAAGTTGCTGCTCAATGACCTGCGCCTGCGCGACCGCCGCGATCTGCTCAAGGACATTTTCGAGTCGGCCATCCCCACCACCGAGCAGGACGTGATCGTGATCCAGGCCTCGGCATCGGGCCACCGCCACGGCCGCCTGGAAGAAGAGTCGTACCCGATCCGCGTGTTCGGCACAGACGTGGACGGCCATCGCTTGAGCGCCATCCAGTTGTCGACGGCCGCAGGCATCTGCGCCGCGCTGGATCTGGTGGCGCAAGGCGCGTTGCCGCAACAGGGTTTCGTGGGCCAGGAAGCCATCGACCTGGACGCGCTGCTGAACAACCGTTTCGGCCGCATCTACGCGGGCAAGCCGCTGGCGCTGGCCGGCTGCGCCACCGCCGACCGTTAAGCGCCGGGATCCATACCCCGCCGCGCGGGCGCTACGTCCAGCCTTCCAGGCGTAGCGTCGCGCGCACCAGGCGCTGTTCTTCCTGTTCGATCTCGGCCAGGCTCTGGCGCACGCTGTCCACATGATCGGCTGCGGCCTTGCGCGCCAATTCGGGCTGGCGCCCGGTCACGGCGTTGAACAGACGGGTGTGCTGGCGGTCGATCTGGCGCTTTTCCGGTTCGCGGTGATAGAGGTTGTTCACGCACGCGAACACCGATCCCAGCAGCAGGTCCGTCAGCGACTGCAAGGTGTGCACCAGCACCGGATTGTGAGAGGCCTCGCAGATAGCCAGATGGAACGCATGGTCCAGATGCGCGTGCGTGGCCGTATCGGTGGCCGTGCCCTGCGCGCCGACCATCTCGTCATAGCGGCGGCGGATCATGATGAAATCCGCCTCGGTGCCGCGTATGGCCGCCAGCCGAGCGGACTCCGCTTCCAGCAGCGAACGCACTTCCAGCAGGTCGTAGAGCGTGCGCGGCTGCGAGTTGAACAGGTGCATCAGCGGCCCGGCATCCACCTTCGAAATATGGGCGACGAACGATCCCTTGCCTTGTGCGGTATGGATGATCTCGCGCGCCCGCAACAGCTTGAGCCCTTCGCGCAACGCCGTGCGCGACACGCCCAGTTTTTCGGTCAGGCGCCGTTCGGACGGCAGGGCCTGCCCCGCCTTGAGCACGCCGTCCAAGATCAGGCGTTCGATCCGTTCAGCGACCTCGTCCGCCACCTGGCGGGGTTTCTCTTCGGTTTCCGCGTACATGCACTCTCCGGACCAGTGGTATGACCAAGCGTTGTTCCGGTTCGCGCCGCTTGACCCAGCCTCTGTAAGTAGCTGATATAAAACCATAAAAAGAACAGCTTTGCCGGAGCGCGTAAAAATAAACTGGTATGACCAGCTGGTTTTGATATGGACATTGCTGCAGGTGCGAACGATGATGTCAGGACAGATTCGCCCGGCGCCCGGCGCCGGCCAGCCCTTCTTACGCTAGAGATCCGCATGACTGAACGCATCCAGCACCACGGCCTGCAAGTGGCGGCCAATCTCAACCAATTCATCGAACAGGAAGCCCTGCCCGGCACCGGCCTGGATGCCGACGGCTTCTGGCAAGGCTTTGCCGCCTTGGTACACGATCTGGGCCCCAAGAACCGCGCACTGCTGGCTGAACGCGACCGCCTGCAAGCCGAACTGGATTCCTGGCACCGCGCCAACCCGGGCCCCATCGCCGACCCCGCTGCCTACCGCAAGTTCCTGGAAGGCATCGGCTACCTGTTGCCGCAGCCGGCCAGCGTGCAAGCCACGACCGACAACGTCGACACCGAAATCTCGCAGCAGGCCGGCCCGCAGCTGGTCGTGCCGATGTCGAACTCGCGCTACGCGCTGAACGCCGCCAACGCGCGCTGGGGCAGCCTGTACGACGCGCTCTACGGCACCGACGCCATTCCCGCCACGCCGGGCGACACCGGCAAGGGCTACAACCCCGACCGCGGCGCCGCCGTCATCGCGCGCGCCCGCGCTTTCCTGGATACCGCCGCTCCGCTTGCCCAAGGTTCGCACGCCGACGCCCGCGGCTATACGGTCGAAGGCGGCCAGTTGCGTGTGGTGCTGGCCGACGGCGCCACCGGCTTGAAGTCCGCGTCGCAATTCGCCGGCTACCAGGGCGAGGCCGCCGCGCCCACCGCCATCCTGCTCAAGAACAACGGGCTGCACTTCGAAATCCAGATCGATCGCTCCAATGCCATCGGCAGCACGGACGCCGCCGGCGTCAAGGATGTGTTGGTCGAAGCCGCGCTGACCACCATCATGGATTGCGAAGACTCAGTCGCCGCCGTGGATGCGGACGACAAGGTCCACATCTACCGCAACTGGCTCGGCCTGATGAAGGGCGACCTGACCGAAGCCGTCACCAAGGGCGGCAAGACCTTCACGCGCAAGCTCAATGCCGATCGCGTCTACACGCGCCCGGACGGCTCCTCGCTGACCTTGCACGGCCGTTCGCTGATGTTCGTGCGCAACGTCGGCCACCTGATGACCAACCCGGCCATCCTGGACCGCGACGGCCTGGAAATCCCCGAAGGCATCCTGGACGCCGTGGTCACGAGCCTGGCCGCGCTGCAAGACCGCAAGAACAAGCTGAACTCGCGCACCGGTTCCGTCTACATCGTGAAGCCCAAGATGCACGGCCCTGTTGAAGCCGCATTCGCCAGCGAACTCTTCGACCGCGTCGAAGACCTGATCAAGGTGCCGCGCAACACCTTGAAGATGGGCATCATGGACGAAGAGCGCCGCACCAGCATCAACCTGAAAGCGTGCATTGGCGCGGCCGCCTCGCGCGTGGCCTTCATCAACACGGGCTTTTTGGACCGCACCGGCGACGAAATGCACTCCAGCATGGAAGCCGGCCCGATGCTGCGCAAGGGCGACATGAAGTCCACCGCCTGGATCACTGCTTACGAACGCAACAACGTGCTGGTCGGCCTGGACAGCGGCCTGCGCGGCCGCGCCCAGATCGGCAAGGGCATGTGGGCCATGCCGGACCTTATGGCCGCCATGCTGGAACAGAAGATCGCGCACCCCAAGGCCGGCGCCAATACCGCCTGGGTGCCCTCGCCCACCGCCGCCACGCTGCACGCACTGCACTACCACCAGGTGGACGTGCAAGCGGTCCAGAAAGAACTGGAACGCACCAAACTGGCCGACGTCCGCGACGAGTTGTTGGGCGGCCTGCTGACTGTGCCGGTCGGCGACCGCTCCAAGTGGTCCGCGGCCGACATCCAGCAGGAACTGGACAACAACGTCCAGGGCATCCTGGGCTATGTGGTGCGCTGGATCGACCAAGGCGTGGGCTGCTCGAAGGTGCCCGACATCCACAACGTGGGCCTCATGGAAGACCGCGCCACGCTGCGCATCTCCAGCCAGCACATCGCCAACTGGATTCGCCACGGGGTGACCAACCAAGACCAGGTCATGGAAACGTTCAAGCGCATGGCCAAGGTCGTTGACGGCCAGAACGCCGGCGATGCGGCCTACCAGCCCATGGCCGGCCACTTCGACACCTCGCTGGCGTTCAAGGCGGCGTGCGCCCTGGTGTTCGAAGGGCTGACCCAGCCCAACGGCTACACCGAACCGCTGCTGCACAAGTACCGCCTGCAGTTCAAGGCCGCGGCCGCCTGACGGCACCGCGCACCCTGCGCGCCCGAAACGGACCGCCTCGGCGGTCCGTTTTTTTTGGGCTGCCGATCCTGCCCCGATTAATAAATCCCGATATTTCGCACGACCGTGCTAAATTCACGTTCATGACAGCCAAAACCGAGAAAAGCGAACTGACTTTCGCAGCCATTGTGGACGCGGCCGTGGACCTGGCCGCCGCGCAGGGCATGGAAAGCCTGTCGCTAGGCCAGGTGGCCAAGCAGCTGGGCATCAGCAAAAGCGGCGTGTTCTCGCGCGTCGGCTCGCTTGAGGCCTTGCAGCAAGCGGTGCTGGACGAATACGACCGCCGCTTCGTGGCCGCCGTCTTCACGCCGGCGATGGCGCGTCCCCGTGGGCTGCCCCGGCTGAACGCGCTGGTCTCGCTATGGGTGGACCGCGCCAGCAACGTCGAACTGCTGACCGGTTGCATCTATGTGGCCGGCGCCTTCGAATACGACGACGTCGAATCGCCGCTGCGCGCCGTGCTGGAAGGCAATCTGCGGCGCTGGCGCGCGGCCATGGTGCGCACCGTCAACCAAGCGCTGGAAGCGGGCCACGTGCGGCCGGACACCGACCCCGAGCAACTGGTGTTCGAGGTTTATAGCCTGATGATCGGTTTGATGCACGACGCCCGCTTCCTGCGGGACCCCAAGGCGCCCGCACGCGTGCGGGCGGCGTATGAGCGGCTGATCTCGACCTACCGCAGCTTCACCTACGTTGAATAACTGAACCGCGCCGGCGCATGCCGGCGTTTCTTGACCCTAATTTCGCACGACCGTGCGAATTTATATCTGGAGCTTGCCATGTGGATTCTGATCGCAGCCATCGCCGCCGGCGCACTGGCCCACCTGTGGCGGCAATGGCGCGCGCTGCTGCGCCAATTGCCCGACTGCGCCGAACACCTTGTGCTGTTCTAGTGAACTAGCAGCATCCCGGTCTATATTCCGGGATAGTCCAATCGAATCCAGCCATGCCGCGTTCCGTCCATTTATTGATCGTCGATCCGCAGAACGATTTCTGCGACCTGCCCGAGGCGTATCTGCCTACGGACCCGTTGACCGGAAACCCCAGCCTGCCGGCGCTGCCGGTAGCGGGCGCGCACGCCGACATGCAACGGCTGGCGCGCTTCATCGACGCCACCGCGCATGCGCTGACTTCCATCACGGTGACGCTGGATTCGCACCACCGGCTGGACGTCGCGCACCCCACGTTCTGGCGCACGGGCGACGGCCAGCCCGTCGCGCCCTTCACGCCGATCACGGCCGCAGAAGTGCGCGCTGGCGCCTTCCACCCGCGCCACATCGACGACCTGCCCCGCACCCTGACCTATCTGGACGAACTGGAGGCGCGCGGCCGCTACACACTGATGGTGTGGCCCGTGCACTGCGAGATCGGCACCTGGGGGCACAACGTGCATGCGGATGTGCGCGCAGCCTACAGCCGCTGGGAAGACGCGGACCAGTTCATCGTGCGCAAGGTGCCCAAAGGCACGAACCCCTGGACGGAACACTACAGCGCGCTGATGGCCGAAGTGCCGGATCCCGATGATCCACGCAGCCAGCTCAACCGCAGCCTGCTGGGGTCGCTGGACCGCTCGGACCTGATCATCATCGGCGGAGAAGCCGGCAGCCACTGCGTGCGCGCCACCGTGGAACATCTGGCCGAACACCTGCCCGGCGGTAAACTGTCGCGCATCGTGCTGCTGACCGATTGCATGAGCCCCGTTGCCGGCTTCGCCGATGCGCAAGCGACCTTCCTGCAACGCATGCGCGATCTGGGCATGCAAGAGCGCACCAGCGTGGACATGGCCCGGGCGCTGCAAGCCTGACCGCGCCAAAAACAACGGCCGCCTGCGGGAGCCAGGCGGCCGTATGGTTCATCGCTGCAATCGGAGCGCGTCTGCGCTAGGCGTCCACGGCGGGTTGCGCCGCCTGGCTGCCCTTCACATGATCGCATTCCACATACAAGGCGCTGATCGCTTCGCACAACGCGGGCGGCTGCTGGAACAGGCGCGCCACCAGCAAGCAACCTTGCACCGTGGCGAATACGGCCCGGCCCGCGGCTTCGGCCGTGCCGGAAAACTTCAACGTGCCCTGCGCCGCGCCTTCGGCCAGCACGCGGGCCAGCCACGCTTCGTGCGCACGGAAAAAGCCCTGCAGGGCGCCACGCACGCGGTCGGACAAGCTCATGATGTCGGCGGCCAGCATGCCGCCCAGACAGAGCTCACCGGCGCCGCAGGCGCGCGATTCCATCATCGACAGGTATTGCTCCAGCCGCGCCTGCGCGGGCTGCGCGGTGTCGATGGCGCGCACCGTGCCCAGCGCGCGTGCGCTGTAGGCCTCGACCGCTTCATAGAGCAGATCGTCTTTGCCGGGAAAGTAATAGTGGATGCTGGACGTCTTCACGCCCACATGCTCCGCCAGGTCGCGGTAGCTGAAACCATTGCAGCCGCGCGTGCGGATCAGCTTCTCGGCGTGCGCCAGCAGCAGGTCTCGAGTGGTGTTGGGGGTCGGAGTGTCCATGGCTGAATATTACCTACTAATAGGTCGGTTCGTCATCGGGGGCCGCCCTAAGTGCGGTCCAAAACGCCCGTGCGGACCCCGGCCGGGAAACATCCCGCCCCCCGGGGTCCGCATGTGCCGGCATCCTGCTTAGCCTTGCACGGGCGGGTAGTCCAGTTCGCCGCTTTCGGTCAGGCCTTGGGCACGGGCAGCGGCCAGTTCCTGCGTCACCTGGGCGCGGGTCTTGTCGTGGCCGATGGCGGCAAACGCGGTGGCGGCGTAGCCTTCTTCGCCGGAGACGAGTTCACCATTGGCGCGGGCGGCGGCCAGCTCTTGCTGCACTTGGGCGCGGGTGACCGTGCTTTGGGTGTTCAGGGCGGGCGGATAGTCCAGTTCGCCGGCTTGGGCGGCGCCGATGAAGGAAGCGGACAGAATCAGGGCGGATACGAGGGTCTTCATGGTTAATCTCCAGTAAGGATCAGTGCTGCATCAGGGTATTTGGGTAAAGCTATCTATCGCTAGATAGATACGACTTCAAAAAAACTCAGCCTTGAACGGGCGGGTAATCCAGTTCGCCGCTTTCGGTCAGGCCTTGGGCGCGGGCAGCGGCCAGTTCCTGCTTCACTTGGGCACGGGTCTTGTCGTTGCCAACGGCGGCAAACGCGGTAGCGGCGTAGCCTTCTTCGCCGGAGACGAGTTCACCATTGGCGCGGGCGGCGGCCAGCTCTTGCTGCACTTGAGCGCGGGTGACCGTGCTTTCGGTGTTCAGGGCGGGCGGATAGTCCAGTTCGCCGGCTTGGGCGGCGCCGATAAAGGAGGCGGACAGGATCAGGGCGGATACGAGGGTCTTCATGGTTGATCTCCAGATAACGATTCGATGCGGGTTTGGTTTAAACTATCTACTTATAGGTAGACAACTTGGGAAATAAAAAAGCGGTCCTACTGTATTTCTGGTTCGGCGGCAGCGGCTTGGTTGGGTTTGCTGCGTCGATGGATGAATCTTACCTACTACTAGATAGATAGCACAAGCGGGTATTGTGAAACCAAATATTTCATGATGCCTGCGGGCAACAGCCATTCACCGGCTGACGGCGACCAGTACATCATCGGTCGGTCCTGCTCCTTGGCCAGCGCGGGGTCGACCTTACCAGGAGCGGGGCGACACGCCATAGCGCGCCTTGAAGACCTTGCTGAAATGGCTCAGGCTGGAAATCCCCACTTCGCCCGCGACCTGCGTCACGCTCATGCCGGCCTGGAGCAAGTCGCACGCGCGGGCAAGCCGCACGTCGCTCAGATACGCGTGCACGGACTGGCCCGTGCTTTCGCGCATCAGCTGCTGCAGCCGCTTTTCCGACAAGCCCACGGTCCGCGCCAACAGGCCCGGCGGCCAATGCTCGGCGTGGCGCGCCCGCAGCAGATCGCAGGCCTCGTGCAGCCGCTGGCGTTCCTGCGCCGCCGGGCCCTTCAACGCCTCCGGTTGCGACAGCAGTTGGACGAAAGCCGACAGCATTTCCAGCGATTTGGCGCGATACCACAGGCGGCGCGCCTCGGCGGCAGGCGGCGGGTTCCGCGCCAGGCTGCCGGCCAGCGCCAACAGGCCGCTCGGAGCGTCCAGCGCCGCCACCAGAGAACCGTGCGCCGGCACGCTGACGTCACGGCGAAACCGCCGCCGCAACATGGCGACAAGCCCCGTGTCGCCCGCGCGGGCCAGCGCCTCGGGCGTGTAGCGGACATCCACCATCCGCACGCGCTGGTTCGCGGGCAGGTGCGTCGCCCAGCGCAAAGGCCGTTCGTGATTGAACAGGAGCGCCGCCCCGGCAGCCACCCGCAGGGGTTCGCCGCCTTCCAAGGCCAGCGTCGCGTGCCCTTCCTGCCATACCTGCATGCCGAACACGGGCGCCCCCGGCGCGGGAATCGTCAACGCGCGCCGCGGGCTGCCGTCCAGGACGACCAGGCTCACGCCCTCGTCCACCCGCAGCACGCATTCGATGACGTCTTCCCAGTCCTGCGTGGCCGGCACGGTCGGCAGCGTGCCGCGCCACCATTCGTGCGGCTTGGGCGGCGCGGTGGACGGGTCGGGCAGAGGCGGAATGAACAAGGGCGCGGCGGCGCGGACGGACATGGGCGAAGCGCAAAAAACGGGGCGGCAGCAAAACCGTCAATCCCCGCCGAAGAATCGTCAGACAGGTGCCGAGAGTTCTGGAATCATGCCGACGCGCAGGAATGATTCTTGTTAATTATAAATCGACCCAGGGGTAATACCGTGTCCTTTTCCGTCAAGCCGCTGCCGTTGGCGCTGCTGGCCGCCCTTGCCGCGTCGGCCCCCGCCGCCGCGCAAACCGTCCAACCCGCCGGCACTGGCGTGACCACGCTGGCCCCCGTCGTGGTGCGGGGCGCGGGCGATTCGTCGCCGGTGTCCGGCGCCGACTACGTGACGACGCGCAGCCGCTCCGGCACCAAGTCGGATGCGGCGCTCATCGATACGCCGCAAACCATCAACGTCATCACCCGCAATGAAATGGACGAACGCGGCGTCACCTCCGTCGCCCAGGCCGTCCGTTACACCCCGGGCGTGTTCGCCCAGTATGGCGACAACGATGTGCGTTATGACTGGCTGACCGTGCGCGGCTTCACGCCCTCGCGCTACCTGGACGGCCTGTTGCTGCCCTTCGGCTCGCGCGGCTATTCGCAGCCGCGGATCGACACCTACGGACTGGAACGCGTGGAAATCCTGAAAGGCCCGTCGTCCGGGCTGTACGGGCAAAGCGCGCCGGGCGGCCTGGTCAACATGACCAGCAAGCGGCCCACCGCTGAACCGTTCAATGAAGTGGTCTTGCAGGCCGGCAGCTTCAACCGGTATCAGGGTTCATTCGACTTCTCGGGCCCGGCCGACGAAGAAGGCAAATTCCTCTATCGCCTGACCGGCACGCTGCGGGACAGCGACACCCAGTACCAGCACGTCGACGACGAACGCCAATTCATCGCCCCCAGCTTCACGTGGCGCCCGTCTTCGGACACCAGCCTGAACCTGAGCGCGCAATATCAGAAGATCACCAGCCACGGCGGCGGCGGCGCCCCCGTGCTGCCCGTGATCGGCACGCTGGAAAAAAGCGCCACCGCCGGCTATATCCCTCGCGACCGCTTCGTGGGCGAGCCGGGCTACGACATCTTCACCAACGAACAGGCCATGGTCGGCTACACGTTGGACCACCGCGTGAACGACATCTGGAGCGTGCGCCAGAGCGCCCGCTACACCAATGTCGACACCAACACGCGCCGCGTGCAGATCGGCGCGATGGTGTCGGACACGCAGGCCGTCCGCTACGCCTGGGCCTTCCCCGAAACGTCGCACACCTTCCAGATCGACAACCAGTTGAACGCCAAGTTCAGCGCCGGCCCGACCCGTCACGACGTCACCTTCGGCCTGGATTACCTGCGCGAAAAATCCCGCTACAACGAGAGCAGCCTGGGGCTGATGCTGCCGCCGGCGTCCCCGCTGTTCAACGTGTTCGATCCCGACTATGGCACCCCGGTCACGCGCCCTGCCACGGCCACCAAGATCAACATGACGCGCAGCCAGCTGGGCCTGTACGCGCAGGATCAGATCGAACTGGACCGCCTGCGCTTCACGTTCGCCGGCCGCTATGACTGGACCGAAGGCACCACCGACAACGGCGTGGCGGGCAGCGGCGGCCAGTGGGCCTGGACGTCGCGCAACGCCGACGCCGACCGCTTCACCGGCCGAGCCGGCGTGACCTACCGTTTCGACAACGGCCTGGCGCCCTACCTGAGCTATTCCACGTCGTTCCAGCCGATGACGGGCGTCACGCGCGACGGCTCGCCGCTCAAGCCCACGACCGGCGAACAATACGAAGCCGGCGTGAAGTTCCAGCCAGACGGATACGCCAGCTTCGTCACGCTGTCGGCCTTCCAGATCACGCAAAAGAACGTCAGCACGCCGGATCCGGTCAACACGAGCTTCGTGGTGCAGACCGGTGAAGTCCAGGTGCAGGGGATCGAGCTCGAAGGCAAAGCCAGTTTCGACAATGGGCTGGACCTGACGATGTCCTATGCGCTTAGCGACAGCGAGATCACCAAGACCAACACGGCCGCGCAACGCGGCAACCAGCTCATCTTCGTACCCCGCCATCAAGCTGCGCTGTGGGCCGACTACACGCTGCGCGACGGCCCGCTGCAAGGCGTGGGCCTGGGCGCGGGCGTCACGTACCGCGGCGGCTTCTACGGCGACCTGAACAACCGGTACGCCATTCCCGCCGTCACGCTGGTTGACGCGGCGATCCGCTACGACCTGGGCCGCGCCAGCCCCACGCTGGCCGGCGCGCAAGTGGCGCTGAACGTCTCGAACCTGTTCGACAAGCGCTACGTCGCCAATTGCCTCGGTACGGCCGTCAGCTGCTACTGGGGCGCGGAACGCACGGTGATGGCGACATTGCGCTATCGCTGGTGAAGCCTCGGCTAGCCGCCACCTGGCTGGACGAGGTGCGAAGCGGCCTCGGCCGTCAGCCAGTGCTTCAGGGACTCCACCGCAGCACTGGCGTTCGCACGGAAGTACAGGCTGAACCAGCCTCCCGTTGCCGTGAACCCGAGGGGCGCCACGAGCTTTCCTGCGCGGAGATCGGCCTGCACCAGCATCTCGGGCGCAATGCCGACGCCTAAGCCCACGGCCGCGGCGTCGAGCATGTGGCCCAGTTGATCGAACTCGCGCTTGGGCCGGGCCTCGGCCCGCGCCAGCGCCACGCCGCCAGCCGAGGCCCACTGCTCCCAGGCCGCGGGCCGGGAAGAGGTGTGCAGCAGCGGCATGTCCAGGAGGTCGGCCGGCGTGCTGATGCGCTGTGCCAGCGCGCGGGTGCAGACGGGCCCGATCGCCTCGGGGAACAACGGCACGGCGCCGATGGCCGCAGACGCGTGGTCCTCGGCAACGATCAACACGTCAATAACCCGCCGCTCCAATAGCCCGATGTCGGTCGCGGTCTGAAGCCTGACCTGGACCCCAGGGTGCGTGCGCTCGAAATGTTCCAGCCTTGGGATGATCCAGTTGGATAGCAGACTGGCCGGGGCGCCCACCACCACGTCGGCCGACGTGGTCCTGCCCCGTAGCTCGACGCAGCGTTGTTCGAGCATGTCGAAGGCCGGCTGGCAGGCGCGCAGCAAATCCTGCCCGGCAACGGTCAACCGCACGCCCCCCGAGTGCCGTTCAAAGAGCTTGCTGCCCACCCAGGTTTCCAGCTGCCGGATCTGCTGGCTGACCGCGCTATGCGACACGCGCAATTCATCGGCGGCAAGGGAAAGGTTCAAGTGCCGGGCGGCGCTGTCAAAGACACGCAGCGAATTCATCGGGGGAAGCGTACGCATGCTCACGATATTAGAAAATCTAATAATCACAGGCAAGAAATCTATGATTTATCAGAGGAATATCCGTCGCTACCATAGCCCTAACGTATTCAATGGGCTAAGGTCATGTCGCTTGTTTCCCACCCTGATTCCCCCGACGCGCTCGGGCAATTCGGCCCCTACGGCGGCCGCTACATGCCCGAGACCCTGATCCCCGCACTCGATGATCTGGAGCGGACCTATCGCGAGGCGCGAGAGGATCCCGCGTTCTGGAACGAATTCAGGTCGATGCTGGCCGATTACGTGGGCCGCCCCAGCCCGCTGTTCCATGCCCGCGCAATCAGCGAAGAGTTGGGGGCCCGCATCTTCCTGAAACGGGAAGATCTCAACCACACCGGCGCGCACAAGATCAACAACTGCCTGGGCCAGATCCTGCTGGCCAGACGGATGGGAAAGACGCGCGTCATTGCAGAAACCGGCGCCGGCCAGCACGGGGTCGCCACCGCCACGGTCTGTGCGCTGTACGGCCTGCAGTGCGTGATCTACATGGGCGCGGTCGACGTCGCGCGCCAAGCCACCAACGTCACCCGCATGAAGATGCTGGGCGCCGAAGTGCGGGCGGTTCCCGACGGCAGCGCAACGCTCAAGGATGCGATGAATGCGGCCATCCGCGATTGGATCGCGCGCTCCGACGACACCTACTACCTGCTGGGTACCGGCGCCGGACCGCACCCTTACCCGTGGATGGTCCGGGAGTTCCAGAAGGTGATCGGCGAAGAGACCCGAGCGCAAATCCTGGAGAAGACGGGCCGGCTGCCCGACGTGATGGTCGCCTGCATCGGCGGCGGCTCCAACGCCATCGGCTTCTTCCACCCCTTTCTGGGTGAGCCCCAAGTCCAGCTGCACGGCGTGGAAGCCGGGGGCCATGGAGTCGACACCGCGCAGCACGCCGCCAGCATTGGCGCAGGCCGACTGGGCGTGCTGCACGGGTGTTGCAGCTACTTCCTTCAGGATCAGGACGGCCAGATCACGAACGCGCATTCGATTTCGGCCGGGCTGGACTACCCCGGCGTGGGACCGGAACACGCCCTGCTTCATGACACGGGGCGCGTGAGCTATGCCTCCGTTACCGACGCCGAGGCGGTCGACGCCTATCGCTGGCTGACGGAAAAGCAAGGCATCATCCCCGCCTTGGAAAGCGCGCATGCCCTGGCCTACACCCGAAAGCTTGCCGCGCGCCTGGAGGCGGACAAGACCATCGTGGTCTGCCTGAGCGGCCGCGGGGACAAGGACCTGAACACGGTCCTCCAATTTGCCGGAGCCACGAAATGAGCCGACTGGAAAACACCCTCGCCACGCTTCGCACGGCGGGCCGCGCGGGGCTGGCCGCGTATTTCACGGCCGGCGACCCCACCTATGACGACTGCCTGAGCCTTCTGAAACGCCTGCCCGCGGCTGGCGCCGACGTGATTGAACTGGGCATGCCGTTCAGCGATCCGGTGGCCGACGGCCCGGTGCTGCAATTAGCCAACGATCGGGCGCTACGCGCCGGCCAGACGATGCGACGGACCCTGGACCTTGTGCAAACGTTCCGTGAACAGGATCCGCAGACCCCGATCGTGCTGATGGGATACCTGAATCCGCTATTGCGGTATGACGTCGCGGCCTTCATGGCCGACGCGGCCCGGGCGGGCGTGGACGGACTGATCATCGTGGACTTGTCGCCGGATCACGCCGACGAGATCGGCCGGCAGGCGCGCATGCATGGCATCGACATCATCCGGATGACGGCACCGACGACGCCCGCGGCCAGGCTGGACGCCGTGCTGCGCGGGGCCAGCGGCTTTGTCTATCACGTCATGCTGGCGGGCACGACTGGCGGCGCGCTCCCTTCCGATGACACCATCGCCGACGCCTTGCAACGGGTCAGGGCCCGGACGCAGCTCCCCATCGCCGCCGGGTTCGGCGTGCGCTCCGCCGAGCAGGCACGCGCCGTCGGCCGCCATGCCGATCTGGTCGCCGTCGGCACGCGGCTGGTGGAGGTGCTGGCAACAGACGGAATCGACGCGGCAGTCGACGAGGTGCGGCTGCTGTCCGGGGCATTGCGGGCAGCCGCGTGACGCACAAGCCGTAGAAACCACAGGCCGCAAAAAAAGCCCCGGTTCGTGAAGAGCCGGGGCTTTCTGACTGCTAGAGCGCGTCAGGTCGGAATCAGAACGGAATATCGTCGTCCATGTCCGCCAGGTTGGCGCCGCTGCTGGCCGGAGCCGCTGCGGGAGCCGGGCGCTGTTGGGGCGCCGGGCGTTGCGCCGGTGCGCGTTGCTGCTGCGGACGCGACGGGGCGTCGTCGTAGCCGCCACCACCACCGTAGCTGGCGCCACCGCCACCGCCGTCTTCGCGGCCGCCCAGCATTTGCATCTGGTCGGCGACGACTTCGGTGCTGTAACGGTCAGCGCCGGTGTCCTTGTCTTGCCACTTGCGCGTCTTCAGGCGACCTTCGATGTAGACCGAGCGGCCCTTCTTCAGGTATTCGCCGGCGATTTCAGCCAGGCGGTTGTACATGACGACGCGGTGCCATTCGGTTTCTTCGCGCTTTTCGCCGCTGGCCTTGTCTTTCCAGGACGAAGTGGTGGCAATCGACATGTTGCAGATTGCCGCCCCGTCCGGGCTGTAGCGGACTTCCGGGTCGCGCCCCAGATTGCCCACGAGAATGACTTTGTTAACCGATGCCATGCCGATGTCCCTCTGTTGTTGACAGCCTGCGCCTGTGCGTTGCCGCGAGCGCGCCGGCAACAACATAAAAAGCGATGTTGAAGACCGGCTTCATGAAACACGCCGGTCACCGTAACGATGACCGGCGACGCCGGATGAAGCCCTAGTTTGGTACGTATTATCGACGAAAAGGGCCTGCCGCGCCAAACGCGATTCGTGACAAATCCGTCCAGCCCGGAAAACGAATTCAGGGCAATTGGCCGCCGTACGCGACACAATCAGCCACTTTTCCGCACAGTCGGGGACGCATCCCCTGCGCGGAGTCAGGCCAGGGGCCGAAGCGCCCAGGTGACGGCCAGCCAGATCGCCGACAGGATGGCCGCGCCGATGAAGACCGCGCCGGCGCCCGAATGCGACGCCAACCACCCGCCCAAGGCGCCGCCCGCAAACAGCCCGGCCGCCTGGGCCGTGTTGTAGAAGCCCAGCGCCAGGCCCTTGTAGGCCTGTGGGGCCACGCGCGACACCAGCGAGGGCTGCAAGGCCTCCAGCACGTTGAAGGCCACGAAGAAGCCCGTCAGCGCGATGGCCAGTGTGTAGAACCCGTGGCTGGCCGCAGGCAGCAAGGCGCACACCACCACCAGCCCTGCCACGGCGGCGCGCAAGGCGCCCCGATGGGCGCGGCGCTTCTCGGCGATGAACACGACCGGCACCATCAGCACGAACGACACCAGGATGACCGGCAAATAGACTTTCCAGAGCTCGCGGGCATCCAGGCCGCCCACCTTGGCCAGCAAGGCGGGCACCACGACAAACAGCGACACCTGGATCAGGTGCAGCACGAACACGCCGAAATTCAGGCGCAACAGGTCGCGGTGGGTCAGGACTTCGCGCGGACGGGCGGCCTGCATGGTGCGAGCTTGCGTGCGCGGCACCACCGGCACCACAAAGCGCGCCACGCCCAGGCAGATGACGCCCAGACAGGCGATGGTCCAGAACAGGCCGGACAGCCCCCACCAGCCCACCAGCACGGGCGACAGGACGAGCGACACCGCGAACGACAGGCCGATCGACCCGCCCACCATGGCCATGGCGCGCGTGCGGACCTCGTCGCGGGTGGCGTCGGCCAACCAGGCGGTGACAGCGGCGGATATGGCGCCCGCCCCCTGGATGGCGCGCCCGATGGTGATCCAGTACACATCCGTCGCCTGGGCACAGACGACGCTGCCCGCCACGAACAGCAGCAGGCCGAACAGCACGACGGGGCGACGGCCCCAACGGTCGGAGGCCAGCCCGAAGGGGATCTGCATGAAGGCCTGGGTCAGCCCGTACATGCCCAGCGCCAGGCCGACGCGGGCCGGGTCGTTGCCGCCCGGCAGGCCGGCGGCCGCCACGGCGAAAACCGGCAGCAACAGGAACAGCCCCAGCATCCGCGCAGCGAACAGGCCGGCCAGCGCAATGCTGGCGCGGCGCTCGGAAGGGGTCAATTTCAGTTTGTTATCTGCCGGCATGCGGAAATTTCAACAATGACAAGGGCGGGCGCGCGTGGATGTCACACGCTCACGGTCTGATCTAGCGGTGCCGCGCCGGCTCCGGTTCAGTCCAACTTGGCGGACTACCCTGAACGCGGGGGGATTCGGCGCGCTATAGTACCAAGTTGGCCTTTGAAACCGCTTAAAAGAGCCCGATGGACGCGATACGCATTCGGGGTGCACGCACCCACAACCTCAAGAACGTCTCGCTGGACCTGCCGCGCCACAAACTGGTGGTCGTTACCGGCTTGTCCGGTTCGGGCAAGTCTTCGCTGGCGTTCGATACGCTGTACGCGGAGGGCCAACGACGATACGTGGAAAGCCTTTCCGCGTATGCCCGCCAATTCCTCCAGCTGATGGACAAGCCGGACGTGGACTTGATCGAAGGCCTTTCGCCGGCCATTTCGATCGAGCAGAAGGCCGCCGGGCACAACCCGCGCTCCACCGTCGGCACCATCACCGAGATTCACGACTACCTGCGCCTGCTGTACGCACGCGTGGGCACGCCCTATTGCCCGGACCACGGCCTGCCGCTGCAAGCCCAGAGCGTCAGCCAGATGGTCGACGCGGTGCTGGGCTGGACGCCCGAGACGCGCCTGGCCGTGCTGGCGCCCATCGCGCGCGGCAAGAAAGGCAGCTTCGAGGACGAATACGCCAGCCTGCAAGCGCAGGGCTACGTGCGCCTGCGCGTCGACGGGCAACTGGTGGAAATCGACGGCATGGCGCCGTTGAAGAAGACCGAGAAGCACGATATCGACGTCGTCATCGACCGGCTGCGTATCAAGCCGGAAAGCAAACAACGCCTGGCGGAGAGTTTCGAAACCGCCCTGCAGCTGGCCGACGGCCGCGCGCTGGCGCTGGACATGGACAGCGAACGCGAGCAGGTCTTCTCCAGCCGCTACGCCTGCCCGGTATGCAGCCACAGCCTGCCCGAACTGGAACCGCGGCTGTTCAGCTTCAACAATCCGATGGGCGCCTGCCCCAGCTGCGACGGCATCGGCCAAGTGGGCTTCTTCGACCCCAAGCGCGTCGTCGCCTTCCCCGAACTCAGCCTGGCCGCCGGTGCGATCCGCGGCTGGGACCGCCGCAACGCGTTCACGCATTCGCTCTTGACGAGCCTGGCGGCGCACTACGAATTCGACATCGAAGCCCCCTTCGAAGACCTGCCCGAAGCACTGCGCGACAAGGTGCTGTACGGCTCGGGCGAAGAAGAGATCTCGTTCCTGTACCTGAACGAGAAGGGCCGCAGCACCGTCAAGCGCCACACGTTCGAAGGCGTCATCCCAAATCTGGAGCGCCGCTGGCGCGAAACGGATTCGGCCACGGTGCGCGAAGAGCTGGGCAAATACCGCAACATCAAGACCTGCCCGGACTGCGCGGGCTCGCGCCTGCGCCCCGAAGCGCGCAATGTGCTGATCGGCCACGACCCGCGCGGCGGCGAACGCCACGGCCAGGCCATCTACGAAGTCGAGGCCATGCCGCTGTCCAGTTGCCTGGCCTGGTTCCGCGACCTGAACCTGACGGGCGCCAAGCAAGAGATCGCGCAGCGCATCGTGCGTGAAATCGAAGCGCGGCTCAGCTTTCTGAACAACGTCGGCCTGAATTACCTGTCGCTGGACCGCAGCGCCGACACGATCTCGGGCGGCGAAGCCCAGCGCATCCGGCTGGCCAGCCAGATCGGCTCGGGCCTGACCGGCGTGATGTATGTGCTGGACGAACCCTCCATCGGCCTGCACCAGCGCGACAACGACCGCCTGATCGGCACCTTGCAGCACCTGCGCGACCTCGGCAACAGCGTCATCGTCGTCGAGCACGACGAAGACATGATCCGCATGGCCGACTGGGTGGTCGACATGGGCCCGGGCGCGGGCGAACACGGCGGCGAAGTCGTCTCGCAAGGCGATCCCGAAACCGTGCAGCGCGACCCGAATTCGTTGACGGGCCAGTACCTGAGCGGCGCGCGCGAAATCGCGATCCCTCCCCGCCGTCCGGTCAACGACGAACTTCCCTGGCTGACCCTGACCGGCGCCAGCGGCAACAACCTGAAGGATGTGGAACTGCGCCTTCCGGCGGGCCGGCTGGTGTGCGTGACGGGCGTGTCGGGATCCGGCAAGTCCACGCTCATCAACGACACGCTGGCAGTCGCGGTGTCGCGCCAGCTGCACCATGCGCAAAGCGAACCCGCCCCCTACGTGTCCATGCAGGGGCTGGAGAACTTCGACAAGATCATCAGCGTCGACCAAAGCCCCATCGGCCGCACGCCGCGCAGCAACCCCGCCACCTATACCGGCCTGTTCACGCCCATCCGCGAACTCTTCGCCGGCGTGCCGGAAGCGCGCACGCGCGGCTACGACCCCGGCCGGTTCAGCTTCAACGTCAAGGGCGGCCGCTGCGAGGCCTGCCAGGGCGATGGCGTGGTCAAGGTCGAGATGCACTTCCTGCCCGACATGTACGTGCCGTGCGACGTCTGCCACGGCAAGCGCTACAACCGCGAAACGCTGGAAATCCGCTACCGCGGCCGCAACATCAGCGAAGTGCTGGACCTGACGGTTGAGCAGGCGCTGGAGTATTTTGAGTCCGTGCCGGCCATTTCCCGCAAGTTGCACACGTTGATCGATGTCGGTCTGTCCTATATTCGTCTGGGCCAAAGCGCGACCACGCTCTCGGGCGGCGAAGCGCAACGCGTGAAGCTGTCTCAGGAACTGTCGCGCCGCAGCACCGGCCGCACGCTGTACATCCTGGACGAGCCCACCACCGGCTTGCATTTCCGGGATATCGAGCTACTGTTGCAGGTGCTGAACCAGCTGGTCGACAGCGGCAACACCGTCCTCATCATCGAACACAACCTGGACGTCATCAAGACGGCCGATTGGCTGATCGACATGGGTCCGGAAGGCGGCGACGGTGGCGGTTATGTGGTGGCGCAAGGCACGCCGGAAGATGTCGCGGCCACACAGGCCAGCCATACCGGGCAGTACCTGGGCAAGCTGCTGCGCCGCAATGCCGGACGATGAACCAGCACGTTGTAGCGGACAACCTGGCAACCCCTGCGTAAGGAAAAGCGGCATGTACACCCTGATCATCGCCAACAAGAACTACTCATCGTGGTCCTTGCGTCCGTGGATCGCCCTGCGCGCCGCGGGCGTGGCCTTTACCGAGCAAAAGCTCGGGTTTTTCACGGAAGCGTTCACGCGCCAGGTGGGCGCGGTGTCGCCCGCGGGACTCGTGCCCGTGCTGCTTGACGGGGATTTCGCGGTCTGGGATTCCCTGGCCATCTGCGAGTACGTGGCTGAACAACGCCCCGAGGCCAACCTCTGGCCGCAAGACGCGAAAGCGCGCGCCCGCGCGCGTTCGCTGGCTGCGCAGATGCACAGCGGGTTTTCCGCCATGCGCCAGGCCATGCCGATGAACATCGAAGCGCATCTGCCCGGCATCGACCTGCCCGAAGCGGCCCGGCAGGACATCTCGCGCCTGCACGCCATCTGGCGCGACACGCGCGCCGAATTCGGCCAGGGCGGGCCGTTCCTGTTCGGGGCCTTTTCGATTGCGGATGCCTTCTTCGCGCCCGTGGTGTCGCGCTTTACCACCTACGGCATTGCGGCCGCCGGCCCGGTGCGCGACTACATGGACGCAGTGCTGGCGCTGCCCGCCATGCAGGAATGGATGCGCGACGCCCGCGCCGAAGCCACCTTCGTTCCCGAAGACGAGCCCTACCGCAAGCATCGTTGAAAGGCGCTGGCCAATCCTTTCAATCGTGCAGCCGCTGCGCCATGAATTCGCGCAGCAGCGCCATCGCGGGCGCTTCGGTCCGTCCCGTCAGTGTCACCAGCGCGAATAGCGCGTGACTGCGCAGCGGCGGCTCGCTCGGCAATTCCATCAGTTCGCCGGCCGCGATGCCTGCCCGGGCCGCGCCCACAATGCCCAGGAACACCGCGTCCGACACGCGCACCGCGTCAAGCAGGCTGCCGATCTCATCGCAACGCAGGCGCACCGACGTGCGGGGGTCGGGCTCGATGCCGAAATGCTCGATCAGAATCCGTTCGGTGTCGGCCGCCAGAAAGGTGGAGGCCAAGGGATAAGCCGCAATGTCCGCGAACCGCGGCGGCTGCGTTTGGCTGGCCAAGGGGTGGCCACGGCGGCAGATGAAGCCTGCGCGCATCTGCGACACGGGTTCAATACGCAAATCGGCCGATGGCGCGATGCCGCGGGTATCGACCACCAACGCGTCCAGGCGCCGTTCGCGCAACAGCGCCAGATGCGCCTCCAGCGGCCCGCGCATCAGCTCCAGGTGCAATTGCGGATAGCGCTGCGCCACATGCGTCAGCAATGGCGTCATCAGCATCGCGCCGGGCCCCGAGCCCAGGCCGATGTTGATCGCCCCCCGGTCCCCGTGGGTCAGCAGTTCGGCGCTGCGGCGCAATTCGGCCGATTCGAACAAGATGCGCCGGGCGCGGTCGGCCACGGTCAGGCCTAACGGCGTCAACTCAGTGCGCTTGCCCATGCGGTCCAGCAGCAGCGCGCCCAGATCTTCTTCCAGCAGCCGGACGCTGCGGCTCAGCGCCGATTGCGTCAGGTGCAGGCGCTCGGCCGCGCGGCTGAACGAACCCGCTTCGGCCACCGCCAACAGATGCTCCAACTGCTTCAGATTCATGTCCAGGTATGAGTTTTTTTTCTAGCTTCCAGAATAACAATTCGTTAGACAACTAGCGAGGGCTGTCCCTAGCATGCGGATCACAACCACATCACAAGGGGAATCTCGTGAGCATGCTTTCCAATCGCCTGCACCTAGCGGCCTGTGCGCTGGCGCTGGGCGCGGCGATGCTGTGGGCGCCGGACGCCCGGGCCGCCGACTATCCCAGCCGGCCCGTCATGATGATGGTGCCCTACCCGGCCGGCGGCACTTCCGACGCCATTGCCCGCCTGGTGGCGCCTCCGGTGTCCAAGACGCTGGGCCAGCCGGTGCTGGTCGAAAACCTGGGCGGCGTCAGCGGCGCGCTGGGCGCGCAGAAGGTGCTGGGCGCCAAGTCCGACGGCTACTACCTGTTCCAGGGCTCGCCCAACGAACTGATTCTGTCGCCCATCGCCAACCCCGCGGTCAAACTCAAAAGCGAGGACTTCCGGTTGGTGCAGATGATCGGCATGGCGCCGCTGGTGATCGTGGCGCGCAGCGACCTGCCTGCCACCAGCGCCGACGAACTGGTCGCGTTGGCACGTTCGCGCTCGGCGTCGCAGCCCCTCACCTTCGGCAGCGTGGGCGTCGGCTCTCTTTACCATGTGCTGGGCGAACACCTGGCCCACACCATCGGCGCCAGCATGGTCCACGTGCCGTACAAGGGCGGCGCGCCGCTGATGCAGGACATCGGTGGCGGCCAGGTCGATCTGGCCATCCTGCCGCTGTCGCAGCAGCAGATGGCCATGGCCGAGCAGGGCCGCATCAAGCTGGTGGCCACGCTCGATGCGCAGCGCAGTCAGCTGCCGTCCCTATCCGCCGTGCCTTCGGTCAACGAGGGCCAACTGTTGAAGGGCTTCAACTTCACCACCTGGACCGGCTATTTCGTCAAACGCGACACCCCGGAAGACGTGGTGCTGCGGCTGCACGCTGCGCTCAACGACGCCATGCAGGACCCCGCCGTCAAACGCGGGCTGGAATTCCAGAACATCCTGGTCTCCGAGCCGATGGGTGCAGACGCGGCAGAAGCGATGTACCGCGCCGAAACCAGCCGCTTCCGCGAGATCGCCACCCGGGTGGGCGGAGTCGCAAAGCCATGACTACCGCCTCCCCCCACAAGGAACACGCCGACATGCATCCCATCCTGCAGACCTTGACCGCCCAGGCCGACGAATTCGTCTCGATCCGGCGGGACATCCACCGCCATCCCGAACTGGGCTTCCAGGAATTCCGCACCAGCGACCTGGTGGCGCAATGCCTGACGCAATGGGGCTATGACGTGGAACGCGGACTGGGCGGTACTGGCGTGGTCGGGCAGTTGCGCCGCGGCGACGGCGGCAAGCGCCTGGGGCTGCGCGCCGACATGGACGCCTTGCCTATCCAGGAGGCCACGGGCCTGGACCACGCCAGCCGCAACGAAGGCGTCATGCATGCCTGCGGCCACGATGGCCACACGGCCATGCTGTTGGCGGCGGCGCACCACCTGGCCCGGCACGGCGAATTCGACGGCACGCTCAACCTGATCTTCCAGCCCGCCGAAGAAGGCCTGGGCGGCGCCAAGCGCATGATGGAAGACGGGCTGTTCACGAAATATCCCTGCGACGCCATCTTCGCGATGCACAACATGCCGGGCCACCCGCAAGGCCATCTGCTGCTGCGCGACGGCCCCACCATGGCGTCCTCGGACAACGTGACCATCGTGCTGGAAGGCGTGGGCGGACACGGCGCCGTGCCGCACCGCGCCGCCGACCCCGTCGTGGCGGGTGCCGCCATCGTGATGGGGCTGCAGAGCATCGTCGCCCGCAATATCGATCCGCTGCACATGGCGGTGATCACTGTCGGCGCGTTCAATGCCGGCCGCGCCAACAATGTCATTCCCCAGACCGCGACGCTCAAGCTCAGCGTCCGCGCGCTCGACCGCGGCGTGCGCGACGCGCTGCAGGCGCGCATCACCGAGCTTGTCCACAACCAGGCGGCCAGCTACCAGGTCCAGGCGACAATCGACTACGGCCGCGGTTATCCCGTGCTGGTGAACACGCAGGCGGAAACGGATTTCGCGCGGCAGGTGGCCGTGGAATTGGTCGGGGCCGACAAGGTCGACCCGCAGACCCGGCCACTGACCGGCAGCGAAGACTTCGCCTTCATGCTGGAAGACGTGCCCGGCTCCTACCTGCTTGTGGGTAACGGCGACGGGTCGGCGGATGGTTTCAACAGCGGGCATGGCGCCTGCATGGTCCACAACCCGGGCTATGACTTCAACGACCACAGCCTGCCCGTGGGTGCGGCGTACTGGGTGCTGCTGACCCAGCGTTACCTGACGCGCTGAGGCAGCTGCAACGACCCTACCCCATCTCGAACAGGCGCTTGTGTTCGCGGATGGCGTAGCGGTCGGTCATGCCGGCGATGTAGTCGGCGATTGCGCGGGCCTGGTCATTGAAGGCCGGGCGGCGGTAGTCCGGCGGCAAGAGGCGCGGGTCTTCCAAGAAGGCCGCGAACAGCTCGCGCACGATGCGGCGCGCCTTGGTGGTCATGCGCAACACCTGATAGTGCCGGTACAGGTTATCGAACAGGAATTTCTTCAGCGCATCGGCCTCGCGGCGGATCTCGTCCGAAAAGCCCGCCAGCGGCGGCGAGCGACGCACATCGTCGGCGCTGGCCGGTGCCGCATCGCGGATGCGCGCAAGCGAGGTCTGCGTCAGGTCCACGATCAGCGTGTTGATCATCCGACGGATGGTTTCCGCCACGGCGCGGCGTGAGGCCAGCCCCGGATAGCGTTCCAGCACGTAGGCGTGGTGGCGCTCGAAGATCGAGACCTCTTGCAGCTGTTCCACGGTGATCAGGCCCGAGCGCAAGCCGTCGTCGATGTCGTGGTTGTTGTAGGCCACCTCGTCGGCCAGATTGGCCAACTGCGCTTCCAGCGACGGCTGCGTGCGGTTCAGGAAGCGTTCGCCCACGTCGCCCAGCTGGCGCGCGTGCGCGGCCGAGCAATGCTTCAGGATGCCTTCGCGCGTTTCGAAGCACAGGTTCAAACCGTTGAAGTCCGCATAGCGTTCCTCAAGCTCGTCGACCACGCGCAGGCTTTGCAGATTGTGCTCAAAGCCCCCGGCCTCGGGCGCCAGCTCGCGCATGCAGGCGTTCAGCTCGTCCTGGCCGGCGTGGCCGAACGGCGTGTGGCCCAGATCATGCGCCAGCGAGATGGCTTCGGTCAGGTCTTCGGACAGCCCCAGGCTGCGGGCCAGTGTGCGCCCGATCTGCGCGACTTCCAGGCTGTGGGTCAGGCGGGTGCGGAACAGGTCGCCTTCGTGGTTCACGAAGACCTGCGTCTTGTACTCCAGGCGCCGGAAGGCGCCCGAATGCACGATGCGGTCGCGGTCCCGCTGAAACTCGGTCCGATTTTCCGGCGGCGGCTCGACATAGGACCGGCCGCGCGATTGAGACGGGTCGGATGCGTAGGAAGCCAGTTCTTTCATCTGCAACACCGTCTCCGGTCGCGGTTATTGAGTGGTGCGAGCCAGGACGGCGCGCACCGCGTCGTCCGGGGCGGCCTGCATGAAGGCTTCGCCGATGCGGGGCATGAGCACGTAGCGGATCGAACCGCCCTCCGTTTTCTTGTCCACCTGCATCAGGTCGAGCCAGCGGTCCGCGCCCAGATCGGGCGCCATCACCGGGCAACCGATGGCCGCCACCAGCGCGCGCACGCGCTCGACGTCGGCGCGGTTGAAGCCCGCCACGTCCGCCGACAATTCAGCCGCCTGCACCATGCCGCAACCCACGGCCTCGCCGTGCAGCCAGGCGCCATAGCCCAGGCCGGATTCGATGGCGTGGCCAAAGGTGTGGCCCAGATTCAGGATGGCGCGCAGGCCGGACTCGCGTTCGTCCTTGCCCACCACCTGCGCCTTCAGTTCGCACGAACGGCGGATGGCGTAGGCAATCGCCTCCGGGTCCAGATCGCGCAGCTGCTGCACGTTGTCTTCGCACCAGGTCCAGAAGGCCGGATCCAGGATCAGGCCGTACTTGATCACTTCGGCCAGACCCGCGGACACTTCGCGCGCCGGCAAGGTATTGAGCACGTCCGTGTCGATTTCCACCGCCACGGGCTGGTAGAACGCGCCGATCATGTTCTTGCCCAGCGGATGGTTGACGGCCGTCTTGCCGCCCACCGACGAATCCACCTGGGCCAGCAGGGTTGTGGGCACCTGCAGGAATCGCACGCCGCGCATGTATACGGCAGCCGCGAACCCGGTCATGTCGCCGATCACGCCGCCGCCCAGCGCCACCAGCACGCAGCGGCGGTCCAGGCGATGGGTCAGCAAGGCGTCGAAGATCAGGTTCAGCGATTGCCAGTCCTTGTAGGCCTCGCCGTCGGGCAGTTCGATGCGCAGCACGCGCTTGCCGGTGCGGGCCAACGCCGCCTCGGCGCGCTCGCCGTACAGCGCCGCCACCGTGGGGTTGGTGACGACCGCAATCGCGGTGGCGTCGGCGGGGATGCATTGGTCCAGGGCATCGATGCGGCCGGGGCCGATATGGATCGGATAACTTCCGCCCGGGGTGTCAACGTCAACAACGTTCATATGCGCTTCTCGAAGGCTTGTAATTGCGGCAGCAGCGCCTTGACCAGGGTGTGGATGGGCGTGGAACCCGTTTCCACCACCAGATCGGCGACTTCCTTGTAGAGGGGCTCCCGCAGGGTCATCAGGTCCCGCAGGGTGCCGCGGGGGTCGGCGGTGGCCAGCAAGGGCCGGTTGCGGTCGCGGCAGGTGCGGCGGAACAATTCGTCCACGCTGGCCCTCAAATAGACGACGATTCCGCGTTCGTGCAGCCGTTGGCGGTTTTCGAGCGCAAGGATCGCGCCCCCGCCGGTGGCAAGAATAATGTTGCGCCGTTGGGTACACTCTTCCAAGGCGGCGGACTCTCGGCGACGAAAACCGGTTTCGCCCTCGATTTCGAAGATTACCGGCACCCGCACGCCGCAACGCGCCTCGAGCTCATGATCCAGATCCATAAACTCGCGTCCCAACGCACGCGCCAGGCTCCGGCCGATGGTCGTCTTGCCCGCTCCCATCATCCCGACCAGGAAGACGGGCAGGTCGTGCGGCAACGACACGGTCTTGCCTGTGCACTCCAAGGCGCAAGGCAGGTTTTCAGTCCCCTCGTCCGAGGGCGCTGGGTCCGGATCAGCCTCCGGACATGAGTTGGCGGAAAAGTTCATGACGGCATTATCACATCTGCCGCCAGTTGCCCGCGCACCACATTGAACTATCTTGTTACAGAAACCGATCCCCTGCGCTAAGCCGGGCCCGGAGAGTCCCGTAAAATCGCCGCGATGAGCAAGCCCCAGAATTCCTCCAAGAAAGACAAGCCCGCCAAGAGCGGCTCCCCGATACTGCGATTCTTCGTGAAAGCCGGCATCTTCTGTGCCGGCCTGTTCCTGTGCGGCGTACTGCTGGCCGGGATGGCGTTGGCGCTGGCCTGGCCGAACCTGCCGGACTTGAACGCCATGACGGACTATCGCCCGCGGGTGCCGCTGCGCGTCTATACGGCGGACCGCGTCCTGATTGGCGAATTCGGCGAAGAACGCCGCAACGTGCTGCGTTTCAATGAAATCCCGGACGTCATGAAATCCGCGGTGCTGGCGGCCGAAGACGACCGCTTCTACCAGCACGGCGGGATCGACTGGATGGGCGTGGCGCGCGCCGGCCTGACCAACCTGATCAACATGTCGAAGACGCAGGGCGCCAGTACGATCACGATGCAGGTGGCGCGCAACTTCTACCTGTCGTCGGAAAAGACCTATTCGCGCAAGTTCTACGAACTGCTGCTGACCTTCAAGATCGAATCCGAGCTCACCAAGGACCAGATCCTTGAGCTCTACATGAACCAGATCTACCTGGGCCACCGCGCCTACGGTTTCGCCGCCGCCTCGCGAACCTACTTCGGCAAGCCGCTGTCGGAAGTGACCCCGGCCGAAGCCGCCATGCTGGCCGGCATCCCCAAGGCTCCGTCGCGCTTCAACCCGATTTCGAACCGCCCCCGCGCCGAACTGCGCCAGCGCTACGTGCTGGGCCGCATGCAATCGCTGGGCTACCTGACCGAGCCCGAATACAAGCAGGCGATGGCGCAGCAGATCGTCATGAAGTCGGCGGAAGGCACGCCGGCCGGCGGCTACTCCATCCATGGCGAGTACGTGGCCGAACTGGCCCGCCAGCTCCTGTACAACGTGTACCAGGACAACGTCTATTCGCGCGGCATCAACATCTACACCACGGTGCAGTCCAAGGACCAGGAAGCGGCCTACCGCGCCGTGCGCGAAGGCGTGCTGGAATACACGCGCCGCGCGCCCTACCCCGGCCCGGAAGAGCAGCTGGACCTGCCCGCGGGCACCGAGAACAACCCGGCCGCCCTGGATGAATTCCTGGACGGCGTGTTCGACAAGTTCAGCGACAGCGGCGATCTCCTGACCGCGCTGGTGCTGTCGGCCAGCCCCACCGAAGTGAAGCTGGCGCGCAGCTCGCGCGAAATCATCACCGTCACCGACAAGAAGGTGCTGGGCGTGGTGGCGCGTGCGCTCAACGACAAGGCCAAGCCCGAACAGCGCATCAAACGCGGCTCCGTCGTCTACATCCGCAAGTTCGGCGACAACTGGGAAATCATCAACCTGCCCTCGGTGCAGGCGGCCTTCGTGGCGCTCTCGCCGCAGGACGGCGCGATCCGCGCCATGATTGGCGGCTTCGACTTCTACCGCGGCAACTTCAACCGCGTGACGCAGGCCTGGCGCCAGCCGGGCTCGAACATCAAGCCCTTCATCTACGCCGCCTCGCTCGAACGCGGCCTGACGCCGGCCACGCAGATTTCCGACCAGCCGTTCGAACTGACTGCGGCGCAAACCGGGTCCAAAGCCTGGAACCCCAAGAACTACGGCAACCAGTACGAGCCCATGCTGACCTTGCGCCAGGGCCTGTACAAGTCGAAGAACATGGTGTCGATCCGCATCCTGCAGGCCATCGGCCCGCAGTACGCGCAGGACTACCTGACCCGCTTCGGCTTCGACAAGGCCCGCCAGCCGGCCGTGCTGCCGCTGGCGCTGGGCGCAGGCTCAGTCACGCCCTTGCAGCTGGCCGGCGCGTTCTCGGTGTTCGCCAACGGCGGCTACCGCGTCACGCCCTACCTGATCGACCGCGTCACCGACAGCAACGGCAAGGTCATCATGCAATCCAAGCCGGTCGTGGCCGGCGACGCGGCAGCGCGCGCCATCGATCCGCGCACCGCCTGGATCATGGACGACATCCTGCGCGGCGTGGCCACCTACGGCACCGCGGCGCGCGCCCGGGCCTTGCTCAAGCGCAACGACATCGCCGGCAAGACGGGCACCACCAACGAATCCGTCGACGCCTGGTTCTCGGGCTACACGCCGAACCTGGTGGCGACTTCGTGGCTGGGCTTTGATCAGCCCAAGTCGCTGGGCTCGCGCGAAACCGGCGGCGGCGTCGCCATGCCGATCTGGGTCGACTACATGCAGGACGTGCTCAAGGGCGTGCCGGAAGAAAAGCCGCGTGCCCGCCCCGACGGCATCATCGTCGAGAACGGCGAGTTCTACTTCTCGGAATTCCCGCCCGGACAAGCGGTCGCCCGCCTGGGCCTCGCCGAAGCCGACACGCTGGGTGAGTTCCTGCACGGCCTGGGCAGCGGCAACGAAGAGACGAAGATCAAGGTTGCACCGGGCGTGGGTTCGCAGAACGCCGCCCCCTGGTCGCAGAAGATCCCGTTCTAAAAGATAAATACCCCAGGCCGCACCCGCCACGCGGGTTTGCGGCCTTCCAAAAGGGGCATTTTCATCGTGGGGACCGCCCGGCGATGAAAAAAAGCCGGCCTATCAAGGCCGGCTTTTTGTTTGGGCGGTCGGATTTACAGCTTCAACGTCACGGGGACGCCCGCCGCGGCGGAGCAAATCTGAGACAAGGCGTCAGGCAATTGCGGGCCACCTCGGGTATCGTTCCAGTGTTGGCCGTCGTAGCGGTAGTGGAAGCCGCCGCTGCGCGCGGCCACCCACAGCTCCTGCATGGCGGCCTGGCTGTTCACCACGACGTGGCTATTGTCCTCGAACACCATCGTCAGCACATTACCGCTGCGGCTGGTTTCGACGTCGACGTCGAGCGAAGCCGCCCAGTCATCGGCCTGGCTTTCGATGCTATCCAGCACCTGGTCGATCAACGCAAGAAATTCGGTTTCGGTCATAATCGAGCCTGCAAGAATTACGGAGTTCCCAGTGTTCCAATTGGCATTCAGCCGCATGGCTCTTCGCATTGTAGCCACGCTCTTGGCCTCCGGCATGGTTGCGGCCTGCGGGTACAAGGGGCCTTTGTATATGCCGACGCCTGACGGCAAGCCGCCGGCGCGCACCCCGTCGCAGCCCACGCAGCAGATTCCACCGGCGCCGACCATCCCATGACGCCCGCCTACCCCGTGCAGCCAGACCTGGCCGGCCATCCCTACTTCCAGTACCGCAATAACGTACTGTACGCCGAGGATGTGCCCCTGGACCATCTGGCGCATGGGCTAGGCACACCGCTGTACGTCTATTCCCGCGCCGCGCTGAAAGCCGCCTGGGAAACCTACCGCAGCGCCGTCGCGCAACGCCCGGTGCTGGTCTGCTACGGCATGAAGGCTAACTCCAACCTAGCGGTCCTGAAGGAATTCGTACGCCTGGGCGCGGGCTTCGACATCGTGTCCGGCGGCGAACTCAAGCGCGCGCTGGCAGCGGGCGCCGACCCATCGAAAATCGTGTTTTCGGGCGTGGGCAAGCAAGCCTGGGAAATGCGCGACGCGCTCGCGGCCCAGGTGAAGTGCTTCAACGTCGAATCCGTGGCCGAACTGCACCGGCTGTCGGAAGTGGCCGAAAACATGGGCGTGCTCGCCCCCGTGTCGCTGCGCGTCAATCCCGACGTCGACGCGCAGACCCACCCCTATATCTCCACCGGCCTGAAAGAAAACAAGTTCGGCATCGCCATCGATGCCGCGCTGGACGCCTACCGCACCGCGCAATCGCTCCCGGGCCTGGACATCGTCGGCGTGGATTGCCATATCGGTTCGCAGCTGACCGACATCAGTCCCTATTTCGATGCGCTGGAAAAGCTGCTGGACCTGATCGACACGCTCGACCAGGAAGGCATCCGGATCGCGCATCTGGACCTGGGCGGCGGCCTGGGCATCCGCTATACGGACGAAACGCCCCCCTCGCCCAAAGCCTTGCTGGACCGCGTCTTCGAACGCCTGAACGCGCGCGGCCACGGCCATCTGCATCTGGTGCTCGAACCCGGCCGCTCGCTGGTCGGCAACGCCGGCGTGCTGCTGACCACGGTCCAGTACCTGAAGCATGCCGAAGCGCGCAACTTCGCGATCGTCGACGCCGCCATGAACGACCTGCTGCGCCCGGCGCTGTACGACGCGTTCCACGGCGTGCGGGCCCTGCGCCCGCGCGCGGGCGACCCGACCCCTTACGACATCGTCGGCCCGGTATGCGAAAGCGCCGACTGGCTGGCCCGGCAGCGCCCCCTGGCGCTCCAGCAAGGCGACGTGCTGGCCGTCGAATCCGCCGGCGCCTACAGCATGGCGATGGCCAGCAACTACAACACGCGCGCCCGCGCGGCCGAAGTCATGGTCGACGGCGACAACTACTACGTCGTGCGCCAGCGAGAAACCCTGGACGACCTGCTGCGCGGCGAATCCACGCTGCCGTAGGATGGGTGAAGCGCGAGAGGTTGAAGGCAAGAACATTGCTGCCGAGCGCGCGCAACCCATCGAGCAACGACTGCGTTGTGGCTGAAGTTGCCAAGAAATCACCGTTGCTTGATGGGTTACGCGCGTTGAACGTGTGGGTCCTTGCCTTCGACCTCTCGCGCTTCACCCATCCTACGATGCATCACGATTTATCCAGCGCAAAAAAAAGGCCCCGAGGGGCCTTTTTCTCTACCTCCGCGTCCTCACAGTTCCCCGTAGGAATGCAGGCCGGAAAGGAACATGTTCACGCCCAGGAACGCAAAGCCCGTGATCAGCAGACCCATCAGCGCCCAGTAGGCCGCCATGGTGCCGCGCAGGCCCTTGATCAGGCGCATGTGCAGCCAAGCCGCGTAGTTCAGCCAGACGATCAGCGCCCAGGTCTCCTTGGGGTCCCATTGCCAGTACGCGCCCCAGGCATCGGCCGCCCACAGCGCGCCCAAGATAGTCGCCACCGTGAAGAACGCGAAGCCGATCGCGATGGCGCGATACATGATGTCGTCCAGCACTTCCAGCGACGGCAGCGCGGCGGCGATGCGGCGGCGGCCCAGCAGAATGGCGCCCACGATCACGGCGCCAATGCCGAAGTACAGCATCCACGTCGCCGACAGGCCGTCGGTGCGGAACACCATCGGTTCGGCGCACAGCAGCACGCCCAGGATGAACAGCGGCGTGAGCTTTGCCCACGACGTCGTCTGCCCATGCTGCTTGATCAGATAGGCAAAGCCCACCATCGCCGCCAGCGAGAACGTGCCGTAGCCGATGAAGTTAGCCGGCACGTGCAGCTTCATCCACCAGCTCTTCAAGGCCGGCACCAGCGGCTGGATTTGCCCCGCGTCGCGCGTAAACGAATACCACAGCAGGAAGACCACGGCGGACGTCACCACCAGCAGCACGAAGCCGCCGAGTGCTCGCGTGGCGTATTTGCGTTCGTAGTACAGGTAGAACAGCGCCGTGATCAGCGAGAACAGCACGAACACTTCGTACAGGTTGCTGACCGGGATGTGGCCCAGGTCGGGTCCCATCAGATGGCCTTCGCGCCAGCGCACCAGCAGCCCCGTGACGCCGGCGAACACCGCGCCCCAGGTCAGCGCCGTGCCCAGCCATGCGGCCGTCGGGCTGAACACGCCGATCCAGTAGCAGACCATCGCCAATGCGAACAGCGCGCACATCCACAGGATGGCGGACTGAGACGAGAACAGGTACTTCAGGAAGAACACCTGCTCGGCGCGGGCCAGATCATTGCCGTAAAGCATCAGGGCCAGCCCGGCCGCGATCGCACAGGCGATCATCAGGTGGCGCAGCGGACGCCACAGCCAACCCAGCCACGCCAGCGCGGGCACGGTGCCGCACAGGATGATCTTCTCGTAATAGTCCATCGCGTTGCCGTGGCGGGTCAGCGCGAAGGCGGCGCCCACCGACAGCAGCAGGAAAAAGACGATGTCGGTCCAATCGGGCTTGCCGCGCCGGGCGCGGTTGTCGCCGGTTTCCGACAGGCTGTCCTGCCAGAGCGTGTCCGGCGACGCGTTCAGCGCCTTCGGCGACGAGGGATGCGTAGTGGTCGTAGTCGACATAAATAAACCTTAAGACCTCTTCTGGCGCAGCAGCGCCTGCTTGAAGCGTTCGAACTCTTGATTGAAGTCGAGTGTACGCTTCTGGGACGTCATGGCCGCCATGACGCTGCTTCCGCCCTCATGCGGCTTGACCCAGATCCAGACGCGGCGGTCTCGAATATAGAACATCGAGAACACCCCCAGGACCAGCAACAGGCTGCCCAGGTAGACGGTGTTCTTGCCCGGCGTGCGGCTGACCTGGAACACGCTGGCCTGCACGTGATTGAAATCCGCCAGCGACAGGAACACCGGCGCCGGATACACCGTCAGGTCCGACAGCGCGGCCACCGCCAGGCGCGACCATACCGCCGCGCGCTCGCCCTCGGGGCCTTCGACCGCCACGGCGGGCAGGCCCGCGCGCTCGCGTTCAATGGCGCGCAATTCGTTCATGCTGGCGCCGATCAGCCGGATCACGACGTCGGCCGCGCGCTCCAGGTCGGCGGCGGGCGTATTGGCTTGCAGGAAGGCGGCCACGGCTTGCAGGCCCCCAGTTGCGAAGGTCTCCAGCGCGCGCTCGGCGGCCGTCTGCAAGGGCTGGCGGTCGGCGCCCGACGGGCTGTTGCGCTCGGCGAAGCGGCGGGCCGCCTCCTGGCGCGCCGCCGGGTCGGCCAGCGTCGCGCGCAAGCGCATGAATTCGGCAATCGAACTGTCGTCGTCGGCGGGGATGCGCAGGTAGCGGAACGGCTCCGAGGCGTTGTTGCGCACGCCAGCCAGGAAAACGCTGGCGCCGTCGAGTTCCATGGGCAACATGTAGTTCTGGAATTCGTGGGCCTGGCCCGCATCGTCGATCAGCTTGTATTCGACGCTGGGTCCCACGTTGCGCAGGTTCTCGTTCTTCTTGCCCGCCGCGCTGCCCGACACCGACGCCACGTGCTCGGCGAAGCTGCGGTCCGGGCCCTTGGGCTCGCCGCGCGTCAGGTCTTCCACGTTGATGGGGCGCATCGCCGTGATTTCGACGCCCATGCTGCGCGGCCCGTTTGCTGTGTGAGCGGTTACTTCGGCGGTCTTGCCCACCGTGCCGTCAACAGCGAACGTCCCATCGCCAGAACCTACCAACGGGTAGCCTTTCAGCACCACTGTGCTGCCGCCGTCGTCGAAGCTGGACTGGTAGACGGTCATGCCCTTGAAGCGCAGCGGTTCGTTGACCTCGATGGTGGAATCAAACGTCTTGCCGGTGTCGGGGTCGGTGACTTCGACTTCGCTCAGAAAGCGGCTGGGCATGCCCGTGGAGTAGTAATCGACGACGAACTTCTTGAGCTTCAACGTGAAGGGCATCGGCTGCACCAGGGCGCCGTCGCCCACCATCACGACCGCCGTGCTGGCCTGGCCGCCTTCGGGCACCAGCACGCTGGCGCGAAAGCTCGGGTTGTCGACCGACAGGCGGCCGCTTTCCGGCACTTCCGAGATCAGCATGTTCTCGACGATGGGCTTCTTGCCGCCCAGCATCACTTGCAGGCGCACAGGCAGTTCGCTGTCCAGCAGGCCGCCGATGCAGATGATGACCATCGCCGCATGCGCGAACACATAGCCCAGCCGGTTGGCACTGCCTTTCTTGGCCGCCAGCATCACGCCGTCGTTGTCCGTGCGTTGCCGCACCGCGTAGCCCATGCGTTCCAAAAGGGACTTCAGGCCGGCCGCGGTCTGCGGCACGTCGGTCGGGGCTTCGGTTTCCACGCGGTGCGGAAAACCCCGCAGGCTGCTGGCCCGCACGTGTTCGCGAAACGAACGTGCATCCCGCAGCATCTTGGGCGCGTTGCGGATCAGGCAGACCGAGGTCGACACGACCAGGAATCCCATGATCACCAGGAACCACCAGCTGTTGTAGACGTGCCAGATCGAGAACTTGTCGAACACCTCGAACCAGAACGGCCCGAACTGGTCGATGTAGTTGTTCGACGAGCGGTTCTGCTGCAACACGGTCCCGACCAGGCTCGCCACGCAGATGAACATCAGCAGGCTGACGGCGAAACGCATCGAACCGAGCAGTTCGAAGAAATCGCGAGGCAGGCTGCGCAGGGAGGGACGGGTATGGGTTCGTGTTGAATTCATGAAAAAAGGGGGGCCGCGCTATCGGCTACCCCCCTCATAGACAGCGCACGACGGAAACAGGTTCCGTCATGCCCAAGTTGCATGAACGCGGACCAGCCGCGCGTGTTGCAGGCAAGAAGCCTACCGCAGGCCAGCCGCGTAGTCCGACACCGCCTTGATGTCGGCGTCCGACATGCGGTCCGCAATGGCGAACATGATGTCATTCTTGCGGTCACCGCTGCGGAACAGCTTGAGCTGCTCTTCGATGTACATGGGGAACTGCCCCGACAAGCGGGGGTATTGGCCGGGCAAGCCCGCACCATTGGCAGAGTGGCACGCCGCGCACGCAGGGACATTGCGTTCCGGCAAACCGCCGCGCCAGATCTTTTGACCCAGATCAACCAGCTTCTCCTGGCCGGCCGTGGCCGGCTCTTTCAGCGGTTGCTGCGCCAGATACAGCGCGATGTTCTGCATGTCGGCCGGCGTCAGGTTCTGCGCCATGGCCGTCATCGGGGTCGGGTTGCCGCCGGCGCCATTGCGCACAGGCAGCTTGGCGCCCTGCTTGACCTGGAAATCAGCCAATTGCTTGGCCAGGTATTCGTGGGGTTGCGCGGCCAAGTTGGGGTTCACCGGGATGGTGCTGTTGCCCGCCGCGCCATGACAGGACGCACAGGCAATGATGCCTCTTGAGGCGTCGCCTTGGTCAAACAGCTGACCGCCCTTGGCGGCATCTGGCTTGGCCGGGCCCGCAGCGCCGTCAGCGGCGAAACTGGGGGTCGATAAGGCGGAGGCGCCGAGCAACAGCCCGCTCGCAACCAACATCCGGGACAGCACACGCTTCATGAAGACCTCGACGATCACATCGATCAAGGCGCAAAAAGGCGCCCACGCCTGCCCCGCTCACCTTGGAAAACCGTCTCGAACCTGATTTGCCCATTCTGCCTTCCAGGCTGCCGTCGGCAACCCAAAGAGTAAGCAAAAAAGACGGCTCCGCGCACGGGGACCACTGTTGCAAACGCCGGATTATACAATAGGGCTCGAAACCAACCGTATCCAAAGCCCATCCGTGTCCCTCCTACATCGCGCCTCCTTCCTTACCTCCGCAGCTCGCCTCGACCAGTTGCCGGCCGCCGGCGCTCCCGAGGTCTGCTTTGTCGGCCGCTCGAACGCCGGCAAATCCACGGCCATCAACGTGCTGTGCAACCAGCGTCGTCTTGCCTTCTCGAGCAAGACGCCGGGCCGCACGCGCTTGATCAACATGTTCGGCTTGCCCGACCCGCTGGATCCGGAAGGCCACATCGGTTTTCTCGTCGACTTGCCCGGCTACGGCTATGCCTCGGTCGCCCGCAACGAGAAAGAAAAATGGGCCGACATCCTCGGCGGCTACCTGCGTGACCGCGAGTCGCTGGCCGGCATCGTGCTGCTGATCGACATTCGCCGCGGCGTCACCGAACTGGACCGCCGCCTGGCCAACTTCATCGCCCCCACCGGACGCCCCGTGCTGGCGCTGCTGACCAAGGCCGACAAGCTGCCCTACGGCCAGCGCATGCGCACCGTCTTCTCCGTGCGCAAGGACCTGGCGGACATCGGCGCGCTGCACACCATTCCTTTCTCGGCGCCCGAGCGCATCGGTCTGGAAGAAGCCGGCGCCCACATTGAAAATTGGATTTCTCCCAAGGTCGTACCATGAACCCGCAGATCATCACCCCCGAGTTTCCGGTTTCCCGCCCGCGCCGCCTGCGTCGCGACGACTTCACCCGCCGCCTGGTGCGCGAGAACGCGCTGACGGTCAATGACCTGATCTATCCCGTCTTCGTGGCCGAAGGCACGGGCTTGCAGCAAGCCGTGCCGTCGCTGCCCGGCGTCGTCCGCTATTCGCTGGACACGCTGCTGCCCGTGGCCGAAGAATGCGTGAAGCTGGGCATCCCGGTGCTGGCGCTCTTCCCCGTCATCGACGCGTCGCTGAAGACGCCCGACGGCATCGAAGCGACCAATCCGCGCGGCCTGATCCCGCGCGTGGTCGGCGAACTGAAGAAGCGCTTTCCGGAACTCGGCATCCTGTGCGACGTGGCGCTGGATCCTTACACCAGCCACGGCCAGGACGGCGTCATCGACGAAGACGGCTACGTCATCAACGAACTGACCGTCGAGATCCTGGTCAAGCAGGCGCTGACCCAGGCGGCCGCCGGCGTCGACATGGTCGCCCCCAGCGACATGATGGACGGCCGCATCGGCGCCGTACGCCGCGCGCTGGAAGCCAACGGCCATATCCACACGCAGATCATGGCGTACTCCGCCAAATACGCCAGCGCGTTCTATGGCCCCTTCCGCGACGCCGTGGGGTCGGCCACCAACCTGGGCAAGTCGAACAAGATGGCTTACCAGATGGATCCGGGCAACCTCGATGAAGCGCTGCGCGAAGTGGCTGCCGACTTGCAGGAAGGCGCCGACATGGTCATGGTCAAGCCGGGTATGCCGTACCTGGACGTGCTGCGCCGCGTGAAGGACACGTTCCGCGTGCCCACCTTCGCCTACCAGGTCAGCGGCGAATACGCGATGATCAAGGCCGCCGCCGCCAATGGCTGGCTGGACCACGACAAGGTCATGATGGAAGCACTGCTGGCGTTCAAGCGCGCCGGCGCCGACGGCATCCTGACGTACTTCGCGATCGAAGCGGCCAAGCTGCTCAAAGCCCAGCGCTGATCGCGCAACGCCTTGCGGGCCGGGCGTATCCGGCCAGCCCGCAAGGCGTCTTCTTTACCTTATGCCCCTTGCCTTATGCCCGCCCGTTGCGCGGCACGGCAGGCGCCACGCGGCGCAATCCCAGCCACGTTCCGCCCAGCACGCAAGCCAGTCCCACGACGTGCGTCAGGGTGACGTGTTCGTCCAGGAACAGCGAGGCGAACAGCAGCCCGAATATCGGCAGCCAGTTCACGAACAGCGCGGCGCGGCTGATGCCCAGGCGCGCGATGCCGGCATTCCAGATGATGTTGCTGACGCCTGATGCCACCACCGCAGAAAACATCAGCACCAACCACGGCCACCACGTCATCTGCCAGGTGTCGGTCTGATACGACGCCGGCGTCATCGCCGCATGCACCACCAGCATCAGCCCGCCTGCCAGGTACATGTACCAAAGCATGCCCAGCGGATCCATCGTGCGCGACATGCGCTGGATGACCAGGCCGCCGAACACGAACACCAGCACGGCCACGAACACGACCGCGTCGCCCCAGCCCGTCAGGCCGATCTGCGCGCCGCTGCCTGCGACCACCATGCCCACGCCCAACAGGCCCAGCATGGCGCCCGAGATGCGTACCAGCGTCAGTTTTTCGCGATAGAAGATGGCGGCCAGCAGCGCCGACAGCAAGGGGCTGGTGGCCATGATCAGCGTGCCGTTGGCCGCCGAAGAGAACCGCAGCCCCGAGACCAGCGCCACCTGGTGCGCGTACACCACCAGGAAGCCTGCCAGCGCTACCCAGCCCAGCTCGACGCGACCCAGCTTGGGGATGCGGCCGCGGCGGGCCTTGATGATGAGGGTGACGGTGATGAACGCAACGACGATCCGCACGGCGGCCAGCGCCTGGATGTCCATGTGCTGCGTCAGATACTTGATGGAGACGATGTTCAGGCCCCATGTGGCCATGACGAACATCAATTGAACATAGATAAGACCTTGCCGGTCCTGGCTTGCATCAACTGTTGGGGACGTCACGGGCGCCGGCCTGAAGGGAGTGGAGTGCGCCGCCCACGCGGCGCAGCAGCCATGGTATACGCCCAGGCGTCAGCGCACCAGCACCTTGTCCAGCGATTCCGTGAAGCGCTTGGCGTCCTGGAAACCCACCACGCGGGCTTCCGGCAATTCCTTGCCACCCGGCTCGAAGAACATGATCCCCGGCGGGCCGAACAGGCGGAAGCGCTTGAGCAGCGCGCGGTCGTCGGCATTGTTCGCCGTCACGTCCGCCTGCACCAGCAGCATGCCCGACATGCGTTGCGCCACGCCGGGATCGGTGAAGGTGAAGCGTTCCATCTCGCGGCACGACACGCACCAGTCGGCGTAGAAATCCAGCATCACCGGCTGGCGGCTTTGCGCCAGCAGCGCATCCAGCTCGGCGTTATTGCGCACGCGGGTGAAATGGACTTCCCCGCTTGCGGCCGCGGCATCCGAAGGCGCACCGGCGCGCGAGGCCAGATGCGACAACGGTTGCAGCACATCGCGTCCGCCGCTGGCCGCGCCGACCAGCCATGCAGCCGCCGCCAGCGCCAGCAGCAAGCCCAGCCCCTTGCCGAACATGCGGGCCGCACCCGCGCTAGCCGGCAAGGCGTCGAACGCCCGCAGCATCACGGCCGACACCACCGCCAGGAACGCCCAGCCCGTCATCTGCACCCAGGTCGGCACCACGGGGATGAGCATCCACCAGGCAGTCGCCAGCAACAACATGCCGAACAGGCGCTTCACACCGTCCATCCAGGGGCCCGCCTTGGGCAGCAGCGCGCCGGACGACGCACCCACGATCAACAGCGGCACGCCCATGCCCCAGGCCATGGCGAACAACGCCGATCCACCCAGGACCACGTCGCCCGTTTGCGAGATATACAGCAGCGCGCCCGCCAACGGCGCAGCCACGCAAGGCCCGACGATCAGCGCAGACAAGGCGCCCATCACCAGCGCACCGGTATAACGCCCGCCCGGAATGCGCGACGAACGCTCCGCCAGCTTCGCCTGGATGCCCGACGGCATCTGGAACGTGAACGCGTCAAACATCGCCAGCGCCAGCACGGCCAGCAGGATGGCGAACAGCGTCAGGATCCAGGGCGTCTGCAGCCAGGCGGCCAAGCCCGCGCCGCTCAGTCCTGCGGCCACGCCGAGCGCGGTGTAGACCACGGACATGCCCAGCACATAGGTCGCCGCCAGCGCCAGTCCGCGGCCGCGCGTCGGCCGGGGCTGCGCCACGCCGCCCAACACGATTGAAGACAAGATGGGAATCATCGGCAGCACGCAGGGCGTGAAGGCCAGCAACAGGCCCAGCACCAGGAACACGCCCGCGGTCTTGGCCCAGCCCAGACCGCCCAGCGCGTCAGCCAGGCCGGTGTCGCCAGCGTTGAACAGCGCGCTCAGCCCGCCCGACGGTGCTGCCTGCGACGCCGGCGCCAGCGCGGATGCGCCACCCGCCAGCGCGTAACCACCCGCCACCGGCGTCAGTTTCACGCTGCTGTCCATCGGCGGATAGCACAGGCCGGCGTCCGCACAGCCCTGGCCGGTCAAGGTCAGGGTGAAGGGCTGGCCCCCGGCGCCGACCGGCACGCGGATCACCACGTCCTTGTGGAAGACCTCCATGTCTTTCTCGAAGGTCGGGTCGTACTTGACCTCGCCCTTGGGGTAGACGGCTTCGCCCAGCGTCGTCGCCCCCATGGGGCTGATCGTGATGCCGAAACGCTCGCGGTACATGTAGTAGCCGGGCGCGACCTTGTAGCGCAGCTCCAGCGTATCGGGTGCAGCCATCTGCGCGCTGAACACGAAAGCCTTTTCGGGCTCCAGGAACTCGGCCTCGGCATGCGCCGCCGCCTGCCATCCCATCAGCAGCAGCGCCATCGCCAGGAACATCAGGCATTGCCTGAACAGGGCATGGGCCGCGCGGGCAGCGCGGGTGGCGTGAATCGGGCGCCGCGGCGCACCGACAATACCGGCAAGTTGCAACATCAGTCTCTCTTGTTCTGCGTGACGGCCGTCTGCTCGCGCACCCAATCCAGATAAGGCGCCGCGCCGCCGATGACCGGCAGCACGATGATTTCGGGCACATCATAGGGATGCATCTGCGCCAGGGCCTGAACCACTGCCTGGTGGCGCGCGTAGGTGGTCTTGATGTGGATGGGGACTTCTTCCGCCCCTTCGACCTCTCCGTTCCACTGGTAGATGGACAGGCCCGGCGCGCCAAGGTTCACGCAGGCCGCCAGCCCGTCTTCCACCAGCACGTGCGCGATGCGCTTCGCAAGCAGCACGTCCGGCGCATTGCTGATGACCAGCACGACGTCGTCATCGCGCAACATGGAGCCTCCTCGGGATACCCGTGTGAGATGTAACTCGGGGTATTTTATCGGTATTGCGGCGGCCGCCCGGATCCTCGGCGCCGGCCATGCCACCCAGCCATCCGTTTTCACCGAGGCACGCATGTCCGACAACTGTCTGTTCTGCCGCATCGCGCGGCACGAGATCCCCGCGCACATCATCCACGAAGACGAGCGCCTGCTGGCCTTCCTGGACATCCAGCCGGTGCGCCCGGGCCACACCCTCATCATCCCGAAGCAGCATTACCCCTATTACGAGGACATGCCCGCCGATCTCGCCGGCCACATCCTGAACCTGGGGCAGAAGCTCGGGCGTCACATGAAGCGCCTGTACGGGGTCGAGCGGGTGGGCTTCGCCTTCACCGGCATCCACGTGGCGCACGCCCACGCCCACATCATCCCGATGCATCACACGCAAGACGTGACGTCCACGCAGTACATCGAACAGCAGGACCTGACGTTCAGGATGCCGCCCCAACCGCCTCAGGAGGCGCTGGCGGCCACCGCAGCGCAGCTGCGGGGGGAATTGCACGCCTCGTGATCCAAACGCCGTGGCGGGCGCGCAAATAAAACAAGGGCGGGTCCGAAGACCCGCCCTTGTCGCTTATCGAGCTACCGAGAATTACTCGGCGCTGTCCGCAGCGGCTTCATCAACTTCCGGACGGTCAACCAGTTCCATGAAAGCCATGGGAGCGTTGTCGCCTTGACGGAAGCCCATCTTCAGCACGCGGGTGTAGCCACCGTTACGGGCCGCGTAGCGCGGGCCGATTTCGGCAAACAGCTTCACCACCGCATCGCGATCGCGCAGACGGGCAAATGCCAGACGCTTGTTCGCCAGCGTGGGCTCTTTGCCCAGCGTGATCAGGGGTTCGATGACGCGGCGCAATTCTTTCGCCTTCGGCAGCGTGGTCTTGATGGCTTCGTGGGTGATCAACGAAACGGCCATGTTGCGGAACATGGCAAGACGGTGACTGCTGGTGCGGTTGAGCTTACGCAAGCCATTACCGTGACGCATGATAAGTTTCCTTTGAATCTAGAGATGGCGTTCGCCATCGGGTTGCCGGCTCTTCTATCAACCTGCAATCAGGCCGCGGTCCGGTAGAAAACGGTGCATTTTACGACGATTTCGCAAACGGCCCGGCGGCAAAGCCGGGCGCTGCGGGAAACGCCCCGTTTCCGGGGCATCACCCTCTTAAGACTTACGGACGCTCCAGGCCCAGGGGCGGCCAGTTCTCGAGCTTCATGCCCAGAGTCAGACCACGTGCAGCCAGGACTTCCTTGATCTCGTTGAGCGACTTGCGACCCAGGTTCGGGGTCTTGAGCAGCTCGTTTTCGGTACGCTGGATCAGGTCGCCGATGTAGTAGATGTTTTCGGCCTTCAGGCAGTTGGCCGAACGCACGGTCAGTTCCAGGTCGTCGACCGGGCGCAGCAGCACCGGGTCGATCTGCGGCGTGCCGCGGACCGGGGCTTCGTACGAATCGCCAGCGCCTTCCAGAGCAGCGAAGACCGAGATCTGGTCCATCAGGATGCGAGCCGACTGGCGCACCGCTTCCTCGGGCGAGATGACGCCGTTGGTTTCGATGTCCAGAACCAGCTTGTCCAGGTCGGTGCGCTGTTCCACGCGGGCGCTTTCAACCGCGTAGCTCACGCGGCGGACCGGGCTGAACGAAGCGTCCAGAACGATGCGGCCGATGGTGTGGGTGCGGTCTTCCGACAGCGCGCGCACGTTGCCCGGCACGTAGCCGCGGCCCTTTTCAACCTTGATCTGCATTTCCAGCTTGCCTGCGTCCGTCAGGTTGCAGATGGCATGGCCGGGGTTGATGATCTCGACGTCATGCGGCAGCTCGATGTCGCTGGCCAGCACGGTGCCCGCGCCGGTCTTGCGCAGAACCAGGGTCACTTCGTCGCGATTGTGCAGCTTGAAGACCACGCCCTTCAGGTTCAGCAGGATGTCGACGACATCTTCGCGAACGCCCGGGATGGTCGAGTATTCGTGCACCACGCCCGTCATCTGGACTTCGGTCGGCGCGTAGCCGGTCATCGAAGACAGCAGGATGCGGCGCAGGGCGTTGCCCAGCGTATGACCGTAGCCACGCTCGAACGGCTCCATCACGATCTTGGCATGGTGCGTGCCGACCGGTTCGACTTCAATGGAGCGCGGCTTCAGGAAACCTTGAGTGGACATTTACTGTGTTCCTTTTCAATACCCTCGGCTCGTTACACCGATAAGGCTGATGGACAGGGTGAAACATGAAACTCGGACGGCGCGAAAACGCCGGCCGATACTTACCGCAAAGCCCGCCCCACCAAAAGGCGGAAAGCGGGCTGCTGCGGGACGTGCAAACGGGTCGCGAGACCAGCTTCGTGCCGGCACACCTGCGAAGGAGGCGCCGGCAGAGACCTGATTAACGCGAGTACAGTTCGACGACCATCGATTCGTTGATGTCGCGAGCGACGTCAGCGCGATCGGGGACCGACTTGAACGTACCGGTCAGCTTGGTCGAATCGACTTCCACCCATTGGGGGATGCCGATGCTGGTGGCCAGGTCGAGCGATTCCTTGATACGGCCTTGCTTCTTGGCCTTTTCACGGATCGAAACGACGTCGCCAGCCTTGACCAGCATCGAAGCGATGTCAGCCGTGTGGCCGTTCAGTTCGATGGCGCGGTGGCTCACCAGCTGGCGAGCTTCGGCGCGCGTCGAGCCGAAGCCCATGCGGTAGACGACGTTGTCCAGGCGCGATTCCAGCAGCTGGATCAGGGTTTCGCCGGTGTTGCCACGGCGACGCTCTGCTTCAGCGAAGTACTTGCGGAATTGCTTTTCCAGCACGCCGTACATGCGCTTGAGCTTTTGCTTTTCGCGCAGCTGCAGGCCGTAGTCGGAAGTGCGGGCACCCGAAGTGCGGCCGTGTTGGCCAGGCTTGGAATCCAGCTTGCACTTGGAATCCAGCGAGCGACGGGCGCTCTTCAGGAACAGGTCAGTACCCTCGCGGCGCGAGAGCTTGCATTTGGGTCCAATATAACGTGCCATGTGGATTCCCTTTAGATACGACGACGCTTCGGCGGACGGCAGCCGTTGTGCGGAACGGGCGTGATGTCGGCGATGGACGAAATCTTGATGCCCAGCGCGTTCAGCGCACGGACAGACGATTCGCGACCGGGGCCGGGGCCCTTGATACGCACTTCCAGAGTCTTGATGCCGTACTCCAGCGCGACGCGGCCAGCCGTTTCAGCAGCGACCTGCGCGGCGAACGGGGTCGACTTACGCGAACCCTTGAAACCAGCACCGCCCGACGTGGCCCACGACAGTGCGTTGCCCTGACGATCGGTGATGGTGATGATGGTGTTGTTGAACGAAGCGTGAACGTGCGCGATGCCGTCCGAGACGTTCTTCTTAACCTTTTTGCGCACGCGCGAAGCGCCGCTGGTGGAAGCTTTCGCCATAATCCTGTTCCTCGATTATTTCTTCAGGGACGCAGCTGCACGACGCGGGCCCTTACGGGTCCGTGCGTTGGTGCGAGTGCGCTGGCCGCGCACGGGCAAACCGCGCTTGTGACGCATACCGCGGTAGGTTCCCAGGTCGATCAAACGCTTGATCGAGAGCTGTACTTCACGACGCAGGTCGCCTTCAACCGTGAACAAACCAACATGTTCGCGGACGCGTTCCAATTCAGCGTCGTTCAGATCCTTGACCTTTTTGTCAAAGGGTACGTTTGCCGCTTCGCAGATTTTGCGAGCGCGCGTACGACCAATGCCAAAAATGGCGGTCAGTCCGATCTCGGCGTGCTGTTGCGGCGGGATGTTAATGCCAGCAATACGGGCCATGACTATTCCTTGAATAAATCTGTTGCGTAGTCGCTAACCCGAGTTAGCCTTGACGCTGCTTGTGACGCGGGTCGGTGCAGATAACACGCACCACGCCGTGACGTTTGATAACTTTGCAGTTGCGGCAGATCCGCTTAACCGATGCCATTACTTTCATGGTTGACTCCTAATTTTCCGTAATCCGGTTCCGCTCATTTGGAGCGGAAAACTATCCTGGCTCGCGTCAGATCATAGGGCGTGAGCTCCACTGTGACCTTGTCACCCGGCAGGATCCGGATGTAATGCATACGCATCTTGCCGGAAATATGGCCCAACACCACGTGGCCGTTTTCGAGCTTGACGCGAAATGTCGCGTTCGGGAGGTTCTCAAGAACCTCGCCTTGCATCTGAATGACGTCGTCCTTGGACATTCTTTTGCTTACCGCATCGGCAAACCCGCGCCCTTGAAGTTGGCCTTCTTGAGCAACGAGTCGTACTGGTGAGACATCATGTAGGCCTGAACCTGTGCCATGAAATCCATCGTCACCACCACAATAATCAACAGAGACGTACCACCGAAGTAGAAAGGAACGTTCCAGCGCATCACCAAGAATTCAGGCAACAGGCACACCAAAGTGATGTACAAGGCACCTGCGAGCGTCAGACGCATCAGGATCTTGTCGATGTAGCGCGCTGTTTGTTCACCCGGACGAATGCCCGGAACAAACGCACCACTCTTCTTCAGGTTGTCCGCCGTTTCGCGGCTGTTGAACACCAGAGCCGTGTAGAAAAAGCAGAAGAAAATAATCGCGACGGAGTACAGCGTGATGTAGAGCGGTTGACGAGGCGACAGGGCCGCAGCCAGGTCGCTAAGCCAGCGCATGTTCTCACTGCTGGAGAACCAGCTCGTGATCGTGGCCGGGAACAGAATGATCGACGATGCGAAGATCGGCGGAATCACCCCTGCCATGTTCAGCTTCAGCGGCAAATGCGAGCTTTGACCACCGTAGACCTTGTTGCCGACCTGACGCTTGGCGTAGTTCACCGTGATCTTGCGCTGTCCGCGTTCCACGAACACCACAAAAGCGGTAACCAGCACCACCAGAGCCACGATGAACAGTGCGGAAAGCACAGACATCGCGTTGGTGCGGACCAGGTCCAACAGTGCAGCCAGCGCCGCGGGCAGACCCGCAACGATACCTGCGAAGATCAGGATGGAAATCCCGTTGCCCAGACCGCGTTCCGTAATCTGCTCACCCAGCCACATGACGAACATGGTGCCAGTGACCAGAGTCACAACGGTCGTGAAGCGAAACAGCATACCCGGATCGATCACCAGTCCCTGTTGGGACTCCAACGCTACCGAAATGCCCACTGCTTGCACCAGCGCCAGCACGACTGTGCCGTAGCGGGTGTACTGGGTAATCTTCCGACGACCGGCTTCGCCCTCTTTCTTGAGCGCTTCCAGCGACGGCACCACCACCGACATCAACTGCATGATGATGGATGCCGAAATGTACGGCATGATCCCCAGGGCAAAAATCGAGAAACGCGAGAGCGCCCCACCCGAGAACATGTTGAACAGGCCCAGGATCCCGCCCTGGTTCTGACGGAACAAGTCCGCCAGCGCATCCGGATTAATACCCGGTACGGGGATGTGTGTACCCAAACGGTAAACCACCAGGGCGAGCACCAGGAACACAAGACGGCGCTTCAAATCACCGTACCGTGCTCCGGTTTTGCCCAATGCCTGCGCGTTAGCCACTCGTCACCTCGTGATCAAGCAAGCGAGCCGCCCGCGGCTTCGATGGCGGTGCGAGCACCAGCCGTCGCGGTAATGCCCTTGAGCACGACCTTGCGCGAGAGTTCACCCGACTTGATGACCTTGGCGTAACGAACCGCCTGGCCAATCACGCCAGCCGCCTTCAGCACTTGCACATCGATTTCGTCGATGGGCAGGGCTTGCAGGTCCGACAGACGAACTTCGGCATACAGGTGTTGACCGAGCGGGGTGAAACCACGCTTGGGCAGACGACGCTGCAGCGGCATTTGACCGCCTTCGAAGCCAACCTTATGGAAACCGCCCGAGCGCGACTTCTGACCCTTGTGACCACGGCCGGCGGTTTTACCCAGACCCGAACCGATGCCACGGCCGACGCGGCGCTTGGCGTGCTTGCTGCCCTCAGCGGGCTTCAGCGAATTAAGTTGCATATCCGACATGGTGATTCCTTAGGCTTCCGAGACGGAAACGAGATAATCCACCTTACGGATCATCCCACGCACCTCGGGCGTATCGACCAGCACGCGGCTGCTGTTGATGCGACCCAAGCCCAAACCGCGAACCGTATCACGGTGCGATTGCTTGGTACCGATCACCGAGCGCACGAGGGTCACTTTGATCTGCTTCTGAGCCATGATTTACCCCAGGATTTCTTCGACCGACTTGCCGCGCTTGGCAGCAACATCGGCCGGGGTCAGGGAAGCGCGCAGACCGTTCAACGTGGCGCGAACCATGTTGTAGGGGTTGCTCGAGCCCAGGCTCTTGGCAACCACGTTACGCACACCCATCACTTCAAAAATAGCGCGCATCGGGCCGCCGGCGATAACGCCAGTACCTTCAGCAGCCGGCGAGATCAGCACGGTAGCGGCGCCATGCTTGCCAACCACGGTGTGGTGCAGCGTGCCGTTCTTCAGGGCAACCTTGAACATGCCGCGACGGGCCTGTTCCATTGCCTTCTGAACGGACACCGGCACTTCACGCGCCTTGCCCTTACCCATGCCGACGCGACCATCGCCATCGCCAACCACGGTCAGCGCGGCAAAGCTCATGGTGCGACCACCCTTGACCACTTTGCTCACGCGGTTGACCGCGATCATCTTTTCGCGGAGGCCGTCATCGTTCTCTTTTTCCGCGGCGTTCTTGCCTTGTACTTTAGCCATTTGACAGATCCTCGCTTAGAACTTCAGGCCGGCTTCACGCGCGGCATCGGCCAGCGCTTTCACGCGGCCATGGTAACGAAAGCCCGAGCGATCGAAAGCGACCAGTTCGATACCGGCAGCCTTGGCCTTTTCGGCCACGCGCTTGCCGACCAGCGTAGCAGCGGCAGTGTTGCCACCCTGACCGGTTTGGCCGGCCAGTTGCGCACGCACTTCGGCTTCCACCGTCGAGGCGCTGACCAGAACGCGATCGCCTTCCGGCGAAATGATGTTGGCGTAGATGTGCTGGTTCGAGCGGAAGACCGAGAGGCGGTGAACGCGCAGCTCGTTGATCTTCCGGCGGGTCGGAACCGCACGACGCAAACGGGAAACTTTTTTGTCCATGATTCGTCCTTGCGTGCGCCGTTATTTCTTCTTGGTTTCTTTGATGACGACGCGTTCGTCCGAGTAACGCACACCCTTGCCCTTGTAGGGTTCGGGTTCGCGGTACGCGCGGATTTCAGCGGCCATCTGACCGACGACTTGCTTGTTGGCGCCCTTGATGACGATTTCCGTCTGGGTGGGGCATTCGGCCTTGATACCGGCCGGCAACTGATGCAAAACGTCGTGCGAGAAACCGAGCTGCAGCTTAACGGCATCGCCTTGGATCGAGGCGCGGTAACCCACGCCAACCAGGGTCAGCTTGCGCTCGAAGCCCTTGCTCACGCCGGTAACCATATTGGCCACCAGAGCGCGCACGGTACCCGACATGGCATTGGCGTGACGCGTTTCGTTAGCGGCGGCAAACGTGAGCTTGCCTTCGTCCAACGCAACGGTGACGTCGCCAGTCAGGGCTTGGGTCAGGGTGCCCAGCGGGCCCTTGACAGTGATCTGATCCTGCTTGATGTCAGCTTCGACACCCTTGGGCAGTTCGACCGGATACTTAGCGATACGTGACATTAGAATTTCTCCTTAGGCCACGTAGCACAGCACTTCGCCGCCGACGCCGTTGGCGCGAGCCTTACGGTCGGTCATGACGCCGCGCGAGGTCGAAACGATAGCCACGCCCAGGCCGTTCATGACCTGAGGAATGCTGGTACGGCCCTTGTAGATACGCAGACCGGGGCGCGACACGCGTTCAATGCGCTCGATAACCGGACGGCCAGCGTAGTACTTCAGGGTGATCTCGAGCTCAGGCTTGGCCTGGGTGCCCTTGATTTCAAAGCTGTCGATGTAGCCTTCGTCTTTCAGCACAGCGGCAATTGCCGCCTTCAGCTTCGAGGAGGGCATGCTCACCGTAACTTTGTCCACTTGCTGCGCATTGCGAATGCGGGTCAGCATATCGGCGATGGGATCGCTCATGCTCATAATGTATCTCCTACCAGCTGGCCTTGGTGATGCCGGGGATTTCGCCCTTCATCGCCATTTCACGCAGTTTGTGACGCGTCAGGCCGAACTTGCGGAACACACCGCGCGGACGACCGGTGACCACGCAACGGTTACGTTGGCGCGTCGGATTGGCATTGCGCGGCAGCTGTTGCAGCTTGAGCCGAGCTTGGTAACGTTCTTCGTCGGTCTTCGACTGGTCGTCGATGATCGACTTCAACTCAGCGCGCTTGGCAGCGAACTTGTCAGCCAGCTTGGCGCGCTTGATGTCGCGATTGATGAGGGAAAGTTTTGCCACGTCATCAGCCCCTTAGTTACGGAACGGGAAGCTGAAGGCCGTCAACAGCGCCTTGGCTTCTTCGTCGGTCTTCGCGGAGGTGGTGATGCTGATGTTCAGCCCACGCAGCGCGTCGATCTTGTCGTACTCGATTTCGGGGAAAATGATCTGCTCTTTCACCCCGATGTTGTAGTTGCCGCGGCCGTCAAATGCACGACCCGAGATACCACGGAAGTCACGCACGCGAGGCAGCGCGACCGCAACGAGGCGATCCAGGAATTCGTACATGCGTTGACCACGCAGCGTGACCATGCAACCAATCGGGTAGTTTTCGCGGATCTTGAAACCGGCGATAGCCTTCTTGGTCTTCGTCACGACAGGCTTTTGGCCAGCAATCTTGGTCAGGTCCGACACCGCGTGTTCGATAACCTTCTTATCGGACACGGCTTCCGAGACACCCATGTTCAGGGTGATCTTGGTGATGCGCGGCACTTCCATGACGCTCTTGTAGCCAAACTTGGCCTGCAGGTCGCCAGCGACCTTGCTCTTGTAGAAATCTTGCAAACGAGACATGTCTATCGCCCCTTACGCCTTGGCGCCGACAACGGCACCATTGGAACGGAACACGCGGACCTTGCGACCTTCGACTTCTTGAACGCCCACGCGGTCGCCACGACCGGTTGCGGGGTTGAAGAGCGCCACATTCGAGATGTGGATCGGCATGGTCTTTTCGACAATCCCGCCCGGGTTGTTAGCCATCGGGTTGGCTTTCACGTGCTTCTTGACGATGTTGACGCCTTCGACCAGAACGTGGTCGGCATCAACACGAGCCAGCACGGTACCGCGACGCTTCTTGTCGCGGCCGGTCAGGACGATGACTTCGTCGCCTTTACGAATGTTGTTCATCGTAGGGCTCCTTACAGCACTTCCGGGGCCAACGACACGATCTTCATGAACTTCTCGGTACGCAGTTCACGCGTAACGGGTCCGAAGATGCGGGTGCCGATGGGCTCCAGCTTGGCGTTGAGCAACACGGCGGCATTGCCACCGAAACGAATCAGCGAACCGTCTTTACGGCGCACGCCCTTGGCGGTACGAACCACCACGGCATTGTAAATTTCGCCTTTCTTGACGCGTCCGCGCGGAGCCGCATCTTTGACGCTCACCTTGATGATGTCGCCGATACCGGCATAACGGCGCTTGGAGCCACCGAGCACCTTAATGCACATGACATGACGCGCACCAGTGTTATCGGCCACGTCCAGCGTGGTCTGCATTTGGATCATGATTTTTCCTGTTCCAACTTAACTGGAAATACGGTTTTCCCAATAAGGGAACACTGCAATTCCTGCCAGTTTTGGTCCCGTCAGGTCTGCCGCCCTGCTTTATGTGCTGTAGCTCTAGAGCTTTCGCTCCATCTCTACAACTGGTTGGCAACGCAACGACCCTGGGTTGAAATCCTGCGGGTATTCCCCCAACACGCCGACTAGTCTTCGAAACAACTTTCGGTTAACTGGATCGACAATCTGGGAAAGCTGATCATTCTAGCGTGGTTAAATTTTGAGCGCAAGCACTTTGTTGGAATGACGCACAAAACACCACGCCCCCTCAACGAGGGGACGGTTTTCGAGCTATCCGCCCCTTATTTGTGACGGTAAAAGCCCTTCTCCCAGGCGTCATGGTTGGCCTTGCCCCGCCGGATTTCGTCCGTGAAGGGGGCCGCCCTGAGCACCAGGCGATTCAACCATTTTACCGGAACCCGGCAGGGACGTTCAAAGTCCACGAACAACACAGCGCGCAGACCGTCCGTATCGTTGTGCACCTGGTGGGGATAGAGGTCGTCGAACACCACGGCCCGGCCCTCCCGCCAGCTGTAGCGCTCGCCCCCGACCTCGATCCAGCACCGGTCCGCCGGCTCGGGCACGACCAGCCCCAGGTGCAGGCGCAGGACGCCGTTGTACGGGCCGGTGTGCAGCGGGATCCGCTTGCCGGCCTCGAGGATCGAGAAGAAGGCGCTGCGAATGCCCGGGATCCCTTCCAGCGCCCGGGCCGTGGCCGGACAGCTGGCCAGGTTGCGTTCGGAGCGCAGCCCGTAGCCCATGAAGAGGAACGTCTTCCATTGGTCATCCGACGTGATCATGCCCACATCCGGTGATATCTCATGGAAGGCCGGCAGTTGCTGGCGTTGCGCCAGCAGCGCCGTCAGCTCGGCGCGGATGGCGGGCGTCTGGGCTTCCAGGGCGGCGATCCACGGGAACTGGCTGTTCTGGAAAATGGGCCGGTCCCCCACCAGCGACGCTTTCGCGATGCGGTGTCGCAGCCAATCGATGAAGCGGAACAACACGCGTGAGTAGATACTGGACTTGCCGGCGGGGCGCGCGTCGACGGATTGCACGATGGGTTCGGTGATAGCTGCCAAGGATGCCCCATTGTGTCCATGCCGGCGCCGCCTTGCAAGGCGTGGGGCATCGCCCTGGCCGCCCCCGATTGGCTCCAGGTTTGCGCGCACGAGTGGCCCTCCCTGGCGCCCACGAGCTGGTTTAGACTGGCGCGGGCGACTGCGGTCGCACTCCACTCCTATTTCGCAAGGAACGACAGGCATGTATGAACAGTTGGCGCTGTATATCGACGGCGAATTCATCTCCGGCGAGGGTAGGCGCACCCAGGACGTCATCAACCCGGCCACGCTAGAAGTGCTTGGCCAGCTGCCTCACGCCACCGAAGCGGATCTGGACCGCGCGCTAGCCGCCGCCCAACGCGCGTTCGAGTCCTGGAAGAAGTCTTCCCCCATGGACCGTTCCGCCATCCTGCGCAAGGTCGCCACGCTGTCGCGCGAGCGCGCCAAGGAGATCGGCCGCAACATGACGCTTGACCAGGGCAAGCCGCTGGCCGAAGCCGTGGGTGAAGTCACCTCCTGCTCGGAGCATGCCGACTGGCACGCCGAGGAATGCCGCCGCATCTATGGCCGCGTCGTGCCGCCGCGCAACCCGGATGTGCGCCAATTCGTCGTGCGCGAACCCATCGGCGTCTGCGCCGCGTTCACGCCCTGGAACTTCCCGTACAACCAGGCCATCCGCAAGATCGCCGCCGCGCTCGGCGCCGGTTGCACAGTGGTGCTGAAAGGCCCCGAAGATTCGCCCAGCGCCGTCATGGCCATTGCCCGCATGTTCCACGACGCCGGCCTGCCCAAGGGCTGCCTGAACATCGTCTGGGGCGAACCCGCCAAGATTTCCGACTACCTGATCCGTTCGCCGATCGTGCGCAAAGTGTCGTTCACCGGTTCCGTGCCGGTGGGCAAGCAGCTGGCCGCGCTGGCCGGCGCGCACATGAAGCGCGTCACGATGGAATTGGGCGGCCATTCGCCCGTGCTGGTGTTCGATGACGCCGACGTCGAGCGCGCCGCTGAAATGCTGGCCAAGTTCAAGGTCCGCAACGCCGGTCAGGTCTGCGTGTCGCCCACCCGCTTCTACGTGCAAGAAGGCGCCTACGAGCAATTCCTGGCGCGCTTTTCCGACGTGCTGAAGAACATCAAGGTCGGCGACGGCCTGGAAGCCGGCACCGACATGGGCCCGCTGGCGCATGAGCGCCGCGTGCCCGCCATGAGCGCCTTCATCGACGACGCCAAGAAGCACGGCGGCAAAGTCGTGGTCGGCGGCGGCCCGCTGGACCGCAAGGGCTTCTTCTTCGCGCCCACGGTCGTGACGGATCTGCCCGACGATTCCATGCTGATGACCGAAGAGCCCTTCGGCCCCGTCGCACCGGTCGTGCGCTTCAAGGACACCGATGAAGTCCTGCGCCGCGCCAACAGCCTGCCCTTCGGCCTGTCGTCCTACGTGTTCACGAACTCACTGAAGACGGCGACCAAGGTCTCGAACGGCCTGGAGGCCGGCATGGTCAATATCAACCACTTCGGCAGCGCGCTGGCCGAGACGCCGTTCGGCGGCATCAAGGACAGCGGCATCGGTAGCGAAGGCGGCCTGGAAACGTTCGACGGCTACCTGGTCACGAAATTCATCACGCACATCTGACCCCGTACCCCCAGTACGAAAAAGCCCCGCGATTTTCGCCGCGGGGCTTTTTTTATCTGGGCGACCAGGGGTTTCACGCCGGCGCGGCTTCCACCTGCAAGCCCGCCGCCTTCCACTCCGGGAAGCCGGCGTCCAGCCGGCGCGCCGCCACACCATGCGCGCGCAACGCCGCCACGGCGTCGGTGGACAGCACGCAATACGGTCCCCGGCAATAGGCGACGACATCCGCGCCCGCGGGCAGGTCGGCCAGGCGGCGTTCCAGGTCTTCGGTCGGGATATTGATGGCGCCCGGCAAATGGCCTTGGGCGAACTCTTCAGAAGGCCGCACGTCCAGCAGCACGACGCCGCCGCTGTCCAGCATGCCCAGCAGTTCTTCAATGGAGATGCCGTCCAGGCGGTCACGCTGATGGATGCTGTCTGCGATGACTTCCCGGATCTCTGCATGCTGATGCTCGGCATAGCCGCGCAACGCGGCCAAGAGCGGCGCGATCGGCCCCGCCCCCAAGCGGTACAGCACCCGCTTGCCCTCGCGCCGGGTCTGCACGAAGCCGGCACGGCGCAGGTGCTGCAAATGCTGCGAGGTATTGGCGACAGACAGCCCGGTCAGTTCGGCCAACCGTTCCACCGCGCGTTCACCCTGCGCGATGTGTTCAAGCAGGGCCAGGCGATGGGCCTGCCCCAGCGTCTTGGCGATCTCGGCAAGCGCGTCGAAGCGCTGGGAAGGTTGAGGGCTGTCTGGCGAGTTCATTGACATCACGATAGCATCGCTCTAACATTCAATCAATAAATTGAATGTATTAAATAAGGATGCCGCCTCGTGACCCCAGCCCTGATTGAATTCCTGCAACGCGCCGTGCTGATCGGCGCGGGCGCCACGCTGGTGATGGACGTGTGGGCGCTTTTCCTCAAGCGCTGTTTCGGCATCCCTTCCCTGAACTTCGCGATGGTGGGCCGGTGGATCGGGCATCTGCCTCGCGGCCGTTTCCAGCATCAGAACATCGGCCGCGCCCAACCCGTGCGCGGCGAAGCGTTGCTGGGTTGGGGCGCACATTACGGTATCGGCATCATCTTTGCCGCGATGCTGCTGGGCGTCGTGGGTGTGGCCTGGACGCAGCAACCCACGCTGGCGCCCGCCCTGCTATTCGGCGTTCTGAGCGTGGCCGCGCCCTTCTTCATCCTGCAGCCCGGCCTGGGTGCCGGCATCGCGGCCAGCAAGACCCCGCATCCGAACACAGCGCGCCTGCGCAGCCTGATGGCGCATGCCGTATTCGGCGCCGGCCTGTACATCACGGCATGGATATTGACGCCCGTCTACGGGGGCTGATGCCCCGCCCGGATCCCGTCGCGCTCTAGGAACTTGCCCGCAGGTCCCGCGGCGTCATGCCGAAACGCTGCTTGAACAGGCGGCTGAAATGCGAAGGATGCGCAAAGCCAACTTGATATGCCAGCTCGGCGATGCTGCGATGGCGATGCTGAGAGTTCAGCAGCAGGTCGCGACATTTGTCCAACCGCTGATCGAAGATGAAGGACTCGGCCGAGAGGCCGCCTGCGCGCAGGATGCGGTGCAGGTACGCCACCGATACGCCGCATCCCTGCGCCACCCGCTGCGGCGACAACGCCGGGTCGGCCAGATGCTGCCGAATGTAGGCCAGCACGCGCTGCCGATGTGCCACCGTGACGCTGCTATCGGACTCCGATGCATGTCCCTGCCCCGACTGCACCAGGAACAGCACGATCAGGTCGATCAGGCGTTCGCCCAATTCCGTCACCTCGGTGTCCGACCAGCCGTTCATGCCCTTGAACAGGTGATCCATATAGCTGGCCAGCATCGCGCCGCGCGGTGACCCATCGTCGACGCGCAGCTTGTAGAAGGCGCCGATGCGCGAATCCCGTTGCGACAGCGCGCTGCGCGGAAACGACACGCTCAGGCTGCGATAACCCGATGCCCCCAGCGCCGTCGCCTGGTAAGGCAGGCTCTGGTTCATCAGGTAGACGCAGCCCGGCTCCACCTGGAACTCGCGGCCCAGCTGGCGCACGGCCAGCGGGCCGGCCAGCGGCAGGCCGAAGGTGTAGAACTCCTGGTCCAGCCGCGACACGTTGCCCGCCGTGCGCTCCAGCTTCTGTCCCTGATAGTGCAGGTCATTGAACTGCAGGCTGGCGCGGCGCGCGTAGCGCACATGCCCGGCGAAATGGGCCGGCATTGCGCCGTGAACCTCGAACGGACCGAACGCGTCCGACAGCGCCGCGCGCCATTGCTCGCGCCGGTCGGCGCCAGCGCTGGCCGAAATGGCGAATTCCGTATCGGACATGGCGCGGTCTCCTGTACGCGGCGGGAAGCGCAAATTGATCTTGCGTCTACAACTTCTTGACTCACCCTGCTCTGGGGTGGGCGGCGCATTGTGGATGCGTTTGGCAGAAGTCTATAGTCAGCCCGATAAGCACACAACCTGGACAACCCGGGAGGAGACTCATGGCACACGCGCCCGCAACGGCTGCCCGCCACACCCCCGCTTCGCGCTATCTGCGCTGCGAAGGCCGCGAGCTGCACGTGACCGAATGGGGCGACGCGGACGCGCCCCCCATCATCATGTGGCACGGCCTTGCCCGCACGGGACGCGACTTCGACGAACTGGCGGATGCGCTGGCGGACGACTACCGCATCCTCTGCCCCGACACGATCGGCCGCGGCCTGTCGCAATGGAGCCCGGACCCCGTCGCCGAGTACCAACTGGATTTCTACGCCCGCCTCGCCCGCGCTCTCGCGGACAGCCTGTCGCTTACGCGCGTGCGGTGGGTCGGTACCTCGATGGGTGGCGCCACCGGCATGCACGCGGCCGCCACGACGCTGCGCGGCCGAATATCGCATCTGGTCGTCAATGACATTGGCCCCGAACTGCCCCAGCCCGCCATCGACCGCATCCTGGCCTATGCGGGCAACCCTCCCGCGTTCGACACCGTCACCGAACTGGAAGCCTGGTTACGCGTCGCCTACAAGCCCTATGGATGGCAAAGCGACGAGCAATGGCGCCGGATGGCCGAGACCTCGGTACGCCGATTACCCGACGGTCGCGTCACGGCGCACTACGACCCTGCCATCGTCGGGCAGTTCAGCCATCACCCCGGCGACTACAACCGCTGGAGCGGCTACGACTCGCTGCGCATGCCGGTGCTGTTGCTACGCGGCGCCGAGTCCGATCTGCTGCTGCCCGATGTCGCCCATGCGATGACGCAGCGTGGACCACGCGCGACGCGCATCGACTTCCCCGATTGCGGCCATGCACCCGCGCTGAACGTGGCGCCGCAGATCGATGCCATCCGCCGGTTCCTTGCCACGCCGGACCCTATGCATGACCACACCGCGGCCGGCCACGCCCGCTGATAACAGGAGAGACATCCATGAATCGCATTCTGCTTGCCGCGCTGGCAGCCCTTTGCATGAATTCGGCGGTCGCGGCGAAAGACTTCGTCGTCGCCCACGTGTACGACAAGACGGGCCCGCTGGAGGCCTACGCCAAACAGACGCAGAACGGCCTGATGCTGGGCCTGGAATACGCGACCCAAGGCACGATGACGGTGGCGGGCCGCAAAATCCGCGTGATTGAAAAGGACAACCAGGGCAAGCCCGATGTGGCCCGCGCGCAGCTGGCGTCCGCCTACGCGGACGACAACGCCGACATCGCCGTCGGCCCCACCTCGTCCGGCGTGGCGCTGGCCATGCTGCCCATCGCCGAAGAGTACGAGAGGATCCTGCTGGTGGAGCCCGCCGTGGCGGACTCCATCACGGGCGAAAAGTGGAACAAGTACATCTTCCGCACGGGCCGCAATTCATCGCAGGATGCGATCGCCAACGCGGTGGCGTTCGACCAGGCAGGCACGTCCATCGCCATGCTGGCGCAAGACTACGCCTTTGGCCGCGACGGCGTGAAAGCCTTTAAGGGCGCGCTTAAAAACGCCAAGATCGTGCACGAGGAATATCTGCCTGCCAACGCCACGGATTTCACGGCAGGCGCCCAGCGCCTGTTCGATGCGCTGAAAGAAAAACCCGGACGCAAGATCATCTTCATCCTGTGGGCGGGCGCGGGCAACCCGTTCAAGATCGCTGATCTGGATCCCAAGCGCTTCGGCATCGAGATCGCCACGGGCGGCAACACGCTGGCCGCGATGACGCCGTTGAAGTCGTTGGCGGGCATGGAAGGCGCCACGTATTACTACTACGGCATCCCCAAGAATCCGATCAATGATTGGCTCGTTGCCGAACACCAGAAGCGCTACGGCCAGCCGCCGGACTTCTTCACCGCGGGCGGCATGTCGTCCGGGATTGCCATCGTGGCGGCGCTGAACAAGACCGCCGGCGATTCGGATACGGACAAGCTGATCAAGGCCATGGAAGGCATGAGTTTCGACACGCCCAAGGGCAAGATGACGTTCCGGCCCGAAGACCACCAGGCGATGCAATCCATGTATCACTTCCGCATCAAGAACGATCCCTCGGTGCCGTGGGCGGTGCAGGACCTGGTCAAGGAAATCACGCCCGACCAGATGACCGTGCCGATCCAGAACAAACGCTGAAGGCACGCCGCTGCAATGTTGGAAACCCAATCGCTCACGATCCGTTTCGGCGGGCACGTGGCCGTCAATGACGTCAGCTGCACTTATGCGCCTGGCACGCTGACAGCCATCGTCGGCCCGAACGGCGCGGGCAAGACCACCTACTTCAATCTGATCTCCGGCCAGTTGCGCGCAAGCGCCGGGTCGGTGCGCTTGAATGGCCGGGACCTGACCCCGCTATCGGCGCCCGCGCGCATGCATGCCGGCCTGGGCCGCGCGTTCCAGCTGACGCAACTGTTCCCGCGCCTGTCCGTGCATGAGAACGTGCGGCTGGCGCTGCAATCGCGCCAGCAAGGCATGAGCTGGCGCCAGATCCGCTTCTGGCGCACCTGGGATGACGATCGCGCCCTATTGGCCCGCGCCGATGCGCTGTTGGAACGTACCCGCTTGTCCGCACGACGCGACCACGCCGCCGCGGACCTGCCGCATGGCGACCAGCGCAAGCTGGAAATCGCGATGCTCATCGCGCTGGAACCGCAGGTGTTCATGTTCGATGAACCGACCGCCGGCATGAGCGTGGACGACGTGCCGGTGGTGCTGGAACTGATCCGCGAGATCAAGAACGATCCGACCAAGACGATTCTGCTGGTGGAGCACAAGATGGATGTGGTGCGCGAATTGGCCGACCGCATCGTCGTACTGCACAACGGCCAACTGATGGCCGACGGCGACCCCGCCACCGTCATCGCCTCGCCCATCGTGCAGCAGGCCTATCTGGGCATGAGCCCGACGGAGACGCCAGCATGAGCGCCCCGATGCTGCTGGAGCTGCAAGGGGTGCATACCCACATCGGTGCGTACCACATCCTGCACGGCGTCGACCTGGCGGTGCCGTCTGCGGGCGTCACCATGCTGCTGGGCCGCAACGGCGCCGGCAAGACCACCACGCTGCGCACGATCATGGGATTGTGGCGGGCCTCGCAAGGCCTGGTAACGTTTGACGGCACCCCCATCGGCGGACCCGGCACACGCAAATCGCCGCCCGACATGGCGCGCATGGGCATGGCCTATGTGCCCGAGAACATGGGCATCTTTGCGGACTTGTCGGTGAAGGAAAACATCTTGCTCGCCGCACGGCAGGCGCGCAGCGCAGACCAGCTCGACACGGCACGGCTGGAATGGATCTTCGGTTTCTTCCCTGCGCTCAAAAAATTCTGGCTGCATCCGGCCGGCAAGCTGTCGGGCGGACAGAAGCAGATGCTGGCGGTGGCGCGCGCCATCATCGAGCCGCGCCGGCTGCTGCTGATCGACGAGCCCAGCAAGGGTCTTGCGCCCGCCATCATCCAGAACATGATCGACGCCTTCCTCGAACTCAAGGAAGCGTCCACCACCATCCTGCTGGTCGAGCAGAACTTCAACTTCGCGCAGCAGGTCGGCGACCACGTCGCGATCATGGACAACGGCCGCGTCGTCCATGCGGGCAGCATGCGCGAGCTTGTACAAGACGAAGCATTACAGACACGCCTGCTTGGGCTGTCGTTGGGAAGCCATCAATGAGCACCCTGGATATCGATACCCCGCTGCCCCGCACACGCGCGGACCTGCGCCCCGTACTGCTGGTCGCCGCACTGGCCGCCATCGCGTTGCCGCTGGTGGGTTCCTTTTCGACATGGGTCACGCTGACGCTCGCGGGCCTGGCGATGGGCATGATCATCTTCATCGTGGCCTCGGGCATGACGCTGGTGTTCGGTTTGATGGACGTCCTGAACTTCGGGCATGGCCTCTTCATCGCCATCGGCGCCTATATGGCCGCGACGGTGCTGGGCGGCATGGCTGACTGGACTCAGACGGGCAGCCTGTGGATGAACCTGGCCGCCGTGCTGCCGGCCATGATCGTGGGCATGCTGGTGGCGGGCGCCGTGGGCCTGGCGTTCGAACGCGTGATCGTGCGGCCGGTGTACGGCCAGCATCTGAAGCAGATCCTGATCACCATGGGCGGCATGATCATCGGTGAAGAGATCATCAAGATGATCTGGGGTCCGCAGACCCTGTCCCTGCCGCTGCCCGAGGCGTTGCGCGGCGCATTCCTGCTGGGGGATGCGGCGATCGAGAAGTTCCGGATCGTGGCGCTGGCCGTCGGCATCCTGGTGCTGGGCGGCATGCTGTGGCTGCTGAACCGCACCAAGCTGGGCCTGTTGATTCGCGCCGGCGTGGAAGACCGCGAGATGGTGGAAAGCCTGGGTTACCGCATCCGGCACTTGTTTGTGGGCGTCTTCGTCGCCGGGTCAATGCTTGCCGGGCTGGGCGGCGTGCTGTGGGGCATGTATCAGCAGTCGGTGGTGCCGCAGTTGGGTGCACAGGTGAACGTGCTGATTTTCATCGTCATCATGATCGGCGGGCTGGGGTCGACGGTCGGTTGCCTGATCGGGGCGCTGCTGGTCGGGCTGATGGCCAACTACACAGGCTTCCTCGTGCCCAAAGCCGCCCTGTTCTCGAATATCGCGCTGATGGTCGCCATCCTGTTGTGGCGCCCACAAGGCGTCTATCCGGTCACGAACCGCTAGGAGCGCCGACATGTCTTTCCGCTTGCTCTCCGGCGACCCGCCGCGCAGCACCTTCCTGGCGCTCGTGCTGATTACCGTCGTCGCCCTGCTTGCCGCAGCGCCGTTTCTCTTTCCCGGTCCCAAATCGCTGGCCGTGGCCGCCAAGATACTGGTGTTCGTGATTCTTGTCGCCAGCTACGACCTGCTGCTGGGCTACACCGGCATCGTGAGCTTCGCGCACACCATGTTCTTCGGCATCGGCGCCTACGGCGTGGCGATCGCCAGCATCCGGATGGAGCCCGGCTGGATTGCGGTGTTCGCGGGCGTCGGTGGCGCGTTGGTCGTGTCGCTGGCGTTCGCCCTGTTGATCGGGCTGGCCAGCCTGCGCGTACGCGCGATCTTCTACGCCATGATCACGCTCGCGGTCGCGGCTGCATTCCAGACGCTGGTGTCGCAGCTCTCTGACCTGACGGGCGGCGAAGACGGCCTGAACTTCAAAGTGCCCCAGATGCTGCGCCCGGCGTTCCGGCCGCTGTCGGAACCCCTGTTCGGCGTGACGATCGACGGCCGCATCATCACTTACTACCTGATCGCCGCGGTCTGCGCTGTGTTGTTCCTGATGTTGCTGCGTATCGTGAATTCGCCGTTCGGCCGCGTGCTGCAAGCCATTCGCGAAAACCCCTTCCGCGCCGAAGCCATCGGGTATCGCACGGTGCTGTACCGTAGCTTGTCCAATCTGCTGGCGGCCGCCTTCGCCACGCTGGCCGGCGCCATATACGCACTTTGGCTGCGCTATAACGGGCCGGACACCTCGCTGTCGTTCGAGATCATGCTGAACATCCTGCTGATGCTGGTGATCGGCGGTATGGGCACCATGTATGGCGCCGTGGTGGGCGCGAGCCTGTTCGTGTTCGCGCAAAGCTATCTGCAGGACGGCCTGCACGTGATCCACGATGCCGTCTCCGGCGTGGCGCCGCTGGCCCTGCTGTTCGAGCCGGACCGCTGGCTGCTATGGCTGGGCATCCTGTTCGTGGTGTCGGTGTACTACTTCCCGACGGGCATCGCGGGACGGTTGCGCGAACTGGCGCGGCGACATTGATTCCGTCGGCGGGGCCGCGCGCGGCGCCAGGGCGCGATAGGCCGTCCTACTTTCCGTCCTACTCCCGCCCTACTTCCCGCTCTGCCGCAGCGTGTCGGCTTCGCGCCGCAGGCCATCCACACGCCGCTGCATCTCATCGATCTTGCCGCGGTCCAGTTGCGAGCCGGCTGGCGTCGGCGCCAGGGGCTTCATCGTCGAGCCCGTGTTCAACGGCATCATGGCAGGCGGCGCCGTCGCGGCATCCACGGGCTTCTGGTTAAGCAGCCGTTCAAGCAACATCAGTTGATTGCGCTGCGCCTGCAGCGCTTGCTCTTGCGAGGCCAGCGCCTGCTCATCCTCGTTGTCAGTGCCGAAGATGGCGGCGTGGTCCGGTGATCCGGCAGGAAGCTTGACGCGCGGTTCGGGCCCCGCATTCAGGACGTTCTTGCCCGCACGCGGGTCATCCACCGGCGAGGCCGCCGTGACGTCCGCGCCCGGATCGCGCTGCGCCACGGCGGCGGCAGCCGCGCATAGCGCGACGCCAAGCACGCCGGCCCTGACGGTGCTGCGCATGATGTCATTTACCCGCATCGGCATAGATCTCGAAGACGAAAAAAAACGGCAAGGGGTTTAGCCCTTGCCGTTTTATATCAGAACAGCGAACCGTTCCGACGTACTACTTAGATGATACGTGCGGCTTCAACCAGACGCACCACACGCCACGACTTCGAGCGCGAGATGGGACGGCCTTCAGCGATTTCAACCGTATCGCCTTCGTTGAATTGGTTCGATTCGTCGTGTGCCTTGTACTTCGCGGAGCGCACGATGATCTTGCCGAAGATGGGGTGCTTGACGCGGCGCTCAACGAGCACAACGACAGTCTTGTCCATCTTGTTGCTGACGACCTTGCCAACCAGCGTACGCTGGCGCTTGGCCACTTGGGTGTTTTGAGTTTCGCTCATGTTTATTTCCCTGCCTTCTCGGTCAGCAAGGTACGAACGCGCGCAATGTCGCGACGCACGTTGCGCAGCTGGCTGGTGTTGGCCAGTTGCTGCGTGGCCTTCTGCATACGCAGACCGAATTGTGCCTTCAGCAGGCTTTCGAGCTCTTTGCCGAGCTCGGCGGCGTCTTTCGAACGGAGTTCGCTAGCTTTCATGTTAGTACTCCTTAAGCACCGATATGACGCGCGACGAACGTGGTCGAAATCGGCAGCTTGGCAGCGGCCAGGCGGAAAGCTTCACGCGCGATCTCTTCGCTCACACCTTCCATTTCGTAGAGCACTTTGCCGGGCTGAATTTCAGCGACCCAGTACTCAGGATTGCCCTTACCGTTACCCATACGGACTTCGGCGGGCTTCTGCGAGATGGGCTTATCCGGGAAAATGCGAATCCAGATACGGCCGCCACGCTTGATGTGACGATTGATAGCACGACGAGCGGCTTCGATCTGGCGAGCGGTCAGACGGCCACGGCCGGTGGCCTTCAGACCGAATTCGCCGAACGACACGTGGGTACCACGGGTCGCCAGACCGGTGTTGCGGCCCTTCTGCTCTTTGCGATACTTTCTGCGAGAGGGTTGCAGCATGGTTATTCTCCTTCAGGCGCCGGAGCAGCGTCCGCCTTGCGGGGACCACCACGACCACGGCCACCCGGACGACCGGTGCGAGCACCGTCCGGACGATCACCACGCGGAGCGCGGCGCGGACGACGTTCTTCTTCGCGCGGGGCAGCGGTTTCCGGCGGCAATTCGCCGTTGGCCAGCATGTCGCCCTTGTAGACCCAGACCTTGATGCCGATCACGCCATAGGTCGTGTGGGCTTCGGAGGTGCCGTAGTCGATATTGGCCTTGAGGGTGTGCAGCGGCACACGGCCTTCGCGATACCACTCGGTGCGGGCAATTTCGATACCGTTCAGACGGCCGGCGCTCATGATCTTGATGCCTTGGGCACCCAGACGCATTGCGTTCTGCATCGCGCGCTTCATTGCGCGACGGAACATGATGCGCTTCTCGAGCTGTTGCGAGATCGAGTCGGCGATCAGTTGAGCATCGGTTTCCGGCTTGCGGATTTCTTCGATGTTGACGTGCACGGGCACGCCCATCAGACGCTGCAGATCAGCCTTCAGGCTTTCGATGTCTTCGCCGCGCTTGCCGATCACCACGCCCGGACGAGCCGAGTAGACGGTGATGCGGGCATTCTTGGCCGGACGCTCGATGATCACGCGACCAACGGAGGCGCTCTTGAGCTTCTTCTTCAGGTACTCGCGAACGCGAATGTCTTCGGCAAGCATCGTGCCGAAGGCCTTGTCGTCGGCGAACCAACGCGAGGACCAATTACGGGTGACCGCGAGACGGAACCCAGTGGGGTGAATTTTCTGACCCATCGTGACTCCTTAAGCTCCGACCTTGACCGTGATGTGGCAGGTCTGCTTCTCGATACGGTTGCCGCGGCCCTTGGCGCGAGCGGAGAAGCGCTTCATCGACTGAGCCTTGTCCACAAAAATCGTGGTGACTTTCAGTTCGTCGATATCGGCGCCGTCGTTGTGCTCGGCGTTGGCGATGGCGGACTCGACAGCCTTCTTCAGGATGACGGCAGCCTTCTTCGGCGAGAAGGTGAGGATCTCCAGCGCACGGCCGACCTTCTGACCACGGATCAAGTCCGCAACCAGACGGGTCTTCTGTGCCGAGATGTGCACCCCACGGATAATGGCAGTAGTTTCCATCGCTTACCTCTTCGCCTTCTTGTCCGCAGCGTGGCCCTTGAACGTACGGGTCAGCGCGAACTCGCCCAGCTTGTGACCGACCATGTTCTCGTTGATGTACACGGGGACATGCTGCTTGCCGTTGTGCACAGCGATCGTCAGACCGATGAACTCGGGCAGGATCGTGGAACGACGCGACCAGGTCTTGATCGGCTTCTTGTCTTTGCCCGCGACGGCCGTGTCCACCTTTTTGATCAGGTGAGCATCGACAAACGGGCCTTTCTTGATCGAACGTGACATAGTGTTCGCCTCTTACTTGCGCTTGCGCCGTTGGACGATCATATTGTTCGTCCGCTTGTTGCGACGGGTCTTGAAACCCTTCGCCGGAGTACCCCACGGGCTGACCGGTTCGCGTGCTTCACCGGTACGGCCTTCACCGCCACCGTGCGGGTGATCCACCGGGTTCATGGCAACGCCACGGACCGTCGGGCGGATACCACGCCAACGCATTGCACCGGCCTTGCCGATTTGGCGCAGGCTGTGTTCTTCGTTACCGACTTCACCAATGGTGGCGCGGCATTCGATGTGCACACGGCGGACTTCACCCGAGCGCAGACGAACCTGAGCGTAGATGCCTTCGCGAGCCAGCAGGACGGCGGAAGCGCCAGCCGAGCGGACCATCTGAGCACCCTTGCCAGGCAGCATTTCGACGCAGTGAATCGTCGTACCCACCGGGATGTTGCGGATCGGCAGGGTGTTGCCGGCGCGGATCGGGGCTTCGATACCCGACAGCACAGTGGCACCCACTTCCAGACCACGCGGAGCGATGATGTAACGACGTTCGCCGTCGGCGTAGCACAGCAGAGCGATGTGCGCCGTACGGTTGGGGTCATATTCCAGACGCTCAACCTTCGCCGGGATACCGTCCTTGTCACGACGGAAGTCGACCAAGCGGTAGTGTTGCTTGTGACCGCCGCCACGATGGCGGATCGTGATGTGACCGTTGTTGTTACGGCCAGAACCACGGGTCTTCTTTTCCAGCAGCGGCGCGTAGGGCTCACCCTTGTGCAGGTTGGGACTGACAACCTTCACCATGCCACGGCGGCCGGCCGAAGTCGGCTTAACTTTTACGAGGGCCATTTACTTCACCTCCGCAAAGTCGATTTCCTGGCCGTCCTTGAGCGACACGTAAGCCTTGCGCTCATTACGGCGACGGCCAACGAATCGGCCAAAGCGCTTGACTTTGCCCTTACGGTTGAGGACCTGCACGGACTCGACCTGCACCTTGAAGAGCAGTTCGACGGCAGCCTTGATTTCCGGCTTGGTAGCGTCAGCCACGACACGGAAAGCGACTTGCTGATTCTTCTCAGCGACGAACGTGGCCTTTTCGGTCACGATCGGAGCCAGAATGACTTGCATCAAGCGTTCAGCGTTCATCCCAGCATCTCCTCGAGTTGAGCGATGGCCGGCTTGGTGATCAGCACTTTCTTGTAGTGGACCAGCGACAACGGATCGGCATAACGGGGCTCGACAACAGCAACGTGCGGCAGGTTGCGGGTGGCGAGGTAAACATTCTCATCAACGCTGTCGGTGATGATCAGGACGGAGTCCAGGCCCAGGCTCTTCAGCTTTGCAGCAGCAGCCTTGGTCTTGGGCGATTCCAGATCAAACGATTCGACAACAGCGATGCGGTCTTCACGAGCCAGTTGCGACAGGATCGAACGGATCCCGGCGCGGTACATCTTCTTGTTGACCTTCTGGCTGAAGTTCTCTTCGGGCGAGTTCGGGAAAATCCGACCACCGCCACGCCACAGCGGCGACGAAGTCATACCAGCGCGTGCGCGGCCGGTACCCTTCTGGCGCCAGGGCTTCTTGGTCGAGTGCTTAACTTCGGCACGATCCTTCTGAGCGCGGTTGCCGGCACGGGCATTGGCTTGGAAAGCCACCACGATCTGATGAATCAGCGCTTCGTTGAAGTCACGGCCGAAGATCGTATCGGGCGCGCTGAACGTAGCAGCGGCCTGACCTTGGTCGTTCAGGAGCTTGAGATCCATTTACTTACGCTCCCTTCTTGGCCGGGGCCTTGATGGCCGGGCGCACGACGATGTCGGCGCCAGCGTGGCCGGGGACAGCGCCCTTGACCAGCAGCAGGCCACGCTCAACGTCAACGCGAACGACGTCGAGGTTTTGAACGGTGCGGGTGACATCACCCAGGTGACCAGCCATGCGCTTACCCGGGAAAATACGGCCCGGATCTTGTGCTTGACCAATCGAGCCGGGAACGCGGTGCGAACGGGAGTTACCGTGCGAAGCGCGTTGCGAGCCGAAGTGGTGACGCTTGATGGTACCGGCGAAGCCTTTACCAATGGTCGTGCCCGTCACGTCGACCTGTTGGCCGGCTTCGAACACGGATTCCACAGCGATCACGGTACCGGCTGCAAATTCAGCAGCGCGAGCGGGATCCAGGCGGAATTCTTTGAGGATGCTACCGGCTTCAACGCCGGCTTTGGCGTAGTGGCCCGTTTGCGGCTGAACCACACGCGAGGCACGACGAGTGCCATAAGTCACTTGGATCGCGGCGTAGCCGTCGGTTTCCTGCGACTTAACTTGGGTCACGCGGTTGTTCGACACGTCCAGCACGGTCACCGGGATGGATTCACCTTCCTCGGTAAAAATGCGGGTCATGCCGACCTTGCGACCCACCAGCCCCAGCCGATGAGCGGCGGGCGTGGGTGTCGAATTCGACATCGTTTTCTCCATTCCCGACTGCGATTGGTCGGGGCTAATCGGGCAAAAGGTAACGGCCTTTGCCCTACGACTATGTTCAACCTGGGTCGAGGATTAGTTGGGTATTAGCCCATCCCGTTCCCATAGTCAGTCTTGCCACAAAATGGCAAGCTTGGCATATTAGCATGATTTTTTCAGTCAGCACAAGCACTTAGCCCACTTAGGGCGTGTGCCCAGCGGCAGTTTTGCCACAGTGTGGCAAGGCGCCGCCAGCGACCTTGAAAACAGGTCCCTGCTGGGACAGTGAGCGCCCGCTAACTTGCGGACAGAGCCGCGAAAGTCCGGACGCCATGCCTGGGGCATATCACCGCCAGGTGCCGCTGAAAAAACAAAATGGCCGCACTCCCAGGGGAATACGGCCATTTTTCGAGCCTACCGGCGAAGGTAGCAGGCTCGGTACGCCTTACTGCAGCGCGATTTCGACGTCGACGCCGGCCGGCAGGTCCAGACGCATCAGAGCGTCAACGGTCTTGTCGGTGGGATCAACGATGTCCATCAAGCGCTGATGGGTACGGATTTCGAACTGGTCACGCGACGTCTTGTTGACGTGCGGCGAACGCAGAACGTCGTAGCGACGGATACGCGTGGGCAGCGGCACCGGGCCGCGGACAACGGCGCCGGTACGCTTGGCGGTGTCGACGATTTCAGCGGCCGATTGATCGATCAGCTTGTAATCGAAGGCTTTCAAGCGGATACGGATCTTTTGGTTTTTCATGGCGTTTCCTAAAGAACGAGAGGCGAAGGCGACGAAGCGCCCTCGCTGGTTGTTTGCTGCTTAAGTGATCCGAATTACTTCAGGATCTTGGCGACGACGCCGGCGCCGACGGTACGACCGCCTTCACGGATGGCGAAACGCAGGCCTTCTT